>JBAVQB010000031.1:0-258066 GCA_049693615.1 Candidatus Acidiferrales bacterium | reverse complement strand
GGCGGCTGGCTTCGTAGAAAACCTGTCCGGGAACGGTGTAGAGATGAAAGCGAGTGCGAAAGCCGCGCACGGTGCCCAGATCGAGCGGAAGAAAATCGAAGAAAAGAGTGCGATCGGTTTCGGTGGCAAGCGAAACCATCTTTCCCTTTTGATTCGCTCCGGTGTGCTCGTAGATCCACTGCAAGTTGGCGGTCTTGCCGCCAAGGCCAGGGCCGTAGTAAACAAGCTTGCAGTTAATTTCGCGAGCGGGAAAATTTATAAACGGCACAATTTCCTCGGAATAAGCGGACTCGTACTTATAGCATAGCCCCCTGCCTGCGGCCAACGCGCGCCCGCAACGGATGCTTCGCAACTGACAACCCGAGGAGGTGGCCCGAAAGGGCTCAGTGCGTATGAGGGGTGCCGGGCGGGCATCCGAGGGACGGGGGACGCTGGGGCGGGAAGCTGCCGGGGCGCGGGTTTCGTGATAATTTGAGCGCGGATTTCGAGGGGGCGGAGGGGCGCTGGGGTGATGAGCAAAGGCGACAACAAGCTGCTTTTTGCAGTGGATATGGCCGGGACGCTGCTGTTTGCGATTGAAGGAGCGACGGCGGCGACTAGCGGCAACCTGGATCTGCTGGGCGTGATGGTGCTGGCGTTTGCGACGGCGCTGGCTGGCGGAATCATTCGCGATTTGCTGATCGGCGCGACGCCGCCGGCGTCGTTGCGGGACTGGCGCTATGCGGCGACGGCGTTCACGGGGGGCGCGATCGTATTTTTTCTGCATCGTTACGTGCTGGCGATTCCGGGGCCGGCGATGGTGGCGTTGGATGCGGCGGCATTGGCGCTGTTCGCTGTGGCGGGCACGGAGAAAGCGCTGGAATTCAACATCCATCCGTTCCTCGCGATTTTGCTGGGAGGAATGACGGCGGTGGGCGGAGGAACATTGCGCGATATTCTGCTGGCGCGAGTGCCGCTGGTGCTGCGCGCGGAGGTGTACGCGACGGCGGCGCTGGCGGGGTCGGCATTGTTGATCCTGGGCAGGAAGTTGCGGCTTTCCGCGACGCAGGCGGCGGTGCTGGGCGGAACATTTTGTTTTTTGCTGCGGCTGGTGAGCGTGTGGCAACACTGGAATTTGCCGAAGGCTGTGGGTAACTGAGCACCGCAAAGCCGTCTGCCACTGTGGCGCGGATTGTTTGTTCCACTCATTGTTCCATGGGCGAACCTGTGCTACACCGGCTCGCAAGGTTTGCAGTTGAGGAGGTGTGCGATGGCAGTGCCATTGGGAAAACGTGCGGCGGCAGAATTCTTCGGAACATTCTGGCTGGTGTTGGGAGGGTGCGGAAGCGCGGTGATTTCGGCGGCGTTTCCGGGGCTGGGCATCGGGTTTCTGGGAGTTGCGCTGGCTTTCGGTCTGACGGTGGTGGTGATGGTTCAGGCGCTCGGTCATATATCGGGCGCTCATCTGAACCCGGCTATTTCGTTGGGCCTGGTTGTGGGCAAGAGGTTTCCGGCTTCGGACTTGATTCCCTACATTGTGGCGCAAGTGGTGGGCGGGATTGCCGCGGCGGGAGTGCTGTACGTGATCGCGTCAGGGAAAGAAGGGTTCTCGCTGGCGGGTGGATTTGCTTCCAACGGGTACGCGGAGCATTCACCGGGCGGATACTCGCTGGTGGCGTGCCTGGTTACGGAGATTGTGCTGACTTTCGTCTTCTTGCTGGTGGTGATGGGGTCCACGGATCGCCGGGCGCCGCAAGGATTCGCGGCGATTGCGATTGGTTTGTGCCTGACGGGGATCCATCTGGTGGGAATTCCAGTGACGAATCTTTCCGTGAATCCGGCGCGCAGCACGGGACCAGCTTTGTTTGTCGGCGGCTGGGCCGTGAAGCAGCTATGGCTTTTCTGGCTGGCGCCATTGGTCGGGGGCGCGCTTGGCGGCGGGATTTACCGAGCGATACTGGAAGAATAGTTTGCGGCGCAAGCTTTCCACGCTGCAGAGATGAGTTTGGCTTGGAAACGCAGACTTGAAAAACAGAGGGCCGCTCCAGATGCTTTCCGGAGCGGCTCTTTGCGTTTAACGCGCCCACGCTGCTGCTACATCCTCTTCGCGAGCCACGGGGGCGCGGCGCGCTCAGTGCGCGAAGCTGACGTTGATGCCGGTGGACAAGATCACGTCGTTCGATTTTGTGCCGGCGATCGGTGGATCGGTGACGTAGCGGTCGGTGAGCGTCGTCTGCCAGCCGAGCCACTTGTTGATCTTGGTGATGGCAGCGGCGTCCAGCGAGAAGCGGTATTGGCCGGTGTCGCTGAGGTCCGGATAGAAATAGAAGACTTCGGTGAAGGTGGTGGACTTACCGAATTTGTGCATGAAGTTTTCGCCGAGAGTAATCCCGCCCAAATTGCGGTCCACGGCGACGGCGGCGCCATTGCCGTAGCTTTCGCGGGTGTAGTTCGCGCCGGCAAGAAAATCGAAGGTGGTACTGGGATTGTTGATGATGTGCACACCCAAGCCGCCGCTGTAGATTTGGCGCAGGTTCAGATCTTGCAGCGCGTCGTGCGCGTAATCGGCGCTGACGAACACGAACAGGCGCTTGGTGAAGTTGCGGTCGAACTTCGCGCCGCCCAGGATGGAATTGGCGATTACGCCTCCGCCGGGAAGGTCATTGGTGGAGTACAGTGAAGACTCGTACAGGGTGAGCTCGTCCGACAGTGTTTTGCGGTCGGCGTTGAAACCGGTGGTGAGGTTGGTGGTTTCGCTATTGCCGCGCGCGATGGCGAAGCCCAGGCTTGCGCCGCCTTTCCAAGCTTCGAGCAGGCTGGGGTGCAGGCTCTTCTCGTAGGCTGTTTCGAGGTCGGAGGAGCGGACGACGGTTACCTGCGCAAGCGGGACCTGAACTGTTCCGTTATTCGCGGTGTGGATTACGAGGTTTGTGCCATCGGTCGAGACTGTGCCGCTGACGGTTTTCTTGTCTGGGGTTACAACGTAAATCGGTTTGTCGGTCTTGAGTTCCTGCACGGCGGACCACTGGATCTTGATTTCACCGGCGAAGTCGGTTTTCAGGGTGACGTCTTTGCCGTCGGAGACTTCTACGGTGCCGGTGAGATGGTCTCCGTTTTTTAGTACGACGGTATCGGCGCTGGCAACGGTTGCCATGGCTAGAACGACGGCGAAAATTGCCATAAATTGCTTAAACTTCATCATTTCCCCCGCGAAGACTGGAATTGGGATGTAACCGGGAACTGCAGGTAAACTGGGCGAAGACATAGTACGACAGAGTGCGGGAGTTGTGGCGAGGTTTCGACGGATTCCCGCCGCGAGCCGAGGATTGAAACACGACGGCAAGTGCTGCCCGGTTCGATGATCCTGAACCGGCCGCTACAAAGGCCAAGGCAACAGAGCAGAACAACCGCTGAGGCGCAGAGTGCACAGAGAAGAGCAACAGCATGGCGGCGCGTCCGCGGCAAACCGCGGCGTTTCGACCGCTACGCGGGACGGCTGATTGTCTGGAGCTTGTCCGCTGGAGCGACAAGGTGGTCCCAGAAGCGGGCAGCGCTGTGATTCGAGAGCCGAGCGACGCAGCCTAACTTATTGCACCACATCAGGTTTCTTTCCCGTGGCCTAGGCCCAAGAATTGCGGAATCGTGAACAACATTTCCCGGAGAGGTGTCCTGGTGGCGAGACGGTGGCGGGAGCGAAGCGACGCGCCGAGATCCGCGATCGCATCGCTTAGGAGGCAGCATGGCCGAAAGCGAACGTATTCGTGAATCATTGCAGGGATCACTGGATGCGGCATACGTGCAGCAGCGCCAGCAGGCGGGGTGGAAACTGGTTGCGGTGGAGTGGGAGCGCTCCGCGACGGCGCATGAAATTCCCGCGGCGCCCGTGGAGGCCGCGGCGAGTCTGCAGGATGCGCCTTTCGGGCTGCGCGTGGCGGAGGATTGCGAGCACCTCGAGCAGAATCCCGCGGAGATGCAATTTCTGCTTTCCATGATGGAATTGATAATTCAGGATATTTCGCTGGCGAAGGTGGCCGAGGAATTGAACCGCAAAGGATTCCGTACGCGCATGGGCGCGGAGTGGGGTCCGGTGGCGGTGTTCAATATGTTGCCGCGACTGATCGAGCTGACCCCGCGGATATTCAACAACGAAGAGTGGCTGGAGCGCCGCAAGCATCTCACCTTGGTTTATTGAGCATCCCGATAATTGAGCGCACGTGAAGGACATTCTGGCCGGGGCTTGACAGAAAGCGGCCGGCTCACTAAAGTTGCGGCATCTGGCGGAACTCCTGCCGTCCTGCTGATCCCACGTGAGTGCGAAACCGGGCGGAAACCCTCCAGCTGAGGAGATGGCGATGCGCAAATCGATCTACGTGGTGGCAAGTGTTCTGGTGGTGGCCGCATTTTTGGCAGTGGCAGGAGCGCCGCAAGCGCAAGCCCCCGCAACTGCAACGGTAACGACTGTGGTCACTGTATTGGGGCCGAAATTCACGGCGCCGCCTGCGATCAGCAAGGATGACATCGGCGTTTATGAAGGGAAGGAAAAGAAAGAGGTGGCGGGCTGGACTCCGGCGCAGGGCGAAAAGGCGGGGCTGCAACTGGCGATTGTGATTGACGAAGCCACCTCGACCGAGCTGGGCAATCAGCTGAGCGACATCAAGGCGTTCATCAACGGGCAGCCGAAGAGTAGCGCCGTGGGAGTGTTTTATGCGAGCAACGGCACGGTGCAAGCGGCTTCGCAATTCAGCAACGATCACGAAGCGGTGGGCAAGAGTTTGCGCCTGCCACTGGGAAATTTCGGAGCTTATTCCAGCGTTTATCTTTCGACGATGAGCTTGATCAAGGGGTGGCCCGTAACTGCGGGCGTGCGCCGCGAAATTCTGCTGATCGCCGATGGCATTGACCGCTTCCGCGGCGACCCGTTCAGCCCAGACATTCAGAGCACTTACGTGGCGGCGGAAAAGGCCGGGGTGATAATTCATACGCTGTATGCCTCCGGGGTGGGCCGAGCGAGCCATAACTTGTTCCGGGTAAGTTACGGGCAGAGCAATCTAGCTGAGATTACCGATAAGACCGGCGGTTATTCCTTCTTCCAGGGGCTGCAAACGCCGATCGCGTTTGCGCCGTTCCTGGACCAGCTGGACACCATCCTCAAGAACCAGTATTTCCTTAGCTGGACCAGCAAGCGGCCCAGCAAAGGGAAAGGCGAGTTGCGCACCTACCGCATCAAGACCGAGCTGCGCGACATAGATATTTCCAGCTCGGACCAGGTGTGGGTGCCGGGAGCTCCGCAGTAGGGGGCGACGCACGGATACTTTCACAATCGGGCATCACCTGGGGCGGGTGCAAACTCGCCCCCTTTTTTTGAGTGGCAGCGTGTGAGGGATGCACGCGGCAACCCAGCGCGGAGAAACGCGGCGCGACATCGCTTGCGTAAAGATCGTTATTCACTTCTGGGATGAGTTGCGCGTAAGGTGATCCGAGGCAGGTGCGCTTGCCGCGCGAGGGCGAAATGATTCGGATTTGGTTTTTATTTGCGATCGTGTACGCTGCGTCATGTGCGGCAGTGGCGCAGGAACCCGCGAAGGCAGCGCAGCGTGTGACGACGCCGGTGAGTGCTGCCGCGGTCTGGAATCCACCTGCCGAGACGCTTGCCGCCGTTCGCCAGAAATGCGGCGAACTGGATCCGACCCACATCGAGAGATGTTTTTTGAACGAAATGAAAGCCACCGGTGCGTCGCCCGAGGCGCTGGCGTTCGCGGAAAGCCTGGCGAGCTCGCTGGGAGTGGTTTACCTGCGGGCGTTCCGGCATGTGGAACGAGTGGACATTGCCTACATCGAGTACGCATTTCGCGCCAACGAGCTGGAAGGCGTGCTGCTGGTGAACGGGACGCCCTCGCCGATTGACGTGGATGACGACAGGTTTACGCTGGATGCGGAGATGAAGAAAAATGCGGCCTACGCAGCGCTCGCCGCGCAATATCCGCAGATCAGCCTTTGGCCCGGGGACCGGTTCGATAGCAAGTTGCCGACGGTAACGTCGGCTTCATGGGGAGTGCAGACGTTTTTGGTGCAGTACACTTTGCGCGACGGTTGCCACGCCTGCGCCGTGGTCGGGACCGCTACGCTGGCATTTAATTTCGACACGCAGGGAAATTTCCAGGGCGCCCGAGTGGCCAGCGTTGCGGCCGCCGCTGCTCCGCAGGCAGCGGCAATTCCGACGAATGCAACCGGATTTGACGTGGCGGAGGGCGTGGAGCAAATACGGGTGCTGGCGGGCAAGCAATTCTCGATCACGCTGAACGCGAACCACACTACCGGATATAGCTGGCGATTGGCGAAGCCGCTGGATCCCGCGACGCTGAAGCAAATCAGCGACGATTATCATGCGGCTGCTTCCGATGCGCTGGGCGCGCCGGGCGAAGAAGTGTGGACGTTTGAATCTGTGGCTGCGGGCATCGTGGAGCTGGATTTTGAATACGTGCGACCGTTTGAGAAAGATGCGAAACCGGTGAAGCGAGCTAGATATTTGGTGGCGATCGAGTAGGTTGCCAGCTCTGGATTTTCCCTCGTACGCATGTCCGTCCACTATTCCTCCGGGCCCGTCATTTCTGATGTTGCTGCGGCGCTGGGTATAGGCGGCCGGAAATAATTGCCGCCTGCTGGTTGCTGCCTGCGGAGATTTGTGCCTAGTTGTTCGTTCTTGGCGGACCTTCCTGGCGACACCCACTCGATAACCCGCCTGCGCTCAACGATGGGATCAAAGCTTCGTTCAGCTTTGCTCTGGCTGACTCGTTGCACATGGAAAGTCCCGGAGGGACTGACGCTTTAGTCCGTATTCAAGTGAAGACGCACACAGCCGATGAAAGGGATGGCCGCGTCGCGCGTGCGAATGCTCTTTGGACTGATCCTGATCACCTCTTGCGGCAGAGAGGCCGCCGTATCAAAACGGCACATGCGGTTTGATTTAGAAAATTGTCAGGCGAGGTGAACCATGTCAATTTCCGGGATCGCGAATACAGCACTGAGTTCTTTGTTGACCGCGACGCAGAATACACAGAACGGCCAAGGAAATTTTCAGCAGATTCAGAGTGAATTTCAGCAGCTGGGGCAGGACCTGCAGGCCGGGAATTTGACGCAGGCGCAGCAGGATTACGCGACGCTGTCACAAAACTTTTCGGGCGCGCCAAGCGCGACGACGGCGGCGACAACTTCGGCGAACAGCTCGAACCCGATCGCGCAGGCGTTTGCGGCGCTATCGCAGGACCTGCAGACCGGGAATATTTCCGGCGCGCAGCAGGATTACGCAACGATCCAGCAGGATTTTCAGCAGCAGCAACAGCAGGGCGCCGGCCAAGTACATCATCACCACCATCACGGTGGGGGTGGCGGCGGGCAGCAAGGGAGCCAGGTCTCCTCGGCGCTGAATTCGCTTTCGTCGGCGCTGCAGGCAGGAAATCTTTCCAGCGCGCAGACAGCGTTCGCAGCGCTGGAGCAGGATCTGGAGCAATTCAGCACCGGCGGCAGCGCAGGTTCGACATCCGGAACGAATTCCACCTCGTCACCAACCAGCGGCAGCGGGCTGAACGTTACGGCTTAGGCGAATGTTGCGGCACCGAGGGCGCACGGAAGCGCGCCGCGACGAAAACCAAGGCGGCTAAGCCGACGGGACGCCAGCGCTACGAAACTAAAATCCTTCTGCTGCGTGCAATTTTCCGCAAACTGCTCGAACAAAGCTGTTCACGCGCGAAAACTCCGCTGTAAAAACAAAAAGCCCCGGCTCGATTCACATCGAGCCGGGGCTTGCGTTTGTCTGTAGCAAATTCGTTTGACTGAATCGGATGGTACTTGTCAGAACCCGTCGGGCTTTGAGAGCCGAACCCGGTTCACGAAGGAACCGGTGGAGAGCCGTACCTGCTACCGAAGCAGGTCGTACTCCCTTTTCTTTTAGAAAGGAGGTGATCCAGCCGCAGGTTCTCCTACGGCTACCTTGTTACGACTTCACCCCAATCATGAGTCATACCTTGAGCGCCTGCCTCCTTGCGGTTGGCTCGGCGATTTCTAGTACAGCCCACTTTCGTGATGTGACGGGCGGTGTGTACAAGGCCCGGGAACGTATTCACGGCGCCGTTCTGATGCGCCATTACTAGCGATTCCGGCTTCATGCAGTCGAGTTGCAGACTGCAATCCGAACTGAGCGCGCTTTTTTGCGATTAGCTCCCCCTCGCGGGTTCGCGACGCTTTGTGGCGCGCATTGTAACACGTGTGTAGCCCTGGACATAAAGGCCATGCTGACTTGACCTCATCCCCACCTTCCTCTCCGTTATCCGGAGCAGTCCTCATAGAGTTCTCCCTTGCGGGTAGCAACTATGAGTAAGGGTTGCGCTCGTTGCGGGACTTAACCCAACACCTCACGGCACGAGCTGACGACAGCCATGCAGCACCTCTACACAGGTCCCTTGCGGGAAGGCCTGATTTCTCAAGCTGGTCCTGTGCGGTTCAAGCCCAGGTAAGGTTCTTCGCGTTGCGTCGAATTGAACCACATGTTCCACCGCTTGTGCGGGCCCCCGTCAATTCCTTTGAGTTTCAGCCTTGCGACCGTACTCCCCAGGCGCAGGACTTAACGCGTTAGCTACGGGACTTGCCCCGTACAGGGCAAACCCCAAGTCCTGATGGTTTAGGGCTAGGACTACCAGGGTATCTAATCCTGTTTGCTCCCCTAGCTTTCGTCTCTCAGCGTCAGTTGTGATCCAGCGAGCCGCTTTCGCCTCGGATGTTCCTACGGATATCTACGCATTTCACCGCTACACCCGTAATTCCACTCGCCTCTCTCACACTCTAGCACGGCAGTTTCGCTAGCAGCCCCTAGGTTAAGCCTAGGGATTTCACTATCGACTTGCCGCACCGCCTACAGACCCTTTACGCCCAGTAATTCCGAGCAACGCTGGCCCCCTACGTATTACCGCGGCTGCTGGCACGTAGTTAGCCGGGGCTTCTTATACCCGTACCGTCAAGCCCTTGCGGGCATTCTTCCGGGTCGAAAGGGGTTTACACTCCGAGAAGCTTCATCCCCCACGCGGCGTTGCTGCATCAGACTTTCGTCCATTGTGCAAGATTCCCCACTGCTGCCTCCCGTAGGAGTCTGGACCGTGTCTCAGTTCCAGTGTGGCCGGTCAACCTCTCAGTCCGGCTACCGATCAATGCCTTGGTGAGCCATTACCTCGCCAACAAGCTAATCGGCCGCGGATCCCTCTTCTGGCGCCTTGCGGCTTTGAAGACAACACCATGTGGCATCGTCATGTTATGCGGTATTAGCCCAATTTTCACTGGGTTATTCCCCACCTGAAGGAAGGTTATCCACGTGTTACGCACCCGTTCGCCACGCGCCCACACCCTGTATTGCTACAGAATGCTGCGCGTTCGACTTGCATGTGTTAAGCACGCCGCCAGCGTTCGCTCTGAGCCAGGATCAAACTCTCGTTTGAAATCTGGTGTTCCACCCGTGACGTCCCGACTTTCATCGATGCGCCACGATTGGTAACGAACTTTAAATCGCTCGGTTTATCTCAATTCGCCTTGTTCCGGTACACTTGGAACAAGGCAGTAACCAAACGGGTTCTGGCATGTATCATCCGATTGTCAAAGAGCAGGTACTCCCAGGTCAACTGGAAGAACTACAGACGAACCTCCATCCTACTCAAACACGATTTCAGAGTCAAGCTTTTAATCCAAGAAAATAATCGCAGAGAATCTGGATTCAAAATTCACGTAGAGAGGGTTTGGGGTTGGCCGGCGCTCGGGGCCCTCGGCGTTGCGACGTTCGTCCGGGAAAATGGGCCCGGGAAAGCTGCAAATTGCGAAATCGTTAATGTGCGTTCTGGTGTCGACTAGAAATTTTTCCGTCTTTTGTTTTCTGTAAGTTAGGTCGAATTCTACTGGTAATGCACTGTCGACTAGAAATGGGCTAAACGAGGGGCCAAACTCGAGTGAAATCTCGCTTGAAACGCCCATGGTGAGCGCGAGTTTCCCGGCGCCAATAACCCGGCCACGATGGTTTTGCCCCCAGCTTCCGACCTCTGCTCGCTCGTCCATTTTGTCTGTCTTCCAATTCTTAGGACACCAACCACTGCCGACTATATTAACACAATAGTAAACATAAGTCAAGGATAACAGCGCCGAGAAGCGCGGATTCCATAGGCTCACAGGGCGGAGGATCAGGATCCGGCTTCATTTTGAAGCTTCAGCCAAGCCAGCATTTGCGCATCCGAGTTATACCAAATAACATCTTGTTTCCTGTTGACAAATATGAAAAAACGGATATACATCTCTGTATGTATTTTGGTATCAGCTTAACAGTATGATTCTAGGTTGTTTATTTTGAGTTGGACATGGACTTTAACGTGCGATAAGGGTCGGGAGCGCGGGGTATCTTTGCATGGGGGCATCGAGTGTCTATTAAGGTTCCGCCGATTTCCTTAGCCAAATCTCTAGGAGGGTGTATGAACTGGAAGCGTTTTCTCGTCGCAATGTTTGCGGCGTTGCTGCTGCTGCCGAGCGTAATCATGGCGCAGAGCATTGTGACCGGGGCCATCAACGGCACGGTAACTGATCCATCAGGCGCGGTGATCGCGGGAGCTGCGATTACATTGACCAGCACGGCCACCGGAGAGTCTCTAACCGCTGAATCCAATGCGAGCGGGGGCTATTCCTTTGGGCTGGTAAAGCCGGGGGCTTACACGCTAGCCGTCACAAAGAGTGGATTTAAAACGACTACTCAAGCCGTGCAAGTCGCACTTGGCGAAACACTGGTCTTCAACGCCAAGCTGGAACTGGGAAGCGGCTCGATCACTGTGGAAGTGACGGGACAAGGCGCTCTTCTCCAAACTGAGAACGCGAATATCTCGACCAGCATCGAAACCGCCGAGATCGAGAACCTTCCGAATCCTGGCGGTGACTTGACCAACATCGCGCTGACCGCTCCTGGAGTAGCCGGGAATACGACTGGTGGCGGATACGGAAACTTCAGCGCATTCGGATTGCCGGGCACTGCCAATCTTTTTACGCTGAACGGTAACGATTACAACGATCCCTTCCTCAACCTGAATAACTCGGGCGCCAGCAACCTGCTGCTGGGCTCGAACGAAATTCAGGAAGTATCGGTGATCAGTAACGCCTACACCGGCCAGTACGGACGGCAGGCAGGCGCGCAGATCGACTACGCAACGAAGTCCGGTGGCAACGCTTTCCATGGCGATGCTGTGTATTACTACAACTCCGCCGGATTGAACTCTGACGACTTCTTTAACGGTTATGAGCGCGAAGTGAACAACCAATGGGCGGCCTCATTGGGTGGCCCCGTAATAAAGAACAAGGTATTCTTTTTCGCAAACACCGAAGGCCTGCGGTACACACTAGCTTCCGGCGCCGGCGAGATATTCTATCCCACGGCGGCGTTCGAGAGTTTCGTGTTAGCCAACGTTGCAACGCTCCCGACGGCTAGCACCGCGACGCCGTTTTACGAGAACATTTTTAGTTTGTACAACGCTTCTAAGGGTTACGCCGCTGCAATAGCCAATCCTCAAGCTAATAGTTGCGGATTGCTTACGGGAGCCCCCGGTCTCGGTACAAATGCTTGCACTGGCGGAGTATTTCAGACCAGTCCGAACGGAAACACGGAATGGCTAGTGTCTGGACGTGTGGATTGGGACATTAACGAGAACAACAAGGTATTTGGGCGCACGAAATTCGACCGTGGCACGCAGCCCACGTACACTGACCCGGTCAGTCCTATATTCAACATTCACAGCATCCAGCCGCAAGATGAGGGTCAGCTAAACTACACGCATATATTCAGTCCCAACATTGTAAACAACATCGTCGGATCCGTTTTGTGGTACTCGGCGATTTTCCAAAGTCCAGACTTGAGTGCAGCGACGGCAGCGTTTCCGGGGTTGTTTTCTCTGACGGACATACCTCTTGCCTGCCTTGGCGAAGGATGCGGAGATGACACGGGCTTTTCGATTTTTCCGCAGGGCCGCAACGTAACGCAGTGGGGAATCGTGGATGACTTGTCGATCACGCGCGGAAACCATAGCTTTAAGATGGGAGTCAACTTCCGGCGCGATGATGTAAGCGACTACACGGCAAGTGAAGGCCTGATTCCGGCAGCTAGCCTAAACTCGGTAGACTTTGCCAACGACGTACTTAATCCCGGAGCGGTTTCGTCCGGCGATTCTGTTACACAAGCCTTCGCCTTGCACGCCCGGCAACCCATCGCGTTTTATAGCGTTGGTCTGTATTTCCAGGATGAATACCGGGTCAACTCAAGATTGAAACTGACGCTGGCTCTGCGCGCGGATCGAAACTCGAGCGGCGTTTGCCAATCGGACTGCGGGTCGGCGCCGCCGATTCCGTTCCAGGACCAGAGCCACAATGCAGCTTTACCGTTCGACACAATCACCAATCCCGGATCGCATGCCATTCTGCCGGGCGTGGAGAGAATTGTGTTCCAACCTCGTGTTGGAGTGGCTTGGACGCCCTTCGGAGACAAGACGGTCATTCGGGCGGGAGTAGGCCAATTTTCTGACCTGTATCCCGGAACGATTTTAGACCGGTTCACGACGAACTTTCCGCAAGACACGGCGTTTACTTATAACGCCTCCGGCAGCAACTTCGCCTTCACCGATCCGGGTTCTGCCGCACTGGGGGTAGTGGCCTGTAACGCATCTTTCCAGTCTGCATATCACTCCGGCGGCAACTTGGCGGATTTCAACACGACACCGGGCTGCGCGGGTCAAACCCCCGGGCTGGCCAGCGTAGGCAAGCTGCTAAATCCGAAATATACGGAATGGAACGTTGAAATTCAGCGCACGATTGGTGCAAGGACGGTAGTATCCGCGAACTACGTAGGCAATCGCGGGTATGATGGCTTGCTGATCAATCCGTACCTGAACACTTTCGCACCGGACGGTTTCGCTGGCCTTCCAACATCTCCAACAGATCAACGAGTAGGAAATGTCAGCGACCTTACGAACAACAATACTTCCAACTACAACGGAATCACGTTGTCGGTGCAGGAGAACATGTGGCACGGTTTCATGGGCAGGTTCAATTACACCTATAGCCATGCCCTTGACGATGTGTCGAATGGCGGGATTCTGCCATTTGCCGCTTTTATTCCGCAAGTCACGACGCAGCTCAACCCGTTGTGTCTGCGATGCAACAACTATTCGAATGCAGACTACGACTTGCGCCATAACATCACAGCAAACTACCTGTATCAAATGCCGTTCCACAGTGAAAATCGCTTGGTGGATGCAGCGCTTGGCGGATGGACCGTGTCCGGAACAATTTACTACCACACCGGATTCCCGTTCAGCCTTGAAGATGCGGGTGACTTCAACAGTGAAATAGCGGGGAATTTTGGCGCGGGCGGAGTAGTTTTGGCTCAGCCGATTACACCCGTGCAGAATTCCTGCACGAGTCCAAATGTGCAGTGCTATTCGCTGGCTCAATTCGCGGGACAGCAGAACCCAGCACTGACAGGACCTTGCAACCCTTGCAGCAATCCAGCGCCGACTGGGTACGGAAATTTTCGAAGGAATACTTACCGAGGGCCGAATTACTTTAACACTGACTTCAGCCTCCGGAAGAGTTTCCGCCTGACAGAGCGGATGGCGCTGCAACTCGGAGCCAACGCGTACAACGTGCTGAATCACCCGAACTTCCAAGTTCCCGATAACACAACGGCTTTCGGCCCGTCTTTCGGAACCATTACGTCGACGGTCAGCCCACCGACTACGCCGTATGGTTCGTTTGCGGGTTCCTTGGCTGCTAACCGTATCCTTCAGCTTATCGCCAAGTTCACGTTCTAACCTAAACTATAGCCAAGTATCGAAGAGAGGCGGCCTGAAAAGGCCGCCTCTCTTTTTTCGTCCGGTGTGTTTAAAATCCTCTGAGATTTCCGGTTCGCGTTTTTGCGCGAGAAACAGCTCGGCAACACCAATACAAATCGTCGCGGCCTCTTCCAGACGGGCTGTAAGCCAGGCCACGTTAGCCCTTGCATGTCAGCGGGCGCAGCATGCCCGCCTCCGCGGGCGAGCTGCGTGCCCACAAATGCCGCCGATTCACCTCAGCGGTAATGATGGGTGTGAGAGATGACTTTACGGCGTGGGACTTGCCGCAGGGGTTAGCTTACCGCTGGAGATATTTTCCTGAACTTGTTTGCGAATTTCTTTAGCGCGCACGCCTGCGGGGCTGTCAGGATCAAGTTTTATATAAGCATCGAGATCCTGAACCAGGGCGGGATAGTTCTTTTGGCTTAAATGAATATTGGAAAGGAGCCGATAGATGATTGCGGCGTTAGGAGCCAGCGAGCGGGCTTGCTCCGCGGATTTCTCGGCATCCGCCACCTTACTCTCGGTAAAAAGGATGCGGCCCAGTTGGTAATGACCAAACCATGAATTGGGGCTGAGTTCCAGACCGTGGCGAGTCATTGTTTCGCTCTGAGCCAAGTCTCCTGTATCGATCAAGAAGGACGCGAGTCCGATAACAGGTTCGCCGTACTTATCATTGCTGACTTCAACGGATTTCCGGAAGTTCTTCTCGGCGTCCGCTTTGGTTCCTAGAGTCAAATATGCCATTCCGATCTGGTAATAGGCTTCATAAAAGGTGGGAGCCACCGAAACCGCTTGTTGGAGATCTGTGAGGGCCGCCTGGGGGTTCTTATCGGAGTACAATTTTTTTTCGCCCGAGGCCATCAAATCGCGGGCCTTTTGCGGCATGGACATTTCATGTGCGGAGACATTCGCCGGAGCCGAAGAGCTTGCGGGATCACCTGGGTTAGGGGTTAGATAAATGGAAATTCCGCGATCGGAGGTGAAGCTCAATTCGACATGATAGGCATAGGGCTGATAACCAGCGGCATCGATGATAAGGATGTAATTGGAGCGCTTAATCTGACGGAAATCGAATTCGCCGGAATCGTTAGTTATGGTCTGCTGAAGCATATTATTGCCGGTATCACACAGACGAACGGAAGCCTGATTTACAGCACGTTTGGACTTTTCGGAGTAAATCGTTCCGGTCAGACTGACAGTGTCGGGGCCCAAGCCTTGGGCAGAAGCCTTCGGAGTAACAGAAAGGATCGAGGCCAGCAGGAAAAGTACGACGCAAAGCCGGGTCATGGACACCTCCGTCCGGCCGGATTGCCCCACATTATATCACCGCGATAATAGAAGGAAATACTTGTTGCTAATTGGCTGAGCGGGGAGCCGCCAGTTTTCGTAGGGATTCTTCGAAAGGCGCACGGGCTACGCCGTGTTCGGTGATGATGGCAGAAATGTAGCGCGCGGGTGTGACGTCGAAGGCAGGGTGAGCTGCGCGGACGTCGGCGGCGATGCGCACGCCGGCCAAATGCGTAACTTCTTCCTGAGTGCGTTCTTCGATAGGAATTTGCTCGCCGGACGCGATGGAATAATCAATGGTGGAAATTGGAGCAGCCACGTAAAAGGGGACGTCGTTTTCGCGGGCGATTACGGCGATTCCGTAGGTGCCGATTTTGTTGGCGGTATCGCCATTGCGCGCGATGCGGTCCGCCCCCACGACGACAGCTCCGACGCCGCCGGTCTTCAAGAAATGTCCGACCATGTTGTCGGTAATCAAAGTGAGCGGGATGCGATCCTGATGAAGTTCCCAAGCGGTGAGACGCGAGCCCTGCAGGTATGGGCGGGTTTCGGGTACGATCACTTCAATGCGGTAGCCGCCTTCGATGGCCATGCGGATAACTCCAAGGGCAGTGCCAATTCCAGCGGTGGCGAGGGCGCCGGCATTGCATTGGGTCATCACGCGGCCGGTCTTAGGGAGGAGTTCGGCGCCGAAGCGTCCGATATTTTTGTCACCTTCGCGACGCTCTTCGTGGACTTTCAAAGCTTCGTCCACGAGGGCTACACGGATCGGGTCCAAGGCGGCGGAGCCGCCTTTCGAGGCTTGAAGCGCTAGTTCCTGGAAGCGCAGTTTAAAGCGTTCGATGGCCCAGAATAAATCGACGGCGGTGGGGCGCGTTCGCGCGAAAGTGTCACAGATGATGGGAAATTCCGCGCGGAGTTCATCGAGAGATTTGGCCTTGGATCTTTGCACGGCGAGGGCAATACCCATTGCCGCGGCCACGCCGATGGCGGGAGCTCCACGAATGACCATATCTTTAATGGCTTTAGCGAGATCGCGGTAGTCGGTGTAGGTGTGGTGGACTACTTCGCTGGGCAGTCTGCGCTGGTCGAGTAGAACGACGCCTTCTGCGGTCCAGCGGATGGGCTCAACCGTGTGCAATTGTTTTCTCCAAGAAATTATTTCAAAACGTATGCTTGCCGCTACGGCGTCCGCTGCCGATTAAAACGCGCCGGGAAGATGCCGCAGACCGTGCGTTGCCACGAGCAGACCGATAACCTGAACAGAATTATAGCTTGTATGGATTACGAAACTAGTGACTACCGTTCGCGATACCGCGCGAGCAAAAGTGAGCACAACGCCGACAAACACGAGCAAAGCGATTTGGCTCCATCCGCCCCACAATTGCGAGGCGTGCAGCAAACCGAAAAGGGTTCCAGTGGCAAGGATTCCCCCGACTTTTCCGAAGGAGCGGGCCACGACGGGATAGATGTAACCGCGAAAGATTGTTTCTTCCACTAAAGGCGCCAGCAATACGGCAACAGACATGAACAAGACAGTGGCATAACGATCTTGGAAAAGAGTTTCGATGGGAAGGTTCTTCCGGGGTGGGAATAGGGAAGAGCCCAGCGAAACGATAATTGAGAGAAAAAAGCCGCTGAGAATCAGGCCGCAATAGAAAGCAAGCGGGGGAATCCGGCCGGTATCAGGTTTGCGCCAGCCAATGGTGTGCCAGAAAGGAGAGCGAAAGCGCAGGCGCATCTGGGCCACGAGATATGCCAGCAAACCCAAATCTACGAGCACCTGAATGACGATGCTCAACAAATTGATGTCATGGGGGTTGTTTTGAATGCGGCGGAAATTCGCGCCGGACATTGCGAGCGCCAGACCTGCGAACAGACTAATTAAAATAAGGCCGGCAACGGCAAGCACCACGAATAAAACTAAGTCGGTCCAACCCCAGGGCACGCGGATATCTTCGGTGACGTAATTCGAAGTGGAAGGATTTTCCGCGGCGCCAAAAGCAGCGATCGAATGAGTGGTATCCGGAGAGATAGGGTCGGCGAGCGATGAAGAGGGCGCCGAATCGAGGTGTTCGGAAGAATCAAGCGATGGCGCGGGATCTGAGGGGGATAAATTGTCTTCGTTGTGATTCATCGAAAGTTGCAGCTCGCTTTAGCTCGCGTATAGTCAGGATTATTCATGGATTCTGATTTAGCTTGCGATCTTTCCATTCGCGTGAATCGTTTGGGAACCGTTGCTGCCGTTCAATGCACGGGCAAGGATTTGGCCGGTGTAGGACTTTTTTACTCGAGCAACTTGCTCGGGCGCTCCTTGGGCGACGATACGTCCGCCTTCTTCGCCACCTTCCGGGCCGAGATCGATGATCCAGTCGGCTTGTTTGATGACGTCCAGGTGATGTTCGATGATAAGGACAGTGTTGCCTAACGTTACCAGGCGATTTAGTACGCCCATCAGTTTTTTTACGTCGTCGAAATGAAGGCCGGTGGTGGGTTCATCGAGAATGTAGAAGGTGCGGCCTGTTTGGCGCTTGGAAAGTTCCTTGGAAAGTTTGGTGCGCTGGGCTTCGCCGCCGGAAAGGGAGGTGGAAGATTGTCCGAGTTGAACGTAACCTAGACCAACATCGACGAGCGTCTGAAGTTTTTGCTGAATTGCGGGAATGTTTTCCATTACTTTGAGTGCGTCTTCAATCGGCATATCCAGCAAATCGGAAATGGAATAGCCTTTGTAACGGACGGCGAGAGTCTCGGCGTTGTAACGCTTGCCGCGGCAGACCTCGCAGGTGACGTAAACGTCGGGAAGAAAATTCATTTCGATGCGGCGCTGGCCGTCTCCCTGGCAGGCTTCGCAGCGGCCGCCTTTCACGTTGAAACTGAAACGGCCCGGGCGGTAGCCGCGCTCGCGCGATTCGGGCAGCATGGCGAAAAGATCGCGGATGGGTGAGAAAACTCCTGTGTAAGTGGCGGGATTTGAGCGCGGCGTGCGGCCGATAGGGGCCTGGTCGATTTGGACTACTTTGTCGATGTGCCCGATTCCTTCGATAGCGACATGCGCTCCCGGCTTTTCCATGGAGCGATAAAGTTTGGCGGCCAGGGCGCGGTAGAGGATGTCGTTCACCAGCGTGGATTTCCCCGATCCGGAAATTCCGGTAACAACTGTGAGCAATCCCAGCGGGAAAGTGACATCGATATTTTTCAAATTATGGCCGTGAGCCCCTAGGACGGTGAGAGATTTTCCGTTTGGACTGCGGCGAGTTTCGGGGATGGGGATCGTGATTTTTCCTGACAGATATTGGCCGGTGAGGGAATCAGGATTTGAGGCGACTTCGCTTGGGGAGCCGGCGGCAACCAGGTGCCCGCCAGCTTTTCCTGCTCCGGGGCCCAGGTCCACAACGTAATCGGCGCGTCGAATGGTTTCCTCGTCATGTTCAACAATGAGGACGGTGTTGCCAAGATCGCGCAAGGTTTCGAGAGTCGCTAGCAGGCGGCCGTTGTCACGCGCGTGCAAACCGATTGACGGTTCGTCCAGCACATAAAGAACTCCACGCAATCGCGAGCCGATTTGCGTAGCCAGACGAATGCGTTGCGCTTCGCCGCCGGAAAGAGTGGCAGCCGAACGGTCCAGGGTGAGGTAGCCGAGGCCGACGTTGAGGAGGAATTCGAGTCGCTCGGCGATTTCACTGAGAGGACGTGCTGCGATTTTTCTCTGACGCAGAGTCAGGCTGCCGCGGATCTTATCCACTGCGGCACGCGCTTGTGTCAGCGGCAGCGATGTGAAATCCGCGATGGACAGTCCCGCAATTTTCACAGCGAGGCTTTCCGGGCGCAAACGGCGTTCATTGCATGCGGTGCAAGGGACGGCCGACATATATTGAGCGATCCATTCGCGATAAGTGTCTGACTTCGATTCTTCCAGACTGGTCTCAAGATGCCTGAGAACACCTTGAAAGTTGAGACCCTTGCTGGAACCGCCATTGGCAGGGTTACCGTGTAAAATCAGATTTTGTATTTTTCTGGGGAATTTCTCGAACGGTGTATCGAGATCGAATCCATGCGCGGCTGCGGCGATGGCCATTGTCCGTTGCAGGAATGAGGAACCTGAGCCAGGGCCGAGTCCGCCTTCGAAAAGCGGCTTGCTCCAATCCACGATTACTTTTGCGGGATCGAAGTCAAACTTCGAGCCGAGACCGTGACATTCAGCGCATGCACCGTAGGGAGAATTAAAACTAAAGGATCGCGGCTCTAATTGCGGCACGGAAATGCCGCAATCGGGACACGCAAGTTTTTCGGAATAAACGCGCTCTTCGCCGCCAACGACCGCGATAGTCACCAAGCCGCCGGTAAGTTTCAAGGCGGTTTCAACCGATTGCTCGAGGCGCTGTGCGATGCCGTTTTTCAGGAGCAAACGGTCCACGACAATTTCGATTGTGTGATTTTTTCTGCGGTCCAAAGGAATCGGCTCATCCAGATTTACCAATTCCCCGTCGACTCGCGCGCGCAGGTAGCCTTCCTTGGCATATTTTTCGAGTTCTTTTTTGTATTCGCCCTTGCGACCGCGGACGACCGGCGCGAGCACCATGATGCGTTCTTCCGGTTTAAGGGCGGACACGGATTGCACGATTTGCTCGGTGGATTGACGAGTTATCGGCTTGCTGCAATTCGGACAGTGCGGCGTACCGATCGCGGAGTAAACAACGCGAAGGTAATCGTATATTTCTGTAATGGTCCCTACCGTCGAACGCGGAGAGCGCGTGGTAGTTTTCTGTTCGATGGCAATGGAAGGCGAAAGGCCTTCGATCGAGTCCACATCGGGCCTTTCCATTTGGTCAAGAAATTGTCGCGCGTAAGAGGACAAGGATTCGACATAGCGCCGCTGGCCTTCGGCGTAAAGAGTGTCAAATGCGAGCGAGGATTTACCCGAACCTGAAAGCCCGGTAACCACTGTTAGGGTATTGCGAGGGATTTCCAGATGAATATTCTTCAGATTGTGCTGTCGAGCGCCGCGGATAACGATTTTCTTCAGGCTCATTTTGAGACTCTAAACCGCGCTGTGATACGGCGCGCACCACACATGGGGGTCTAACGCCCACAGGGTAATCTCTCAACATAGCAAGGTGACCTCATAGTGGTCAAGATGAGACGAAAGACGTACGGCGGGATTTCGTCGTAGGCACGTCGGAAAATTTACGGGTTCCTAGGATTTTTTACCGGTCTTCTGATATTAAAGGTCATTGTTTTCAAATAGATAGCTTTGGTTCATGGCGTGCGAATGTAGCCGTTGTCAGAGGGAAGGAAAGCCGAGGATCCCTTCGGGGATTGAGGGCTGGGCCGGCTTCCTTCCCTCGGCCTATACCTCGCTCATCCAGTTTTATTTTCGCTTTTCAACCCCGTAGAAATCTTCGCTTCGTCGGGGTCAATCCAAGACCTTACCCCACTGCTCTCTTCGGACTGTTAACGCAGACGGTGGTGGTTCAAATTCACCCGCCCTAGCCATTCTAGATCAGTAGAAGAATTTTCAGCCGTTTCGACGCGGACCGTATGGGTTTGAAAGTTGCTGGGAATTAATCTTTGATAACCGGGTATCCCGATTCAGTCCAGCCGCGCCAACCACCATCCATCGAAATGACGTTGCGGTAACCCATTTTCTGAAGATTGTCAGCAGCGAGCGCAGAGCGATACCCGCCTCCGCAGTAGAGAACGATTTCGGCATCTTTGTCGGGGATGGTCTTTTCGATGTCACGTTCAATGATTCCTTTGCCCAGATGAACGGCTCCGGGGATATGCCCGCGCGACCATTCGCTTTCTTCGCGAGTGTCCACCAGGATTAAGGGGTGGCCGGAATCTATTTTCTTTTTTACTTCACGGTAGTCTTCTTCTTTGATTCTTTTCTTCGCGTCCCTGACGAGATTCAGAAAACCTTGCTGATGGTCCATCGCTTCCTCTCCTTAAATCGGTATCTAGTCGTAATGAAAGTTGAAAACTTACGCATCGGAAATATTTTTCGCGAAGGATTATGATTACTTCATGTCACGCCAGTTGCAACCTATTTTGGTATCGACGAGCAAGGGGACGCGGAGCGTGTACACATTTTCCATCACCTGCTTGACCACTTTAGTAAGCCGCGGAATTTCGTCGTCAGGGCCTTCGAAAAGCAATTCGTCGTGAACCTGGAGGATCATCTTCGATTTGAAATCCTTCTGAAGACGCCGGTCCATTTCGATCATGGCGAGTTTGATCAGATCTGCGGCCGCTCCTTGCATGGGGGTGTTCATGGCGGTGCGCTCGGCAAAATTTCGCATATTGGGCTGCGGGGAATTAATTTCGGAAATTGGGCGGATACGGCCGAAGAGCGTTTTCGTAAAGCCTGATTTCCTGGTCTCCGCAATCTGGCGGTCCAGAAATTTCTTGACGCCGCTGTAGCGTTCAAAATAGGCGGCGATGAATTTTGCAGCCTCGCGCGTATCGATGCTTAGATTCTGGGCGAGGCCGAAGGCTGAGAGACCGTAAATTACCCCGAAGTTGATGACCTTTGCCACGCGCCGATGATCGTGCGTCTGGGCGAAAGGCGCCACGCCGAAAACTTCCTGAGCTGTCCGCGAGTGAATGTCCTCGCCGCGACGGAAAGCTTCGACTAGCACCGGATCCTCTGAGAGATGCGCGAGGATGCGCAGCTCGATTTGCGAATAATCCGCGGAAAGAAGTTTGCAGCCCGGAGCGGCAAGGAAGGCGGCTCGGATTTCGCGTCCTAATTCGGTGCGTATGGGAATATTTTGCAAATTCGGATTGGACGAGCTTAGGCGACCGGTGGCTGTTCCGGTTTGGCAGAAGCGAGTGTGCAGGCGTCCGGAGACTGGATGGATCAAGCGCGGCAAACTATCCGAGTAAGTTGATTTGAGTTTCGCCAGTTCGCGATATTCCAGAATTTTCTTCGGCAATTCGTGAACCAGGGCAAGCTCGTTCAACACTTCGGCGGCGGTGGAACGCGTTTTGACTCTGCTTTTACGTGGAGGCTGCAGATTCAATTTGTCGAAGAGGACTTCTGCAAGCTGCTGGGGAGAGTTGATGGTGAATTCGAAACCGGCAAGGTCGTAAATACTCTTTTCCAGCCGGGTGATTTCGTCTTCAGCTTTTTTCGAAATGATGCCCAATTCTTTTTTGTCAACGCGGACCCCGGCGGCTTCCATGCGGGCCAGTACCGGAGCGAGCGGTAGATCGATTTTCTCGTAAACTTCAAGGAGGCCCAGTTTTTCCACCTCTGCACGGAGGATCGGCGCCAGACGAATTAGGAAATCGGCACGCTCACCCGGAGCGCCTGACAGCGTTCGATTCAGGTGGCGGAGAATGACTTCGGCGAATTCATGATTCGCGGTAGTGGGACGCACGAGGTACGAATAAAGCATTGTGGCGTGACGAATTCCCGACACCCCGTCGCGATGATCTGAAGCGTCAGGCATAGCGAGAAGGTTAAACAATTTCGGGTCATGCACTATTTTCGGGCGCTTGGGATCGACGAGCCAATCTTTCCACGCCGCCAGATCTTTATTCTCGGCGTCGTTAGCGAGTATGTGAGCGGTTCCCGAGGTCGAGGAAACTTCCAGACTGCGTACGTGTGTGCCGTAACCTTCGTCGTCCGGCTCTTCGGCGTCGAGCACCAGCCAAGCAGCTATTTCAGAGTCGCGAGGCGAGTCATTCAGGAATTTCCGCAATTCGTCGGGGGAACCGAGCGTCGAGTAGTCGCTTTTCTGTTCGTCCAAGATGGGAGCCAGCTCGCGAAGCAAAGAAGTGAAGCCGAGCTCAGCGTAGAGATCGCGGAGGGTGGAAAGGTGGGGCTGCTGAATCCTTAGCGCTTCGAGGTCCAGCGGGACGGGCGCGTCGGTGGGAATGGTGGAAAGTTGTTTGCTGAGTTTTACAAATTCGCCGCATTTTTCGAGCGCTTCACGATAGCTCGAGCGTTTTACTTCGCTTGCCCGTTTCAAAACTTCTTCCGCGCTGCCAAATTGCTGGATCAATTGACGCGCGCCCACTTCGCCGATGCCGGCTTTGCGGCGTTCACCGGGAGCGGGCTTATCGTTTGGATCGCGCGCGCCGGGAATGTTGTCAATGGAATCACCCATCAAGGCCATGACGTCAGGAACTTTGTGAGGAGGGACGCCCATTAGTTCTTCGACCATCTTTTCATCGACGATGAGGTCGCCTTTTGTCGGGTTCAGAAGACGGACCGGGCCGCCGACGAGCTGCATCAGGTCTTTGTCGCTGGTGACGATGAAAACTTCCAGATTTTCCTGGCGCGCTTGGCGCGCGAGGGAGCCGATCACGTCATCAGCTTCGTAGCCGGGATATTCGAGAATGGGGAGACGCATCGCTTCGCAATAGCGGCGAACAAAGGGCATCTGTATGGAGAGCTCATCGGGCATAGGTGGGCGCTGCGCTTTGTAAGCGGCGAAAATTTTGTCGCGGAAGGTGGGGGCGCTGTGGTCATAAACTACGGCGAGGTAATCGGGCCGACGCTCTTTATTGTTGAGCAGGCGGCGCATCATGGTAGCAAAAAGATAGGGGACTTTTGTGGGGACGCCACCGCTTTGCAGGCGCTCCATGGGGGCAAAATAGGCGCGGAAGATGTAGCCCATGGCGTCGACAAGGAACAGCCGTTTTGTTTCTTTGGAAGGCATTTAACCAGGTGGTTCGCGCGGTGAAGAGCGAACTCCCAGTATATCAAACTGGCAAATTTCTGCATTTAAGGGCCGCCGGAGCGGCTGCGGATTGAACGAATCTGAGAATGCACCTTGACTCCTAAGCCGTTGAGGCTTATAGGTATTGCATACTTTTTTGCACGCGCGTGACTGGATGGCGGGGGATACTCGTTCGGTCAGTCTTCTGCACGAATATAGTCCGTTTGAATCGAAAATTCCGGGGGAGTGCCATGACATCATTCCGCAGGCGGAGTCTTTATTTCGCGCTCATGTGCGCAAGTCTCGTCACGATGTCTTTGGGCGCGATGACGAGCCAGGCCCAAACGTTTCGCGGGACGATTCTGGGCACGGTGACGGACAGCACCGGAGCGGTGTTAGTGAGCGCTACAGTGACGGTGCATAACGTAGATACCGGCACGGACCGCATTACCGAAACCACCACGGATGGCGGGTACCTGATGCCCGAGCTTCCCGTGGGGACTTACGACGTCAGCTTCTCAATGAAGGGATTTCAGAAAGTTACCACCACGGGTGTAACGGTGACGGTGGCTGGGGAGCGGCGCGTGGACGCTACGCTGAAGCCGGGAGCGACGTCGCAGTCCATGACGGTTTCAGGCGAGACGCTGCCAACAGTGGAAACATCGAGTGACACTCTCGGTGGCACCTTTGAGAATAATCAGGTGGAAGAGCTTCCGATCAATGGCCGCGATTACACCAAGCTGTTGATTATGGTGCCGGGCACGGCGGGCGAGCCGAATGGCGGCGGGGACTCGCCGGGGTCTTACGGGCTGTTCAGCGCGGACGGGAGCCGGGGGCGGTCGAACAACTACTTGCTCGACGGCACGGATATGAATGACGGTTACCGGAACCTGCCGGCGATCAATCAGGGTGGAGTATTCGGCGTTCCGGGAACGATTCTTCCGGAGGACTCGATACAGGAACTGAATGTACTGACGAATTTTGAGGCGGAGTATGGAAGAAATTCGGGCGCGGTGGTGAGCATTGTTACCAAGAGTGGAACGAATCAGCT
Source organism: Candidatus Acidiferrales bacterium (assembly GCA_049693615.1). Taxonomy (GTDB): domain Bacteria; phylum Acidobacteriota; class Terriglobia; order Acidiferrales; family UBA7541; genus Palsa-295. The sequence continues at coordinate 233,185 of JBAVQB010000031.1, read as the reverse complement.
ACATGGGAGCGTGTTTGAAGATTTTCGAAATGCCGTATTGAACGCGAGAAATTATTTTAACTTTGACGGCCAGCCCAAAGATGCTTTTCGCAATAACCAGTTTGGGGGATCGGTCGGCGGACCGATCGTAAAAGACAAAACATTTTTTTACGCTTCGTACGAAGGGCAGCGGGAAGGATTGGCCATTACCTCCGTTAACACCGTGCCAACGTTGAATGACGGAGTGTTGGATAACCCAAACGATTACGCCCAAGCAATCAAGACACTTGGTGGTGATCCGGCGCTTTGCACGAGCACGGTCATCGCTTGCGTGCAAGGTAACGCGGCTGTTGTCAATCCCGTGATTCTTAACCTCTACAATTTGTGCAATAGCAATGGCCACTGCTCCGGCGGGCACAACGTGTGGCCGACAACCACGTTCTCTGGCGCACCAGCGACCAACAATCTGGATAGCGGCCTAATCAAGCTCGATCAGAATTTAAATCCGAATAATCAGATTTCCGGACGCTACTTCTTTGGAAATAGCCACCAGAGCTTTCCGTTGGGAGTAGGAGGCGGAAATAATCTGCCCAATACGAATACCAACGCTCCGATTCGCACGCAGTTGGTTTCAATCAGCTGGGTCCGCACTGTGTCGCCTGAAAAAGTTAACGAAGCGCGATTCGGATGGAATCGATATCGCAATGGGTTCTTTCCGGAAGATGCGGACATTTTTGGAGATCCTAACAATTCATTGGGACTCAATACACTGGATCTACTGGGTCCGAATACAGCCAATCCGCGCGATTACGGTCTGCCGACAATCAAGGTCGGGGGCAGTCTGACTGATACAACTCTTGTGCCGCCGCAGACGTTTAGTGCGCCATCGCTAGCGTCGCTGGGCTCTTCCGCGTTTTCGAATCCACGAAATCGCGTGGATTCGAATTGGCAGTTTTTTGACAATTTTTCGTGGAAAATTGGTCGTCACGACATCAAGTTTGGCGGCGAATTCCGTCGGACGACGGTGAATTCATTTAATGACCTTGTTGCGCGGAGCGAACTTGAGTTCAATGGACTCACGGACTTTTTGGCTGGTGGTCTCACCGATGATTCAACAGAGAACTTTGGAAATACTTCCAGAAATGCTCATCAAAATTCATGGGGATTTTACGTTCAAGACGGGTTTCACGTTTCAAGCCGGCTCACGGTGAATGTGGGGCTGCGGTGGGATTACGACGGAGTGATTGGCACGGACGGCGATCAGTTTAGTGTTTACAACCCGAGCGTTGGGCTAGTGCGGCCGAGCCAACTTTATCCCAAGGACTTTAACAATTTCGCTCCTCGACTGAGCGCAGCTTATGACCCCTTCGGAAAAGGGAAAACGATTGTCCGAGCGGGCGTGGGAGTTTTTTATGATGGGTACTCTCAGGATTTCTTCACCGGACAACTCGCCTATAACACGGACAACACGGGGCCGGCGTACAACCCCATCGGGCCGAATCCTGTTTTCATAACTTACAATCTGAACCCGGCACTGCCCGTTGTTACCAATCCTCTGAATCCGTTGTTGGGCGATACGATTATCCAGCCGGGAGTGCCTGTGTTTGATCCGGCGTCGGTCACGCCGGGAACTGCCAGCAGCACGGATGCGTTTACGGTGTCGCGCAACCTCCGCACTCCGTACGTTTACAATTACAATCTCAATATTCAGCAACAGCTACTCCCAAATACAGTCCTGCAAGTGGGGTATGTCGGATCGGTGGGAAGGAAACTTTTCTATTTCCGCGACATCAATCAGCCGACGCATGCGGAGATCACCACGATCGACGAATTCTGCGGATTCACAGCTACGATCTCGCGCGGGACGCCTCAATGTCCGGGTGCTCCAATCGTCGGATTTACCACGCCGCTGAGTCCTCTAGCTCCCAATCCGCCGTTTTTTGTCAACGAGATTGAGACGGGCGCTAATTCGAACTACAACTCACTTCAAGTTTCGCTCACACAGCGCAACTGGCACCGGTTCAACAATCAAATTTCCTACACCTGGTCGCATTCGATTGATACGGCGAGTGATGGCCAAGACTATGTTCCAAATGCTTCGCAGCCGAACGACAGTACGGATCCGGAAAGCAATAAAGGCCCATCAAACTTCGACGTGCGAAATAGATTCGTGATGTCGTCGGTGTACGACTTTCCGAAAATAGACAGGTTGAAGAAATTTGGAGAAGGCTGGTCGTTCAGCGGGATCCTGACCGTGATGAGCGGCCATCCGTTCAGCTTGAACTATGATTTTGAAGGCGATTACGATGGAAGCGGCGAAGGATTTGGACGGCCAGATGTAGTGGCACCGATCCAATACAATTACAGCAATCCGGCTGAGTTTCTGAATTTGGCGTCTTTCTCGGTGCCATGTACGCTCGTCGGAGGCACTGATAGCTCGGATTGCGTTCCCGGAACTCGTCATTTCGGGAGCGAGGGTCGCAATTCGTTGCTTGGCCCGAACTACCGGAACCTGGACTTCGCTATCAGTAAAATGACATCTATCAATGAACGTTTGAAACTCCAGTTCCGTGCCGATTTCTACAACATCGCAAACCATCCCAACTTTGCGAGCCCTCTGCTGCCTGCCTTCTTTGCTGACGCTGCTCCGAATGGGATTAGTAACGCTTCGGGGATGAATGGTAACGTTCTCCCGCTCGGTCGAAGCCTCGGATTCTACCAACTCACGGAAACATCAGACGTCGGCTTAGGAAACCCCATACTTGGCGGCGGTGGGCCTCGGAGCATTCAGTTCGCTGTAAAGCTATTGTTCTAGGCTAAGAGACACGAACCAACCCGACCTTAGCGGCTCGGATTCCACAAAAGGGAGTCCGGGCCGTCTTTATTTTGCGGAAAATCTCCGAAGTTCTGAAGGTATTTGCTAGGCTGATCGAATTGTGGCCGCTCAAGAAGCGCGGCTGTTTGTGACCTAAGTGAAATATTCTGAAGGGTCTCTGCGTATTGATATATGGAGCGACGAAAGACTACCGGAGAGATGAGCGCCGCCGAAATCGCGGAAGTGCTTACCCAAGTCCGGGCGGGCGATGCAGACGCCTGGGGCGAGCTCTACAGGTTGTACGCGCCGGCCATCTTTCGCTTTTGTCGGCGGGCGCTTCCTACGCGGGAAGATGCCGAGGATGCCACGACGGAAGTATTTATGAAGGTACGACAGAAACTCGGGACCTACGATTCGACGCGGCCGTTTACCGCGTGGCTTTATAAGGTCGCGAGCAATCACTGTTGGGATATGCTGCGGCGGCGCCGCATCCGCCAGGATCTGGAGACCGGCGACTTGGAGACGTTGCCGCTAGAACACCCAGATCCAAGCCAGCTAGAGCGTCTTCAAGCAGAGCACGGCAGCAAAGAAGTGCGGAACGGACTGCAGAAATTGCCGGACCGCGCCCGGATGGCGCTGGTTTTACGCTACTTCGCGGAAATGAGTTATGACGAGATTGCCGACACGCTAGGAGTGCGCCGCGCGTTTGTTGGTGTTTTACTTTTGCGCGCACGCCATCAACTGCGCGATGTGCTGGCAGGTACTAACACTTCGCTGGTCCTCGGTGCCGGAGGAGCAAAGAGATGACCCATTTCGATGAGATGACCGCGCTGCTTTACCTGGAATCGCAGCTTGATGCCGACCACGCGCGTGAGATAGCCGCCCACGCCGCTTCCTGTGCCGACTGCCGCGAACTGCTGCATGCTCTGCAAACCGAAGGCATTTGGCTGCGCGAATCGCTGACGGCAGAAGACGAAATGGTTCCGGCACGCCTCACAGAAGGAAGAGAACGGAATGCAGCCCCGTGGGGATGGATTTCTGCGCTAGGCCTGAGTGCGGGGGGGGCTTACACGCTTTGGAGCGGTCTTGTTGAGCCCTGGCGGGCACAGGCAGCCCAAGCTGGCTTTACGCAGGGGAATATATTCACCATGCTTTTTTTTAGCGGTGCATTCTGGAAAGGATGGGACGCGATGCGAAGCCTAATGGAATTTCTGGCAGTGGCGACTCTGGGTCTGGTTGTAATGTGGCTGCTGCGCCGGCGTTGGCGAGGTCTGACGACCATCGCGGTGGTATTGGGAGCAATGATTTTCGCACTGGCGATACCCCCCGTCGCGTCCGCGGCTGAGACAAGACGAGGCGACCCCAATTACACGCTGCCGGCCGGTGAGGAAGTAAAAACCGACCTGTTTGTTTTCGCCGATCGCACGCAGATTAATGGAAACGTTGACGGCGATTTAATCGTTTTCTCGCGCAGTGTAACGGTGAACGGACATATAACCGGCGACATACTCGGTTTCTCTCAAGACCTTGCTATTAACGGCCGCGTCGATGGAAACGTGCGCGCTTCCGCGCAAACGTTAAGGCTGAATGGCAGTGTCGAAAAGAACGTAATGGTGTGGGCGGGCGAACTGGACTTGGCGGAGAAATCCGATGTCGGTGGTACGTTGACTGCGGGAATCGGCGATGCTGAATTGAATGGCCACGTAACAGGTGATGTATTGGCGGCCGGTGGGAATTTTGACGTCAACGGATCGCTGGATCATAACGCGGTGTTTCGAGCGGGAACTCTTTCGATTGGCTCTGCCGCCGATATCAAGGGCCACACGAAATTTGAAGGAGACCGCGAAGCAACGATTTCTTCCGGCGCGAAGTTAGGGAGTCCCATTGAATTCATCCGGAAGAAGCGCGGACCTGAAAGGGACTATTCTTCATTGAGGTTCTACTGGCATCAAATCCTGCTGTGGGGAGCGAGCTTTGTCTTCGGACTTGTTGTGCTCTTGCTCGCGCCCGGATTTTTCTTCGATGCGGAGCACGCCTGCGGCAAAACCGCGCAAGCAATCGGGTTTGGTTTGCTCTTCTTGTTCGCCACACCGATCGCCGCGATCATAATTTGTATTACGATTGTTGGGTTGGGAGTAGGTATCTCAACTTTGTTTCTTTACGTTATCTCCATCTATTCTGCGCAGGTTTTTGTGGGGTCCTGGCTAGGAGAAAAAATCCTGGGCAGCGGTGCCGGAGTGGGAGCTGGTCTCGGAAGGTTGGCTCTAGGTCTTTTGCTTCTAAGGGCTGTCGGGATGCTGCCCTACCTGGGCCATTGGATTTCGTTTGTGGTAGTGGCCTGGGGATTGGGAGCTATGATGCTGGCACTTTATCGATATATTCGTCCACAGGTAACGCCGGCTATTTAATTGGACGCGTGTACGGGCCGGTCAAATCACGCGTGTCATACTCTGAAATTTAATTGATTGCGAGTTTTTTGCCGACACGTTCGATGGTTTCCAACGCGCGTTCCAGATCGCTTCGCTTGTGCGTGGCGGTGACGATCGTGCGTAAGCGCGCTTTTCCCAAGGGCACGGTTGGAAAGCCAAGCGCAACGCAGAAAACACCCTCAGCAAAAAGTTCCCGCGAAAACTGGAAAGCTTTTTCCGCATCGCCAACCATGATGGGAGTGATGGGAGTTTCGCTGGCGCCGGTGTTGAATCCCAGTTTTTTCAGGCCACGTTTGAAAACTTTTGTATTGGACCAGAGTTTTTTAGTCAGGCGCTCGCCTACCTCTGAATCCAGCAACGTGAATGCAGCCTGGCATGTGGCGGTAACTGAGGGCGGATGCGAAGTGGAAAAAAGAAACGGCCTGGCGCGTTGATATAGGAAGTCGATCAAATCGCGCGAGCCGCAAACGTATCCCCCGATGGAACCGATGGCTTTGCTTAGAGTGCCCACCTGAATATCGACGCGCCCGTGGCATCCCAGATGATCGACCGTTCCGCGTCCGCGATTGCCGAGGACGCCGGAGGAGTGCGCGTCGTCAACCATCATGATGCAGTTGTATTTTTCGGCAAGATCGCAAAGAGCGGGCAAGTTGGCGATGTCTCCATCCATGGAAAAAACGCCATCCGTGATTAGCAACTTCTTGCCATTCCAATTCTCCGTTTCTTTCAGGATGCGTTCACAATCGCTGGTGTCTTTGTGCTTGAAGACTTTTATGGTGGCTTTTGACAGGCGGGCTCCATCGATAATGGAGGCGTGGTTCAGTTCGTCTGAGATGATCAGGTCTTGTTTGCCGAGTATGGCCGAGACTGTTCCGGCGTTTGCTGCGAATCCGGATTGGAAAACAACGCAGGCTTCCACTTGTTTAAAGTGCGCAATCTGTTCTTCCAGGCGCATGTGCATTTCCATGGTTCCGGCAATGGTGCGAACCGCTCCGGAACCCAGACCAAATTCTCGGACAGCCTCAATCGCTGCGCGCTTTAACTTGGGATGGGTAGTCAATCCCAGGTAGTTATTCGAGCTGAGATTGATTACTTCCCTGCCGTCGAAGTTTGCGACCGGCTTTTGTTCCCCTCTCAGAATTTTGAGGTGGAAATAGAGGTGTTTGGCTTTCAGGTCTTCAAGGGCGTCATGCAAATACTGAAGTTGAGGACGCGCGGTCGTGGTGCTCATGAGTTCTCCGATAATAAATGATAGTTATGACGAGAACTTATTGTAAGCGCAAATTTACAGATTGGCTCGGGCGAAAATTTCATTGGAAAAAAATGCGCTGGGACTAACCGTTCGACCAGGATGGCTGGCTACTTCGGCGAACCGTTGGGGTAGAAGAGAATTTTTCCAGCTTGACCGGATTCCAGCAGTGAAAACGCATCGGCGAACTTTTCGAGTGGCAATTGCTCGCTAAAGAGAGGCTCGAGATTTAGTCTTCCATGCTTCAGGAGTTCCGTCATTTGCACCCAGGTTTCGAACATTTTGCGGCCATAAATTCCTTGGACGGTTGCGCCTTTGAAGATGACGTCGTTTACGAGATCGAATGTGACGGGGTCTTTCGGAATTCCCAAAAGTGAGGCACGCCCGCCGGGTCTGAGCATTTGAAAGCCTTGATGAATTGCGGTTGGGTTGCCGCTCATCTCGAGCAGGACATCAACACCGGCTCCGTCCGTCGCTTCGAGAACGCGCGCAACCACGTCGCCTTGGCTGGGGTCGAGTGCTTCGTCTGCGCCCATTTTCTTGGCGAGTTCGCGACGGTGCGCGTTCACCTCGGTGGCAAAAATCATGGCGCTGCCACAAGCCCGCGCCACAGCAATGGCCATCAGACCGATAGGTCCGGCGCCGGTGACGAGCACATTGAGAGCCGCGATTTCTCCGGCAAGAACGGTGTGGACAGCGTTACCAAGCGGATCAAGTATTGCGGCATAGTGCTTTGGAATCGCGGGATCGACTTTCCAGACATTGCGTATGGGGATTATCACGAATTCCGCGAAGCAGCCGTCTGCGTCGATCCCGATGATCTTCACATTCTGGCAGACATGCGGCTGGCCCATGCGGCAAGGGCGGCAATGTCCGCAATTGATGTGCATTTCCGCACTGACAAAATCGCCGGGATGAACGGAGGTTACTTCGGAGCCGGCTTTTTCCACCGTGCCACAGAATTCATGACCGAACGTCATGGGCGGATGAATACGCGAGGCAGACCAACGGTCCCAGCCATAGATGTGGAGGTCAGTGCCACAAATAGAGGCTGCGTTCACGCGGACAAGTACTTCTGTCGGGCCGGGAGTAGGAATGGGAACTGATTCGAGCTGTGCGCCTCGCTCGGGGCGCATCTTGCGCAAGGCTTTCATTGTTGCGGTGGGCATCGTTTGCGTAAACCGCTTCAGACCAAACAATGAATCTTAACATATCATGTGAGGCAAAAATCGAGAGCGGATGGGCGGTCGTTCCGTTACAATCGCGGCCGGCCAGCGTTGCGGAATGCGCCGCAGTTGAATGCACGGCTTCGGAGGAAAGTTGAGCTTCACACAACGCATTCGTGAAATACGATCGGGATTCGAACCGGCATTCTGGATTGCAAACGTTAGCGAGCTTTTTGAGAGATTGTCATACTATGCGGCTTTTGCATCTCTCGCACGCTACCTTCATGAAACCCTGAATTTCCCCGTGTCTCAGGCGAGCAGTCTGACAGGGCTCTTCGGTGGCTTGGTATGGTTTCTCGCGGCGTTTGGCGGGACGCTGGCGGACCGTCTGGGCTTTCGAAGATCGCTTTCACTTGCATATCTGATTTTGAGCGGTTCATATTTTCTGCTGGGATCATTGGCTGCGCCCTGGCTCGGTCCGGTGCGAGCAGCGGTACCGTTGGTTGTTTTGGTAACGATTGTACTGATGCTTCCAGCAATCGGAATCGCGCTCGTGAAGCCTTGCGTTGTAGGCACGACAGCGCGCACGTCCCAGGAAAATGTGCGCTCGATCGGCTATTCGATTTACTACACGTTGGTGAATATCGGCGGCGCAGCGGGTCCCTATGTGGCGTCGTGGGTGCACCAGCACCTGAGCGTTGAGGCGGTGTTCCGAGCGGCCGCACTCAGCGTTTTTCTGATGTTTTTTGCGGTACTGGTATTCTTCAAGGAACCAAAGCGATCGAATGAAACCCAAACGGCGACACTTGGGCAAGCCGCACGAAACTTCTGGACCGTACTAAGGAACCCGCGGTTCATGATCTTCCTGATGATTTTCTCGGGTTACTGGATTGTTTACTGGCAGGAATTTATAATTCTTCCGCTTTACGTGCACGATTACATCAATCCAAAGACTGACACGGAACTAATGCTGGTTACCGGACCGTTGACTGTAATTTGTTTGCAGTTGCTGGCCAGTTTCCTCACACAAAAGATCCCTGCATTCCGCGCCGTTACGATCGGGACATTGATGTCGGCTCTGGCATGGGTCATCCTAATCTTTCGCCCTACGGTTCCAATGGTGATCCTCACGCTGGTCGCGGTCTCTTTGGGGGAGATCACTCAGTCTCCGCGTTACTACGAATATATTTCACGGCTGGCGCCTTCTGGCCAGCAGGGAACCTACATGGGCTTCGCGTTCTTGCCGATCGGGATTGGATCGCTGATCGGCGGATGGCTTGGCGGAAAATTAATCCACCATTTCGGGGAAGTCATGCATCAGCCGCAGCGCATCTGGTGGGTTGTGACAGGCATAGGGGCCCTGACGGCATTTCTCCTTTGGATTTATGATCGAATTGTGAAACCTAGCCGGGAGATTAACGCAACTTCCTAAGGATTTTATCGCTAGGAGTCTAATTCACGATGCGGCGGATATTTTCGATGGCCTGCCGCGCCAGGGCGTACTGCGGTTCGATGCGCAGCGCTTCCTGGAAACATTCGCGCGCTTTTGTGATCATGCCTTTGGCGTAATAGACGCGGCCGAGGTTGAAATACGGGTAATGGCGCGGGTCATAACGCGGCGCGGCAATCGCGCGTTCCAGCCAGGGGATCGCTTCATCGAAGCGGCCTAGCTCGATCAAGTAGGAGCCTATATCGTTATACGGATTGCCGAATTCGGGATCCACTTCGATGGCACGTTTGCACTCTGCAATGGCTTCGTTAACTTTTCCCTGAAAGTGATAGGTCCACCCAAGAAAGGTGTGAGCTTCCGCGGTTGGGAAAATACTCAAGGATTCGGCATACAGTTCGATGGCCTGATCATAGTTGCCCTGCATCTGTGATTGATAGGCTTCTTGAAGAAGCTTCCAGGCATGTTGCAATCGGTCGCGTGACATTTTGTGGTTCGCAGTTGGTAAGTTAACGCGCAGAATTTCCAGCGACGGCTGCAATCGCCTCGTCGGTAGAAATAAACTTCGCTCCTAGGGATTTGAGTTCATCTAGGGAACGCTGCCCTTCAGCGCCTTTTAAGGTTTCGACGGCGTCTCGGACAATCGAGACTTTGTGACCGCGGCCTATCAAGCCTTTTGCGGCCAGGTACACGCAGTGTTCGACAACCACGCCGAAGACCAGATATTCAGTATCCTTTCCCAGTCGATCGATTATTTCTTCGGTATGAGGATTACTGAAAACGTCCAGAGTTTGCTTCTCGAGAATAAGCTGCTGATTATCAAGAATTGAGCTGGGCAGCTTCGCACTTTTGTCATTCGGAACAGAATGTATCTTTTGTGCTAGTCCCTGGGGAATGATGCGTTCGCCTGGAGTTCCACGAACGCAATGCAGCGGAAAGATCTCGAATTCAGGATCGCCGGGCAGATGGCGACAGGCGCTGGAAACGAGCAACACACGCCCTCCACGCGCCTCATCTACTAATCGCTTAATATTTGGAATGACTTTTTCGGCACCAGGAACGTAAAGCTTTCCACCCGGCAGCATGAAATCCTCTTGTACGTCTACTCCCCAAAGCACGACTTTGTTTTTCTGCATGGAGATAACTATTCCCGACGGTGACAAGATTTATTTCTCTGAAGCCTTGTGGACGCGTCGTCTCACCTGTTCCAGCATCGTTGTTAGCCGCTGGCTGTAGCGAACGGGGTACACGGCGGTTCGATTGACTTGCAGAAATCGCCGGGGCAGCTGACTCAGGCTGTTTATACAACGCCCGCGCAAGACACTGATTGATTCTGCCGGAGCGACCCGCTGACCGCCTCGCATCACTTCTATGAGCATGGGTTCACTGCCATTGGATGGCTCCCCGTCCAATGTGATTTTATCGCTGATGTACCGTCCTTTGGTATTTGAATACCGCAACACCTGCTTTCGCCCGGGATAAGTAACTTTTGCTGCGCTCAATTTTGCGGCTTCGTGAACTTCTCCCGCGCGCTCCACTTCCACGAGTTTGTAGATCAAGTTCAAATGTGGGGCGTCGCCTGGAGTGGCCAGCGAAGTGCCAACGCCAAAAGCGTCGATTTCCGCTCCTTGCGCTATCAACCTTTTGATTCTATATTCATCCAAATCTCCGGACGCAAAAATTTTGACGTCCTTCCATCCCCCACGATCAAGTTCCTGGCGTACCCAGCGGCTGTCTTTCGCCAGGTCACCGCTATCCAATCGAACACCGGCGGGCTTGCGTCCCATTTTGAGGATTGTCTTCAAGGCGGTTCGGACATCGTACGTATCTAGAAGAAGAACGGAGTGCCCCGGAAAAGCGTCCAGGAAGTGCGCGAAAGCTTCTCTTTCGTTTTCGTGGGCCATCACCCAGGAATGCGCCTGAGTCCCGTACGTGTTCATGCCGAATTGCTGACCGGCGAGAACATTAGATGTACCTTCACATCCGCCGATGGCCGCAGCACGAGCCGCGAGAAGGCTCGCCTGGCTGCCGTGTGCGCGTCTGGCGCCAAATTCGACGACCTGGCGGCCCTGTGCCGCGGTGACTACACGTGCGGCTTTGCTCGCGATCATGGTTTGATAACTCAGCGTGGCCAGCAGATAGGTTTCCATGATCTGGCCTTCAATGATCGGTGCGACCACTCGCAGGAGCGGCTCGCCGGGAAATGCTAGGCTTCCTTCGGGCATGGCCCAGACATCGCCAGTGAAACGAAATGTCGCAAGATAGTCGAAGAATTCGTCGCGAATATTGCAGAACACCGGGTGCTTACGGAGGAAAGAAATTTCGTCGGCTGTAAAATGAACGCGCTCGAGAAAATCCAAGGCTTGTTCGAGCCCAGCGGCCACCAGGAAACTTCTTTTGGGCGGAAGGTGGCGTACAAAAAGCTCGAAGGTGGCATTGGCGTCGAAGCGAGTTTGCAAATATCCCGCCGCCATCGTCAATTCATAAAGATCGGTTAACAGGCCTGAATGTTCAGCCATATGTCATCTACTCATGGAGGTGTGATTACGTTCGCTCGGATGAGACTTGTTCGTGTTGATTGAGTACAAATGAAAAGACAAAACCCCCAAACCTCCGTCGAGTGCCGTGGACGGAGATGCCTGGGGGTTTTGCCGCGAATCTCTGCGCCGAAAGGTAACTTACTTCAATACGGCGTCTTTAAAAGCTTTCGCAGCGCGCAAACGTACGACGGTCTTGGCCTTGATCTTGATAGCCTCACCGGTTGCCGGGTTGCGACCCATACGCGCCTTACGATGTGCCTTTACCGAACGGCCGAGCCCAGGAATTACGAATTTGCCCGCTCCCTTAGTCTCTTTTACGGCCAGCTTGAAAAATTCGTCAAAGAAAGACGCGACTTGCTTCTTGGACACCGGCTTTTCAGGAGTGCTGACCTTTTCAGCCATGTGCGCAATGATTTTAGATTTGCTTAGCGGATTTGCCATCGAGTTACGTTTTCCTCCTCATTAGTAATTTCTGTGTGGCCCCGGGGTCCGGGATGCCTTGCGGACTATAGCTGCACTGTTCACGGAACGCAAGGAAATCCTTGAAAAAAGCCCGAAAAATGGGCCTTTCCTCAATACGTGTTATTACATATCAGTTCTTATTACGAGGCAAGTTCGTTATAAAAAAGCGCGACGGCTTTAATTCCGCCAAAATAATTTTCAAGCGCGATGTGTTCATCCGGCGCGTGGGCGTTTTCATCCGGCAATCCAAAACCCAGGAGCACACAGGGAACCTTAAAAGTGTCGTGCATTTGCGTCACAAAGGGAATGGAACCGCCTTCACGAATAAACACGGCCTTCTTGCCGAAGCCGCTTTCCAAGGAGTGGATAGCCTTCTGGAAAATTGGGTGCGAATAGGGCGCGACCCATGGCTTTCCAGTACTAAGGACCTCGAATTTCCAGGTAACTTCCGTCGGCAACAATTTGCGGATATGTTTCTCAACTAATTTTGCGATTTTGGCTGGATTCTGATTCGGCACAAGCCGCGTGGATATCTTCGCCCAAACTTTCGAAGGAATCACAGTCTTCGCGCCTTCGCCCATATATCCGCCCCAAATTCCATTTGGCTCGAGTGTCGGCCTGATCCATAGCTGCTCAACGATGGTGTATCCTTTTTCGCCGCATAGTCCCGGGGCGCCAACCGTTTTCCGAAAATCTTTTTCCCGCCAGGGTAGAGTATTCAGCGCTTTTCTTTCCTTGGGCGACACGGTAGCGACATCGTCGTAGAAACCCGGAACAGTGACGCGGAAGTTCTTATCATGAAGCTTTGCAATCATCTCCGCGAGGATCGTAATGGGATTCGGCACCGCCCCACCAAAAACTCCCGAATGTAGATCCTGCGCGGGTCCGGTGAGTTCGATCTGGTAATAGTTTAGTCCGCGCAACCCATAGGTTATCGACGGCACACCTTTACCGAGCATGGAAGTATCGGACACGACCAAGGCATCGGCTTTCAAGCGCTCACGATTCTTCTGGACGAAATCCCACAGGCTCACGCTTCCGACTTCTTCTTCCCCTTCGATCATTACCTTCACGTTCAATGGAAGTTTTCCGGCGGTATTTCTGAGCGCTTCCAGCGCTTTCAAATGGATGTGGACCTGGCCCTTATCGTCGGCAGTACCTCGACCGAATAGTTTTCCATCCCGTACGGCAGGTTCGAATGCGGGACTGGTCCACAATTCCAAAGGCTCCGCGGGCTGCACATCGTAGTGCCCATAGAAGAGGATGGTGGGCTTTCCAGGAGCGCGCAATGATTCTCCGTACACTAAAGGGTGCATCTTGGTCTGTGCGATTTCAATATTTTCCAAGCCTGCGGCGCGTAATTTCTCTGCTACCCAGTGCGCCGCGCGCTCGATGTCGTGCTTGTGTTCGCTTTTAGTACTGACGCTTGGGATCCGAAGAAATTCCTTCAGCTCGGTCAGATTCTCCTCGCGACGCGAGTCGATGTAATCGATCAAATTCATGCATGCTCCTGACGCCGCGAAATACTGCTGACTACGATTTGATACATTTTAGCGCACGGACCCGTAATTCTACGGAACCTTCCTATATATCAGCAAGCTTTTTAGCCCGACTGCGTTATTGGGCACTCTGCGCAGCGAGGATGGTTGACTCCGAGTCGCGCGGCATGCACGATATCAACAGACATGAACGAAGCACAGGTAAATGCCCAAACCAGCGCGCAACGCCGAAGCTCGCGCGTTTTCACGCGGATACCCGTGCGCGCCACGGGAAAGAGCGTTCAAGGCCGAAAATTCCGAGAGAACAGCCAAACCATTGTGATCAACGCGCACGGAGGGCTGCTTTATCTACAGGAAGAAATTGCACTGGGCGCGGACCTAGTGTTGATCAATCCTGTAACCGAGGAAGAACAAGAGTGCCGCGTGGTATATCTGGGAGATACGTCCGAAAAGGGCACTCGCGTTGGCGTCGAATTTCTGTCACCTAGCCCGCATTTTTGGGGGGTCGATTTCACCCCGCAAGATTGGCCGACCGGTCCGTCTTCCCATCCTGTGCACTGATTTCTTCGGACAAACAATTTGTTGTGAGACACGGGCAATTGCCTCACCCGCGAAACGGATGTGAGACTGTTCTTAGTTCGAAGGCGCTGGCGTTTCGTATACAGACAAATCCACGTCTTTCCATTTTCCTTCAATAATCTCTTTGCGAATCTGCGCCGGAGTTTTTCCCTTCTGCGTTTCTGTGTACGCGAGAACCGCTTCTTTCTGGCATAACGCGCAAACGGAGGCGTGCCGGTCGGTGTAACAGCTCAGCAAGCTGGTGTGTCCTATTTCCTTGTCGCAATGGCAATAGCAGGGCTGCTGATAAAGCACGTTTTTAACTTTTGCAGCTAGCGCGTAAACACTCTTAGTTTGCTGATCGCGGAATTGAGAAGGATCCAGGGTGTCGGGTAAGGGCTCTTTTGAACGAGTCGCATGGTACGCGGGCACATCAGACGCTCGGCTTTTTTCCTGAGCAGCCTGCTGAGCGGGAGGTTGCGACGCTTCTTGGGCATGCAGCAGGCCAAAACCGAATCCAGCGATTATAAAAATAAATATCACCGCGACCAAGCTGGTTTTCCGCATCGTCAACCTCCGACCATGGTTACAACCGCAAGCTGCCAGTAACGCATAAATCGTATCATAAGAGACGGTCACACTAGTTGTTGAGTGCCTGCAGGCCCTTGGCGGGTTGAAACCACGCCAGCGCACCGAGCGCCAAAACCACGGGGTAACAGACGATAACGTAGCGAGGTTCGACAGTCTGCAACTGTGTTAGAAAAACCGTACGAATTAAAACTAGAGCGACAAGAAATACAACCATGGGCTGCTTGCGAAAACGCCAGGCCCCGATCGCTGCGAGGACGAGATAGATAAAGTTTAGGATTCCGAAACCAATTGTTGTGGCGAAGTCCGTTCTGTCGTTTCGCCACATTTCTTTCGGAGGCCATAACTTTCCCGAGTATGGAAGTAACGCAATGCGCGGGGTAAACCAAATCGAACGCATTCTCGCGAGGGGAATTTCGACATGGGTTCTAATTGGCCGACGTGTTATCCGCTCGCGCGCGAGCGAAGCGAATTCACGATCGAGAACCGGTGACATCTGTAAATCGCTGTTGTACTGGTGAAGCAGCAGTTCCACGCGGGCTCGTTCGGCACTGGAATCGAATGCGGCTTCGGGCAAATCTCGCATGCGAATTGGTTCTTTTCCTAATTTCCAAGTCACGAGATAGGCTTCTTTGAAGTGAACCATCCAGGTGCCGGTCCAGGAATAAAAGCCGCGAGGTATGAAATCACCATACGTTTGCGCGTAACGCGGAGCAAGGAACTCAACGCGGCCCAATGTTCTGGCGTTGCGCACTGCCCAAGGAAGCAAAGGGAGAACTAAGCCCAGTGACATCCAAGACATGGCTAAGAACAATTTTTTCCAGTTCGCAGGCCGCCGCCAGTAAACCGCGAGAAGCAGCCCTGCCGCCAGCATGAAAAGAGGGGTTTCTGGGCGTACCAAAGTTCCGAGGCCGACGATGATTCCGGTCAAGAGCCAGGAAGCGGCTTCTGAATACAAGGTCCAGGGTTCGGACGGCTTGTTTGAAGAACTCGTGGACGCGCGGCCAAAGGCCATCAAGAAAGCCAATATTGCCGAAGTTGTGAGAAAGGTTGCCAAAACTTCTGTCAGAAGTGCGGCGCTGTAATTTGCAGTGAACGGACAGAGTGCGGCCATCCACAAAGTTATGGTGGCGACACGAATCTTACTGGCAGTGGGCGCAATTAGACCTGCGATCACTGCGGTCAAAAGGCATGACAACAGATCGATGAAGGCCTGGAAAACCATGACCGCTTTGGTTGAACGTCCGAATACCGCATACAGTCCCGAAAGAAAGGCCGGGTACCCGGGCATGCGGATGTCAACGGGGATTAATTGGCCGCGAACGAAAAGTCCATAAACTCGATGATCCTGCAGATTCCGCGCGAGCTCATCGTAGAACTTCGTGTCGCCGGCATAGAACGGAAAATGGATGACGAAAAACAGACGCAGAGCGAAACCCAACGACAACGCAGCCACAAGATGTTTGTAAGACAAATGACGGAGAATTTCTAAAGCTTCGATCCGGGAACCGATCGGCGCATTGGCATCTCGTAATTTGAAGGCAGTTCCAGCAGACATCGATTTCCGGCGCAGCACGCTTGAAAAAAAGTGCGGTACTTCTACCAAGACTGGCGAGTCAATTTCAACTTACACGAAACGGTGGGAAGGTGTACAGTCGCGGTTTCGGTGGGATACTGATTTTTGTTTCTACCGTTTTGCACCACGGTGACTCCGCAAAGATTCGCTTGATGACTCGTACTTCGTAACTCCGTCTAGTTGGAAGATATGGTTGCTCCCTGTAAACTCAAACATGCCCGGAGGGGTGGGTGAGTGGTTGAAACCGGCGGTCTTGAAAGATTAAATCGCCGTTTTGCTATCTGACACAAAATCCAACTAAATCCCTTTGCCAGTCGTCAGATAGCGTGGCTTTTCACTTTTCTGCAGTTATTCGGTTTTAGCCCGTTTTGCGCGGGCTTCGGTGACAATTTGGTGACAGTCCGCACAAACTTGCACCAATCTGGGCGGCACTGTCACTAAGGCGGAGCAAAGCAAGTGTCGGTTTAAGGCCTATGCAAGACTTCGCAGGCTGGGCAAAGCTGTCTCTTAACTCCGCTGAACCAGATTCGAGCCTCTCAGGGATCCTCCCTTAACTATAATAGCCGTTGTGTCCCTTTTGCTTTACTATTGACGGCTACGAAGCCATTATGCTTAACTCGTATAGCGGTTGGAGAGGAGAAGTCCCATGACTGATGACCCGCTTCGCGATCTGATTATGGAGCAAAGTCCCGAGGGGTTCTGGAGCGAACTGAAAAGGCGGCAGGATGCACTATACAGAGAAGCCCACGCCTATGCTCACCATGGGGCTTTGTGGGAGGCCCACGACGCACTCGCGGTCTTCCCCATCGTTCGCCGCGCAGTGTTTGAAAGCGCTCTGAGAAGTGCGGCCCGGAGTCATGGCCTCAAACCGTATGACTTGTTCCACGACGGCGACAATTATTCATACGTCCTGGTAAAGAAGAAAAAGCTTGTCATCACTTGTCACCACGTTTCGTCCCCAGATTCTTTCGTTCGCCCTGCCAAGTCGCGGAAGCAAAATGCTGCAATAAACGAGTGGCTTGATTACTTCACTCCGCGAGAACTTCTTTTGGGGCCGCTTCCTGAGTTACGAAAGTCCGGGAAAATAAATCTATATATTCTGCACGGCCAACAACCTGCGAACGCTGAAAAAACAAAGTACACCTCATTCTTGCGGATCGCGATTCCAAACTCAGAATTGACAGAATACCAGAGGACCTACGACGTACAGGCTCTTCTTAATCTTTATGCGCAGAGGGACCAGGATAAGAACGTTCCTGGTTTGCAGATTGCTGATCGTGCGCTTCCTCGTATCAAGAAGGATGGCGAAAAGTGATCGGAACTCCGGGGTTTTTTGGCGAACGGTTGCGTGAGGCGAGGGAAGCTCGTGGATTGACTGCGACAGCCCTATCAGAAATGATCGGCGTGACAAACGCCAATGTTTCACAGTATGAGCACGGAAAGCAAACACCGAGTCCTGAAGTAATGGAGAGGCTAATCCAAGTCCTCAATTGTCCTCGTTCTTTTTTTCTTCGACGCCCGCAGGTGACCGAACGAGCAATTGTTTTTTACCGCTCCATGAGCGCTGCAACGAAGATGGCTCGTGTGAGAGCAGAGGCTCGCTTCGGATGGCTGAAAGAAATCGTCAGATATTTTGGGGCATATCTAGATTTTCCTCGGTTAAATGTGCCCGCGTTCCCACAGCCTGCGGATGCTTCTGTTATTACCAGCCCTCAGATTGAAGAAATGGCCGTTGAGTGTAGAAGATTTTGGAGTCTTGAGGACAATCCAATATCCGATCTCCTACTCGTTTTGGAAAACAATGGAATTATTGTTTCGCGGGGAGAGCTTGCTGTAGAAACAATAGACTCGTTTTCGCAATGGCCTACACAAGAGACTCCATATATTTTCTTAAATTCCGACAAGGCAAGTGCGGTGCGACTGCGTTTTGATGCCGCGCATGAACTTGGACATCTTCTTCTGCATCGCGGTGTGGATGCAAAGGCGTTCAAAACAACGAGCACCCATCGGCTCATGGAAGATCAGTGCCACCGTTTTGCGTTGGCGCTTCTTCTTCCTCCGGATCGGTTTACGGGCGAATTATTTGCGCCAACACTAAATGGTTTTTTTTCATTGAAAGAGAGATGGGGTGTTGCAATTGCGGCCATGATTAAGAGATGTGAACAGCTTGGAATTCTAGATCAGGAACAAGCTCGCCGCACTTGGATAAATTTGAGTCGGCGTGGTTGGCGAAAATGGGAACCTCTAGATGATACGATAATTCCAGAATCACCTCGGGTTCTCCCTCGAAGCGTTCAGTTGCTTATAGAATCTGGAATCAAGACCAAAGAGCAGATGTTGGGGGAGCTGAATTTCTCCGCTTCCGATCTTGAAGGCTTGCTGTGTTTGCCACCCGGTTATTTCAGTCAAAAGTCTCCATTAACACTTGTTACTACCAAAGTGAAACGGTCCGAAGAATCGAAACTGAAGAAAGAAGGTACGATTGTCCCATTCTCGACTGCGCAATCGGACTCGTAGCTTTATCCCTTACAGGTCACGAACTGCTTCCAGCCTCTCAATCCATTGATGGAAATGCAGGCAACTTGCTCGGAGTGTAATCATGCCCGTACGTTGTGTAATCAAGGGGCCAAAAACTACCTTTTTGTAGGCTTCGTAGAGTTGGGAAATTCGTTTTGAGGGGGCGCTATCGACTCCTTGATTTATGTGCTCAGGAGTTGGAAAGGCATCTCTCATCTCCTGCAGCTCTCTCAATTTTGAAACTGCCGGAGGTGCCGCAAGGGTCCGATCCGTGATTTGTGGTGCGCAAAATAGAAGTGACTCGAACTCGTGAACCTGAATGTACGGTAGTAACATTCGGTCGCCTATATCCTCCGCAATGCCCCGTTCTATGAATTCGGCCTTCCCGATGGGTTCCGCCACACGAGACGAGGCAGATTTATTTGGGAAATCGTCTGGGAGCTGGTAAAGATCGAACATTGTTGTGAGATATGCCGTACGATCCTCACTAAGCCATCTTTGAATGTCCCGCTTGGCTCGCGTGTAGGTCGTCATGCCTCCCCTGGAAATCCATGCGCGTGTGCGGCTCGTTTCAACACAGCGGGCACGCGCATAGACCCCTCTGGGGGCTAGATACTCCGCTAGTACGTCTCGCACAAATGTTTCTTCTGTTTGTCCCTCCACCACAAAATTGACTCTTGGCAATTTCACTTCACCTGGAGGGCCTACCGCCCAATACGTTTTTATCCCACAGATCGCCTAAGCTGTACTCCTTTAACCATTCAGCAAGGGACTGCTGGTCTACGCGTTCAAATGTGCTCTGATTGTCGCTGCGATTGACAACCACTAAGTCCTCTGGACTGAATTCATTCAAGAGCGAAATCGACTGAGTTGTGGCTATTACCTGAGCTCTCGAAGCCGCGCTCTGCATAAGAGAGGCTAAAACGTTTATCGCATACGGATGAAGCCCCAACTCTGGTTCGTCTATTAGCACGGTCGACGGAAGATCTGGTTGTAGCAATAAGGTTGCAAGACAAACGAATCTCAGTGTTCCATCTGATAAATGGTGCGCCAAGAACGGGTAATCAGACCCGCGCTCGTGCCATTCCAATTTGATCTTCGTCGGATTGTCGGGAACTGGACGTAGGATGAAATCGTCAAAAAAAGGAGCGACCATTCGAATCGTATCTCGGATGGACTCGTAGTTTTGAGGATTTGTCTTCTGGAGTCTGAAAAGAAAAGAAGCTAGATTCGCGGCATCGCTGCGAAAATAAAGATTGTCGTTCAAATCACCGGTCGCCTTAACGGGAGCAGATTCACTTGTGTCATGGAAGTGATAGACCTTCCAACTTTTGAGTTGACTAAGGACGTATTTTGGAATCCTGCCTTGTTCTCTCGCCAAGCCCGGAAGGATACTCTCCAAACCCGCTACAGCGTACGAATCGGAGTAGGGCTTGGGATATCTCTTGTCGTGAAAATATCCGACTTCTGTTTTGAAGATTAGATTGTCGTCAGCTGTTGGCACCCATTCGCACTCGTATCCGTTTTGATCAAACATTAGAAAAACTCTTATTTCTCGGGTCTGTTTTCTTCCATAGTGAAGGAGCGCGTTGGCTCCTCCTGCTACTCTGACAGCATGTTGGAAGTTTCCCTCTACGGCCTGGTTCATCAGTTTGAATAGAGAAATGAAGTTGCTCTTCCCGGAACCGTTGGATCCTATGAGAATGTTAAGGCGACGAAGATCGAGTTTAAGTGTTCGTATAGACTTGAACCCGTCTACTTCGATGTGTTTTAAAGACATTCTTGGCGTCGGATCGTGGCGCGTTTTTGCAGTCCGACATTATCACATCCCTGATCGACAAGGGCCACCTCCGCTCCGGGCCGGTGGTGTCCTAATTTGGTTGCCGCTGCTGATTCCGCTCGCTACTTTGTTCCTGGCATGGCTGATAATCGTTGTCGGTATCGTTGTGATCAGGGTAAAAGGCGTATCCACTCCAGTCAGGCTTGAGATACCCAGCATAAGTTATCCAGTGAGAGCACCCGAAAATGTCATCGTACGTGATTCTGCCGTGGATGCTCAGCACGTGTTTTTTGAGGTAGTCAACGCCATCTTTCGCCAATTCCTGGTTGCCATTTGTCATCGGAATGAAGTTCTCATAAGTGCGTTCACTTCCTGGAGACAATATGCCAAGCCTCACCTCGTTACCTTCGTTGGAAAAATTAGGCGTTGCTCCATAGTCAAGGATTTCATCTCCTGGATGAACGACAAGGTTCCGAGCCGGAGATTTTCCAGTATCAATAAAATGGACGGTGAATGTAAGTTTTTTCCCTATTTCTGGTTTCGTCCCATTAATTGCGGTAACTGCAACCCACGCTCGTTCGTCAAGAACCATCGTTTTATCTGCGGTATTAGCAGCGCGGGTTGCGGCGATGCTAGCTTTTCGCATCTCGCTACCTTGCCAAGCAGCTATTGCGGCGTACAGGCAAGCAGCGACGACCGCAGCCCTCGTGGCATTTCTTATCTCCTTCTGTCTAGTGTCGCGTCGCTTATCCTCGGTGCTTGCTGCTTTTATCGTGTTTTCGTCAAAATGCACCTCAGCGACAATGCTTTTCGGACTTATGTTTTGTTGGTAGGTTTGTTCCTTTTCAGCATCTATGGCTTTGGTGTTCTCTTGGAGAGTTTTTTTAACTTCCTTGACTGTCTCCAATATTCGCCTCAAGAACATAGCGATTTTAGGTGCCTTGTTCCGCATGACAATACTGTACCACAGAAATACCCCTTGACGAGTGGTAATTATCGGGGTACAGTAATTGCTTGCAGTACCTGACGCAATCGTTAAGGAGTTCCAAGACAATGCCGCAATTGAAGAAGCCTAAGAAAGCGGGACGACCACCATTGCCGAAGGGACATGCGAAGGCTGAATTCTTGCGTATTCGCGTCACTCTGGATGAGTTACGAGCGATTGAACTGGAAGCAAAGAGCAAGAAAAAGTCAGTCTCAGAATGGATTCGGAGCACGTTATGCCGCTCTCTGAGCACGGGAACTTCATATTAGGACACTACCCTCAGGCTGTACGCTCCATTCCGCGAACTTTCCATCAATGACGAAGGGTCCATGCCAGGTTGCCGAATCCTTCCTGCCCGTTTAACCCGTCGAGGCATTTGGTCGAGCAATCCACGTTCGTCCGCTGTTCCGGGTTGTCTTGCATTTCACTTCTAGGACCAGCACGCGTTCGCGGCACCCATTTGAGACGAACCTTAGTGTTGATATTCCATTGACAGTTAGTGACGTATGAGTTAAACCTCGGGAGGTTTTTTCGTGGTGTGTGGCGCTTTGGCCAGTATTTGGGTGTCCGTTTTGGGAACCGAAATTCGCGAAGGTTGAAGCATCAGTTGAATCACATCGCGCTTGAGACTTTTCATCATCCCCACGCTAGAGATCCGAAGAGGACTCAGGCGTTCACCCTGGTTGGTACCCCAATGTCTTATGGCTTTGTCTTACCCGGTCCAAACGAACAGGTGCTGCCTGGAGTTATGTGGGGAAGTCCTAGCGAATTATTTACACCGGCTTACTGGGTTTCACAGGCTTGGCTCCAAGAAAGAACTGGCCAGGTTATATCAAACAGAATGGGGGAAAGCCTCATTGAAGAGACAGCCGCCTGTATTCTTGGAGGATACGGAATCAGGGCAGAAGTCGGCGTGGCGGCATTCGAGAAGCTCAGAGAGAGGAACCTCCTATCAGGGAGGTTCGTCACGGAATTGGAAATCCTAGCCGCATTGGGCGAGTCCCTCCTCGTAGATGGTCGCGAGGTCAGATACAGGTTTTTGCAACAACGCAGCCGATATCTGAGCGAGGCGATTAACGGAATTCTGGCCGAAAACCCGCCCAATGGCGATATTGAGCTTCGCAATTGGCTTCTGAAATTTCCCGGTGTCGGGTTGAAAACGGCTTCGTGGATTACCAGAAATTGGAAGGAAAGCGATTGTGTCGCAATTATCGATGTCCATCTGTTGCGTGCCGGCCGAATCATTGGTCTGTTCGGAGAGCAGAAGCCAAGCACAGACTATCTAGAACTCGAAGATCTATTTCTCAGTTTCGCCAGATCTGTGAATGTTAGAGCGTCTGTGCTTGACAGCATCATCTGGTACCAGATGAGGACGTGGAGCAACCTAGTACCTAGGCCCGCCTAGAAACGGTTCTTTAAGGAGGGACACATGACAGGTAGCGGAGGAGGGGTGCCAAGACCACCTGGTGGTGGATCGGACTGTGCCAAGTTACACGAAGAGACTACGCTTAACTCGGTTGACCCCGGAGTCTTGGCCACCGTTAAAAAAGACGAAGTTCTGACTGTTCATGCCCAGAGCCCGCGAGGCCCGCTGGTCGCGTTGAACAGGAATGGTGCAATCGTTGGTTCGATCACATCCGCATCTCTCGCAAAATTTCTTGACTGCATCGAAAAGGGATTCGAGTATGTCGCCATTGTCCAAAGCATAAAAGGTGGGCAAGTAATTGTCGTCGTAAGGCCTAAGTAGAATGATTCATATTGCTGGTGGATCCTATATCGAGCGATGCTCGGATCCTTACTATCACGAATTCTACGGATCAGGTTTGCGGGCCGCAGTTGCTCTATCGCGATTGGCTAGTCGCGTTCATCTGGCTACCTATGTATCGGCTCAGCAACTGACAAATCTAGAAGTTAGTACCGAGAGTTTTGGGATTTCCTGCAAGCATTTCCCATGCCCCGAAACTATAAAGTTTGACTACCTACACCCCATGGGTATCCCCCGGATCAGTCCGCACCCTGCGGCAGTATCCCAGGCACCGCCGTTCAGAATTGACGCCGAGCGGGTTCTGCGGTTTGGATTCATCGAAGGTGATAGCGTTGTGAACGGCGATTGGGTAGTTTACGATCCCCAATCGCCCCGCAATCCGAGACCGTTTTCGGAAAACACCTCTAAGGCAAAGCATCTCGCATTGGTGGCAAACTTGAATGAGGCTCGCCTTCTTTCAGGTAAGTCGGACCTCGACGGGATGGGAAACGAACTCTTGAAGTCGCAACAAATCGAGGTGGTTGTCATAAAGCAGGGCCCCTTGGGATGCACAGTTTTTTGTCAAACTGAACAGAGAAAAATACCTGTTTTCGCAACGAAATCAGTATGGCCGATCGGCTCCGGCGATGTATTCTCAGCATCTTTTGCGCACTACTGGGCCGAGCTGGGTCTAGACCCCTTTATAGCTGCCGAAAAGAGCTCTCTAGCTACCGCGTTTTATTGCAGCATGAGAACCCTTCCGCTGCCGACGAATATCGAAGAGTTCGCAGGGTTCGAACGAGAACGTCTTCTTGTGGACGACAAGAGACTCACTCCGGCCACTGTATATCTCGCAGGTCCATTTTTCACGATGGCAGAACGCTACATCATTGGAGAAGCGAAGTATGCGCTGGAGGCTCAAGGACTCGACGTTTTCTCTCCTTACCACGAAGTGGGGCTCGGGCCCAGCGAGCATGTAGTGCCCGCAGATATCGATGGGATCGAAAAAAGTCAGTTGGTATTTGCCATTCTCGACGGTTTGGATCCAGGTACGATTTTCGAAATCGGCTACGCGAGAAAAGCTAATTTACCAGTTGTGATATTTGTACAACACGTAAGCGCCGAAGATATGAAAATGTTCGAAGGAACCGACTGTCAAATCGTAGATGACTTCTCAAGCGCCATTTACAGAACTGTCTGGACAGCAAGACACAGATGAAGCAGGGAGTTCTCTTGTCGGGAGGCGTAGACTCAATCGCCGTAACCTACTGGAAACGTCCCTCCATCGCACTGACTATCGATTATGGGCAGTCTCCGGGAAGTGCCGAGATTCGGGCGGCGTCCGCGGTCTGTTCAGCACTCTCTATACAGCATCAGGTCATTCACATTGATTGCAGCGACTTGGGATCTGGCGACCTTTCGAATAAGCCTCCGCTGGAAGCCGCGCCAATGAGCGAGTGGTGGCCCTTTCGGAATCAACTCCTGGTCACACTCGCCGCAATGAAAGGCATTTCGCTAGGCATAGCAGATCTGCTGATTGGCTCGGTTAAGACCGACGGCGTTCACGCGGACGGCTCATCCAAATTCATTGAAAAGATTAACGATCTAGTGTCTATGCAAGAAGGAGAGATGAGGGTGATAGCTCCGGCGATAGATCTCACGACTGTAGAACTCATCAGAAGATCGAAAGTGACAGTAGAACTCTTGAGCTGGGCTCATTCATGTCACAAAGGGAACTATGCGTGCGGGATATGCCGAGGATGCGCGAAGCATTATTCCACCATGGCGGAATTAGGTTATGAACCATATTGACCTTCTCGATCCAGTCCTCAGGAAGAAAGCCCTCAGCTCTGCGAAGTTTTCCTACAAAGTGGAAGCCAAACACTATTTACCGATCCCGAAGAAGCCAATGGAACAGGATTTTTTTTCGACACTGGAATCTCGGAGGAGTAGAAGGAGTTTTGGACCGCTCTCGACTAGGAGTTTGACAGAAATACTCTGGTACTGCGGTAAAGTACATGAAACCTTTCAACTAGCAAATGGTCTGCCAGCTCAACACCGTTGCGCGCCTTCTGGCGGGGGAATCCATCCTGTGGATATACTGCTTCTGGAACGGACTAGGAACTGCCTACTGCTGTACGACCCAATGGCACATGCACTATGTGAGCTAGGGAATACGAAAGCTCCGAAGATTGGTAGCCTCCTACGCCGAATTAAACGAGTCGTCTCAATTGAAGAAGCACAGGTGTTCTGGTTCGCAGCTGAATTCAATAGGACACTATCAAGATATCGGAATGGCGAAAGCATAGTTTGGCGGGATGCAGGGGTTCTGGTTGCGATGTTTTGCTTGGTCGCAGAGGCGTTGAATCTAAACTGCTGTCCGCTAGGATTGACAGGCGAGCCCTTTGTTTCAGAATTCTTGAACTCCTCTGGGTTAGTTGTAGGCGTCGGCGGATGCCTCGTCGGGACCAAACATTGAGACCATTCCGCATGGGGGCCGGATGAAGAGAGCTGATCAGCGGGCCTGTCCAAAGGAAAAAGCGGGGCCGGACGGAAGATTTCTACGCGTCGCGACGCCTCTGGTAGCTAAGACTGCTCGCCCAAATCCCATTTGTCTGCGGTCTTTTCTCTACTCCGCTCACGCTCTTTTGGCTCACATTCTCTGCGAATCGTGTGGCTGCTGACCTTCATTTTCTTTGCGATCTTCGCATAGGCTTTTTCTTTTGACAGACCCTTCGCTCGGAGTAAACGGACCTCACGATTTGCCATCCATCCATCAATGTTATCTAGCGCACGAGGCTTGCCCCCTGGCGGACCGGGTAATTGTTCAGAGATTTCGATCAAACCTCTCCGAACACGGAAAGGAATTTCCTTTGCAAACTTCAACATTTTCGTCTCATCTGAGTCATCGAACTTTCGTCCCGCCTGGTTGTAAATCCATTTTCCAAGATCCGTTTGAGAACTTGCGTTCTTCCACAATCCAGCCTCTCGTTTATCCCTGCGCCTAATTGCTGAGGCGAAAAGCGCTTGAGTTAGAGGTTCCAACTGGAAACCAGTTTTCTTCACGGTTTCTCTTAGAGCACGTTCTATAGACATAACGGCACCGGCATACGCATCGAAATCCACACGCATCCCGCCCCCCTATCGCAGCCACCATTTTTAAGAACTGCCCAATTGACATTGTGAAATGGGCAGATTCAGGATTTTACTTGGAGGGCGCTATGCGAAGCAAATCAAAGCGAAACGTAGTAAGCGGTTCAAAAAACAACATCTACCAAAACCCCCGGCTGCGTCTGAAGGGTTGGCTTGCGTCGTTGCGATCTCCGAGAACACCACAATGGCTTCGTTCTGGGATTCGCGAAAATATCCGACGGCTGAAGGCGCAACTTGCAAAACGGGCCAAGCAGCCAAGCTTAAAGAACTAGCGGAGCGAACGTCGCCCATCAATTGCCAGCAGCCAAGGAAGGGCACTTCTAATGAAGCCATTAATCGTGATAATCCCCATCAGTAAAGCCAATTTGAACGGAGACATTGGATTGGGCTATCTCCAAAAATTAACGATCGAAAAAATACCGCTTTCGCCACTTGGATCGATTACGGCTTTGGCCGAACTGCAAGGGCTCTCCGCCGACGATGCGTTTACTCGGATCATTCGGGGGCTAGGAGGAATCACGGATGCTGACCTAGGATTCTTGACTGAGCCTCCCAATGAACGGAGGCATCGGAACTTCACGGTTACGCTCGACTGGAGGTGTTTGGATAGGCTTTACGAAATGTCGGAGAATTCCGGTTTTACAATTTCCAGCATTTTCCGCAGGGTTTTTTACGCTCTTTTAGTTACTCAGAATCTGAGTTTTACTTCTTGCAAAAATAACGACGGTATTTTTCTTCAAATTGTACAGACTCGCCCTAATTTTACGCGGTGGATTAATCAAGAAAATGAGAGCTCTTCGCCAAGCGAACAGCGTTGGGAAAAACAATGACGCGTTTTGAAATTCTTAGGCAATTTACAAACTATTTCACTCCCATTTCATGTGCGGATTTTGTGAAACGTTCGGAGAGCCCTAATAAACACTCCAGATCCTATCAAGCGAGTATTGCAACACGATTGCGAAAGCTGCTGGCTTACGGATTGTTGCGCCGGGAAGTCGAAGGACCAAGCTGGCGATCTCGACGGAAAACTAATATGTGGTCTATCACGCAAAAAGGCCGCGACCGGTTGAATTGGGCACGGAAAAACAACCTGGTTTGACTGTTTTAGAAATATCAAATCCAGAGTTTGCCCGATGCGGGGTCATGGAAAACCAGAGCGAGCAACGAAGGACTAAGAGACCATTCGTCTCGCGACTTAAACGGCACCATGGCCCCGCTCCAGTCTTGTGGTTTGAAGATGCCGGGCAAGGATCAAAAGAGTCTCTTCGGATCGGCGGCGAAGCCGACGATCCGGGATGTCGCTGCTGATAGGCAGCGATGCAGTTCAATCCTTGTAGGAAAAAGTGTGTGCAGATTTTCACAGAAGTTCTACCCAATTTCTTTCACGCAGAGGAGAAATGAACGAGGCCTATTCGAATTTTCTAGAACGACAAGCGCAACGCGGACTTGGTCTTTTGCCAGATCGTGCAGGAAATGTTGAACGTATCCAACGAGATTTTGAGCGTCGCCAAATACTGGCGACGGCCTTCGGCGATTGGGTGGCTAACTCACAAGGGCCTTGGGACTGGTTCATGAATCCGATCTCTTTCCGTGATCGTCATCCCGACTTAGACCAGAATCCAAAGACGGGGAATGCCCGTCGATATCGCTCGGTTGAGCGCGTCGGATCCGTGAAGATCTATGTTGCTGATCCCCAGTTAAACGCTTGGAAGCCAGATTTTCGCGGGCGAATCGATCCAGGCCCCCCCGTTCCGGACAAGGCTCTCGCAGAGATCAAGGATTTTCTGTTTGACTTACAGGAAGCGGCAGAGAAGCCAATACGCTGGATGATCGCAGAGGAATTCGGAAAAATGGGCGGGCGCTACCACTGTCACGTCTTAGTTGCGGGTGTCGCGCATCTGCGTCGGGACACGTGTTGGGAGAAGGCTTTCAAGCGATTTGGAAGAACGAACATTTCCCCGTTTGACCCGAAGCTCGGCGGAGCTTTCTACGCCGCTAAATACGCAGCAAAGCAACTTGGTGGGCTTCACTTTGGGGGTCCGGGTCCTAGAGCTGAACTTACCGCGATACTAAAGCCTGGACCAATCGTTGGGTGTAAAGATCTCATGCGGTCCGCAGAATTGTCCCGCGGGGAATTTCGGCGCTTCGAATTTATTCCGCGTGGATGGGCTGGATGGAGGGCAAAGCGATGAAGGGAAAAAATAAAAACGGGAATATTCGAATTTTCACAGATGGCGCGGGAGAGAGACCAGATGGCAAAGGCTCGGGTTTTGCGTGGATCCGAGAAGATACTGGAGAGCAATACGTTGAGCGTGTCGATCGCCTGAGTAACAATGTCGCCGAATACATGGGGATAATTTCTGCGCTCAAAAAGATGCGACCTCGCAGTAACGTGGAAATAGTCACAGATTCGCTACTCGTTGTCTCGCAGCTACGCGGCGAATACCGAATACTCGACCCGAGGCTCGTAAAGCTAGCTAGCGAAGTGAAGACTATTGCCGAGCAGAAAAGACTCAATCTCAAACTGACGTGGGTTCCACGCAAAGAAAATCGCGCCGGAAAACTCCTGTAGGAAGGCAATCTAATGGGAACCGAGACAAATACAGCACCACGGCTCGTTACGGTCAATGATGCAGCCCGATATCTTGCGGTTTCCGTTTCAACGCTCTACGGATGGGTTTATCAACGGAGGATTCCATTCGTGAAGGTGGGCCGCGCTCTGCGATTTGAGATGGACGATCTGGATAACTTCGTCGAGAGAAATAGAACTCAGCCCAGATAGCTATGCAAATTGTCCGGTAAATGGGTCAAGCCTTGCTAGAATACGCGGCGCGGCTGGCAAAGGGATAAAGCGAGCTGCAAATGGGAATATACAAAAGAGGTAAAGTCTACTGGATCGATTATTACGATCCAAATCGAAAGCGAATCCAAGAGTCTTCGCAGAGTTCCCGCAGTCGTGACGCTGAAGATCTTTTGACACTCCGAAAGTCGGAAATCTTGCGCGGGATTTACAAGCAGCCGATCAGGATTACTCTCGGGGAATTCGGCGAACGCTATATGGAACATGCGAAGGCAAACAAGCGGTCTTGGTTGCGGGACGAACAAATGCTCAATCACCTTGAAGGGTTTTTCGGCGAGGGAACGCCACTGACGGAAATAACTCCGATGAAAATCGAAGACTATAAACTTCAGCGGCGGGGCAAAATCGCAGACTCTACGATTAATCGGGAGTTGGCTTTGCTTAAGCGAATGTTCAATCTCGCAATTACATGGGACCTATTCTTAGGATTGAATCCCGTCCGAAAGGTTAAGTTCTTTCGGGAATTTAATATTGGGCTTCGCGTCCTAAGTCCCGAAGAGGAGGAAAAACTTCTTAAAAACGCTATCCCGTACCTTCAGGATTTAATTAGTTTCGCTCTGAATACGGGTCTGCGGATCGGAGAAATTTTCTCCTTACGCTGGTATAACGTGGATTTCAAGAAAGGAATTCTGGCTGTTTTTGCATCCAAGACCCAAACGATACGGGAGATTCCGATAAATTCGGACGCTCGCAAGGTCCTTGAAGCTTGGAAGCTAAACAAAAAGAATGAAGGCGTTTTCTACAATCCTCGAACCGGCAAACCGTTTGTTGATTTGAAAACAGGATTCAATCTCGCCTGTGAAAAAGCGGGGATCTCGGGTGTGACGTGGCATACGCTGCGCCATACTTTTGCTTCTCGTCTCGTAAACAGTGGCGTCGATATTGTGACGGTGAAAGAACTGCTGGGACACTCCAGCATTAGTGTCACGATGCGCTACGCACACACAAATATCGAGAGCAAGCGTGCGGCGGTCGAAAAACTCGACGGTCTTGGTGACAATTTGGTGACAGTTCAGCCGAATGTGCACCAACCGAGGGCAGTACTGTCACTAAATCGAACCGCAAGTTACAATGTTTCAAGAGCTTAATTCGGAGGGGTAGGAAAGCGGTTGACTCCGGCGGTCTTGAAAACCGTTAGGCCTGAAAGGGTCTCGTGGGTTCGAATCCCACCCCCTCCGCCACGCAGTCGTCACGTACTTAGACAGTGGAGAGAAATGCGCGAAAACCCGATTTAACGCGCCAATTTCGCCGGTATTTGGTCACATTCAATTCTCCAGGTCCGTTTCGGGGGCGCAATGCCGGATAGGCATGCGAAGTTCTCCGCGGGCCAGGGGCCATGTCCGTTTCGAATGGGGTGCCAAAAGTAGAGGAAAACGCTGGAACCCCCATTACTAGGCCCAATTTCCAGAGTCCTCATCAGCACATTCAATTCTTCAGGTCCGTTTCAGGACATGGGGGAATTGGGCCTACATTACGTAGATGACAATCTTTCTTATGAAGTCTAATACGCGGCCCACAAGTTCAACCAATGCGTAGGATTTGCCTTTTCTGCTCCTGCCAGCCGAGGGGTACCGTCTTCAGGATCTGGTTTACAGTGAGGTCTGGCCTATGTCTTCCTGAGAGCAAGGCTTCAACTATTTCCGGGGACAGAGTCGCACATTGTAGAATTCGTCGCGTGTGCCGAAGACCCAATCCAGCTTGCGTCGCTAGCTGACTAATGGAACGAGCCTTGCCGGCTGCTACCTGATCATACCAGTCTCTCGCCCGTGCAACGAGGTTCACCAGAGAAGATATGGGTGCCGATCCAACGGTGTCCACGCGATGGGGGAGAAGAACTCGAAGTTCGTTGCCGCGACGCATGCAATTGAATTTGGCAACAAGGCTAAGAGGAGCAATAATTTCCCCTGAATCGGGGTGGTAATCCGGATCTTGCAATAGGGCCGCGAGCAGATTCATTCTATCAACTTCGATCCAAACGGTACCATTGCCCACGATCACGCGCCGCATGATTTCGCGAACAAAGCTGTGCTGCTTTTCTGCAAGTAGCGTTAACCAGGTCTTCGCAAAATCCCTCGCTCGTTCTGCGGCCGCAGAAGTCTCCGGGCTATTTGGAATTCCGGTTTGCCACTTCTCAGGCTTGCGAAGAAGTTCTACTATTTGGGCCAGTACGAGTTGTTCGAGCTGATGGGCTGGAAACCGCGTGATCGGAGGCAAGTCACTCGCACGTTGAACCGCGGCCTGCGAGGTGTAGTAACGGTAGCGCTTTCCGTTCTTAACGGAATGTGTGGGAGTGAATCGAACGCCTTTGGCATCAAACAGCTTTCCGGCAAACCTCAAGGAATGCATGTCGGCGGTCCTTTCTGAAACTCAAAGGAGTCTTGAGAAGTCGCTGGCGAGCATAACCTTGGCGGACCTGATCGGGCAGATTCGAGCAAAGGGACACTGACTTTTTTTGCTCGTAATTGTGCGGATAAGAAGAACAACACTCTAAGGAGGTAGTCGCTATGAGCTCACCAGTCGATTTAAACGCCCCATGTGTAATTTTGGGAGCGACCGGTAACACAGGATCGATCGTCGCGAATTCGCTGCTATTGAATGGCAAGAATGTTCGGGTAATAGGACGGGACGCGGGGCGACTGCAGAGCTTCGTCCGTAAAGGCGCGGAAGCTTTGACCGCCGACTTGAACGATGCGGCCGTACTCACAAAAGCCTTCAGTGGTGCGCGCGCAGCATATTTGATGTTGCCGCCGATTAGCTCCCGGGAAGACCAGGAGCGAGAGAGCGACGCTATCGCGACGGCGGTGAAGGAATCTGGCGTGCGCTACGCGGTGAACCTGAGCAGCTATCGTGCGCATGCCCCTAAAGGCACCGGGCCAATCGAGGGTTTGCACTCTTCGGAGCAAAAGCTGAACGCGATCAGCAGTTTGAACGTTCTGCATGTCCGTGCGGCGTATTTCATGGAGAACAATGTGGCGGCCATCGACATGATTCAGAAGATGGATATGCTCGGACATGCGCTTCGACCCTACCTGAAGATGCCAATGATCGCGACGCGCGACGTCGGAGCCTACGCCGGGAAGCGGATGCTGGAGCTGGATTTTTCTCGGCAAACAGACGGCGCGAGCTTCTGGGCGAGCGCGATCTGACGATGCCGGAAGTCACCGCGGTGATAGGCCGCGCGATTGGAAAACCAGATCTGCGTTACGTGCAGTTTTCCTACGACCAAATGCAGCAGGGGTTGACCCAAGCGGGTTTTTCGCCGAAAAAAGCCGCAATTTACATCGAGATGTTCAAGGCCATCAACGCAGGAGTAATCGCGGCGCAGGAGCCGCGTTCGCCGCAGAACACCACATCGACGTCGTTTGAACAATTTGTTCAGGATGTTTTTGCGCCTGCGTATCAGGGGAAGGCTTCTTCGGCTTCAGCTCAGCCCTAAGATGGCACGGTACTCCTGTTTGCAGGTGAGAATTTCGAAAGGAAGGTTCTGAAAATGTTTGAGTTGGAGATTCTAGGCATGAATGAAGCCGTTTCTAAGAAACCAGAATTGTCGATGCGCGGGAAGATCAACTGTGCTGATTTCTGATCGACGATCTCGCTACAGAATGATTGTTCAAAAACTCGATTTTCCCACCGCCGGTTTCCACACAGCCGGAGAGTGTTCGGGAATATAATCTGCCGATGTCATTGCCACACGATGGATCCTCACGAACTGATTCCTCACGAAGTGAACAGGCGCTGGACGTTCGCCTGGTTGTTGACAGGATTCCTGCGTTTACGTGGTCGGCTCATGCGGATGGCTCGGTGGAGTTTGTGAATCAACCATGGCGCGAATATGCCGGTCTTTCTCCTGAAGAATCGCAAGGTTGGGGCTGGCAGGTTGCCATCCATCCGGAAGATTTGCCGACATTGATGCGGAAATGGGGCGAGCTGTTGGTCTCCGGAGAACCAGATCAAATCGAAGCGCGCATGCGCCGCCATGACGGAGTCTTTCGTTGGTTTCTCATTCGCTTTGAACCATTCCGCGACGAAACCGGGAAGATCGTTATGTGGTACGGGGTAAGCACTGACATCGAAACCCTGAAGCAGACTGAGGAGAAACTGCGTGAGGACGAACGCGAGCTTCGGCAGATTACGGACGCAATACCGCAGACGATAATTGTCCAAGACCCTTCCGGCCTGCCAATCTACGCCAATCGGGCGACTCTCGCCTACACCGGACTGTCTGATGAGGATGTGACTGCGCCAAATTTTCGGGAACGAATTTTTCATCCGGAGGACCTCGAAAGAAATCGAAGCGAGCGAAAGGCTGCTCTCGCGCGAGGTGTTCCGTTCCAATTCGAGCATCGAGCGCTCGGAAAAGACGGCAAATACCGCTGGTTCCTGATTCAGTACAACCCTTTTCGCAACGAGCGCGGACGGGTCATTCGATGGTATGCAACGGGGACCGACATTGATGACCGCGTGAGGGCGGAAGAGAGAACGCGCAACGAAAACGTGGCGTTGCGGGAGCAAATCGATCGCGATTCGATGTTCGAGGACATCGTCGGCTCTTCGGAAGCTCTTCGTAAGGTGCTTCGCCAGGTCAACAAGGTGGCCGCTTCCGACTCCACCGTTTTGATTCTGGGCGAAACCGGCACTGGCAAGGAACTGATCGCTCGCGCCATCCACAAGCGATCCACGCGCGCGGCAGGGGCATTCATCGGCGTGAATTGCGCGGCCATTCCGCCATCTCTAATTGCGTCGGAGCTGTTTGGTCACGAAAAAGGCGCTTTTACCGGCGCGACGCAACGGCGCATGGGGCGCTTTGAGGCGGCCAATGGCGGCACGATCTTTCTCGACGAAATCGGCGACCTGCCTGCGGAAATCCAGATTGCGCTATTGCGAGTTTTGCAAGAACGCGAAATCGAGCGCGTCGGCAGCAGCCGGCCAATTCCGGTGGACGTGAGAGTGGTCGCCGCCACGCATCGCGATTTGAACGCGCTGGTGGCCGCAGGAAAGTTTCGCCAGGACCTGCTGTACCGGCTGGACGTGGTGCCTATACAGATGCCGCCATTGCGCGAGCGAGCAGCGGATATTCCGTTGCTGGTTGAGTACTTCAGCGACCGCTTTGGAAAGAGGGCTGGAAAGAAGTTCAGAACGATCAACAGGAAATTCCTGAAAGCATTTCAGGCATATGAATGGCCGGGCAACGTGCGTGAACTGCAAAATGTGATCGAGCGCGCCGTGATCCTGAGCGAGGATGACAACCTGTCTATCGACGAGACATGGCTAAAGCAAGAGACGGCCGGGAAGCCAGTGCGGACTCGTTCGCTGCATGGCGTCCTGGTGAGGCAGGAGAAAGAAATGATTGAAGCCGCCTTGGCAGAAAGCCAGGGCCGAATTTCAGGGCTCGCAGGTGCGGCAACTAAACTGGGATTGCCGGCGCGGACCCTGGAATCGAAGATCAAGCGTTTGAAAATTAATAAATTTCGATTCAAAACCACGCAAGGTGATTGAACCGCTCCGAGTCCGATTTAAGACCACCTACTTTTCCTCATCACACAGGAATTCCTGATAATTAGGGACTGTACGCGACCCTAACATCCCTTCCTCCAAGAATTTGCGGATGGCCTGCTTATTGCATGCGTTTGGTTGTTCTTCAGAACAGAGATCGATGACGCTGAAGATTAAGCGAATTTTTGGCAAGGGCGAGACGCGCATTTGTTTGAGCGGGCAGCTTCGAAGCGAGAGCCTTGACCACGTGAAGTCTGAGGTCGACCGCGACGGACAGCCTGTAGTTCTGGACCTGCGAGAAGTTGATCTAGTAGATGTCGATGCTGTTCGTTTTCTAAATGCTTGCGAGTGGGCAGGCGTACCGATACAGCACTGTTCGCCATACATCAGGGAATGGATGCTGCAGGAGCGAAGCCGACCAAACGACCAGCCGGAAGTTGGATGATTCATTAAAACTAAAACTGAAGAGGAGAAATAATAATGAAGAAGTTTTGCGGAATTGTAACGCTCGCGGCTCTGTTGATGGGCGCGACTCTGATGCTGGGGAAAACTCTTAGAGTTGCTGCGGCGGCGCCGCCAAGCGGCATCAAGAACGTCGTCTTGGTGCACGGTGCTTTCGCCGATGGCTCCGGCTGGGAAGCAGTTGCCAACATCTTGAAGAAAGACGGCTACACAGTGTCGGTGGCGCAGCCGCCCGAGACTTCTTACGCCGAGGACGTGAAGTACGCGAAGGCGGCCATCGACGCTATGGGCGGTCGGGTCGTGCTCGTCGGACATAGTTATGGCGGGTCGATCATCACCGAGGCCGGCAACGATCCGAACGTTTCGGCATTGGTTTACATCGCCGCGTTTGCGCTCGATGAAGGCGACAGCTGCGCGTCGATCGAACAGGCGCTGCCGCAAGCGTCGAAGGCGTTCAAGTCGGATAGCAACGGCAACTGGTGGATAGATCAGGAACATTTCGCGGCGGACTTTGCGGCGGACGTTCCGCTGGCGGTGTCCCGCTACATGGCCATATCGCAGGTACCGATTTCCACTGACTCGTTCACTCACAAGGCCACGTCGCCCGCATGGAAGAACAAGCCCACCTGGTACATGGTGGCTACCGAAGACCGGTCGATCAATCCGGACCAGGAGCGAATGATGGCGAAGCGCGCCAAGGCCAAGACGGTCGAAGTTAAGTCGAGCCACGTGGCCTATATGTCTCATCCGAGGGAAACGGCCAAGCTCATCGAAGAGGCTGCTGCCTCCGCGTCCGCCAATAAATAGCGCGCCCGTGAATAAATAACGCGGCCGCGAATAAATACAGTGAAACGGCGTGCCGTCTTCATCAAAGGCGCTCCGTTAGCCAAGCGGACTTTCA
The DNA here is from genome assembly GCA_049693615.1 of Candidatus Acidiferrales bacterium. Lineage (GTDB taxonomy): Bacteria > Acidobacteriota > Terriglobia > Acidiferrales > UBA7541 > Palsa-295. The sequence goes on along the minus strand of JBAVQB010000031.1, from coordinate 196,982 downwards.
TCTGACAACGAGGGAGAAGCGATGAGCAATACAACGTCAGAACGGAATAAAGCAATCGTGCTTGAGGCCTTTCAGACTTTGTTCAACAAGCGCGATTACAAGGCTGCGGAGCGCTTTTGGTCACCGGACTACGTTCAGCACAGCGCGCACATTCCGCCTGGCCGGGATGGGTTGTTCGGGATGATATGGACTCTACCGCCAACACTGAAGCACGAGCCCGGAGTGATCGTCGCCGACGGGGATTACGTGATCCTTCATGGGCGATTCTCCGGAATTGGTCTTCCCACAAACTGGATCGTGGCGGACGTGATCCGAATGAAAGACGGAATTCTGGTGGAACACTGGGATGTGATTCAAGACGAAGCAACGAAGGAGCAGTCGAAGAGCGGGAATCCGATGTTCGGGGACGCGTTCCCGAAGTAACGGGACAAGTTTCCCGGGAGAATGCAAATGGGAAATACCTATACGGCGGTAGAAGTTCCGAAGGCGGGAGAATTCCGTGTTGTCGAGCGGACGATTTCCGAGCCTGGGGCTGGTCAAGTGCGAATTCGTGTGGAGGCGTGCGGAGTTTGCCATTCCGATTCGGGTACGGTGGAAGGTTTGTTTCCCATCGAGTGGCCGCGCGTTCCCGGACATGAAGCGGTCGGGCGGATCGATGCACTTGGCTCGGGTGTGCGGGGCTGGACGGTTGGTCAGCGCGTGGGAGTGGGATTTTTAGGCGGCTCTTGCGGGTATTGCGAATTTTGTCGAAATGGCGATCTTGTTAACTGCCGGAACCAGGAATTCACCGGCATTCATATCGACGGCGGATACGCTGAAGTAATGCTGGCAAGAGCGAGCGGACTGATTTCGATTCCTGACAGTCTTTCGTCGGCTGATGCGGCGCCGTTGTTGTGTGCGGGTCTCACCACATTCAACGCTCTGCGAAACGCGCCGGCAAAAGCTGGTGAGCTTGTAGCAGTTCTCGGCATCGGCGGCCTCGGGCACTTAGGCGTGCAGTACGCGAGGCGCATGGGATTCGAAGTGGCGGCGATTGGTCGCGGCAGCGAATCAGCGGAGTTGGCGAAGAAGCTTGGCGCACACCACTATATCGACGGTGCCGCCACCGATACCGCTGCGGCTCTTCAGGCGCTTGGCGGCGCCAAGGTGATTCTGATAACAGCTTCGGGCGGCACTACTGTGGCCACGACATTCAAGGGATTGCGTCCTGGCGGTCTGTCGATTGACGTGGGCGTCGGGCCCGATTCCATCGAGATCACGAGTATGGATCTGATATTCGGAGAGCGCAAAGTGGCAGGCTCGTTGACCGGAAACCCGGCCACTGGTGACGCGACGCTTCGGTTCAGCGCGCTCAGTGGCGTGTCGGCGATGATCGAGACAGTTCCGCTGGAGCAAGCTGCTGCGGCCTACGCGAAGATGATGGCGGGGAAAGCGCGTTTTCGTATGGTGCTGGTTACAAAGAACGGCAACGGGCAGGCTGCTTAGGTTGAAGTGAGGCCTTTAAATTTGGGGAGAAAGTTGCTCGCGACACCTTTTCACCAAAAGGGTTAACGAAAAGCGGGAATTCGTGGAGACAAACGAAGCGGGGAAAAACGCGAAGGAGATGACCATGTCGTCCGGAACAAAGACAGCAATATTTCAGGCAGCGATGGCCCAACCAGCGAGCCAAGAGGCGCGGGCCGAAGAATTGTTCAACAAACAGAAGGCCTACTTTGCTTCGGACGCGACCAAGACCTACGAGTGGAGAATCGACCAACTCGACCGCCTCATTCGCATGCTCAAGGAAAACTACCAGCGTTTTGCCGACGCATCGCGCAATGACTTCAAAACGGCGACACAAGAATACGTTTTCGAAGTTTCGGCGTGCATCGCGAGCACCGAATTCGCGAAGTCACAGCTTAAGGAGTGGATGAAACCAGTCGAAGCTCCGCTTCCGAAGTTCCTTGCTGCATCGGGACACAAGGGTATGGTGTACCGTGAGCCGTACGGCGTCACGTTAGTGATTTGTCCATTCAATGGGCCGCTCCTACTCTCGTTGCGTCCTGCGCTGGCTGCACTTTCGGCGGGCAATCCTTGCATTTTGAAACTCTCCGAAGCGTTGCCGGCAACGGACGAGTTGCTGCTGGAATTGATCCCAAAATATTTCGAGCCGCAATCTTTTGGTGCTGTGGTTGGTGGGAGGGACGTGGTTAATAAGCTACTGGCTCTCCCCTTTGATTTCATATTTCTCACCGGAAGCGTGGGCGTGGGAAAAGTAGTGATGCGAGCGGCTGCTGAAAACCTGACTCCCGTGCTGCTTGAGTTGGGAGGACAAAACCCCGCGATCGTCGATGAGACAGCGAACGTTCCGGATGCCGCCAACAAAATTGTTTGGGGCGCCATGACCTGGGGAGGACAGTGGTGCACTTCGCCGGGCTACGCTGTCGTTCATGAGTCCATCGCGGATCAGTTCGTAGCCGAATGTAAAAGGGCTGTCGTCGAACTTTACGGCGCGGACCCCAAGAATAATTCGGACTACTCACGAGTGATCAGCCCCGCCGCGGTTGAAAGGCTGGCATCGCTGGTCGATTTTGGAAAGGTTGTTTACGGCGGGAAGTCTGATGCTGCGGCGCGTTATCTCGACCCGACCATTCTCTACCCAATTTCCTGGTCTGACAAAATCATGCAAGATGAAATCTTCGGGCCGCTGTTGCCGATCCTCACTTACTCCGACCTTGGAAAGCTGCTCGCAAAAATCAAGTCGCTCCCCAAACCGCTCGCCGCGTACGTGTTCAGCCGGAATCAGCAGGCAATCGATCGCGTGTTGCAATCGCTTTCGTTCGGCGGGGGCGCAGTGAATCAGACCAACGTCTTTTTGTTCATTGAGTCGATGCCTTACGGAGGAGTCGGGACCTCGGGAATCGGGAACTACTACGGGAAGTATGGCTACGATTCTCTGACGCACGCCAAATCTATTCTGATATCTCCGCCCGACGTAGCCATCGATCACTTATTTCCGCCTTACACCAAAGAGAAGGTGCAGGCTGTGAATCAATGGTTTGACTACTAAAAGACGATCTTGCTTAGTGAGCGCGCTAAGTGCGACAAGGAGTGCACAATGAGCGATCGTTCCCTGTTCCGATTGGGCTCGGAGAGGGGATTTTTTTCGCTAAAACACTCCGAAGTGAAGAGTTAGTAGCTCGCTGGAGCGGATTAAGTTCTACCGTTGATGATCGGTATTTCGGAGACCGAATCGGCCTGAAGGTTTTTTGATTATGTATTCATTAAATTACGCAGAATTTCTGAAATGCTTTTGAGTTCCGCCATCTGTTCATCCTGCAAATTGGCAAGATAGGTGAGCGCCTGGTGGTCAACCTCTGCTTTGGCCTCGTTTTGCTCTTGAGTCTTGTTTTGACTGCGCTGCAGCGCTGGCAATGCCCACCACTGGATCCAGCTGCTAGAAATTACGCCAAGGGTGATCTTAACGGTATCTGACGCGTTCAGGGTGAGCAGGGGCACGATTAACGCAATGTCAAAGAAAATCACTGAGGCCAGGAGGTGGTTGGTGATCCACACTAAAACAACGTCGTTGTAATAGGAATCTATTATTGTAGCGCCGACGATTTTTGGCTTCCTGAATTAATTCTTTAGGATTTTTCACATGGGTATGATTACCCCTGCCGTTACCGACTTCGAAGGTGGGCGCTGCAATGACCTCGATACCGGTCCGTTTCGTCCCCGATAGATGCCGAGGTCCTTCATTGTTACTACTCGCGCTGTCGGCACCTCCAGCCATCCGCGCCTCCCGAACAGAAACTCTCCTTCGTTCACGGAACGTTTGGCAAAACTTTTGTATTATTCCCTTCTCGCAAATCCTTTACCGAAACTTGATCTCATAACGTTAATTCACAACCTCAGTCGTCATATCCTGCTCGAAGTATGTCCATCAGTTGACTAATATCTTCCAATTTTTTCAAGTTAAGTATCATGTCTAGAGATCGATCTATCTGATCCTTCTTTAGAATTGGCTCAGCCAACTCCTTGTAGGTTCTTATGACGTCATCCTTTTGCGCTTCCGATGGTTTCGTTACTTCTTTGGAGTACACCTTACCGTTCTGGAGGCGGATGGTAACTGGAACGTGAAATGCGGCGTCTAAACCCGGCGACCACTCAGGATGGAAGATCACCTTCACTTTAGCGCGAGCGCCGCTGTAGCGCTGGCTTGATACGCTCGAATCTGTAAGAGCCGGCAACCACACGTCTCTATCGAGTATCGCGACACCTAGCACACCCTCGAAACTGAACCTTGCCTGGTGCCCGTTAGTGGGCTCAGAGTATTGCATCATGGACTGAGTAGCTTTATTTACATCTACCTCGACGGTTTCTATTTCTTCGTATGAAGTGCCATTGTCTTTCACGAGTTCCAATGTGGCTTCTATCGCCCCATGCCCGAGGTAACAGCACGGATATTTCTTGATGTGGGTTCCGGGAGGAATTATGGCCGCCTTGAGTCGGCATGTTCGCAAACTCCCCCTTACGCTCCGACGCTCGCTGACGTGCGACTGCGGACTGGAGATGGCCAAACACAAGGACTTCACCGTAGCTACGGATGTGCAGGTCTACTTCTGCGATCCGCAGAGTCCTTGGCAGCGCGGCTCGAACGAAAACACCAATCTGCTATTACGACAATACTTTCCTCGAGGAACCGACCTGTCTGGCTATTCGCAAGCGCAACTCAACCAAGTTGCGCTGCGTTTGAATCAGCGTCCCAGAAAGACTTTAGGATTCGAGACTCCTGCGAGTAAACTTCAGGCCAGTGTTGCGTCGACCGTCTGAGCCGACAGCGTTAATCAGGCGCTGCCGATGGCATTCCTGTTCGGAACAGTTTTTCTTTATGACCACTCGCTTCGCAGATGCCATAATGACGCGAATAATGGTTTCCATATCACAGGTCTCAGGACAAAATCCACTCCGCCGCATTCATCGGATTCAAGCAATTACGATTATCTGGATGAGTATTGAAGCTGGCGTCTCTCTATCCGCAGCATGGATGGCACGCAGCCCTGCGTTACTGGCGTTTGGTGGTGATAGTGCCGTTGAACTTCTATCGGCAACGGTTGTTTTATGGCGATTTCGCGCTCACGAAGCACCGCATCGCGCAGAAAAAAGTGCGTCGCGGGTGGCTGGTGTGTTACTTTTCGCGCTGGCCCTATATGTAGCCGTAGTTGCGGCGATGAGCCTACTGGGGCATAACGCACCAAGACCAAGCTATTGGGGCATTGTGATTCTGATTGGCGCTGCCATTGTGATGCCCTGGCTTGCCAAAGAAAAGCGGAAGCTGTCAGCTGCCACGGGCAGTGCTGCACTTCGAGCAGATGCTGCTCAGTCAGGTTTGTGTGCCTATCTTTCCATTATTGCTATGGTGGGACTCACTGTGAACGCAATTTGGCATGTAGGTTGGGCTGACCCTATTGCGGCTTTAGCAGTCACGCCCCTGATCTTGTGGGAAGGCAGAGAAGCGATACGCGGAAAGGCATGTAATTGTTGTTGATGCTTCAGCTGAGCTGACCCGAAGTGCGGCTCAAGCTGCTGAAAATCCTCTATCACCGGAAGTCGGCTTTAGGATCGGGCCAAGTCCCGATAAGTCGGATAACCGGACGAGTCACGTACTAGAACTTTACTCGTCCGGTTTGCGCGTCAATCAGGCACTACCTTTGCGCTGCCCTTTTTGCCATACACAGTTCTCGCCTGTACGGTAGCGGACTGTAGCGACCCTTCACGTTGGGGAAAAACGCCGACCCCGACATTCCCATCCTCATCGCTGCAAAATCCGAATACTCAAAATTGCAATAAACGTCACAAAGACCGCCGACTGGACACTGAGAATTCGCACTAACTCCTGAGCAGCTGACAGCGTTAATCAGCCGCTAGCGGTTTGAATGGGCTGGTTATTGTGCGTTTATCCAGGTATCCGACCCCGTCAACTTCACGGCCACGTCTGTAAACCAGAGGTGGAGCGGCTTGCCGTCTGCCGTACCGCGATGCTCGGTTGAGATTAGGAGAGGGCCGGCCTTCTTGTAGCCCGTCCAAGTTGCGATGACAACACTCGGCTTTGCATTTCCGCCGTGGCGGAAGAGCATAGCTTCGACTCGGTGGTCGGCGCCGAGATAGAGTTCCCATGTATCTCCCGGTGTAAAGCCGCCAGCCTCGGCAGGATATTTCACGATGACCTGATCTGCCGTGCCCTGCCCCAATGGCAGTTTCTGCTTACCCTTGTCTTGCACATCGGCGCTGGTATCCCAGATGGCGTGGAAGGGGAAGATCAGCCAATACATATCGTTGTTGAAAGCCGGATCAACTTCGTCTTTCACGTTGGCAGGCTGGCTGCTAACTTGAGAGCGAAGGTAAGTGACTTTTACGGGAGTGCCGTCCTTACCTTTTCCTTCAAAGGAGACTTTGCCGGTCTTGGGTTCCCACTCCCACTTATGAGACACCTTAAGGTTAAGCGCGGGTAAGTCTATGTTCCAGGTATAGCGGATGGCTTCGATCTGCCCCCACGAATCAATACCAAAGGTCTTCGCCATCTGTTCGACAGATGGCGGGCGGGTCTGTCCCCAGGAAGTTGCAGCCAGGACCAACACTCCGAAAGTTAAACGACGGATCATTCTTACATGGCTCGCATTTATCATAGAGTTCGCTCCTCAGTGAATTGAGCTGATGCTGCGTTGGATGATAGCAAAAGCTTCGAGATGCGGAAGAGCACGTCGGCACACTAACTTTTGCCCACAGCCATTGGCACCCGTTGCCCGGTAGGCGCGCATTATATAGCACATCCCGACCGATCGTCTTCTCGCACGCCCGATACGGCTAAGCCCGATTTGTCACGAGTTCATGGTTCGTAGTTTTCATCCGAAAACGGCAGCTAATCCATTTGAGTTTCGAATTACGGCGCTCGAGTTTCCTCGACTCATTGGTACCTGCGAAACCAAATAATTGCGACGGCCATCGCCACGGACCCGTATTCAATGAGCATAACCCACCAAGGTACGAACCACGGACGACCAACCGTCCGTAAATGCCAAACGTAGTAAGTCGGGATGATGCTAACCGTCCACATCATGAGCGGTACCGTCGAGGCCGAACGCACGAACGGCAAAAGCCAGAAAAGATACCAGGGATATACGACCGGCGCACACAGAAGCGTTGCCGCCATCGGCCATGCGAACGCATCCGAAATCGACGCCGAAGTCTTTCTTCTCAACCAAAATGCAATAAGAATGCCGACGAGCACTGCCACCCCGACTACAAGCTGCGGACTCACCACACGCTCAAGCGTTGCGAACACTGGATCATTGAAACGGAATCTCTGCACGAAAGTGCCGAGCGAACCGATCGGGATTCGCCCATGGTTGAAAAAGGGAATGTATAGAAGTCCGACTACGACGGCGGAGAGAGCTGCGTCCCGCACACGAACGCGCTTCCAGTAGAGTGGCAGCAATACAATCGGAAGCAATTTCACAGCAACAGCCAGCCCAAATGCTAACGCTGCGATTGTCCGCCATCGCCGTCCCAACGCCGCGACAGACACTACCAGTAGCAGCACGCCAACGATATCGATGTGACCACTGCCCGCCACTTCCGTCGCCAACAGCGGGTTCCAGGCATAAGCCAGAACCCAGTGCGCTCCTTCTCCAGTGCTGCGCAATATATCGAGCAAAACCACAGTGATGGCCAAGCCGCAAAATACAAATGCTAATTTCAGCGCAAAGATGGATTCATGAATCGCTGTCACACCGCGGAAGAAAAGTTGAGCTCCCGCTGGATACGGGCTCGGTACTTCCGGATTGTTCAGTGTACGAGTCTCCGGTGTATGCAACCCGGCAAGGGCAGGATCATTGGGAACCACGACGTAAGGGTTATAGCCGAGCCGTTGCACGCGCCCATCCCAGAGATAGCGATGAATGTCATCATCTGAACCCGGAGCCATCACTAGGAATGGGATTTGCCAGAGCACCGCCAATAGGAGCCCAATAAAGATCAAGCGACGTGGGAATTGCGGCGTGGAGAACAATTCACGAATCGCGAACAGATACACGACGCCGGCAAGTACCAACGGAATGATGAAGGACGGTTCACCAACGCTTCCGAGCTTGCGTGAACAAATCGTCAGGGACACAAGCAAGATCGTGCCGAACCCGTAAAGCCTATGTGATGGCGTGATCGTCACGGGCCGTCCGTGCCGGTCGACAACTGTGCCACGGCTTGTCTCCATTGCTCCAGCCAGACCGCGGTTCGTCGCGCTCTGGAGGGAGCGAGCCGCAGTTCCGCGGCAAGCCGAGTTAAATCGCGCTCCTCGTCAATGTCGTAGAAAACTTCAGTGAAGGCGACGGAAAGCTGCAGTTCTCTAACGCGCGCTAGCAAAGTCTCCAGCGCGCTTCTAGTCCCCATGCCATCGCCATAAAAAAGTGTTGGATGAGCGACCTTGGCCCCGACGAGATAATATCCGCCATCATCTGTAGGTCCGACAACCACGTCGTGATCGTTGAGCGCCTCAAACGCGCTAGCGAGAACCGAAGCTGGCAGATGCGGGCTGTCACTGTTGAACGCAATCACACGTTGCCGACCGAGCGCAGCGAACTGTGCAAACACGGAAGTCAGCCCTGCCGCTAGGCCCTCACCTTTTTGCGCCACGACGTCCGCCACACCTCGCGCAAACCGATTTAACTCTTCGACATCCGAAGCAGGGCACATTACGACAACTTCGGCAGTATCCAACGAGCGCGCGAGCGCTATTGTGTCGTCCAAAAGACAGCAATAGAGTTCGGTGACCGCTTCAACTGGAAGCCTCTGAGCTAGGCGGGTCTTCACCATTCCCGGCCTGGGTGCTTTCGCCATCACAACCAGCGTGCGGCCGTTTGGCGAATTCTTGATAGGTTCGCAGGAAGGTTCCATCGAAGATCACTATGCCACGACTTACGCCGGCCGTGGTGTTCCGGCTATTCGACGCCGAAAAGAATAGCGCACTATCAGGAAGAGGATGAACCACGCTGCTCCGACTGTGCCCCTCAACGTACCGCTAATCTTCGATTTTCCAATGCGTGGAAAATAGCTCATCGGCACTTCAACGATTCGAAATCCCGCGAGCGCACCTTTTAGAATTATTTCAACAGCCCAACCGTACGTGTTTTCTTGAAGCTCAAGCCGGCGAAGAACATCAGCTCGCCCGGCGCGGAACGGTCCGAGGTCGCTTATCCTTACACCATACAAAAACCCGATCAGGCCAGCCGCCAGCCGGTTGCCAAATGCTGCGTGCCAAGGTAACGCCCCATGAACGTTCTGCTCGCCCAGTCGCGAACCCAAAGTAATATCGGCACGGCCTTCAATGATTGGAGCTAGGAGAAGTGGCAGCTCATCTGGTCGATCGCTGTAGTCGCCATCGAGGAACACTACAACGTCAGGGCTGCTCGCTCCAGCCAGTCCAGTCAAACATGCGCGGCCGTATCCGCGACGAGGTTCGTTGAGGACCCGCGCCCCCATCTTCGCCGCGATTTCGGGCGTGCCATCGGTTGAATTGCTGTCGACAACCAGGACCTCAGTAACGATATCAGCCGGCAGATCAGCTAACACGCGACCGATAGATTGCGCTTCGTTGTGAGTAGGGATGATGACCGACACTCGCACTTGATCTCGTTACCACCACAGCGAGGACGGCCAACCCCGCGCCAGCAAAGCGTCGACGCCCCATGTTCGACCAGCGCGTCCGACTGCGAGCCCAAGCGATGCAAGCACCGGAACCAGCAGCTCCCAAATCCACGATGTGCCCCACTCAGACACCCAAAGGCTTGCTAGATACAGAAACGCCACAAAGGCGACCGGTCGCGTCAGCAGTCCGATGACAAGCAGGATCCCAAGAGCAATCTCGGTTATCGCCTGTAAAGGAGCTGCCATTGCGGCGTGATTCGCCGCTGCCGCCATCACGGCCTTCCACACCGCCGGAGCGTGATCGTGCTGGAGGTAATAGTTGATCAGTCCGGAGTAACCCGCTGGCGTATAAAGACCCTTCCCGAGATTCTCAAAAAAAACCCATACAAACATCGCACCAATCGTTAACCGAACGATTGCGAGACCGATTCGTGCATCTTGTTCTTCCGCCATTTGGAAACCCTCCCCTTGGTTATCTTAGTCGCGCGCAATCACGATCGTAGTGCATGAGCTTTCGGCTTTGGGAAGTTCACGAGCCGCAGACATCCGAATCTCGAGCTTTTGTAATTGTCCGCGTACAACGGGACAATAAAAATCCGGCTGATCGAGTGCGTTTTGGATGCAGCGGCGACCGGCACATCCGCCGTAACAAGTCTCGAGATAAACGCAGGAACGGCAAGCTTCGGGCACCGTACGCGCCGCAACAAATGGCGAACTGTCCACAACCTCAGAGCGGAGCGAGACAAGGTGGGAGAGAGGTTCCCCAGCTCCCGGCCAATACACGCAAGGCTGCGTGGTTGCGCGAGGAGTAACCCGCACCGTGCTTACTCCACACCCGCCGGTTCGCGGAGGCAAACCGGCCATCGCACGAACCAGCGGCTCGCCAATGGCGATCACATCGGTCTCTGCGAATAGCGCTCGAAAGCCTTGCCAATATTCGTCGTAACTCAACGAATATAGATCAGAACGCACCGCCTGGTAAACATTAACCCGCAGTGGCGCTTGGTAACGCTTAGCCACGCGCGCCACCTCTGCAAGACGCACATAGTTCGATTTCATCATTACTGCAATGAAGGTCACAGGGATCCCGAGTCTTACACAGCGTGCTGCCTGATCAAGAATTAGAGTCCAATTGCCGATGCCACGTTGGGTGTCTTGCTCTCGCTCGTTCGGATAATCCAGAGAGAACTCGATATCGTGGAACGCACGGAGCTCGTCGTCAGTGAGCAATGCCGCGCTGTGGCCGTTAGACGTGATAGTGAGTTTCACTGGCAGGTTGCGGAGGTAGGCCAGAATCTCGCTGAACAGCGGGTGCATTCCATTCTCGCCGGTGCCGAGATTAACGGATCGTATCGGCAAGCTCTCCATCACAGATCGCACTTGTTCAAGGCTAAGCCGGTCCATCCGCGCCGGATCGCGGTAGCAGAAAGAGCAAGCCAGGTTGCACTCGTTGGTTAGTCCTAGTCCGAGGGCAAATCCTCCGGTCGGAGCAGGCCGGACCAGGGCCGATACTGAAGTGGATTGAGAGCCGGATTGCGTCATGTTCCTCTTACCTCGCTTAAGGAAGCGCCCGAACGCCGGGCGATTACTTGTACGTAGCGCGCAATTGCCGCGAACTCCGGACGTATCCCAAGCGCCGACTCTAATTCAAATATTTGGGAGAACTCTGCATCCGCCACATTTTCCAGATCGATGTAGTCGCAAAACACTCGGACACCTTGTTCGGCGAAAACTTCCAATCCAGGCCGGACGAGCAACTCGCGTATCTCTGCGAGCGTAAATACTCGCACGGGCTCGCCGTAGAGCGAATCCAGGACTGTCTCAGCGGTCAAATTGGCAAGCGCAGTTTTCCAGTTGCGGGATTTGATGACATTTTTAAGAACTTCTCCCGCACGATTGCGCACCAATACGGAAAGCAGGCCGTCCTTACGCATTACGTTATTGATACCGCGAACAATCGCAGAAGGATTTTCGGAAAACTCCAGCATATTGTGGCAAACGATGACGTCAAAGGAGTCCGCATCGAAAAGTTCAGTCAAACGGTTTGCATCCCCATTGCAAAACGAAATTCGCGTTGGCACACCGCTGTGTCCAACCTGTTCGCATGCGATCCGAAGCATCTCTTTAGAACGGTCAAGCAACATGACTTCATAGCCCATCCGGGCAAGTTGCAAACTGGCAAAGCCAGTGCCGCCCCCTATATCCAGAGCCTGTCGCTTTGATGTGTCAGAGGGCAGGAAGCGGCGCAGGTTCTCCCACGCAAGCTCGGAACGCAGCCTCCCCGAAGGCGTCTTTAGGTAATCCGCGTATTCGTCTGCGTTTTGGAACCGCGAAGCATCCAGCATCCGCTTCTCAAACCTCACGACCCAGCGGAGAACATTGTCTCTGATTCCGTCAAATTCAGCGGCAGGTTAATCTCTACCTTCTTCCTTGTCAAATTCGAGGGTCGAAGTAGCTTCGATTTCGATCGGAGGAGTCGCTCCGGAACAATTTTGAGTGAGTTCGTCACGACCCGAAAGGGTGAGTCGTCTCCCGCGAATTGGAGAGGTACTTGCAAATGGGCAGAACTCGATGCTATCACTATGAACTCTGCTCGAGCGGACTCACTTGGAGATTTAAAGTATGAAAAGGCATAATTTTTTTGCTTTGATACTTGCTTTTATCGCATTCGCTGGTATAGCGGCGCTTTCAGTTTATTCGGATGCAAATGCGCCGCTACGCAATTTTGAATTTACCTATATCGCGCGAATTCCTGCTTTGCCCGCAGACGCGAAGACTTCAAGAATGTGGATTCCATTGCCACAATCGGATCCTTATCAGACTATTGCCGACCTGAAAATCGAGACTCCTTTTACATATACGAAGTATCACGATCCGGAATACGGCAACGAGTATGTGTATCTGCAGGTTCCAGCGGCCAAGATCACCGAGCCTTCCGAGGTGCGCGTAAGCTTCCAAGTAACCCGCCACGAAGACCGCGTAATGCTCGACGCTCACAAAGTCACCACTCAACCAGAACTCTCACCAGAACTTCGGCGCTTCCTTCAACCAGACCGTCGCGTCCGCCTTGACGGCGTCATAGCGGATCTTTCTGCCCAAGAGACAAAAGGACTTGAAGATCCGCTAGCTAAAGCGAGGGCGATTTACAATTACGTAATCGCTACGATGCGCTACGACAAGTCCGGCACTGGTTGGGGTAACGGCGATGCGATATGGGCTTGTACCGCCAAGCGTGGCAACTGTACTGATTTTCACTCGCTCTTTATCGGCATGATGCGCGCGGCCGGAATTCCTGCTCGCTTCGAAATCGGCTTTCCGCTGCCGTCAGATCAGCATGATGGAGCCGTGCCGGGATATCACTGCTGGGCGGAATTCTATGTCCAGCCCTACGGCTGGATCCCAGTGGATGCCTCAGAAGCGTGGAAGCATCCGGACAAGAAAGATTATTTCTTCGGAGCGCTCGACGACAATCGCCTGCAGTTTACCATCGGACGGGACATCCGCCTCAACCCACCGCAGCAGGGCGACCCACTAAACTATTTCGTCTATCCCTACGCCGAGTTGGATGGAAAACCGATCGCGCTGGAGTCCAGGTTCTCGTTCCAAGATCGAAATTAAACTGTACTCTCAGGGTGGCTAACGCGATCGGCAATTCTCAGCCTTCGGGCAAAGAAATTGGATGGAAAAGCCTTCCAAAAGAGACCATGCAACTCAGCAGCATCATTTTCGATATGGACGGATTGCTTATCGATTCCGAACCGGACATCTTACGTTGCGGGTTCTTAAGTCAGGGCTCGTAGAGACATTCGGCTGCCGGAATCGGCTAACAGGGAATTCCGTTACCTGTTCCTTCCCTGATCGCTCCCTGTTCCAATTGGTCTCGAAGAACCAATTTTTCTTGTTAAAACACTCAGCAGCATGGGGTTATTGCCGAACGGTTCCGAGCGAAGGCGCACAATTCCCTGTATTTTTCCCTGTTAGCAGGGAATTTGGGCTGGAGAAAAGTTCGCACGGGACTGCGTCCACCGCCAGCGAGTCTTTGTATTTCTCTCTGTTCCTTTCATTCCGGCAGAAACCGGTATTTTGCGGCCCAAAGGGGAAGAATTCACCATATCCCTTTGCTCTGTCTTCCCTTCCAATCTACAAACAGGCAAAATTAGCTGCAATATTCTCCGAGACTGATCTGGCGGTTCCCTTTCGCGAAGAGAAGGGGTCGCCCAAAAACCCCAACCTCGGGCTCGTTGCAAGCTTTTGATTCTGTGTGCCGCAAACTGAAGTTTGGAGAGCCCACAAACAACTGTTTCTGGGCTCTCACGTGAACGCCCCGGATTAAACTAGGAACGGTTCCGCGCAACTTCCGAGTAAGTGACAATTCGCCGAAACCCCATCTTTCACTTCCCACAACTCCGTTTCGGGAAAGTTTCCGCCCTACCGACGACTAGGTCCGAAGCCGCTACCAGCCATTAAACGACACCTTGCTCGACGTGCAAGGAGGATCGTTCGTGGCACTTGTATTGTGTTCCGGTAATTTCCCAGAACGTTGTCTAGAGGAGTGACCTGTCCCCCGTTTTTGGCCCAGTGATAAGTTAGCACTCTCGGGTTCCTGAACATCCGAATCCGATCGGGCGTTGCGAACTTTCAAGACCGGTATAGAATGGCGCCTGTTTTTGACGCGAAAAGGAGATCAATCCAAGGAAACAGTAGCGGCGACCGAAGCGCGGTGGCGGGCTACCCTTCTCTCGTCAACTTCATGGAGCAAAAACCTCCCCAACTTCGCCACGAGCTCCGCGCAGGACAAATGGCCATGGTCGCGATCGGTGGATCGATCGGCACCGGTCTTCTGCTGGGATCGGGCGCGGCGGTCCAGATTGCCGGGCCGGGAGTCATCCTCTCCTACATACTGGGCGCGCTGATTGCTTTCACCGTGACGATGGCGCTGGGCGAGATGTCGAGCCTGCATCCAGCCGCCGGCTCGTTTGGAGTCTACGCCGATAAGTACCTGAACCGCTGGGCAGGCTTCATTTCGCGTTATGGATACTGGTTTTCACTGGTAATCGCCATCAGCGGTGAACTCGTGGCATCCGCCACGTACATGCGTTACTGGTTTCCACATATTCCCGCCGCGGCCTGGATTGCGGGATTCGCGACGCTCCTGCTAATCATTAATTTTGGGGCGGTACACACCGTCGGCAGTTTTGAATACTGGTTCGCGATGATCAAGGTCGTAGCGATTGCGGCCTTCATTCTGATCGGCGCCGGATTGCTGTTAGGCGGAAGGGCGCAAGCGCACTACACGGCCGATGGCGGTTTCCTGCCGCGTGGCGCCGCAGGTCCGTTGCTGGCGCTCCCGTTTGTTCTGTTCAATTTTCTTGGAACCGAGATGGTGGCCATCTCTTCGGGCGAAGCACGATCCACTTCGGACATCGTGCGCGCAACTTACATATCGTTGAGCGTTCTCACCTTCGTTTATTTATGCGCGTCCGCGGTACTGGTAGGGGTCGTGCCGTGGAACCTGGTTGGCGTGGGGCAGAGTCCGTTCGTGACGGTGTTCGAAGTGGCGCACGTGCCGGCCATTTCACTGGTGATGAACTTCGTGGTGCTGACGGCGGCGCTTTCTGGTGCGAACGCTGCCTTGTATGTGACTTCGCGCATGCTGTACTCTCTCGCTGAGTCTGGATATGCGCCGGCAAGACTCGCGCGGCTATCGGCAAAGGGCTCGCCGCGCAACGCCGTGCTGTTATCGGCGTCGGGAATCGTGGTCGCTCTAGTGGTGCAGTACGTCGCGCCGCAAAATGCTTTCCTGTATATCATCGGGGCTTCGCTGGTCGGCGGACTGCTGGCGTGGTGCATCGCCCTCGCCTCGCACGTGGCCATGCGCAAAAGGCTGTCGCCAGAGCAAGTGGCGGCGCTGCCGATGCGTGCTCCCGGCGGGGCCGCGGCATCCAAGGTCGCCTTCGCGGCGATTGTGGTGATCGTGCTGTGCACGTGGTGGACGCCGCAGGCTCGCATTACCATTGTCAGTGCGGGTCCGTATCTGTTTCTCTTGACCGTCTTCTATCTCATGGCGAAAAATGCACGCTCACGGAATTAGGTGCCGGCATGACTGACCCTCTCTTGCGCTATCGCCAGGAGTTTCCAATCCTGGAGAAGACGACTTATCTCATCAGCAATTCACTGGGTGCGATGCCGCGTGGAGTCTTTGACGCACTCCAGGACTATGCCGGGGTTTGGGCTGCGCGCGGAGTGCGTGCGTGGGAGGAATACTGGGGGACGCTGCCGCTGGAGATTGGCAACCAGATCTGTGAGCTGATGAACGCGCCGATGAATTCAGTGGCCATCCACGGCAATGTAACCCAGTGCCAGGCAGTGGTCGCTTCCTGCTTTGACTTCAGCGGCGAGCGCAATAAGGTGGTTTATACGGATTTGGAGTTTCCTTCCGTGATGTATTTCTGGGAAGCGCAGCGGCAGAGTGGCGCGCGCGTCCACATGGTGAAGACGGATGATGGGATCGAGGTTCCGACCGAACGGCTGCTCGATGCGATTGACGAAACCACGCTGCTCGTTCCGGTGTCGCATGTGATCTTCCGCAGTTCGTATATCAATGATGCCAAGGCGATCTGCGAGAAGGCGCACAGGGTGGGCGCGCACGTGATTCTCGACACCTTTCAATCGCTCGGCTCTGGCGTTCCCGTGGACGTGCGAGAGCTCAACGTGGACTTTGCCTGCGGAGGACTGATGAAGTGGCTCTGCGGCGGTCCCGGAGCCGCCTATCTCTACGTACGCCCGGATTTAGCCCGCACACTAGCGCCGAAGTTCACGGGATGGCTTGCGCACGAGAATCCCTTCGGTTTTGAAATTGGCGCGACGCGTTACACGCACGGGGCTTATCGGTTCATTA
Organism: Candidatus Acidiferrales bacterium; assembly: GCA_049693615.1. Lineage (GTDB taxonomy): Bacteria > Acidobacteriota > Terriglobia > Acidiferrales > UBA7541 > Palsa-295. The sequence continues at coordinate 180,403 of JBAVQB010000031.1, read as the reverse complement.
ACGGAACGCCGAACATTCCGGCTCTGTACGCTGCTCTTCCCGGACTGAAGATTCTCCGCGAACTGGCCATGCTTCAGGTGCGCGAAAAATCGCAGCGCCTCACGGCGCGGATCGTCTCGCTGGCAGAGCAACGCGGCTGGCAGGTCAACGCGCCGCGCAATCCGGCGCGCCGCGGCGGCACCGTCGCAGTGAACATGCCTAAGGCAAAGGCAGTGTGCGCCGAGTTGCTCAAGCGCGACATTCTGGTTGACTGGCGGCCGGGCGGCGGCGTGAGGATGTCGCCACACTTCTACAATAAGGATGCGGAAATAGATTTCGCGATGGCGGCAGCTGACGAGATCCTTCGCACCATGCAGTGACCCAACGGACCACGTGGACCAGCTCGGAGTATCGAAGGAAGAGCGGCTTTCCACGCAGGACTTCTTCAGATTAAGCCTTATCTAACTATTTCCGTTCGAATTTTGGGTCGAGGACCTTGCGGGCGCTTTCCACACCAACGACGGGCAACGACGGGTCGTTCAAAAGTCCGAGCTGTTTCAAGACGGATGCTTGGTCCCAATAGATGTGCTCGTGGGCGAGTTTGCCGTCGCGGAAACGAACAATCGCGACCAGAGGCACTTCGACGCGGCGATTGGTGGGCGGAATTCCGGGCAGCATCCAGGGCATTTCCTGCGTGTGAGTGAAGGAGAAGATCATTTCATCAACAAGCTGATCTTCGCCGACGGTGCGGGAGATAGAAGTAAGCGAGGTGTCTGGTGGCATCACAGGTATGAACTCTTGCGCATAGAAGTGGCGCAGGGCGGCCTTGCCGTAACCGCCCGTCATGACGGGGATGTGGTTGACGTAAGCGTCCTCGGTCATAGTGGCCAGCGTGGCTTCGGTGTCGCGCGTGACGAATTCGTCTGCGGTGTGTTCTTCCCAGAGTTTGCTGAGGTCGTGTCGTGGCATGGCAGGGATTATACTTCGCTTCTCGCCCGCATCAATTATTGCGTAGGCTTGGTCGGCGCGGGAATCCGAAAAGCAAGTTCGCGTCGGAGGCATCATTCCCGATGAAATCCGCGCTGGTGATCTATCGGAGGCGCGTTTTCAGGAAAGCGTGAAGTGTGGCGAGGTGCTCTGCGCGCGTTCGATAGTTCCATTTGAACGAAGCCGCTGGCGGTTGTGGTGGATGGTAGCACGCTGCGGCCTGTTCTCACTTCGCCGTATCCGGCACAAAGTAGTTCAAACGGCATCGGAGCACTTCTCTCGGTTCAAAACTCTCATCGAGTCGACGACTGTGCGGCAGGTATCGACCCGTTCAGCGGAGCTCGGCCTCAGGCTCCGGCTCATGGTATGCCTTTTGAAACGCAAACATTACTGAGAAAAAACAGTTTGAACGGGAAGCAATGGCAGGAAGCTGTCATTTCTCCTTCGTCCAATATGGCGCGTAGCCGTAATGTTGATGGAGACGAAGTTCGTAATCGCGGCTAATGGGTTGGTCGGGGTTCCATTCGGGACTTTTACGTATGTTCTCGCGGGAGATGTTCGCGTAGATTTCTCGATTGGTCCAGCTCACGCGCTCGATCCATTGAGGTCTTAGCAAAACTTTCCTGGCAGGCCACCAATTCTTTGTGTCAACGATCGCGTATCGGATTTCCCAGCTTTCATCGTCAAACAAAAAATCTTCCAGATGCCCGATTTCACCGTCAATCGCCTTTATATGGTAGCCGGTGACTTCGCGAGTACTCCGCAGATGCGTCTCGGTGGGCGCGTTACCTTCGTTGCTTTTTGATTTGGTTCGCGGCGCACCGGCTAGCTCCTTTGGGTTTTGATATGAGCCCCATGTGCGGTCCCCTTCCCAATACTTAGGCAATCCAAAATGTTCGTGATGTTTCATCTCGTGCTGTCGCGAAATAGGTTTGTGTAGATCGATGCTCGGACCGCTCTCGACCTGTTCCCAGGTTAGGTTCACGCGAATGTGCATAGGACTCCAGGCGGGATGTAACAGGGCGACCGGAGAGATTAGGACCTTGCGTCCCGACAGGATGGTGCCAGTGGCAACGACAATATATCGAATGGTCCAGCGTTGATCATCAAAATAGAAATCGTAGACTGAGCCGATGTCTGTATCAATCGCCTCGATCGTGTAATGGCTGAGATCTCTGGTTCTCCGTAAACCCATCGTTTTTCTCTTCGCAACAGCCGAATCACGCAACTGTCTTCGCGATTTCGCTATAAATATACTTAGTGCGATTCTACTCTCTTACCAAAACGGCCCCAATTAATTCAGCTTTCTCGGCGCACACAAATGCCTCTGTTCTTCATCTCAATTCTTGTAGGCCAATCGAAGAGTAGTATGGTGCTTCGTGCAGAACGAAGACAAGCCACGGCTTCTTCTAGACTCTGTCATCCTCGGTATTATCGGCGCGCTTAGCGCACAGCTATTCATCTGGATGTTGCGGCTTTCCGACAGGATTTTTCTGGGTTGGATCGCCGGGTATCATCCTCCTGCGCTTCCGCAAGACGGAGGAATGCTGCGAGAGGTTATCGGCCCGCACGGATTATGGCTTGTTCCCGTTGCCACTACTCTCGGTGGACTCATCTCCGGAGCGCTCGTTTATGGGTTGGCACCCGAGGCGGAAGGTCATGGAACCGACACGGTCGTAAGAGCGCTGCACTGGACAGGTGGAGTCATTCGTGCGCGCGTTGCCCCTATAAAAATGCTGGCTTCAGCCATCACGATTGGCTCAGGAGGATCCGCCGGTCGTGAAGGTCCCACGGCGCTTATTGCCGCGGGTTTTGGTTCCCTATACTCGAATCTGCTACATCGTCCAGAGCGAGAGAGACGATTTTTGGTTTTGATGGGAATGGCGGCGGGTCTCTCCGCTATTTTCCGGTCGCCGATTGGGACGGCCTTGTTCTCGGTGGAAGTTCTCTATGGCGGCATGGATGTCGAGGCTGATGCTCTGATTTATTGCATGCTCGCCGCCATCGTGGCCTACGCCGTGAACGCTTGGTTTGTCGGATGGCAATCCTTATTTCAGGTGCCATTTCATCCAAATGCTGCGCACATTTCCGATTACGGCTGGTACATCGCCCTGGGAGCAGCGAGCGGCGTATTGGCCACCATTCTCCCGGAGGTGTTTTACCGGACAAGAGACGCCTTCGCCGCACTGCGCGTGCCCACGTGGACAAAACCTGCAATAGGAGGCTTAGGCGTGGGCTTAATCGCTCTGCGATTGCCTCAGGTGCTAGGCGGGGGCTACGGCTGGATTCAAGAAGCCATCAATGGTCATATGGCGCTGCACTTACTGGTTATTCTTCTCGTCGCCAAAATGGTAGCGTTTTCGCTGACGGTCTCTTCCGGCGGCTCGGGCGGCGTATTTGCTCCCAGCCTTTTCGTGGGTGCGATGCTGGGCGGCGTATTCGCTTCGATCTTTCACCACGCTCCATCGGGACTGGTTATTGTCGGGATGGCAGCAGTTTTCGGTGGTGCGGCGCGCGTTCCCATCGCGACATTGCTGATGGTTGCTGAAATGACGGGGGGCTACCAGCTTTTAGTCCCGGCGGGATTGGCTGTAATGTTGAGCTTCGTCATTCAATACAAACTTTCATCGTATTGTAAGTACCGCAGCTTATATGAAGCTCAGGTTGCCGGACGTGCGGATTCGCCGGCTCATCGCGCTGAGCTCGTCCAGATTGCATCACAAGTTCTGAACCAGGGGAATCTTTCGCTGCCACCAAACCTTACGCACCTTCATGTTGCTGCCCTCTTACAAGAGGGAGTCGCGTTGGATCTTCCGGATGGCTCGCAATTAACAGTCGGTGCGCTTCGGCCCGAAAGCCCCTGGGTTGGAAAACAGATTCAATACCGCACTCTGACCGGACCCATTACCAATTCGAGGATTGTTGCGGTTTTACGCGGCAAGTCCGTGATGATCGCACGGCCCCAAACTGTGCTACAACCTGGCGACCGCATCCTGATCGTTGCTTCGCCGCAGGCGCAGACGGAACTGATCAAGCATCTCGCGATGTCTCCCACATCAAACCCGCAGCCTGCAACGCCAGACACTTCCAAGCCGCCTGAGCTTAAGCGGTAACCAAGAGGAAATTTATCAAGACTGCGGAATCGATTACGAACAATTCCACGATCTATCCACAGGAGTTTAAGGTGTAAAATTGAGTTAGTAGGAGGGCGAGGAAGATGTCTGAGTCAATAACCGATGCGTTCAAGTGCAATCAGTGTGGTGCCACCTATGATTCTGAACACGACTTAAAAGAGCATCAACGGGCTGCTCATCACGTCGTCAAGCAGTCTGGGAACGCGAAAGATGTGAATGAGCATGTTAAAGCAAAGAACGCATAAGTGATCTTTGAATGGCCGTGAAAGTCAACATCGCCATTTGAAGATGTCTTGCTATGCCGACATACTGCTCTGAAATTCTGCGACACAATTAAGTTTCCTCTCAAGGGATGCAAAGACACGTCGAACGGGAGCAAGTGGTCCTTTTCCCTCTCCGTAGAGATATGCTGTCCTTACCAAGAAACCCATCTGGCATTCTCACCACAAACAAAACTCCACACAAATCGCGGCGTTCGACCCGATTCGACACGCAGGGTTGCTAGCAGTTTGACCGAGCCGCACGAATAAGCAAAAGAAGGATGAACGGGCTTTGGCGGGGAGAAGGGCGACCATCCGTTCAGGCAGCGACGCGTTCGTAGCGATGGTGAAGGCCACCGACCTGAGGGATTTCCACGATTCGACCGATAGACGGTGCTTGAATCGGCCGACTGATGGGTGCGTCCTTTCCGAGAGATAAGTGAGTTCTCGTTCGCTCGTAATATTCGAAATAGGACTTCAGGACTCGCCGGAGACTTAATTCATTGAGGACGATCACATGGTCTAAGCATTCGCGCCGAATTGATCCGATCAAGCGCTCGACGTAGGCATTCTGCCAGGGTGGTTGCGGTGCTGTGAGAACCTCCCGAATACCCAACGAGTTCGTCGCTTCACAAAAACTCGCTCCGTAGCTTCCATCCCGATCACGTAGGAGATACCGTGGTGCGCTGTTCCACGGAAAAGCTTCCAACAGTTGGCGAGCGCCCCATTCAGACGGGGGTATGCGGTTACAGCGAAGTGAATCACGTGACGGCGGTCGCGCGACAGAATCACGAAGACAAACAACAACTTGAAGAAAACTGTTGGCACCACAAAGAAGTCGGTAGCGACTAAATCCTTCACATGGTTCTGGAGAAGCGTATGCCACGTCTGTGGGGGTGGTTTCCGGCGACGGACCATGTACTTCGCGACTGTGCCCTGCGACAACTCGAATCCGAGCTTCAACAGTTCTCCGTGGATGCGAGGTGCACCCCAGCAAAGATTGGCCACGCTCATCTTTTGGATGAGATCGATGACCTCGCGCGACATAGAGCGTCGTCCCTGCGCATGGCGGCTCTTCCATCTCCAGTAGAGCCGGAACCCTTGCCGGTGCAAACCGATCACGGCCTCGGGTTTCACGATGACAAGAGTAGACCGCCAACCGTTCCACGACCTTGAGAGCCACACCCACAATAGTCTATCAGCGGTCGTTAGACGCAGCCGACGTGCGGCTGGATCGTTGCAGAACCAAGAGCTGATGCCGCAGTGCAAGGATCTCAGCCTGCAGCATTACGGGAGTTCGAAGACTCTGCCGAATGGAAGAAAACAGCGAGGAAATGATCGTGAACATAGTCCCGACAAACTACAGCGGTCAGCGTTCAAATTCAACGGATTCGATATGTACGGAGTTTTTGGTAGGGACACGGCTAACCGGAAGGTATCCGGGAGAGAGCTTATGAGTAGGCTGAAAGGAAAAGTAGCAGTCATCACCGGAGGCAATAGCGGAATCGGTCGCGCTACGGCACAACGCTTCGTTGTGGACCCGGACGGTGAATTGCTCTTTCTAGTTTGCTGGGGCCGGAGTCAATGTCCGCAAGTGCCTGAGTGTTTCGGCAGGATCAGGACGAATCGTATAATCCGCGTTCACATCCGCTGCGCGGATAATGCTGTCCTTATCGAGGATGTAACGGGCAGGCATCGGCAATCGATATTCCGGTTCGTCATTGAATCTGTCCAGAGTGCTCCCGAACGACTTGTAAAGCTCGCGCAAGTAATCCGGCAGTGTGAACACTAGCCTGAACTGCTCCGCCGTCTTGAGGCGAAGATCAGTCAGGATGTCGTAGGTCAGGTTTAGCTTCCTGTGAAGAGCGCGCGTGTACCGTTCGAGCTCAGGAGTGATCACGACGATCTGCGCTCCCAATGCTTTGACTTCTGAATGGATCTGCTGTAGAGCCTCCAGCTCCATATTGCAGTACGGTCACCAATGCCCTCGGAAGAAGCTGACCACCAGAGGTCCTTCGCGTAGAAGGTCGCTGGAACTAACCTGCGCGTGATCCTGATTGAATAAGCTAAAGGCCGGCGCACGGTCCCCGACTTTCAGCGCTGTTTTTTCGATGCCCGAAGCCTTGAGCTCGGCTGTCGCGCGATGCATCTTTTCGATTGCCTCGTGCGGCGCGTTGTACGGTGGAGCTCCGGATTCAAATGCCTTCTTAAACTCGTCCAGCCGTTCCTGAAGAGTTGCCATTGTCATCGCCCCCTTTCTCAGACAGTCTGCTCATATTCACCGTTGTTCTTGATCCGACTCCCCGTGCCCCCGAATGTCCATCACTGTGAATCGCGCCTCGCGCGCATGGAAATCTCGATTTATGCTCCTTATGCTAAAGAGCGTTTAAACAGCGCGTCAACATTCAATTTTGTATCTTGAACGAATCGTAGGCAAACCCGAAGTGGTCCAGGGGGGCAGCGGGCGATCAGTACCGGGGAGTCGGCTAGTGTAGTGCTATCCAGGATGCTGGGTTCGGTTCGGTGTATTCAGAACTCTCCTCGCTGTCCCGAAGTCCGCTTCTGGGAAGTTTCCAGCGTGCTAACTCCTGGTCAATCGGATCACGGGTCCAATTAACTTTGGAGGGCTATTCATGGATACGTGGAGACATTTCGCCATCGGATTCGGTTAACAGGGAATTACAGTCCCTGTTCCTTCCCTGATCGTTCCCTGTTCCGATTAGCCTGGAAGAAGTCGTTTCTCTCGCTAAAACACTTTTAGGGGTGGAGTTATCGGCGGGTGGTTCTGGCGGAAGTTCGAACATTCCCTGTATTTTTCCCTGTTAGGAGGGGAATTTGTTCTGGAGAAAAGTTCGCGCGCGACTGCGTCCACCGCCAGTCTAGGATGTTTTGCGATCCAACAAAGGACGAGCAACATCGCTGCGGGATTGGGCTAACAGGTAATTCCATGCTCAGCACCCTACGGAGTGACAACTTCTCGGAAGATCTGCCCTGCAGCGAGTAGTACTTCAGTACCGTTAACTCGGAGAGCGACTGCGACAAGCGAGCTATCGACAGCGGCGGAGTGCGTCCCTACCTTAAGAATTGAAGCTATTACAGAGTTTCATAAGAGACCGTTGCGAACGGTCAGGTGGAATTGCGCCGCGATTCGCTTGCCCGAACCCGTGGCGATCGCAATTGCTCCACACGACGCACTCCGGATGGATTGGATGCACACATTGCTGGCAGTGAAAAATTTGAACCTTTCCTATCACCTTGCAGACGCAAGCCAGCAGGACGCGGTACAAGATGTCAGCCTCGACATCGGTGCCGGCGAGACGGTGGGGCTAATGGGGGAATCGGGGTGCGGAAAGACGAGCATTGCGTTGGCGATCCTTGGCTTGCTTTCCAAAGAGCAAGCGGAAATTTCGGGGTCGATCAAGTTTCTCGGAAAGGAATTAACGTCGATTGACCAGAGTGCGTTGCGCACGATTCGTGGAGCGGAAATTTCGATGGTGTTTCAGGAGCCGGGAATCGCGCTGAACCCCGTGATGCAGGTAAAAGATCAGGTGGCAGAAGTAATTCACGCGCACAAAAATTTGAGATGGAAGCAGTGTCGTGAAAATGCTGAACTAGCGCTTTCTCGCGCGGGATTGCCGAGTGCGCAGCGGATCTTTTCCGCGTATCCACACCAGTTGAGCAAAGGGCAGCAGCAGCGCGTAGTGTTGGCCCAGGCGCTCGCATGTGAGCCGGCGCTAGTGATTGCGGACGAACCTACGGCCTCGCTCGATGCGCGCAGTCAGGATGAACTACTGGTGCTCCTGTGCAAACTGCAACGGGAGCTGCGCCTATCGATCTTGTTGATTAGCCACAGTGCGGAAGTGCAGGCCCGCTTGGCGGATCGTTTGATGGTGATGAAACAGGGACGGATCGTAGAGCGCGGTCGGTTCGAAGAACTCTATCGAAACCCGGCGCACGCTTGTACGAGAGCGATGCTGCGCATCGGCGCGCCAGCGCATGTTGCTGAAGACTTAGATCTCGAGATGGTTACGTAAGGTAATTGCCACACGTTAGCCTACGAAAACATCCCGGCTGGACGAGCAGGTACAAAAGATGAAACCGAGTCCGAAATCTGAGGCCAACCGAACCGGACCGCTATTGCGCGTTGCGAGCTTAAGCAAGGACTACGTGCAGCGGCGCACTTTTTCGCGCACGGAATTCACGGTCAATGCGTTTGAAGATGTAGACCTGGAGCTTTTTAGCGGCCAGACGTTAGCGCTGGTGGGAGAGTCTGGCGCCGGAAAATCGAGTCTGGCCCGCTGTATAGCATTGCTCGAACATCCTGATTCAGGAGAGATTGAGCTGGAAGGCGAGAATTTGCTCGAGTTCAATCGAAAGGCTCGTTTTCGGATTCGCCGCCGGGTGCAAATGATTTTTCAGGAGCCGGCATCAGCGTTGAATCCGATGTTGACCGCATGCGAAATCATTGCGGAGCCGCTTGTGATCCAGCGCGAGGGAACACAGTTACAGAGGCGCCAACGCGCGCTACAACTGATGGAGCAAGTAGGGCTGGACGCGGATTGGGAGCGCAAACGGCCCTTTGAGTTCAGCGGCGGCCAACGCCAGCGATTGGCGATAGCGAGGGCGCTGACACTGAAGCCGAGCGTGTTGATTTTCGACGAGGCTTTGTCGAATCTCGACGCGCCGAATCAATCCCTGATTCTGGAATTGCTGGGGGAGTTGCAGGTCTCGCACTCACTCGCTTACTTGCATATCTCGCACGATCTCCGTTTGGTTTCCCAGTTTGCCGACGAAGTTGCAGTGATGTACCAGGGCAGGATCGTGGAGCATCAGAAAACGCACGACCTGTTCGGATCCCCCGAGCATTCGTATACCAAGGAGCTTCTTGCCACAGTGCATTCGGTGGAATCTATCCTGCTGGAGCGGTCTGCCTAAAAGGCTCCGATGAAATACTTCGCGCGACGACTCTTCCACGCCACCTTGCTGATTCTGGCTGTGTCGATTTTTTCTTTCGCCATCCTGCAATTGGCGCCCGGAGATTTTTTCACACCGATGGGATTAAATCCCCAGATTTCTTCGCGAACGATAGCCGGGCTACGTTCGCAATATGGATTGGATCGGCCGTTGCCAGTGCGCTACGGACATTGGCTGCGGGGCGCCCTTAAAGGAGATTTGGGACGGTCGTTAGCTTTCAACAGCCCCGTAACTCCGATTCTCGCTGTTCGCTCGCGCAATACGCTTCTTTTAACTGGGACTGCAATGCTACTGGCGTGGCTGGTCGCGATTCCGTTGGGCATATGGAGCGCGGTGCATCGCGGAAAGTGGGGCGACCGAGCCGCAGGGGTGATGACCTCGGGACTGCTCGCGGTCCCCGATCTGGTTTTGTTCTTGGTATTGCTGCTGGTGGCCGTGCGCACCGGATGGTTTCCTGCTGGGGGAATGGTTTCGTCATCGTTCAGCGACCTGAACGCGTGGCACAAAGTGAAGGACGTGACGGAGCATCTTTTTCTGCCCGCTTTGGGATTGGCGATTGCAACGTTGCCGACAATGCTGCGACACGTTCGATCGGCAATGATCGAAGTACTCGAAGCTCCTTTCATACAAGTCGCGCGAGCGCACGGAATTGCTGAACGGCGCGTGTTGTTTCGCTACGCCCTGCCGGTTGCGGCAAATCCTCTGATCTCTCTTTTTGGATTTTCGGTGGGAACGATGCTGAGCGCTTCGTTGGTGGTCGAAGTGATCCTGAGTTGGCCAGGTATTGGACCACTACTGGTCGACGCGATTATGGCGAAGGACGTCTACGTGGTGATTGGCGCGGTGATGCTCTCGTCACTCCTCCTAGTGGCAGGAAATCTATTTGCCGATGTATTACTCTTTGCGGCGGATCCGCGGATACGTGTGGAGTGATGAGTTGAGGCGCCAGAAAAAACTCGTGGCGGCGTTGGTCCTGCTGACAGCGTTTTCGAGTCTCATTCTATTTGCGGGCTTTTTTGCTCCCTACGACTTCGCTGCTCAAGATCGCGAGCAGCCCTTCGCGGCGCCTACCGCTTTTCATTTCGCTGACACGCGGGGAAATGTGCGCATTCGTCCGTGCGTTTATAATCTTGAGGATTTGGCACACTGTTATCCGGTGCATTTTTTGGTCCGTGGCACGCCGTACAAAATTGCGGGCGTGTTCCCGTCACGCGTTCACCTGTTCGGTGTCGAGGCGCCAGGCCACATTTTTCTGATGGGGTCAGATGCTTACGGGCGCGATCAATTGTCCCGATTTCTTTTTGGCGGCCAAATTTCCATGCTGGCCGGCCTGATTGCCGCGATTCTTTCGGTGTCGATTGGGATCATTGTGGGAGGAATCGCAGGGTTTTACGGCGGCTGGGCCGACGAACTGCTCATGCGCGGAGGAGAACTATTCCTTGCGTTACCCTGGCTCTATCTTTTGTTTGCGGTGCGTGCGGCTCTGCCCCTCCACATTTCGCAATGGGGAGTATTTCTGCTGCTGGTTTCCGTAATGGGGCTGATCGGCTGGGCACGTCCTGCACGGCTGGTCCGCGGCGTAGTGTTGAGCGCAAAACAGCACAACTTTGTAGTCGCAGCCCGAGGATTCGGAGCCTCTGACGCTTACTTGCTACGCCGGCACGTGCTGCCACAAACGTATGGAGTAGTGATCACGCAAGTAACGCTGCTGATTCCGCTCTACGTGCTGGCTGAAGTGACGCTCACTTTCCTGGGACTCGGCATTGGCGAGCCCATGCCGAGCTGGGGCAGCCTGTTATCGTCGCTGCAGCAGTATTACGTTCTTTCCTCCTACTGGTGGATGTTTTTGCCCGCACTACTTCTGATTCCTCTCTTCCTCGTTTTCTATACTGCCGCCGATGCACTGCAGGAAATTCACAAAACGGTCACGCTATAAAAACGATTAAATCTCTGTAAGAATTTAAGTATGAGGAAAAATTACTCTAGGGTAAAGTACCTCGTGCTCGCGATAACAATCGCATGCACTTGCTCTTCCTCTCCGGCTCTCTCCTGGCAAGCTGCCGAAGAACGAATGATCGCGGACGGCGCTCCAGGCCACGCGGGTGGCAGGCTCGTGGTTGCGTTGCGCTCGGAACCCAGGACGCTCAATCCAGCTATGGCAGTGGACGAGACCTCCCGAGACGTGATTCGTTGCCTAACCGCTGATTTAATTCACATTAATCGCGGGTCGTTGAAAACGGAACCATCCTTGGCAAAGTCGTGGAAGGTTTCCCGAGACGGCCGGCAATACACTCTGGAACTTCGGCGCGGGTTGCACTTTTCAGATGGTGAGCCATTCACTGCGGATGATGTGATCTTTAGTTTTCAGGTCTATTTGGACGAAAAGGTCGATTCTTCGCAGCGAGACTTGCTTGTGGTGGGCGGAAAGCCGATCGTCGTCGTCAAGGTCGATGCCTATACCGTCCGCTTTGAACTGGCACAGCCCTATGCGGCCGCCGAACGATTGTTCGATGGCGTCGCGATTCTGCCGCGGCATTTGTTGGAGAATAGCTATCGGAGCGGCAGCTTTTCACAAGCATGGAGTCTTTCCATGGCGCCGAACCAATTCGCTGGGCTTGGCCCATTTCGATTGAAGGAATACGTTCCCGGCCAGCGCGTCGTACTCGAACGGAACCCGTATTACTGGAAAGAGGACCGCGCCGGAAACCAATTGCCGTATCTGAATGAAGTGGTATTTCTCTTCGTTCCCAGTGAAGACGCGCAGGTCATCCGCTTCGAATCCGGAGATACAGATGTGCTCAGCCGATTTAGCGCGGAAAACTTCGCCGTGCTGCAGAAACAGCAATCGGTGAAGGGCTACCACCTCGATGATCTTGGATCGGGGTTCGAATACAATTTCTTGTTTTTCAATCTGAACGACTTGGCCGCGAAAGGCCTTCCGGAAATTGCGAAAAAGCAGGCTTGGTTTCAGGATGTGCGTTTTCGGCAAGCCGTTTCCGCGGCGATCGACCGCGATGGAATCGTTCGCCTGGTTTACGGCGGCCGCGCGTCTGCAATCTGGGATCAGGTAACGCCGGGGAATAAACTCTGGGTGGACGAAAAGATCTCCCATCCTGCGCGATCGCTGGACCGGGCCCGCGAGCTCCTACAGTCCGCCGGTTTTTCGTGGAACAGAGGAGCCCTGGTAGATCCTCACGGCAACCCTGTCGAATTCTCGATTCTTACCAGCTCTTCCAATGCCCAACGCATCAAGATGGCGACGATCATTCAAGACGATTTGAGCCAACTCGGAATGTCGGTACAAGTCGTTCCACTAGAGTTTCACGCGATGGTGGACCGGCTGCAGAATAGCTACAACTATGAAGCGGCGATGATGGGGTTGGTAAGCGGCGATGCCGATCCAACTTCGGAGATGAACGTATGGCTATCAAGCGGCGAAACTCATCTCTGGCATCCGAAACAAGATAAACCAGCCACACCATGGGAATCCGAAATAGATGGGCTGATGCAGCAGCAACTTGTCACACTGGACTACGCGCAGCGAAGGCGTTTATACGACCGCGTCCAGGAAATCGTGGCCGAAAAGCTTCCTGTGATTTGTCTTGTGAGTCCGAACATTTTGGCAGCGGCGGCCAACCGAGTGGGGAACTTCCGGCCGGGGATTTTGGTCCCTTACGCGCTGTGGAATATCGAACAGCTTTACGTGCAATAAAGTGAACCCGAGCCGCAACATTCTCCGTAAGAACCAGACTCTTGATGAGGCGCGCGCCGCGTGGCCGGACACTCGTCTCGTCCGCGAATGCATTGGCGGTAAAGAAGAGGCCTGGTGCGCGCTGATAGCTAAGTATAAGAACCTCATTTTTTCCATTCCCGTAAAGTATGGCTTTTCGGTGGATGAATCGACCGACATTTTTCAGGCGGTTTGTCTAGAGTTATTGTCCGAGCTGCCTAAGCTGCGCAACGTGAAAGCTTTGCCGAAATGGATCATCGAGATTACCGCGCACAAATGCTTCCACAGAAAACGACAGAAGGGTCGCACCGAGGTTTCGGATCCGAACGACAAGCAATTCGAAAAGAGCACTCCGGCCCGCGCGGAAGAGATCCTGCGAGAAGCGGAAGACGAGCAGGGTCTGCGTCAGGCCATATCTGAACTATCGCCACGCTGCCGTCAATTGGTGCGCATGCTCTTCTACGATGAGCCTGCTCGCCCCTATCAAGAAATTGCCGAGACTCTTGGAATTGCAGTGGGATCCATTGGTTTCATCCGGCAGCGTTGCCTGGTACGACTGCGGAAGCGTTTGCTCGAAGCAGGTTTCTCGTGAAAGCGAAGAAAAAGACAGAACCTCTTTCCGAGCGTTTGCTTCTCAAACTGGCAGGTCTTACGTCGAAAGCCAGCCGCAACAAATTCATTGCCACTCACCCGCGGCTGTTTGATGACGATGTGGTCCGCCAGCTCAATGAAGTGGTACGCGCCAAGCTGCGCGAAAACCCCCATGAAGCTCTCTTTCTAGCGGAAGCCAGTGTGGCCTTTGCGCGACGATTGCGAAACAAGGAAGCCCTGGGCCGGAGTCTGCGTTCCAAAGGCAACGCACTGTACATGCTGGGCGAGAATCAAAAGGCACTCAACCTTCACGATCAGGCATTGCGTATTTTTCGGGAAATCCACAATCCGGAGGAAGAAGCCCGCACCCTGATTCCTTCCATCCAGCCTCTTATCTTGCTCGGAAAATACGACGAAGCGTTTGGTGCAGCCGAAGATGCCAAAACAATATTCAAGCAATTAAATGACGGCAAACGCTGGGCTCATGTCGAGATCAATGTTGGGAACATCTACCATCGCCAGGATCGTTTCGAAGAAGGCCTTGCTTGCTACGAGCGCGCATATGAGATGTTGCTGTGTTTTCGCGATTCCGAAGGCCTAGCCGTCGCGCTGTACAACATGGCTGTCTGCCTCATTACACTGAATGATTTCCCTCGGGCCCTCGCGACCTATCAGCGTGCGAGAGAAATGTGCCTGAGCCACGGCATGACGCTGCTGGTGACGCAAAGCGATTACAACATTGCCTACCTCTATTATCTTCGGGGTGAGTACAGCCGGGCGATCGAAATGTTGCGTGCCACCCGTGAGCAGTGCGAAAAGAACGGAGACGCGCACGTCCTGGCGCTCTGCTATCTCGATCTGGCGGAAATATATCTGGAATTGAACCTCAGCACGGAAGCGAAGGAGTCGGCGCATGACGGATATTTGCGTTTCCAGAAATTGGGGATGGGGTATGAAGAAGCAAAATGCCAGGCCTATGAAGCCATGGCATTGAGCCAACTGGGGAAAGCACTCGGCGCGCTGGATCTGTTTGCGCGAGCACGCGCGAAGCTTGTCCGCGAGAAAAATCTAGTATGGCCCTGGCTGATGGATTTGTACCAAGCGGTCGTTCTTTATAATGAAGGAAGATTGTTCGAGGCTCGACGGCTCTGCTCGGGCGCGGCGCAGTTCTTCGATAGCTCTTTTCTGCCGAACAAGGCAGTCCTGTGTCATCTGCTGCTCGCGCGGCTATCTCTGAGAACCGGGGAATTAGCCGCCGCTCAAGCGGAATCCTCTCGGGCAATTGAACGGCTCGAGCGTCTAGAAGCTCCCGTGCTTCACTATCAGGCACATTTTCTGATGAGTCAGATTCAACAGACTTCTGGAGATCTTCCGAACGCTTACGAGTCCTGCCAGAAGGCGCGTGGGTTTCTGGAGACGTTGCGCAGTAGCTTGCGAGGCGAAGAATTAAAAATCGCGTTCATGAAAAACCGCCTGGAGGTTTACGAGAGTCTCGTCGATTTATGCTTGTTCGCGGAAAGACCGAATGCGGCGGAAGAATCTTTCGGTTATATCGAACTGGCGAAATCGCGCAGCCTGGCAGAACTTCTGAAGCGCTCCGGGCCCTCGATTCGACCTCCCGACGCGGGCCAGAGCGAGCTGGTGCGGCGTATCCGGGAAATGCGCGAGGAACTTAACTGGTATTACCGCCGCATTGAAATTGAGCAATTGCGCGCAGAAGAACCATCTTCCGAACGGATCGAAAAGCTTCAGACAGAGGCTCTAGCGCATGAGAACGAACTGCTGCACGTGCTGCGGGAATTGCCGCAGTCCGAGGGGAACGCGAACCACGGCCCGGCGATAAGTCCGCTGGAAAACGTCCGTGCGTGCTTACCTCCGCAGGCTGCGCTGGTGGAGTATTTCAGCGTGAAGGATCAATTTATCGCTGCGGTGTTGACGCACGAAGGACTAAAAATCGTACCAGTTACGCCAGTATCGCGCGCGGTTAATCTCCTGCGACTACTCCACTTCCAGATTTCGAAATTCAAGCTGGGCGCGGAATACACGCAGAGGTTTGAGAAATCCATGCTGGATGTGATGCAAGTGCACCTGCGCCAACTTTACGAAGAAGTGTTAGCGCCAATCCGTGCTTACTTGCCCGTGAGACACTTGATCATAGTGCCGCATGGTGTGCTGCATTATCTTCCCTTTCACGCCCTGTTGGACGATAAGGCATACCTCATCGACTCCTTCACAGTTTCCTATGCACCGAGCGCCAGTGTCTTTGCTCACTGCCAGGAAAAGTCGATGCACGCTACCGGCGCGCCCCTCATCCTGGGAGTTCCGGACGCCCAGGCTCCTCTTATTCTGCAGGAAGTGCGCGCAGTGGCAGACATATTGCCGGAATCAGAATTGATAGTAGGTTCTGCCGCCAACGAGCGGACCTTGAGAGAGAAAGGTTTGCAAAGCCGTCTGATTCATATCGCCACACATGGCAGGTTTCGACAGGATAATCCCATGTTCTCCGGAATTTGCCTTGGTGACGCTTACTTGAGTCTCTACGATCTCTATCAGCTCAAGCTTAACGCGGAATTGGTGACGCTGAGTGGTTGTGCCACGGGGATGAACGTGGTTACCCCCGGAGATGAATTACTTGGCTTGGTCCGCGGCCTTCTTTTCGCCGGAGCACATTCGGTTCTGTTGAGTTTGTGGGACGTTCACGACCAGAGCACCGCTGATTTCATGACGTGCTTCTATCGGCGCTTAGAGGACGGGAAAGACAAGTCCTCAGCTTTGCAAGGCGCTATGATTGAATTGCGTGAGCGCTATCCGCATCCCTATCATTGGGCTCCCTTTACCCTAACTGGCAAAGTTTCTTCTATTTAACAGCCTGAAATTTTTTTGATACCCCCTATATTTTTTGCAGGTGTGCCCACTCTTATGAGTTGGTGGTCCATATAGGGAACGGCATCTTTCAGCCGGTCGAGGCCACGAAATTAAATTGTGGGGGACAGCAGGGATGCGACACTTTTCGCTGGAAAAATGGATTGATTTCGCACGAAATGTGATTCAGAAGGACGAAAAGCTCAAGATGCAAAGCCACCTGCAAACCGGTTGTTCGAAGTGCCTGAAGGAGTTGAACTTGTGGAGGCGTTTGCAACAGACTGCGCAACGCGAGTCGGCGTACGAACCGTCCGACGGTGCCGTTCGAACGGTAAATGCGACTTTCGCACACCAGCGGATCGGTTGGCCGCGCTCTGCGAAACATGAAGTTGGCGCGCTGCTTTTCGATAGCTCCCATAGTCCCGTATTTTCCGGCGCGAGATCATCCGGAAGTGTCGCGCGCCAACTGCTTTACGGCGCTAATTCTTACCGGATCGATATTCGGATTGAGCCACAGACGGACTCCGAAAAGGTCCTTCTTGTCGGTCAGATTCTGAATTCAGATGATCCGAACGAGCGACTGTCGCGAGTGCAGATAGCGTTGTTGAAGGGTCGGCGAGTTCTGTCGCAATCGGTGACCACGCTGTTTGGAGAGTTCCAGATGGAGTGTGCCTTGGATGGAGGCTTGCGGCTAATGGTCGCACTGCCTGGAGGGAGAAAAGTAAGGCTCCCTTTGATTGAACCAACCTTCGCCCAAGGCGACGAAATCCCGGATTCACCTGATTTTAATAAGGTTAGCAGTAGGTCTAGAGCGAAGAAAAAACGTACTAGAGCGAAAGGTTGATGAGAGCAGTACGACAAGTAGCCGTCTGTACCATTGCTGAGATACATCGCCCGAAAGAAACTTAAGCGGTGAGAGTTTCGAAAGCAAGCAGGGCTACTCGCTATTGCGCAAAAGGAGCAGTTGCAACCATGAGGCGTCTAATCGGACTTTCATTTCTTCTCGTCGTCGGACTTTGGGGTCACTCGGCTTCAGCGCAGGGCCTTTTGACCGGCCTGCTTCCGACCATCGGGCAAGTCTTGTCCAACGGTCCTGGTCCGCAACCGGGCGTCATCGTTCGAACGAACCTCGGTCTTGCTGGGTTGCAGCTTGCTTGCCTTTCCAATGGCTGTACGGTGGTTGGTAATCTTGATGGCAACATTAACCAAGTTTTCTTGGTCAGGCCCGTTCAGGGTCTTCTGCCGCAACTCCTTGCGAGTCTCCTCCAGCTCGTCGACGGAATAATTGACGCCGAACCCGATCAGGCCCTGATGATCCCGCCAAACAATGCGAATCAGACAAGTTCTTCGACGCCTCCTCAAGGTCTGTGGGACACAACCCCGGTCAATTACTACGGCAACAGTGTCACTCACGGATACGTGAACCAGCCCGCAGCCCAAATCATTCGCGTGGCGCAAGCTCAGAGTGTTTTTGGGGTGAGCGGTGCGGGAATAGTCGCCGACATTGATACGGGTGTGGATCCCAACCATCCGGCGCTGCAGGGCGTTTTACTCTTAGGGTACGACTTTACGCGGAACCAGCCAGGCGGTTCAGAACTGAATGACATTTCCATATCCGCGCCACCGCCCTGTGAGACTTGCCCTGCTGCTTATGTGAATCAACACACAGCAGCGATGCTTGACCAACACACCGCTGCCATGTTGGACGGTTCGCAGTACGCCGCGTTCGGACACGGAACCATGGTGATGGGAGTTATTCACCTAGTCGCACCAACCGCAAAACTTCTGCCTCTGAAAGCCTTTAACGCAAGCGGCAGCGGATCACTTTCGAACATTCTGGCTGCGATTTACTACGCGGTGCAGAACAATGCAAACGTCATCAACATGAGTTTTGACCTGACGACCAGTTCCACTGAATTGAAGAACGCTATCAACTACGCCAACAGCCAAAATATCATTTGCGTAGCGTCCTCCGGCAACGATGGCACGGAAGAAATGGTTTATCCAGCCGGCTTGCAGAATGTGATGGGCGTGGCTTCCACGAATAACCAGGATCAGCGTTCGAGCTTCTCGAACTACGGGAATCAGATCGTGTGGGTCGCAGCACCTGGCGAAGGCGTAATCACCACTTATCCATTCGCCACTTATGCCGCCGGTTGGGGAACGTCGTTCAGCTCTCCGATGGTTGCCGGAACTTCGTCACTGATCATTAACATGCAACCCGCGTTCGGCCAAAACCAAGCGGCTTGGGCCATCTCTCACGCAAAGTGGATTGGCCTAAACATGGGTAATGGACGCCTGGATGTTTATGGCACTTTGTCATCCTTAAATCCCATCAAGGGTTTGCTCCAGTAGCGGCCGATGCCGATAGACGACATCGAACAAACGGGCACCTCCGAGCGACTTGCTCGAACGGCGAGCGTCATCGAGGTGCCCACAATTTCTTCGAGCGCTTTGCCGAAACTTCCGCATGAATGGGCTCCTCCATCTTTTCACCTCAAGCTCATCGAGGAGCAACTGACTGCGTTGCGTAGTTCTCTGATCTGTGCCTTCAACCAACTCCTGGACTTGAAGGATTTAAACACCGGTGTTCACAGCACGCGCTTGGCGGAATGGGCGCTTCACGTCGCTGGAGAGCTGGGGCTGGATCGCGAATCCTTGGGCGATATCGAGGTTGCGGCGCTATTGCACGATATAGGAAAAATCGGCGTCTCGGACGCTATTCTAAACAAGCCCTCCAAGCTAACCGCCGAAGAATACGAAGTTATGAAGAAGCATCCGGAGTACGGATGGGCGGTCTTGCGCCAAGTTCCCGGAATGGAGCGCGCGAGCTTGATGATTTTGCATCACCATGAAAATTACAATGGCACTGGCTATCCTGGCGGATTGAAAGGAGAAGAGATTCCGATTGGATCGCGCATCGTGTCCGTGATCGATGCTTTCGACGCGATGGTGTCCACGCGGCCCTATCGCCAGGGGATGCCGTTCGAAGAAGCCGAACGACGATTATTCGCTGCGAGTGGCACACAGTTCGACGCTCGCGTGGTGAACAGTTTCCTGCCCCTGGCACGAGCGGAAATGTCATCCGTGTTTGCTGCGGCTGGTACATCAGTCGCTGCTGTTCTATAACGCCTGACTCAACCACCACGCGAGATTAAGACCTTCTAACCTCTGATAAGCCCGAGTAGCGGACACCGGTTGCTTTTAGAGTCATCTACTTCAAGGCTGGTGAAACATTTCGCTTAGGCAGCGAATTCGCGTGGAGTTAATTGACTACCGCCATTGGCTCGTTCCTTTCCTCGGTCCTATCGGCGTCGGCAAGACCGAACTCGCCCGTGACATGCGAGGTTCGTTTGACAAGATCGCTTCGGTGGGAATGTTCGAACACGTTGGTCGCAGGCGCCTAAAAAAATACTTAGCCACCTTAAATCGGTTTCTTCGACCCGGTGGTTTACTGCTGAATTACGGAATCACGCGACCGGAAGACGCAAAGGCCAATGCCGAATCGCTTTTCTTTGGCACGGCGGTCTGCACATGGAATTGGTGGCCGAGTAAGAGGTGAAGCCTCCAGAAAAAGCTCTGAACTTGCTTGTGGGCCAGCCGAATGTTTGTCCTGGGGGACACCGTTGAAGCGCGGAGGAGAGACGTGAGCGGTTGACTTTGGGAGAATCGCAGGAGACAATTATACCGTTACGGGTGTTGGAGTTCACCCTGAACCGCTCCCAAAAGGGGCAGATGACTCCTACGAGGGTTTCAGCTTGCTAGGGTGTTGTCTGCTTCTGTAGTTCCTCCCTTAGCAGTTGAGTACCCTCAGAAGGAAAATCAAATTCGGTCGCGTGCCAATCGTATCTTTGGCGATCGTTGTCCGCGTTCGGTGGAACTCAGATGAATCTGGAAGCGCAAAGACCTGCGCCGAACGATTGAAGACTACATTGCGAGAATCCGAGCACAATTGGTCCGAGTTCTCGAAGGACAAGGAATCGTGCGAGAAAGGCCATCGATTCCAGCGTCCCGGGCAGTTGCGGCCGCCGTTCTATGCAGCGCTGGAGACCTATTGGCAATTGGTACGGGAGTGGGCCGACTCCGTCATAGGCCAATTGAAACAGAAGTTTGAGACCTACGCCGAGAATTATCGCGCTCAGGCCGAACAACTGTTGGGAGGCAAGAGACGAAGTCGACGGCCTGGAAGAGAATCTGGCGCGGTTAAAGCCGAAAGTTGCGGCGGATGGCGGCTTTCCCGAAGTCAATTCAACACCTGGTATTGATGTAACGCAGCAGACCTCCGAGAGAGCTTGATCGTTCAAAAGGAGATAGCAGAGCGATTCATATGACCAAATACCTGATGGTGGCGGTGGGCGGAGCGTTGGGATCGGTTTTGCGATTCTGGGTGGGAGGATATATCAGCAGCCGGTTCCCCACGCGCTTTCCATCCGGAACTTTTATCGTCAATTGCACCGCGTCGTTTCTGATTGGCTTCATCATTACGGTTTTGTCGGAGCGGGCGGACTGGAGTCCGAATTGGAGGTACCTCATTGCCATCGGATTCATCGGCGGATACAGCACCTTCTCCGCATTTGAATTTGAAACCTTTCGTGTCTTCCAGGAGGGCGAGCTTCTGATCTCCGGGCTGAACGTGGTCTTGAGTGTGGTTGTAGGTTTCGTCTCTGTTTGGTTGGGCGTAATCACCGGAAGAATGATTGTATGAAAGGAGAAACACATAGTGTAAGACTCTCCCTCACGAGCATCGTCGCGCCTAGGCGCCCGATGTCTTGCGGATGGAAAGCAGCTTGCCAACCCCAGCCATGCGATTCTTCCGGGGACAGGTCTGTGTACTCATGCCATCGTTTGTTCGTCTTGCATTATTCGGATTCCCCCCGCGCACATTCTAATGATATTCCGTTCGGAAACGAAAGAAGTTGGCAATGGCTCTGGCTGTCTTTTCGGGAAGGACTCTCGCTGGGAAACGGTTAAAACTTTGATTGGATCCGCGCTAAAAATACTCTGAAGTCGAGAATTATCGTCGAACGGTTTCGCCTCAAGATGCAAAATTCCCTGTTTCCCTGTTAGCAGGGAATTGCCCGGAGAAAAGTTCGCATGCGACTGCGTCCACCGCCAGCCAGTCTAAGCATTACCCTCTGTTCGTTTGGGCAGAAAGCGGAGATTTGCGGCCCGCAGGAATCCACAAGGGTCATTCGGCCTGTCTCCGTTTCAGATCCGGTAGTGCACATCGATCCTTTCTTCGATTTCCTCAAACTTGACAGGACTTGTTTTCCGGCACAAACGGGGCGTCAGCGAATTCATTAAATAACGATGAGAGGATCCGCCCTTCTCTACATCAGCACGATTATCATGGTGTAGACTCTCGTTCGTCCTCGAGAAAATCTGGCGTCGTTGCTAGCGTGGGCGGAGGCACGGAAAGTATGCCAGGAAGTTACAGGATTCCAATTCTCGGCTTCTTCATCATCGCGATTTTTCTCGCGCTCGCCGTAGGTGCGGGATGCGGCGGATCTAATTCCCGCAAAGTGGAGGGCACTCAAACGCCAGGAGTTTCGAAGGACGCGGACGTCGACGACGCACGACTACGGAGTGCCGATCGAGAACCAGGGAACTGGATGAGCTACGGCCGCACCTATGACGAGCAGCGTTTTAGCCCATTGAAAGAGATCAACGATCGAAACATAGGTCAACTCGGACTTGCCTGGCACTACGACCTCGATACTCGCCGAGGTCAAGAGGCGACTCCTGTGGTTGTTGACGGAGTGATGTACTTCACGTCAGCCTGGAGCAAAGTATTCGCGATGAATGCTGCGACGGGCGCATTGCTCTGGACCTACGATCCAAAGGTGCCCCCGGAATGGGGAGTGAATGCGTGTTGCGACGTCGTCAATCGCGGCGTGGCCGTGTGGCGCGGGAAAGTATTCTCCGGGACTCTCGATGGCAGGTTAATCGCGCTTGACGCCAAAACAGGAAGAGAAGCGTGGGAGACGCTTACCATCGACCCTCACTTTCGCTACACCATTACCGGCGCTCCGCGGGTTGTAAAGGGGCTCGTAATTATAGGCAATGGCGGCGCGGAAATGAGTGTGCGCGGCTACGTTTCAGCCTACGATGCGGAAAGCGGCAAGATGGTCTGGCGTTTTTATACAATTCCGGGCGATCCTTCCAAGTCATTCGAGAGCCCGATTTTGGAGAAGGCCGCCAAAACCTGGAGTGGAAAATGGTGGAAGATTGGTGGCGGCGGCACAGTTTGGGATGCCATTGTTTACGATCCTGAGCTCGATTTGCTCTACATCGGTACCGGCAACGGCGGACCTTGGAATGAAAAGTATCGAGATCCGAAGCGTGGTGACGGTCTTCTCTCTTGCTCGATCGTAGCGCTCAAGCCGGAAACGGGAGAATACGTTTGGCACTACCAGGAAGACCCCGCTGATGATTGGGACTACGATTCTGACGAACAGATCATCCTAGCCGACATCCCGATTAACGGTGAGACGCGTAAGGTTCTGTTCCACGCTCCGAAGAATGGGTTTTTCTACGTGCTTGATCGCGCCACGGGCGCTGTTCTCTCGGCCAAGCCATGCACACGCGTCAATTGGGCGAGCGCGATCGACACAAAGACCGGCCGACCTATCGAAAACGACGCTGCGCGATATTCCAGGGGTCACAATCCCATGGTCGTCATTCCCGGACCTCTTGGCGCGCATAGTTGGCAGCCGATGTCCTACAGCCCACTCACCGGGCTAGTTTACATTCCAATCCAAGAGGCAGGATTCTTTTACAAATCGGATCCGGCATTTGAACAGAAATCGATGGCTTACAACGCAGGCATCGACTTAGCCGCCTCCGGCATGCCGCAAGATCCAAAAATAAAAAAGGCGATCCTCGAAAGTATTACCGGGCGTTTGGTGGCTTGGGATCCTATTCAACAGAAGCAGGTTTGGAGCGTGGAACGCCCGGTCCCTTGGAACGGCGGCGTGCTTTCCACAGCAGGCAATCTCGTCTTTGAAGGGACTGCGGACGGTCATTTTGAAGCTTATCGCGGTGACACAGGCGAGAGGGCTTGGTCGTTTGCGACTCAGACGGGTGTAATGGGAGGGCCGGTAAGTTACACAGTGAAAGGCCAACAGTATGTCGCCGTGCTATCGGGTTGGGGTGGCGTATTTCCGTTGGTGACAGGTGAAGTTGCTTTGAAAGTCGGTCGGCGACCGAACATTGGTCGCATGCTGGCTTTTAAGCTCGGTGGCAATGACAGTGTGCCTGCGAGCCAAGAAATCGAAATGCCGCTTCTGAATCCTCCCAAGTCAACAGCGAGCCCCTCAGCGATCGAGAACGGAAAGCAAATGTATCAACGCTACTGTTCGATGTGCCATGGCGATGTAGCGGTTAGCGGGGGCGTACTTCCCGACTTGCGTTATTCGGCGGCGCTCTCGAGCGACCAGTGGTTCAACATCGTTCTGGGCGGCCTGCTTCAACCGAAGGGCATGGTTTCTTTTAAGAGAGAGCTTTCGCACCGGGACGCCGAAGCCATCCGTTCCTACGTGATTTTCCGCGCTAACGAAAGTAAGGCCGATGGAGAACACCCCGCGAAGTAGGTCATCCAAACTCGCTGAAGAATTGACATTACTACGAGGTCGAAGGGCGCGTTCCAACGGTTAACTCAGTCGGGAAATTGTGCCATTGTCGTGACGAACGAGCGAGTGGTCAACTCGTGAAGCGTTTTCTGACGAAGTTCCTGTGAAAGGACTTCTATTCCCCAAGGACCTTGATAGCCGGCCTTCTGCAAGCACGCTACGAAACCCTTCACATCAAACTCACCTTCTCCGCATAACCTTCGGTGGTTGATGGTGTCTTCGTGGAGGCTCCAAGGCGCTTCAAAGGTTCCGTCGTTGAGCTCGACGCCCATAAGAAACCGCACCGGAATGCCGGCCACTTCGTCATAGGAGATGCCAAGCTTCGCGAGGTGCCAGAGGTCGAATACGACCCCACCATTTTCCGCGTTGGCGCCTTCTACCATCTCCAGCGCCTCTTGAAGCGTCACAATCATGGCGAAGGGCATCAGTTCGAAGAGAATCCTGGTTCCATGTTCTGCTCCTTCCGCACACAGCGCGGCGAATGACTCAATCAGGCGTGGCATAGGAGTTTTTTGGCTAAGAAAATCACCAACTTTTATGTGTCGAGCGCCGAGGGCCTCGGCCGCGGTCAACAGCAGCTTCTTCCTGAGATCAGATACCCTCTTCTGTTCCCCTTGCATGAACCAATCGGTGAGGAATTCGAGCTCAAGATATTTGATGCCATTGTCATCCAAAATCCGCTTCATCTCTTTAAGACTTCTTTTTTCGAGTATGTGCTCCAAGTCCGCATGCCATATTCCAATGCCCTTAAAACCGGCCATCGCTGCTGCCTCTACTCGGTCTTGAAAGTCGAAGGGGCTATATTCCCGGTCGGTATGCGGCAGAGCGCCTCCCGCAATTGTCCAGTAAGAGGCGAGCAACTCGGCATTCTTCATAAGGTGTAACTCCTCGCCGTTATGAGAAAGGATTGTTCTTTGGAAGAAATCATGCACTCACATTTTTCAGCTCGATGCTGACGAGATGTATCTCCGAACCTCCGACGTTTTCCACCGAGTGAGGTGGCAGAGGATCTGTCCAGACAATGGTAGATGCCTTCTCCGCAGGGCCGGCGTTGCGCGAATCGAAGAGGAGCTTTCCGTTACCATCCCGCCGAATGAAGTCGCCCGCGCTCTTCACGTGAATGACGCTGAACCATTTGTGCGTGTGGACCGGGACAGTCTGACCGGGCGCGATCCGCACATCTAGAACACGAACGTGGTTATTCTCAAGCAATAACCTGTGGTACACCGGAGCAGCGACCAGAGCGTCCAAAGAATCTGGCCATGGCCACGCCTGCATACCCGCGCTTTCAGTCTCCATATTCGCCGCGCCCTCCTGAATCCCAATTCTGCACACGATTTGTTTGCCGACGTTAGTACCAATTTCTTAAAATGTACATCGGCTCGCTTCGATAATCGCCCGCGAGTGCGTTCACTTTTCTCTCTCACATACACGTGTGTCTGGGAAGAGACGCGGTGATATCATCCGGCGTTCGTTCCATCAGCGAAAATTGGCGACGGCCGGAATGGAGAGGAGGACGATCGGTGACCGCACATACGCCTGCTGGCGCGCCCACGACTGTCACCGAGGCGGCTTGGGAAGCATTGCAGGGCGCCTATGATCTGCAAGTGCATGTAGCGCCGGATGTGATTGAGCGAAGAATTGATGACATTGATCTGGCGAAGGAATTTCTGACGCACGGGTTGCGAGGTTTCGTTTTGAAATCGCATTACATTCCCACGTCGGAGCGCGCGAAGGTGGTTTCGAAAGCCGTTTCCGGAATTTCGGCGTATGGCGCGATCACGCTGAATCATAGCGTGGGAGGCATTAACCCGGTCGCAGTTGAAATCGCGGGCCGATCAGGCTGCAAAATCGTATGGATGCCCACCGTTGACGCAGCGAATGAGACGGCCGGGCGACTGGATGGCCCCAATACCAAGCTCCCGTTCTGGGCAAAGATTCAGCGCGAACTTGCGGCCATCGGGATTGCGCCCCCTCCTCTTTCCGTGCTGGATGCCACTGGAGCGATTTCTGATGCTACCCGCACGTGTCTGCCACTGATTGCAAAGCACGACATGATTCTCGCAACCGGCCACTTAGGACGGACGGAGATTTTCAAACTTGTACGCGAGGCGCGAGAAAAGGGCGTCCGCAAAATCATTGTGACTCACGCGGAATTTCCTTCGCAGAATCTGTCCGCCGATGAACAACTGCAACTTGCAGAGATGGGAGCGTTCATCGAGCATTGCTTTACGACCATGCATACAGGAAAAGCGCCCTGGGAGAGGGTGCTAGCGAGCATTCGAAAGGTGGGTGTAGAGCGTTGCCTGCTTTCGACCGATCTCGGACAAACCATCAACCCGCCGGTTACGGAGGGATTCGCGATGTTCGCACAGCGGCTCTTGGACCACGGATTCGCCGCGCAGGAGATTCGCCATATGGCAGTGACCAATCCAGCCGCTTTTGTTCAGTAAAGTGGGAGTCGCGGGAAAACGATGAGTGAGGTGAAGAAAACGGTTCTGGTTATCAGCGCACATGCTGCCGACTTCGTCTGGCGCGCCGGAGGTGCAATTGCGCTTTATGCGGGCCGTGGATATCGCGTGCGGATTTTATGTTTGTCATACGGGGAACGAGGTGAGTCTGAGCGGCTATGGAAGATGCCATCGATGACTCTCGAGCGGGTGAAGGAGTTGCGCCAGGCAGAATCGGAAAAGGCGGCCGAAATCCTTGGCGCGGAGATCCGTTTCTTTGATTCCGGAGATTATCCTCTCCACCCGACGGAACAGTTGGTCCATCAGATGGTCACGGAATTCCGCGCCTGCCAACCTGATTTCGTGCTAACTCATTCGTCAGCGGATCCCTACAATTTCGACCATGCGGAAGCCTACCAAGTAACAATGCGCACCCGCATTTACGCTCAGGCCGCGGGCTATCCAGCGGAGGGGAAGAAGCTCGGAGCGCCGCCCGTGTTTGCTTTTGAGCCGCATCAGCCCGAGCAGTGTGAATTTAAGCCGCAAGTGTTGCTTGACATCACGTCCGTCTTCAATCGTAAGCGCAAGGCGATGGAAACAATGGAGGCGCAGGAGCATTTGTGGGAGTACTACACGGACCTGGCAAAGCGTCGTGGCGTGCAAGCCGCGCGCAATTCGGGCAAAGTCGGAATAAAATTCGCCGAGGCGTACCAGCGGATCTATCCGCAGGTAACGGAAGAATTGTCATGAAGCCAACGATTGTACGCGGCATTACGCGGCCGGAACCGGAGATCATTCAGCGCCTGGGTGAACTCGGCGTCGCCACTGTGCACGAAGCGCAGGGCCGCTCGGGTTTGATGAAGCCCTACCTGCGTCCGATTTATCCGGCAGCAAAGGTCGCAGGGCCGGCGGTGACCGTCCTATGTCACGCTGGCGACAACCTCATGATCCACGCGGCGGTGGAATTCTGTCGGCCCGGCGATGTCCTAGTTGTTGCATTGGATTCCGAATCCACGGACGGAATGTTCGGCGAGTTGCTGGCTTGCTCGGTGCAGGCGCACGGCGTTGCGGGCCTGGTGATTGACGCAGGCGTGCGTGACGCATCCGATCTGACGGCCATGAAATTTCCCGTCTGGGCGAAAGCAATTTGCGCGCAGGGTACGGTGAAAGAGACTGCCGGCTCGGTAAACGTGGACGTTGTATGTGCGGGTGCATTCGTCCATCCGGGCGATGTGATCGTTGCCGACTTCGATGGAGTTGTAATTGTTCCGAGAGAGCAGGCCGCCGAAGTTGGCCGGCTGGGAGGGGAGCGATTGGCAAAAGAGCAGCGTTCGCGCGAACGGCTCCGTTCGGGCGAACTGGGAATTGACATGTACGGACTGCGCGCGAAGCTCGCGTCGCTCGGTGTGAAGTATTTGGATTAGTCGCGGCTTGGAGCTGGCACCTGGGCGACGCCTGGTTGATCAGCATCAAACGCTTGACGAGTTAGTGAAGCCACGCCGCCAGAGGACAATCCGAAGATTGATTATGAAAGCTTCTAATCTGCCGCCCGATGAATCTGCCGCCCAAGTTCCCGCTCGATAATTCGCCGTGCATTCACGCCGCCTGCATCAATCTTTAAGTTAAGCAGTTCGCGGTCGCTTCGACGAAGAATGTTTTCCTGTTGGGAGTTTAAGATTTCCAGATCTTCGTTAAATACCGCCGCCTGACCATCGCGGATGCGCATCGTAAGACCGCGGTCATCGGTCTGAAAATCGCGCGCCATGCCCCAGTGATACCAAGTTGAAGTTTCCGTTTCCGGCGTCATCAGATTCACCACGATTCCCGTCACGCCACGCGAGCGGTCACCTTGAGGAGCGCCTGTACCGGCCAGCGCCACACCCACGTCAATCATCACATTCGCGGGCAAGGAAAACTGGCAAATCTGCCAACGATCGCATTTCTCTTCCGACTTTAGATTCGCGGCCCAAAACGGCGGTGGATCGATGTCGTACATCCACCGAGTTACCGTCACTGACGCGTCGTCCGAATCAACCTTGATGGGCGCCTCAACGATTTCGTGCTGTCCGATACTTGACGGATGAACGTAGGTTTCGTGCGATAAGTCCATCAAGTTGTCCACCAAAAGCTGGTAATTACATTTCACGTGATAGGTGCTTCCTTCAAAAATCCATTGGGGATCCGAGCACCAGTGCAGATCGGGAATTCTCTTTTCGTCGGCTAGCTCCGGCTCGCCTATCCAGACCCAAATAAAACGGTGGCGTTCCGCAACCGGGTAAATCCACATCTTCGCGTCCTTGTGAATCCCCTGCTGCCCGGGCATCCACACACATTGCCCGCACTCGTCAAATTCCAGCCCGTGATACTTACAGACCAGATGGTCTCCCTTCAAGTATCCCTTGGAAAGAGGTAGTAAACGATGCGGACAGCAATCTTCGAAAGCAGAGAGCGCTCCGTTGGTCTGGCGATACAGCACGATAGGTTCACCGCAAACAGTGCGGCCAAATGGAGCGTGCTTAATTTCGTGATCCCAGGCGACGGCGTACCAGGAATTTCTGATGAACATTGGATCGCCCCGCTGCAATTGTTTCATAATATGAAATATCGTTTCATATTGACATTAGCGGAATTCTATCTACAATGCCTCCCACGTCAAGCGATTAATCCTTGAACTAGGTCGGTCGGCTTTGTCTCAGGTTTCCGCTACGCGAAGGAAGCACTCCCGAACAAAGGGAAGCAATGCATCTGGTTCCAGCAAATCACTGCAAAAAGCGCTCCGCATTCTCATACACATAGGCCAGCACGGCCCTGAATTGGGCATTACGCAAGTCGCCTCCGCCTTAGACCTGAACAAGACGACTGTGCATCGGTTGCTCAACGCGATGGAGAATTTCGAGCTAATCGAGAAGAATCCTGACAACGAAAGATACCGGCTAGGACTCAAGCTGTACGATCTGGGAACGAGGGCAGTAGAATCCCGAACGCTCCGAAGCGAAGCGCATCGCTTCCTAGTGGAGATGGCCCGGCGCTCGAATGAATCCGTTAGTCTTGCTGTACATGATCGGGAAGGCGTTGTCTGTTTGGACCGGGTCGACTCGTCTCAGACAGTCATAAGTGTGCGGACGTTTGTAGGAGCACGGTTCAAAGCGCACTGCACCGCAGTAGGAAAAGCAGTGCTTGCCCATCTATCTGAGGAGGAAGTGGACGCGATCCTAGGCGTCAACGGGCTAACTCGGTTCACGCCGCTGACAATCTCGCGAGTCTCCGATTTGAAAAAGAATTTGATACAAATCCGCGAGCAAGGATACGCTCTCGACAACCAAGAGTTGGAGCGGGGCTTAAGTGGTGTGGCTGCTCCCGTTGTTACACGAGACGGGCGGCTTCTGGCTGCGGTTGGAATCGCTGGCCCGACACTCCGATTCCGAGGAAAAGAATTGTCGCGGCAGATTGCGCTCGCTAGGGAGATTGCCTCCAAGATCTCCTCAAGTGTTGGCGACCAGGCGCCCGGATTCTAGGGACGTCAACGGGAATATTGTCGCTAAGTTCGCTGGATGGTTTGTTTAATGGAGGGAGATAAAGCGATGTCCGCACAATACCGAGCCGATCATGTGGGAAGTTTCCTTCGACCTCCCGAGTTGCTGGAGGCGAGACGTGTTGCAGACCCGGAGCGCCTGCAGGCTCTCGAGGACAGGCACATTCTGCGCGTTCTGGCCAAACAGAAGGAATTAGGTTTTGAAGTTTTCACAGATGGCGAACTCCGTCGGCGTAACTTTATGAGCGATTTCACCGACGCAGTGGAGGGCTTCGACATGGGTGATTCCGTGTCGCGCACTTGGAAAGCCGGCGAGGGAAAGGATGCCCGCGAGAGCAGTGTAATGGGCGTGGTGACCTCTCGGCTTCGACAGATTCGTCCTCTCACGGGACACGAGCTGTCGTACTTGAAAACCCATCCCCCCGGCGCGATCAAGATGACGCTGCCCAGCGCCACGCAGTTCCCTGCGATCTCGTTCAAACGAGGCGTTACCGACAAAGTGTATGAGAACCATTCGGCACTGCTATGGGATATCGTCTCTATTATGAAAACAGAGCTCACCAGACTGTCGGCCGAAGGCGTGAAATACATCCAGATCGATGCGCCGAGATACAGCTATTACCTCGATCCAAAATGGCGCGACTGGATCCGTACAGAAATGAAGGTCGAACCAGAGGCATTGCTTGAGGATTCCATACGGGCAGATAATGCCTGCTTTGAAGCGGCGCGGCGCCCCGGTGTCACGCTTGCAATACACCTTTGCCGTGGCAACAATCGCAGCCACTGGTATGCCGAGGGCGGCTATGATGCCATCGCTGAGAAGCTGTTCTCAACCATGGCTGCGGATCGCTTTCTGCTCGAATATGACGATGAGCGCTCCGGTACGTTTGAACCGCTCCGTTTTATCCCGAAATCAAAAACGGTGGTGCTGGGACTCGTTAGCTCAAAGCGGCCACAGCTCGAAAAAGGCGCCGAACTCACACAGAGAATCAACCAGGCGGCGAAGTATTTCCCGCTCGAAAATCTCGCGCTCAGTCCGCAGTGCGGTTTCGCCTCGACTATGGAGGGGAATCTACTCACAGAAGAGGAACAATGGGCCAAGCTGCGGCTCGTGGCCGAAACAACCCGAGTCGTTTGGAGTTGACGAACTTTTCTAGATAGGTGTAAGGAGCGTGGTCAACGTGCGAGTTACGACTGCCGCTATAGTTTTTTGGCATCCGCGGCCAATGATTAGCGAGGCGCCATGAATTCAACTCCTTATATTGCTGGTAAGAACATCGAGGTTCCTCCGTCCGATTTCACGGACGTCATTAATCCCGCCAACCAGCGTCCGTTCGCTCGAATTTTCATGGCTCAAGCGCAGCACATGCGATCCGCCATCGATGCGGCGGACGCTAGCAGGGCAGGGTGGGCGGCGACACTCGCAGCAGAGCGGGAAGCGATCCTGCACCGTGCGGCTGGCGAACTAGAGAAAGCGCGCGACGAGATGGTCGACTTGTTGATCGAGGAAGCTGGTTCCACGTTTGGCAAGGCACAATTTGAAGTGCCCTTTGCTGCCAACCTGGTGAGGTCGATCGCCGGTGAGGCGCGGCGAATTCACGGCGACGTTTTTCCAGCGGACGTTCCCGGAATGATCTCCATTTCGATCCGTCGACCGCTCGGTGTAGTTGCCGGCATCTCGCCTTTCAATTTCCCGGTCGTGCTTTCGCTCAAAAAAGTAGCTTTTGCGTTAGCAACGGGAAATACGTTTGTGCTAAAGCCGTCTGAGGAAACTTCCCTAATCGGCTTGAAGCTCGCCGAAATCTTTGAACGAGCGGGTTTGCCACCAGGCGTTTTGAACGTAGTTCCCGGAAATGGGCCTGCGCTCGCTAAGGTCCTCTTCGATGATCCCCGCGTGAAGCTCATTTCATTCACGGGGTCCACTGCCGTAGCAAGGTTAATCGCGACGGAGTGCGCCAAGCGGGGCAAGAGGGTCGTCCTCGAAATGGGCGGGAAGAGCCCGCTCATTGTACTGAAGGACGCTGACCTGGATTACGCGGTGGATACCGCCTGCTTCGGAATATTCATTCACCAGGGTCAAATCTGCATGGCCGGTTCCCGGATCATCGTAGAAGCGCCGATTTATGACGCATTTCTGGAGCGCTTTGTGGCCAAGGCACGCACGCTAAAGGTCGGCGATCCGCGCGATCCGCACACGGTAATCGGGCCCCTCATCCGTTCCTCGCAGTGCCTGATGATCGACCGGAAAATCAAGGAAGCCGTGGCCGGAGGTGCGCGCCTGCTGACCGGTGGTAATTACGAGGGGAATTTCTTCTACCCCACGGTGCTCGCCGACGTGACGCCGAGCATGGCTGCGTTTCGCGACGAACTCTTCGGCCCCGTAGCGGCGGTCAGCCGGGCTAAGGACGCCGACGATGCCTTGGCGCTCGCCAATAACTCAGCGTACGGGCTTTCCTCCGCCGTACTCACCAATGATCTCCAACTAGCCATGCGGTTTGCGCTCGAACTGGAGGCCGGGATGGTTCACCTCAACGGGCCAACGATTCATGACGAAGGCGTCGTGCCTTTCGGTGGAGTTAAGGATTCAGGAAGCGGCAGGGAAGGCGGCCGCTGGTCGGTGGAGGAAATGACCGAAGTGAAGTGGGTGACAATCCAGATGGGCCGCCGCGCCTATCCGTTTTAAGAGAAGGGTGGTCTACATTACAGTCCACAGTCGAAGAACACCGTTTCACCAGGGCCCTGCAGGATGATGTTCCATTCGAGCTTGCCGCTCT
Source organism: Candidatus Acidiferrales bacterium (assembly GCA_049693615.1). Taxonomy (GTDB): domain Bacteria; phylum Acidobacteriota; class Terriglobia; order Acidiferrales; family UBA7541; genus Palsa-295. The sequence goes on along the minus strand of JBAVQB010000031.1, from coordinate 147,499 downwards.
CACCCGCGGTTTTCTTTGCGATCAGCGTTTCTCGCCGCTCCGGTTCGACGAGATTCAGCGCAAAATCGCCCGAGTTGCTGGGTTCATCAGGGAAATAAATACGTGTGACCAGACGCCTTCCAAGCCCGCGCGCGAACACCGACACCGCAATGTGCGGAGCCTGTGGTGTTTTTCCATTAGGGGCGGGCACCTGTCCCGGCTTGATTGTAGTGAATTGAAATTTCCCATTGTTATCCGTCATGACCCGCCCGTAACCCGTGAAACCGGCCTCGAGCGACTTATCCTGCTTATCCTCGGGATGCGCATACTTTCCTTGTGCATTGGCCTGCCAGGTCTCAACTAGGCCATCAGGCACCGGTTTCCCGTCGCCGTCCAGCATTCGTCCCGCAATTGTCACTCGTTCCCCGGAGACTCCCGCGGCCGCGAGGTCATCTTGTTTTAGCCTGGAAAGACCGATAGAGAAGAACGGACCAACTGTTTGGGACGTTGTTGCCCGCAAGCTCATATTATGTCTCCATCGGTGTTGCTTCGCGTCCGCTCAGAATAATGTCAAATCGGTAACCAAGCGCCTGGGAAGGGATCGTATTCTCCCAGTCAAAAAGTGAGATCAGGCGATTACGAGCCATCTCATTGGCTGTGCAATTGAAGATCGGATCAAACGGGATAAGGGGATCGCCAGGGAAGTACATTTGGGTTACTAGGCGTGTCGCAAAAGCAGGACCGAAAAGCGAGAAATGAATGTGCGCTGGCCGCCAGGCATTGTGATGGTTGCCCCAAGGATATTCGCCGGGACGAATGGTCACGAACCGGTATCTACCCTCGGAGTCGGTGAGTGCGTGGCCGCAACCCGTGAAATTAGGATCCAGTGGAGCGTTGTGCTGGTCACGACTGTGCAAATAGCGCCCCGCCGCGTTTGCTTGCCAGATTTCAACGAGCGTATGCGGCACCGCTCGTCCGTCTTCGTCTAGCACTCTGCCGCTCACCACAATGCGCTCCCCAAGCGGCTCGCCGGAATGTTTCCGCGTCAGATCGCTAGATTTCACATCTATGGATTCCTTCCCGAACACCGGGCCGGTGACCTCTGAGAGAGTATGCGGAAGATAGATCAGCGGTTTTGTCGGAGCGCGCTTAATCGAGGAAACGTATGATGGATGCAGATAATCCGGCTGCGTTCCCGGATATGGGCGCCGGTAGCCTGCAAGTCTCGACACAGCGAATTCCTCTCCTTCGACTGCAAACCTCGCGTCTGCTTAGCGAATCTATGCAAGCGCCAACGCCGTTGTCAAGCGCCGATTATCGAAATTAAGTGCGCATATCGAACGAATAAGGTATCCTTTTCGATACCATAACGGAGGCTTTGATGCCGCCTGCGAATACCCGCAAGCGTTCTGAGAAACAAGCGACTGGAGTCCGGCCGGCCTCAAGCCGGGCCGGGGGCTTATGGACACCCTCGGCTCAGATCGATGCCTTCGGCGGAGATCCCAACTTCATGACCTCGCTGGCCCGTGGTCTGGCGGTCATCCAGGTTTTCTCCACGCAGAGACATCATCTTACCATCTCCCATGTGAGCAACAAGACGGGGTTCTCGCGTTCCGCTGTACGCCGATGCCTCTACACACTCGCGCAACTCGGCTTTGCAGGATCAGACGACGGTCGTCATTTTTTCCTTCACCCTCGGGTTTTGGCGCTGGGCCATTCCTACATCTCCTCGATGCCCTTGGCTGCGGCCGCCCAACCAGTCCTGGAACATGTCAGTCGTCTCCTCCATGAGTCCTGTTCGATTGCTGCGCTAGATGGAATCGACATTGTCTATGTCGCTCGCGTGAACGTGACACGCATTATGTCGATCGACCTGGGTGTGGGCAGCCGCTTACCCGCCTACTGCACCTCGATGGGCCGCGTGCTATTGGCCAACCTCCCGCCCGAAGAACTCGAGTCGTATCTGAGGTGCGTCAAACTTGTCCGCCGAACTGCTCGCACGATTGTAAGTGCTGACAAGCTGAGGCAAGTGTTGCGTGTGGCCCGACGTAACGGTTATTCGATTGTCGACCAAGAATTGGAACGTGGGCTACGCTCCATGGCGGTGCCTATTCAGAACTCCGCCGGCAAAGTTACCGCGGCGCTCAATGTCGGAACCCACGCGCAACGAGTTTCGATCCAGCACCTGGTCAACAAGTTCCTTCCGCATCTGCAAGCCGCGGCGCAGGAATTGACGATGTTAATAAAATGACTGCTCCGGAGAAATCGCCACCTTTTGGTTAGCGGAAAAGATTCAGCCCACCGGCCCTGAGAATTCACGGTCGAGGGAAAGATGACATTCGAAAACATCTTGATGGAAGTGAGGGATCAAATTGCCTGGGTCACCGTTAATCGCCCACAAGTACTTAATGCCCCTGAGTCACAAGACAATGGACGAACTCGGTGAAGCATTCGACCAGGTAGCCCGGGACCATGGGATCGGTGCGCTGATTCTCGCGGGCGCAGGCGAGAGATCCTTCGTGGCTTGTGCGGACATCGACGAGCTCGCGCAGCGGACTCGAGCGGAAAGAAATTCTCGCTTATTGTTCAGCAGATTTTGGGTTGCCTCGAGACGACGGGTAAACCATCCATTGCGGCGCGCGTTTATCGAGAAGCGGTCGCTGAAGTTCCAGAGCCGCTGAACAAACCTGGCGTTTATGCCACGCGCAACTTTTGATTGCCGCTGTGGCGGGAGCGATGTTTGCCTCCCCATGCAGCCATTAATTCCAGAATCGGCCGCAGGCTCTGGCCATGTTTCGTAAGTGAGTATTCGACCCGGGGCGGCACTTGCGGGTACACCTTACGATGAACGATATCGTCGCGCTCCAGCTCACGCAGTCGCTGCGTCAGCATCTTCTTCGTCGCCCCCGGAATCAGTTTTTGGAGCTCGCCGAACCGGTGAGTTTGGTGTTGGAGGTGAAACAGAATCAACGGTTTCCATTTCCCACCGATTATATCGGCCGTAATTTCTACGGGGCAGTAGGATTTGTCGAACATAGGGTATCTCCCGACACCAGGTTTCAGAAAGGTGCCTACTAGCGAAATAGAGACTTTAGCTTAATATCTGGCGTCGCGCCATCGAGAAAGTCGGTGAGTCCGCAAGAACCCTATTCGGGGAGGGTAGCCAGATAGGAGAAATTCGATGAGTAGTAAGAGACCTGTCGTTCTTTACGGTGCTAGTGGTTTTTCGGGACGCCTGGTTGCTGAATTCCTCCGCGAATACAACGTCCCATTCATCGCAGCGGGCCGCAACCGGGCTAAGATCGAGGAAGTGTTGAGCCGCGTGCCTGGCATCGAGACGGCGGACTACGAAATCGCCGAAGTCGGGAACTCTCCAGACGAATTGACCAAGCTGTTTACGGGTTCCAAGGTGGTTTGCAACACGGTCGGCCCGTTTCTGTACAACGGGCCACGGGTCATTGAAGCCAGCCTAAAGGCGGGCTGTCACTACCTCGATATCAGCGGTGAGCAGGCCTGGATCATAGAAGTCCAGGAAAAGTGGGGCGAGAAATTTGCGCGACAGGGGCTCCTTGCTGCACCGGCGACAGCGTACATGTCAGCGACCAGCGAGATCGCCGTACACGTGTGTCTTGAGACTCCCGGGATCGACACGATTGAGACCGTGTCGTTGTTCAAGGGCATACCGACCTTCGGATCCACTCAAACGATTTTTGCCGTTATCCAGACGGAAGCATTCTATCTGGAACAGAATCGCTACAAACTGTGGCCGTTCGCTGTAGCTCACGAAACGGTCATACCGAGTTCGGTCGAGACGCAATTAGCTCTGCCATGGGGAGGATTTCCACATCCGGTGTGGTTCAAGGACCATCCGCAGATCGCCAACGTCCGCTCCATGGGGGGGATACTCGACCGACAGCTCATGGAAAACGTCTTGGCTACGGAGAAATACTACGAGAAGGAGATTCGTCCGTTGTCTAAAGAGGAGAGGGAGCGCAAGCTGGCCGAAATGGCCAGCTCTGTGCAAGGCGGCACTCCGCCCCGGGAAAATGCTCGCGAGCAACGCACGATGGATTTAGTGTGCGCGCGCGGCGCTACAACGTTTGTTAAGTGCGTGGTTTTTGGCGCCTGCTGCTACAAGCAAACCGGGTTGGTGCAGGCGTTCGCGGCTCATAATCTTATCCACGCTGCCCCGCGTAAGGTGGGGTTTGCTTCGCCTTCGGCAGCATTTGGCCATCGAGAGATACTCGGCGCTCTCGAAAGCTACGGGCTTGCGAAGGTAAAGATTCTTTCATGAGGCCAATCCTCAGCGAATAATGTGGACGTCGCGGCGCACGGTGAGCGGGCGAACCGGCTGAAGGCAAGCGCTGTCCTAGAGAGAGCAGTGCCAGATGCGAGCGATAGACTACTTCGATAAAGGCGCTGACACGTATCCCGACCGAACGGCCATCATCGACCGTGATACTCGCTACACCTACCGTGAAATGCGTGAGTTCACGCACCGCATCGCGCGCGCGATGTGGGCCCATGGGTTGCGCGGTGAAGAGCGCGCTGCAATTTTCTCGCCGAATGACCCGCGCGTTTTATTTTCAATGCTGGGAGCTTTGCGCGCGGGCGCCGTTTGGGTTCCCATCAACTCCCGGAATGCGCTAGACGCCAACATCCAGTACATGAATTATGTTGAGGTATCCTGGCTCTTTTACCATAGCAGCTACCGGGATCAGATTCGGGAGATCAAGCAACGCGTCGCTTCGTTGCGAAATTATGTTTGCATCGACGCCGAACACGGTCCCAATCCTTCGCTGGATAAATTCATGGGTGGTGATGCCGCGCACGATATCGACTGGGGCGATCCGTACGGAAATCCAGATCGCCTGATGGGCTTGGTGCCAACGGGTGGGACCACTGGGGCGGCAAAGGGTGTCATGGTGACGGATCTGGCCTGGGGAACCATGACGGAAATGGCGGGCCACTACTGGGCGGGCGACGCGCCTGACCGCGTCTGCCTTACCAGCGCACCCCTCTCCCATGCGGCGGGCGTTGTCGCTTTCGTGATGACCTCGATCGGCGCTACCAATGTGATCATGCCCGGCTTCGATGCGCTCGAAGTCCTTCGAAATATCGAACGATTCCGTGTCACGCACATGTTTCTGCCGCCGACGGCGCTTTATGCCTTGCTCGCGCATTCGCAGCTTGGAGATTTCGACTATTCGAGTTTGCGCGTCTTCTTGCTTGTAGCTTCGCCCGTTTCTCCCGACAAGCTCAAGAAAGCGGTGGAAGTTTTCGGGCCGTGTTTGTGCCAGAGCTACGGCCAGACGGAAGCTCCGATGTTGCTCACCTGGATGGATCAGAAGACCGTTGCGGCAGCGGCCGCCGGAGATCATCCGGAGCGGTTGCGAAGTTGCGGCAAGCCTACGTCCGCGGTGAGCCTCGCTCTGATGGACGACAGCGGACGCATCTTGCCTCCGAATCAGCCTGGCGAAATCGTAGCGCGCGGCTCCCTGGTGACGCGCGGTTACTACAAACTACCTGACGCAACCGCTGAAATTCGCACCCATGGTTGGCATCATACAGGCGACATTGGCTACAAAGATGAAGACGGCTATTTCTACATTGTTGATCGCAAAAAGGACATGATCATCACGGGCGGTTTCAATGTTTTTTGTACGGAGGTGGAAGCTACTGTGATGGAACTTCCGCAAGTCCACGAATGCGCGGTTATCGGCGTTCCACACGAGAAATGGGGCGAAGCGGTGAACGCCATGGTGGTACTCCGAGAAGGTGAATCGTTGACTGAGGAAGCGATCATCATGCACTGTAAAGCTAGGCTCGGAGGAGTGAAGGCTCCCAAATCAGTAGCGTTCACGAACGAAATCCCCAAGACTCCGGCTGGCAAGACCGACAAGAAAGCCCTGCGCAAACCTTATTGGGCGAACCGTGATCGCAGCGTGCACTAACGCGGCGTATTTGAGCGAATGGAACCTGTTTCCACATTGGCGGCGTTGAACTCTCTCGAGTATCTGAAAACTATTCTTTTCGCGTCGGCCTTCGATGAATCGGTCGAAAGGTCGAATCGCGGGGGATTCAACCTCTTGCGACAAGTATGATCCTGCAACTCAATCATCTTCAGCGAGACCACGCCGCTGCAAGCGCGCAAGATGTAATCGCGGTCCTCTATAAGCTCCTCGAAGAAGGCCACATCGAGCAAAGTCAGTTTGCACATCTGCAAGTGCACCTCGACTGGATCCAGTATCGCCAGAGTTTTCGCGAAGCCGTTACCGTAACGCAAGGGCTTCACGAACGCCGTGAGCGCGATCAGGTCATGGAGATGCACGTCGACGCCCGGCAGCTTGTATCAGACTCTTTGAGGGAAAACATTTTGCGCGCGATGATCCGCGCCAACCCAGAACCTGCAGGAATTGACGACCGCCTGTTCCTGGAGGATTTCAAGTCCTTTCGGTCGAGCATCGCATGGGAATTTAATCGGCTTTACTGGCACCGCTTGTCCGATTGGGAGCGGGCCACCGGTCGAGGTTACGAGCAAGCGCTTCCAGGTGGAAAATCCGACGCCAATCATCCCGATGCCATAGCAGATTGTGTTGCGGACTTTTGGACTTTGTTAAGAGATTTGGAAAACAAGAAGCAACTGCCGGACGAAATCTTCGTTCTCGAAATCGGCGTGGGTCTGGGAACCCGTTCGCGTATTTGGCTCGATCACTTTCGTAAACTCGATCAAGCGCGCGGTACCCAATATTACCGCCGCCTCAAATTTCTCCTCGGAGACTATTCCCTCGCAACTCTTGAGCGGTCCAGACCTGCGGTCAAGGGCCACCTCGATCTCTGCAGCTTCATGGTTCTCGATGCGCTCGATCCCATGAAGACTCTCTCCTTTCTTCGTCATAAGATTCTTCATATCCATCTGACCAATGTTTACGACAACCTTCCTGACGAAGAGCTCGCTTCTCGCAATGGCCGGCTTTATCTCGTCCAAGCTCGTGCGTATATCACTTCCGCAGAGACTGCTCGGATCGCAAACGCGTTCCAGCTAACCACGGCTGATGTGGGGCGCATGGTGAATTTGTTATTGGAAAATGGGCCCGACTGTTTTTCCGACCATTCTCGCGGTATCGCATTTTGGCAGGAAGTCTGGAAGGCTCTGCGTCTCGAAGAGCGCGTAGTGAGTCTTGATGATTTGCCCGATGCCGTGCTTCCCGCCGGCCTGCATCTCTCTCATCTGGAAGAAATGCTTCGCGAGGCCCCGGTTGATTTTCGTTTTCACTTGAGCTCGGGCGCGCTGGAAAGCTTTCGCAATACGCTTCCACTGCTTTACCCCAGGGGCTTTCTCCAGGTACAAGACATCTTCGTCACCGACCTCAATGAGTACCGCCTTGGATTTCACGGCCCCGGAAAGCTGGACGGTTCGATTGTAAATTGGGTGAATGGAGTGCTCCTGCGAGAGGTAGGGGAACGGGCCGGTTACGATGTGCATTTCGCGCCGTTCCGTTACCGCGAGGGATCACGCACGTCAATCCTATACACGACGCAACGGGAGTGAAGCTGATGAACCTTCCTATTCTTCCAACGACTGTAGTTGGCAGTTACTCGATGCCAGGCTGGCTTGAGCGGATGAAGACTGAGTACTTCGGTCGCCGGATCAGCCGGCACGATCTGGACGAAATCCATGAAACAGCTTCCAAGGCCGCTATTAAAGACCAGGAGGTCGCCGGGATTGACATCGTCACCGATGGAGAACTTCGCCGGGACAACATGATCGACTATTTCGTGGAACGGTTCCCTGGTGTGCAGATCGATCGCTCGTCCAAAAAGTTCTACTATGACTTCTATGAGAGTTCAGTGGTCGGAAAGCTCCCTATGGCTCCCCTGGGTCTGGCCGATGATTTCCGCTTCCTCCGCGCCAACACCGAGAGAGAAACGAAGTTCTGCATTACCGGCCCCCATTCTTTGTCCAAGCGCATTCGCAACGAGTTCTATCCCAGCGAAGAAACTTTTGCCATGGACCTTGCCCGGGTCATGAATTTGGAGCTGAAGGAGCTGGTGAAAGCCGGCGCGAAATTGATTCAAATCGACGAGCCTTACTATTCTGGTTTCCCTGACGACTTGTCGTGGGGCGTGAAAGTGCTGAACACGATGGTAGAGGGAGTAGAAGCAAAAATCGCCCTTCACATCTGTTATGGAAACCGATATGGCAAGCCTTCGTGGGAAGGAAGTTACCGCTACTTGTTCCCCAGAATCCTGGATGCGAAGGTTCATCAGTTGACGTTGGAGTTTGCCCGTCGAGGAGGCGAGGATCTGGATCTCTTCAGAGAGTTTGCGGGCTCCTTCGATTTGGGTGTTGGCGTCATCGACGTAAAAACAAATGCGGTAGAGACTCCGGATATGGTCGCCGAGCGCATTCGAAAGGCGCTCGAAGTATTGCCGGCAGATCGCATCTTCATCCTGCCAGACTGCGGTTGTTTTCATCTGCCGCGAGATGTCGCCTTCGCAAAGCTCTCCGCTATGGTGGAGGGGACTCGGTTGGTGCGTAAGGAGCTGAAGAACTGAAATGCCTTCGGCGAATCTGTTGAGGGAATCGTTAACGCAGGGGCGGTTCTGCTACGTCGTGGAGCTGGTGGCGAGCCGGCTCACGCGCGAAGCGCGACTCCTGGATGTCGCTTCCCAACTGGCGCGGGTACCAGGAGTGGTGGCTGGCAGCGTCACGAGCTATGCAGGTGGCGCGATGGGACACAATCCGATTCGCGTCGGGACCGCTGCGCGTGCGCGAGGTCTCACGCCTAACATTCACATCACATGTGCCAGCCGAGATCAAACCGACGCCCAGAAGACCCTCGAAGATCTCCATGCACTCGGCATTGAAAATGTCCTGGCCCTCACCGGTGATTATCCAAAATCCTCCGATCCCGGTTTCACGCCGCCGGTCTTTGGTTTGGACTCCGTGCAGCTCGTACGTTTGATTCATGAGGCGCGTCAAGTCGGAATGTCGTTCTGGATCGGTGTGGCAGTCTCTCCTTTCAAGTACACAGAAGCCGATTGCATCTACCAGTACCTCAAGCTCGAAAAAAAAATCGTGGCGGGTGCAGATTACGCGATCACGCAGGTCGGATACGACGTCCGCAAGTTCCGCGAGTTGAAGCGCTATCTGAATGAGCGCGGTCTCCGCACGCCTGTTCTCGGCAATGTGTACATTCTCGGTTCAAAGGCGGCGGAGAAAATGGCCAAAGGAGAGCCTCCCGGCTGTTGGGTTTCCCCCGAGCTGCTCGAAAAGATTCGTGGCGAGACTCAAGGTGTGGACAAAGGCTCGGCTGCTCGACTCGAACGAGCAGCGCGCATGGTCGCGATTCTTCGCGGCCTGGGTTACGCCGGTGCCTACCTCGGTGGAAACCACCAGGCCGACCACATCCGCTGGATCATTCGCCGCTCAGAAGCGATCTCATCGCGATGGGAGGAGTTTGCGGAAGAGCTCACCTATGCACCCCGGACCACCTTCTATCTCTACGATTCTCCAGTGGCTCCGCCGAAGAATCGAGGATTGTTGCCGCGTCTGCTCGACGCCATGGGCCGTGCCTTCCCAGTGAACAGAGAAAGCAAACCTCGAAATTTTCTCGTCTCTTTTTTTCGTTGGATTGATCGACGGCCAGTCGCTGCTAGAAGCTTGGAGAGGCTGGAATTTGCTGTGAAATCCCCTATGTTCGGATGCCAAGCTTGCGGCAACTGCGTCTTGGGACATATGGAGTACGTTTGCCCCCAGACGTGCCCCAAGAATTTGCGCAACGGGCCGTGTGGCGGGACATTGAATGGACGCTGCGAGGTCGTGGACAAACCCTGCATCTGGGTCTCTGTGTACGAGCGGGCGAAATCGGCCAATGGGCTGGCTGAATTGAGGGCTTACATACCGCCGCCCAACCGCGCTCTGACTGGCACGAGTTCGTGGATCAATTATTTTTTGCATCGCGATAGCCGGCCGGAGAATGTCCCACCAGCATGGAATGCTCGGGGCGGCGCGGCCCAGGGAGCGACCAGCGATATAAACAATTCCGGTCCGGCAAATCGTAAAGCTCACAATCGCCAATCGGATTTGCCGCTGGTCAAGATTGATCTGAATGGTAAATAGTCAGTCTGTAAATGGCGTGCAAGGAGGTTTTGTTGCGGTATCCGATATTCGCACACCCGAACGATTAAAGGCTTGACAAATTGCAGCGTAGGCGTTAGACCTGCTGCAAATTTTGAATCGGTGCAACACCAGAAGGGGATATCTCGTGCTCGGGAGGCGGATCTTCTCTGAAGGGGGTGACGTATGAGCGGACGTTCGGGCCTTTTGACCATCCTTGCGATCGTAATTTTTCTGAGCTGCGCCAGTTCCGCGATTTCACAAGTGACAGTAGCCCAGCTGAACGGCACAGTGGTCGACGAAAGCGGGGGGGCCGTCGCTGGTGCTTCTGTCAGCCTCCGCGAGGTGGACACGAACAGTCTCTATACCGCGGTTACCAACTACGCCGGCTTCTATGCTCTGCCTAATTTGCCTCCGGGACGATACGAACTGAAGGTCTCGTTTCAGGGCTTCGCGAATTACACGCAGACCGGTATCGTCTTCACCGTCGGTCAGAGCGCGACGATCAACGTAAGCCTGAAGGTAGCGGCGCGCGGAGAGCAGATTGTCGTTTCCACTGAAACACCCGAGATCGAGCCCACCAAGACCGAAATCAGCCAGGTCATCGATACGCAGCAAATTCAGTCCCTGCCGATCTCAAACCGGGTATTTACGGATTTCGCCTTGTTGACTCCCGGAGTTGCCTCTAGCCGGACCAGCCTGGGAACCACATTTACGGAGTTTGAGGTAACTCAAATCTCTTTCGGCGGCCAGCGTTCGTTCAGCAATGAAATCACCGTGGACGGCGCGGACTTCGTTAACTCGGTCAGCGGTGTGCAGCGCGCTACGCCCCCCCAGGATTCCGTGCAGGAATTCCGCGTGGTGAACAATAGCTTCGGCGCGGAATACGGCCGGGCGCTTGGCGGAATCGTCAACATCGTCACGAAGTCTGGCGGGAATGATTTTCACGGATCGCTATACGATTATTTCCAAAACAGTGCCACCGACGCTCGCTCGCTGCTGCAGCCTGCGCCCCTTCCACACGAATTGCGGCAAAACCAATATGGAGCCACGCTCGGCGGGCCCGTCAAAAAAGACAAAGCCTTTTTCTTCGTGAACTATGAGGGCCAGCGTAGCGCCCAATCTCCCACCTATGCGCCTGATCTTGCAAATAACATCGATGCAATCGATTTGGCGAAGTCATATCTGGGGCTTTCACCCGAAGGTTGTTTTAAGCCCCTCGCGGCCTGCACCGGAACCCCCCAAGGATACCTGAACGGTTATCTGAGAACAGCGAACCACGACTTCGGTTTTGCAAGATTCGACGATCAAATCACCACGAACAATCACCTGGCAATTCGTTACCTGGTGGAGGATGTCAGGAACACGGGCGAGCTGGTTGGGCAAACCTTGGACGGCGGCGGAATTGGCACCCCAAGCGGCGGACGCAATCTTTTCGTACGCGATCAATCTTTGGTGAGTACTCTGAGCTCCGTTCTATCGCCGAACGTAGTCAATACCGCCTTGGTGCAATATGCCAGGCGGCACTACAACTTCCCCGGCGCCACCGGCGAACCCGACCTGAGCGTATCGAACGATCTGGAGTTCGGGCATAACTTTGGAACCTACGATGCTATTTACGAAAGCCGCTTGGAAGGCGCGGACTCTATTTCCTGGGTTAAGGGCAACCATGTAATAAAATTTGGGGCCGACTTGAATTGGCTTTGGTCGGCTAACAACTATCCCGGCTTCACGCCCGAGCGGATACTATTTCCGGACTTGAACTGTGTCGTTGACTTTGCAAACTTTGTGGATTTTGGCGGTGGTCCGCCGATCGGGGCCGTTCCTGGTCAGACCTGTCCTCTGGCGCCGCAAGCGGATGGCATCGATTTTTTGTACTGGGGGACTGCGCTCCCGAGAGCCAATTGTCCAAACCTCACTTCTTGCGCCAACGGCTTCTTTAACGGTTACACGCCGCTGCCAGCAACCGGTGCCGGATTCGGGGGAGGTTGGCCGAGCGCCTTTCCGATAAGCGAGTATGGAAACTATCAATACACATTGAACCATGGCTACTTTGGTTTTTACGCGCAAGATCAGTGGCGGCTGACCCCTAAGTTAACCGTCAACTACGGCTTGCGATGGGATTTCGAATCCGGCCTTGGTCAAGTGATTGACCCGGATTATAGGGCCTGGCAACCGCGTATTGGGTTTGCCTACTCCCCGGATAGCAAGACAGTCATTCGGTCCGGGTTCGGGATATTCTTTGACCGCAACAACTTGACTTTCTTTTTCACCACGGGAAACCAGAAGGCGCTGCCGGGTTATTTCTGCAATCCACCGGGTGCGGACCCCAGTTGCGCGGCAAATGGTATCGGACCCGTAGTAGTCCCTTTGATTCGGCAGGGGGCAGCCAGCGCAGGGTGGCAACTCAACGCACAGCCAGGCTATCCGGGAGTACCGGTGCCCGGTGGTGCACCTGGATCGACCGTCAACTTGGCCGAAAGCATACTTGCCGGTAATCCTTATCCCGGGGTGACTTTGACGGGCGTTTGCGCTCTCGGAGCCTTTGGGCCGGCGGGTGAATGTGGCGTGGGTGCCGGCGGCATTCAGAAGAACGGCCGGCTTCCCTACGCCGAACAAGCCAGCTTGGAAATCGACCGCCAAATTGGAAAAGGTTTCTCGATTAACGTCGGGTATCTATTCGTCAGCGCGCACAAATTGGTACGTGGAAACAACCTTAACGTGCCTTGCCCTCTCGGCACGGACAAACCTGCCAATCCCTACTATGCTCAAGGGTGGCTCAATCCCAACGGCTCGCTTACTCCTTGCGTGGGAACTCCTACTCTCGGACCGCTCAACATAGGTCCCATTTTCAGCACCTTAGCTAATCCCGCCGGACTTGAATTTACTACCCCGGCCGCTAGCGGTCCGTCGGCTGGTCTTCCGACCATTGGCGCCGGCCTGCTCGACTATAACAACAACGTTGCCAACACCTCATACAACGGCCTGACGGTTACAGCGATCGAAAGGTGGGGCCGCTATGTCAATCTGACGGCGAACTACACTTACTCCCACACGATCGACAACGGAAATTTCACCACATTCATCAACTTACCTCCGAACCAGTTCGACTACTCATCGGAGCGTGGTAACTCAAACCAGGACGTTCGCCACCGCTTCGTCACGAACTTCACACTCTCCGCACCGCAGCACAGTCTTCTACGGAACTTTGAGTTCAGCAGCATCATAACCCTCCAGGCCGGTCGCCCGTTCACGCTTTACGCCGGAAATAACACCCTCGGTGACTTGGCTGGACCCAATACGGATCGCGTCGGAGGGCCACCCGTTGTACCTACTGCGTGCAATACCGTGACTGACTGTTCCACCTTAATCGGAAGGAACACCTACCTTGGTGATCCTTTGTATGCTTGGGACCTTCGCCTCTCTCGATACTTCATGATCACCGAGCGTCTTAGGCTTGATTTGATATTCGATGCCTTCAACGCGTTGAACCGGCCAAACGTGGACGAGGTGACCTCTGTGTACGGCTCGCCGGTCTTTTGCGGTTCCAGTCCGGTCATTCCGAGCCACTATAAGGACGCTACCACTCGCGCCATCCAGGACGGCTCAGTATCCTGTGCAACGCAACAGACTGCCGCAGCTCCGGCAAACTGGCTTGGGATCGGCGCAATACCTGTCTCGGTTCCGGCCGCTCCGAATCCCACTTTCGGAGTGCCGAGGACCACGCTGAACCCGCGGCTGCTCCAGTTCTCGGCGAAGTTCTCGTTTTGAGCTTCGCATCGGGGGCAGCATCGAAGAGCGCGTGCCGCTAATCGCGGCCGATAGAAGCGGCGTAGGTGCTGCTATCTCCTTCGACCGCATGAAGAACGCCCCGACGATTTCTCCCTTACCCTTAGCTTCTAGGGGCGAGTATTTTGCAGACCCACCTGCTGATATTATGCGGATGTATGGATCCGATCCGAGGTAAGAGCAGTTCGCGCATGCCGGCCGAGCGCGTCCGCCAAGTTCGCCTTCGGACCTCTGGAGCCTCCATTGTTAATCTGGCCGACGGTTCGATCCTGGTCCGGCCAGACGAGGCGCTCAGTCCGTACCCCAAAGTTCTCACTGATCGCGTCGCCCATTGGGCAGAAGTCGCCCCCAATCGAATCTGCGCTGCGAAGAGAAATGGTTCCGGAGGATGGCGACAACTAACATACGCGCAAGTCCTGGCTGCGGTCCGAAACATCGGCCAGGCCTTGCTCGATCGTGGTCTCTCGGCCGACCGGCCCGCCGTAATCCTTTCGGAGAACGATCTCGAGCATCTGCTCCTGATGCTCGCCGGACAGCACGTCGGAATCCCCACCGCGCACATTTCGCCCGTCTATTCCTTGGTCTCAAACGATTTGGCCCAATTGCGCCATTGCTTTAACCTTTTGACTCCCGGCCTGGTATTTGTTTCAGATGGTGAGAAGTATCGCCGCGCCATCGAAGTTGCGTTCGCGGATGATATGGAATTAGTTGTCACAAGCGCGCCGCCGGAATTCCGCAAAGCGACTCTCTTCTCCGAGCTCGTAGCAACACCCCCGACGTCAGCCGTCGATGCCGCGCACAGTCAAATCGATCCGGACAAGCCTGCTAAATTTCTCTTCACCTCCGGTTCAACCGGCTCACCGAAAGCCGTCATCAACACCCACCGTATGCTCTGCTCTAACCAGCAGATGATCGCCCAGATCTTTTGCTTCCTGCAGGATGAGCCCCCAGTCCTGTTGGATTGGCTTCCCTGGAATCACACCTTTGGCGGAAACCACAATATCGGCATCGCTCTCTACAACGGTGGAACCTTTTACATCGATGCTGGCAAGCCCGGGGCAGGATTCATCGATGAGACAGTTCGCAATTTGCGCGAAATAGCACCCACCGTTTACTTCAACGTTCCAAAGGGCTACGAGGATTTGCTGCCCTCCTTCCGCGCGGATAGACAGCTTCGCGAAAAATTCTTCAGCCGGCTGCAGCTCCTGTTCTATGCCGCAGCCGGTTTATCGCAACCGGTCTGGGACGTATATCGCGAGCTCGCGCTCGAAACTTGCGGTGAGCGGATAATCATGGTCACCGGACTGGGCGCCACCGAAACTTCTCCCATGGCTATTCAAGCCACCTGGGAAACCGACAGCGCAGGCCGTATCGGCATTCCTATTCCCGGCGTTGAGCTCAAACTCGTACCGCGCGAAGGCAAATTGGAAGCGCGCGTTCGAGGTCCGAACGTCATGCCGGGCTATTGGCGCCAGCTGGAACCAACGCAACGGGCTTTCGACGAGGAAGGTTTCTACAAGTTTGGCGATGCCGTGCGTTTCGTTGACCCCTCCGACGTAAATCAAGGCTTTGTGTTTGATGGCCGCTTTTCAGAGGATTTCAAACTCGCCACCGGCACTTGGGTCAGTGTGGGCCCGCTCCGCGCTAGGATCCTTAATCATTTCGCGCCTTTCATTCGTGATGTAGTGATCACGGGGCGCGACCGAGAGGATGTCGGGATGATGATCTTCGCGGACCTGCACGCTTGTTGCTCCCTCCATCCGGCGCTGTCTCCCGCTTTGCCGCAGGCGCAGATCTTGGGGCATGAATCTGTCCGCACACGAATTTATGAGCTGTTGGAGAGTTTCGCGAGGGAATCTTCGGGCAGCTCCAAGCGAATTGCGCGCGCCATATTCTTAGAAGAGCCGCCTTCGCTCGATGCGCGCGAAATCACCGACAAGGGCTCGCTGAATCAACATGAAGTACTGACTCACCGCGCTGCGCTGGTCGAGCGACTATACAGCTCCGAATCATCCCCGCTCATTCTGCGGCTCGCGGAAAGATAGGCTTCAAGTCAGCGCTTCAGCTGCTACCTTATCGACGAAATCTGGCGCCGGCACCCAGCAGTTCCTAGATTTTCTAGTTTCACGGCGGACCCTTGCCCGTGAAATGCCCGCATCTCAGCCTGCCAACGCCTCCGCTGCGTCAGATTAATCGAGTGCTCCAGTTCCTAACTTCGCAGAGATTGAGAAAAGCTATTGCTGCCAACCTCCACCAAGACTTCGATAAAGCTGCACCAGACTTTGGTACTCGCTCCCTCGCGCCTGCGCCAGCATAAGCTCCGCACTGTAAAGCGCCCGCTGGCCGTCCAAGACTTCCAGATAGTTGGTGGTACCTCCGCGATAGCGCATCAAAGAAAGCCGGACCGACTCTGCCAAATCCGCTACCACTTGCTGTTGTTGCACTCTAACTTCACGGAGTTTTTGGTATCCGATCAACGCGTCCGATACATCTCCGAAGGCCTGTTGAATGGCCTGTTTGTAGGAGAGCAAAGCCTGTTGGTGTTGCGATTCGGTCAGGTGAAGGTTCCCGCGAAGGGCGCCACCAGTGAAAATTGGTTGAGTCACACTCGCGCCGTACGACCAGATTGCGGCCTGCGATCCCATCAAACTCGAAAAAGCGCTGCTGCGTCCGAATGCGCCACCTCCCCCTCCGGTGAGTGAGATTTGCGGAAAGAATGCTGCTTTGGCGACGCCAATTTCAGCGTTCGCAGCGATCAGGTTCTGCTCAGCCTGGCGAATATCGGGGCGCCGGGCAAGCAGCGAGGAAGGCAGGCCTGCTGGCACATCCGGGGGAATAAATTGTTCCGGCAATTTGAGGCCGCGCGTCACCGGTCCGGGGTAATCGCCGAGCAGAATGTGTATCGCATCTTCCGCTTGTCCGATCTGTCGTTCCAGGTCCGGAACCTGCGCATTTGCAGTATCCAGCACTTGCTGTGCCTGAAGTACATCGAGCTTGGTGGCTACCCCATGGTCCAGTCGCAGCGAAGTGAGCTTAACCGATCCCTCCTGTGTCTGTACCGTATCTTTCGTGATTTGGAGTTCAAGATCGAGTTGAAGGAGTAGGAAGTATGCGCTTGCCACATCGCTCACGAGCGTCAAAGTAACCGTGCGTTGGGCTTCCTCTGTCGCAAGCAGTCTGGCACGCGCAGCTTGCGTGGCGCGTCTTAACTGGCCCCATAAATCCACCTGGAACGTTGCGTCAGCCGCCAGCTCCAATAAATTTGCTTTCTCCGGAAAAAATTCCTCCTTGCCACCTGCAAAATTGGCGTTTCCTTGCACCTGGGGGAAGAGACTCGATCGCGTAATTGCCACCTGAGCGCGCGCGGCATTGATGCGCTCCGTCGCTAGCAGCAAGTTGTAATTTTGTTTCAGCGCGATACGGATCAGCTCCTGAAGCTGCGGATCCTGGAAGACTTGCCACCAGGGCAAATCTGCGAAGGAGGCGGCTTGAGGTTGAACAGGGGTGTTGTCGTTCGTATCGTGATAAGTGCTTGGAATCTGTACTGCAGGCTTATGGTAATTCGGACCGACCGCGCATCCGCCAACCAAACTCGAAACAAGAACTGACATCAAGCACAGCGAAATTACTGGTTGCAGCTTTGTCATGACTCGCGCTGAAGCGGCTATCGTGCGATTTGCTTGGGAGGCCATGTCAGTCTCCCTCCGCCGGCGCGGGCGTTGGTTGAACTCCGCCGGGGGCCGGCTCCTTACCAGCGCCTGACCATTTCTCCACCAGATAAAAAATCGCCGGGACCAGAAATATGGCTATGGCGCTGGCCGCCAGCATTCCTCCAATTACCGTCGTTCCGATGATCTGGCGTGCCACGGACCCGGCCCCTGTGGCTACCCACAAAGGCACGCTTCCGAGGATGAATGCGAATGACGTCATCAAAATCGGTCGGAGCCGGATCCTCGCGCCCGCCAACGCGGCGTCCATCAGCGGCTTGCCCTGCTCGTATTCGTCTTTGGCGAACTCCACGATCAAAATCGCATTTTTCGCCGCCAGCCCGATCAGCATTACCAGCCCGATCTGTGAATACACATCGCTTTCGATTTGCACCATATAGGCCGGATAAAACCATCCGGCGATCGTGCGCCTTAACCAGAGCGTTGCAAACGCGCCGAACACCGCTACCGGCGTGCTGAGTAGCACGCTGAATGGCAGTGACCAGCTTTCATAGAGCGCTGCTAGAATCAGAAACACGAACAACAGGGAAAACGCAAAAACAACAGTAGGTGAAACTCCTTGTTGCGCCAGTTTTTCCTGAAACGACATATCCTTGTAGTCGTAGCCCATCTCCCGAGGCATGGTCTGAGCGAATACTTCTTCCAGCGCTTTCATCGCCTGTGCGGAACTGTAGCCGGGTGCCGCCCCCCCGAAGATTTGAGCGCCGCGATATTCGTTGAATCGCATGGTGAATTCCGGCCCGGTTTGGGGCGCGAATTTTGTCAGAGCGGAAAGTGGCACATCTTCTCCCTTATTGTTTCGGACATAAAACTGACCCACGTTTTCCGCCTGCGTTCGGTATTCGCCTTCCGCCTCGATGTACACCTGCCATTGCCGGCCGAACCGGTTGAAATAATTGATGAAATATCCGCCCATAAATGCTTGAAGGGTCTTATAGACGTCGCTTATGCTCACGCCCTGCTTTATCACCTTGTCGCGATCCACCGTCACGAACTGCTGCGGTACGCTGGACAGATAGGTGGTGCCCAGCAAACCGATCTCGGGACGTTTACGCACCGCCGCCATGAACGTGTTCAGATTCTGCGTGAGAAACTCCACCTCTTTCCCGGCCCGATCCTCCAGAACAAATGTAAATCCTCCCGAAGTCCCCACTCCCGGAATCGCCGGCGGTGAAAAATCGAACGCGATTGCTTCCGGCATCTGGCTCAATTTCTGGTTCAGCCGTGTCTTGATCTCCTGAAATTGTTCCGCCCTCGATTTCCGCGCGTCCCAGTCATCCAGCGTCACGAAGAAAAACGCGTTGTAGCTGGTTCGCACAAAACTCAGCAGGCTGAAGCCTATTACGCTTGACGTGTACTTCACACCGGGGGTATCTGCCAGGATTTTCTCTACCTGTCGCGCAGCTTCGTCTGTACGTTGCAGTGAGGCTGCGTTGGGGAGTTGCAGGTTGACAAAAAGATAGCCTTGATCTTCGTCGGGCAGAAAGCTGGAGGGCACGCGTGAACTAAAAAATGCGGCCCCCCCGGCGAATACCGCCAGTAGAACGAGTGCGATTGCACTCTTGCGAATCAGCGCGCCAGACACCCGTACATAACCATCCGTCGCGCTCTCGAACGATCTGTTGAACCAGGAAAAAAATCTTCCCAGCGGTCCCTTGGTCTCTTTCTTGGGCCGAAGCAAAAGAGCCGACAAAGCCGGACTCAGAGTAAGCGCGTTGAAAGCGGAAAGGAGCACGGAAACGGCGATCGTGACCGCAAATTGCTGATAAAGACGCCCGGTAATTCCGGGAATAAAGGCGGTTGGAACGAACACGGCGGAGAGTACCAATGCGATTCCGACTACTGGCGCAGTCAACTCGTCCATCGCTTTAACGGCCGCTTCCTTGGGAGAAAGCCCTTCCTCGATATGCCGCCCGACGCCCTCCACGACCACGATTGCGTCGTCCACCACCAATCCAATGGCCAGCACCAGACCCAGCAGAGAAAGTGTGTTGATCGAGAAACCGAACAGCGGGAAAAAGATGAATGTCCCGACCAAGGCCACCGGCACTGCCAACATCGGAATCAGCGTCGCCCGCCAGCTTTGCAGGAAGATGTACACCACCAGGATCACCAGTACGATTGCGATCAGCAGCGTTTCGACAATCTCCTTGATGCCGGACGTCACTGCCTTCGTGGTATCCAGAGAAATCACATAATCCATATCCTGCGGGAATGTCCGCTTCATTCCGGCAATCAATTTCTTCACGCCGTTAGCCGCGTCCACCGCGTTCGAGCCCGGCAACTGGTAAAGTGCGATGATCGCTCCAGGCTTGCCGTTCAGCCGTCCCATTACCGAGTAATCCTGCGATCCCAGTTCCACCCGAGCTACATCCTTCACACGGACTACTCCTCCATCTGGCGTCTCGCGAACCACGATCTGTCCGAAATCGTCGGCGGAAATCAATCGGCCTTGCGCGCGAACCGAGTAGGTGTACTCCTGTCCTTTGGGTACTGGCTCGCCACCCACCTGTCCCGCGGGGTTCACCGTGTTCTGCGCTTGGATGGCATTGATGATCTCGGTAACGGTGATGCCCATCTTGCCCAATTGGTCCGGCTTTACCCATAGTCTCATCGCATATTGTCCGGCGCCGAAGATCTGCACGTTCCCGATGCCCGTGGCACGCGTCAACGGATCGCGGATATTGATGTATGCGTAATTGGCAAGGAAGTCCGCGTTGTACGTTCCGTCGGGCGAGTACAGCGTGATTAGCATCAGCGGTGACGTTACCGATTTCTGGACCGTGATTCCGTAGTTTGTGACGTCCGTCGGAAGTTGCGAAGCTGCTTGCGTCTCCCTACTCTGCGCCAGAATTTGGTCTATATTCGGATCCGTCTTCACGTCGAAATCCACGATCATGGTCGTCTGCCCGTTGGCCGTGGCGTTCAACGAATACATGTAGTTCATGTGATCCACGCCGCTCATTTGCTGTTCGATCGGCGTAGCAACGGATTGCTCCAGTGTTAGCGCATCCGCACCAACGTAGGTCGCTTGAATTTGAATCTCCGGCGGGGCGATATTCGGAAATTGGGCGACAGGCAAGCTGATGATCGTGATCGTGCCGAGAATTACGAGGACAATTGAAATCACGATTGCGACGATGGGACGGTTGATGAAAAATTTGGACATGGCCGTTACCTTGCCTGCGCCGTTGCGCCATCCGCAACGTACAGCTTTGGGTTCACTTGTGTGCCGGGACGCACCTTCTGCACTCCCTCAGCCACTACGCGGTCTCCTGCCTTCAGTCCATCCGCAATTATCCACAAGGAGCCGACCCGATCCCCGACCTTGACCGGCCGTATGCTCACCTTGTTCTCCCCATCCACAACCGCCACTTGATAACTGCCTTGCAGCTCCGACACCGCACGCTGCGGTATCAGCAACGCATCTTTCTGTACTCGAACCGCCGCCCGAACTCTGCCGTAACCGCCGGGGCGCAGAATATTCCCAGGGTTTGGAAATAGCCCGGCGATTCGAATTGATCCGGTCCCCACATTCACTTGGCGATCCGCAAAATAGAAGGATCCCTCGCGCGGATAGGTTGAACCGTCTGCCAAAATCAGTTGCAGGCGAAGACTCTTGTCAGCTGCTTTCCGGCTAGTCTCGGTCGGGAATCGTTTGTTCCAATCGAGATACTCGCTCTCACTGACCGTAAAATAGACCTTGATAGGGTCCACGGTAGAAACGGAAGTCACGACCCCACTGCTTGGGCTCACCAAGGCACCCACCTGAAGCTGGGCCTGCCCGGCGATGCCGTCAATCGGCGCAATCAGGCGAGTGAAATCGAGATTGATCTGCGCGGTTTCGACAGCCGCTTCGTCGGTTTTGATTGCCGCCTCAGATGTCTCTACGGTGGCCTTGGCAGCCAGGTTATTCTGAACGGCGTTGTCGAGATCCTGCTGGCTCGCGGCCTCTTCTTTCGCGAGAGGAGTGTAGCGGTTGACGTCAAGTTGCGTCCTGCCTTGGACTGCCTGGGCGTTCGCGAGGTTGGCCTTGGCTTGCGCCAACTGCCCTTCGGCTTGATCCAGCACTGCCTGGAAGGGCCGGGGGTCAATCTCGAAAAGCAAGTCGCCCTTCCTGACAAACGCGCCTTCCTGGTAGCCCTGCCGCAGTAAGTAGCCCGTAACCTGTGCCCTCACGTCCGCGTTTACGAATCCGTCGAGCGTGCCGATCCACTCTCCATAAATCGGGACATCCTTCTGCTCCACTTGCGCCACCTCAACCTCAGGCACCCCGCCCGGTCCACCTTTCGCGCGATGCTTCGAGCGAATTACCACGACTGTAGACACAATGGCGACTATCAGCACTGCCACTCCAATTGCGATCTTGCGTCCCCTAGTCATGTTTGTCTCCGGCTGCCGGGCTTTCACCGAATTGGTTGTTTTGTTGAGTCACGGATGTTGATCCGTGCGTTCCAATCAGGAAACGAAGAGAGCGTTAGCAACCGTTCTCCAGCCCCATTTCATTCGTCTCTCAGGATTTCGGCTCATTTTAAAGATGAGATTTACTCGCGGAGCCCGCCAAAAGCACCAAATTAGAGTTCGCTCGACGATAGGGCTCGTTGGGAATTCTGCTGCTGAGTGAACCTCACACACAGAATTTTAGGAAGGTTGAAGCATACCACCAGCAGAAAGCCAAAATCCATCGCGCGGATCTTTCAGGCGGAACGCGCTGCCCAGTTATTTATTAGAATGCTTTGCTGAACTTCGCCGCCGCGTCTTTGTCGCCGTACGATAGAATCGAATTCGGGCGTTATCTAAGTGAAATCCTCTCGGTTATCCGTCTTTATCTGGGGAGCCTGGTTATTTTTTGTCGGTGGCTACGCGGTTGTCGGTGTGTTGGTACCGCGCGGTTCAACGCAAACGGCTCTGAGCTATCTCCTCGCCTGTTTGACCCCGCTTTTTGCTAACACAGCATTACTGTGGAATGCCGCCTCACCCTACCGGCGACGTAACGTGTTTTGGATGCTTCTCGCGCTCGGCTGCACCCTGTGGCTTGCCGGCATTTTGGTGCTCACTTACGGACAATTAGTAGTCGGCTTGACTGGATATGTTCCTTTTTATGTCGATCTTCTTTTTTTCCTTCATACCGTGCCGTTTATGGCGGCCTTGGCGTTGGCGCCCCATGCCAGGAAAATGCGCGAGACGCTTCGTTTCGGTCTGCTCGATTTGTTGCTCCTCTCGATTCTTTGGCTCTACGTTTATATTTTTTCCGCCATGCCATGGAAAACAATTTCGCCCAATATCGCCTTGTTCAGATCGCATGACATTGGCAGTTACATGATTGAAAATTTAGTCGTTGCAATCGGTTTTGGATTCTTGTTTTTCCGTTCCACCGGCACCTGGCGAAAAATCTACGGCCACCTTTTCGGAGCAACCACCCTGTACATCGTCGGCTTTATTTTGACAGCCGTTGCCGTGAGTAACCGGACCATTTACAGTGGCTCGCTCGTTCGGCTGCCTGCTCTTGCCGCATTTGTATGGCTGGGAACCACCGGAATTGTCGCTCACGATCTGGTTTTCGAACCGGAAGTTTCGCCTGCACCCACTCGCAGGAACACGCAATGGCCGGTCCGTTTAGCCATGCTTGGCGTGCTCGCCGCCCTGGTGCTGGCAGCATGGGATGTTTTTCTCAGCAACGCCCCTTTGCCCGTTCAGCGCTTTCGGCTGATCGTGACCTTGATCACCCTCTTTGTTGGAACGTCGCTGGTTTTCTACCGCCAGCATTTGGTTTATCAGGAACGCACTAGCCTGGTGCACGAGTTGTGGGAATCGCTCGAAAATGTCAAACGTCTGCAAACTCACTTTGTGCAGTCCGAAAAACTGGCCTCACTCGGACAACTGGCCGCCGGCGCCGCCCACGAAATAAATAATCCGCTCACTGCCATTTTGGGTTACGCGGACGTTCTGACTGTTGAAAATCCCCAAAACACACGCGCGCATTCCTTGGGAGAAAAAATCCGCGACCAGGCCCGGCGCACAAAAGATCTGGTTAACAATCTGCTCAGCTTCGCGCGCCAGGTTCCCGCGGAAAAACAGTTGCTTGATCTAAACACCGTTCTCACCGGCGCGGTACAGCTCCGCAATCTGGATCTGCGCGGGAAAAATATACGCATCGAACTGGAAAGCCGCAGCATACTCCCTGCGGTCCGTGGCGACCCGAACCAGTTGCTTCAGGTTTTCTATCATCTGATAAGCAACGCCGTCGATGCTATGGAGACAGGCGGTGGTGGCATTCTTATGATCCGCACGTTGCGCGAGCGCAGCAACGTAATCGTGGAATTTTCCGATACCGGCCCGGGAATGCAGGATCCCGAAAAGGTCTTTGATCCTTTCTACACCACCAAACCAGTGGGCAAAGGAACTGGTCTTGGCCTCAGCATTTGTTATGGCGTCATGCAGGAACATGGCGGAACGATTCTAGGATTTAATCGCCCGGAAGGCGGCTGCACCTTTCGCTTGGAGTTGCCCGCCGTCCTGGCCGTCTTTCCGCAAGCATCCGCATTGCCTGTCGCACCCATCAACACTCGCTAGAACCTCAGTTAGGGAATCCAATCTTCTTCTTAGTCTTTTAAGTGGCCGTACTCCTCACTGTGGATTTCAGCGAATATGTTAGAGTCGAAAATCTATGGACGTTCCCGCTATTGAAACACAAGACTTGACCCGCCGTTTTGGCGACTTTGTTGCCGTACAAGACGTGAATCTGTCCGTCGCTCCAGGCCAATTCTTCGGTTTCCTCGGGCCCAATGGCGCCGGAAAATCCACCACCATTAAAATGCTCACAGGCTTGCTCTCGGCAAGTTCCGGCAGAATTAAAATACTTGGCTTCGATCTCGCGCAAAACCCGGTAGAAGTGAAACGCCAGATCGGTGTGGTGCCCGAAGGCATGGCCTTGTTCGGCCGCCTGACCGGCGCTGAATATCTGAATTTCGTCGGCCGCATGTACGGCCTCGACCGGCAAACTGCCGGCAAGCGCTCGGCCGAACTTCTCGATTTCATGCAGCTCGCGGATCAGCCGAAAACTCTCGTCACCGACTACTCCCACGGCATGCAAAAAAAACTGGCTCTGGCCGCCGCCGTCATTCATGGCCCCAGAGTTCTTTTTCTCGACGAGCCTTTCGAAGGTGTGGACGCAATTGCCTCCGGCACGCTCAAGGCCATGCTTCAACGCATGATCGCTCGCGGCGCCACGATTTTTCTCACTTCCCACGTCCTCGAAATTGTCGAGCGTCTTTGCAGCCATCTCGCCATCATCCATCGTGGCCGATTGGTCGCCCAAGGCTCGCTCAAAGAGCTTCGCGCTGGAGTGGAGGCGCAAGCCGCCGCAGCCTTGAGCGGTACATTGCCGGATGAATCCGCCCTGCCTGCGTCGGGCGAGAAACTTACACTCGAGGAAATTTTCCTTCGCATCGTGGGCGGCGCACGCGGTGCCGAACAGGAATTGTCATGGCTGGGCTGAGTTCTTCTCCAGGAATGCGCGGGCAGCTCGCTGCCATCGCTCGAGTTCGCTTTCAACTTTTCGTCAATGGGTTGCGCACCATTCGCGGCCGGCTCGAAGTAGTAGCTCGTGGAATCATGTTCTTGATGTTTGCCGCCGCTGGTTTGGGAGGCTCATTCGGTCTGGGCGCGGCCGCTTGGTATTTCGTCTCGCATGGAAATGTGGAGTGGATCGCAATTCTTCTGTGGCCCGTGTTCTTGTTTTGGCAGCTCTTTCCGGTAATGGCTTCTGCTTTCACGGAAAATGTGGATTCGTCGAATTTGTTGCGATTTCCTCTCTCTTTTCCATCCTACTTTCTAATCCGCTTGGCGTACGGATCTTTGGACCCATCGACCATCATCGGATGTCTCTGGCTGTTCGGTCTGTCCGTTGGCATCGGCATTGCGCGGTCCAGTCTTTTTTTCTGGTCTGCTCTCGTTCTTTTTCTATTCGCGATATTCAACGTTCTTCTTTCCCGTATGATTTTCGTCTGGATCGAACGCTGGCTTGCTCAGCGCCGCACCCGCGAAATTCTGGGCGCGGTTTTTTTCATATTCATTATCTGCTTCCAGTTCATCGGTCCGCTCATGTCCCGCTATGGCGAACACCGGCATCCCGACGCATCCAGAGTCACTGCGCAGGCTTTGCCTTACGAGCGCGCGCTTCCACCGGGCTTGGCCGCCGCCGCGATTGCCAGAGCCGTGAATGGCGCATTTGCCCCAGCGCTTGGTTCATTCGCCCTCGAGTCTGCCTATGTCCTCGCAGTTCTATGGCTGCTGAACGTTCGTCTTCGAGCGCAATATATCGGAGAGAATCTCAGTGAAGCGGCAGCGCGCAAAACGTCGCCGAAAGGAAAAAAAGTCCCCCGTCTCAGTTGGAACGTATCGGGCGTTCCCGCTCCGGTTGCAGCGATGCTGGAAAAAGAAGTTCATTACCTTTCGCGCAGCGGACCAATGTTGTTCACCTTTGTCATGCCCGTGGTGATTCTTCTGATTTTTCGTCTAGGGCCGGCAGGAACTTCAGGCCGGCAGAGCGATTTTCTGTCACATGCTCCAGACTTGGCCTTTCCGATCGGCGCTGCGTACGCGTTATTGATCCTGACGAACCTGGTTTACAACTGTTTCGGAGCGGATGCTGTCGGTATGCAGTTCTATTACGTATGCCCAGTCAGGTTTCGCGAAATCCTGATGGGGAAAAATCTCACCCACGCTCTCTTGCTCGCATGTGAAGTGGTCGCGGTCTGGGCTGCGGTATGTTTCATGTTTCATCCACCGGCTGTGGATGTAACTCTTGCCACTGTCACAGGCGTCGCCTTCGCGCTCCTTCTGAATTTAACGGCGGGAAACCTGCTCTCCGTTTACACGCCCAAGAAAATTGACTACGGTGCGTTCGGCAAGCAGCGCGCCTCAACCACCACGGTCTTTGCCAGCTTGGGCATTCAGTTCGCGGTATTTGGGTTGGCAGCCGTTACGCTCTTGGTAGCCAGGGCGTTTGGAAGAATCTGGGTGGCAGCCTTCATTTTTCTGATTCTCGCGGCCGTCGCCGCATTCGCTTACGCCTTGGTATTGAAACGCGTTGACCAAGTTGCGATCGATCGTCGCGATGCGATACTTGCCGAGCTTTGCCGTGCATGATAGGTCATTGGTGAGGTAAAGGAACGGTTATGAAACGCCTGCTTCCCGCAGCTTTGTTCTCATTTTTATTCGTCCTAAATCTCGCGAATCCTTTGTCCGCCTCAGCCCAAGCGAGTCAACCTCCGAATCCCGCGTCGCTTCGGAACGAAGCGGAGCGATCCCTGAAAGGTTTTGTGACTACACCTGCGATTCCGGGCTACGAGAATGAACTCGCTGGAAAAATTCGAGACGAAATCTCAGCGTTCCATCCAAGGATGGACAATCTCGGCGACGTAATCGTCACCATCGGCTCCGGCTCGCCAAATCGGCTGCTCGTTACGCCAATCGACGAGCCTGGATTTGTTGTCAGCGGAATTACCGGCGATGGTTACTTGCGTGTCCAACGCCTTCCTCAGTCAAGTCTTCCTCCGATTTTCAACGAAATGTATTCCGCGCAGCCGGTCAAGATCAGAAATGCGAACGGAAAGTGGCTGGATGGCGTCGTTGCGGGTCTTTCCGTGCATCTACAGGGCGCCCGCACAGACACTCCGAAATCATCGGATCTGGAGAATATGTACATCGACATCGGCGCCACCTCCAGCGCTGAAGTTCGCAAAGCGGGCGTTGCCGTTCTCAATCCCATTGCGATAAATCGCCAGCTAATTCAACTCGGCTACAACAAGATGGCTGGCGCGTCTGTCGGTGATCGTTTTGGAGCTGCCGCGCTTGTTGATTTACTTCGCGAGATTGATCCGTCGAAGGTGAGGGGAACGCTGACGATTGCTTTCGTGGTCCAGCAATGGACTGGCGCTCACGGGCTGCAGCGCATTTTGAGCACGATCAAGCCGGATGAAATGATTTATGTCGGACGGCTCATCCCCGGGGGCGCTGTGGCGGGGTCGGAGAGCATGCATAGAGCGCCTCGCCGGGAACCTGGTAGCGGAATTCTTATCGGGCTTGAGGAAACCAGCGGGACGCCCGCGGGCCTCGCCGCTGAGTTGAAGCAGATCGCCGATACCAACAAATTATCGATTAATACAGATTTCTCCGCGTCTCCGGTTCCGAGAAGTTATCTTCCGCCACCTCCAATGCCGGGAAAATGGGCGCACCTGGGTATTGCTACGGACTGGTCGAATACGCCATCCGAATTGATCGACTTTGCGGATCTCGCGAGCTTAGAAAAGCTACTGCAGCTTTACGTGCAGGGGAACGTTAGAACTGTCCCGTCTTCAGCCGTCAGTCATGACTCGTCTGATCATGATTTGGGACCCGTTTCTAATCCACCATCCCCAGAAGAAGTTTTGCGTCGCCTGACAGAGAGTTATGGTGTGAGCTATCACGAAGAACCCGTCCGAGAGTCGGTGAAAGAGCTTCTGCCGAAATGGGCCCAACCTCAAACCGACGAATCAGGAAACTTGATCTTACAACTTGGCACAGCCGCTGCTGGAACCAAGACACCGAGCCTGCTGGTTGTCGCGCACATGGATGAGATTGGTTTCGAAATTAAATCTATTTCCAAAGATGGCCGCCTGGAAGTCGAATGGCGCGGAAGCGGGGACCTAAGCTATTTTGCCGGACATCCGGCACTGGTGCACAACGCGAATGGCGATTACGCCGCCATCGTCGAACTGCCGAACGGCTGGGACGAACCAAAATTTGAATGGCCTCGTGAGCCCGAAAAAGCGATTCGGGTGGACGTTGGCGCGCGCACGATTGAAGAAGTGGAAAAGTTGGGCATCAAGGTCGGTGACTCGATCACCATTCCAAAAGCATATCGAAACCTTCTAGGCACGCGCGCAAATGGCCGTAGTTTCGATGACCGCGTCGGTGACACAGCTCTGATCTCTGCCGTCTGGGCGCTGGGCGGCCCGCTGAAAGACCGCGATGTAACGTTCGTTTGGTCCACCGGCGAGGAAGAGGGCCTCATCGGCGCTGCCGCCCTCGCAAAACGCCTGGCGGCTGAAGGTCATGTGCCGGATTACGTTTTTGCCGTCGATACTTTTGTCAGTTCCGATTCGCCAATCGAATCGAAACGATTCGCCGACGCCGAAATCGGCAAAGGTTTCGTCATACGCGCCGTGGATAACTCCAACATCGTGTCTTCCGACCTCGTGGAGAAAGTCATCAAGCTTGCGCGCGCAAGTCAAATTCCAGTGCAATACGGCGTAACGGGTGGCGGCAACGACGGCTCCGCCTTCGTGCCTTATGGTTCGTTAGACATCCCTCTCGGCTGGCCCTTGCGTTATTCACATTCGCCCGGTGAAGTGATCGACACTCGCGATGTAGATTCGCTTGCTCGCATCATTACGGTAATCGCGAAATCCTGGTAGCTTGCATATCGCCGAAATTTTGCGGTCCATCATCGGTGTCTCAACACGGAGCAATTTGTACCCTCTGTTATAATTCCGCGCGTGAGCACGCCCAGCCCCAGCTTCAAATCACCCCGCCATATAGTGGTCGAAGGTCCTATACGCGTAGGCAAATCCACTCTTGCGAAAGTACTGGCGGAACAGCTCCACGCGCGCCGAATCTTCGACTGCGAGGACAATCCGTTCCTGGCTGATTTCTACAACGAGAAAAGCGGCGCGGCCTTTCGCGCTC
This sequence comes from Candidatus Acidiferrales bacterium, assembly GCA_049693615.1. Taxonomy (GTDB): domain Bacteria; phylum Acidobacteriota; class Terriglobia; order Acidiferrales; family UBA7541; genus Palsa-295. Next base: position 118,150 of record JBAVQB010000031.1, on the reverse strand, counting down.
AGATGTACTTTCTCCACGAGCGGCACCGCCGTCTCTCTCAAATTCAGTCCCAGGATACCGCGGGGCCCGTCGTCAGCGATTTTCTTTTCGAACGAGACAAGATTTTCGCCTATCTCAATCTCGACAACGAAGAGCTGAAGCTTTACGAGCGTTATTTCGACATGCTTGCGTCTTCAATTCCGCCGCCCGACCTCGTCATTTATTTGCAAGCGAAGCCGGATGTTCTCTCCAAGCGAGTTTCGAAGAAAGGCGATCCTGCAGAGACGCAAATTTCCTCGGAATATCTGGAAGCCGTGGCAAATGCGTACGAACATTTCTTCTTCCGTTACTCAGCCTCGAACCTGCTTGTCGTGGACACCTCGGAAATCGATTTCGTTGAGCGCAATCAGGATTTACAGGAACTTCTCCGGCGCCTCCGCCAGCCCGTAAAGGGCACGCAATACTTTCTGCCGCTCGGCCAAAGTTAGAGTAATGGGGATTCCCGGCTTTTCGAAAATCTCTCTGAAAGAAGGGGGCCGGGACAAGATCACCCGCCAGTGACCTCATCCCGGGTACGGCAAGGAGGAGAGCTGTAGCGCCTGGTCTTAACTCTCGTGCTAGGCCGCTTTATGTGGTCCAGTCAACCGATGGCGCAGTTTGCCAAGCCTGGCATTGATCGGATGGCTGCGGTGCAGGAATGTAAGCACTGGCGGCCGGCGCATTCCGATTTTTTCCAGCGCTCTGCGAATTCGAAAATCGCGGCCTGCGGATACCAACCCTTTCTCCAACGTTTGAATTGCTTCCGGAGTTCTTCCCGCCTGGTAATACACTTCCGCCAGGTTCAAATACAATTGCGCGTGATTGTGCTTCATGCCCAGCGCTTCCCGGCACAAGCTTTCCCCGTCTCCAAAACGCTTCTCGGAGAGCGCGGCCAGCAAACCTGTATAGGAAAGGTAAAACGGGTTCTTGGGAGCGATGCCAAGGGCGCGCCGCGCATGCTGAAGCGCTTCCTCAGCGTGGCCGTCGCGAAGATTTTTCAAGCATTCTTTAAAGTCGTTCATTCCAGCGTCTGCCGGGGAGGTAGTTCCTATCCAGTGCGACATAGGCTCCTTCTTCGCCTCGTTGGGCACTCGCGAGGCAATGGTTGGAGCCTACCTTCCGCAATCACCAACGGAAATAGAACGCGCGAACAGTTTTAGGCCTAGAACCCCTACTGTCCGCATAGACAGGCAAAAAAAAAGCAACGCGCCGGGTATAGATTTCTTCCCCAGTTGCCCGGCACGCGCCAGATTTCAGGGGTTTTAGTGTGAAGTTTGCAGGTACTGATTGAACCAATTCACCGCCCGTTCGATCACATCTCGGCTGTGCGCTGGATCCGCAAACTCGTGACCTTCGTGTGGATAAATCACGAATTGTGTCGGCACATCAAGTGTTCTTAGCGCATGCCAGAATTCGTACGACTGCGGAGGCGGGCATTCTCCGTCGCTATCGCCCACCACCACCAGCGTAGGCGTCTTCACATTCTTGATAAATGTAATGGGTGAGCTTTTTGCGTATACCGCCGGGTCGTCATAAACAGTAGCGCCGAAAAAAGGAGTCATCCACTGGTCGATTTTGTTTTCCCCGTAGTAACTCAGCCAGTCCGAAAGTCCTGCGCCCGCCACCGCAGCCCGGAACCGGTTCGTCTGCGTTACTCCCCACATGGTCATATATCCGCCGTAACTCCAGCCTGTAAGCCCAATGCGGTCTGGATCGATGGGCGCGGATTTTATGGCTTCGTCCACTCCCGCCAGAATGTCGCGGAAATCGCCGTAGCCAAAATCTTTCACATTCGCGGCCGTAAACTTTTCGCCTTGCCCATAACTCCCCCGCGGGTTTGGTTGCAACACGAAGTAACCCTGCGAAGGTAGCGCGAAGGCATAATCCCAGCGCGTGGGCCATACCGGAGTGACCGCCCATGACGGCCCGCCGTGCACACGCACTACAAGCGGATATTTCTTGCCCGGATCAAAATCGCTCGGATAAGTCAGCCAACCCTGCACTCTTCCCGCGTCCGTGTTCCAGTGCAGGCTCACAGACTTGCCCCACGCCGGTCGCAACCCGTCGTTTCGATGCGTGATCTGTTTCCACTCACCTGATTTCCCGGCCCAAACCTCTGGCGGCTCATCGAACGACTGTTGAATAAACGCTAGCGTGTTGCCATCACTTGAAATTGAGAACTGCATTCCGAAATCACCAGACAGAATTGAGCCTTTCAAGAGTATGTCGTTTGTATTTCCAATGGTTCCATCCGTGTTCATTTCATGGATGGCGCTTGTGCCGTCAACGTACTCAGCGATCAGAATTTTTTTGGAGTCTCGCGTCCAGGTCAGCCAGCTCGCGGTTGCCGCCATATTCGGAGTCAGATTTTGTGCTTTTCCCCCCGCTTCGGGTACCAGGTAAACGTCGCCGCCGACGATTGGCTCATCACTCATCAAGCCGCCGATGAACGCGATTGTCTTCCCGTCAGGCGACCACTTCGGAACCCCGATCTGCATTCCGGGTTTTGCGATCACGTCCGCCCTCGCGCCTGAGTTCGCATCAATCGTGAACAATCCGGCAATGTACCAGTTGTCGTCGCCGTTGCCATGCGCCGCGGTAACCACCAGGCGCTTGCTGTCAGGAGCCCAATCGAATTCGTACACGTACATATCCGCCGGTGAAATTTGCCGCACCCTCGCTGTAGCGGGATCCACCATCGTCAATCGCTGCTCGAGGAATTCCTCGGAGACCACACCTTCATCGGGAATTTCAGCAACCAAAGGTCCGGCTGCGCGCGTGGCATTCTCTGTAAAAAGCAGCGCGATCGTGTGGCCATCCGGGGACCAGGCCGGGCTCGCAAGAAAGCCTTTCAGATGGGTTAATTGTTTCGCGCTGCCATCCTCCACGTTCGCCACAAAGAGCTGAAGCTGTCCGCTCGTTGCAGCGTCGGACAAAAACGCAATTCTCTTGCCGTCGGGCGACCACGCAATATCGTGTTCTTCATGCGCCATTTTCCCGTCGCCTGCGGTAATTCGCTTGGCAGCGTCAGGCGCATTCAAGTTAACAACATAAATCGCGGAATCTGACGACGGCATTCCACCAGGGCCGGGGAGTGACTCCACCCACGCCGCCAATTTCCCATCCGCGGAGATCTCCGCTCGCTGAAAAGTTCGCACTCCAAACATCGCTTTCGTCGCGGCGTCGAGCGATTTTGCCTTCGTTGAACTTGGCGCATCCGTTGCATTCTGCGCACATTCAGCAGGCGCCGGCATCGCAACGGATGCCAACAGCAAACCCAAAAGTAAAATAGCTCCTCGCATTTTTCCCCCAATTGGAATTGCCTTATCGACCCGCAAATATTCGCTCATGGCCCCTCTTTTGGACGTCGACATGTTGCGCGGTCCTTGCGACAAAATCAAGGAATCACCGAAGCTTTCCGTTTGTTTCTTACCTTGCAGCCGGACCACGGTGCGGATATTCTCGCTTCCGAACCGGAGACAACCTCATGAAATTCTTGAAGACGAAAACGATAATCCGCAATTTGAGTGCGCTCGTATTTGCACTCATTGTGGCGCTGCCATTGCTCGCGCAAGAGCCGGGGCAGCAAATCCAGAGCCGACCGCCGCAAACGCAAGCATCGCCATCCGCTGCTGGTGTCGCCGAACAGGGGAAGTTCATACTACACAAATTTGAGAATCCGATCGGTGAGGAAACCTTCCAAATCGTGCGAGACGGGGATTCGCTCAACGTAAAAATGGATTTTAAGTTTACCGACCGCGGCACGCCGGTGCCGCTTTCCGCTACATTTCGCGGTTCAGAAGATCTCACTCCCCAAGCATTCGAAATCAAGGGCCAGAATTCCCGCTCCACTGCCATCGACGAAGCAGTGGAAGTGCGATCGGGCCAAGTCCGCTTGCGCGATCGCGACAAATGGACTGAGGTTGCCCGCCCCACGCAATTTTTCACTATTGCAGGCTACGCTCCGGCAACCATGCAGATGCTCATGGTCCGTTTTTGGGCTTCGCATGGCTCGCCAGCAGAAATGGTTACGCTTCCGAGCGGACGCGTGAAAATTGAGCCTCGCGGCCAAGACGTAATCGCCATTGACGGAAAAAATGAGACTCTCGATCGCTTTACAATCGAAGGCTTGATTTGGGGACGCGAAACTCTTTGGTTTGATTCCAGGAAAAACTTGGTGGCCGCGGTGACCACCGACGCCGAATTCGATCATTTCGAAGCCATCCGCGACGGATACGAAAGCGCGCTGGGCACCTTCGTCGGGAAAGCCGGCGCCGATGGCATGGCAGCCCTGGCCGATCTTTCCAAAGGAATCTCAGGAAGTCGCGCTGAAACCTTGGCGCTTGTCGGTGGAACTCTGGTCGACGGCACCGGCAAAGACCCCTTGCCCGATTCAGTCGTGCTGATCGAAAAAGGTCAGATCGTTGCCGCCGGCCCGCGCAAACAAGTAAAAATTCCCAGAGGTGCCACAAAAATTGACGCGCGCGGGAAGACCATTCTCCCGGGACTTTGGGACATGCACTCCCATTTCGAGCAGGTCGAATGGGGACCAATCTACCTCGCGGCAGGAGCCACGACCGTCCGTGATTGCGGAAACGAATTTGAGTTCATCACCGCCGTGCGGGATGCGATCGCGCAGGGCCGCGGCCTGGGCCCTCGGTTGTTGCTCGCGGGAATTGTTGACGGCACAGGTCTGCTGGCGCTTGGCGTCGAACGCGTGGACACGCCCGAACAAGCCAAAATGTGGACGGACAAATATCACGATGCCAACTTTCAGCAGATGAAAATCTACAGCTCTGTAAAACTGGAGGAGCTAAAAGTGGTCACCGACGAAGCGCACCGCCTGGGCATGACTGTCACCGGCCATGTGCCCGAAGGTCTCACCGCTTATCAGGCGATCGATGCTGGTCAGGATCAGATCAACCACATCGGATACATTGCCGACATTATGCTTCCGCCGCTTCCTACTAATGCGAGCCCTCTGGAGCGTCTCAAAGCGAGCGGTGATATCGATCTGAATTCGCCCGAAGTTCAGAAAGCTATTTCGTTCTTAGTTCAGCATGGCACCGTCGTTGATCCAACCCTGGCCATTTTTGAGTTCTTCACTGCCAACACGTCAAAGCCTCCTGTAAGCATTGAGCCCGGAGTTGCAAAAGTGGCCCCGGAGCTGGCGACGATCCTTGCTGAGACTGGTCCGCCATCACCGGCGGCTCCTCTTATCGATAAAGCCTTTCAGAAGGAAGTCGCAATTGTTGGCGCGCTTCACCACGCGGGCATTCCGATCGTCGCCGGAACCGATCAGACCGTCCCGGGCTTCAGTCTTTACCGGGAAATCGAGCTATACGTTGAGGCGGGTTTCACGCCCATGGAAGCGATCCAGGCTGCCACGATTGTGCCGGCGCGCGTGATGGGCCTCGATAAGGAACTCGGCACCGTGGAGGCCGGGAAGCGCGCCGATCTGATTATTGCGGATGCCAATCCGCTGGAATCCATTCACAACATCCGCAAAGTTGAATTCGTTATTACCAATGGCGTCATGTACAACTGCGCCGAGCTATGGCGCAGCGTCGGCTTTAAGCCTTAAAACAATATTATTTCGTCACGACGATTCCGCTTGTTCCCGCGCTTGGTTGGAATTATGCTGCGCTCGCATCAATTATCGATCGAGGCGCATGAATGGAGAACTGGACTCGTAGGAAATTCTTTCTCTCCACTTTGGCAGGCAGCCTGGCGGCAAGCTCGCGACGGTTGTTCGGAGCTTCCTTGCCGGTCGCCGAAGCAGCTTTTCCGCAAACAAATACGCAAACTTCGTCCAAAGGCGCTCGCCCGCTCATTGTTTCTGCTGCCAATGGTTTTCCGCATCTGGACGGCGGCATGGAAATTCTCAAATCCGGTGGCGACACCTTGGACGCTGTGCTCGCCGTGGTCACCAAGGTCGAAGACGATCCCAATGACGATTCCGTCGGCTACGGCGGTCTGCCCAACGAAGACGGCGTGGTTGAGCTCGACGCCTCCGTGATGCACGGTCCTTCGCGACGCGCCGGCGCCGTCGGTTCCATCCAGAAAATAAAGAATCCATCGCTCGTCGCAAAAGCTGTGATGGAGAAGACCAACCATGTTTTCATCGTAGGTCCGGGCGCCGAGAGGTTCGCGGTTGATGAAGGATTCAAGACCATGGATTTACTCACCGACCGTTCGCGCATCGCCTGGCTGGCCTGGAAAGCATCTTCGTCCGAGAATTGGCGTCCCGGTCTCGATAGCCCGGAATGGAAGGAAAAACTCACGCAGCTACTCGACACACCCGAACGAATGGCCTGGCGGGAACATATTGAAGACGTCGTCATGCATCCGCCCACCGGCACCATTAATTGCCTCGCGGTGGACGCCAAAGGAGATATTTCCGGCACCACCACCACTTCAGGGCTCTCCTGGAAAATTGCGGGGCGTGTCGGGGATTCTCCAATTATCGGCGCCGGACTCTGCGTAGATAACGACATCGGCGCAGCCGGCTCCACCGGGCGTGGCGAAGAAAATATTAAAATCTCCGGCGGCCATACCATTGTAGAAATGATGCGCAAGGGCATGTCGCCCACAGACGCGTGCCTGGAAGCGCTGCACCGTGTTGCTCGGAATTACAAGCCTTTCCCCGAACGGCTGAAGCAATTCCACATTCAGTTCTACGCCTTGAACAAGGATGGAGAATACGGCGCGGGAACTTTGTGGGGCATGCATCCCGGCGGGCGCCGTGTTCAATTTGCTGTTCACGACGGCGCCAGCGCAAGACTCGTTCCCTGCACCCCGCTTTTCGATAAAGAAGGCGGCGACTACTAAGATCTACTGCACCAATTCTGAAACAAACACTAAGCGGACGCCCTGAGATTCTACGTGGGGCAGCCCTTGCGCAAGTGCCGCAATCGTGTCGGGACGCGGATGTCCGATTGCGATAGCTGATCCATCGCGTTCTGCGTCTCGTGCTGCTAGTTCCAGCTGCCGAAGAATGGCTTCAGGCTTCGCCGAATCATCGAGAAAGACCTTGCGCGACGCCGCGCGCACTCCAAACCTCTCGGCCGTGTCATAAGCCACTGTGGACGCTAGCGTGCGGCTATCAACGAAAAATAGTCCCCGCCTGCGCAATTCTGGCATCAGCGCCGCCATCAGTGCAGGGTCTGCGGTCGCGCGCGAACCTTGATGATTGTTCACGCCCACCGCGTGCGGCACGGTTTCCAGCATTCCAGCTAACGCCATATCCACTTGCTTGGCATTCATTCCCACGCGCAGCTCCACCTCTTCGGTTTTTGCCGTCGAGCTTTCTGACTGCATCGGAAGATGCAGCATTACCTCATCGCCGCGCCTGTAAGCTTCTTCGGCCACTTCCGATGACAATGGCAGATGTGGAAGAACGGAAACCGTAAGCGGGAAACCGAGCGACAGCAATGCATCCGCCGCGGCCCGGTCGTTGCCGAGGTCGTCAATGATGATTGCCAGTCGCGCATTTTCGCGGCCGTTTCTCACCGGCGCGTGGGATCGTGCCGTCAGAGGCGTAACCACATGGATGGTATGTGTGCGAATCCCGTTCAGCTCATAGTCGAAGCGCACTACGCCCGCCGAGCTGCTTTCCACCATGGAAAGTTTGTGACGGTCTGCGATTTCCTCCAAAGCTTTTCTGATCGCATTTGTTTGGGAGGCATCTGAAAGTGAAACGTAGATGTTGTCCGTAACCGACGGACCACGCGCGCCTATTTTGGAAGGTTGAAGCTCCGGGCGAATCGTCACCTCCGACCTGTGCCCGGAAATCTTTTGCGCTGCGGACACAATCTCGCTCGTAACCGCGCGAATCTCAGTCTTTGAGATCGTCTTAGGCCCACATCCTGAAGCGCAAAAAACAAATATTGCGGTGATGGAGAAAAGAATTCCCCGAACGCAGGTGTTACCTCGAGGGAAAAAAGTAAAAATCCGTCGCGCGCCCTCGCGCGATCGAGCCACGAGTGGCTAAGCCGCCTTTCGTGCCGGAGCGGGAGCTCCTTGCAGCACTTCTATTGCTTTTTTGACCACCGGATCATCGGCGGAAATTGGCTTCTCCGACGGAACCGGTTGGCTTTCATCGTTTGCCGCGATGGCTTCATCGATGGACGGATGAACCTCGGTGGTCGCAGCAACTCCATTCGCGGGGATTTCCTTGTTACCCGGAGTGTAATAATTTGCCACCGTCAAAATCAGCGCGGAACCATCGTCCATTTCAATAAGCTTTTGCATCGAGGCCGTTCCGTACGTGCGGTCGCCCACTGTTTCACCGCGGTGATTGCCGGAAATCGCGCCGGCGACAATTTCCGCCGGACCCGCCGTTCCCACTCCAATCAGCACCGTCACCGGATCTGTCCAGGCAACTTTCGAAGCCTCCGCCGACGAAACGATTGGACTGACGGTTTGCCCTTTCAGCGTGGTGATCGTGCCGGAAGGAACAAATAGTTGAGCGGTCGACACGCCTTCCGCATCCAGACCCGAGGGGCAATCGCGCAAATCTAGAATCAGTTTCTTTATGCCTTGATGTTGGAATTGCGCGAGTTTCTCGCGAATCTGTTTTGTCATGCCGGCACTCAATTCGGTTACGCGAAGGTAACCGATATCGTCCGGGAGTTTATCTTCTACCACGCGAGGCGCGGGAAGTTTTGCCAGCGTTAGTTCCACATCCTGCGGCTCCGTTTTTCCACGCCGAATAACCGAAAGCTTCACCACACTTCCGGGAGTTCCGCGAAGCAGCAGCTCGGCCTGCCCAATAGCCATTTGCGCCGTGCTGAATCCTGCAATTTTTTCAACGATGTCGCCGATGCGCAATCCCGCTTTAGCCGCCGGACTTTCAGGCATGGATCCGATCACGCCCAGGTATCCGCGTCGGACGAGCACCAGACCCGTTTCACCCGTCGCGCTGGTCGCGCTCTTTTCTTTGAAATCTTTGTATTCCAGAGGACTTAGATAGGCCGATTCCGAATCCAGCGAATCGAGCAACCCATGAAGCGCCCCGCTGGTCACTTGCCCGATGTTGGGATCGTCCACGTAATCATTCTGAACCTTATCGAGTACCTCGCTGTAAACCGTGAGCGCGCGATAGGCCTTTTCGTCGTTCGAGCGAGCCCGAACATAACCCGTAGCCACAAACGCCAGGACAATCAACGACAATAGTATGACGATTTTCTTCGATAGTAGGCTCACGGGATTTTCCTTTTTTCTGCCCCAGCGCATTAGCGATATCTGGTTAGACGCGTCGCCGCTCCGCAGGTTTGCATCACGCGACGCCCCTCGCCTGCAAATAATTATACCATCGCAGATAATCCGTGGTCGTTGAATCAGCCCCGAATCTTCGTGAGTGCGGCAGGCTTCGACGCAAAACGTCTAGCGATGTGGCTGGGGCGTTTTTTAGCTTTTCTTTTCAATAACTTACGAGCAATCAAGTATTGCTTGCTATCCAGTAGTCACTTCCGGACAAAGGTCTATCGCCAGACGGCTAACCCTTTCACACCGCCTTCGTTCTTATCGAGCGGCACCCGCAGGTTCAAAGGCTACCGAACAGCAAATCACTATAGCGTTAACTACCTCAGTGGTATCATCCGCTGTCGTCAGGGGTCCAGAACAAGAAAGTGCGCCGCGACCAGGAGGCCGGAAACGAGGATGCCAAGGCTCGGCCATCCGCCGTGCCCCCACGCGTGGCTGGTTTGGCGCTATGCCTAATTAGTTTGGTAGGAGTGCACGCCGACCGGGGGAAATCCTCGAATTCTCCAGTCCCGCTTTGGTCGCGCGATGTCATTCAGTACCTTTCTGGACCGTGGAACGGGCACTCGCGAGATTTTGCCGGGACGGAACCCCCAGGGATTGAATTCCTCGACAATTCCAGGCTTATCATTTACGAGACAGACCCGCTCGAACAGTTGGCATCTCGAAAAAACCCGGATATATCGAGTTCTCATGAGTTGCATATGTCGGTCCTCGATCCTGATTCTGGGAAAGTCCTGATTACGAAGGATTGGCCTACGCGTGCCCACGGGTCGTACATTCTTGTAACGAGCGGCGGAATATTAGTTCGAACCGGTGAAATCCTGAGACTATGTTCCCCGGAATTCGTGCAGGTTCGGGAGGTGCCTTTCGCTAGCTCAAATGGATATGAACGGTGGGAACTGAGGGTTTCAGCCAGCAGAAAGACATTTCTAATTCAGCATAATACACAAGCTTCGACCCGGTTAGAAGTGTTGGATGGAAATACATTTGAGGTTAAACAAACCTGGGTTGAACCCAGGTTCTATCAAGTGCCGCCTTCAATTTCGGATCATCAGCTGATAGAGCCCACATATGAGAAGCGCAGGCTCGGCGTGATCATTTCCGAATTCGGAACTGCGAATTGGAGGCCCATCTGGTGGATGCCTCTTCCAAAGACATGTAGCAACACTCCGTGGTTTGTGACCAATGATTTAGTGATATTCGGTTGCACGGAAGTTGTTCTGCTCACAAAAGAAGGCGAGGTGCTCATGACTGAGCCTTTGGATAAGGATGAGTATACGACGATGGACATGATTTCGCCGCACTTTTCAGTCGCCCCGTCAGAGAACGGAAAATTCGCTGCCGTGCCCATCTCTCACATAAGTGGAATTGCTTTGGACATGGCTCATGACACAGCAAGGCGCGTAATGGTGTTCAACCTGTCGCGACGGATGCGCGTCCTCACCGTCGCGATGACGCCATTGACCAAGGTGCACTACAGCATTGCATTGTCACCTGACGGCTCCAAGCTAGCAATTCTGAATGATAAGCAAGTCTCCGTATACTCTGTCCCGACCAATTAATCTTCACGGTTTTCAGTATGAGAACTACTTGTCAGAGCAAAGACTACGTAACCAGGGCTGGAAGACTCTCAGCACGGACCACATTCTACGATATCAAGCTTGCAACAACGCCCGTGCAGCCAATTTGGCGAAGGGCGACGCCTTCTCTTCTTCGGCTATCTTCGCTGCCTTCTGCTTGAGTTCGAGATAGTGTTTCCGTTCCTGATTGAAAGCCCGTTGACCGTGGATAATCTCTTCACTGGTGAGCGAATAAACGATGTGACGATACGTGGTGTCGGGTCCATACCCTTTTGTAAGCTGCTTGCGAATGAAGTCGGCCATGTGTCGGTTGGGTTTGTTTTCATTCAACTTCTTTGTTTCTTCGACCAGTTGAAACGACTGGGGTGGTTGTGGGCGGGTGGCCAATCTTTCCGCGCGACACCAATGTTGCGTCCTGTCCAGGCTAAGACCCGTGGGGTGCCGGATCCTTTCTGCCCGCGCTGGTCGAGGGAACTAAGTAGTGAAGCGGTGGTGTGGTACTATCCGCCTGGTCATGTTCAATGCGAAAAATAATAAGAAAGGATTCGCCACCCGCCGACCGCGCTAGTTCCGGCGCTCTATCAGGTGAGCATAGGTTTGGGGGCGGAAGTCGACGCAATTAGAGCAGGAACGTGCAAGACAGCAGGGGGGCAATAGAACGACTATGGCAGCGAGGTCTGCATTGAATCCATCTGTCGTGGGGGTTCTCATCGGCCTAATGATCGCCGCTGGGGTCATCGCTGCCTCAATTTGGAGCCCGCATTTCTGGGACGAAAGCAACAATTGGTGGCGTGAGCTTGTGTTTTTCAGCATGTCTGTTTTTCTAGTTCTAATTTCCCAATACTGGCGCTATCACAAAAGGTTGAGATTGTGGGTGTCTATGGGTGTGTTGGTCGCAGCCAACGCTGCCATTGTGTTTTTTTTCTTCGACCACGTTCGTCGCTTCACGGTTGGAAACTATATCGCAATCATTTTCTGCGAGGGATTCGTCGCCAAGTTTTTCCTAGATTGGTCCATGCGTGTTGGATCGACAGATCGCTCCGACGAACAAGACAGTGCCCGCCGCTCGGACCGGTAAGGATAACCGCCTTCTCGGCGGGTGGCCAATCCTTCGGCGCGGTGCCAGTGTTCCTTCCTGCCACGGCTAAAATTTACGGGTGCCGGATCCTTTCTGTGGTTTGTACAGAAAGGTTCGTTTTAGCAGTCTTCAGCTTTCGTCTCGGACGGAGTAGCCATGGTTAATGTAAAAGCTCGCTTGGCCGAGGCTTACACTGCTACCACTTCCACCGGGACTAAGATTACTGACATTGGGTTAAGCTATTCCCCTCGGGGAGAAATCAGCGATGTATACGAATCCACCCCAAACTCCGGCGGCTACTACCACACCAGCGCAACCTATTGGGCCAATGGAGCGATCGACGTCCTAACTGCGCTGTATGGCACGAGCAGCATAACCGGGTTGCCGACCTTTACATACGGCCCTGATGGAGAAGGAAGAATCAGCACCGTTTCGGCAAGCTCTGGAAGGAATCCAGTGACCGGTACGACATACAGTGTGGCGAGTCTCCCCACACAAATTAACTTTGGCTCTTCCAATTCCGATAGCGATTCCTTTACCTATGACCCGAACACGAACCGCATGACGCAGTACGAGTTCACCGTGGCTGGCCAAAATGTCATCGGTAATCTCACCTGGAATCCGATCGGCACGCTGGAGACCTTGGCGATAACCGATCCATTCAACGGGACTGATAGTCAGACTTGTTCTTATACGCACGACGACATGACCCGCATTACCAGCGCGAACTGTGGCTCGCCTTGGTCACAAACCTTCAGCTACGACGCTTTCGGTAACATCAGCAAAAGTGGAATGTGTCCTTCCAGCCGACCTACTCCTATCTGACGAATCAGATGACGCAGGTGGGCAGCTCAACGCCAACTTACGACGCTAATGGCAACGCCACAAACGACACCGCCCACACCTACACCTGGGACGCCAACGGCAAGCCTGTGACGGTGGACAGCGTAGCCCTGACGTATGACGCCTTAGGCCGCATGGTTGAACAAAATACGAGCGGCACATACTCCCAAATAATGTACGCCCCAAGTGGCGGGAAGCTTGCGATCATGGATGGCGCGACGCTGCAAAAAGCTTTTGTTCCGCTCATCGGCGGGTCACAGGCGGTCTACTTACGAAGCGGTTTAGCCTATTACAGACATTCTGACTGGATCGGCAGTTCGCGTTTTGATTCAACACCATCCGGAACGCGGCATTATGATGGAGCGTATGCGCCGTTCGGAGAAGCGTACGCACAAATCGGAACGGCTGATCTTTCGTTCACCGGCATGAACCAAGATACTGTTGCGAATCTCTACGATTTCCCTGCTCGCGAATACAATGACATCCACGGTCGTTGGCCCTCACCCGATCCGGCTGGCATTTCGGCAGTTAGTCTGCGCGACCCGCAAACCTGGAACCGGTATGTGTACGTTCGCAATAACCCTCTTCGCATGACGGACCCCTCCGGTTTGTGCGGAGATGATGGGTTCGATGGGTACGGTGGAGATAGTGGGGACGGTCCGATTGCAGCAGCGAAGAAGAGCCGTATTCACTCCGCCTATCTTCCTGTCATCGGCGGGGATGGTGGGGACGGATGCGACAGCGGCGACGTCGGCTCTATAGATTACTCGCTGGTCGATAACCAAATTCTTGACGGCTCATTTTCGAACTCAGCCGGTACGTTCATCCAAACGAATGATATGGACGGCTTATTCCTCCAGTTAGCCGGCGGTACCATCGACGAGTTGGCCGACGTTTATCAGGCCAATAATTCGGATACTTTAAATCCTGATTCTCAGTCTCTGATCTTCCTTAATAATACGGACACTAACATCGGGGAACTTGCCCTGATGATGGGTGGTGTGGATACAGCGGTGGTTGCCGTGCCGTTCGCACCGGCAGCCATAGATGCAGGGACTGCCGCTTACGCGAATGCTCAAACTGAACTAATACTTTGGCAAGCCGCAGGTGATCTTGGTTCGTACCAATCAGCCGAAGACTTAATTCTCGGTGCTACCTCTCCGCTGCCAGGTCCTATGACTACGGGAGGCGTGTTGGGGAATATGATAGGATGTGAGCTTAGTTGTACCGAGCAGCAATTCGAATTTTAGCATCTTTTCAGGTAATCGACGATCAAGGTTGTGTGGGTTTCCGATGGTACTTCGTTGCCCTTTTTGCGACGGGTCAGTTGATACGTCTGAACTTCAACGCCTGCCGGGGACTGCTGGAGGACTCGAATGTCCCCGGTGCGCGAAAGTGTTCCGATTTCGTCAGCCGTATCTCGTATTGAGAGTTGCAATCTCAGTTTCAATTTCAGCGGGTATCCTATGGATTGCCGGGGTGAGGAACATTCCAACTTTCTTAGTTGGCACTTTCATCCTCTGGATTCCGATCTCTTTAGTTCTCAACGCCTACTTGATTCACGTTATTCCTCTCGCGTTGGTCCCTTATAAACCCCGAAAACGAATTCCGCCAAAGACTTTCGTAGAACTCGCCAATGAGAGGAACGCTACGATTGAACTGTTCGAGAAAGAACAGAAATAGGGCGGGGTAGCCAATCTTTCCGCGCGACACCAATGTTCCGTCCTGCCAAGGCTAAGACCCGTGGGGTGCCGAATCTTTTCTGTGGTGTACAGAAGGGGTTCGGTTTTAACTGTCGCAGTCTTCAGCTTTCGTCTCGAACATTTACCTGATTCGTTCCACACGCGCCCGTCGCGACCGTGGGATCTCAGTTCCGGGCAAAGGTCTGTCGCCCTGCGGGCAGCTCGAAGGCGTCTTGCTCCATCAGCGGCATGGATCCAGTGATATATGTCTGCGAGATGCGATCCTGCCAGGTAAAGTGATCTTCATCCCACAACGCCCACACGAACCCAAGCATCAGCGTGGCTTCCGCGAGCAGGTAACTTTCGGGTATCCACCCAACAACTCGCGAGTGGTTATTGTGCGTAGAAGAAATCGGCGAACGCTTGCGCGTTCGGTGTTCCCACGCCGGTCACGTTATCCCAGCCCACATTCGTATGAAGGCCAAAATCGGTGCCGAATGAGACCACAGCCGCCGTGTCTTCGTCTTCGACGATGTCCCATATCGCGCTGATGAATTGGTGCTCGGTCGGGGCCGCAAAAGCCAACTGCGCCGCCGTGTACTTGGTGGTCCCATTCGAGTCCTTGATCGATCCGGTCACGTTAGTCTCCGACGTAACAGGCACGATATCGTGCACGGTTCCCGCCGGAAGGGAATAGAGATAAGGCGCAGCCTGGCCCAGTTCCGTTCCACCCCCAGCTAGAGCTTCCTGATTGGCGATGGCCCATAACCCCGAGAACATTGGAGTAGCCAGGCTCGTGCCGGCGACGACCTGAAACACCTGTTCCGGAAGCTGGCCGGGAATGCTGATTAGGATCACAGCTCCGGTAAAGGGATCCGCCAGCCATGAGACGTCGGGAAGCTGACGATAGGCACCAGGCACGTGTCCTTTCTGGTACGACGGCTTGGCAAAGCCGCCGGTGCAGATCGATCGGCGGAAGGTAGTAACCTTGGTGACGCAGTTGCTCGGACCACCGCCCGAACCCGCGTAGAATTCGCCAATCGGTGGATCGGCTACCGTCCCCTCCGACGCCAGCACATTTACGTTGTTCCCCCAACCCGCCTGCCAGGCAATGGAATTGTCGGAGTTCAGCGCTAAACTGACGCCGCCCACCGCTGTTGCCCAGGGAGAGTCCGCTGGAGCGCTTACCGTGGGCAGAAAAACATCATCCGAGAGCTCGAAGTTCCCCTCATCTCCCGATGCGAAGTTGAAGGATATCCCGGTGGCGGCTCCAATTTCCGAAATCAAACTCTCCGTCTCGACCTCCGTCGCCGCGATCAACCCTTCCGGTGCACCATAGCTGCCCGAGAGCACGTTGCCGTAGCCATAGTTCGCCACATCAAACTCGGCCTCGTCCACATCCGGGAAACTTGGCGACGGCGGAACCACCAGATTGATATTGGCTCCCGGCGCAACCGCGTGCGCCCACTCTACATCCAGATTGATTTCGACTTGGTCGAATGCAATGCATTCGCTGGGCGCCGTGTAGATGATGCTGAAGTTCGACGAAGTGAGCTGCGGCAGGCCGAACTTCTTTGAAAATGCGTTGGCATCTGCCTGGATCGTAAACGAACCGCACCAGTCTACGATGGCGATGGTTTGACCCTTGCCATTGTAGCCTTCGGCATACAAGCCCGACAGATTGTACGCAGTTTGGATTTCAGCGGGCGTGTAGCCGCAGCCTGGTCCGCTCAGGCTCTCTAGATTCAGTTTATTGCCCGAGAAACTGACGATCGGCAACTCGCCGTCACTGTTCGTGGAAAACGATTCCTCCTCCGTGCCCGTGAAGCACTGCGGAGAAAAGAAATCGGAATTGCTTACTCCCGCCGTTTGCGGGACGGCCGCCGCAGCCGACTTAGAACCGCGGATGCTGGTCGGGCGCATTATCAAAGTATGCTCGAACTCCCCGCTATCCAACCCTGACACCGCTCTTACCAAGGGACCCGCCGCACCCTCCACATAAGGGTCGCTGGCATTGGCGCGGATGGTTTTGCCGCCGACCTGATAGTTGTTGAGCTGTACCTGGAACGCATTCTGCACATCGGCGACTGTGCCTCGCGCTCGGACGTAGAAGTTGTTTGGCCCCACCTTCACGACCGTCAGATTGTGTCCCGCCATAAACTCCTGAACGATCTTTGCTTCCTGGGCCGTTGGCGCAAAGCGCGTGGCAATGTCACTCGCTTTCAGCCAGTGATGATACTCGGGGGAAGTGCGATCGTAGAGCGACTGAGTCAGCGCGTCGAATTCACTCCGGTTGTGTAGCTGCAGCCAGATGGTCACTTCCATAACCTTTGCTTCGTTTTCCGCTCCGAGATTCTTCGCGCTCGATACGTAGCCCGGTGTGTTGTTCGCAACCCGTGTGCCGCCCGCTGGACTCGCTGCCAACTGTGTACAATTCATCGCGACTGCAATAGCGATATACGATAGCCAGATAAGAATGACACTTGCATCTTTTGCGATGCTTTTAGCTTTCATGAGTAGTCTCCCTGGGAAAACGTAGCCCCTAATGGCCTAGCGTGCAGCGAGGAATTCTACTCCAAGGAGGAAAAAAAATTGTCAAATATTTCTCAGTGCGACTCGATTCTGTTGCTCACCAACCGCTTTCCGCGCATCGGGGGGTGGCAAACCCTTTCTGTGACTTATACAGAAAGGATTCGGGTTTTAACTCTCGCAGTCTTCAGCTTTCGTCTCGAACATCTACCTGGTTCGTTCTCCGCGCCCCCGTCGCGACCGTGGGATTTCACTTCCGTGCAAAGGTCTGTCGCCCTGCGGGAAGCTCGAAGGCGTCTTGGTCCATCAGCGGCATGGAGCCAGTGATATACGTCTGCGATATGCGATCCTGCCAGGTAAAGTGATCTTCATCCCACAACGCCCACACGAATCCAAGCATCAGCGTGGCTCCCGCGAGCACGTAACCAAAGCTCCGCCACAAGAGTTGGCGAGTATCCGGAACGGTTCCGTCAAGCCGCACAGCGGTCAGGCAGAGCAGCTGCATACCAGGTGTAGCTTCAGCGCAGGTAGTAAAGAGCGAGAAATATAACCCGTAGAAAAGGAAGAAAACCGCGAGATATACCGCAGTGTCCGCTTTTTCAACCACCAGCTGCCCGCCGAGCGACCGGAACAACCCGAGAAATCCCGCATACGTCAGTCCCAAAAAGATGGCATCGAGCAATCCGGCCTTCCGCCGCTCCACCAGACTTGCTACCGGCACCAGGGCCGTCTGCGGATGCGCGCGCTCGTGCGCCGCATTGGAAAAATCCAGTTCGGGCTGAACGCAAATTTCCACGTGTTCGGTTTTGCGCTGCGCCATGCGCACGCGCTGGCGTTCCGCTTGCCGTTGGCGCTCCGCTTCTCGTTGGCGTTCCTCAGCCGCCCGTTCTTCGTTGATCCTGGACTGCCGGGAAAATGGCAACCCCGACTGCAAATCGTCGGAGCGAAGATGCCCCCGCTTGGCGCGATAGTCCTCCAGCCGGCGCGAAACCTCGCGACGCCATTCGGGTTCAACGGGTTCTTCTTCGAGAGAGATCGAGACCGACGGTGTACGCGACGACGCCGCTCGACTGGCTGTTCCAGCGCCAACCGCCACTGCTTCGGGATTTTCGCCGAGGTCGGCGAGAGGTGCGTCACAAAAAGAGCAATTGTCGGCGACCTCGAGCAAGAGGGCGCCACACTCCGTGCATATTCTTATCACTGGTCCGTTTTGCGCTGCGGAAGCTCCAGTGGCGGAACGGCCACAATTCTAGCAGGCAAGCCGCGAAACGTCAGAACTCGGATGTAGCGCCATGTCGCTTATTAGGCAACCGTATGGATACCCGTTAATTCTGAGTAGATCGGAGTTGCGCAAACACGGCTACGATTGCGGCTATCAGAGACGCGTGTTAGGCTCGACTTTCTTTTTTCCACGCTTTTTGAGGGATTTCAGCATTCTCCGCTGATGCCATACGCGAAAATCACGCCCCCATCCTGCAAGCTGCATTCTCTTTTTCTCGCATTAATTATTTCCCTGTTGGCCTCAGGCTTTGCCTTTGCGCAGGACAGCACAAGGCCTCTACCGCAAAATTCCAGCAAGAAGCAGTCACCCCAAGTCGCGAAAACTTCCTCTCAGGCCGGCGCAAACGCAGACCAAACCGCCACGCTCGAAGCGGACCAACAACGCCAAGTGGGCAGGATTTATTACGCCGATGGAAACGTCGACGTGCATTATCAGAACACCCGCCTGCGCGCCGACCACGTGGAATACAACGAAGACACCTATGTCGCCATCGCCCGCGGCCACGTCCAGCTCGATTACATGACTCAGCACGTCGAAGCCGACGAAGCACACTACGAAGTTCGCACTGGTCACGGAACTTTCATCCACGTGCGCGCCACCTTTTCGATTGAGCGCAAGCCCAGTCCAACCCTGCTGGTCAGCTCAAACCCGCTCTATTTTGAAGCGGAAGAAGCCGAGCGCCTGGATGAGCACACCTATCGTGTAAAAAAAGCTTGGATGACTGTTTGCGATCCCGACAAACCCACCTGGAAATTTTATGCTCCGGAAGCGACCGTCTACTTGCAGAAGTCCGTGCACTTGGAAAACGGCGACTTTCGCGTCTTCTCGGTTCCGGTTTTGTATCTTCCCTACGCCACTTTCCCCGCCGGGAAAGACCGTGAATCCGGATTCATGATCCCGAATATCGGCGACAGTTCAAGCAAGGGATACATTTTGGGCGAGTCATACTATTGGGCGCCGACAGATTGGATGGATGCCAGCCTCGGCGGAACCTATTACAGCCGAAGGGGCTGGGGCCAGCGAGCAGATCTGCGAATGCGTCCGTGGGAAAACGCCAAACTCGACATCACCTACACCGGAGTGATCGACCGCGGCTTGGAACAGCCGCAAATTCCCGGGCAGCCTCCGGTGCCCGCCATTAACCAGGGCGGTCACGAAGCGCGGCTCCTGTTCACCGCGCTGTTGCCCGACGGCTGGCGGGCGGTGGCTGACTTGGACAACTTGAATACCCTGACCTTCCGCCTGGCCTGGAGCGAAACATATACGCAAGCAGTAAACTCGGAAGTCCGCAACTCCGCTTTCCTCACAAATAATTTTCGCGGCTTCAGCCTGAACTTCGCGGCGCTGAGCTACCAGAACTATTTGAGCGCATCGCCCGACACTTATGTTTCCTTGCGCGCCGCGCCGGAAGTGCGCTTCAGTTCCGTTGACCAGTCGCCCTTTCCACAGCTTCCTGTTTATTTTTCGTTCGAAGGCTTTTCAGATGCCGTGCATCGCAGCGAGACTGCCACAGCAGAGCCGTTGGATACGCCCAATTTTGTTCCGCGAACCGAGTTCGCGCCAACGGTGACCATACCCCTTCACTTCGGGAATTGGCTGGATGTAACACCCACGTTCACGTTCCGCTCCAGCTATTATGGCGGGCAGCAGGAAAATAACGTTTATGTCCCTCAGGGGTTTTTTCGCACCACCGAAGAATTTTCTGTCGATTTTCGTCCGCCCTCCTTCGACCGCATCTGGGACAAATCCGGAACAAAATGGAAACATGTGATCGAACCTGACATTGTTTACAGTTACGTGAATGGCGTGAACGATTACGCGCGCTTTATACGTTTTGATGAAGACGAAACGTTGACCGACACGAATGAGATCCAATATGGAATTACCCAGCGGCTTTATCGCCGCAAAAAGGATGGCGATGCCGAGGAACTGATCCGCTGGCGCCTTTTGCAAAAATATTACTTCAACCCGACGTTCGGTGGAGCTTTAATAAACGGCCAGCGCAACGTATTTCAAGCGCTGGACGACATCACGCCGTTCGCTTTTGCCGCCTCGCCACGCCGTTTTTCTCCCATCGTAAGCGATCTGGTCATCGAACCAGGCAAGCACTTCGATACCGAATTCATCTTCAATTTTGATCCGCAGCGAAATCAATTGACCGCGGTTGGAACCTTGCTGAAGCTTAAGCCTTATAAGGAATCATTTTTGACGCTGGCGCACTTTTCCACGACGAATCTCCCCACGCCTCCCGATGAAAATCCCCCGGATTTCGTTTTCCAAACCCGCTCGAATCAGGTTCGCGCTCTGGTAGGTTATGGCGATTTGACCCGCATCGGCTTGAACGTCACCGCCGGCCTGAGTTACGACTTTACCCAGGACGCGTTTCAAAACCAGATTCTGGAAGCCAGTTACAACGGTTCCTGCTGCGGATTTGGGTTTGAATACCGGCGATTTTCATTCGGCACCATCCGCAATGAAAATCAATACTTGATCGTTTTCCGCATCGCGAATCTCGGCTCAGCCGGTACCTTGCGGCGCGCGGAGAAAATTTTCTGAAGCGGGCCGCGTGACGCCGAAACCAGAATCCGAGCTGGCATTTCTGTCCATCGAGCAGGCCGCTCGATTGCTCCGTCACAAAGATATCTCTCCGGTGGATTTGGTGGATGCCACGCTCGAGCGCATCGAGCGTCTGAATCCGTCGATCAATGCATTTCTAACCGTGCTCTCCGATCGTGCGCGAAAGCAAGCGCGCCTGGCTGAGCGCGAACTCGTACGCCGGCCCCGCGGAAGCCGGGCGAACATAAGCAATCCTCTTTTCGGCATTCCAATTGCCCTCAAGGACAATTTTTGCACGCGCGGTATCCGTACAACTGCCGGATCGAAAATTCTCGCGAATTTCGTTCCCAAGCAAGACAGCGATGTTGCCGCTCATCTGGCCGCCGCGGGAGCCGTTCTTCTCGGAAAGACGAACATGCACGAGTTTGCTTACGGCATCACAAACGAAAATCCGCATTATGGCGCCGTTCATAATCCGCGGGCGATCGAGCGCATATCAGGTGGTTCGAGCGGCGGTTCCTCGGCTGCCATAGCGGCAGGAATGTGTTTTGGGTCCGTTGGCACTGATACTGGCGGATCAATTCGTATTCCAGCAGCGCTATGCGGCATTGCTGGGCTGAAGCCCACCTATGGATTGGTCAGCGTTTCCGGCGTCATTCCGCTGGCTCCCAGCTTCGACCACGCGGGACCGCTCGCGCGCAGCGTCGCGGATGTGTGCATCCTTCTGCAGGCGGTCGCCGGAAGATATGCCGATGACGCGCCCCGCCCTGATTTTCGAAGACTAAAGCGAACTCGTCTCCGTCGATTTCGATTGGGGTGGCCAAAAGAATACTTTTTCGACTACATCGACCCTCAAGTTCGCCGTTTCATCAACGCCGCGGCAAAAGTATTGGAAGAAATTGGCGGCCGAATTCAAGACGTATCTCTTCCGCACCTCGCCGATTCCGTGGAGCCTTCTACACATATCGCCCTGGCCGAAGCTACTCGCTATCATCAATCGCAGGGATTTTATCCGGCCCGAGCGGCCGATTACGGTGAAGATGTAAGCGCTCGCTTGGAAATGGGCGCCCAGGTGCGCGCCGTGCATTATCTTCAAGCGCTCGAGGTGAAGTGCCGAATAGAAAAAGATTTCGATTCTGCATTTCGGCGCGTGGACGCGATTCTCGCGCCCGCAGTTCCAATCGCTGCACCGCTCATCGGAGAAGGCGAAGTAATAATCGAAGGCCGCAAAGAAACAGTCCGTTCAGCTCTCGTGCGCTTGAACCGGCCCGCCAACTTGACCGGGCACCCGGCCATTTCAATTCCATGTGGATTCACCCGCGACGGATTGCCCGTCGGACTGCAACTGATCGGCCCCAAATGGGGAGAAGCGGCTTTACTTGCAGTTGCGTTTGCCTTCGAGCAGGCCACCGGCTGGCACAGTCGCAATCCAATGTTTCTTGACGCCCCTCGGTATCAAAAAGCCTAGGCGCGCGTCTAATGGATGTGCAGGTATAATAGGTTGGATTATGTTCGCCGCGCTGGCCGCAGCGTCCGAACGTTTTCAAGGAGACTGACAAGACAACATGGGAGTTTCCGCATTAGCCGCCTTCCTCGCCGGTCTCGTTTCATTTCTTTCTCCGTGTGTGCTGCCGCTGGTTCCCGGATATATCTCAATGCTTTCCGGTATCGGCGTGGAGCAGCTTAAAGAGGGACAAACTCCGCGCGGTGGATTACTCACTTCTGCTCTCGCATTCGTTTTCGGATTCTCCATCGTGTTCATCACTTTTGGTGCTTCGGCCAGTGCTGTGGGCTCATTTCTAGTTCGCAACCGCGGGCTTCTCGCGCCCCTGGCTGGAGCGCTGATCGTACTGTTCGGGCTGCACCTGGTGGGGTGGCTCGCGAAGATTTCCCTGCGTGCGGGATTCGTGATCGGAATTCTTCTCGTGGCCGCTGGCGTCGTCCTGAATCTTCGGCCCGGAATTGCAGGCCACACGCTAAAGGCCGTTCATTTCTATTCTGTCGCCATAATCTTTCTTTTGGGGCCCTCCATGACCCGCTGGCTCAATCGCGACGTGCATTTCCGAAATCTGGGTGGCCGGCCCGGTATCGTCAGTGGATTCTTGATGGGTTTTGCCTTCGCCTTTGGATGGACGCCCTGCATCGGCCCAATCCTTGCCGGCGTTCTGGCCATTGCAGCCACCCGCGAAACCATCGGCCAGGGAGTCTTCCTGTTAGCCTGCTATTCGGCCGGACTCGCAATCCCGTTTCTTGTTACCGCCCTGGGAATTGGACGATTTTTGAAGTTCTACCAGCGCTTCCGCCGCCACTTGCACACTGTGGAAGTTTTCAGCGGCGCCCTTTTGCTTGCGGTTGGCGGTCTCGTGTTTATGAACCGCCTGACCTGGCTTTCAGGTAAGCTTTCATTCTTGAATAGGTTTTCCTGGTGATGGGAGTGGAACGCATGCGACGGGTCCCAAATCGTTTTTTGTTTCTTCTTTTGATTGTGCTGCTTGTCACCACGAATTTCTCAGGCTGTAACTCGCACGACCTGTTCAAAGTTTCACGCGCGGACAGCAGCAAATCCGCCGCGGGCGATGGCCCGCGTCCGGATGAACCCGATGTGACCTTCAAGAATCTCCAGGATCAGGACGTTCCTTTAGCCGGCCTGAAAGGGAAAGTTGTCGTCGTGAATTTCTGGGCCACCTGGTGCGAACCGTGCCGCGTCGAAATCCCGTGGATGATCGGTTTTCAGCAGAAATATGCGGAGAAAGGGTTCACCATACTGGGCGTGGCAATGGATGAGGAAGGGAAAAGCGTGGTCGCCCCTTACGTCCAATCAACACAATTCGACGTGAATGGCCACTCCATGACCATGAATTACCCCATCGTCCTGGGCAACGATGATCTCGCGTCGAAATTTGGCGGACTCATCGGCTTTCCGACCACGGTCGTCATTTCTCGTGATGGCAAGGTTCAGAAACGCTTTATCGGCTTGGCAGACGAAGACGAGCTCGAGAAACAGATCAAGGCGCTGCTCTAGTGCTTTTCAAAACAATCATGTATTTTCGGTTTCTTGAATCTGTCCGCGAAAATAGGAGTAACCTGATTCCACTGTGATGGACGAACAGGAATTCCAAAAGAAATGCGACGCGGCATTCGAGAGTCTCCGCAAACGCTTGCTTGAATTGGGCGACGAACATGAATTCGAAGTGGAAGGTGGTAGCGGTAAATTGGAAATTGAATTCGAGGACGAAGACGAGACCCGCTTCGTAATCAGCCCCAATGCGCCGGTCCGCCAGATCTGGATTTCCGCGCTGACCACCAGTTTCAAGCTCGGATGGTCCGACGCCGCTCAGGCCTTTGTGTTAGACAAGACTGGTGAAACTCTGAGCCAGGTTATGAGCCGTATCTTGAGTGAAAAAACCGGTTCCACGGTTCAGGTCTAAGATGAAGTCCTTGCAGGCCGCTTTCATTTCTTGTTTTATTATTTGTTCGGGCGCTGCATCTGTTATCTCGCGCGGGCCTGCCGCCACGCCGCCGAGTTCAACTCAAGAATCGAACCTTCCGAACGCGTCCACCATCGTCAAGCCGCGCATATTTGTTTCGTTGGATCCGGTTCCGCGCGAAAAGGAATTCAAGATTGCGGTCGTCGCGGATATCGCCAAAGGTTTCCACATGAATTCGCACAAGCCCACCGACGATTATTTGATCGCCACGACTCTAAAGCCTCAGCTTCCCGCGGGTTTTGAGCTGCTGGACACCATCTACCCCAACGGCAAGCTCGAGAAATTCAGTTTCTCGCCGAATCATCCTCTCGACGTGTACAGCGAGAGCGTTACCCTCATGTTGCGATTGTCCGCGAAATCCGCTGCCGCACTCGGTCCCACGGAAATTCCGATGATCCTACGTTATCAGGCCTGTAACGACAGCGCGTGTCTGCCTCCCGTAAAGCTTCCCGTGAGTGCAAAATTTAACTTGGCCGAGGAGGGCGCCACGCCTAAAGAAGTTCATCCGGAGATTTTCTCCAGACTAGTTCCCGCCCGCTGACACGCCGTCCTTTATTTTCTGTAGGGAGTTCAATCCCACCGGTTTCGGGTGTTTTCTTAATGGCTGGAAATAGCTGGCAGTGCACGGCGCAGTCGCGACATCACTCGATCTTTTCCGAGCACAACCATCGTCTCAAAAAGCGGCGGTGCCACAGCCCGGCCCACGATCGCCACGCGCGTCGCATTAATGAGCAAACCTGCTTTGACGCCTTCGGAAGCAGCAACGCCGCGCAACGCCGCGTCGCAAGCATCATGGTTCCAATCTGGAAGCGCTGCCAGAGCTTCGACTAGCTTAGGCATCAACGACGGAAGTTTTTCGTCTTTCCAGAATTTTGCGCGGGCTTCCGCCTCGTACTCGAAATCATCCGTGAAAAATGCGCGAGCCCAGCCGCTGAAATCGCCCAACAATCGCGTTCGTGGCCGAACCAAATCCACGGTGTGCGCGAACCATTCCCGCTCCGTAGTGGCCCACGCTTCTTGCCACAGCCCGGAATGCTTCAGCTCCGCCTCCACGTACGGCAAAAGCTCTTCCACCGGCGGCTTCTGCAAATACTGCGTGTTGTACCATTCCAGTTTTGCGCGATCGAAAATCGCATTCGTGCGGCTTACGCCCGAAAGCGCAAATCGTTCGATCAGTTCATTCGTGCGCAGGTATTCTGAATCGTCGCCGGGTGACCATCCCAGCAGCGCCAGAAAATTCCGGAATGCCTCCGGAAGAAATCCTTCTTCCGCATACGATCCCACGCTGGTTGCACCGTGGCGTTTTGAAAGCCGCGTGCGATCGGGTCCTAGAATAAGTGGAACATGAGCGAATATCGGCGGCTCGGCGCCGAGCGCTTTGTAGATGAGCACCTGCTTCGGCGTGTTCGACAAGTGGTCCGCGCCGCGAATAATGTGCGTGATGCGCATATCGATGTCATCCACGACCACGCTGAGTTGATAAGTCGGTAAGCCGGAAGACCGCAGCAGAACGAAATCTTCAATTTCGGCATTTTGCACATCGCGCGGACCGAACACCGCATCTTCAAAATGTGTCGTGCCCATTCGCGGAGTGCGAAACCGAATCGCTGGACGAATGCCTTCTTTTTCTTTCGCCGAGCGCTGCTCCGGAGTCAAGTCTCGGCACGAACAAGCCACGGCCTTCGCGGCCTTTCCTTCGTCGTCGCCTTCACCTTCATTCTCTTCGGCGGAATCGCCACCTGTATAAGCGGCTGCTTTGCAATAGCACGCGTAACCAGCGCCACTTGCCAGAATGCGTTCGGCCGCCGCACGGTACATTTCAATACGCTGTGACTGAAAGAAGGGACCTTCGTCCCATTCGATGCCCAGCCATCGAAGTGCCACCAGAATTCCGTCAACCAATTCCGGCTTGTTGCGTTCGACATCGGTATCTTCGATGCGCAGCAAAAGCGTGCCGCCCTCGTGCTTCGCAAAAAGCCAATTAAATAAGGCTGTGCGCGCTCCGCCCACATGGAGAAATCCGGTTGGCGATGGCGCAAAACGCACGCGCGGCTTCTGAGCGGATGTCGATGTCATTGTCCCTGCGAGTTTCCTTCCCTGAAATGGAAACGATCATCTTAACGGAACGAGTCTGCAAAATCGAGCGCCCGCGTCACAGCGGCGCGCAACCGCGAGTAAATGGCCCGTAGGTACCCTTGACGCGCCTTCCCCCAAACCTCATATTTGAATATGCCTCAGCTCTCTTTGGTGCCGCATATCTGGCCGATTTTTGCCCTTTTCGCCTACGCGCGGCAGACGTTGACCTCCACGAAACTTGGCTCGATACGCGGACGGATACGTTGCGAATCTCTGCTATTCTCGACGGAAGTACCATCAGGAGTTGGAGCGGTAACTTGCTGATTCACATCAATATGACGGCGTCCATGGCGGTCCACATCGACATGACGGCGTCCGTTCTCCTGGCAGGAGCCCTCCTGCTAGCGCTTTTCTTTTCCTACGTCTACCAGCAGAAGCGCCAGCAATACATGGTGGTGTGGGCGGGGGGGTGGCTGCTGGTTGGTGTGCATTTTTTGGTTCGATGTGTGGGCAGCAAGTTGACCGTTCCATGGTGGGCTGATCCGGCGACTGAGTGGGTGCTTGGACTTGCGGCGCTGGCGTTTTACTGCGCGGCCAGGATGTATGCGCGCCTCCCGGTAGCGTGGAAGGGGATAGCAGCTCTTGGGGTTGCGGCAGGAGTTTGGGCGCTGGCCTATTCACGCGGGTGGATCAACGTCCCGCTAGGATTGGCGATTGGCCTGGTGTTTTTCTTCGTCGCGCGCACTTTCTGGGAAGAAGGTCTCAAGCAGGAATCCCGCGCCGACCAATTCCTGGCCATAACTTTCGTGGCGTGGGGATTGCTTCGTTTAACGGCAATTTTTCAAGAAAGACTGGGACCGCTGGCGGGCAAGGATCTGCTCCCCCTCACTTTACTACCGGAGCTTTTCGGCGGCGTGCTCATGGTGATGGCCGTTTATGAAGAGGAGCGCCGGAGAGTCGAGCGAAACATGCTTGCGCTCTCGAATTTGAACCTGGCCACCTCGAGTTTTGCGGGCGGCGAAATTCAGAAAATGCTGGCGCAAGCGCTCGACCGCGTCCTGAATGTTGTGCGCATTCCTGCCGGCGCGCTATGCCTGCATTACGGAGAAGAGAACGGTCCCACATCGGTGGTGGTCACCGGGCTGGGCGATGCTTTTTGCGCAGCGATTCAAGGCAACAATTTGGACGATTACGTGGTCAGCCTGGTCGCCCGTCTTGGCGGACTCGTGGTTTTGCGCGATTTGGAAACAGATTCGAAATGGGAAGCGCTGGAGAAGGAAGAATCCTTCCGCCATGTACGAAAACTTCTGCTCGGCCAAAAATTGCGCACGGTAGTGGGGATCAGCCTACAAGCGAAAGAGCGCGTGTTTGGAGTTTTGCTGCTCGGCACGCCCGACAATCGCAATTTTACGCCCGCGGAGTTGCGGCTGCTTCTGGCCCTGGGCCACCAAATTGGAATGGCCGTAGAGAACAGTTACCTGGTTCAGCAAACCTCCAGGCGCAGCGAGGAACTGCACATCCTGAATGAAATTGGCCGGGCGCTCAGTTCCACACTGGAGCCGGACGCTCTTTTCGAACGCATTTATTCCGAGATGAAGCGCCTGCTCGATGTAAATAGTCTTTTTATCGCGTTCTTCGATCACAAAACTCAGCAAGTGCGATTTGAAATCGACGTGCTGGACGGCGAGCGATTACCCAAGCGAATTCGCACGGCGGGAAATCACCTGACGGAATACGTGGTCAAAACCTGCCAGCCGCTGCTGATCCGGGATCATTATGCCGAGGAAGCCGAACGGCTCGGCGTGAAACCAACCCGCATGGTCGGCTCCATTTGCGCCGTGCCATTGATTCTTTACGATCGCGCGATCGGCGTGATGGCGGTACACAGCAAGCAGGAACGGGCATTTGACGAAGGACACGTGGAGCTGATGCGAGTGCTCGCCAGCGAAGCGGCCGTCGCGCTGGAAAACGCGCGCCTCTTCACCGAAGAACAGAAGAAGTCGCGTCACCTGATGCTCATCAACAACGTATCCAGCCGCGCGATTACCACGCTGGATCCGGCAGAAATGCTGGCGAAGATCGCCGCGGAAATTCAAAATGGCCTGAAATACGATCATATCGGAATAGCCACGGTGGATTATCCGGCGAAAGAGCTGGTAATTCAGGCGGAGGCGGGAGCCAGACGCGACGCGGTAGGCCGCAGGATTCCGCTGGGCGAAGGCATCGTAGGCCAAGTAGCTCGCACCGGCCAGATGACGATCGTGCGCGAAGTAAGCATTTCAACGCCGTGTCCGGTGCTACCCACTTCCGTCTCAGCCATTGCGCTGCCGGTAACCTATGCCGAGCATTTGCTCGGTGTCTTGTACGTGGAATCCTCGGAACCGTGCGAATTCGAAGAGGAAGAAGTGCTGCTGCTGCGCACTCTTGCGGATCTTTTTGCGGGCGGCTTGAACAACGCCCTCACGTTCCAGAAGGCCCAGGAGCAAGCCATCACGGATGGTTTGACCGGCGTCAAAACGCACCGTTATTTGATGGAGGCATTGTCGTCCGAGTGGAAACGCTCCACACGCGCCAATCGCCCATTCGCGCTGGTCTTGATGGACCTCGACCGCTTCAAGTTCGTAAACGACTTTTACGGACATCTGGAAGGCGACGTGGTATTGCAGCGCGTGGGCCACATCCTGGAGCAAAATTGCCGGCGGTCCGACGTGGTAGCGCGCTATGGCGGAGATGAATTCGTCATACTGATGCCGGAAACCACTGTGGAGCAGGCTCGCCAGCTTGCCAGCAAACTGCGCGGCTGGGTTGCGTCCGATCCGCTTCTTCGAGACAAGAATATTACCGCCAGCTTCGGCATTGCAGGCTTCCCCATTCACGGGTCCACTCCGCAGGAGCTGATCCAAGTGGCGGACTCTTCGATGTACTTATCCAAACATCAAGGAGGGAACTCGGTATCGAGCGCGGAGGAAGGCGGTCCGACCGACACCAAGCGCTGGAAGAAGGACGTACTGGAAGCCTACCTGGGAGTGACGCTGAAGAGGCTCTTCTCCACCGGACCTGAAGCGTTTGACGAAGTGTATCGTCGCTTAGAACAGTTTACGCGTTCGTTGGCAGAGCAGAGCGGAGGCGAGGCGCCGGATACGCTGCCGGAGGCAGTGGTAGAGACAGTGACATCACTCGCGCTCGCCATCGATGCCAAAGACCATTACACCCAGGGGCATTCACAAAAAGTCTCCGCCTACGCCGTGGTAATCGCCAAAGCGCTGGGGATGAGCGAGCCCGAGGTGGAAGAAATTCGGCTGGCTGCGCTGCTGCATGACATCGGCAAAGTAGGCATTCCGGAGACGATTCTGAACAAATCGGGCCCACTGGATGCAGCCGAGTGGGAAACCATGAAGACCCACACCGAGCTCGGCGCCAAGATCCTGGAGCCGCTGCAAACCATGGACAAGATTCGCCTGATGGTTCGCCACCACCACGAATTTTACGATGGCACCGGCTATCCGGACCGGCTGGAAGGCGAAAAGATTCCCTACGGCGCGCGCCTGATTGCGATCGCCGACGCCTACGACACCATCACTTCCGAACGGACCTACAAGAAAGCGCGAAGCTCCGAAGACGCTTTCAGCGAGCTGGAACGCTGTGCTGCAAACCAGTTCGATCCGGAACTGGTTCAGATCTTCGTGCAAACAATGCGGCGATCGCCGCGAGTTCGCATTGATACAAACGTAAGCGTCCCGGACGTATCCGATAGTTCCTCGCTGTAATTAGCCTGCTCAGTCGCTACGTTCACCGCATTAATTTCCATTCAGAAATTTCTATGGCTCTTGATTTACTGGACGTCTCGCTTCAAGCTTGTATAGAGGTTTCAGCATTGCGCTGATTTTGAGCGGAGGAATCTTGCAAACAGCAACGGTGAAGTGGACTACAGGCGAAGAATTCGTGGCCCAAATGCCTTCGGGGCATGCGGTTCCGTTCGATGCGGACAGAAAACACAACGCGGCTCCCGGCCCCATGGAAATGCTGCTGGGCGCGCTGGGAGCGTGCTCGTCCGTGGATGTGGTTAGCATTTTGGCGAAAAAACGCCAGAGACTCAGGTCTCTGGAAGTGGTTATTTCCGGAGAGCGCGCCGCCGAGCCGCCGGCGGTCTGGACGAAAATCGACATGGTTTATCGCCTCTCCGGCGAGGTGGAAGAAAAAGCCGCGCGCGATGCCATCGAATTGAGCCAGACGAAATATTGTTCCGTAGCGGCCATGTTGCGAAAGACCGCGGAGATCACCTACCGGTTGGAAATTTCGCGTTAACCGAAATATCGTAAAGAATGAAACGTGTTTTGCTTGTCACGGATGCAAGCGATTGCATACAATCGCGGGCTATTGTTTGCATCCTGGAGAAGATGAATGGGCAGGCGCATCGCCGCAAAGATTACGGGAGTGGCAGGATACGTCCCGCCGCGAGTGGTCACGAATTTCGATCTTGAAAAAATGGTGGATACAAACGACGAATGGATCCGCACGCGCACTGGAATCCGCGAACGTCACTATGCGGACCCCGGCGTGGGATCTTCGCAACTGGGCGCCGAAGCAGCCAAGAAATTGCTGGCGGCAAAGGGAGTTCCACCCGAACAAATTGATTTGATTGTGGTGGCCACGGTAACTCCGGACATGCTGTTTCCCGCCACCGCTTGCCTGGTTCAAGATCGTATCGGCGCGAAAAATGCGTGGGGCTTCGATCTTTCCGCCGCTTGTTCCGGATTTGCTTACGCGCTAACCGTTGGCGCGCAGTTCGTGGGCGCTGGGACGCATAAGAAAGCGCTGGTGATCGGCAGCGATGTGATGACATCGATCTTGGATTATAAGGACCGCGCCACCTGCGTTCTTTTTGGCGATGGCGCGGGCGCCGTGCTGGTGGAACCCGCGACTTCCGACAACGAAGGCATCCTGGATTTCGCCCACGATGTGGACGGATCCGGAGGATGCAATCTCTACATGCCGGCCGGCGGATCGCTGAAGCCAGCGTCGCTGGAAACGGTCGAAAAGCGCATGCACTACGTGCATCAAGAGGGCGCTCAGGTCTTCAAATACGCAGTCCGGCGCATGAGCGAGCTTGCCGTTCAAATCCTGGAGCGCAATGGATTCACCAGCCGCGACCTGGCGCTGGTAGTGCCGCATCAGGCGAACCTGCGGATTATTCATGCCATGCAGGAGCGGCTAGGAGTGGACGACTCGAAAATAATTATCAATATCGATCGTTGTGGAAATACCACCGCTGCAACAATTCCGCTGGCTTTGACGGACGCGTTGGACCAGGGTCGTTTGCACAAAGGCGACCTGGTGCTGGTGATTACGGTTGGCGCGGGTTACACCACCGGCGCCGTTTTGATGCGCTGGGCCTACTAAGCTCCACGAGAGACGCCACGCTAGCGTCCGATAGTCTAGTGTCCAATAATAATCAGGACAGGATTCACGTCTCCGGGCGTGGTGGTAACCATCACTGCGTTCGTGGGC
This sequence comes from Candidatus Acidiferrales bacterium, assembly GCA_049693615.1. Taxonomy (GTDB): domain Bacteria; phylum Acidobacteriota; class Terriglobia; order Acidiferrales; family UBA7541; genus Palsa-295. The sequence continues at coordinate 86,243 of JBAVQB010000031.1, read as the reverse complement.
GAGACGATAAAGAAATAACCGGTGAAACCGGTGGGAGTGGATAAGGTCATGGTTCCACTGCCATCGGCATTGCCGGTTGAGGTCAGGACATACGTACCGGTTGACGCGCTGGTTGTATTGACCGACGCTATGCTTTGATCTTGCGTTCCGCCTACCACAGAAACGCCGTCGAAGCTGAGGAAGCCGGAAAGATTGCGATCCGCACTAACTGCTGGAGCAGAGGTGCCATCCACCAGCGATGTCGATTGGATGGTTTCGGCGGTGAACGGCCCAGTCGACTGCGGCGCGAAATAACCAAATGTGGGGGCGTTCTGCACTATGTTGACGCAAAAGGCTTGATCCGTATTAATCAGATATAGGACAGGCGAGAAGGTAGAGTTGAATTCCACCGATCCTTCCACGCGGCCCAAGCTATCGGATGTGTAGGCGTCTGCAACTGGCGTGCCGTTCGTGCCAAAGATCGTTCCGGCCTGATTGTCAGTTTGCAACACAGCCACGCTTGGAGTGCCGCTGGACGCTGAAAGCTCGACCACTTGGACTTCAGGAAGATATGTGCCGCCTGAGATCAGTTGGCCGCTCAGTCCACCGACCATCGTTCCGCTGAGGACGCCCTGAGTAACAAATGGTTGTCCGAATTGCTGGACCATTTCTCCGGCCACGAGATACGGAGTAGTGGTGGTACCGCTGGCCGTATCGGTTTCGATCAGGAATGCGTCGCCGGTCGAAATCGGATAGACGCTATAGTTCTGGCTACCCAGGCCGGTAGAGGACAGCCCGAGAGTGCAATGAGTGTTGTCCGGTCCAGACAAGTAAGTGCCGGAAACGGAAGTGTCGTCGACAGTCACCAATCCAGGAGTATTCGTATCCATTTCGCCCAAGGACAGAGAACCTATGGTTCCGGGAGCAACCGGGGGAGTAGCCGTAAATCTGCCTGCGAATGCGAGCGGGCCTGTTCCGTTGGTAGCGGATTGTCCCGCAAAACCCTGACCGCCAAATGCGAAGTCGCCGCTGTAGGTGCTGGCGACCGTGCTACTCACGGAGCATGTCGTAACAGTCTGAAGCGCAATTCGTCCGGAACCGCTCGTGCCGGTGGTGTCGAACTCGATGAATCTGCCGTTTCCTGTCGCATCAATTGAAAACGCGTAGGTGAAATTTGGGATGGGTTGTGCGGGAGTGCTGCCGGTAAACGTGAGCGTTCCGCGCCCATCCGATCCCAAAGTGTAAGTGCCGACGAGATTCGTGTACGTCACATCTGTTCCTGAAACTGAGTTGTAGTCTTCCTCGCCCGCGGTAATTCCTCCGGTGCCGTTTGCGGTGAATGTTCCAGCAAAGGCCACGAACCCGGTGCTGTTGTAACCGCTGAACTCGAAGGCGTACGAGCCGTTCAATCCGATAAGATTTTGCGCGCCGCTGACTACGAGAGTGAAATTGCCAGTGACGGAAACTGGAGGCTTCGAGGTATCCGTTACGGTGATTCCAAAATTGAAGGTACCCGCCGTGGTCGGTGTCCCGGAGAGAATTCCTGTGCTTGGATCCAGCGTGAGCCCTGCCGGAAGTGACGAGCCGCTTGCGACAGACCAGGTGTAGGGTGCGTTACCGCCGGTAGCAGCGAATTGCAGCCCAGGAGAATCATAAGCTGTGTTCACGACGCCGGGAGGCAGAGGCGATGTTGTCGTTATTGAGAGCGAGCTGACGGCCAGCGTAAATGGTACGGAGTTAGAGAAACCTGCGGAATCTGTCACCGTGATGGTAAATGTGTAGGTTCCGGCTACGGTCGGCTTGCCGGTGATTTGCACAGTGTCGGTGGTGCTCGGTGCGAGCGAGAGGCCGGTCGGCAAAGCTCCAGCAGTGACCGCCCAGGAAAGAGGCAGCAACCCGCCGGTTGCGGTTACCGTGGCGCTGTACGCGGCGTTCAGCGTTGCTGTGGAAAGAGAGGTAGTTGTGATGGTTGGCGGTGGCACCACATTAATGGTGACGCTGGCGGACTTGGCCGGGAAATCGACGGAGGTGACGATGATTTTTACCGTCGTCGCGGTTGTGACAGCGTTCGGTGCGATATAAGTGGCGGTGGTAGCGCTGGTTTGGCTTATGGCACCGAAACCGGGCAGGGTGCTGAAAGTAAATGTAACGCCGCCTGCGGCGGGATCGTTCAGTACATTTGCCTGGATCAGTACGGATTGGCTTTGCGCAATGGTTTGCGCACCCTTCGGAGCCAGTATCTGCACGTCATTGAAGGTGGGCGGCTTCTGAGCGCAGCCAGCGAACTGGATCAGCGCAAGCAAGACACCTGCGAGCAAAATGGAAACTTCGGCGCGCTTCATCGTGGCGCCTCCTTCAATTGGGACATGCATGCCCCTAGGGTTTGTAAGATTTAATTGGGCCACAAAAACGGATTAAGTATTGAGAAATGACTTGTCACAATGGCGTATCAGGCAACCGGGCTGGGGAACAGGCGAAAGTGTAGCGCATGAAGGGTATGCGGGGTCACCCTACAACACGGATCCGCAGACTGTGGAAGAAGATGGAGCTCGCTGCCAGAGTTAGAAGGAGCGGGCTTGGTTCACGATGCTGATGTTGCGTTCCAAGCGCTGCGATAGGCGCACCGTCGCATACTGGGTGCACAGAGCCATTTCACGTTGCGTCCAGTTCAAGCCTTCCGCAGGCAGAATGGAACGGCCCACGCGGCCCAGGAAGCTCATCACCGCGTAATAGGCGCTCACGGCGCGCAGGTTGGGAGTGGAACCTTTTTCGAGCTCCGGGCAGAGATCTCGATAGACCGCTTTGACCTCTGCGAAGCTGGTGGAACTTAGAAGGTTAGGATAGGGCTGGAGCGAAGCATCGGCTTCGTTCACATACTGCTCGGAAACCGTGCGAAGCAGCGATGCGCGCCATGCGAACATGGCGAACTGCATCAGGGCTGCGACTGAGATCACGAGAATGAAGGCTGCGATTAGCATTTTCGACCAAGGACAGTTTCTCGTTTTACGCCGACGGTGACAATGGAACGACCGTACCAGTAGGTTAGAACGACAGGCTCGGGCGGGACTGAACGGGAAGGAGCGAAGCTTAATTAATAGGAGCGGGCTTGATTGGCGATGCTCATATTGCGTTCCAGGCGCTGTGACAGACGCACCGTCGCATATTGAGTGCAGAGGGCCATTTCGCGGTGTGCCCAGCTGAGGCCTTCGGCGGGCATGATGTAGGCGCCCAAGCGGCTCAGAAAGCCCATGGCGGCGTAATAGATGCTCACCGGACGTAGATTGGGGGCTGAACCAGCTTGAAGCTCTGGGCAGAGATCGTGATAAACCGCCATCACTTCCTGGAAGCTACTGAAACTTAATAGGTTAGGATAGGGCTGGAGCGAGGCGTCGGCTTCGTTTACGTACTGCTCAGAAACCGCCCGGAGTAAGGATGCGCGCCAGGCGAAGGCAGCGAACTGCATCAGCGCTGCGGTTGAGATCACGAGAATGAAGGATGCGATTAGCATGTTCGACCAACAACAGTTTCTCGATTTCCGGCGGCGGTGACAATGGAACGTCAGTACTGTTTTGTCAGGATGATGCCGGGCCGCTGAGCGATGGGATTTACGTCGAGTCGAGCCTGCAGATTTTGACCGGAGCTTGAATTGGTTGTGCACTAATCTTTGGGAGGGAATTGATGACGCGTAAACTGCAACTAACCTGGGTCTTGTGCGTGGTTTTTGTTTTCGTGGTTTCGTTCGCTATCAATGCACGCGTGCAGGCAGCCGATGAGTCCGCTGAAACGCAAATTCGGTCAGTACTGGAGATGCAATCTGCGGCATGGAATCGCGGCGATATAGGCGCGTTCATGGAGGGCTATTGGAAATCACCGGAAATCGAATTTGTAGGAGCGAGCGGGGTCACCAGGGGATGGCAAGCCGTGCTCGATCGCTATCGCCGGAATTACCCGGATGGGAAAGCCATGGGTAAACTGTCCTTCTCAAATCTTGAGGTCCATGTGCTATGCCAAGACGCCGCATTTGCAATCGGAAATTTCCAGCTCGGGCGCGAAAAGGACCGGCCCAGCGGCGTGTTCACGCTAAATTTCCGGAAGTTTAAGGAAGGCTGGCGAATCGTTGCCGACCATACAACAGGTTTTCCTTCACCTGCTCCGGAGGCTTCGCACTAGGTTCCGAGACTCGCTCGGGAGTGACTGCTTCCAACGTGCAGTTCACTCGAGACGGTGCGAAGAAAGCATCAGCGGCGGCGGAATAGTTCCAGACGAAATGTTTTTTCAGGGATAATGGCAACTTGTTGAAGACCTCTGAACAGGAGAATCAATTTTGCGCGCAGTTATCACAGGCGGAGCAGGTTTTCTCGGTTCTCATCTCTGCGAATTAATGCTGGACAAGGGTTGGGATGTTCTGTGCCTGGATAACCTGGTTACCGGAAACCAGTCGAACGTAGCGCATCTCCTCCCGCATCGCCGTTTCCGATTCGCCCACCAGGACGTAACTCGCTATATAGAAGTGCACGGACCGGTGGAAGCTGTGCTTCACTTTGCTTCTCCCGCGAGCCCTCCCGACTACTTGAAATTTCCGATTCAGACGCTGAAGGTCGGCGCTCTCGGAACGCACAATACTCTGGGCTTGGCCATGGCCAAGAAAGCGCGATTTTTTCTAGCCTCCACCTCGGAATGCTACGGAGACCCCCAAGTCAGCCCGCAGCCGGAAACATATTGGGGCCACGTGAATCCAGTAGGGCCTCGCGGCGTGTATGACGAAGCAAAGCGTTACGCCGAAGCCATGACCATGGCCTACCACCGTTACCACGGTTTGGATACACGCATCGTGCGGATTTTTAATACCTACGGCCCGCGCATGCGGCTGAATGACGGACGGGCTCTTCCGAATTTCCTGTATCAGGCGCTCAGTGGAGAACCGATTACGGTATATGGCGACGGCAAGCAGACGCGGAGTTTTTGTTACGTCTCGGACTTGCTGGACGGAATTTATAAGCTTCTGGAATCCAACGAGCACGAACCCACCAACATTGGTAATCCTCAGGAAATCACCATTCTGGAATTTGCCGAACGCGTTCGCGCGTTAGTCGGCGCCGACGTCCCAATCATTTTTCGCCCGTTGCCGCAGGATGATCCCAAGCAACGCTGTCCTGATATCAGCAAAGCGCGCCGCGTCTTGGGCTGGGAGCCCAAGGTGAAACTGGAAGACGGATTGCGGCTTACGTATGAATATTTCCGTCAGCGGTTCGCGCAGACCAGCGCGCCGGCCAAATAAGCAGCAAGCCGCGCGCCCGAAAGCCTCGTGGCAAGCTGAATCCATCCATAGTAGAATCCCTCCACATCAGAGCGGCTTAGCAGGCAGTTCGATTGCGCATCGCGGAAGCCTAGCCATGGAAATTCTCTGGCCAACTTTGGGCATATGCATCTTGGTCGGTTTCGTGTTTTTTGTGTTGGCGCAGCACTGGCAGCGACTGCTGCGGCACCAAAACTGGACCATCCGCCGCCTAACGGAGCGTATGCGCACGCTCGAAGAGATGGATGATCCGGAATTTCGCCGCCGACTGGGCGAATCGATTCCTTCGCCGCTCGAACAAGTATTCACTTTCTCCCTGCGTCTCGGCGATCGCTTTTGGCGTGAAACTCTACACACAACTGCAGAAGACTTATCTTTCATCCGCGCGTTCGGGAGCTTTTTAGGTTCGGTAAAAATCGAGCGCTGGCGCGGCCATGCGGTGGCCACGATTTCCGAGATCCTGCCGGCACGCCGGTCCGCAGCGTGGCAGACGCGTTCGCTCGATTGTTACTTTGACAAGTCCTCCGGCTACGACCGGCTTACGCTCTGGGAAGTTCCGCTCGCTCGCGTGCGGGGTTCTTCGGAGCGTCCGCCCTCGCTGGAACTGGCGCTCAAAGAACGGTCTGTCGAGTTAAGCGCTCATTTTGCCGCGCCTGCGGCGAATAATGGCTCTGCAAAAAACGCCGGCCTCCAGGAAGTCGTATTTTTTCGGGTCCCACTCGATTCCGCGGAGCTTGCCGAGTTTCGCAGCCATGATCCGCTGCAAAGCTCAGACAACGGCGAACCTGCAGATCCTTATCGCGATCCTAATTTCTGGCGAGGGTTTTATTCTGACGCCGATGAAGACGCCGGATTCGAGTGGCAGCTTTGGGTCCGCGATCTGACCAAGAAGACGGAATGGGAGCGCTGGAGAATTCTGGAATCGCCCGGCAATCCCGTGGAACAAAACGCGCAGAAATCCGCCAAGGCAACACGCGCTTAGTTGCTGCGAGGCCGTACCGGTAAGCCGGCCCAAACATTCATTAAACCTAAAATTTCGCGCGCCACGGAAAGCGCATCCCGAGTATTGCGCCACCAGTGTTCCGCATCGTATGGATCATCCGGCGCTGCTCTAACAATTGCAGTAAGATTTTTGCCGGCGAGGCTTTTCCATAACGCTTTCACCCTGCGTGTGTGCTGCGGGGAGGTCACAATGATCACGCTGGACTTGTTCTCTTTGCGCAATTCGCGAACGATTTCTTCCACTTCCTGTTGCGTATTGACGATAGCGCCGGGAAGAATAAGAACGTCACTCTCCGGCACATGCAGATGAATCAAAACCTGCCGGCTATATTCTTCTTCCCCGGTGAACGAAATTCCCATGGCCTTAAGCTCCCCGGCAGGCCCCGCAGGCTGTGTGATCCACACTTCGCTTGCGTACCCAGACTCGAAATATTTTGCCGCGCCCTCGGCGCGATAGGGCAAGCCTCCGCTTAGCACGGCGATGGCGTCGGCATGAGCCGGCGGGTCTTCGCGAACCAACCAGCGCCCCACTTTCCGAAACGCAACCACTCCAAAAACGATCAGCGCCAATAAAATAAAGGCTAAAAAGAAACTCCTATTCCGCCTCTGTTCGCGCCGCCGATTTTCCGCGCTTTCCATGGATCCTTAGCTCTTTTTCAAAATGAAATTGCCGGCCACCAGAGCATCCGCCCCCGAACAGAAATAGCTTCGCACGGCATCGCGCGGCTTCACTACCAAAGGTTCCCCGAACAAATTGAACGAAGTATTCACCAGAATGGGAGCAGGAGCGTTTTCTCCCGAGCGCTTCAACAATTTCCAAAACAGAAGATTATCTTCGGAACTGACGGCGTGCAAACGCACGAGATTACCTTTCAGAAGAAATCCAGGCGGAAGACCGGCCAGCAGCTTTCGCCCCGTTTCTTTAGCCCGAGCCATGGTAGCCAGATAGCGCGCGTTCGAAGTGTAATCAAAATATTCAGCGCAATCTTCCTCCGGCATGGCCAAGGCAAAAGGCCGGAAAGGTTCGCGGTGTTTTACATAGTCATTCAGATTTTCCTTAACGTATGGCGACCAGGGGGATGCAAGCAAACTTCGATTACCGAGCGCCCGCGGCCCGAATTCGGCTGCTGCTTGATACCAAGCCACGATTTTTCCCGCGTGCAGCATCCTAACAGTCTCGCCAATTTTCGCTTCCTCGGAGTCGCACCATTTGTAAGAAGCTTTGCAATTGTCCAGCACGCCCTTGACCGCATCGTTCGAGAATTCAGGCCCCCAATACGGAGCTCCCGCGAAGCCGAGGCGCGGCCGCGGTTCCCGATGCCAGGCGAGATAGGCTGCGCCCAGAGCGGTACCTTCGATTCCGGCGGACGGCCGCACGAACACATTTTCAAACCTCGTATTTGATTCCACCGCAGAAACGAGCAGCGGATTCAAAAATAGCCCACCGGCAAGGCACAGTGAGCGCGGATCGGTTTTTTGCTGCATCGACTCCAGCCACTCGCAAACGATGACTGCACAAGCCTGCTGCAGGCTCGCCGCAATATTCGCACGCATTGCATCGTCGGCAATTGGTTGAGCGGCTACCGGCAACCCCAGGCTCCGGTAGAATTGATCACTGAAGGAAAGTTCGCCTGCATAACTGCGCTTGAAGTGTTTTCCGTTCAGATGCGGAGGTCCGTTCGTCGCTCCGCGCAACGCGTCCAGAAATAAGTCCAGAAAGACTGGTTCACCCAACAATCCCAGCCATTGACTTTTATGTTCCTCGCTGTGCGGACGAAAACCAAGGAGCCTGGTCACTTGCGAATAGACCCACGCGAGCGAATTAGGAAAGGCGACAGACTGCAGTTCGCGAATGCGCGTGCCTTCGCCAATACTCACGGACCCGGAGCGCGCATCTCCCATCTCGTCCAGCGTAACAATCAGCGCGCGATCGAAAGGCGAGCCAAAAAACGCGCTGGCCGCATGGCATTGATGATGTTCGAAACTCTGAACCGTTCCCGTCGGACCTCCGGCCATTTTTTTGATCAAGCGGAAATTATTCAGCTCGCGGCTCAGTTCGCCAAACGCTTTGCTTATAAAGTAGCCGCTAGATGCGGGTGCCAGGGGTGCGAGGCGGGCGCGAAATAATATTTGGCGCTCCCAGGATCGCATTGGATGGCTGCCGATGGCGATCCGCCCGACTGCTGCCAGGTCTATACCGGCGCGTTCCAAGCAGAATTGGATTGCAGCGCGAGGAATTCCCTCCACTGTGCGAGTTCTGGTGAGCTTGCCTTCCTCAATCGCCGCAATCACCCCTTGCTCGCCAATAAGCGCCGCGGCTGGGTCATGCGTCATTGCGGAAATCCCGAGAATGTACATGTCGAGTTTGGCGCGGACATTGTTACGTCCGCCAGGGTGGGCCGGGACGCGCTAACTTAGAAGCCTGTTCGGTTCGCCGAGCCTCTGCGTGACCACAATCCGCGCAATCCCAACAATACCAAGCGAGGCTGACTCAAACATACTCGCCAGAGAATTTTCCAGGCTTCATCGCGGGAATATTCCGCAAGAGATTGCTTCGCGGGATCGTTCAACAAATCCACCAGCCGGCTGTAGTCGGCTTGCTGGAAATCATGGAGTGAACGGCGCAAGAGAAGGTGAAGATCCAGCTCCCGGCGCAATGTACGCAACTCGCGGGATGCTCCATGCAAGATCTGTTGAGCCACGCCGAGCGCGCCGCGAAAGCCGGTGACGATGCCGCCCACCGTGGTGACCTTTACTTGACCTGCGGCGTCTCCCACCAAGTACACCGATCCGTGGCCCACGCGCCGGTGGACCGGAACCCAGCGTTTGTAAACCGGGATGCGTGCCGCTTGAAAGCCGATGGGTTCGAGCTTCCGTTTTTCCAGGAATCTTTCCAAATGGCTGCGCGTTTCCAGGCCGGTCTCGCCGATGATCCCCAAGGCCCCGCGCGTCGCTGATTCTGGAATAAGCCAGTAAAAGTAAGGAGTGTCTTGCGGCACGAACCACACGCGCGCGGTGTCGGGAGACATATCTTTCGGCAGTGAAACAATCGCCTGCACCAACGGAACTGTTTCAAGCGGCGACCATCCCGCGGCCTGGGCCACGCGGCTGGAAGCTCCGTCACCGCCTACAATGGTGTCAGCGTGAACCTCTTCACGGCTCCCGTCACATCGATCGATTTCCAGCACCATCCCGCGGCCGTTGGAATGGAGCGCATGGAAGCGGCGGCCCAATTCGACAGTCGCTCCAGCCTGGTGCGCCTCTTCGGCCAAGCCTTGAATCAAGGTCCGGCGTTCGATAATCAGGTCCGGATGCTTCAGCGATATCGTTGCAGAGCGGCCATCGGTAAAAAGTTCAAAGCGCCGGATTTCGTTCACCACACTTTTCTCGGCGGCGCGTCCGAGCAATGCGCGCATGCGATTCGTCACGATCAACGTTCGCTCATCAGGTTCCATCGTCTCGATGCGTTCGAATACGCGTACGGAAACACCCTGCCGAGCCAACATGGAAGCGGTGAATAGACCGGCGGCCGATCCGCCCACTACGGCCACGGTTCCAGGATTTGTGCGGGGCTTGCCGCATACAACATTTTTCGCGTCGCGTAGTTCGGGCGCCATAATCGTCACGTACAGTTTGCCTTTGCTTAAATTACCGGAGCGTTCTTAGGGAAGCTACCCACCGGGACCCACGCATGCCGCCTATCCCGGGTTGTTTGATGCCCCAATTAACCGAGGAAGAAGTATATATCTTACCGTCGCGCAATCAAGGCGGACAGGCTATTTCAGCTATCGCTGGGCAGGAATGTTTTTGGTACTTTCGGCTGGCGCTCATATGGAGCAGCTTCCAGTAGAAATATGGCAAGCAGGCTTCCCAAAATGATGAGCCCCGCCAGACCATAGGCAGTCGCGGCGGAGCAGTGCGGGATGATAAGCGCGGCTAAGCCGAACAATATGGCGAACACGTACAGCACCAGAACCGCACCGCGATGACCGAGCCCCAGGTTCGATAGGCGATGCGCGGTATGGTCCTTTCCCGGTGACGTGAAGGGAAGCAGACCACGGCGCGCCCGCGAAATAGATACCAGCGTGGTATCGAAGATGGGCACACCTAGAATCAGCACTGGAATTAGCCATGTGATGGGTAAAGGCACCCCGTCGGGCCGTACCTTTAGCCCTAACGTCGCCATCAGGAAGCCGAGGAACATCGCACCACCATCGCCCATAAAAATCTTGGCGGGATTGAAATTCCAACGCAGAAATCCCAAGGATGCGCCCAAAGCTGCCGCACCCAGACTGCGAACCAGCGTCTGTCCGTTCATGCTGGCCGAGATTGTGAAAAATGCGGCAGCCACCGCGGCGATGCCCGCACAAAGACCATCCATGTGGTCGAGAATGCTGAACGACGCGGTGATTCCCACAACCCAGAGCACGGTGAAACATCCATCCAGAACTTTGCCGGTTAGCCCGGGTACAAAATTCGAGAAAAGCTGCGCGTGAATTCCCGTGGCAATCAGCATCAGCGCAGCTACCGGCATCCCCACGAAGAGCTTCACTTGATGATGCAGAAGTTTCCCATCATCCAGGAAACCGACTACCGCAAGCAAAGTGGCTCCCGAAAGTATCCCGGCAATTTGTTGCTGCGGAACACCGTGTACCGCAATCAGAATGGCGAGCGCAAAGGCGAGGTAAATAGCGATGCCGCCAAGAAGCGGAATGGGTTTCAGGTGGACTTTACGCGGGCCGGGGCGGTCCACCATGCCATAACGCAATGCCAGGTGACGCACCGGAATGGTCAGACCCAGTGAAGCAAGAAGCGCCACGGTGAAAGCGACCAGATCGGCGTGGATGAAATTCATTGCAGTTACTCCGCTCAACGCGTCGTAAGCATTTTTTCCAGGACGTCGCGGACCTGTTCTTTCTGCTTACTCGCGAAATACCAGTCCATGGTCTTGCGTAATCCTTCGCGAAACGGCGTTTTTGGTTCCCAGCCCATCAATTTCTTTGCCAGGGAATTATCCGCCACGCGATTCGCCGGACCGGTAGGCATGTCCGGGCGCAAACGGATTTCCGCTTTCTGTCCCGAAAAGTCGAGAACCATTTTCGCGGCGTCGATCACGCGGATGCGCTCCATGGTTCCAAGATTTACCGCGGTGCCGTCATCGATTTTCTCGGCGGCGCGGATCGTTCCGCTCACGATGTCGTCCACATAGGTCCAGTTGCGGATCTGTGTTCCATCGCCCCAAACATCAAACGGGTTCTGCCCGATAAACGCGCGGGCGATCATGGCGATCACGGCGTGATTTTCCACTCCGCGTGGCCCGTACACGGTGAAGTAGCGGCACGATGCCGCTTTCAGTCCGTGCTCGCGGTGATAGGCCTGCAGCGTAAGCTCGGCCATCAACTTCGCCCAGCCGTACATATTGTCGGCGTCGTGCGGAGGCTTCACGTCTTCTTCGCGCAGATAAAGCTCCTGCTTCGTGTCGGTTTGCATATTATTCGGATAAACGCAGCCGGACGACGCGTAAACAACTTTTTCCACGCCCGCCTTCACTGCCTCCCAAAAAACAAGTCCATCGAGGAAAAGATTCGACGCCGGGCCGGCTTGGTGCAAGTCCACATAGCCGCGCCCGCCATGGTCGGCCGCTAAGTGAAAGACAACCTGGATGCCATTCATCGCCGCGCGCGTTACCCCGGGCTCGCGCAAGTCGGCTTCCACGAACGTGACGCGACCATCGCTTAGATAATGTTCGATGTTCGAGAGTCTGCCGCTGGTCAAATCATCTACCACGCGCACTTGCGCGCCGCGCTCTATCAGAGCGTCCACCAGATGCGATCCGATAAACGACGCCCCGCCTGTCACGAGTACTTTCTTACGAGTCCAAATAGCTGCCTCCATTTGCCATAAAGTTGCTATAGGTTAGAGTGATTTCCTGCCTCTTCGATTACCGTCACAAACCTATCAAGCTCGTTGACTCTAGCATATTTGGCCGCAACTTCCCTGGCTCGCGCGCCCATCTGAGCCAAGCGGGCCGGGTCATTTCGCAACTGGATTAGGGCGGCGGCTACGGCGGCTGGGTCGTCGGGATCCGCGGACACTCCGCAGCCGGTTTCGGTAACGATGCGGGCAGCGTCCGTGGAAGCCGAAGCCACGGCAAGTACCGGCCGGCCAGCCGCAAGAATCGAATAAAGTTTGCTCGGTACCACAACGCCTTCCAAGCCACGCCGGACTGTAACGATGTGCACGTCACCCGCCATCATCACGTGCGGCACCTGCTCGACTGGAAAAAACGGCAAGAAGCGTACATTTGGCGACGGTTGCGCGGAAGCTTCCAGAGTTGCACGGTTTGCCCCATCGCCTACAAACACGAGGCCTATGTTTTCGTTGCGCAAAATTTCCGCGGCTTGCAGCAGGGTGTTCCAGGCTCCGTAAAATCCCAGATTGCCTGCGTGTATCGCCACGAACGGGAAGCCGCTGCGAATTTTCTGCACTACAGGATCGCCACGTTCTGGCAGGTATGACGGAAACGAACTCCCGTCCCGCACGATAACCACGCGCTCCGGCGCAACGCCTTTCGCGATGATACGGTCGCGCATGTCATCGCCGAGCACCACCACCCGCGCAGCTTGACGAAGCGCGCGGCGATGCATTTTTTCCCAGCGGTCAACCCAGAAACCCGAATTTACGATTTCTCCGCCCACCGCCATGTCCGGATACAAATCGCGGATGTTATATACGAAGGGCCGATTGCTCATACGCGCGACGAACGCTCCGGCGATGCCTGCTACGGGAGGATCCGTCATTGCCAGAACGACGTCTGGACGAATAGCCAGCGCGCGCGGCACGGCCAAAGCGAGATACGACAGATAATTTGAAACACGTCGGCGCATCTGATGCCGCGGATAGGCCGTAGAGCCGACGCGTTCGACCGTCACGTTATTTCGAACATCTTTTCGCTGAAACGAGTAAGGGTAATATTCGTCGGGATCGTAGGAAGGGCGCCCGGCCACCACGGTAACGCGATGCCGCTGTGCTAATTTCTCCGCAATTTGCATGGCCATCTTGGCGGTAGCGGAAGTATCCGGAGGATAATATTGATTGAGGAGGAGAATATGCATAATTCGTATGGCGATCCCGGCGCCGGGCTGGAAGACTGTGGCGGTGAGCGATACTCCGGATTGCAACTCCCTATTTTGCGCGTTTCGCGAAATTATCCGAGCTTTCTTCCCGTGCTCCGCTTGTGGACTTTTTCTCCAAAATGAAGTTTCCCATCACCAAGACATCCATTTGCGTCCGCTGGAAACAATCCAGAGCTTCTTCCGGCCGGCAAACGATCGGTTCGTTATCGTTGAAGGACGTATTCAACAACACCGGGACACCGGTCTGGTCACCGAAAGTTCGCAGAAGCTTCCAGTACAGCGGGTTCGTCTTCCGGCTCACGGTTTGAAGCCGCGCCGTGCCATCCACATGTGTGGGCGCCGGAATCACACTTCGTTTTTCCGGGCGCACATTGTAAGCGAAGGTCATAAAAGGGGAGGGCTGCGTCTTTTCAAAGAATTCACCGGTGGCTTCTTCCAAAATAGAAGGAGCGAATGGCCTGAATATTTCCCGATGCTTGATGCGTCGATTTAAGACGTCTTTCATTTCAGGGCGGCGTGGGTCGGCAAGAATGCTTCGTTGCCCCAATGCCCGGGGGCCCCATTCCACACGCCCCTGAAACCAGCCCACGATTTTTCCGTTGGCAATATGTTTCGCCGTGGTTTCAAGCAACGTCGGTTCATCCATCTCTGCGATGCCGGTCTCGTCCTCTGGCGCTTGAGACGAATCGATGGCGCGCGCAATATCTTGCTGCGAAAATTCCGGACCCCATCCCGCATGGTCCATCACAAATTCTCGCGGGCGTCCGAGTACTTCATGGTTCACCGCGAACGCCGCTCCCACGGATAATCCCGCGTCGCCCGCGGCAGGCTGGACGTAAACGCGTTCGAATGGCGAGCGGTCGAATATTTTTCCGTTCGCCAGGCAATTAAACGCCACGCCTCCGGCGAGGCATAGCGATTTCTGCTTGGTTTTATTTGCGAGCGCGCTCCAATGCGCGGCGAGAACTTCTTCAAGCGCAGCCTGCATGCTGGCTGCAATATTCCGATGGCGCTGCCCGAGCGGTTCCCCCTCTTTGCGCGCCGGCCCCAGCCGCTTTTCCAGGTAAAGCGAAAAGAGCCTGCCCAATACCGGCGTGCGGTCCGCCTCCCGCCAACTCATGTCCGCGCCCTGGCTTTGATGCGTGAAATATTCCAATCCCAGGCGAAACGAAAGCGGCCTATCGGCAAAGACCATCTTGCGAAATTCCTCCAGAAATTCCGGCTCACCGTAAGCCGCCAGGCCCATCACTTTGTATTCGTCGCCGAATTTCCAGAAGCCGATATATTGCGTCAATGCGGTGTAATACATCCCCAGCGAATGAGGGAACCGGATTTCTCCCAGCGTGCGCATCTTCGGGCCTTCGCCCAAGGCCCACATGCAACTGGCAAAATCACCCAAACCATCCGCGGAGAGCACCGCGGAATTTTCGAAGGGAGAAACGAAATAGGCGCTGGCCAGGTGTGCGGTGTGATGCTCGATGCGATGAAATTGCGCCCGTATATTTTCCGCGGGCATCTCGAAAGCCGTCGCGAGATCCTCTTTGACGCCCGCAAAGCGACGCATCACACGCGCGCGGTCTAAAGCAAAGCGCGGCATGCGCACGGCGAACCGAAGTTTTGTTCCCAGCCGCGCCCAGGGATTGCGCGGCACAGCGATGTGATCGACTTCAGAGAGTTTCGCGCCGGCTTGATCCAGGCAGTACTGAATCGCGCGCGCCGGCAAGCCTGCCGCGTATTTCACGCGATTGAGCCGCTCTTCCTCCACCGCCGCCAGCAATTGCCCGTCAACGACGATGGCCGCCGAGGAATTTGCGTGATACGCGTTGATGCCAAGAATGATCATGGTATGTTTACGTCGTCCGCCGGCCCAAGCTTTCCAAGATTCAATTCACGTGCACCGCTGCCGAAGCGTGGTTTTCCATAGTGCCCGCGCGCTGAACGTTCAAGTTGTGTTTAATCCACTCATTCAAAACGTACAAACTCCACGGCCGTGACCAGGTTGTCCTGCCCAGCAAAAAATTCCTCCAAACTGTTTGCGCAAACTTCATATCTAAAATCTCTCCGAGCGCTGGCGCCCAATCGCCAAGCCCCACACCCACGCGCTCACCTAGCTTCCCACGCATCCAATATTCCCAAGGAAACGTAAACGTGCGCTTCGGCTGGTTCACAATCTCCTCCGGCAGGAGGTTTCCAAGAGCTTCAACGAGCAAAGCCTTCGGGCGTCCATAGCGCCGCTTGATCGATTCCGGCAAACCCAGAACATATTCCACCAGCGGAGTATCCAGAAATGGCACGCGCACTTCGAGCGAATTGCGCATGCTCATCGCGTCGGTATCCCGCAGCAGCGTGTTCACCATGTACGAACGCAGCTCCAGCCACGATACTTGCGTGAACTGATCCATCGCGCGCGACTGCTCCACAGCGCCGTTGAGCCATTGATACCAGAGCATCGCTCCCCACTCAACGGTGTCGTCTTTGAGCCGCGCCGTAAAAGCCGTCGGCGCAAAAAGCACTCGGGTGAAAAAATAAGGATGAGGAAACAGCTCCGGCTGAAGCCAAGCGGCCAGCACCTTGCGAAAGGCATCAGGGGAAGTTTTGAAAAAAGGAGTCCGCTTTATTCCCGAAGATGTCAACTTACGCAATGGTTGTGGAAAGAAGCGAGCCGCGGCTGCGACGCGCCCGACTTTCGTAGTCGCTCGAAAGGAAGTATAGCCGCCAAAAAGTTCATCGCTCCCCAGGCCCGAAAGCGCCACTTTCAACCCGGCTTGCCGTGCCGCCCAGGAAACGAAGTAGGTGTTGACGCCGTCCATCGACGGCTGATCCAGTGCGGCCACCGCCTCCGGAAGCCGGCTAACCATTTCTTCTCCGGAGATCATGGCCTCGCAATGCTGCGTTCCAAGACGATCCGCCGTTCGCCGCGCCATCACGGCTTCGCTAAAGTCAGCGTCAGGAAACGAGACGGTGAATGTGTGGATTCCGCCTTGCGTCTTGGCTGCAAGCGTCGCGATCGCCGTGGAATCGATTCCGCTGCTCAAAAACACACCGATCGGTACGTCCGCGATTAAATGACTCCGCACAGAGTCTTCCAGCAACGAGCGAACTCGCGCGGCGGGCGTTGTTCCAGTATCCAAGTTCTGTGACCCAGGCTTGGCTCCGGCGCGGGCAGCGGAAAATTGCGGGGGCTCCCAATATGCTTTCGGTTCGGGACTAGCACCGGGATTGTCAGAGGCAATCGCCAGGCAATACCCCGGAGGGAGCGAGAAAATCCCCTCCACCAGCGTAATCGGCTCGCCCGAGGATCCAAACAGAAGGTAGGCGATAGCAGCTTGCTGGGAAATGCGCGGCGGAATCAGGCCGCCGGCAAGGAGCGCTCTCACTTCGGAGGCAAATAAAAACATTCCGCCGATCTGTGCGTAATAGAGCGGTTTGATGCCGGCACGATCGCGAGCCAGGAATACGCGCGCGGCGCGGCCGTTCCGTCCCTGCGGTAATTCGATCACCGCGAATGCGAACATTCCGCGAAATCGGTTCACGCAATCCTGCCCCCACTCCTCATAAGCGTGAACCACCACTTCCGTGTCGGATTGCGATCGAAATAAATGCTTGCGCGATTTCAATTCTTCGCGAAGTTCCTGGAAATTATAAATCTCCCCGTTGAAGAAGACTGCCAGCGTTCCGGCTTCGTTCCAGATGGGTTGCCCGCCGCCAGGAAGATCGATGATGCTCAGCCGGCGAGATCCGGCAGCCACGGGAGGAGCTACGACAACCCCTTCATCGTCCGGTCCCCGATGAACGATTGCGGCGAGCATGCGGCGGACGACAGCTTCACCTGTTTCTCGCGAGCTAAATCCGATGATGCCGCAGATTCCGCACATGAAGGCTACGTCGCGTCCAAAAATGCGTGGCAAGCTCTACGCAGTTGCTGCCGGATACGAACCGAGCGCATGCCCAGGCGTTTTTCTCCATACCAGCGCAGCGATGCGCGCACCAGGATTAAAAAGATAACCAACAACAAGGAAGCGACCAAAGCAGCGAAGGATTCACGCTCCACCAGCAAAGTCATGGTGGCGGTGTCTTCCCATCCAGGAGCTAGCCGATCGAGCATCCGCCGGAGCAATAAGCCGAATACGCGAATGCGTGCAAGTCGAATATGTACGGTACGGTCGTAGGTATAGCTCGAGTCGTATCCGTGAATATTGGCCGTAGCAGCCTTAAATATCTTGGGATCAGCGAGTTCTTCGCGAGTCAATGTCTTTCCGTCTTCTCCGCGCAATATCACGCGAAAGCTCGGATCTACAATAATCCAACGCCCGTCCACTAGAACTTCCGACACTACATGCTTGGTCATCTGGCGCGAGTCAAGCAAAAGCAGCCTGCGAGCTTGCATGCCCCCGGTATCAACAAGATTGATGAACGCATTCGTCGCGGTTCCGCATACTCGCAACAGAGCGTCATAATTGAGCGTGTCTGTGGGATCGCGGTCAGGCTGCGCCGCCTCGAGCCCGGAGTTTCTGCGAGCGGGACCGTGAGCCATCCAACTTAAGATAGCTTCTACTTTTTCGTCGCCCGGCGAAGTGGCCGGCACGATCGCGTCCGAGAATCCCTCCAAGTATCTGCGCGTCGAAAATTCCCAGCCAGCGGAATATGCAGCCAAAATAAGGGCAACTACTAACAGTACGTTCACCGCGAGCCACGCGGCGCGGAACAAGCCACGGCCACGGCCCCGAACGTGAGGGTCCTGGGCGGGCGCCGGCCAGCGCAGCGAGACATCAGCGGAATCAGGTTCTCGCTGGACGCTGATGACCGCACTCGACGAGCTTGAGCGATTTTCTCTCATGCGTTCTTGCGCGCCTCTTCAGCCAGACTCCGCGCATCCGTTCTGTTCAGACGGACCTGCTCTTCGGCAGGTTCCTTCGCCACAATAAATGAGTGCACGTTCTGCCCGCGATTCTCGTCGTATTGCACGATACGGCCTTGCTGCTGCGCGCACCATCCTTCTACCAATTGGCGAGGCAGAAACGCGACACGAGGAGTCACAAAGTAATCGTAGAAGAGGTTCCGCGCACCGGGCCAGCTACGTTTGCCTTTGGACCTCGCAAAATGTACCAAATAATAGGGCAACTGAAAGAATAGGGTGACGGCGGGGCTCGCCCACGTGCGATTCAACGCCCATCGAATAAGTGCGCCTGGAAAGCGATACAGCATGGGATATCGGCCATTGGGTTTGTAAACAGCCAGGTACATTTGCCCGCCTGGCCGTAGGAGGCGGAAATTCTCGGTGAAAGCGGCCAACGGATCCTCGGTATGGTGGATCACTCCATCGGAAATAACCGCATCTGCCGCTCCCTCCGGGAACGGGAGGTGCAGGTTATCTCCCACCACACCGGGCCGGTTATATCGTTCTATCGCCAAGCCTAAGGAAACGCGGCTACGGTCGAGCCCGATGCACCGAATTCCTTTTCGCGCCAGAAAGCCCAAAACGCGCCCGGGACCGCAACCGATATCCAAAACCAGGGAATTCGCATCAAGCCCATTGATAAACTTGGCCAATAGCGGTGAGACTACCGACTTCATTTCTGCCGAATCATCGGCGGGAGCCCAGTCGAACGGGTGTTGGTCGTAGAAGGTGACCGACTCAGTTATCGTCATCGACTGTTCCCGTTCGTATCAGCCAAAACTCGGGTGTAGTATTTTTCCATCTGTTCGGTCAAACGATCCCAACCTAATTGCGCGGCCAGCTCACTGCAACCCTTTTTCAGTTTTGCATACAGCTCCGGATCAGAGACCAAGCTGCTGATTGCCTTCGCCAATTCCATCTCTTCCGGCGCCGCGACTAGTCCCGCTCGGCCCCGAACCAGCGAACGAATGCCGCAGAACTCCGTGATAATTACAGGGACTCCGAATGCAATTGCCTCCGCTGCCGAATTCGCGAAATTTTCGTACCGGGATGGGAGCGCGAAAATGTCCGCATCCGTGAGCAACGCCGATTTATCATCGCCATACAGAGCGCCTGTGAAGATAACTTTCGATCCAACTCCCGCGTCGCGCGCTCGTTTTTCAAGCATCGCACGGTAACCGGGCTCGCCTTCCGGTCCAGCGATTATAAGACGACCCTTATCAACACAAGCCTGCGCAAATGCGTCAATCAAAACGTCGGCGCCCTTTCGGGGAATCAGGCGTCCAAGAAAAACAATCAACGGCGCTTCGGCAGGGACTCCCCACTCTTTTCGGAAGCCACCTCTCGGCTGATTCGCCGGATTGCCGCCGAGATCAACGCCGTTGTATCGTAAAATCACTTTTTTCTCGGGGACGCCGTCGTCGAGCAACTCTTGCATCTCCATTTCCGAAGTGGCTACGATCCGTTTCGCATGCCGCCAGGAAGTGTCTCCCAGACTGGCATGCCACAAACGTTTTAGGCGGAAACTTCGATCGATTGGACGATACATCCCCATGGGCTCAATCACGTAAGGAATGCCTTGCCTCCTGCAGAAGTAGCTCGCCGCTGGTCCCAGTAAATCGTAGAGTCCGTACAGGTGAACCAGGTCAAACCGCGAGATGGAGGCCCGGCAGAATCCTATCACATGCGGATTCAGCGTGAGCGCGCGATAGCGCACCAAGCTGGCGAGATAAATGGTCTGGACCCCATTCTCTTCTGCGCGCCATCCCCATGGAGTGCGCTCGAACCTCAGGCTCGCGTCGTTAGCCGCTGCATTTTCCACTCCCAGGTCTGCGGTTAGAACGGTGACCTGATGTCCACGATCAGCCAAGCCACGCGCCAGAGCGCGCACTTTGACGACTGGGCCGCCGCGATCCTGAAACGGGAAATAGGATTGAACTACCTTTAGAATACGCATCGGAATTCAACGACGAGCGCCTGCTTGTTCCGGTTCTTTGTCCGTAAGCTGCGAAAACAGAATACTATCCCGCTACCGCGGAATCCATTCCGCACTCTTCGAGGATTCGTTCGAGCCGGCTCTGAAAAACTTCGAAAGAATATTGTTGGCGAACGATCTCCGTTCCGCGCCGCCCCAATTCCATTCGCAGCTCGGAATCTTCGAGCAGTCGCGAAAGTGCTCCGATCAGCGCATTCAAATCATGTGGAGGGACAAGCAGACCGTTCGCGTGATCTTGCACGATATCGGTGCTTCCTCCGCAGGCCACGGCTATCAACGGCTTGCCAAAGGCCATCGCTTCCAGAAAAACGAGCCCGAAACCTTCACCGGTGCTGGGAAGCGCGAAGATTTCGCTGCGAGCATAGCAAGCGGCGATCTGCCGGCGGGAAAGGTTCGTAAAGAATCGCACGGAGCCGGAAACTCCTGAATCATCGGCAATTTTTTGGAGTCTTGAAAGATCATCGCCATCGCCTACCGCCGCCAGGATCAAACCCGGGAACTTCGCGCGAAGTTGCGTGATCGCGCGAATTAAGTCATCCACGCCTTTGTAACGTTCCGAGGCCGCCCAGCGGCCGACCGTCAGAATCACGCGGCCGTTGGGAAAATCCTGCGGCGATGGAAGGCCGGCTGGATCGTCCGCCATGCGCAAAAAATCCGGATTGAGCGGCCAAGCGAGTTTCCGTATTTTTGCGACCGGCACGTCTTGAATTTCCAGCAGCTTTTGCGCGGTGTCGGTGCTGGGCGCTAGCACAAAATCAGCGGATAAGAGCGCGCGGTGCCGCAAAGCAGACAACGGCTTCCAAACTTCCACGCCGTGCGACATCACCATTGTTTTGATCCGCGGCGATCGCCATTTCATCCAGGCGGCTGGTAACGCAAGATAGGGATGCGCGGCGAGAACGACTTGCACGCCTCTTTTGGATTCACCGAGGGCCGAGGCGACAAATCGAATTTTGGAACGGTCGAAACCGCGCAGAGATACTCGTTGTCGAGCAACTTCAAAATCATGCTCGGCCGGGCCGTCGTTGATACTTAGAAATGACGTTGCCCAGTGATCGTGACGGCTCGCGATCGCGTCCAGCGCTGCTGCTGTCAATCGTCCGGCTTCCTGAATTCCTCCGACTCCGAGTAATTCCGGAAACAGACCGACGATTCTCTTTGTTTGTCGCTTGGATTTATTCACTATTATTTACGAAATACGAACACGCCGTGCGTCGCCAGTTTTCCAGGACAAATTTTTTCCGTTAGGGGATCGATCCAGGCCGAGATCGGCGCTGTGATATGCCTGATTCGCCAGTACGCGCTTCGCAGAAGTGGCTCCGTGTGGGTTTCGGAATTTGGAGGCGCTACATTTCGACCTAGATCGCCCCCCTTGTTGCCGCGAAGACCTTGCGCCAAGACCACAAAAAGGCGGTCGGGGAAAAGAAATTCCTGACCGAACCACGCGATCAGCGTCGCCCCCTTTAAAGTGGCCTGCTCAATCCAACTGTCCGGCGAACGCGGAAAAATGTGCGTTCCGTTTCCACGGATCAACTCCATCAGTATCAAACACCCTCCCGGTTTTAGCACGCGCATCATTTCACCCAGAGCTTCGGACTGAAACTCTGACGGGATGTGCTGAACGACGGTAACGTCCGTGATGCAATCAAACGCGCCGTCCGGGAAGGGCAAGCGACGCGCCTCGCCCGCTACGAGCGGTGCAACGGCATCGCGTTCACGCGCCGCAATGAGCATACCGGGAGTCGCGTCAACACCTGTGGGCCGGAATCCAAATCGTGCGAAGCGCCTGACCCAGCGACCGGTACCGCAGCCGACATCAAGAACCCGCGAACCAATCGGAATCCGCGCCAGAGCCACCGCTCGCCGCCAGGACTGGTACTGCAACTTATCGATGAGCAGGTTAAACCAAGGTGGGGCGCCTGGATGCAACACCGGCGCAAATCCTGACGGATCGGCCGAGCGAAAATCTTCCGCCAGACCGGCCCAATAATCTTTTGGTGAGTACGACGTCATGTGATGTCCAGGAACGGCCGCAACTCACGATTTCTGAGTCAAAGCCTGCATTCCTGTTTGCGCCTTGCGCCGAAGGACTTCGTCGAAGATTAGAGTTAGCTCGCGGGCGTTGCGTCCCCAGGTGTATTTTAAAGCAGTTTCCGCCGCTTTGGCACCCAGCTGATCCCGAAATTGTTTGTCGTTGTAAAGACACTGAATCATAGCGGCAAGCTTCGACGCATCCATGGGATCGTCAAGAATCATTCCATCTTCTCCATTCGTAACTATTTCTGATACGCCGGCAGCCGCGGAAACGATCACGGGCAGCCCGCAGGCCATCGCTTCCGCTGGAGGAATTCCGTACGAGTCCTGAAGCGAGGGCCCAGCATAGGCATCTGCCGCCGCGTAGTAGAACTCAATGTCTGTCCGTGGAGGCACGAGCGAGACTCGATCGGACAGGTTTTTCTCAGCGATGAGCTGCCGGCAAGAAGAGGAATCTTCACGGCTTACAACGAGCAACCCTATCTTAAGATCGCGTAACCCGGCCAGGGCGTCGAGAAGAACAGGTACTCCTTTATTGCGCCAGTCATTGCCGACTAAAATCAAAGTGAATCGCTCCGGCGGGAGCTGCAATTCTTTTCGCGCAGATTCGCGCAGAGCCGAACGAGTCTCATTGTTAAATATTTTATGATCCAATCCGAGGTGGAGAACGGGGATACGCTCTTCCCGTCCGTAATATCTCTTCAGTTCGTCCGCGGACTTGCGCGAATACACCACCAGCGCCGTCTGGCGATTTTTACAGGCGCCCTCTTCCATCGCGAGAGAAATTCGGTAATAGATCTTGCGATGTAAAAGCCGCGGCCACTCGCTGAGAGGGTTTCTGCCCAACTGCATGCTGGATGCTACTTGCCGTAAGTACTCCGCGAACACGATGTGGACACAGATTACATCCGCATCCAGGCAGTTTGCGCCGGAGCTGAAAATCAGGTCGTACCGCAGCCCCCGGAAGCGTTTATCCCAGTAGCGCGAAAACCGGTTGGCAGCCAACCACCACAGAAAGTTGAAAAGGTGCGGGCCGGGCAACTTCGGGATACGGTGCAAGGTGTATCTGGATTGATCGAGGTCCTCAACATGCTGGCTATAAATGTGAAATTCGAACTCATCGGGCAGATGCGCCAGCCACTCGGTGATGATTCGCTCGCTGCCATGGCGCTTGTCCAGAAACGGGGAAACCACGGCGACACGAATCTTAGGCTTGATTGGGCGCATGTGACGATTCCGGCAGATGAATCAATCGGGCTTCGGTGATGGAAGGAATGGCGCGGATATGTTTCAGGATTGAGGAATCCACATTGCCGTCGAGGCGCACCAGGGCGACGGCTTCGGCCCCGTGAACGGGGCTGCGGCGGCCCAGCGCGAATGTGGCGATATTCACGCCAAGATTTCCGAGCGATGTTCCGATCATTCCAATTACGCCGGGGACGTCACGGTTTCGAGTCAGCAGCAGAGTGCCTTCGAGCGGGGCTTCCAGCGAAATTCCGTCGAGTGACAGAATTCGCGGCGAGCCGTCTTGAATCACCGTGCCTTCCACGGAAAGTTCGTGGGCGCCGTTAGCGGCGGAGACTTCGACAGTGTTGGGAAAGCCGCGTTCGCGGCGGCGGGTGGTCTCTTCCACGATGAGTCCTCGTGCGGCGGCAGCCTGCGACGCGTTCACAAGATTCACTTTTTCGTCCAGAACGCTGTTTAGCAGGCCGATGAGCACGGCGCTGCGGATCACGTGCGAGCCGAGTTCGGCGGGCTCTCCCGCGTAACGGATGCGGATGCGGCTGAAGCTGGCCGAGGGCGCCGCCTGCGCGACGAGCGCGCCGAGGCGTTCGCCTAGTTCGAGGTATGGACGCAAGAGACGGTATTGCTCGGCGGAGAGCGCGGGCATATTTACAGCGTTGCGAATGAGGCCTTCACTGAGATAGTCGCGAACTTGCTGGGCAATCAACGTGCCGACTTCTTCCTGGGCTTCTGCAGTGGAACCGGCGATGTGCGGCGTGGCGATCAAGTTGGGCAGGCCGATAAGGGGAGAATCTTTCGGCGGTTCTTTCGCGAAGGTGTCCACCGCGGCTCCAGCCAAGTGACCGGAGCGCAACGCTTCGGCTAGCGCAGCTTCGTCGATTAGCTCACCGCGAGCGCAATTGATCAGACGCGCACCGCGTTTCATTTTTGCGAGAGTTTCGGCGTTGATTATTTTTTCCGTGGCGGAGCTGAGCGCGGTGTGCAGGGATACCACGTCGGAGCGTCGCAACAAATCTTCGAGAGGAATCAGTTCGACGTCGAGTTCGCGGGCGGCGGCTTGGGTGACGTAAGGGTCGTAAGCCAAAACTTTCATTTCTAGAGCGCGACCGCGGCGGGCGACTTCGCTGCCTACGCGGCCGAGGCCGACGAGGCCGAGTGTCTTACCGCGCAATTCCATGCCGGTGGAAGATTTTTCCCAGCGTCCGGCTTGGATGGCGGCGTTAGATTGCGGCACGGAGCGCGCGAGAGCCAGCATCAGCGCGAAAGTATGTTCGGCGACGCTTACAGCGTTGCCTCCGGGAGTGTTCATGACCAGAACGCCGCGGCGAGTGGCGGCATCCATATCCACGTTATCGACGCCAACTCCGGCGCGGCCTACGACGCGGAGGCGGGCGGCTTTGTCGAGAAGATCGGCGGTGACGCGTGTCGCGCTGCGGACGATGAGGCCGTCGGCGTCGGCAATCTCGGCGGAGAGGGTTCCAACGGCGGGAAGGATGATCTGCCAGCCGGATTCCCGGAGGAGCTCGATGCCGCGCTCGCTGATTTTGTCGGCGACGATAATTTTCATTCCGGGAGACCCTGGGGCTGCGGTGCCGGATTCAAGCGGGCGGGCGAGAGGAGTTCGCCAGGGGCTGAAAAACGCACGAAAAACAGGTGTGGGCGTTTTCGAATTTTTTGGCGATTTGAGCAGTTGACGGGTGATTGTTTTCTGTAAGTTACGGTTTGTTTTAATTCCGGAATTTGGCGATTTAACTTCGAGGTTCCGAGGATTTCTCGATGATTTCGTTGGTCTCTAATCGCTGTTCTGGCCCCGATTAGAAATTTTTCCGTCGCTTGTTGTGAGTGAGTTACGCGGGATTCTATTTGTGGGGCAGAACCGGTTAGAAGTGGTTTAGACCACACGCGAATTTGTGGCAGCGACAGGTGTAAAAACTGGGCTTGGGGCGATGCGGGTGACACAGATATTTTTGCGTTTGGGAGAAGCGTCCGATGCTGTTCTATTTTAATCACGAGCGACGGTAGCACGCAGTTTGAAGGAATTCAAGGACCTGTGTGTGTGGACGGGCTAGTAATCCGGCGGAATTTCCGTGTTGTGAGTCGGTTTCGCGTCAAATATAACGCGAACCGCAGGTCCCTGCCTGCCGGCGAGCCTCTGTCGGGATGGCAGCATCTAGTTCAAGGCAAAGAGCCGGCAAGGTGCCGGCGCTACGAAAAACCGACTGACAACATCTGGCCAGAGGCACGGCAAAGACCCGACAAGACACCTTCGGCTTCGTTCGGGACAAGGCGGCGCTACGAAAAACCGAGCTCCCTCCGAAACGCACAGGGTGAATTTTGATTCGATGCGAATTCGTTTGTGCTTGACGGCTCTTTGCGACCTCTTTACGCTAAGAACGCTCAGCGCTAATATTTCGTACAGGAGGCCTAATGCCAGAGGAAACAGAATCGAAGAAACCGGCAGTGACGCTTCCGGGAACAGTGGAAAAGATTATACCGGCCAACCAAATTGCGCCGGAGAAGGCGCAGATTGCGGTGGAAGGCGCCGATCATCTTTATCGCGAGATTCGAGTGGATAACACTTTGCAGGATGAGAAGGGGAAGAAAGTAGGGTTGAAGGCGGGGGCACACGTGGATGTGAAGATTGAAGCGGACAAGGAAGCAACCGTCCCTAAGAAGCAAGGAAGCGCCGGTCCCCAGACGTAGCGTTGCAGGGCAGTTTTACTGGCTTCAGTCTTACGTGATTGTTTTGCGGGGTTTCAGCCGGGCTGCTTCCGAAGTTAGCCAAGACAACCTTTGCGACCACGTTGGAAGAATCCCTTTGCAACCTTAATGGCGATGTAACATACGGAGACATGATTATTCCGTGCGGGCCGGGGGCCAGGAGAAGTTCTTCGACAGCTTTGGCGCGGAGGGCGGCTCGATCATCAGGGAGTTATCGTCGTCGGATTCGAAGGCGGAGCCTGCGTACAAAGCGACGGTGGGTTACGATTTGGCGACGGGAGGGATCGGTGGAACCTACGAATTTGTTTGATGCCCGGCCGAAGAATTAAGCGGCTGGCCCGGTCGCATCACGTCTCAGTGTGTTCCTCAGCGGCTGAAGCCGCAGTGATTTTGGATCGCGTACGGCACGACTGAAATCGTGGCCTGACGATATTGGTGTTGCACAGACTCGAAAGAGGTCAGTTACGATGGGGTGGGGCGGGTGATGTTCATGGCTTGGGCGATGACGTCGGTGTATTTCAAGCCGGCGCCGGTGTTGAATACTACGACGCGGTCTTCGGGCTTTAGAAAACCTGTGGCCATTAAGTTTTTGTAGGCGGCTGTGGCTGCAGCGCCTTCCGGCGAGAGAAAAATTCCTTCGTTGCGCGCCCAATCCTTTAGCGAATCTAAAATTTGATGGTCAGGGACGGCGACGGCTATGCCTGCGGAGTCGCGCAGGATTTCCAGCATGATGTAATCGCCGTAGGGCTTGGGAACGCGGAGGCCGGCAGCGAAAGTTTCCGCGTCCTGCCAGGGTTCTGTGGCGCTGGATTTGTTTTCGAAGGCGCGTACCACTGGAGCACAACCGGAAGATTGTACGGCGATCATTTTCGGGCGCTTGCCGGCCGCAACCCAGCCCATTTCCTCCAATTCCGCGAAGGCCTTCCACATGCCGATCAAGCCTACGCCACCGCCTGCGGGGTAAATTACGGCGTCAGGATATTTCCAGCCGAGTTGTTCCACGATTTCGTAGCCCATGGTTTTCTTGCCTTCGACGCGGTAAGGCTCTTTCAGAGTGGAGACGTCGAACCAGCCCTCTTTCTCTTTTCGCTCGGCGACCATGCGGCCGCAGTCGGAAATTAGGCCGTTGACCAAGGTGACGTTGGCACCATAGGCTACAGCCTCCACATAATTGGCGAAAGGGACGTCTTGCGGCATGAAGATGTGAGCTTCGATGCCGGCAGCGGCAGCGTAGGCGGCGAGAGCGCCCGCTGCGTTTCCGGCCGAGGGGACCGCCAATTTTTTCGCGCCGTAGTGGCGAGCCATGGTGACAGCGAGCGCGAGTCCGCGGGCTTTGAAAGTGCCGGTGGGGTTGGCGCCTTCTTCTTTGAGGAAAATTCCGGGATGGCGTCGGCTGCGAAGCATGGGAGTCCAGCCTTCTCCGAGTGTGACGGGGTCAACGGAAGGGAGAACGGCGCGGTAACGCCACATGCCGGGCCAGGGAGAAGATGGTTGTTGCGAAATAGCGGTGTCGCGGGCGGCGGGGCCGTAGAGCGGACGAAGATCGTAGCGAACGTAAAGCGCGCCTTGGCACTTGGTGCAAAGAGTTTGCGGGCGCTCGGCGGAGAAAGTGGAATTGCAGCGCGAACATTGCAGATTTCTTATGGATGGCATCGTTGTCACCTTAACAGATGGGCCTGATGCTCAACAAGATTTGCTCGCGGCCGATGATTCAGGCAGGCGGATGTAGCGAGACCCTGGTGATGAATTGCAATTGGGAAAATTGGGATGAATGGGACGGCTAAAAAGGCTTTAACCACTAAAGAAGCGCCGGCGGCGTTGCGCGCGCTCACCGTTGCGGGGGTTTTATTGTTTTTGTTGGGCGCGGGGCTGGCGATTGTGCTGGGGCCGCAAGTTTGGATTACGGTGCTCCGTTGGGTTGGCCTTCTGGCGATGGCGGCGGCCGGATTGAGGGGACGGTCACTCACTTACTGGATTTTTTTCTCGATGCTGCTGGGCGGAGAAATTGGGTTGGACCGGCCGCAGCTCGCTGAACATTTGCGCGTACTGAGCGACATTTTTCTGCGTTTGATCAAAGTGATTGTTGCTCCTTTGATTTTCGGCACGCTGGTGACCGGAATCGCAGGGCATGGAAATTTGCGCAGCGTTGGGCGCATTGGGCTGAAAAGCCTGATCTTTTTCGAAGTTGTGACGACGCTGGCGCTTTTTATCGGGGTGGGAGCGATTGACATCAGCCGGGCAGGCGAAGGGCTGACGCTGCCGGTGACTCCCGAAGTTGCGCTGGCGCAAAACACGGCACCGATGCGCTGGGATGATTTTCTGCTGCATGTTTTTCCAGAGAATATCGCGAAATCCATTGCCGAAAACCAAATCCTGCAGGTGGCGATGTTCACGCTGCTTTTCGGGATTGCGCTGGCGTTGCTGCCGGAGGCGAAGCGCGAGCCAATGTTGAAGTTTTGCGAGTCGCTGAGCGCGGTGATGTTTTCGTTCACGAATCTGGTGATGTATTTTGCGCCGATCGGGGTTGGCGCGGCGGTGGCCTACACAGTGGGACACATGGGTATCGGCGTTTTGCTTCCACTGGGGAAATTGCTGCTTACGGGATATGCCGCGCTGATCGTGTTTCTTCTGGCGGTGCTGCTGCCCATCACTATTTTTGCGCGGATTCCACTCGGGCGATTTCTGCGCGCGGTGGCCGAACCGGCTACGATTGCATTTGCGACGAGCTCTTCCGAGGCGGCGCTGCCGCGAGCGATGGAGGACATGGAAGCGTTCGGCGTCCCGCGAAGGATTGTGGCGTTCGTGATTCCGGCGGGATACAGCTTCAACTTGGCCGGCTCGTCGGTTTATTTGGCGTTAGCGTCGATATTCGTGGCGCAGACGGCCGGCATGCATATGTCGTGGGGACAACAGCTGGTGATGGTGTTCACGCTAATGCTGACGAGCAAAGGCGTGGCGGGAGTGCCGCGCGCAGTACTGGTGGTGCTACTGGCTACTGCGTCGATGTTCCATCTGCCGACGGAGCCGATTTTCGTGATTCTGGGGATCGATGCGCTGATGGATATGGCGCGCACGGCGGTGAACGTGATCGGAAATTGTTTGGCTTGCGCGGTGATCGCGCGATCGGAAGGAGAACTTCCTGGCGACGCTTGATCACCGAGCGCGGTTATATGCAGTTCCTGCCGTGGCGCAGCGTTATTTGCTGCCCAACACAAACTTGTTGCCATCGACATCCTTGAAGATCGCTGAGGTACCCCAGGACTCCTTTTTGGGGTCGGCGGCAAACTCGACGCCTTTCGACTTCATCGTTTTGGCGGTGGCGAAAACGTCGTCACACCAAAACGAGATTGGCTGAAAATCGCCGATGCGATTCTCGTGGCCATCGGGAGTGAAAAGGACCAGGCCGGTTTCCGCGCCGGGAATCAGGAGCTCGATCCAGCGCTGCTTGTCACTGAAGGGCTGATCGGTGCCAACTTTGAAGCCGAGCTTTTCGGTAAAAAATTTCAGCGAAGCATCCTGATTGCGAACGGGGATGCTGACGAACTTTAGTCCTCGAATCATTGTTTAAATCCTCCGTGAATTGTTGAGGCGGTCTGCAGACAGCGAATCGGCTGCCGCTGCCATGAAAGGCTGCCGCGCTGAAGGCGGCGGCGCTACATGGAAACCTTTTCGACCTCGAGCGGAGGATAACTTGTAGAAATTCGGGTTGCAATCAGGCAACAATTCCTATACTAACCATTGGTATAGCTATGACGAATATCGATGAGTACGTGACGGACATTTTGATGCGCGACCTGGTAGGACATGACAGGAAACCGGTGAGCTTTCTGGTGTATTTGTGGCTGGCCGCGGAAGAGGGGCGACGAGATGGAGCGGTTCAAATCAGCTACCAGGAGCTGGCAGAATCGATTGGAGTTTCAAAAAGCTCGTCACAAGCGGCGGTGAAGTGGCTGATACGGCGGAAGCTTTTAGCTGCGAGCAAAGAAAATGTGACAGCGACGCCGCGTTATACGGTGCTTAGTCCGTGGAGAGAGTCGAGCAGAAAGAATGGGGCCCGCACACGCTGATTTCTGTCAGGGGGTAGAGTATTGGGCACACCACATCTGACACGCGAACAAGAAATCGAGCTTGTTAAAAGCATCAACTCCCTTGGATCGAACTCTGAAGAGGCCACGAAGCAAATCATCGAAGCGAACCTGCGGTTGGTAGTGGCAACAGCCAAGCGTTACCGAAACCGTGGCCGCAGCCTGCTTGATCTGCTTCAGGCGGGAAACATTGGTCTCATAAGGGCGGTTAGGAAGTTCGACTACACGCGAGGGTATAAATTTGCAACTTATGCCGTCTGGTGGATACGCCAAGCGATAAGTTCTGATCTACGCGACAAAACAGATGTGTGAGACGTTAAGCGGCGGGAACCAGGTCTTCGGCGTTTGCCAGTAAAGTATCGGGCTCGCCTTTTGGAACGATTCGGGTGATGGCTGAAACGTCCATGTTGGAGTCTTTGATGTTCTGCGCGTAGAGGGTGAAAAGGATGATTGGCGTCTCCGGCAGGATTTTGGAGATGGCGTTGGCAGTCTTCAGGCCGTTCATCTCGGGAATGGCTAAATCCAGGATCACCAGATGAGGATAAAGGCTTCGGGCTTTCTCTACGGCTTCCTGGCCGGTAGAGGCTTGGCCACAAACCTCGAAATAATCGTGGTCGCTGAAGGTCTTGCAGAGCGAATCGACGATTTGCGGATGATCATCAACTATTAATATTCGCTTTTTCATTTGGTCACCAATTAGAACGCTTTTGCGGTCGTTATTTCAGCATGACGGTGATCAGGGTGGAATACGGGTTAAACCTTAATTTATGGCGGGAAAGACTCGTTTCGCGGGACATTTTGGGGTATGAGTAGGGATGCCGAGCGTTCCATGTAGGAGATTCGAACAACTCGCGAAAAAGGAGAACAAACATGAAGCCAAGATGGGGCGCACGAATCGTTCCTCTTCTAGCTGCTTTGCTTCTGGCGCTGGTCGTTTCAGCCTCGGTTCGTCGAGATCTATCGTTCAACGCGACTACGGCCCACTCTCTGCGGCAGTGCTGAATTCGGGAGCTGCACAAGCGGACAAGCTGGTTGATATCAATTCAGCTACAAAGGACGAGCTGGATGCGCTTCCCGGTATTGGGGCAGCATACGCGCAGAAGATAATCGATGGGCGGCCTTACCGCGCCAAGACGGATTTAGTGAAGAAGAAAATCATTCCGCAAGCGACGTATGACAAGATCGCGGACAAAATCATTGCCAAACAGAAGCCGAAATAACCGGATCCCGGAAAGGCTTGGTTGGTTATCGCGGCGCAGATCAAAACTAAGTTGATATCGCATGTCTAAGAGAGACTCAGGCACGG
Organism: Candidatus Acidiferrales bacterium; assembly: GCA_049693615.1. Lineage (GTDB taxonomy): Bacteria > Acidobacteriota > Terriglobia > Acidiferrales > UBA7541 > Palsa-295. The sequence continues at coordinate 54,546 of JBAVQB010000031.1, read as the reverse complement.
ACCTATTCGCCTTCGAGAGGCCGCCGAGGTCTATGTCCGTGCCCGGGTCAGCGCCGTTTTCTTCGCAACAGTACTTCCCTTATGAGAACGCCTGGAAGGAGTTCGACAAGTTACAAAAGACAGCCCGAGGAGTTGGCCCAGTTCGGTGGGTGATGTGGGTCTTAGAAGTCTCGGCGGGCGTCGTCGGGATTTATGGTTTTCATCTAACCAAGGGATCAAAGCTGATAATTCCTATTTGCTGGGGTACGGCTGGCGTCCTCGAGATTTTCTACTCGTTTTATGGGAAAAGGCGATTCTTAGACTGGCATTGCCCGCGATGCCATAGCGTATGGCCGGGAACTAAGACCGAAAAGGATCGAGCGTGCAGAGCTTGCGGGCTTCGGCTGCATCAGATGTCGCCGTGACTTTGGGTTATCTTAAGGTGAGACGCTGAAGGCGAACGTCCGGGGCGAGAGTGCGCTCGCCCCGGGCGCAACTGAAATTTTAGCTGGCGGTGGCAGGCATTTGCATGGGTTCGTCGAAGCTGCCGCCGTAAATGTTGGGGACTTTGGAGCCCATCGGGCGGAGATAGGTGGCGAGCTGTCCGCGATGATGGATGGAATGATTATTGAGAAACGCGAGATAGGCCGCTGCGGGCAATTCGAACATTCCGAATGCGGGGACAGTCTTGGCGAGCTTCTCGGGCGGGAGCGCTTTCACCCTTTTTAGAGCGGCAGGGAATTCTCTTTCGTAATAGGCCACGATTTCCGCCACGCTGCGAAATTGCTTGTCAGGCTCAGGAATAAATTCGCCCTTCTCAATGCCGTGCAAGAACCAAACATCCGAGCTGGCGATATGGGAAGCGAGAGCGAAGGCGGTGCGTGCGCTGTCGTCGGGTCGAAAATCTTTCTTGCCTTCGGGAACGGCGGCTAGGACTTTTCTGGTGATCTCGTATTCTCGTGCAAGGCCGTCGGTAAACATATGGGCGGTGAACACTGCTTGTTCGTGATTCATGGGTTTCTCCTTTGACTTTTGCGTTCCGCTGCGACGCGGGAGCCGGGACCGCGAAACTCTGACAGTAAGACGAGGGAAAGCTGAAAATGTTTCTTTGTTACCTGCACTTCAGGAAATTGTGGGCCGAAGTTGAATGCCTAGGCCGACTTGGGAATGGGGACATTGTACACCTGGGCGACGGTTTTTTGAGCCGACCAGGGTATTGAACCTGAAGCGCGGCGTGTGCTAGCATCCCGGTTCCGCAGGGTCATGCGCGTAGCCGTCGGGGACGGCGCCGTGATGTTGGTCCTTTGTTACAACTCGAAAGAGCTCTTCGCAAGAATCCGCCACGAAATGCCTGTCCGGAAGTTTTTTCCACAGATGGATCCTTTTATGTGAGGTGAATTGTGAAATCGTATAACACCGAATGGATACGCAACGTTGGCATTGTAGGCCACGGCGACACGGGCAAAACCCAGCTCGTCTCGTCGTTGCTGTACACCGCGGGGATGACGCCGCGCCTGGGGAAAGTGGCGGAAGGGTCGACCGTCACCGATTGGGATGAAGAAGAAATCGCGCGGAAAATTTCGATCAATACCGGTCTGGCGTTTGCGGAATGGCAAGCGCCGGGCCAGCCGGAAAAGGTAAAAATAAATTTCCTCGATACGCCGGGTTACTCCACATTTATTAATGAGACGAAATCTTCGCTGATCGCGACCGACGCTTGTTTGATTCTGGTGGATGCGGCGGCGGGCGTGCAGGTGTGCACGGAAAGAGTCTGGGATTATGCGACGGAGTACGACCAGCCGCGGGCGTTTGTGCTGAACTGGATGGACCGCGAGTTGGCTAGTTTCGAACGGGCGCTGGAATCCGTGCAACACGTATTTGGACGCGGCGCGATTCCGATTCAACTGCCAATCGGGCAGGAAAAATCGTTCAGAGGCGTGGTGGATTTAATCGCGATGAAGGCGCTGCTGTACGCGCCGGACGGTGACGGGAAAGCAAAGGTGGAAGAAATTCCCGCAGAGCTTGCGGAAGAGGCCAAAGCCGCGCACGAAGCGCTGGTAGAAATGGTGGCGGAAGGCGATGACGCGTTAATGCAGGAATTTTTCGATGAGGGCACGCTGCCTGTTGACGATTTGAAGAAAGGTTTGCGAGAAGCGGTCGTAGCCAAGAGAATTTTTCCGCTTTTGCTGAGTTCGGCGCTGCATAACGTTGGCAGCGACGCAATTCTGAATTTCATGGCGGAGATTTTTCCTTCGCCGGCGGGGCGCGGGAAAGTGGCGGGACATAAAACTCCGGATCACAAGGGCGACACCGTAGAGCGAAAGATTGCAGATTCCGAGCCGCTATCGATCTTCGTTTTCAAAACGCTGGCGGATCCTTTTGCGGGGCGCATCACCTATTTCAAAGTGATGTCCGGCGTGTTGAAGAACGACGCCACTTTAGCGAATTTCAATCGCAGCACGCAGGAGCGTTTGCAGCACGTGCAGGTGATGCAGGGCAAGACGGCCACGGCGGTGAACGAACTTCACGCCGGTGATGTGGGCACGGTGGCCAAGCTGAAGGATACGACCACGGGCGAGACCATGGGCGAGAAGAACGCGCCGATTTTCTATCCGCCGGCGCGGATTCCGGAACCTTCCATCACGTTCGCGGTGGAACCGAAAACGCGCGCGGATGAGGATCGCATCGGCGTAGCCATTCACAAAATTCTGGAGGAGGATCTGGCGTTGCGTTTTGCGCGCGACCCGCAAACGAAAGAATTCCTGCTAAGCGGCGCGGGGCAACAGCACATCGAAGTGGTGGTGGCGAAATTGCGCAAACGCTATCACGTGGAATTGAAGCTCCATCCACCGAAGGTTCCGTACCGCGAAACGATTCGCGGGAAAGCGGACGCGGAAGGAAAGCACAAAAAGCAAACGGGCGGGCACGGGCAGTTTGGATTGTGCCGCATCAAGATGGAACCGCTGCCGCGCGGGAAGGGAATTGAGTTTGTGGACGACGTTTTCGGCGGGGCGATTCCAAAAAACTGGATTCCGTCGGTGGAAAAAGGGGTGCGCGATTCAGCGGAGCGCGGATTTCTGGCGGGATTTCCGGTCACCGATTTTCGCGTGAGCCTTTACGACGGGAAGTATCACGATGTGGACTCCAGCGATATGGCCTTCAAGATTGCGGGGTCGCTGGCGTTCAAGGAAGCCATGAAGCAGGCGCGGCCGGCTTTGTTGGAACCCATCATGCATGTGGAAGTGTATGCACCGGATCAATATTCGGGCGACTTGATGGGACATCTGAGCGGGCGGCGCGGAAAAATCAGCGGCAGCGAAACGCGCGGGAGCAGCGTGGTGGTGAAGGCGCAGGTTCCGTTTTCGGAAATGCTGAGCTATGCGAACGAATTGATCTCGATGACGCAGGGACGCGGAAGCTACTCCATGGAGTTTTCGCACTACGATTTTGTGCCGACGGAAATTGCGGAAAAAGTGATCGCCGCGCATAAGCCGCACCACGCGGGCGAAGAGGATGGCGAAGCTGCGTCAGCGTGATCTGGTAATTTTGGCCCAGGCGTTGGTGAAGAAGTTTCCTTCTTTTGGCGGTGGCTGCGTCGATTGTACGGGTTGCGAATTGTTATTCTGTGCATTCGCAGGTTGCTGGGATTTAGGGCCTTCGCCTTTTTTGTACTGGCCGCTTTGGCCGACAGTGCGAGCCGGGCAGCCGACTCCGAAGCAAGGACCGGTGGGCTGAAGCAAGTAGCAGCCTGCCAGAGAAAAGGTCGATAGAATCAGGAAAGCCGCAAATAGCGGCAGTTTTGTGATTCTTGTCATTGGCGCGCCCTCGTTGAGTGTCTACGGAACGACAGACTCGGTGAAACTCTATTCCCCTTATCTTGGCACGGATTTCATGCGTGTTTCCGACTTCTGGGCTGGTTTGCGGCTTATCCGTCAGCGAATGAAAGGCAAAGTCGATGTAGGAATACTGCTGTAAGTGCTTTGTGGAGAACAAAACTGTACGTTGGAACAGCTATTTCACGAGAAACGCGGAAGAAAAAAGCCAGTGCGCTGCTTGTGCTCCAGAAAAGGCTCACCGAACTTGGCGGCCAGGAATTTTTCCTCTTTTCTCGCCTTTCGATAAAAGCCGAATAGAAAAATTGCAAAGGCGAGCAGGCCGCGATATTCGCCTGCTGTAATCGCCGAGCCAATTACAGCGATGAGCATACCGGTATAAATCGGATGGCGAATGTAGGCATCGGTTTAGCGAGGGCAAGAATGGCTAAGACGCATCATTACAAAGTTACGGTGGAATGGACCGGCAACACCGGGAGTGGAACTTCCGGGTATCGAAATTATGAACGGAGGCACGAAATTTCGGCGGGGACCAAGAAGCCGGTAATAGCGGGTTCGTCTGATCCTAATTTTCGAGGGGATGCGGCGCGTTGGAATCCTGAAGAATTGCTGGTGGCTTCGTTATCAGCATGCCACAAGCTGTGGTATCTGCACTTGTGCTCGGGTGCGGGGATTGTGGTGACATCCTACGTCGATCATGCCGAAGGGGTGATGGAAGAAACGGCGGACGGATCGGGGCGCTTTGTGAAAGTGTTGTTGCATCCCCAGGTGACGCTGGCGCAGGGCGGCGATATCGAGAAGGCGCGGGAATTGCATCATGCGGCTCACGCGAAATGCTTCATTGCGAACTCGGTGAATTTTCCGGTTGAGGCTGAGCCCGAAATAAAGTGCGGTTGAGTTTCACCGCCGCGGTGGCGCACCGGCTTGGAATAACAACAGCACATTCAAAATTCCAGCGATTGCAAATTCTTCCGGTAGGCCGCCTTCGCTTTCTTAAACAGCATCGGGAGAGGCCAGATTGGCTCTTGTGGCGTTTTGGCGGCACGGCTAGGCTGGCTGCATGAGCCAATTCCAGCCAACGCAGCGTACGCAGGTGAAGCGTTTGCCCGATCGCGGGGCTTACGATTCTGAAACCGTCCATAAGATCCTCGATGAAGGGTTGATTTGCCACGTGGGATTTTCGGTTGACGAGCAGCCGTTCGTGATCCCAACGGGGTTCGCGCGGGTGGGAGATACTCTCTACATTCATGGTTCGGCGGCGAGCCGGATGTTGCGGACGCTGGGGGAAGGCGTTCAAGTTTGCGTGACGGTGACGCTGCTGGATGGATTAGTGCTGGCGCGATCGGCGTTTCATCACTCGATGAACTACCGGTCGGTGGTGATGCTGGGGCGTGCGACGCTGGTTTCCGACCCGGCTGAGAAACTTAAAGCGCTGGAAGCGTTTACGGAACATATCGTGCGCGGGCGCTGGAACGACGTGAGGTTGCCGACGGAAGCAGAGCTGAAGGCTACGGCTGTGCTGGCGTTGCCGCTGGCCGAAGTTTCCGCCAAGATTCGCAAGGGTCCGCCAAAAGATGATGCGGAGGATTATGAATTGCCGGTTTGGGCTGGCGTCGTGCCACTGACCATTACCCCTGCGGCCCCCGTGGCCGATCCGCGATTGAAGGCGGGGCTGGAACCTCCGGGGTACGCTAAGAAATATTCGCGTTGAGTTCTTCGAGTTGTCCTCTTTCTGGAGATCAAGCATCGCAATGAGCAAGAGAGCGAGATGGCGCGGGCGCTCCGAGAGCTGCCGCGCTGAAGGCCGCGGCGCTACATTTAAACCTTAAGAAAGCTCTCGTCGATATTTTTTCCATGTGCGATGCCAGGTAACAAGATAGGCTTGACGAATGTTCGCCCGTCGTTTGGTCCTTGCTGCGATTTTCTTGCTTCTGACGGCAGTCGTGGCGAAGGCGCAATCCAGAGAATCACCCAGCGAAGGATTTTTGGCGCGGTCGTATCATAGTAGGACGGGCGAGACGATGCAGTACCGCTTGTTCGTGCCGGCCGGATACGATCGGGCGAAAAAGTATCCGATTGTTTTGTGGTTGCACGATGCAGCAGGGCGCGGGTCGGATAATTTGAAGCAAATTTGGGGCAGCAATTTCCTCGGTTCGCACATCTGGACTACGGCTGAAAATCAGGCTAGGTATCACGCGTTTGTGTTGGCGCCGCAGGTGGACATAACGAAGGGTTGGGCGCGGCCGCACGCGAATACGCCTCCTGTTTCGATTCGGCTCGCACTGGAAATTCTTGATGTGGTGGAAAAGGAATACAGCATCGATCCGGAGCAAGTGTATGTGGCCGGGCAATCGATGGGTGGCGAGGGGGTTTGGACTGCGCTAGCTATGTCCGAGGGGAAGTTCGCGGGCGCGATTGCGTTGTGCGGTTACGGGGATGCGTCGATGATTCCGCGTGTGGCGAAAGTGCCGGCGTGGATTTTTCAGGGGCAGGCGGATCCGGTGGCGAATGTGGAGATCGCGCGCGCGTGGGTGGCTGCATTGAAACAGGCTGGAGGGAAGCCTAAGTACACGGAATATCCGGGGATTGGACACGCAGTGTGGGATGTGGCGTTCAGCGAGCCGGAATTATTGCCCTGGTTATTTTCGCAGCGTTTGAAGCGCGATTAGGCTTTCGGTCCACACTTTTACGGGAAGACTAGTGGCAACCGCAAGTCCGAGGCGTGCAGCCGCAGTTTCCGGACGAGGCGGAAGAACTTGAAGCGGATTTTGCGCCGTTGGAGGGCGCGGCGAAGACTGAAAGCTGGATAGTATGCTTCGCGCTGGAGCACTTCGGGCAAGCTATGGCTTGGGTCTGGCTCAGGACAATGCGTTCGTAGCGCTCGCCACAATGATCGCAAAGATATTCGTATATCGGCATTCATCTCTCCTGCTGCTCACTCTTTCTAGTTTCAATTATAGCGACCGCTGAACCCAAAAAAAAACAGCCCCGGCCGGAGCCGGGGCTGTGGCAAATCTGCCAGGGATTGAAGGAACTTAGTCGCCGGCGACGGCAGCCTCTTCGGCATTTGTCTTTTCCACGTTTACGGCGTTTCCGTTGCTATGGCCGTTGCCATTGGCGCCAGCAATCTGCACCGGCTTGACGGTCGCGCCCGGAACTGCCATTTGGATCTGTTGAATAGAGCCAATCTGGACCACGGTTTCGGTGGACTTCTTCAGCACGAGCTCTTCGTAGATGCGGCGAACCTTGGCGGCTTCCTCGTTAGCCTTGCGGCGGCGAGCACGGTCTTCTTCGGCCGCGGTCAGAGGAATGTCGTGTTCGAGGTGACGAACGCGCGCTGCGTCATCTTCATCGATGCGTAAAGTGTGCTCGTAGCTCTGGAGGTCAACCTTCTTGCCCTTGGCGAAAATTTCGTGCTTGCCGTGCTCTTTGTACCACTGAGCGACAGTCGCGTTCTTGTACATGTTCTCGATAATTTTCCGCCAGCCGATGCCGGTGTTGTAAGCGCAGAAGGAAATTTCACCCTGCTGCGTGGCGTAGGGAATGATGCACATCTCTGTGCGGCGGAAATCGTAGTTGAAAAGATCCTGGAACCACATGCCCGCGAGGAAGAGGAAGTTCCAAGGGTCCTGGCGGCGCTTCATGGAGTCGTCCAGAGTGCGGTCGGGACCGACTTTGCCGTAAACCTTTTCAGCCTTGTCCTGGCCACGTACGCCGAAGGTCTTATCAAACTTCTTCCACAGATCCTTGAGGCGCAAGCTCGGAGGGGCTTGGAAGGGATGATAATTCTTCAGCAGCGCCATGGCGGCCATGTAAGCGGAAAATTTCTTGCCGCGCGAAGCGTCTGTAACTTTGCTGATGTCGGCAACGAGGCCCGGGACGTTCAGGAATTTCGGTACCGGCGCCCATTCCTTGTTTTCCTTGTTAATCATGACCGCCGTGCCTACGCCGCAATTCGGGTGGCAGCCGCAGCTCATCTGTCCCCACATGGCGTCGGGGCCGTGTGCCAGGTCAGCGAAATCGGAGAACGGGCTGATTAAGGATATCGGGAACCAGTCGCGAGTAGGTTCGATTCTGCCGACCTGCGCGCTGACGTCCTGGGCTAAGTGAGACAGGGTATAGCGCTGGCGCAGGCGGCGTTCGGGAGTGATTTCTTCGTCGCGCCCAGTGAAGGAAACGGGCTGGAACGAAACGAAGGAGATTTTCTTGGGGTTTTCCATGGCGAACTTCACGATGGGGCCAACCTGGTCATTGTTCACGTTGTTGACGATGGTGGTGACCAGTACGATGTCGATGCCCGCGGCGTGCATGTTTTCGATGGCGCGGAGCTTTACGTCGAACAGGTTGCCGACCTGGCGATGGCTGTTCGCGTCATTGCCGATGCCATCAAACTGAAGGTAGGCGTAACGCAAGCCGGCTTCGAAAGCCTTGGCGCAGAATTCCTTGCTCTTGGCAAACTCGATTCCGTTTGTGGCAGCTTGCACGCTGTTGTAGCCAACTTTGCGGGCGAAGCGAACGGCGTCGAGAAAGCGCGGATGCATGGTTGGCTCGCCGCCGGAGAACTGTACGGACATTTGGCGGCGCGGCTTGATCTTGGTAGCGTTCTCGAGGATTTCCTGGATTTCTTCCCAGTTCAGTTCGTGCACGTAACCGACTTGGTTGGCGTCCATGAAGCAAGGGTCGCACATCATGTTACAACGGTTGGTAAGGTCAACGGTGAGAACCGAGCCGCGGCCGTGGCGAATGGTGCTGGAGCCATGACGGTGCATATCTTCGTCGTTATGCGCTGGGATGTCGCGACCGGGGAAATTCTTTTCAATCCATTCGAGGAACTTCGAATCTGCGGCCATTAAATCTTCGCACTTGCCGTGGATGGGGCATTCTTTCACCATCCAAACTTGGCCATCGCGCTCAATGATTTGAGCTTTAATCTCGCCGACCTTTTCGTGTACCAGGTCGGTCCAATCTTTTGAGCCGCTCATGATCGCTTCGCGCGCTTCGTGCACGCAAGAAGGGCACAGTGAGTCGGTGGTGCGTGGCCAGCCGAGCGTGGGCTTGGACTTCTCCCATGATTTCAGCATCGGCTTATCAGACCACTTGGGAATGAAGGAAGGATTCGGGTTGAACTTATTAAAAAATTGAATCGTGTCGAAGGTTACCCCCGCTGTTTTACACAGCGCCCAATCGAACGATTTCCAAAGTTGATTGCCTACTGTTTTCGGCATAATCCTCCACCTTTCCTTTTGATGACAGAGTCTATGATTAAGTGGCGAAACCCCGTAATGCCCAACGACCCCAACGGGTGAGCCACACCCGTAACTTGTTACCGTACCAAAGTTTGCCCGGAATGCGAGGGAAGGTCTAGGAGGGTGCATCCAAAGGTGCAATTGGAGGGTTGAACGGCGCTGGAGGGGACTCAATGGGAGGGCTAAGTACTAAGGAATGCATGAATTAATCGAGGTTGAGGGGGGTACGCAGGACGCCGATGGCGAAATGGGCCAGGTGCGGGGCGTCGTCGTCGAGCTGAATCCAGCGGACTACGCAGTGGTCCTTCAGGTACTGGGAAACCTTTGCTTCGGTGATTCCCAAATGTTCGGCAAGTTTAGCCTTCAGACCGCTATCGAATGAAGTGCGGGTGCCGCGCGTGGTTTTGCCGGCGCTGCCACGCAGACCACGAGCCAGGTTTCCAACGCCGACGCGTAGTGTCTGGCAGGCTTCCACATAATAGGAAGTAATCTGATCGGAATCGGAGAGCAGGAACACGCCGGGGCCGGCGGGTGCTTCTTCCGTGTCGAGACGATGCAGAGGGCTGGCAACCAGGCGGCGCAGCATCGATTCGAGATGCGACATGCGCGAAGCTAGGGCCGGGTCGCCTGCACGTCCGTGGGCAGTGCGCTCGGATGGGAGCATTGGCGCAGCTTGCTCCGCTCGCGGCGCCTCGGGAGCTTCAAACGAGCTGGACTGCGGCGCGAAAGGGACCGGCGCACGTTCGAAAGATTCGGTACGAGGCGACGCGGTCCTAGAAGATTGCTGCCTTGCTGGTGCGGGCGGGCGCGACTGTTGCGGAGTCGCGGATTGCGATGGAGCGGGTTCAGCAAAAGCTTGTGATGGAAGGCCTGACGCGGGTGCTGCGCCTTTACGCCGGCGTCCTCGGCCGCCGCGACGTCCACGGCGACGCTTCTTTTTTTCTGCGTCGCCGGATTCAGGAGCACCGGCTGGCGAGGCTTCAGCGGCATCCGAAGGACGCGATCCCTCAGCCGGCTCGGAAATTTCCCCGAGGGCCAACGGCTCCGTTTTTTCTTCCGGCAACTCTGAGGCAGTCATGAGGCGTGGCTCTTCGGCGCTACCTTCCGCGTTCATGGCCATTTCATTGGCTACAGGGAGCGCGGCGCCCAATCTAGTCAAAGCTTCCTCGGCTTTCTTCTTCCACTCAGCTCGACGGAAGCGTTCGGCGGCGATGGTGTACCACTTCACGGCGTCGTCTTTGAGCTCGGCCTTTTCCTGGATTAAGGCGAGTTCCCAGGCGACCATGGCGTCGCGCGTGCGCTGGTAAAGCTCGGAAAGCTTGGCGTGAGCGTCCGGACTGTTTTTGGCTTTGCGGATGCGAGCCTGAATTTGGCGCCAATCTGCCATGGCGGGCATTGTAGCAGTCGCAGCGGGGATAGGCCAATGGAGGAAAGTCGCTGTTCAGCAGGATATTAATGGGCCGATAATGAAACATTAGTCCATGAATAGCGCGGAAAAAACGCGATGGGTTTGCCAGCAGGCGCGGGCGGCTGGATTTGACCTATGTGGCATCGCGCCAATTCCGGTGGGATCAACGGATTCAGCGAACCAGCCCGCGGATTCATTCAGCGGAAAATTTGACGAACTGGGGTATTTGCCGGAATGGTTGGCGCTTGGCTACGCGGGGGAAATGAATTATCTGCGCGACTCACGGCGCGGCGACCCACGTTTGGTGTTGGATGGGGCGCGAAGTTTGATCGTGATGGCGCTGAATTACAATTCGGCTTATCCCTATTCAACGGAAGTGCCTGTTACCGGCGGCGATGCCGCGCCGCGCGGATGGATTTCGCGGTATGCCTGGGGTGACGACTATCACGCAGTGCTTCGCGAAAAACTCGGCATGTTTGTTACCGCCATGCGGGAGCAGTTCGCGGAGCCATTTGAAGATCGAGCGTATGTGGATACGGGGCCGATCATTGAACGGATTGCGGCGAAATACGCCGGGCTCGGATGGCTCGCCAAGAACACATGTTTGATTAATGAAGAAATTGGGTCCTGGCTATTTCTCGGAGTAATCGTCACGACTCTGGATCTGGACCCTTCGATACCGATTGGGGAAGGCCCGGCGCCGGACCTCTGCGGAAATTGCCGGTTGTGTTTGGATGCTTGTCCCACGCAAGCGTTTCCTGCGCCTTACGTGCTCGATGCCACGCGCTGCATTTCATACTTAACGATTGAGTTGCGCGGAGCGATTCCGGAAGAGCTGCGACCGTCGATGGGACGCGCGGTGATCGGCTGCGATATTTGCCAGGATGTGTGTCCGTGGAATCGTAAATCTCCGGTCACTCAACGCGCGGCATTTCAGCCACGAAAGTTTCCGCCGAAAGGCGATTGCGGCAATGGGAGGCAGGAAGAATCTTTGTTCGCGCCCGAACTGGAAAGGCTCGCGGCGTTAACGCAAGAGGAATTCAGCGCAATTTTTCGCGGGAGCGCGGTGAAGCGAGCGAAATGGCGCGGGATGGTTCGCAATGCGTGTGTCGCGCTCGGGAATTCGGGTGTGGAGCAGGGCTCGAGCGCACATCGGCGGGTGATCGGCTTGCTCGAACGTCTGGCCGGCGACGATGATGCGGTGATTGCCGAGCACGCGCGCTGGGCGCTGGGGCAACTAAGCGATTGAAGAACTGATTTGAGGCCGATGCGCGATTGACTTGCCCCGTGAATTTCCGATAGCGTAACCACTGAAATTTGGCTCGGCGGAGTCATCCGTGAATTTCTCGACGCTTACAACGATCCTTCATCTCCTCACGCCGCATTTTTCGTTTCCGGAGGGAGGCGCCGCGGCCGAACTTATTGTTCTGCGCTGGCTGCATTTCATTTTCGGAATCATATGGATCGGACTGCTCTATTTTTTCAACTTAGTCGGCTTTTCAACGATGAAGCAGCTTGACGCGCCGGTGCGCGCCAAAATTTATCCGGTGATGATGTCGCGTGCAATGGCTTGGTTCCGATGGTCAGCGTTGGTCACGGTGGTGGTGGGCCTTCGTTACTATTTTCATCTGCTTAGTGTGGATGCGCACAACGCGGGAGACGCGTCACTCACACTGAAATGGTTTGGCTGGTGGCTACTGGTTTGGCTGGTTGCATTCGCACTGATCTATCCGCTGCAACTTCCGCACGACGGTATTTTTGACAATCCTTGGGTGCGCGCGATTTCGATTTCGATCGTCGTGATTGCGGCTTCTTGGTTAGTGCTAGATCTGAACGGAGGAGCGGACGTTTCCAACGCGCATCTTTGTATCAGCGTCGGCGGAGGGCTGGGACTTCTGATGCTGTTGAATGCCTGGGGCGTGGTTTGGCGCGTGCAGAAGCGGTTGATCGAGTGGACGCGCGCGAGCGCGGAGCAAGGAACACCGATGCCGCCGCAAGCCGCGCGGATGGCGCGCTGGAGTTTTCTTGCATCGCGCGTGGGATTCTGGCTTTCCTTCCCGATGCTTTTCTTTATGGGTGCGGCGGAACATTATCCCTTCCTCAGCAGCTTGGCCCGCTGAGATCTTTTACCGCTAAGAAGCGAGTTTTTTCTTTTCTGTGTTTGTAACGGTTACGAGCGCCAGCGCAGTGTGATGGGACCTTCCAGCGGATTCTTCATGGGGGCGCCGGTGCGGCGCGATTCCAGGTAGGCGGCTTTCAATTCGAAATACCAGCGCGCCTGGCGATCCGCATCATCTACCAGCATCATGCGATCCTCGTACTTCAGCCCCAGCGCTTGCTTTTCGATCACTTCGGTATCCTGGCGGATGAATCGCGGGCCGAAAACGTGAATGATGAAGGAGACGACCGGGAACCAGGTAAGAATATTCCAGGCGGCGCAGAAATCCAGGCGGCAGAGATCGCTGCGAATCGGCGTGACCGTAGTGCGGCTGGAGAGCCAGTAGCGACCGGCGCGGATTTGTTCGAAGCGCTGGTTCGGCAGAACGAAATCGATCATGGTGGTGGCAGGCTCGCCGGTAAGCAGTTTCAGGATTTTGTAGGGCGCGCTGTTCGCAGAGGGCGCGTGCGGGCTCATGCGGAAACCGTTCGGAATGGGCTCGAACTGTTTTTGTTTTTCGCGGATGCTGCGGCGGCTGCGCCACCACCAGGCTTGGTGGACGAAGGGGCCATGCGCCGGGTCCATCAAACCGATGATGGCTTGATCGACACCGCACGGTAAGTCGGCCCAAAGATGCGCCACTTGATAGTGCGGGCTGAATGTCGGCAATTCTGGCGCGGCTGGCGGTAGGGCATCGGGTGCTCGGCCTTCCGGATTGCTCATGAAACACCAGAGGTAGCCGTCGCGTTCTTCGCAGGGAAAACTTCCGGCGTAAATGCGTTCGCATTTTAATTTTGAATCGGGGGTGAGCGAAGGGATCTCCTGGCATTGGCCGGTGTGGGCTTCGAAGCGCCATCCATGGTAGGCGCACTCAACCGTTTTACCGTCGAATTGGCCAAAGGAGAGAGGGAACGCGCGGTGGGGGCAAACGTCACGCAGGGCGAAAGATTTACCGGCAGCATCGCGGCCGAGCACTAGCGGCACGTCGAGCAACATCGCGCGGACAAGCTTTCGACCGCGCACTTGCTCGCTTCGCAGCGCGGGATACCAAAAGCCCCATAGCATTTCGTTTGCGTGATTCTTTGTTGGTGGATTACCGGCACTCATCGATAGGGTCGTATCGTAGTACACGAAGCGATTGCAGCAAAGGGCGAGTGCGGCTGCGAGTCTTGCGTCGGCACTAAATTTGGTTCGTGAACGATCACCTTTTACTTTTGTTGTTTTGCGGAAGCTTCCACCTGCTTCAATATTTGGTCCAGGGCGGCGCGATCGAAAAGACGGCCATTGGCGATTACCGCGCTTATTTTTTGTGTGTTGTGGATGTCATCGAGCGGGTTCGCGCTCAGCAGAACGAGATCGGCTGTCTTGCCCGGCGCTATCGAACCGAAGCTGGTCTCGGCGTCCAGAAACTTCGCTGGGTTGCTGGTGGCTGTCTGCAGCGCTTCCATGGGCGTGAATCCAGCTTCGACAAAATTAGCGAGTTCATCGTGCAAGCTGAATCCCGGCATGATGTAAACGCCGGGCGCGGTATCGGTGCCGGCCATGAATGGCACTCCATCGCGGTGCATCTTCCCGACCATTTGCAGGTTGCGCGCGAAATATTCCTGACGCAACGCGAGCGGATCCTTCAGAAGATCCGGCATCATTTCATCGGTGAAGCGCCGCCAGGTTACCTCGCGCCAGTAGGCCGGGACGTATTTGTCGAGCGGCTGGTGTTTCAGATCGCGCTGATCGAGAAAAGTGCCGCCGCGCTGCCATGCCAATGTGGGAACTTGCCAGGTCTGACTTTTTGCAAGCAAGCGGACCAGGGCATCGCACTTCTGTTCGTCGTGAGAGGTGAGCATCAGCTTCAGGTCACCTTTGCCGCTGATGAATTTGTCCTCTTCGCCGGAACAGGCTTCGAAGATTCCCATCAGGTGCTCGATACTTTTTTGTCCGGCGGCGACGGTTTCCTCGAGATGCACTTTGGTTGGCACATGGCCGACGAAAGGCAGGCCTTGTTTGTGCGCTTCCGCGGCTGCGGCGTGGTAGGCATCGTCGGGAACTTCGGATTGCACCTTGATAAAGTCAGCTCCTTGGGCCTTGAGCGAATCGACCGCAGCGACGGCGCTGGCTGGTGTGGTGACCGCGATAGAACTGGGGAAGCGCAAACTTTTGCCGTCCGGGAGATATCCATCGAGCATGGGACCGGAGATGACCATGCGCGGACCGATTATTCGTCCATCCGCGATCTGTTTGCGCCAAGCGAAGAGCACGGGGATGTCTCCGCCCATGTCGCGCACGCCGGTGACGCCATTAGCAATGAAGAGGGGCAGGATAATGTCGCGTCCGCCGGGGAACCAATCGCCGAAGGCCGAGTGCACGTGCATATCCCATAGGCCGGGGATTAAATATTGGCCTCCAGCGTCGATGACTCGCGCATTCTTTGGCAACTGAAAATTGATCGAGTTGGAAACAGCGGTGATACGAGCGCCGGTGATGACGACTGTGGATTCCGGCTGGACAGAAGATGTGCCGGGATTGATGACGGTCACATGCGTAATCACGATTTGCGACGGATTTTTGTCGGATTGGGCGCCGGCAACTGACGCGAATACCAGGCAGAGAGAAATGAGCAGCAGTGTTCGAAGAGTTTCGACGGTGCGCATGCTCCAGAGATTACTACGGAAATGATGCTTTGGTGCGGCGTTGAACGCGTGCCTCAGAGACGCCGTTTGACTAAGCAGATGATTATGGATATTCTTAACTCGGATTAACGGCAATGTTCGCTTCCTTTTATTAGCGCTTTCTCTCCGCTCCGACCGGAGCGCTGCTGTTCCCCGGCTTTCCATCCACAAACTTTGTGTTCCCGTTGTTTATGAGGCACGACCATGGCGAACTTAACGCTTTTTGAAAAACTCGATAACATCGAGTCCCGTTACGAAGAATTGACACAACAGCTTTCCTCGCCCGAAGTGCACAACGACTCGGCGCGTTTCCAGAAGCTTGCCAAGACGCACGCCGAAATGGCTGAGATGGTGGCGAAATATCGCGAATGGAAAGAAATTCAAAAGGGATTGCAAGGCGCCAAGCAACTGCTGGTGGAAACCGACGACACAGAAATGAAGCAGATGGCGCATGACGAAGAGCACGAGCTGGAAGCGCGCAGCGAAATCGTGGAGCGCGAACTTAAATTCCTGCTGCTCCCGCGCGATCCGAACGACGACAAGAACGTGATCGTGGAAATCCGGGCAGGGACTGGCGGAGATGAAGCTTCGCTTTTTGCCGGCGAACTTTTCCGCATGTATTCGCGTTACGCCGAAACGCAGAACTGGAAAGTGGAAATTCTGGAAAGCTCCGCGTCATCTATCGGTGGAACCAAAGAAATTGTGGCCGCGATTCAAGGCAACAAAGTTTATTCGAAGCTGAAGTATGAAAGCGGCGTGCATCGCGTGCAGCGCGTTCCGGCGACGGAGCAACAAGGGCGCATCCACACTTCGGCTGCGACTGTCGCGGTGCTGCCTGAAGCGGACGACATTGATATCAAGATTGAAGCAAAAGATTTGCGCATCGATACATTTTGCTCGTCGGGGCCTGGCGGGCAATCGGTGAACACGACTTATTCCGCTGTGCGCATCACACATATTCCCAGCGGGCTGGTGGTTTCGCAGCAGGACGAGAAATCGCAAATCAAGAACCGCGCGAAAGCCATGCGCGTGTTGCGTGCGCGGCTGTACGAACAGGAACAGGCCAAGCAGCACGAAGCGATTGCTGCCGAGCGTCGCGGGCAAATCAAAACAGGCGACCGCTCGGAAAAAATTCGGACCTACAATTTTCCGCAGAACCGCGTTACCGACCATCGCATCGGATTGACGCTGCATCAGCTCGATCAAGTGATGGAAGGGAAGCTCGGGCCGATTGTTGACGCGCTTTCCACTCACTATGAATCGGAGCGGCTGAAGCAAGAACTCGTGGAAGCTTAGCCCCCCTAGCGGTGACTCATGGCTAGTCCAGACAGAGGCTCAAACATTTCTGCATTGGATATCCGCGCAGCTTTGAAAGAAGGAATGGCGCGGCTGCGCGCGGCGCATGTGCCGTCCCATACGTTGGCCACCGAGCTTCTTTTGATGCACGCGCTGGGACGCGATCGGACCTGGCTTTACACACACTCGGAATTCGTGCTTGATGCCGCCGCCACCGAAAAATACTTGGGTTTGATTTCGCGGCGAGCCGCGGGCGAACCGACACAGTATTTGACCGGCAGGCAGGAATTTTGGGGACTGGAATTTGAAGTGACGCCGGCGGTGCTGATTCCGCGCCCGGAAACCGAGCACGTTATGGAAGTCGCGTTGGCGCGGCTTGGTCCTGGCGGGTTTAAGATTCATCTCGACTCTGGATTGCCGCGCGAGAAATTGCGCATTGCGGATGTGGGAACGGGTTCGGGCTGCCTGGCGGTCGCGTTGGCTTACGAATTGCCGCACGCTGAGATTTTCGCGACGGATATATCAGCGCCTGCTCTTGAAGTGGCGCGGCGCAATGCGGCCCGCCACAATGTTGGCGATCGCATCCATTTTTTGCAGACGAATTTACTGGATGGATTGGCTGACGACGTCGCTAGCAGCGGCAAAAAATCACGGGGTTTCGATCTGATTGTCAGCAACCCCCCGTACGTTGGGCGGGAAGAGAGCGTTCAATTGCAGCGCGAGGTGCGCGATTACGAGCCGCATGAGGCTCTTTTCGGCGGGCCGATCGGAGTCGAGCTTTATGCCCGGCTGATCGACGAAGCGGGGAGTGTGCTTCGAAGTGGCGGAATCCTCGTTTTAGAGCTTGGCTACAACTCAGCGGAACACGTGCGCGCGATATTGGCGGAGCAGAAGTGCTGGACGAACGTCACATTTACGAAGGACCTCGCTGGCATCCCACGGGTGGCCGCCGCAGATCGCGTCTGACGAAACTCTCTGACCGAACCTTTCACGGAAACGGACAACCTTTTGTCATACAATCTGGCTTTCGCCCGATTTAGCAATGCCGAAGCTAGCCCATTTTCGCGCGAAGCATGATGCGCCGGCACCCACCGCGGCGGATTCTTCGGCGACCATTCTCCACATCGATATGGATGCGTTTTTCGTTTCTGTGGAACTGCTGGCGCGTCCGGACTTGGTGGGGCTTGCGGTGATCGTTGGGGGGCAGCGCGACCAGCGAGGGGTGGTGACCTCGGCGAGCTATGAAGCGCGACGGTTCGGCGTGCATTCGGCGATGGCGCTTCGCACGGCGGCAAAGCTTTGTCCGCATGCGGTATTTCTTGACGGGCATCATGAACTTTATGGACAGTGGAGCGATCGCGTGGCCGCCGTGCTGGCGAAATATTCGCCGACGGTGGAGATGGCTTCGATCGACGAAGCATATCTGGATTTGGCGGGGACGGAACGGCTGCATGGGCCGTCGCTTGGCGCCGCGCACAAACTTTTGGTCGAAATCACTGGGACGACAGGGCTGCCGTGTTCGGGAGGGCTCGCGGCGACGCGCTTGGTTGCGAAAGTTGCGAGTGAACAGGCTAAGCCTCGCGGGCTGGTCTGGGTTCCGCCGGGAAGCGAAGCTGTTTTTCTCTCTCCGTTGTCGGTGAGAAGGATTCCGGGAATCGGAAAAGTGACGGAGGCGGCGCTGAAAAATCTCGGTGTGGAAACAATTGCGCAACTGCAAAATATTTCGCTGGAAAAACTGCAAGAAGTATTCGGGGAGTGGGGGCAAGCGCTGTTTCGCAAGGCGCGCGGCATCGATTCCTACGAGTTTTTCGTTGATGCGGAGCCGAAATCGCTTTCGCACAATCAGACTTTTGGCCAGGACACGAACGACCGGGAAATTCTGGAGTCAACGCTAAGCCATCTTTGCCAGAAGGCGTCCAAGCGTTTGCGCGATGCGGGCCTGCACGCGCGCACCGTTTCGACTACCTTACGTGACACGAAGTTTACAACTATCACGCGCAGTCAGACACTCGCGGAACCTTCCGACCTGGATTCGGTCTTCTTGCACGCGATTCGGGATCTTTTCTCGCGCGCCTGGGATGGCGGCGCAAAATTGAGGCTTGTGGGGGTGGAGCTTTCTTCATTCTCCAGCGGCTCGGGTCAAATGGAACTCCTCGATCCCGGGCGACGGGAAAAACTGGAGCGCCTGGCGCGGACGACTGACAGCCTTCGCGATCGCTTCGGATTTTCGAAAGTGCAATTGGGTGGGTCGCTTAAGAGTCGCGATGATGGCGACGAACACCGTTAGATTTCCCTCTTCCTTGTAACCTCGCTTCGTTCCAAACAAATTTGCCGCAATCTGTTTCCTGTCCTATAGTTTCGTTCTCATGGCGGCAGCTCCCAATTCTGACAAGCGCTCCAAAGGCGCCATTCGCAACGTGCGCGATTTCTGGGCTCGCGTTACGGAAGGCCTGAAAATGGGCCAGCTTTGGGGCGAATTTAAGTCTGAAGCGCGATCCAGCTACGGCCTTTATTCGAAGGACGTGGATTGGGACGCCATCGGACGCGAAAAGTCGAGATTTAAACGATTCTTGTTCGCTGCGTGGGGCCTGTTTCAGGCGATGCTGATGAAACTCTCGCCTGCTCGGCGGGTCCTGTTGATCGTCGCGCTCGTTTTGATCGTGATCAATCCGCAGATGCACTCGAATGGCGGCGATACCGGTTTTGAAGGTCTTGGCGCAATCATTCTGTTTATTCTCCTGGCGCTGGAGCTGGCCGATCGCGTGACCATGAAGCGCGATCTGGAAATCGCGCGCGAGATCCAGCAGTGGCTGGTGCCGGCGCGTGCCCCGGAAATTCCCGGCATGGATATTGCTTTTGCAACGCGGCCTCAGAACACAGTCGCGGGCGATTACTACGATGCGTTTTTGCGCCCGTTGCCGGCAACCGGCGCGAGCAAGCCTTCGTTACTGATCGCTGTTGCCGACGTTGCGGGGAAAAGTGTGCCGGCAGCGCTGCTGATGGCGACGTTCCAGGCAGGCTTACGAGCGTTGGCGGCCACTACGGCTTCACTGGGTGAAATTGTGGCGGGGCTCGAAAGCTACGCGCGGGCGCACAGTTTGGAAGGCTTGCGGTTCACGACAGCGTTTCTCGCTGAGATTAATCTCGAAACTCGCGAGATGATTTACGTGAACTGCGGGCACAATGACCCGATCCTTAGGCGCGCTTCGGGAGCCATCGAAAGGCTTTCAACTGGCGGTCCGCCGCTGGGGTTGCCGGTTTTCAGCGATAAGGAGCTGCCGTACGTTTCCGGCCGCACGCAACTGATGCCAGGCGATTTGCTGTTCGTTTTTACCGATGGCGTGGTGGAAGCGGTGAACGAGACGGGCGAAGAGTTTCGCGAGGAGCGGCTTCTGGCCGGTTTGAATACGACCTCGGGAAGCGCTGCAGAAGTTCTTTCGCGCGTGATGACGGACGTAAACAATTTTGCCGGTTATGCGCGGCAACATGATGACATTACCGCCCTGGTTCTTCGTGTGACAGCTT
Organism: Candidatus Acidiferrales bacterium; assembly: GCA_049693615.1. Taxonomy (GTDB): domain Bacteria; phylum Acidobacteriota; class Terriglobia; order Acidiferrales; family UBA7541; genus Palsa-295. The sequence continues at coordinate 34,435 of JBAVQB010000031.1, read as the reverse complement.
AGCGGTGCCACAACTTGTAGTTGTGGAGATTTGCGAGGTGCATAGATGCGTTTTCTATTTTTGGTAGGGTTGTTCGTTACCACGATCAGCATTGCACAAGCTCAGAAATCATCTGATGTCGCCGAGTTCGTCAGCGTCGATGCTCCGTTGGTGGTTCTGAATCATGTGCGCGTGATCGATGGGACGGGTACCGCGCCTAAGGAAGACCAGTCGGTGGTGATCGCGAACGGCAAGATACAGTCGATCGGGCCGGCAGCGTCAGCGCAAAACCCACAGGGTGCGCAGGTTTTGGACCGCTCCGGCTATACGGTCATCCCTGGCATCGTTGGAATGCACAACCATCTCTATTATACGGATTCGATCTCGGTGCAATTTGCCGGCGGAAGAATTGGCGAGCCGGGATTATTTATCGCGGAGATTCCGTACACCGCGCCGCGACTTTATCTTGCAGCGGGCGTGACTACCATGCGCACGACTGGGAGTTTGGAACCGTACACGGACCTGAAAGTTAAGAGCCGAATCGACGCAAATTTGATGCCGGGGCCAAGCATTGATGCGACGGCGCCTTACCTGGAAGGCGCGCCAACGCGATTTGCGCAGATGCATGAATTGACCGGACCGGACGACGCCAAACGCATGGTGGATTACTGGGCGGCCGAAGGAATGACGTCGTACAAAGCGTATATGAACATCACGCGCGAGGAGCTGAGCGTGGCGATTCAGGAAGCGCATGCGCACAAAATGAAATTGACGGGACATCTTTGTTCCGTGACCTGGCCGGAAGCCGTGGCGCTGGGGATCGACGATTTGGAACACGGGCCGGTGTTTGCGGATACCGAGTTCGTGGCGGATAAGAAAGTGGATGTATGCCCGTCAGGAGGGAGCGCGGCTTGGGCGAAGCAAGATGTGAATGGACCGCAGGTGCAGGAGTTGATTCACAATCTCGTGTCACATCACGTGGCAGTGACTTCGACTCTGCCCGTTTTTGAAGCCGGTGTGCCGGGGCGGCCGAAATTACAGAGCCGTACCCTGGATGCGATGTCGGCAGAATCGGCGCAAAGCTACCTAACTGCTCGCGCGTACTCGAGCCTGGACCCGGCGCTACTGCGCAAAGAGATGGATTTTGAAGTGGCGTTCGCAAAGGCAGGAGGATTGTTGCTTTGCGGTCCCGACCCAACGGGAAATGGCGGTGTGCTGCCGGGATTTGGCGATCAACGCGAAATAGAGCTGCTGGTTGAAGCAGGATTCACTCCGGTGCAAGCTATTCAGATCGCCACGGAAAACGGTGCGATATATCTCGGCCGGCAGGATCGAATTGGAACGCTAGCAGCCGGCAAGCAGGCAGACCTCGTCTTGATAAAGGGCGATCTTTCAAAGAACATCGATGAGATAGAAAATGTGGAAACGGTCTTCAAGGCTGGCATCGGCTACGATTCGAACAAATTGATTGATAGCGTGCGCGGCCAGGTGGGAATTCGCTAGATCGTTGGAAGCGTTCCATCGTGCCTCTTTTCAGAGGCAAGATAGAACTGACAAACCTCAACAGCTACCAACTGCAAAGGATTTCGCTCATAATTGCGATATGGAACAGCGAGTTCTCGCCGAACGCATTTGCCGAATTCTGAGAGATGCTGGGCAGCAGGCTTATTTTGTGGGCGGGTGCGTGCGCGACATCCTTCTTGGACGCGAACCGGCGGACTACGATGTGGCGACGGACGCGACGCCCGATCGAATCCGTGAATTGTTTTCGGAGTCCTTCGTAGTGTTGGAAGTAGGGGCAAAGTTCGGAGTGATGCTCGTGGGGGAGCCGGGAGCCAGTGAAGACGGGCCGATTCTGACGGTTGAAGTTGCCACGTTTCGTTCCGACGTGGGTTACTCGGACGGTCGCCATCCCGACAACGTGGTGTTTTCGAAAACAGCGCGGGAAGATGTGAAGCGGCGCGATTTTACGATCAACGCGCTGCTGATGGATCCGGAGACGAAAGAAGTGCTGGATTTCGTCGGAGGGCGTGAAGACTTACGCGCTGGAATTATTCGAGCGATTGGTGATCCGGAAGAACGATTCACGGAAGATAAACTGCGGCTCGTAAGGGCGGTTCGTTTTGCGGCGCGGCTGCATTATGCGATCGAAACCAAAACGTTTCGTGCCATTCAGAAACTAGCACCGGAAATTAAACGGGTTTCGCCGGAGCGGCTTCGCGACGAATTGACCAAACTTCTTACGGAAGGCGCGGCACGCCAGGGATTCGAGCTGCTGGATGAAACCAAGCTGCTGCCAGAGATTCTTCCGGAAATTGCGCGCATGAAGGGTGTGGAGCAGCCTCCGCAATATCATCCGGAAGGGGACGTGTGGATTCACACGCTGCTGATGCTGCAGCTGCTTCCCGCCGGATGCCCAGCGACGCTCGCGTGGGGCGTGCTTTTGCATGATGTTGGAAAGCCGGCGACGTTCAAGCCTATTTTGCAAACGGGCGATAGGATTCGTTTTGACGGCCACGTGGAGGTGGGTGTGCGCATGGCGGAAGAAATCTGCCGCCGGCTGCGTTTTTCGAACGAAGACACGACGCAGGTCACGGCGCTGGTGGCGAATCACATGAAGTTTAAGGATGTGCCGCAGATGAAGCCATCCACTCTGAAGCGATTCGCGCGGTTGAATCGGTTCGACGAGCACCTGGAACTGCACCGCTTGGATTGCCTTTCCAGCCACCGAATGCTCGACAATTACGACTTCGTGCGGAAGTTTGTCCGGGAAACCCCTGCAGAACGGATTCGGCCAGCCAGACTCTTGACCGGGGATGACTTGGTAGCTATGGGGCTTAAGCCGGGGCCCTCATTCAAGCAGATTCTGGATTCAGTCGAGGAAGCTCAGCTAAACGAGCTGATTCACACCCGCGAAGAAGCCATTAAACTCCTAAAGTCTCTATCTGCAGACAATCAAGCAAGTTAAGTATTATCTTATGCTTACGGGTAGACCAAGATGGTATTTCCGGAGGGCTTGAGTTCAAAGCCTTAGTGTGATAGTATCAAGATACTTTACAGTATCCAACTAATTCACCGCGGACCTTTTCTGCGTCCGGTGCATCTAACATTTTTGTAAGTAGGAAATTTGGGAGGAGCGGTTGGTATACAAGGGGGATCAGGTGAGTAAGACAAATAGAGTTATCCCAGAACAACTCGCGATTTTGCCTGTGCGCGATACCGTCCTGTTCCCAGGCGCGGTTATGCCGCTGCCAGTGGGGCGGGAGAGCTCTTTGGCGCTTTTGAATTCGCTGGAGGGGCCCGAGAAGTTGCTGGGTGTGGTGGCGCAACTGGATCCGCGCATTGAGGTTCCCACCGGTGCGGACTTGCACAGCGTGGGTACGCTCGCGAGGGTTCATAAGATGGTGCGGATGCCCAATGGGAACATCGTGGCATTCCTGGAAGGGCTGGAACGTATACGCGTGCTTGAAGTGGTTTCGTTGAAGCCATTCTTGCGCGGCCGTGTGGAAGCACAGCCCGACCTCGAAAATCAGCGCGATGCGGAATTGACCGCGCTCGAGCGGAACGTGCAAGAACTGTTCCGCGAGGTGGTGACGCGTTCACCGCAACTATCCGACGATCTTCAGACCGAAGTGATGAATCAACCTTCGCCGGAACGTTTGTCGGATTTTGTGGCGTTCACCTTGCCGTCGCTGAGCACGATGGTTCGGCAAGAGTTGTTGGAAACCTTCAGCGTGAAAAAGCGGCTCGAAACGTTGATCAACGAGCTAACTAAAGAACGCGAAGTGCTCGACCTGCGCAACAAGATTCACGAGCAGGTTCAAGAGCAGGTGAACCAGACGCAGCGCGAGTTTCTGCTTCGCGAACAAATGAAGGCAATTCAGAAGGAACTCGGCGAATCCGACGACGCTCAGGCGGAGATTGAAGAGCTTCGCAAGAAGGTCGAAGAATCGGGAATGACCGCCGAGGCCAAGAAAGAATGTGACCGCGAGTTGAAACGTCTCGCGAAGATGACTCCTGCTTCGGCGGAGTACATGGTGGCGAGGACATACCTGGAATGGATGACCGCGCTGCCGTGGAACAAAACCTCCGGAACGGAAGACATCGACATTTCGAAGGCACAAGAAATCCTGGACGAGGATCACTACGATCTCGCCAAGGTAAAAGAGCGCATTCTGGATTACCTCGCGGTAAAGAAACTGCAGCCGGGAATGAAGGGTCCGATCCTTTGCTTCCTAGGGCCTCCAGGCGTGGGAAAAACTTCGCTTGGAAAGTCGATTGCGCGAGCCATGGGACGCAAGTTCGTACGCATATCGCTCGGCGGAATGCATGACGAAGCTGAAATCCGCGGGCACCGGCGTACGTACATCGGCGCTCTACCTGGGCAAATTATCCAGGGAATTCGCCGAGCCGAGACCCTGGACCCGGTATTCATGCTGGACGAGGTGGATAAGCTCGGACGCGATTTCCGCGGCGACCCTTCGGCGGCGTTGATGGAGGTGCTCGATCCGGAACAGAATTCTTCGTTCCGCGATCACTACCTCGACACTCCGTTCGATCTATCGAAGGTTCTCTTTGTGGCCACAGCCAACTGGATGGATCCGATTCCAGAGCCGCTGCGAGACCGCATGGAAATTATCGAGCTCGCGGGATACACGGAAGAAGAGAAGATCGGTATCGCAAAACGCTTCCTGATTCCGCGACAGACCAAGGAACATGGCATCGTGTTGGGCGAGCAGATTGAGTTCACGGACGAAGCGATTCACGACTTGATCGCCCACTACACGCGCGAAGCCGGCGTGCGAAACCTCGAGCGCGAAATTGCAACGCTCGTGCGCAAGCAAGCCCGGCGGATCGCCGAGGGTAAGACAGAAAAGCATATCGTTACTCCGGAAGTGGTTCGTGAAGCGCTCGGGATACAGAAAGTCAGAATAGAAAAGGAAGTGGAAGAGCGCGTCACGAAACCGGGAGTTTCGGTGGGCCTGGTCTGGACTCCTGCGGGAGGAGACATCGTCTTCATCGAAGCCAGCAAGGCGCGGGGTGGGAAGCAGTTCACCATGACCGGGCATCTGGGCGAGGTGATGCAGGAATCGATGCGAGCGGCGCTCAGTTGGGTGCGATCCAACTCCGAGCGTTACGGCATCGATCCGGATTTCTTCCGCAAGCTCGACTTGCATGTGCACGTTCCCTCGGGCGCGATTCCGAAGGATGGGCCGTCGGCGGGCGTGGCGATGGTCACGGCGCTGGTCAGCCTATTAAGTGGACGAGCGATTCGGCCGCGTGTGGCCATGACCGGAGAAATTTCACTTTCAGGCATCGTGCTTCCGGTGGGCGGAATTAAAGAGAAGGTGCTGGGCGCAAAACGCGCAGGCATCCGCGAAGTAATTCTTCCGTCGGAGAACGAGCCGAACGTGCTGGAGGATTTGCCGCCCGAGATGTTGGGCGATGTGAAAATCCACTTCGTGCGTACCGCGGAGCAAGCGCTGGAAATTGCGCTCGGCAAGTTCGAGAAAAAGCCTGTGCGGCCCATTACCGGTGGCGATGAGCTGCCGGCGATTGGTCCGGCGGGTCCGATCCACTAAAACCGAAGCTAGAAATTTGGATAAAAGGCAGCCCCCTGAGGCCCGGGAAGGAATTCCCGGGCCTTTTCCTTTTAGCGCACACTTTGGCTTTCCTATTGCGGCGCGAAGCGCAATCGCGTACAGCTAGAAACTTCCGAATGCCCTACCGTCCAAGAGAACTTGTGGTGCGCGCGCGGGAAGCCGCGACGCTTTTGCTGGCCACGCTCGATCATAACGAGATGGTTCCACGGTTCCTCGATGTCTACGCAGCCGAAAACCGTCGGCCGGGACGAGCAGACCAACCCTCGCACTACTACGAACAACTCGAAACGATCCGTCGGGAAGCAATTCTCGCTATGGTGTTGCGTACCGCAGACGTTTTACCAGCGCGATTGAAAGTTCGGGTGAACGTTCGCGAGCCGAAGCGTGCCACCAGGAAAATCAAAAAGACCAAGAAAGGCCGGAAGGGAGCGAAGGCCAAGCCCGCGAAAAAGTCTAGTCTGGATCTTGCCATTCCATTGCTCGATCTTTTCCGCGAAGAGTTTTTTGTGGCGCTCGGGCAAGCCCTACTTTGGAGCGATGAGGACGCCCAGGAATTCTGGCACGACCTGGAGCTTTACGAGACGTTGACACAGCGAGAACCGAGACGGCAAGCCGGACGGACAACTCGCGCTGTAGCATCCGGTCCGTTCGTCGATCGCACCGCGCTATTACTCGATCCGTCTCTAATGGATCAGGCCCGGCGTGCGGCGGGAAAGTTTCAGCTTGAACTAAATACGGCCGCTGACCGCGTTCTACACAAGGTTTTTGCCCGACGCCGCGGGAATTGATTTCGACCGCGAGCTACGGCCGGGCCTCCAGCACGATATTGAATGGCGTCTCTGCTGCGCGTCGGACGTGACTGAACCCGGCATTCTTCAGGATTTTTGACAGACGCGCCTCGCCCGCTTGCGCTCCCAAACCGAGTCCCACTTCCTGCGAAAGCGAAGCGGGGGTGCACAACATAGTGGAAGCGGCATAGAAAATGCGGCCGATGGGATTCAAATTATCTTCCAGCTTGTCGTTGGCGAAGGGTTCGACGATCATCCATGCGCCGCCGGGATCGAGGGTCTTGCGCACATGGCGTGCGGCGCCTTCGGGATCGCCCATGTCGTGCAGGCAATCGAAAAACGCGACGAGCTGATAGCCTTCGCCCGGAAATTCTTTTGCAGAAGCAACTTCGAATTTAACTCGGTTGGAAACGCCTGCTTTTGTGGCAGCCTCCCGCGCCATCTGGATCGATGCAGGATGGTAATCGAATCCAACGAACGTGGATTTCGGATAGGCCTGCGCCATCAATATTGTGGAAGTGCCGAGGCCGCATCCCACGTCTGCCACTTTTGCGCCGGCTTTCAATTTGCTTTCGACATCGCCCAGCGCCGGAATCCATCCGGCGATCAGATGAGCGCGATAGTTTGGCCGGAAGAAACGCTCGGTGCCGGCGAACAGGCAATGATCGTGTTCATGCCAACCAAGTCCTTTACCGGTTCGAAAAGCTTCCGTGACTTTTGGTTCGTCCTTTATGCAGGCGGAGACTATTTCGAAAAAGCCTGGGAGAAAGGCAGGACTGTTTTCGTCCGCCAGGGCGAGTGCTTGTTCGGGTGGCAGCGTATAGCGCTTTGTGGAAGAGTCGTAGCTGATGAAGCCGCCGGCGCTTTGTGCTGCGAGCCACTCGCGGACGTAACGCTCGTGCGTTTTGGTCTTGGCGGCGATTTCTTCCGAGGTCATGGGCCCCGAACCGGCCATGGCTTTGTAAATTCCGAGTTTGTCGCCGACGAGTATGAGAGCTGCATTCATGGCTGCTCCCATTTCTCCCACGGCTTTCATCATGAATTCGTGAAGCTTCGCTTCGTTTATGGGCTGTGCGGACGTGGACACGAGATGACCTCCAATTTGGATGTGGCTGGAAAGCTTGAAAGCTGGAAAGCTTGAAAGCTGAGGGGATTCTATCGTTGCGGATTCGAACAAGTCAATCGGCGAAGTCACGCGCCGGCAACCTATTTTTGCTATTCTCGCGATTGTGTTAGAAGCCTTCTACGTTGTCGTAATTTTGCAGATCACTCTAGGGGTGTATTCCCTTTGGAAGGGATTTACCTGGGTGACCATGGTGAGGCAGCGGCTTACCTCGCATGCGGGCTTTTACACTCCGCAAGCTGCTTTGATTTGTCCCTGCAAAGGAAGCGAGCGCGGCTTGGAAGAAAATCTGCTGGCGCTCACGCGTTTCGATTATCCAAACTACGAAATTTATTTTGCGTTGGCAACAAGTCTGGATCCGGCGGTGAAAATAATCGAACGGGTGAAAGCTGCGAGCCAGCGTCCGGTACATATACTGATCGCCGGACCCCCCGAAGATTGCGGCGAGAAAGTATTCAACCTCCAGCGAACGGTGGAAGGACTGCCGGAAAAATTTGAAGTACTCGTATTCACCGACTCGGACGTTCGGCTTTCACGCGGTTGGCTAACCAAGCTGATTGCACCCCTTCAAGATGTACGAATCGGGGCAACAACCGGTTATCGCTGGATTTTTCCGAGTGGAACAGCAGGCGGTTCTCTGGCAAGCGCCCTGGCGTCCGCATGGAACGCCGCGGTGGCCACGCTGTTGGGAAAGCCCAGCGGAAACTTTTGTTGGGGAGGCGCCACGGCGATCCGGCGCAAAACTTTTGATGACGTGCACGTGTTGGAAGCATGGAAAGGCGCGGTCAGCGACGACTTCGCATTAACCTCCGCTTTGCAGCAGGCTAATAGGCCAATCGTTTTTTGCTCCGAATGTTTCGCTGCTACTTTGCATCCGTGGACCTGGTCTGAACTTTTTGAATTCACGAACCGGCAGCTGTTGATTACGAGAGTGTATTCGCATCGTAGATGGCTGGTCGGTGGACTTATGAATCTGGCATACGCCCTCACGACGCTGTATGCCGCATTTGTGATTCTCTACTGCATGGTCGATGGGGATCCCTGGGGCCAACTGGTGCTGGTTGCGCTCGCGGTACCGTTGCTCGCCGCGATGAAGGGGGCGCTGAGAATTGTTGCGATCAACGAAGCGATCCCGGAGTGGAAAGGGAAGTTGCAGGAAACAAGCATGGCCTGCGTTTTTCTTGCTCCTATTGTTCCATTCCTATTCGCCTGGAATTTTCTAACGTCATTGATTTCCAAACGCATCCGCTGGCGTGGGATTCGCTATGAACTTGTCTCGCCGAACTCCACGCGAATCCTGAAGCGCTAGTTTTATCGTGACTAGACATTTTGGCGACGTTCTAATTCTGCGGGGGTTTTTGCGGAGCGAACGCCCGCTGCACCCGGCATAGCAAGTATGCGGTAGCCGCGCCGGCCGGGATGGGGACCCACCATCCTGCTTCGAAGACGGTCGTTGGTCCGTAGGTAAGAAGTCTCAACAGGCGCAACCCGCCTTGGCCTTCGGTGCCCATACGCTTTCCCCACAGTCCTAAAATTGCGATAAGAACGGGCGCTAATATTGCTCCGACCGCAGCCCAGTGGCCTGCGGTGAGGCATTTGAGCGCGGCCATCACGCGCCTTAAGAGAAACGCGCCGAGTAACGCGGCGATCGCGCCGAAAACCAAGCCATAAAAATAAAAAAAGATCAGCCCGAAGACGGAGCGTGACGAGAATGCATCGTTGGGTGAAGCGCCAAAGAGATCGCGGGTCCAGACGGCGAGGCTCATGAAGAAACATCCGCAGATCCAGGCGGTAAGGTAATACGCCAGACTGCCGCGGCGCGTCATATACGACGTTGGATGTTGGGGAAGTCGAGCCAGACTTTCACGCCGCAGAAGTGCGAGCCTTCCGTGCAAATCGGGGTGGAAATGCCAGCGCGAAGATGGCAAGGCGGGCCGATATATCGGGTTACCTGCGGGAGAACCCTGCGAACTTGTTCCACCTCTTCAATCGACGCCTGATAGATTTCTTCCTGGGCGTTGAAGCAAGTACGCATGGTCCATTTGTGCAGCAAGTGTAAAAGCGATCCAGTCTCCACCAGTCGAATGGTCTTTGCGTTTGGCAACAAGTACAGCGCGAATTCCAGCGGGACACCGCGATCTAGTAACGCGTTCTTTGAAATCCACGCTTCTTCCATGGCGCGTTCGTAGATTTCCATGGCGCGAGGGTTATCGCGAATCAACATGGGCACGATGTAATCCGGCGAGCGCGTGTCCGCCAGAGTCAGCAGCGGGCGCGAACCGGGGACCATGCGGTGGCGCTGGTCCTGGCTGTCGGCTGTGTGGCTGATTTTCTTCGCGAAAGTAAAATTCGCATGCTGCAACGCACGCATCATAGGGGCATGCACGCCGATGTCGAGCGTCTCGCGGCGGTACGAATTGCGCGCCGGATTTAGCATGCGGTCCAGCGCTTCGGGGTCGGGACAGTCCGCGACAGTCAAGCCCATCACTGCGCGGTAGGCGTCAGCCATCACAGGAATCGCATGCGGCGGATAATCGATGAGACTGGAAGTGAGCCCCGCCAGCTTTGCGTCAAACTCGCGAGCGAATGCGTCTCCGTCATGCTTAGGTTCGTGCCACTCCGGCGGCTCGTCCATGGGCGCGTTATCGAAGCGATCGAAGAACTGCGGATCCACTTCGCGAACGCGCGCGAGCATCTCTCCAATCACCTGGCGCGCTTCGGATGGAGTATCGCTGGCGGCCTGCATGCGCCACAGCCGGTGCAAAACGATTCCCGAGAGTGTGTGCACCATGGTGGTGAAAGCGGCTACCGGCAAAACGTAACGCGCAACTTCAATGGCGCGTTTTTCCGCCTGCCGATCCACTTTTTGCACGCGCTTGGGATGCGACATCGGACTGACGTGCCAGATATCCGCGAGAATTCCGCGAGCGGTGGGCTGCAGCACGCGGGTAAGGTCTCGATAAGAGTCCCAGGCGCGGGCGACAGCTTTCTCGTAAATCGAGCGCTCGGCCGGGCCGAAGGTAGCGCTCTCAGCAGGCACGTAGGCTTGCGGGCGATCCAGACGCACGTAGCGCTGGCTTTGCTGCTCCGAGTTGTAAAAGGGATGCGCGTGAAGGAAAGACCACACAAACTGCCGGCTGATATTTTCCAGGCCGAACTCGAAATGAGCGTGCTGGAATACGGTGTGGTGGCCACCGTAGTAAGTGGCGGAGCCGATATTCACACGCTGCTTGTCGGTGATTTCTTCGGGACCGATCAAGCGCGGCGAGTAGCAGGTCCGGGCCGCCGCAATGGCGGAATCGAACGGGTGAGCGAAATAGTTGCGTAAGGTTACCCGGGGCGCTGCGGTTTCCACCTGCGATCCAATCGGCGGTTCAGATGATGGAAATAATTGCGTGGCCATTTTCTGCGAGCATTGTACACCGCACAGCTGTCAATTCAGTCCGGTGATAAAAAAGCCCTCGGAACTTTCGTCCGAGGGCTCTTGATTTTCGAGATTCGAGTCGAGAAAAAGTGGCAACTACTTTTTTAGGGAAGCCGCTTTGTCCGCATACTTTTTCTGGAACCGCTCCACGCGACCGGCGGTATCGATCAATTTTTGCTTGCCGGTGAAGAATGGGTGGCAGTTCGAGCAAATTTCCACGCGGATCATGTTGCCCTTGATGGTCGAGCGCGTGTCGAACGTATTGCCGCAGGCGCAATGCACCTTTACGGCATGATAATCGGGATGGATTCCTTCTTTCATGGGATGCTCCTGTTGCTGACCGGTCTGCGCAACCGAGTGAAACGAAACACACAATCGCGTCGCTAGGTCAGCGGTAAAGCTCAATTATATTGCATCTATGCTGAATTGCAACGAGGGGTTAGATGCTCGGGGAGCGACGCGGTTGCGGCAAAAGCCCTTATAATTGCTTAAGAAACGAAAGAACATCCAGCGCGTATACGGCCGCCATCCAGCCGCTGAATGTAGGCCTGGCGGAGGATAACGCGCACAGGCGGCAAAATGGGGACGTGCAGAATTGCGCTGAATTGTTTTGGCAGTTCTCCTCCTTTTTCCAGTAGCAGCGCGACGCCGCCGTAGCTTAAGTCGACCAAAATCGCCGTTCTCTTATCAGTTTCACTGAACATTGCGTACGCTTTGGTCCCAGCGAGCGATACTCGTTCCCATTTGCGCTTTTCGTCGCGCGATGGAGAAGTGGAAATCGGAACGGTCTTCTGGGGTTGTCCGGGTCCCGAACCTGCCGATTGCGGCGGCTGAGGTTCAATCGGTCGATCCTGCTGCTGGAGCTGCGCAGAAGCGTCTTGTGGCGACGCCGAATCGGCAGGGGACCGCACGACACGCCCGCGCATTGGCAAAGGTTCTTCGGATCGCGCCTTCGGAGCACTTTCCGGAGGCGTGTCGCCACTTTCCTGGCCTCTCCACGAACGCTCCTCGCGGGCGCTCTCTGGCGCTGGAGGAGATGCTGGCGGGGTCAAGCGCGACGCGATACGTCCGGCATTCTTCAGTTGGTAGAGACGCTCATCCGCAGTACTCATCAATTCACTTTTCTGTTCGCCATCCACCGGTAGCACGGCAATACCGAAGTCCAGAGTGACGCTGGGATCCAGTTTCAGCGAGTGAATGTCGCCCTCATATTGAGTGCGGACGCGGCGGCAAAGCGTGTTGGCCTGCTCCGAATCTGTCTGCGGCAAGAGCAGCGCGAACTCGTCTCCGCCGATGCGAAAGGCGAAGTCCGATGCGCGTAATGTTTTCCGCAGAGTAGCTGCGGCGAGCTGCAATATCTGGTCGCCCTGCAAATGACCGTGGCGATCATTCACTTCCTTGAGCTTGTGGACGTCAAGGATTACTACGGCGAGCTGGTGCCCGTAACGTTTCGCGCGATTCAATTCCTTGTCGCAGTATTCGTCGAAGAGCCGGCGATTGTAGAGGCCGGTCAGCGGGTCGGTGGCCGCGTTGATTTGAAGCTTTTTGAATTCTTCGTACTCCATCAGGATGGGGACACGCAGGAAACTGGTGGAAGCCAGAACGTCGACCATCGCCGTCTTCAACGAAATTTTTTTGCCGATGCTTTCAGCCAGTTCGCGGCGACGAATTAGAATTCGTTCCCAGTATTCGTTGGCAAGTGCGTCGGAGAGATCGATGCGCGCAATCGTGCGGAAAAACTGGCGTAAAAATTGACCGCGGGCGGAGTCCTCGAGACCTTCCAGGGTCTCGGCGAGAACCTCAAGATAAGAGTCTTCCGCAGAAGGCTGTGGAGCCAAGGATTCGGGCTGGGGCATCAATGGGTTCCGGAAAAAGTTCTAGCTTCCCTAAGCTAAGGGGCCACTGCGGGGGCAGAGGACTTACAGCAAGGGACAGTCCAATCTCTGAAAAGAATACGGATCCAAAAAAGCCGCGTAAGTTGCTGCCAGAAGGAAAATTACACGGTTTCCGCGGAACGTCAATGGCGAATTGAGGGCGTAGGCGGCAGCAGCGTGCAAATGGATTCCACTTTGTGGCAACACGAAGTCATAACTGCCAACGGGGGACCTGTGGAAAAAGCGGCGTGATGTGGAAAAACCTTGCGGAAAATGTTTAGCCAATCGGCTTCAGAAACTCGACGCCAACCAGGTAAACATCTCCGGCTTGCTGCTGCCTTTTCACTCGCGCTTGGATAGGCGGCATGCCTGCGGGGACCAAGCCAGAAGATGTAATTGAGGGCGCCGGGATCGTGAGGGTGATAATCTCGTTCAAAGCTAACGAGCGGGGGCAAGTAACAAAAGCCCCTAAACCACTGACATCCAAAGTCTTGGCCAGTTCGAGGAACTGCTCGTCATGCGCATCTCTTCCGCGAATGAACATGGGCACCTGCAGATGAATTCGCTGAAAACGCCTGCGCTCTTCATACAGAGGAGTCATGCTTACTTTGTGGTGAAGAACGTTTTCCGACACGCCCATTAGTACTCCAGTTTTAGTACTCACACTAGTACGCAATTTGAATGCAACTTCCTGCAGTCAGCAAGCCAAAACTTAAATCACACATTATCAGTCGATTACAAATACGTGAAATCCGTGGAAGCTATGACTAAAAGTCAATTGGGCGAATATGCTCCAGTAGATTTCCAGTTTTATGCAAGAGCATAGCGCAAACTAGGACGTATTTACCATTGACTCCATTCAGAGGCTTTGCGAGCATGAGTCTCCTTGAGCGCGGTTCCCTTCGCCCTAGCGAGAACTCAAGAATGGTGTCTGCGCCCTGTGACAAGTCCCCGGGGAGGGGAATTTGACGAATAGCCTCATAGCGGACCCGCAGGCTACCGGTCAGCAGGTATTTCACCTGGTCGCTAGTCTGTTAGACGCCTTTGACCGTCCATTGGTGGTCGCCGACCGAGCGGGCCGAATCTTGTTCACCAACCTGCATGCCCAAGATCAACTCAGCTCCAACGGAGCATCGTCCAAGGCCGAGTTGAATCTCTTCAAAGACATTTTGCATGCCGATCGCAAAGGCATCGTGGACCAGTTGGAAAGCGGCGAACAGGAAGTAAATCTGCAGGTAGATTCGCCGACGGGAAAGAGCCGCGCAAGAGTTCGCTGGCTCCCGGAACCAGACTGGCTTGTCGTTTACGTGGAACCAAGCGCGCCGCAGTCGCTGGCCAACGAAGCTGAGATGCGCCAGACGGTGCAAGAGCTGATGCAAGAGCGGGAGATTACCTATCGAAATCTTCTCGCGGCGTACTTGCGGCTTCAAGAAGTGAACCGGCAGAAAACAGTTTTTCTCGCGTCGGCCGCGCACGAGTTGAAAACTCCTCTGGCGGTTATGAAGGGCTATTACGATCTTTTGCTATCGGGTTCGCTGGGAAAGCTCACAGATCGCCAACGTGACATGCTGCAGGAATCGAAAGAAAGCTGCGACCGTTTGGTGCGCCTGGTTTCCATGTTCCTGAATTATTCGGCGCTTGAAAGCGGAAAATTGGTGTTGCAGTTACGCGAAAACGATTTGCGCGATTGCATCAATGACCTTACCTGCCGCTGGCAAGACGCTTTTCAGCGCGCGAAAGTGCATCTGGACATAAAAATCCATCCGGACTTGCCGTCTTTTAAATTCGATTATCAAAAAGTGCAACAATGCGTGGCCAACTTGCTGGATAACGCTCTGAAGCACACGCCGCCGGAAGGGTCGGTTACGATGGTTGCCGAGCCGCATTTCTGGGAGCGCCGAGTCTCGGAAGCGTCTCCTTCCACCGATCGCCGGCGTGATACAGGCGTGCGCGCTAACAGCGTTCTAATTTCGGTGGCGGATACGGGCGGAGGAATAGCTGCGGAATTTCATCAGGAGATTTTTGAAGAGTTCGTGCGCGTTGATCCATCGTCTTCCGGGATGGGCCTGGGCCTGGCAATCACAAAGCGTTTGATTCAAGCTCATCGCGGGAAAGTGTGGGTCGATAGCGTACTAGGACGCGGAAGCTCATTTTCATTCTTGCTTCCCATTAACACCGAGTAACTCGAAGCATTGATGTATTGGAACGGACCAGTTCGTTCCCAGGGACATACGATGGCCGAAAAAGAAAAAATTCTGGTAGTGGACGACGAACCGAGTATTCGCAAGTATCTTCAGACGCTTTTGGAAGTGGACGGTTACGACGTGGAAACCGTTCCGGGCGGCAAGGAAGCACTCGAGAAAGTCGGCGCGGGATTGCGTCCGCACTTTATTATCCTGGACGTACTGATGCCCGAAATTGACGGGCTAGAGACTTTGCGCCAATTGATGCAGATTGATCGCACTCTGAATGTGATCATGCTCTCGTGCTCGAATGAAGTAACCACGGTAGTCGAAGCGATTCGGTTAGGCGCTCTCGATTACCTGACCAAGCCATTCGAGAAGCCGGAACTGGATGCGGCGTTTTTGAAGTGCCGCCAGAAGCAACAGTTGCGTTCCGAAAATAAAGCGCTGCGTGAATATTGCGAGGCGCTTACGGAAGACCTTTCGTTCCTCGCGGCCAGCCCGCAAATGCTGAAGATTCGCCAGCAGATTTTGCAGATCGCTCCGGTGGACGTCCCGGTTTTTATCAGCGGAGAGAGCGGGGTAGGCAAGGAAGTGGTGGCGCGGATGATCCATCTGCGCTCCACGCGCCGGGTGCAGGCATTTGTAAAAGTGAATTGCGCGGCGCTTCCCGGGGAATTGCTTGAATCGGAGCTTTTCGGTTACGAACAAGGCGCCTTTACCGGAGCGGTGCGCTCTAAGCCCGGCAAATTTGAGCTGGCCAATAAAGGCACAATTTTTCTGGACGAGATCGCGGAGATGAGTCCGCATCTTCAGGCCAAACTTCTGCATGTTTTGCAGGACGGCCAATACTCCCGGCTTGGCGCACGGGCTGTGGTGAACGTGGACGTGCGAGTGCTCGCCGCTACCAACATGGATGTGAAAGAAGCCATGCGGTCGGGCCGCTTCCGCGAGGATCTCTATTACCGTTTGAACGTTCTCTCGATTCATATTCCGCCGCTGCGCGAACGTACCACGGAAATTCCGCTGTTGTTCCGCCATTTCCTGGTGAAATACAGCGAAAAATATCAGAAAGCCGCTCCCGATCCTTCCAAGCATTTGATCGAAGCAGCACTGCGATATCCGTGGCCCGGGAACTTGCGGGAACTGGAAAATTTCGTCAAACGTTACGTGATTCTGGAAGATGACGAAGGCAGTTTCCGGGAGTTGCTGGAAATGACAGGCCAACAACAGCGCTTGATTCCGCGTGACGCAGCGCCCGTGCCGAAAGAGCAAGGCCTGAAAGCGCTCGTCCGCGGCTTGAAAGACGAAGCTGAAATGGAAGCGATCGCTGATGCGCTTGAGAAAACGAATTGGTGCCGTAAGGATGCGGCGAAAATGTTGGGCATCAGCTACAAAGCCCTGCTCTACAAAATGCGCCAATTCAATTTGGATTCCGGGCGCGGTGCGCGTTCCGCGGCGGCGAAGGCTGCGCGCGAAGCCGCTGCGAAAGAAGCCGAGGCAAAAGAAAGTGCCCCGGCAATTCGCGGGTCTTAATCAAGAATCATTCTCTGTTTGAGATTTCCGCGGCTTGTGCATGTTTCGCAAACGTCGTTTGATGGTGGCTGCAGATCGAGCCTAAAGCGAATTCTTCAGAACGTTCGCGCTCGTGGTACTGCCGAGATCTAATACTTCCTAGTCCTATTACGTCCAAGTGCTGCGTGAGCAAAGTGTTGCATATGTAGGGCACATTCGAAGAAATAGCTCTTCCACCGTCCGGCCAATATGGTCTAGTATTCCGCTCCGACGCAGCGATTCGTAAATTCCGAATATGGAAAACCTGCCGAGATCTCACCCCCAGCTGGGATCTTGGAAATGGTAGTTGCTGTTTTCAAAGGGTTTGCTTCAAGCGCCATTTTTTGGCTAAGTTGTGCTTGATGAAATCCTTAGGTCCCTGGTAGAGCACGTTCAAAGCTAAACACTTAGTGCACTTTGGAATAGGGATTGCTACTCTCACGACGGGGGTTGATGTGAACTTCAAAATATTCTCAGCGGAGCAGCGGGGATGACGGAACGCCGCATGGCACGACGGTACGATCTTTCCCTGCCGGTTAGTGTTCGCCTTCCCATCAATCGGGAGCCTGGGGCGCACGACGGTCAGACCCGGGACATCTCAACTCGTGGCGTTTACTTCATTATGGAAAAAGATCTCGCTCCCGGCACGGAAGTGGATTTCACGCTTACGTTGCCGGCGGAAATTACCCGCGGAACGGAAGTCTTCGTTCGGGCTCATGGACGCGTGGTGCGTGTGGATAAGCAAAAAGACGATCATCGCGAATCGATCGGAGTTGCGGCGGTGATCGAGCGATACGATATTATTCGCGGCGAAGCATCTCCCAACTAAACTCGCAGAATCTCTAAGTTTTGGTGGAAGCGGTCTGCACCGGCACGCGGCCGTTTCCACCGCAGTCTCTTCCCGCCAATCTTGCTGCATTCTTCCGCAATCGCATTTTTCGCTGATCGGCAATCCGCGTGGAACCGACAATGTATTTGGCCCACATCTTGCAATTAGGAGCGAGTCGGAGTTACGCTCGGCAAGTCTGCATCACGTGACTGGGGTGCGGAATCGGCGAACGGAGGACCTATGAAAGTAGCGGATCTGATTGCTACGCGTCGCGAAGTTTATTTTGTTGCAGAGGAAGCCACGGTCCACGACGCCGCTCGTTACCTTCGCGAGCGGCAGGTCCGCGCCGTTGGAGTTTGCGACAAGCAAGGCGTTCTACTCGGTGTGATTTCGCAAAGCGACGTATCCGACAAAGTCGCCGCTGAAAATAAATGTCCCGCCTGGATGCGCGTCTCCGAGATTATGACGCGCCAGTTAGTGAGCGCGACGCCCGATACTTCCCTGGAAGATTGCCTGCGATTAATGGAGCAGCACGGTATCTATCATTTGGTGGTGCTCGACAATCAAAAAGGCTATCGCGGAATGATTTCGGTAACCGACCTGCTTCAATTATTTGCTTCCGACCAAAAAGCGCGGGCGGACATGCTGGAAGCTTTGATATTTCCGCAACGCTAGTTGACTAATCTGCCGAATCGTTGGCTGTCCTCGTCAGCGACAAGAATTGTTATAGCCGTGTGATGTGCTTCTATTCTCCGTGGAGTTCCGCGGTCTTCCGCCCCGGGCGTTCTTCCTGTGGAAAAAACCTCGGCTGAACTCTCAGGGAGCCAATTGGGAACTAGCCTTCCCGAAAGTGCCCAGCGTTTTCTAATTTTCAGCGAGGCCAAGTACTATGACGCTCCCGCTCGCCCAGGCTTTGTTCTCTTCAATTTCGCCAGCAAGATATAGAAAACAGGTTGATTGGGTTCTGGTGGTAGGGCTATCATATTTTCAGCCGGAACCCTCTCTCTGGCGGCGTTTGGCGTTTTATGTGCAATGCGGATGTAGGGCAGATACCCATCTAGTTCAATCCTGTTACCTAGGCGTTCATGGCATCCACCGCGGAAGCGAGAGCCTTACTCCAAAATCACCCTGTTGAATTGCCACCGGAACACGTGTATTTCGGGCCGTCGGAGACCATGCAGGCGGTCAGACAAAAGGTTTATCGCGCTGCCGGTCTGAATGTTCCAATTCTTGTATTGGGCGAAAGCGGGACGGGCAAGGAAGTCCTGGCGCGCTTTATCCATGACCGTTCTCCCTGGCGAGAAGGGCCTTTTGTTAAAGTGAACTGCCCTGCGATCCCGGGGACGCTGCTCGAAAGCGAGCTTTTCGGATTTCAGAAGGGCGCCTTCACCGGCGCGAACGCGGCCAAGCCCGGCCGCATGGAAATGGCGCAGGGTGGCACACTCTTCCTGGACGAAATCGCTGAACTCGATTCAAGCTTGCAAGCGAAGTTATTGCACGTTCTGCAAGACGGCCATTTCACTCGCATCGGCGATCATGAAGAACGGCGTATGGATGCGCGCGTTATTTGCGCTACCAACCGCGTGCTGGCAAAAGAAATCGAAAGTGGCGGGTTTCGCGCCGATCTTTTCTATCGCATCAATGTAATCACCCTTACGCTTCCGGCTCTACGCGACCGCCGCGAAGACATTCCCTATTTAGTGGAGTATCTGCGCGAGCAATTCAACCGGCGATTCAAACGCGAAGCGGGCCCGGTCTCCAAGGACGTTCTCCAACTGCTGCATCAGCGCGACTGGCCTGGCAATATTCGCGAGCTAGAAAATTGCATGGCGCGCTACGTGATCCTTGGATCGGAAGAGGCCTTTCATTCCGATCGCCATCAGCAGGACAAAAAGCCTTTGAGCTTTGCTTTTGAGTTAAACGAAGACGGAAACATTCCTTTGAAGCGCATCGCGCAGCAGGTAACCCGGCGCATGGAACACGATGTCATACTTAAGGTGCTGCAGGCCAATCATTGGAATCGGCGCAAGGCCGCCGAGGTATTGAAAATCAGTTACCGCGCTCTGTTGTATAAAGTCCGACAGGCCGGCCTTCCCGCTAAGCGCCCACCGCGTAAACCTGAAGCGTCCGCTTCCGATCTGACGGAAATCGACGAATCCTCGTTACTCGATTAATTCTCAAAGCCTGCTCCACCCTGAATAGTGTGTTTCTGGCACTGCTCGCTTGTTGATCCGGCAAACTCGCTTGTTGGCATGGTCCAAGTTGTCTTGAGTCGTATTGATTACCCCGTATCTGGTTTGAAATCACTCGCTCGGTCCATCTTGCCCCTGCCGTTCAATTCCGTTAGCCTAACCTACGATGGCAAAAGGTTCCCCCAAGATGAGTCTGAAGGTCTGCCTTCTGTCGCCACATCCGATGGTGCTCGAGGAGTTTCGTCGTGTGCTGGCGCCATCAGGCTGCCAGATAGTGTCGCGTCAGCTTGATTCCATGCTGGCGCCCGATCTTCGCAATCTGGAGGTGCCGCGTGCCGCTGTTTATGTGGTGGACGCTCATGCGGCGCGCCAAGCCACCGGAGCACTTCTGGCGAATATTCTCGATCACAACACCACAGCGCGCCTGCTGGTGGTCGGAGATAACCTGAAGGAAGCCGAAAGCCATACCCTGCTTCGCCAGGGTGTAAAAGGAATCCTGAATTACGAAGAGGCGCGAGAGCAGCTCCCGCGGGCGTTGCCGCTGGTGGCTTCCGGCGGTTTCTGGGTACCCCGTACCGTTCTTTCGCGTTTCGTTGATTCGATTTTGAATTCCACGCAAGGACGCCGTCTGCGCGGAAATTCGCCGACCGAGCTAAGCCGTCGCGAACAGGAAGTTCTCAGCGCGCTACTGGAGAACCTGGCTAACAAGGAAGTGGGCGATCGTTTGCATATCTCAGAACGCACCGTAAAATTCCACGTCTCTAATTTGCTGGCAAAATTTGGAGTGCGTCGCCGCGCCGATTTGATTCTGCTGTGTTATCAGCGCCGAGGCGTCGAACCATAGACCTTCGCATCGCGTTGCCGTTGATCTTTCCTTCGTAAATTCAGCGCAAACCCAAAGGCTGCTATAATTTCGTTCGGCGTTGTGCAGTTTTGCAGAAGCGCTCTTAGGCATGGCCACATTTTCCATTGAAAACTTTGGCTGCCGCGCAACCGAGGCGGACGCCGCGGCGCTGCGCCACGGTTTGCTTGCCGGCGGATTTGTGCTCACCGAAGATCAATCTTCTGCCGACCTGGTGGTTCTCAACACATGTACGGTAACTGCCGCTGCGGATTCGCAGACCCGTGATGCGTTGCGCAAGATCCATCGAGCGAATCCTGCCGCACGCATCATCGTCACCGGTTGCTATGCGCAACGTGCCCCGGAGGAAATCGCAGGGCTGGAAGGCGTGAGTTGGGTAATCGGGAATTCGCATCAGACGGAGATTCCCAAGATTGCCGCGGGTTTGATCGAACAATCCGGTGAGAGAGTTTTTCCAGCGCCCGTCACACAGAGAGATTTCGTGCCTACGTCGCTGCTCGACGACGGGCAAATGTCCCTGGCGCGCGGTCCCGCGAAAATTCTAACGGGCGACATCTTCGCGCAGGCTTCCGTGCAGGTTGCGCCTGCCGGAGTTGGCTCAGGCGACCGCACGCGGCCAGTGCTGAAAATTCAGGATGGATGCAACAACCGGTGCTCCTACTGCGTGATTCCGTTCGTTCGAGGGCGCAGCCGCAGCCTGTCGCCTGCTGTCGTGGTCGCCGAAGTGCAAAAGCTTGTCGCGAGCGGCTCGCGAGAAATCGTTTTGAGCGGAATCAATCTTGGCGCGTATGGACGCGACCTCACGCCGCGCGCGAGTCTGTTCGACGTGATCCATCGCATACTGAACGAAACTGATTTGGAACAGCTTCGTCTCAGCTCCGTCGAGCCGCAGGACGTCACCGAAGAACTGATCTCGCTGATCGCAGGTTCGCCTCGTCTGGCGCCGCATTTTCACGTCCCGCTGCAATCTGGTTCCGATCGCATTCTTCGAGCCATGCACCGCTGGTATCGAGCTGGGCATTATGCCGAACGCGTCAAACGGATTCGTCAGATTTCGCCGCATGCTGCAATAGGTGCGGATATAATCGTGGGTTTTCCTGCTGAGTCGGACGAAGATTTTCAAGCGACTGTCGAGTTGATCGAACGTTTGCCGTTTACCTACCTTCACGTGTTCTCTTTTTCTGCGCGGCCAGGTACGGAAGGGGCAAAGCTCGGAGAAATCGTTCCTGCACCGGTTATCCGCGAACGCGCTCGTGCCTTGCGGGCACTCGGGCGCAAGAAATCATCGGAATTTCGTGCTACGCAAGCCGGACGCGTTCTTCGCGCGCTCACCTTGGTGGGCGGTGACCACACTTGGACCCCGGCATTGACTGCGAATTATTTGAAGGTTCGTATTCCCGGCCACGTGCCTGCCAACGAATGGCGTGAAGCGCCAGTGCTTTTAGACGAGACCTCGACGGAAGATTGCGTGGCCGCTAGTTCTCAAAGATAACTTCCGCCAGCGCGAGATTTCCGCTGTGCGTAATCGTGACGGAAATGTTTTTTACCCCTAATCCGTCCGCAATTTGTTTTGCCGCGCCTTTTAGCCTGAGAGACGGCTTTCCGCTGGGTTCTCGGATTATCTCGATATCGCGCCACCGCACGCCGCGCCGCCAGCCTGTTCCCAACGCTTTCATGGCCGCTTCTTTCGCCGCGAAACGCCCCGCATAGCGTTCAAACTTATTTCGATGACTCTCGCAGTAGGCCACTTCCGCTGGGGTGTACAAGCGTTCCAGGATGGGCGCGCCATGGCGCGCAATTGCCGCTTCGATCCTGTCGATCTCTGATATATCCAGCCCGAGCCCGACTATCAATCAGCCCTTCCTTCAAGACGCCGCGCGCTAAGGATGAACCTTTGTGGCGATCCGAGTCTGTCTGAAACCGCAATTATCTTATAATTGATTTGCCTCGGATGCTTCGCAACCGGGGCGATCACACATATGACTCCGGTAGCAGCCAAACATAAGCCTTCGACGCGGAATCCGCGAAAGAAAACTGATCCGTGGGTTTTGCGTCGAGCGGGGGGCTTGCAAATCCTGGAAGCGTCGCCGCTCGCGCAACTGAGTAGGCTCGTTCACGGATTCAGCACACGGACAGGCGGTGCAAGCGAACTAGAAGCGAATCGTGAGGGCGGGAAGTTTGTCGAAAATGTTTTGAATCTGGGTTTTACGGATTGGGATGCTCGCGCGCGCGTTCTCAAAAACCGGCAAAATTTCTTTGCCGCTTTGAAAGCCAGCGACATGCGGGTAACCGCGCTGCGCCAAATTCATTCAGACATCGTTCACGTTGTGAGCACTGCGAATTCACAGCCATTCGCCGAGGCGCCGAAAGGCGATGCTCTCATCACAAACGAGCCGGGGCTCTTGTTAGTTGTGCAAACGGCCGATTGCGTTCCCATCCTGCTTGCGGACAAAAAGCGCCACGCAATTGCCGCGATTCATTCCGGGTGGCGCGGCACACTTCAACGCATCGCTGAAAAGGCGTTGGGACGCATGCAAATGGAATTCGGAACGCGTCCCCAGGATGTAGTCGCCGCGTTAGGACCGGGCATCGGACAGTGTTGCTTTGAGGTGGGCCCGGAAGTCGCAGCGGAATTTGCGGCAAAGTTTCCGGAAGCACGCCAATGGTTCAAAGGCCCTTTTGAGGCGCTTGCTCGTGGCGACAATGACCCGAATTGGCTTCCCTGGCTCACCATGCGCCCGCCTGGTCATCAACTTTCCGAACCGCGAGCCCATCTCGATTTGATCGCGGCGAATCGGGCGATTCTCCGCGTTGCTGGAGTACCGCCACGCAATATTTTTTCTTCCGAGTTTTGCACGGCTTGCCGTACGGATCTTTTCTTCAGCTACCGGCGCGAGCGCGTTACCGGACGAATGATTGCGGCGATTGGAATTCGATAATCGCAGGTTCCCGACCCAGGAGTTTTCGAAACAGAGTTTAGTTTAAAGAGGCGCCTGCGAAATCTGCGAGAGGACGGTCTTGCCCGGCACATCGTTTGATTCAAGCAGTGCAAGTTGGCCGCAAGCAGCCATCACATCCTGGCCGCGCGAATAGCGCACGAAGGCGCGCAAACCTTTGTCTGTAAGAATTCTTCGAAACTCTTCGACGCGCGCAGGCTCCGGCTTATCAAAAGGCAACTCGCCCGGATTCCATGGAATCAGGTTTACCTTAGCGCGCAGGTTTGCCAGCAGCTTCGCGATGCGTCGCGCGTCCTCCGGCGAATCATTCAATCCACCGAGCAATACGTACTCGAACGTCAGATGTTCCCAGGGCCGCAGCGGATATCGTTCGCACGCTTCGATCAGCTTTTCGATGGGATACTTTCGGTTGATCGGCATGATTTTGTCGCGCTGTTCATTCGATGAGGCGTTCAGCGAAATCGCAAGCTTCGGCCGGACTTTTTCCAAGCTCAGTTTTTCGATGCCGGGAATGATGCCGCTGGTGGAAAGCGTTGTATGTTTGGGAGAGATGGCTAAACCGCACGGATCGAGCACTAGGCGAAGAGCGCCAATTACCGCGTCATAATTCAATAGCGGTTCACCCTGGCCCATGAACACCACGTTCGTTTGCGGCTTCAGCAACGAACGATTTTCTTCCAGCGCCAGCAAAACCTGTCCAACGATTTCGCCGGCACTGAGGTTGCGGATAAGTCCGAGTGTGGCCGTCAAACAAAAATGGCAGTCAACCGCGCATCCGGCCTGAGTGGAAATACAAATCGTCTGCCGATTTTCTTCCGGCATGAATACGGTTTCGACTGTGGCGGGTTTTACACTTTTATTGGCGCCCTCTGCATCCGACGTGCTCAAGGCTAAAACATAACGTACGGTTCCATCATCAGAGCGATACGTCCTCAGGATTTTGGGCAATTCGATAGCCCCTTCGCGCGCGAGACGTTCGCGCAAGCGGGCCGGAAGGTTCGTCATCATGGCGAAATCGACTCGGCGCTCGGAGTAGAGTGCGTGATAGATTTGGGCCCCGCGGTAGGCTGGCTCGCCCAGCTCCCGCAGGAGCTCGCGAAGCTCGTCCAGCGGCTTGCCTAGCATATTCACAGTGTTTTTTGCGCGTTCTGAAGGCATTTCATCTTAATGATAGCACGCTCTTCGGCGCGCTTTTTTGCTGCCCGTTCCGCGTAGCGCGTTGCTATAATGTAGAAATAGCGCAATTTTTCATGTCTTATTTCCTCGTACTGGGAGGTGCACCGTATGGAAACCTTGTCAATCAATCAATGGGTAAAGCAACTCTGCGCTATCCCCGAGCCTGAATTTTCCATTTCGCGCGTGTTTGAGTTCACCGCGCAAAAAGCGATTGAGCCCGAGACCCTTTCACCATACCTTTTTTACGCAAAGAGCCATTACACGCGTAACTTGATTTACAAATGCAATCTCTTCGAAGTGATGGCGATCTGTTGGGATATCGGCCAGGTCAGCCGCATTCACAATCATCGCGACCAGAATTGTTGGATGGTTACACCCATCGGACGTCTGCGCGTGCAAAATTTTCGCGTCAATCAGCGCGACAAGGCTCATTCCACTTGCCAGCTGATTCCGTCAGATGCTTACGACATGGATGCCGAGCATCCCGCCGTCGTGCAGCCCGAAGAACCGGTTCATCAAGTGCTGAATCTTCCGGAGTTTGCACAGCGCTCCACCAGCGTTCACATTTATTCGTATCCGTATTCGTCCTGTGAAGTTTATTCCATCGATAAAGGAGTCTATGCAGACGTTCCCCTTCACTATTCCAGCGAATACGGCAAGCTTTCCCCCGATGAAAAATTGATGTAGCAGAGAATTTGTTTTCTTCTTTTTGCCGCTGAGGTGGAAACGTCGCGGTTCCCGCCATTACATTTTCATCCGCGCCGTGCCAGAATAGATAAAACATGCCCAACACAGTGCAAGTCGATACGCCGCCGCACAAAGTACAGAAGGAGGTTTTTCCCAACGGCCTCGTAGTCATCACAGAGCCGATGGAACACGTTCATTCCGTGTCAGTGGGAATCTGGCTGCGCTCCGGCTCGCGCCGCGAGCCTACCGCGTTAAACGGCATTTCGCATTTCATCGAGCATATGGTTTTCAAGGGCACTACTCGGCGGTCTGCCGAAGATATCGCGCGTGAGGTGGATAGCGTGGGCGGCATGCTAGATGCCTTTACGTCCAAGGAAATGGTCTGCTTCAACACACGCGTCCTTGATGAGCATTTGGCAAAAGTGTTCGACGTGATTGCGGACATGGTTCTGGAGCCCAAATTTGCCGAAGACGAAATTGAGCGCGAGAAATCGGTGATCCTGGAAGAGATTCGCATGACCCAGGACAATCCTGAAGACCTGGTGCATGAGTTATTCACTCAGAATTTCTGGTATCCGCATGCGCTTGGCAAACCCATTCTCGGCACGCCCGAAACCGTGGGAGCTCTTTCGCGCGATACTCTGCGCTCCTGGTTTCACGAGCGCTATTCCCCGAACAACATGGTCATTACCGCCGCCGGGCATTTGACCCATGCTCAACTTCTCGATCTCGTGGGCGAACGCTTCGCCAATCGCCCGGCTGGGAATCCATTGATGCCGGAATCCACTCCGATCGCCGCCCCGCACATCACCGTGCGCACGAAGCATGAATTGGAACAGGTTCATCTCTGCCTGGGCGTTTCGGCGCTCCCGATGACGGACAAGCGCCGCTTTGCTGTCTCCGTGCTGAGCAACGTTCTCGGTGGCGGCATGTCCTCGCGGTTATTTCAGAATATTCGCGAGCGCCAGGGCCTGGCTTACGCGATCTTCAGCGAAATGAATTCTTATCGCGATGCGGGAGTGCTTTCGGTCTATGCCGGAACATCCTTGGAAACTGTTTCGCAGCTGGTGCGCTCCGTCCTGGAAGAGTTTCGCCGGATGAAAGACGAGCCGCTCCCGGAAGAGGAGCTGCGTCGCGCGAAAGACCATCTGAAGGGTGCCACGCTTCTGGCCCTGGAAGGCTCCGGCCAGCGCATGACCAGTCTCGCGCGCTATCACATTTATTTTGACCGGCACTACACCGCGCAGGAATTGATCGCCATGCTGGAAGAAGTTACCGCAGCGGATGTCCAGCGGCTGGCTCAGGAATTTTTTCAGTCCGAGCGCATCGCCGCTTCCGTCGTCGGCAACCTCAACGGATTTCAACTCACCCGCGACCAGCTTGTCCTTTAACTCATTCTCTGAATCCCGCTAGTTGACGTAGGCTCCGCAGTTTGCCATCATCTTCGCGGTTCTTGCGCGCGTCTAGCTGCTGCAGAACCTGACTGAGGAAAGCGATCTCGTTCCGCGTATCCATTCTGGCGTCGGGAAGCACGGGCAACTGCACGTTGCTCGAGACGGGCCATACCACTCTCCTCGTTGATGCCGGCTTAGGCCGCAAAGAAATGTTGCGGCGTTTCGAAGCGTTGGGCCGACCGCGTCCCGAGCATGTGGACGCCGTCCTGATCACTCACGAGCACAGCGATCATTCCAGCGCCTTGGCGCAAATGGCGCGTGACTGGAAATGTCCCGCCTATTTGACCGAGCTGACCCACCGCGAAATCCTGAAATTGTGCGAGGACGGTCCGGTAAGAAAAATCGAGCGCATCGAATACGTTCGCTGCGGCGCTCCCTTTGAAATTGGCGACATCGAAATAACTCCCTTCACCATACCGCATGACGCAGCGGATCCGGTGGGCTACTGCTTCCGCTCGAATGGAACTAAAGTTGTGATCGTTACCGACCTGGGCTACATGCCCGAGCTGGTGAAGCAGTACCTGCGCGAAGCCGACTTGCTGATTCTGGAATCCAATCACGATATCGAGATGCTCAAGGTCGGGCCGTACCCTTGGTATATCAAGCAGCGCGTGATGAGCCGCACAGGACATCTTTCGAATGCGGTGGTCAGCGAGTTTCTGGCGGATACGGAGGTATTCGATGGGCACGCTCGTCACGTCGTCCTCGCGCACCTATCGGAGCAAAACAATAATCCTGACGTTGCGCGTATTTCCGCGGAAGAAGCGCTCGGGCGCCGCGCCGCTGAATTCGCCTTTCGCGGCACGCTGCATGTTGCCTCGCAACGTGTCCCGCTTGGTCCCTTCGAGTTGTAGTCCTTAGCGCGACTCCTCACGATGTGAAAGATTCTGGAAGAAAAGGTCGTGCATTGTGTGCTTGCCACTTTTGAATTTGGTCCTGCTGTGGTCTATGTCGTTTGGTTTCGAAGTTTCCGCCAACTTATAGACAAGAAAAAGCTTACAAGCTGATCGAAGGTATGGATGCAGCGCACAAAGGTTGATTCGCGTGCTGTATCTCTTGAAATTCGCAGGCGGAGCCGCGAGGTATTCGAAAATCGAGTAATATAAGAATATCGCATTAGCATTTCGACCCTTGCGACAAGCTGCTTTTTGGAGGCACGAAATTGATTGGACGGTACACGCGCGCGGAGATGGGCCGCGTCTGGAGCGAAGAGAACAGATTTCAGAAGTGGCTGGAAGTAGAGCTCGCGGCCACAGAAACGCTAGCGGAAGCCGGCATCGTTCCGCGCGAAGCTGCGGCAAAATTGCGGGAACGCGCGCGGATAGATGTGGCTCGCATCAATGAGATTGAAGCAAAAGTTAAGCACGATGTAATTGCGTTCACCATTGCGGTACAGGAATCGGTGGCCGATCCGGAAGCGGGGCGCTGGCTGCACTACGGGCTCACGTCGAACGACGTGGTGGACACCGCGCAAGCTCTTCTCGTTCGCGAAGCTTCCCAGTTAATCGAAAAGGATTTGGACGCGTTTGGCGAAGTGCTCGAGCGCCGCGCTTGGGAGTTTAAAGATACTCCCGAGATCGGTCGCACGCATGGCATTCACGCCGAGCCCATCACCTTTGGCCTGAAAGTTGCCAATTGGTACGCGGAAAATCGCCGAGACCTTGCGCGCTTCCAAGCGGCAGCGCAGCAGATGGCCGTAGGGAAAATTTCCGGCGCGGTGGGAACCTGCACTCATCTCGGCCCGGAGGTCGAGCAGAAAATCTGCCAGAAACTTGGTCTGGCCACAGCTCCTATCACTTCTCAGGTAATCGAGCGCGATCGCCACGCGCAATATCTTTCCACGCTCGCGATCGTGGCGGCGTCGCTCGAACGCGTTGCGCTGGAAATTCGCCACCTGCAGCGCACCGAAGTCCGCGAAGTAGAAGAACCCTTCGGCGGCGAGCAGCGCGGCAGTTCTGTTATGCCCCACAAACGCAATCCGGTTTCGAGCGAACAAATATGCGGCCTCGCGCGCGTGGTGCGAGCCAATTCCATAGCGGCCCTGGAAAATATTGCGCTATGGCACGAGCGCGACATCTCGCACAGTTCGGTGGAGCGCGTAGTCCTCCCCGACTCCACGATTCTGGTGGACTACATGCTGCATCGCACCACCGAAATTGTACGCAACATGAGAGTTTTCCCGCAACGCATGCAGCGGAACCTGGATTCAACGATGGGACTGATTTTCTCGGGCCAGCTTTTGCAGGATTTGGTAGAGCATGGCGCGTCGCGCGAAGACGCCTACAAATGGGTGCAAGGCCACGCCATGGCCGCATGGGAATCGGAGACCGGCTTCAAAGATCGCATCGCAGCCGATCCGAATATCCGAAAGTTTCTCGACGAAAAAGCTTTAGCGCACACGTTTGATTTAAAGCGACAGCTTCGCGCAGTGGATGCGATTTTCCGCCGGGTGTTTGGCGCAAAATCTTCCGTCGCTAGCTAATAAACCTTCCGACACGCCCCGAGTGGATTAATTATTTCGGGGAATTCTCTTCCACTGGTGTGGAAGCTCCCAACTTTACTTCCGACGTGAACTTCTTGTAATCGCTGTAGCGATCGATCTCGTTCTGTTTCACTTTGAAGAAAACCACGCGTGCGGCTGCGTGCACTTCGGAATACGAAGGCAGCCACACTTCATTGTTCACCATGGTCTGCTCCAGAATTAAATTGGAGCCTTTCGACAGCGAGGCCACAAGTCCGCCGCCTATTTTCACGTTGTCATTAAAACGTGCTTCCAGCCGCGCCACATCGCGAGCCTGTTCGTCCACCCAAAGCACGCCGGAGAGCTTCTGCACGATGCTTTCAATCAGTTTTTTAGGCTTGTAATCGGGATTCGGCCCGAAATCAAATACGATTACTTCCTGGCCGCGAAAAAGTTCGCGCCGGGGATTGGTGAAACGCTCCGCGCGGAGAAAATCGGAAATCTGCGCCTGCTCCTCTTCGTCTTGTTTTGCCTGCTTTTTGGGGTCGTTCTGAAGCTCGGCCTGTTTTTTCTTTTTTTCGTCGAAATCTTTGCTGAAGCGTTCGTCTTCTTTTTTCTTCTCGTCGCCTTCCAGCGGCTTCCCGTCTTTGGCCAGCAGGTGACGGACTTCGTCTTCGCCAATGTAAAAGATGTCGTACTCTTTCACCGAGCGCGAACTTACCTGGCCGT
The DNA here is from genome assembly GCA_049693615.1 of Candidatus Acidiferrales bacterium. Taxonomy (GTDB): domain Bacteria; phylum Acidobacteriota; class Terriglobia; order Acidiferrales; family UBA7541; genus Palsa-295. The sequence continues at coordinate 4,560 of JBAVQB010000031.1, read as the reverse complement.
TGGAATCCGTTTTTTCATCTTCCTCGCTCAAATGGCAGGTGTACTGCTTCAGAATTTCTTCAACCATTCTCTGGTTTTTATCGATGTCGAGCAGAAGTTTGGCTATATCCGGCAGCGGGCGGTCCTGCCTATGTGGAAAATCAAAAATAGAGTCCTGTACCGGCGCATTTATTTCCACGCGCGTGACCGCTATTTCATAGACGTGGCCATCACAATGTAACTCAATCCGAGTTGGTTCCAAAATGCCGCTTACCGGCTTGTAATCGAAGTAATCGATCTGTTCTGAAGCCCTTGCAGGCTTTGTTTCCGCTGTTTGGGAATTTGCCTTGTCGCTGGCGGTGGAAAACTTCAAGGCAGCGGGCGGAATTATCTCGCGCACGATGAGATGAGTTCGCGTGTCGAAAAAAACTTCACGTGGGACGCCTGAAGCGATCAAAAATTCCACGTGATATGCTTGCTGGCCGGAAATATCCTCGACTCCAACGAGTCTCGCTCCGATTTTTTCTTTCTTCGCGTTCGTCAAATGCTCGTTCAAATAGCGCCCAGTAGCCGCCCATTCAACCGCTTCCGCCCCGGTAAACGTGTGGGGCGAATCTTCTGCCTCCTGCTTCCACGCAGACATTCCGTTAGAAGCAACAACGGTGTGCTGGGGCCCAATAAGAATCTCGGAATAAAATTTATTAGGCGCCTTGGTAATCAGCGAGTAGGAACCGCTGGTCTCGGTGGCTCCTTCCTTCAAGTTTCCGGTTATAGTCACGGATTGAACTTTCGCTAACGTTCTCGCGCCGCCTTCGGCGTGCAAATAATCATCGATGATTTTCTGAGGGGTTTGCGCCGAACAGGATGATACAGCGCCAAAAAACAGCACGAGAGCTGCACCGAGCGATTTCCAAAAATAACTTTTCATATTTCGTTCGCGTTCAGCGGCTGAACGTTCCACGGAGTTACAGAACACACAGAATGTCAAAAAGTTCCGCAGGGTCCGGCTCTTACGCAGCCGAACTCAGGCTATCACAATGCCAGAAACGGAATTATTGGATGCGCTGAATGTAGCGGGCTTCGGAAGTGTCCACCTTTACCTTGTCTCCGTTGCCGACGAAAGGCGGCACGTTAATCACCAGGCCGGTTTCCAGCTTGGCGGGCTTCATCACCGCGCTGGCGGTGGCTTTTTGGATGGTTTGCTCGGTATCGACGACGGTCAGGTCAACCGTGTCGGGCAGCAGAACGCCGATGGGCTTGTCGTCGTAATATTCGATCTTCACCGGCAAATTGGGAATCAGGTAATCCTTGGTATCGCCCACAATGTCATTTTGCAGCGCGAGCTGCTCGTAGTTTTGCGAGTTCATGAAGTGGTGGCCGTCGCCGTCGCTGTAGAGATATTCGAATTCAATTTCATCTACGGTGACTTTTTCGACGAATTCTTCCGCGCGGAAGCGGTAATCCATCATCGAGCCGCTGCGCAAGTTGCGCATCTTGGTCTGCATGGAACCGCGTTTGTTCCCGGGCGTGCGATGGTCCACGCTGTAAATCACATGGAGGTCGCCTTCATGCATGATGATCATTCCGGGACGCAGTTGAGTTGACTTTAGCATCGGTGCTCCTGGGCTGTTTTTATGGCTTCTCTCCGCCGTTAGCCAAGCGCCTCGCAAACCTGTGGCTTAGTAAAAGCAAACGGTGGGCATTTCAACCGGGCGGCGAGCCATCGCAAAGCCCTGCTCGGCGCGAATATTGTGCGCCGTCGAAACTTCAATTATAGCGGCCCTCCTGCCATCGGTCAAACAAGCGTTCTCAGCTCGTGTGCCCAGATTGGTGGATTTGGTTTGCCGGGACAGGATCAACGCCGACGCCAATAGCACCGGGCTGAAACCTTCTTTAGTGCCAAGTTTGTCACCAACCTCTGTTGTTACTTGGGAACCTTGCTACGCCTTTGCGGAAATTTCGGGTAGCGCCTGCTTTATTATCTCTCTCGGGTTCTAGAAGCGGCTATAGGCAGCCGCAGGCTGAGGCATTCGGCGCCGTTCATCGAGATCCAAACCCGTTGACGCGAGAATGGTTGAGCTTTGCTCTAGACGGTCGAAAGGTCCAAAAAAATTGATTCCGGAAAGCGGCTCTGCGATAGTAGTGACTCCCAGCCCACCGAAGTCACAGCGCTGTCCGGCCAACCGTTTCAGGACAAAATCCATTGGGAGGAAGAAATGAAAAGAGGGTTTCCAGAACTTGGGGCGTTAGTCCTTCTGGCTTTTTTCTCACTCGCGACGCCGGGCCATGCGCAAACGGCTGCCGCAACTACTAAATCCACTGTCCCGCTAAGGTATGACATCAGCAAAGAAGTCACGTTTAGCGCCACTGTCGAAAGCGTTCCAGGGAAATCCTCTGACGCGCGAACGCAAGGAGATTTCCTGGTGCTGCAAACGAAATCAGGCTCGGTCAACGGAGGCTTGACTCCCTTTGCCCTCAACGAAAAAGGAGGCATCTCCATTTCGGCGGGCCAGCAGGTTAAGGTCACCGGCCTTATGACCATGATCCGAACCAAACAAGTGTTCTTGATCCGCACGCTGGAAGTAGATGGCCACACGTACGAGCTTCGGAGCAAGCGCGGATCTCCTTTGGAGCATCCGGCGCGGAACAGCGCTTCTTCAATTCAGTCGAAAGGGGGCCAACTGTGAATCGCAAAACTTTCTGGATGATCGTCCTTGTTTTGCTCAGCGTGACCTACGTCTCGGGCTGCGGTAGTTCATCGCATGTTACCGTAACCATATCCACGCCGCCTCCAGCAGTTTTGGCTCCCAACGGAACCGCCCAAATTATCGCTACTGTTACCGGCACCAGCGAAGGGGTTAACTGGAGCTGCACTCCTGTTGGCTCGTGCGGATCGTTTAATCCGCCGAGTACCCCTAGTTTAACGGCCACCACCTACACGGCTCCTTCGACTGTCGGACCAGTGGTGATTACAGCGACCTCCGAGAAGAAAGCATCGGTAACCGCGAGCGTAAACGTAACCATTCAGGTAAACAATGGACTAACCGGCAATTTTGCGTTCTACGCAAGCGGCCTAGAAGGTGGCACCGGAAGTCCCGCAACGCTTACCGGCACTTACTCAGTTGCCGGCGCTGTAACTATCTTGGCGGACGGCACGCTTACGGGTGAACAGGACTACAACGATGGTGACGGACTTACGTCACCCGCAGCCATGATCACCAGTGGAAACCTATCCATTGACGCCAATGGATTTGGAACGATGACTTTGGTGACGAGTGATACCTCCCTCGGAGTTGGCGGCACGGAAACTTTTACCGTCAACTTCGTCAACAACAGCCATGCGCTTATTATCGAATCCGATGGACGTAATACCTCCAGCGGAAGTATGGATCTTCAGACGTTACCGAGCACACTCACTGGGAACTTCGCTTTTGCTGTCTCAGGCATTGGGCCCTTGGGTGAGGGTACCTTCAGCGGCGGAGTATTAACGATTACCGGAACAACAGTTGCCGGTACCTATGATGTGAATGACGAAATTAACGGCCCAACTACCGGCAATACCTTTACGGGAGCGACGCTGGGAGCGCCAGACACCTTTGGCCGTGGACTTTTCACCGATACTCCTTTCGGCGTGACGGTTGCGTACTACATTGTTGGTCCCGAAGCGATTCGGATCATCGATGTGGATACTACGGATACGGCCGTTGGCTCGGCATTCGGACAGGGCACCGGGACGTTCACAAATGCCTCGCTTCCGACTTCGGTCTTCATCGACCAGGGCACATACGGGAGTTTCATGAACTATGACGCGGTCGGCCAGATTGCTCCCAATGGCTTGACGTCCGGAGCATTTACCGGAATCGCGGACGTCAATGAGGTACCGCCTACCTTCGTTGACGCGGCTGCGATCGCGGGCACCTACACGATTGGGGCCAACGGATACGGGAGCTTGACGATTACTGGCGGTACCCTTCTAGATGTAACCCAGCTCGGAGTTTACATGGTCGATCCGACTATTAACGTCAACGATCCGAATAACACTTCAGGTGGAGGAGGAGCGTTGCTTCTTGATCTTTCTGCGAACGTCGAGGGCACGGGCGTTTTGGTACCCCAAACCAGCACAAGCAACTCTGACTTTACGGGCAACTATGTCCTCGGTTTCCAGGATATCTTGCCCTTTATGCCAGCCGCTCCCATACTCAACACCGGTGAAGTAGATTTCGTCGGTAATGCTGCGGTCACAACGAGCCTTACGGGAAGCGGAACCTTAAGCGATCCGTTTGGTGATTTAGGTCTTAACCCTTCCGCAACTGTGAGCTTTGCGGCTCCCATTACTCCGGACCCGGTTAATACCGGTATAGGGCGCTATACGATCTCCCCGTTCAGCGTGAGCAACGGTGCCGCAACACCGGTTACGATCCCTTACTCGGCTAACGTCTACCAGGCCAGCGGTGGTCAATTGTTCTGGATCGAGGACGGAGAGGATGGCTTAAGCAGCGTATTTGGCGGGCAGCTCCAACAGCAAGGAACGATCGGAGTCGCCGCAGCTAAGAAGAGGGCAAAACAATAACCTACTAACTA
>JBAVQB010000030.1:0-87298 GCA_049693615.1 Candidatus Acidiferrales bacterium | reverse complement strand
AGTTTCAAGTGCTCCCCGAATTCACGGTCGTCCAACACCAACGGGACGTTCAACTACTTCATGCGCTGAAGAAATTCTTCGGCTGTGGAGTGGTTCGATCAAACCACGGTGACCGGATGGCGTACCGAGTCCGAGGGTTGAATCACCTCAACGAAAGGATCGTTCCCTTCTTTGAACAGCATTCGCTGAAATCAAAGAAGCGAGTCGACTTCGCGAGGTTCCGCAAGATTCTTCGCCTGATGTCCCAAGGCAAACATTTGAATCTACAAGGCATTGAAGAAATTAGAGCGATAGCTTCGACGATGAACACAGGATCCGTAAGATAAAGTCCATCTGCTCTGGAAACAGAATAGACAAGATGAGCGAAATTCCTTGTCGGGTAAGTTCCGACCTGCACGAATGGCGTACCGATCGAACGACTGTCTTGGCCAACGGCTCGGCGAATTTGTGGTTCCGGTGAAGACGCCGGATGCCCGCATCTAGACGGAAAGACCCCGTGCACCTTAACTGCACTCTGGTCATGATTAACGGTACTGCCTGCGTAGGATAGGTGGGAGCCTGGGAACCCTCGGTCTCGGCTGAGGGGGAGGCAACGGTGAAATACCACCCTGATAGTTCTGTCGTTCTAACTTACGGCCCTAGACGGGTCGAAGGACACGGCCAGACGGGTAGTTTGACTGGGGCGGTCGCCTCCTAAATGGTAACGGAGGCGCTCAAAGCTCGGCTCAGGCGGATTGGAAACCCGCCGTGGAGTGCAAGAGCATAAGCCGGGTTGACTGCGAGACACACAGGTCGAGCAGGCACGAAAGTGGGATCTAGTGATCCGGTGGTTCTGCGTGGAAGGGCCATCGCTCAACGGATAAAAGGTACGCCGGGGATAACAGGCTGATCTAAGCCAAGAGTTCACATCGACGCTTAGGTTTGGCACCTCGATGTCGGCTCATCGCATCCTGGGGCTGTAGAAGGTCCCAAGGGTTAGGCTGTTCGCCTATTAAAGCGGTACGTGAGCTGGGTTCAGAACGTCGCGAGACAGTTCGGTCCCTATCTGGTGTGGGCGCAGGAAACTTGAGAGGAGCTGTCCCTAGTACGAGAGGACCGGGATGGACGGACCTCTTGTGATCGAGTTGTCACGCCCGTGGCATAGCTCGGTAGCGAAGTCCGGAAGAGATAATCGCTGAAAGCATCTAAGCGAGAAGCTCGCCTCGAGATAAGGTTTCCCAACCCTCCTGCGGGGGGGTAAGAAGGCCAGTCGAAGACTACGACTTTGATAGGCGGGAGGTGGAAGCGCAGTAATGCGTGTAGCTAACCCGTACTAATCGGCCGTTCGGCTTAACCATAAAACTTTCCCAACGCGTGACCATTCGAGAGAATGGCGCCGTTGCCAAGGAAAGTCGCTCTTTCCACATTGCGATATTCTCAATGCGGAAATTAGCGGTTGTTGTTCCAGCTTCCTTCAGTTTCAAATTTTCCCGGAAATTTTTGGCTTGCGCGCACTACGCAAGCTCACAAGTTTCCTGGTGGTCTTACCGCAAGGGTCACACCCGTTCCCATCCCGAACACGGAAGTTAAGCCTTGCCGGGCCGATGATACTGCGCGGGTAACTGCGCGGGAACGTAGGTCACCGCCAGGATTAAATTCAAAGGCCGCAACGCTAAAGCGTTCGCGGCCTTTTTTATTTCTACGGCTCTCGTTCGTTCAGCTATTGTATTTACAGCAAGCAAATGACTCCCACGCGTATGCGCCTGCCGACTTTTGCCATCATAGCTCTCAGCGCCGCAATTTCTCTCCGTGCTCAGGGCCAGCCGCAAACGCAAGGACAAGCGCAGAAGAGGTCGTCTGCGCAGCAGGTTTACGAGGGTCCACTCGAACTTCCTTGCTCGAAGATTCTGGCAATGCCCTCTTCCGATTACATCGCGCAGGTAGTAGCGATCGACGATTCCAACGTGGACGGCCAGCTACGCGGTATCCGCCGGTACGGCGCCTGCTACGATGAGCGAACAGATCGTCTAGCCGCATCGCTCGGGAAACAGGGCAAGGGACCGCTGATGGGTGCGCGCGGGAATTTCCGGGACTTCGAATCGGCCCTCAAGGATTTCACGGCCAAGGCGCTGGAGGTAGCTCAACAGTCTTCCAACGGACCGTTGGCTCCCGTTAAGACTGAGTACGCGGCGTTGTATGAAAAGCAATTCCGCTATGCGTTTTACGAGGGCTACTTTCAAAAGCTCCAGAAGCGCCCTTCGTCTGAAACGACTCAAAACTCCGGCGGTTCAGCCAAGCCTTCACCAACAGATGCGCAGTCTTCGGCTAAACCCGAAGCTGACCCGATGACGCTGGCCAAGAATCGTTTTGGCGAGCTGCTGGCCAATTTGCCCGGAGACAAGCGGCACGAAATGCACGCGGCTTTCGGACAAATCTTCGAGCGCAGCTCGATTGGCGAACAGTGGAAGCTTGAAATTTATCGTTACGCGATCTTCCTGCTCGAACCTTCCGCCGATAAACCTTTCTCGCCGCCACCGTTTTAGATAGCGCAACCGGGGTGGCGCGGGCCGCATCTGTCTGATAGGCTTTCCCGTCCTAATTTGGGGATGAAAATGAACTTGCGGCTCCTGGCGGTTTTGGCGGCGCTGATTTCTCTGTTCGTCGCCGGCCCCAGTGTCTTTGCGCAGGACAGCGACGCCACAAATAAACTTGCTCGCGATATCTACAAGCAGCTCATCGAAATTAATACGACGGATTCGGTTGGCAGCACGACGGTCGCGGCGGAAGCGATGGCTCAGCGGCTGCGTGATGCGGGTTATCCCGCAAGCGACGTGCAAGTGCTGGGGCCCAATCCTCGCAAAGGAAATCTGGTTGCGCGTCTGCGCGGAACCGGAGCTCGCAAGCCCATGCTGATAATTTGCCACCTGGATGTGGTGGAGGCGCGCCGAGAAGATTGGTCCATGGATCCGTTCCAATTCATCGAGAAGGATGGGTACTTCTATGGACGCGGCTCAGGCGACATCAAGGATGGCGACGCGATTCTGATGACCGCGATGATCCGTCTCAAGCAAGAAAACTTCCAGCCCGACCGCGACATTATCCTTGCGCTGACCGCCGATGAAGAAGGCGGCAAGTTTAACGGAGTGGACTGGTTGATCAAGAATCATCGCGACTTGATTGACGCCGAATTTATCTTGAATCCTGATGCAGGTGATTTCGAGTTAGATAAAGGAAAGAAACTGCTTGTCGGGATCCAGGCGGCTGAAAAACTTTATCAAGATTACGATGTGAAGGCTACAAATCCCGGCGGCCACAGCTCGCTTCCAGGAAGAGAAAATGCAATCTACGAGCTGGCCGATGCGCTAACGCGTCTGGAGCATTACCAATTCCCGTTTGAGCTGAGCGACGTAACGCGAGAATATTTCGAACGCGAAGCGGACATCGTGGGCGGGACGACAGGCGCGGACATGAAAGCGATTCTTCAGACGCCGCCTGATGCTGCCGCAATCGCGCGACTCTCGGAATCGCCCTTTTATAACGCGCGTTTGCGCACCACTTGCGTTGCCACCCGCCTGGAAGGCGGCCACGCGAATAATGCTTTGCCCGGAATGGCGCGAGCGAATATCAACTGCCGCATTTTGCCGGGGCACACGCCCGATGAAGTTCAAGCGACGCTCGAAAAGGTGCTGGCGGATCCAAAGATTTCCATTTCACAGGTCGCAGCAGCGAGCACCGGCTTGAGATCGAATCCCCTCTCCACACTTCAGCCGGAAGTGATGCACGCAGTCGAAAAAGTGGTCAACGAGATGTGGCCGGGCGTTCCGGTTGTGCCGGTGCTCGATGCGGGAGCGAGCGACGGAGCCATTTCGCGCGCAGCTGGATACACAACCTACGGAATACCGGGCGTTTTCATGGATGTGGATGACGATCGCTCGCACGGACGCGACGAGCGCATTCGCGTGGCATCCTTTTATTCCGGAGTGGATTTTTACTACCGCCTGATCAAAACACTTTCCACGCCTCAATAGTTTTCGCGGAGAAATACCGACGATGGGCTTGCTGAGACGCTCGCTGTTGATGGCCTCGCAGAGCCAGTGGCTCCGCGAACATGCTCCGCGCTACGGCTTCATGCGTCGGACGGTAAAGCGGTTCATGCCCGGTGAAAATGTGGAAGACGCGCTCGCCGCGGCGCAAGCGCTGGCCTCCACGGGCATTGGCTCGGTACTGACTCACCTCGGCGAAAATATTACCGACAGCGCCGAAGCCCAGGAAGTCACCAAGCACTATCTGGATGTCCTCGATCGGATTCACAGTGCGAACCTGCCCGCGGAAGTGTCCGTGAAGCTCACGCAGCTTGGTCTCGATCTGGACCAGGAATTTTGCTTCGCCAATCTTGCAAAACTGATCGAACACACGCCGGCCGAAAAAACTCTGTGGATCGATATCGAGCAGAGTCCTTATGTGGACGCGACGCTGGAGCTTTATCGCCGTGCGCGCAAGGCACGTCCCAATGTAGGAGTTTGCGTGCAGGCCTATCTCTATCGCACGGAAAAAGATCTGGACTCGTTGATTGCGATCGCCGCTTCCGTGCGACTGGTAAAGGGCGCTTACAACGAACCGGCCGAAATAGCCTTCCCTCTAAAAAAAGACGTGGACGAAAATTATTTCCATCTAGCGCAGCGTTTGCTGAGTCCGGAAGCACGCAACGCGCGCGTGAGAGCGGCAATTGCCACGCATGACCGCTCGCTGATCAAACGGCTCACCGAGTGGGCTGCGTCTCAGGGCATCAAGAAACACAATCTCGAATTTCAAATGCTTTACGGCATTCAGCGCGCTGAGCAACTGCGTTTGGTGCAGGAAGGTTATCGTTGCAACGTGCTGATTTCGTATGGCTCCTTCTGGTTTCCCTGGTTCATGCGCCGGCTCGCTGAACGGCCCGCGAATGCGCTTTTTCTTGCTCGCAATTTCTTCTCCCGTTAATCATTTCGTTCGAAATAGAAGGAACTTTACTGACGGTCGTTACGTACCTTCCAGCAAGCGCAGGAGGTGTGTCCATGCGAGATTTCTGGAGCGATGTGCGATACGGAGCGCGGATGCTGGCGAAAAGCCCGGCGTTCACGCTTGTTGCGATCCTAACGCTCGCCGTAGGAATTGGAGCAAACACTGCCGTTTTCAGCGTAGTGAATTCATTTCTATTCCATCCGCTTCCCGTGAGAGATCCGGGACGTCTGGTTGTGGTTGCCAACGGCACTCATGACTACGAGGAGCCCCACGAAGTTTCCAATCCTGACTTCAAAGATTTTCAGGCGCGGAGCGGCGCATTCTCCGACATGACTGCCTATGTGATTCATTTTTCAGGGCTGACCGCGGATAATCGAAGCGAGCGAGTTCTTGCTACCTATGTGAAAGGAAATTATTTTTCAGCTCTTGGTCCACGACCCGCGTTAGGGCGCCTGTTTCTGCCGAACGAAGGTGAAACTCTAGGCGGCGACCCTGTCATTGTGCTGGGTTACTCCTACTGGAAGCAGCGCTTCAATGGCGATCCCTCGATTGTAGGCAAGAGCGTAAATTTGAACGGCCAGCCTGTAACGGTAGTCGGTGTAGCACCCAAAGGATTTTTCGGAACGTTTTTCATTGTGGAATCGAATGTTTACGTCCCGCTCGGAATGCTGGGAAACGACGCAGAGTCCAAGAAAATCTTCAGCAACCGCGGCGAAAGACAGCTCCGCGTCCTGGCGCATCTGAAGCCGGGCATCACAATGGAAAAGGCGCGGGTTTCCTTGCAAGTAATTGCCGACCGCCTTAATAAAGAATATCCCGACACAAACAAGGACTTGCGGATGGCGGTGATTCCCGAAACTCTTGCCCGGCCGGAAGCCGCATCGGCCAGCATGTGGCCGCTGATCGCTTCGGTATTCCTGGGATTGGTGGGCATGGTTCTTCTGGTGACTTGCGTGAACGTCACAAATTTGTTGTTGGCGCGCGCCTCGGTGCGCTCGAAGGAAATTGCCATTCGAGCGGCGCTCGGAGCGGGCCGCAGACGATTGTTTCGCCAGGTACTGACGGAAAGTCTTCTTCTCGCCGGACTGGGCGGCGCGGTAGGAGCGGCGTTGGGCCTGGGGCTCATGAAATTAATTGAAACTATTCGCCTGCCAGGCGATTTCCCGATGCGCACAAATATTCCGTTCGACTGGCGCGTGTTTCTATTCGTAGCTTCGGTGGCGATCGCTTGTGGGCTTTTTGCTGGCGTCGTGCCGGCGTGGCGCGCTTCGCGCATGAGCCTGAATGACATTCTGCGCGAAAGCGGCCGGAGTCTCACCAGTGGCGCCGGACATAACCGCATCCGCAATGTTTTGGTTGCGGGCCAGGCGGCAGGATCGCTTGTGGTGCTGATCATGGCGGGTCTCTTCCTGCGCAGTTTGCAACACGCGGAAAAAACGACTCTCGGGTTCAACCCCGACCATGTTTTGAATTTGACGATGGATGTGAGCCAACTGGGTTACGACCAGAATCACGGCGTGAATTTCTATCGCCAGCTTGGTGAACGCATTCGCGCTTTACCGGGAGTGCAATCGGCGAGCTTTGCTTACTCCGTGCCGTTCGGATATTTCAGCCAATGGGACAACGTTTGGAAGGAGGGCCAGGAAGGCCTGCCGGAAAGCCAAGTGCCGCGGCCTCCTCATAACAAGGTGGACAAAGATTATTTTCACACCATGGGAATCGAAATCGTTCGCGGCCGCGCGATTGACGAACAAGACCAGAGCACTTCGGCACGGGTCGCTGTAGTGAACGAAACGATGGCGCGCACATTTTGGCCGGGACAAGATCCGATTGGCCATCACTTCCGTTATGGAACGGCGCAGGCGGAGCCGATGGAAGTGGTCGGCGTGGCCAAAGATGGCAAGTATGTGTGGATCGCCGAGGAGCAGCGCCCTTATTTTTATGTTCCGCTGACGCAGGACTACAGCGCCGTGCGAGTGTTGCAAGTGCGCGCTGCGGTGCCGCCGGCGGTGTTGACGCGCTCGATTGAAGATCAAATCCACTCAATAGAGCCGAATCTTCCCGTTTTCGACGTCATGTCAATGGAGACAGCGTTGCTGGGTGGAAATGGATTGTTTTTCTTTCGTCTGGCCGCGATTTTTGCGGTAATACTTGGCGGGCTTGGTCTTTTGTTAGCTGTTACCGGAGTGTATGGTGTGGTTTCGTACGGCGTAAATCAGCGAACGCACGAAATCGGAATTCGCATGGCGCTCGGCGCGCAACAACAAAACATATTGCACCTGGTGATTCTGCAGGGCGTCAAGCTCGTTCTGGCTGGATTGGTTCTTGGTATCGCGCTATCAGCAGGCCTCGCGCGAATGCTCGAAAGCCTGCTGCTCGATACCGGCGCTCTCGATCCACTGGCCTACGGAGCCGCGTCGCTGCTGCTGGTGGCCGTGGCGGTGATGGCTTGTTATCTTCCCGCACGTCGAGCGATGCGGGTGGACCCGTTCGTCGCGCTGCGATACGAATAATCGATTCTTCGAAACCTCTGATTACGCGCCCGCGGCCTTCTCTTTATCAGAGAAAGCTTTCACTGCCGCTCGTATTTCTTCCTGTGTGGGAACGCGTTTGCGGGTGGCAATCGCCCACTTATGGCCATAGGGATCCGTCACTTGGCCGTACCGATCGCCCCAAAACGCATCCATCATCGGCATGCTAACCTTCGCGCCGGCATGGACGGCCTTTGCAAAGGCAGCGTCGGCATCTTCCGTGTAAATGTGCAGCGACACCGTTGTGCCACCGAGCGAGAGCGGCGAGAGGGCATGATGCTCGGGAAATTCATCGCTCAACATCACGATCGAATCGCCAATTTTGAAGTCTGCATGCATTACGCGGCCGTGATCGTCCTTGGCGACGCTGCGAATTTCGGCGCCAAAGGCATTTTTGTAAAACTCCAGCGCCTGCGTCGCGTTGCGGCAGAGGAGTTGAGGCGTAACGGTGTGGAACCCTTCGGGGATTGGTTTGACGGCTTCTGACATGACATCCTCCTTTTCGTGAATTATTTCTTGCGGGTGTAAGTGGTCTCCTGGAACGCGGCTTCCTTGCCGTCCGCTCCGGTGCTCATCAGCGTGACGACAAACTGGTCGTCGTCTACTTGGCGAATCGTGGCGTGAATTGGAATTTTGTCGCCGCGATGATTTTGCGACATTCCTGTAAGGTCGATGGTTTTGCCGCCGTCGGGGCTGGTGCCGGTGAGAAACAGCATGGCGGTGGACATGGTGTACATCCATACCGCTTCATATTGTTTGGTGATGTTGTTGAAGCCGTAGATGCGGGTACCCGCAACAGGACGGCCGAAAACAGTATCAGTATTTTCTTCAACGATAAATCTTCCATCGAGGGTTACGGAAATTTTTGCTGTACCCGTCGAAGCATTTGCATCGGCATTCGGCTGCGCGATAAATTTCACCGTTCTGGTGTACTCGCCGGCGCGTTTTGCCAGAAATGCTTGCTCGGGGCCAGGCTTGGTGGCGTCTGCCGCCCGTTGAACAGCGGGAGGGGCCTCGGATTTTTGGGTCGAGCCGTCCTGAGCCAATGCAGCTGTCGTGGCAAGAACCAACAACGCCAGGAGCGAAATACCGCGACTGCGGTTCGGTAAATTACTTGCAGGACTCATTCGGATCTCCCTTCGCTTGTGGGAAGCCTGGAACGAAACAACGGATTGGAAATCTCAATTCTCTTTGGAGGTTAACCTAGTTTTTATCGGGTACGTTCGTCTTTTTCGATTTTACCGTCACGCAAACGGATCACGCGGTGTGCGTGAGCGGCGATGTCAGGTTCGTGCGTCACGAGAATGATGGTATTGCCTTGCTCGTGCAAACGCGCGAAGAGCGCCATGATTTCTTCACCGGTCTGCGAGTCCAAGTTTCCGGTGGGCTCATCGGCCAGCAGGATCGAAGGAGCGTTTACCAGCGCGCGTGCAATAGCCACGCGCTGCCGCTGGCCGCCGGAGAGTTCATTAGGCTTGTGCATCATGCGATCGGCGAGGTCTACTTGGCTTAAAGCTTTCTTCGCACGTCCGAGACGCTCTTCCGAGGGCGTGCCGTTGTAAATCATGGGGAGTTCTACGTTGTGAAGCGCGGTTGCTCGCGCCAGCAAATTAAAGGTTTGGAAAACGAATCCAATTTCCTTGTTACGAATATAGGCAAGTTCGTCGTCATCAAGCTGGCTGACCAGCCTGCCCGCCAGCCAATAACTGCCCTTGGTAGGCGTGTCCAGGCAGCCAATCAAATTCATCAGCGTGGATTTTCCGGAGCCCGAAGGGCCCATGATAGCCACGTACTCGCCCTTGTGAATCTCGATGCTCACGCCGCGCAGCGCGTGCAACTTCTCGGTACCCATTTCGTACGTCTTCCACAGATCTTCCGTTTGAATTACAATGCCGGCGTCTACCAGGTCTTTGCGGTATCCCTGCGGAGCGATAATTTCTTCGACGGCCACGATCAGTGTGCTCCTGGATTCAACTCTAGCTCGTCGAAGAATCTTCGCGCTTGGGCTCGGAATTATCTACTTTAATCGGAGCGCCCGGGCGCAAGGTGCGCAGCGCTTTGTAACTGCCAATGACAATTTGGTCGCCATCTTTCAAGCCATTCGTGATCTCAATGTCTGTCACTCCGGCAATGCCTGTCTGCACCGGAACGAATTCGGCTTTCTTTCCACGGATCACGAAAACGCCTTGAACGTCGGTCTTCTGGGCGTTTGTCCCGGTATTTGTGCCGGAAGTGGGCTTCGAGGCCGCCAGCGTAATATTGCCCCCGTTTTTTCCCTGCGCCGCTTCGTCAATTTCTCGTCGCGTTCGCACGGCAATTGCTTGAATCGGAATGGTCAGCACGTCTTTCTTCTGTTCCGTCTGAATTCTCGCGGTTGCGGAAAGCCCAGGGCGGAGTGAATCGGGCGGATTGTCCACCGTCACTACTACTTTGAAGTCGCGTGCTTCCTGGGTATTAGCTGTCGTCTGGGTAGTGGCCGCTTGGCCGGAAGACCGCAAGATGGCCAGCTCGCCAACCTGGCTTACATGGCCTTTGAAAGTCTTGCCGGGAAGCGCGTCGATGGTCACCTCGGCGGGTTGGCCTTCGCGGACATTCGTGATGTCGGTCTCATCCACTTTCACTTCCGCGGTGACGATGCTCATGTCGGAAATCGTCATCAAGAAACTGCCTTCGGCGTTCTGTATTCCAGGCACTACGTTTTCACCGACCCGCACGGCGATATAGCTGACGATGCCGTCAATCGGGGCGGTGTACGTCGTTTTGCGAAGGATGTCCTTTGTATGTTTCAGCACTGCCTCATTCTGATTCATATTGTCGCGGGATTGGTCGCGCGCGGCGCGCGCCTGTTCGACCTGCGCCTTGGAAGCGTTCAGAGCGGCTACCGCGCTGTCGTAAGTAGCTTTGTTTGCGTCAAACTCTTGTTTGGCGATCAGTTGATCTTTGTAAAGTTCCTGAGCGCGCTGCCAATCAAATTTTGCCTTTTCCAGATCGGCTTGGCGCTGAGCTAGCGTAGCCACCGCGGAATCGTAGTTGGCGGCGGCCACCCGCATGCCCGCTGCAGTGGCGTTGATGCTGGCCTCCTGCGCCTGCACATCCGCGCCAGGCTGGATATTCTCCAGATGCAGCAGGATATCGCCCTTTTTTACGTGGTCGCCTTCTTTCACCACGATGTTCGTGATTTTGCCGATGCCCTCGCCGAGGACGTTCGTGTAATTCTTTGGACGGACTTCGCCCGACGCGGTGACGATGGACACCAAATCCTGTTTGACCACTTTTCCGGTCTGTACTGTTACTACCCCTTTATTTGACTGGTAGATGCTGTACCAGGAGATGCCGCCGAGGACCAGTACCGCCCCCAGACCGATTACGACTTTTTTCCACGTCTTCATGCTCAGCCTCTAGGTCCTTGCGCCTCGGGACAGAAATCGTCCGCTCACAATTGCATACGTCCGGAAGGGCCAGAATGTTTCTCGGATTAGACGAACTTGAAGAGATAAAGACAGTTCCGCATACCAAATTTCGGAGGTCTGCCCTTCTCTTCGTTCCTGTACGAGGCTTCCAGTCCCACGATGAGCAAGCGGCCGAGGTCGGCTCAACCACAGGTGCGGCCAAGGTGGGGTACGCCCTTGCTGCTCCATTTTAAATGCATTCACCGCAGAAAGAAACAGTTGTTGAAGAGCCACCCAGGCCGCCTATAAGGACAGGCAACCCCATTCCATCTAATGCGCTCATACACGTATACGTGTCCAGAAACTAGCGTTGACCTGTACCATTGGACAGGTTAGAATT
Organism: Candidatus Acidiferrales bacterium; assembly: GCA_049693615.1. GTDB lineage: Bacteria > Acidobacteriota > Terriglobia > Acidiferrales > UBA7541 > Palsa-295. The sequence goes on along the minus strand of JBAVQB010000030.1, from coordinate 75,998 downwards.
TTTGACCAAATAGGGGAAAAAGGTTAATTATGGGCCGTTGCGCAAGGGTGTTTCTTGTTGGCATTTTGGCTGCGGCCTTCGGGTCTGTCCAAGCGGCCTACGCGCAGGGCGAATCACAAAATCCCCAAAATCCTCCCGCTGACCAGAACTCCGCCAAGAAGTCCGCAAAGCAGAAAGGCAAGAGCGACAAGGAACTCAGAAAAGAACTCGATTCCCAATACAGGAAATGGCTCGACGAGGATGTTATTTACATTATTTCCCCGGAAGAGCGCAGCAGCTTTCTTCACCTTTCCACCAATGAGGAACGTGAATCGTTTATCGAGGCATTCTGGCAACGCCGCAACCCGGATCCCGATTCGGCGGACAATTCGTTCAAAGAGGAGCACTATCGCAGAATAGCTTACGTTAACGAGCACTTCTCCTCCGGTATCCCTGGCTGGAAAACCGATCGCGGCCGCATTTACATCATGTGGGGACCCGCGGATGAAATTGAGTCGCATCCTTCGGGCGGTAGCTACGAACGGCCCGCGGAAGAAGGTGGCGGCGAAACCTCCACCTATCCATTCGAAGACTGGCGCTATCGCTATCTCGAAGGGGTTGGAGAAAACGTCATTTTAGAATTCGTGGATCCCACCATGAGCGGCGAATACCACCTCACCATAGATCCCAGCGAAAAAGACGCACTCCTCTTGGTTCCGGGCGCCGGCCTTACGGAAAATGAATCCCTGGGATTGGCCAGCAAGACCGCGCGGTTCAACAATACCGACGGCACGCATGACGCTGCTCCGATCGGCGGGGCTACCGATTCATTGAATGAATTTACGCGATTGGAGCTCTACGCCAAGATCCAGCAGCCCCCTCCGGTTAAATTCAAGGATCTGGAGGCGGTGGTTACTTCGCGACTCGTGCGCGATCAGGTGAAATTTGATTACCGCTTCTATTTCCTGAGGATCACTTCCGACACCGTGCTGGTCCCAATCACCGTTCAAATTCCCACGCACCAGTTGCACTTCCAGGAAGCCAAGGGCGTTGACTCCGCCACTGTGAATCTCTTCGCGCGTATCAGCACTTTAAGCGGCCGCATCGTACAAACCTTCGAAGATACAGTGAAGCGCGACGTCCCGGCGAGCTTACTCCAACAAGCTCAGGCCGTGCCCTCGATTTACCAGAAGGCCGTGCCGCTAAGCCCCGGCCTGTATCGCCTGGATATCGTTTTGAAAGACGTGAATAGCGGAAATGTGGGTGTGGTGAACACGCGCCTGGCGGTTCCGCGCTTTGAAGACGACCATCTGTCATCCAGCTCGCTGATCCTCGCAGATCAGATTACGCCGGTTTCTTCAAAAGACATCGGACTGGGCCAGTTCGTCCTGGGCGACGTCAAGGTAAGGCCGAAGCTGGACGCCTCTTTCGCGGCCTCCGATGGTATGGGCGTTTTCCTGCAGATCTACAATTTGAAAGTGGACGATCAGACCCACAAATCAGACGCGTCTGTGCAGTACCGGGTGATGAAAGATAAGGCAACCGAGCCCGTTTTGAAGTTCGACGTTCCCAAGGACAAATTGCCCGAGCACGGCGAGGAATTGACTCTGGAAAATATTATTACGCTGGGCTCGCTGCCTCCCGGCGCGTACAAATTGGAAGTGGCGGTTACAGATAATCTAACGAAGCAAACGATAACTCCGGCCATGGACTTTACGGTGAAAGCGGGTTCCGTAGAGGCTGCACACGCGAGGTGACCTCGTGACTTTGCGAATAATGCGCTTGTCAGGTCTTGGGGTGCTGTTCTGCCTGCTGACAATGCCGGCGATGGCTGCCCCTAATTCCGGCAGGATTTCCGGTGTGGTGCTCGATCCTTCCGGAACCCCGCAAATGGGCGCCACGATTTTTGTCACCTCCGACCAACTTTTGAAACTTTCCTCTATCGAACTCCTTACCAACGATCGCGGACGTTTTTCCACCGGTTTGCTTCCTTCTGGGACTTATTCGATAAAAGTGACTCTCGCAGGGTTCCTGCCTGTGATCGAGCAGCATATTCAGGTGAACGATGAACACACCACGCTGCTCGAAATCGTTTTAGGATCGGTGTTTTCGTCGTTGGAAAAACTGCGTAGGCAGCCAGACCAGCAAGTAAGCGCGGACGAATGGACCTGGGTTTTGAGAAGTTCGGCCGCCACGAGGCCTGTCCTGCGCTGGCAAGACGATGATGTGATCCTCGGCGCTCCGCCTGCTCAGTTTGAAACTTCTCAATCCCAAGCAGGGCGCGTGCGGCTGGAGCTGACCTCAGGTTCCGACCATCCCGGTTCCGTTTCGAACCCGGCCGATTCGCCCGGGACGGCTCTGGTATACGACGTAGGCCTGGGCGGTAACCAGCAGCTCTTAGTTGCTAGTCAGTTCAGCTACGAGAGTGGTTCGTATTCCGGCGGCTTTGCAACTCAATGGATCCCGTCTGGGAAACCGGGGGTTGGTCCGGTGGCGACTCTTTTATTGCGAGAATCGCAGCTTGGACCTGACGGACCTACCTTCCGTGGACTGCGAATGTCCTTTGACAATTCTTTTACCGTCGCAGACCGTATCAGCATTCGCTATGGCTCCGATTTCGTAGTGGCCGGTCTTGCCGGCGCCACGGCTGCGGCGCGCCCACGCGCTCAGGTCGCCCTTCAGATCACGCCGACTTGGCAGGCTTCCGTCTTGTTTGCAACCAATGGCTGGCAGGATTCCGCGGGCGATCAAAGCACACTGCAATCGGCGCTGAATGCGCTCGATGAATTTCCGATACTTCTACAGCGCGACGGACACTCCGTGCTGGAGAATGGCTCGCACGAGGAGTTGGCTGTCGAGCACACTCTTAACAAAGACGCCAGTGTCACGGTATCTTTGTTTACCGACCACGCTTCCCATACCGCCGTATTTGGACATGGCTCCGTGACCGGACCTGATTATTTGCAGGACTTCTTCTCCAACGTCTTTGCTTATGACGCTGGAGAGTCCACCTCGCTGGGAACGCGTGTCGCATATCACCAGAGGCTCACGGATAACGTGAGCGCCACGATTATTTACGAATATGCCGGAGCGTTATCCCCCATCGAGGACCCCTCGGAAGCCAGCTTGCGAAACCAGTTAGAGACTCGTTATCGCCAAAGTGCCGGCGTTCACATTACGGCTAAGGCTCCGCGGATCGGAACAAGGCTTACGGCAGGCTATAAGTGGATCAACGGGCCAGTCGTTTCGGCCGTGGATCCTTACGGGCAATCTCTGTACAGCTTGGACCCCTACCTGAGTATAGGAGTTCGTCAGCCACTGCCGCACTTCGTCCCCGGTCATGCCGAAATTCTGGCCGACTGCGGCAATCTTCTCGCGCAGGGCTATGTTCCGTTGACCACCAGCGATGGCCGAGTTGTCCTCATTCCTACTTACCGGTACCTGCGTGGCGGGCTAAGCTTCCAGTTCTAGCCGCATCGGAGTGTACTGGAATCGGGAAGACGTCTTCCACAAACAGGATTCCGGCCCTCTCGACTAATAGAGGCTTTCGTAAACTACTCATTCAAAATAGATTAGACTTATTAGAATCCATAATATCATGGAAGCAGACGTGCTAGGATTCATTATTGCTTCTGCGTGAGTTACGGGTGTAGCTGGATGAACGATAGTCTTCGAATGCGACTTGGCGCGGTCGTTCTGGCACTTCTCACCCTATCTGCCATTGTATTTGCCTTCCTGAATTTCCAGCAGCGTTCCCGCTTTGTCCTTCCGGACGATGGCGTGACTTGGCTGGACACCCAACAGGGTGTCGTGGCTTGGCATGTGGTCGCCGACTCCCCCGCCGCCAAGGCCGGAATCAAGCAAGGCGACGTGGTGTCCGCTGTGCGAGGCGTACCCATTCACCGCGCGACGGATGTAACCCGAGTTTTGTTTCACGCCGGCCCGTGGACGGAAGTGCGCTACCAGATGCATCGCGGTGAGGCCGCTTTTGAGACGCCGCTGGTGACAGCGCCGCAAGATTCGTCTTCCTCCATCGAAAACTATCTGCGGATCACCGCGCTTCTCTACATTTTTATCGGGTTATTTATCTTCGTTCGCCGCTGGAACGCTCCCCGCGCTGTTCACTTTTACATTTTTTGTCTGGTCTCGTTTATCCTCTACAGCTTTCATTACACCGGCAAACTGAACTCTTTTGACACCACTATCTATTGGACGCAATCCGTCGCCTGGCTTCTGCAGCCGGCCTTGCTGGTTCACTTCGCTTTGGTATTTCCCGAGCGCCGCGGCACTCTGTGGCTGAAGTTGGCAGCTCTTTACAGCCTTCCCGCGGCTCTGCTGACGCTGCAAATTTTTGTGGCCACCGGGACACTCGATTTCCTGCCGTCTATCGAGAGCCGGAATTTCCTGGACACTGTCGACCTTTTCTACCTCGGTGTTTATTTCATGATGGCTGCGGGGATTTTCCTGGCCAGTTATTTCAGGGCTCCCAGCGGCGTGCTGCGCCAGCAATTGAAATGGGTTACCGGCGGCACTATCGCGGGAATCGTTCCGTTTTTCTTGTTCTACGTATTGCCGCGAACCGAAAGCTGGGTTCCCCAGCCCTGGATGAAACTCTCCGTTTTCTCTTTGGCTCTGATTCCACTCTGTTTCGGATACGCCATCATTCGCTACCGCCTGATGGACGTGGACATCATTTTCAAGCGAGGACTTGCTTACACGTTCGCTACCGCAGCTATCGTCGGAATTTATTTCGCGGGCATCGCGCTGATTGGCGAAACATTCCACACGCGATGGCCTACGGGGCCTGCCGGCGGCGTGATAGCAATTGTGGTGGCTGCATTCCTTTTCGAGCCCGTGCGCGGCTGGATGCAGACTCGCCTCGATCGGTTTTTCTACCGCGATCGTCTGGACTACCGGCGCACACTCATCGAGTTTGGCCGCGCGCTGACGAACGAAGTTCGCCTCGAGCCTTTAGTCGGCTCCGTGCTGGATCGGATTTCGCAAACACTGCTGGTAGATCGTTTGGCTGTATTCCTGGAGGATCCCGCGCACGCGGGCCAATTCGTTCTTTCGCGTTCGATGGGACTGCGCCCCGAAGGTCCGCTGGATTTGTCCTTCCTGGATCCGTCGAGGCCGGCGCTCGAGCGCGGCTGCATGTTCTTTGAGTCTGCTCGAGCGGCGACGGACGAAAGCGAGCCCGTCAGGCGCACGCTGGAAGAGCTCGACCTGAATTACTTTATCGCCTGCCGCTTCCGTGAGCACACCGTGGCCATTCTCGGCCTGGGCAAGACCGTGGATGGCGATTATCTCTCGAGCGATGACCTGGAGTTGCTCTCCACCATCGCCGGCTACTTCGCCATCGCCATTGAGAATGCGCGCCTATATCAATCCCTCGAACAGAAGGCCATGCAAATAGAACGCCTGAAGGACTTCAGCGAAAATATCGTCGAGTCATTGAATATCGGCGTGCTCACCGTTGATTTGGAAGATTGCATAGAGTCCTGGAATCCACAACTCGAGAATTTGCTGGGCATTCCGCGCCGCGAAGCGCTCAGGCGTCGCCTTCAGGACGTTCTTCCCCACGATTTGGTGGCTGAAATTGCGTCGCGTTACACCGCTGACCGTGTTTCAGGAATTTACAAATTCCATCTGAACACTCCTGCCGGCCGCCGGCTCGTTATCAATGCTTCGATTGCACCTCTGGTGGGAAAGAATGGCGCTCGTCTGGGCCGCCTGATTTTGCTCGACGATATTACTCAACGAGTGCGCCTGGAAGAACAGATGGTGCAGACCGAAAAGCTCACCTCGCTCGGTTTGCTGGCTGCCGGCGTGGCGCACGAAGTGAACACGCCACTCGCGGTGATTTCAAATTACATTCAGATGCTCGCCAAGCAGATTCCCCCGGGCGATCCGCGCCAAAAAACAATCGAGCGAATCGTGAAGCAAACCTTCCGCGCCAGCGAGATCGTCAACAACCTGCTAAACTTTTCGCGAACCGGCGCAGCGGAGTTTGTGGAGGTAGATTTAAATTCCGTGCTGGAAGAAACTCTCACGCTCGTGCAGCATCCGTTCAAAACAGCGCAAGTGAATGTGATCAAGAATTACACGGAAAAATTGCCGCCCGTTCTGGGCTCTATGACGCGCCTGCAGCAGGTCTTTCTGAACCTGTTTATGAACGCGCGCGACGCCATGCCGAGCGGCGGTATGCTGGAAGTACGCACTGCGGCGCACAATGGGTCGGTTGCAGTGGAAGTTACCGATACCGGCTCCGGCATTCCGGCGGAAAATCTCCATCGCATTTTCGATCCGTTTTTTACGACAAAGGCCACCGGACGGGGCACCGGGCTGGGTCTTTCGGTGAGCTATGGGATTATAAAAGAGCACGCGGGCAAGGTTGACGTGCGCTCGACGCCCGGTAAGGGAACGTCCTTCCGGCTGGAATTTCCCGTAGCCAGGAAGGCGGTCCATGCCTAAAGGCTCCATTCTTGTAATTGATGATGAAGTGGAAATTCGCGAGGGTTTGGAAGCTCTGCTCACCTCGGAAAGCTTCCAGGTAACGCTGGCGGATTGCGGAGAAGCCGGACTGCGCCAGCTCGAAGACCATCCCTTTGACCTGATGCTGCTGGACGTCAGCCTTCCGGATCGTAACGGCCTCGAATTGTTGCGCGAGATTCGCCGGCGCGATCCGCAGCTCGCCATCATATTAATCACTGCCTATGGCTCGATCGACATGGCTCGCGCAGCCTTTAAAGGCGGCGCCCAGGACTTTATCACCAAGCCCTGGTCCAACGATGAGCTAATCGCCCAAGTTTCGCTAGCCATCGAGGGCCGCAGGCTTCGAGACGAGAACGTTCAGCTGAAACGAGCTCTCAAGCAGCGCTACAACTTTCCTAACATCGTCGGCAAGAGCGAAAAAATGCAGGCTGTGCTCGACCTCGTCACCCAGGTGGCGCCCTCGCGCTCAACCATTCTGATCTCCGGCGAAAGCGGAACGGGCAAAGAAGTTTTTGCCAAAGCCATTCATTCGGCTTCCACCCGCGCGGATAAGGCGTTCATCCCCATCAATACCGGCTCGATTCCAGCCGACCTTCTGGAATCGCAGCTCTTCGGCCACGTGAAGGGCGCTTTCACCAGCGCCATCGCCTCAAAGAAGGGCTTATTCGAAGTGGCCGATCAGGGCACCATCTTTTTTGACGAGATTTCCACCATCAGCCCGGAAACGCAGGCCAAGCTTCTGCGCGTGATTCAAGAGCGCGAGTTCATGCGTCTGGGCGGCACTGAAACAATCAAAGTTGACGTGCGAATCCTTGCGGCCTCCAACGAAGATTTGATGAAGCTCGTCCGCGAAGGCCGTTTCCGTGAGGATTTGTTTCACCGGCTAAACGTGATCTCTCTGCATCTCCCTCCGCTGCGTGAACGCAAAGAAGACATTCCTTTGCTGATAGAGCGCTTCCTCGACCAGTTCTGCCGGGAAAATGGCAAACCCCCGCGCGCGTTTACACAGGGAGCCATGAAGCTGCTCATGGACTACGATTGGCCGGGAAACGTTCGCGAACTGGAAAACGTGGTCGAGCGCGCTATCGTTCTTTCCACTCAGGAATCCATGGACGCTGAACTTCTACCCGAAAGTGTACGCACTCGCGAGATCGTCAAGGGTGTCCGCTTGCAGCTTGCCGAATTCCTGCCGCCAATGCCCGGGGAAGCCGGGGAGTTCGGCAGTTCGCCATCTCTCTTTCAGATAGTGGAGGAAGTGGAGCGGCGCATCATCGTGGACATGCTGGAGCGCACGAATTGGAATCAAACCGAGGCCGCCGAGCGTTTTCAGGTCCCGCTCTCAACACTCAACCAAAAAATTAAACGTCTGGGAATTGAAACCCGCCGGCGCACCACACCTGTTCGAGGTGCTGCGGCTGGCTTCGGCGAAGATCCCGCCGAGTTTCTCGCTGGCAAATAACGGCCGAAGAAAATTGATTTAGCGGAATTGGACTAAGAAGCTCAGGAAATCAGCGCGCGTCCCGCGATATTTCCCAGGATGCGATACGGCGCAGCCTCCAGCGCGACAAGCGCTTTTGGAGGAATCAAGAAGGTCTGCTCGATGGCGTACTGCCCGGACATCACTGCGTGCGCCACGCAATCCGTGAAAACCAGCCAGGTTGCGCGCGGTGGAAATTCCAACTGAGTCTTCGGACATTTCTCCTGGAATTCCGTGTTTTCCTTCAGAAAATCGTGGAAGCGAAGCATGAACATATCGTAGGGCGTTCGGCCGATCACTCCAAAGCCCAGCTTGGAACCAAAATCCTGCACCGTGCGGCTCAAGAACGAATTATCTTCGGCGATGTCCTGCAGCCCGGCTCCGCCGGCGTATCGTCGCGCCAGGACCTCAAACCCTTCCGTGGTTCGCCAGACGCGCGGCTTCTTGGGATTTAAGTTTGTGAATACCCGCAAAATACGCGCGCCTCGTGTCGGGCGGCTGGGAAACGCATCCACGTGCAGCAGGTCGTTGCGCTTGTGCAAGGGCAGGTCGCGGCCTTCTTCCTCCAACGGCCGAAAACTGGCGAAATCCTGATTCCATTTGCCGGCGTACGGCGTCAGGAACTTCCCCAGGAAGTGCGTCACCTGCGCGCTGTAGTTCCGCATGATTGCTTGCAGCCGGCTAATCGTCTCGCGATCGCCCGAAACTCCGCGCAGGGCATCCTCGCTCGGCCGGTAGGAAACATTTTTGTGCATGCGCAGCTCGGACCATTCCTGCTCTAGGAGGAACTTCTGGTCTGCGACGGGAAAGTCGAACGGCGGCTCGCGAAAGAAAAGGATCTGTCCGTGTTCAAGCATCTCACAGTAAGCGCGCGCATGGGCTTCGCTCTGTCCGGAAACAGTCCAGCCCGCGGGATACTTGTAATCTTCCACAGAGACCCACGGCAAATTCGGAGTTGCGCTCTTCTTCATCTAACTTTTCGCAGGAGTAGGAAGCTTGTAACCGCGTGGAAGCAATGTTGTGCTCAGATCCAAGCCTGAAAGATCCACGCCGTCGAGATTGGTCTCGCGAAGGACGGTCGTCTTCAAGTCAGCGCCGGTGAAATCTGCGCCGCGGACTTCGGCCAAACGGAAATTTGAAGCCACTAAATTTGCGCCACGCAGGATCGCGCCACGCAAGTCCGCCCGGAAAAGCTCGGCTCCGCCAACCTTAGCCTCGGTAAGATCGGCTTCGCTCAGGTTGGCTTCGGTTAAATCGGCTTTGCGCAGATCCGCGCGACGAAGCTTCGCTTTGCTTAAATTCGTAGAGGAAAGTCTGGCATCGTGCAAATTCGCGCCTTCCAGGTTTGCGCCGTGAAAGTCGACAAGATCGAGATTTTCGCGCTCCAGATTGATGCGCGAGAGATTGGCGCCGGATAAATCGGCGCGAGCGCCCGTTTCATCTCCGCGCACGAAGCGGCGATGCGACTCAAGAATTTCCGAGACAGGCCGTCCGTTGTGCTTAATGTTTTTGGGGGATCTCATCATGGCCGCGAATAGCTAGTGCTAGGATGCGTAATGGTATTTAGGGAGTATAACATGGCGCACCCAGCGCCAGATGATTGGTCGTTTGAGAATTTGTGGTAACGTCGCAATATGGGCAGCTGTCACAGTCTTTCGCTTCGTCGGCGGTTTCGCTTCGGAACCTTACTCTCGCTCGCCGCAATCTTTTTCGCGCTGTCCCCAACGCTTCTTTTTCTTTCTCAGGAGGCCGCTTCGCAGCAAAGGCAGGACACTCCCGGCGATGAGATCGTCGCAAATCTTTCTGCGGGCCGCGTGATCATCGCCGTAGTCAAAGACGCCATACTCATTGCCACCATCGAAAATCCGGTCGAACCGCAGACTCACCTTCCGACCCCCGTGGACCTGGGCTCCAGACGCACCGGCGTTTTTCTCGGCGCCGTCGAATGGACCTCGCCCGCTTCGCACCTGGAAATCGCCCGGCTCGATAGAGAATTGCCGCATCTCCGCGGTCAGGTTGCCTCCGCGGGCCCGCATCTGCAGCAAGCTGCGCCGGACGCCGAGGCTACCGACATCGATTCGATCGGCCACGGCGTATCCGAGCGCCTAAACCAGATCGCCAGAAACTTGCACGGGAAAATAACTTTGCCACCGAACGAACCCGTCGCGGAATTGATTCTCGCGGATTATGTGGAAAGTTACGGCCCGGAAATTTGGCAGTTAACCTTTACTCTTCAACAGGCAATCCAGCGAGAGGATTACTACGACACGCACGTTCCTTTACCGCAGTACCGCCAATTTTGGCCGCCGGAAAAAGGTCAACCGCACACGCTGGTGGAATTCCAATACCCGCCGGAAGATTCCACGCCTTCGCTAATCGATCGGATTCGAAAAAATGATCCTGAGATCGAAAAACTTTGTTCTGCCGACGCTAAAATGCGCGAAGTACGGGATCGTTTCGTGCGTGGTGAGAGCAATAAAATACCGGCGGTGGATGCAATTCAGTTTCTGCGCGCGGCGTTGAATATTGTGGCGTCGCCCAACGCGCGCGAAACCTTCGCTGCCATCAACGCGGAAACAGGCTTCAGCTGGATTTTAAAGCCGCCAGCTGAAGCTCCCAGACCGAGCGAGCAGAAAGATCGCCCCTCCGACGCGCCTTCGCTTCTACAGCCACACTGAAGAATCACGCGGTCGAAGTTCGGTGGCTAAACATCTTACTTTCTCGCTCACTCGCAAGAGCAACAAATTCTCAGTAAGCGCCTAGTCTATTTCTTTTCGGCAACTTGCTGTTTCAAGCGCGCATTCTTCTCGTTCACCGAACGCTCGAGATCCTGTTTGTGCGCGACGAGTCTTGCCGCAATCGCCGAGTCAGAAAGCGCCAGAATTTCCGCGGCGAAAATTGCGGAATTCACTGCACCCGCCTTATCGATTGCCATCGTCGCGACAGGAATTCCACCGGGCATTTGCACCGTCGAGAGCAGCGCATCCAGACCGTTCAACGTGCTGGTGCCCATCGGAACTCCGATCACCGGCAGCGTAGTGTTCGCGGCGATCACGCCGGCTAAGTGCGCAGCGGCCCCGGCGGCCGCAATCAAGACTTTCAGCCCTCGCTTGGAAGCCGTCGTCGCGTACTCATGTGCACGCGCGGGCGTCCGATGCGCGGACACGACCTCCAATTCGTAGGGAATTCCAAATTTCTCCAGAGTTTTTGCCGCCTCGCTCATCACCGGATAATCCGTATCCGATCCCATCAGAATTCCGACCAGCGCTGCGCCTTCGTGTTTATTCTCGTTGGCCACTTTGTCCGTCTCCTAGTCTGTTTCCTGCATTGCCGGTTGTCTTCGCGGGCGTGCCTTTACTTCGATGCGGTCGCCTCGACGAATTATTCCTGCCTCAATCACCTTGCAAAGCCAGCCTCGCTGGCCCCGCAATTCTTGCTGTAAACCCATTCGAATTTCATCCATCCGCGGGCACGGATCGCACGGGCCCGTGATTTCCAAGAGGCTTTCACCGATGCGAAGGCTCTGTCCCGTCTCCAGTGTTTGGAAATCGATTCCTCCAGTGGTCACGTTTTCCTTCACCGCGCCTGGGGCAATACCAAAACGCCCTAGAGTCTCAGAATCCATCAACAGCACTTGCCGTTCAGATCCGCGACGGCCATGAATGCAGCCGCGAAACCCTTTATCCGCCATCGCTTCGGCTTGCTCCACTTCTTGCATTGGAAACCTGTGAACTAAGCAGGTAAAAAGATGCAGCACTTCAGCCATTCGACGACTCCGCGGCAGCTTTGCCGGCCACTTTCACATTCCCAATATCTCTTCGGTAATGCGCTCCATCAATTCGAATCTTGCTCGCAGCCTCATAGGCAATCTTGCAAGCCGCCACCAAATTTTCTCCTGTAGCGCCGACGCTCAGAATCCGGCCGCCCGTGGTGTAATATTTTTCACCTTCCCGTCGCGTACCCGCGTGAAAGATTACGGCGCCAGGTACCTCGGCGGCAGTATCGAGTCCATTTATTCCTTTGCCGAGCTTTGGATCGCTGGGATAGCCTTCCGACGCAACTACTACGCACACGCTAGCCGAGGCGGAGGACTTCGCCTGCAACGGAGTAAGGTCCCCTCGGGCTGCATGAGCGCAGGCGTCCGCAAAATCAAAATCGGCGCGCAGCAAAATCGCTTGCGTCTCGGGATCGCCCAGACGGCAATTGTATTCCAGAACTTTTGGCCCCTCGGCCGTAATCATCAATCCGAAATAGAGAAAGCCTCGGTAGGTCAGACCATCGGTTTGAAGTCCCGCTAGCGTCGGCTGCACGACTGTCTCGAGAATCTTCGCCTCCAATTCAGGCGACAAAAGATCCGCAGTCGAAAAAGCGCCCATCCCCCCGGTATTCGGGCCTCGATCGTTATCAAGTGCGCGCTTATGGTCGCGGGCCGCCGCTAACGACACAAAATTCTTTCCATCGCTTAAGATAATGTACGAAAGCTCTTTTCCACTTAATCCCTCTTCCAATACAACTTGCTTTCCTGCATCGCCGAATTCCCGTTTCTCCATCAGACGGTCAATGAATTCAGACGCTTCGTCCGGCGAAGAAGTCACCAACACGCCCTTTCCCGCGCACAATCCGTCAGCCTTCACCACCAGCGGCCAATCGACCGAACACAGCGAGGTGTACGCATCGATCGGAGATTCGTAAATTCCATACGTAGAGGCCGTCGGAACTCCATGCCGCTCCATGAATTTCTTCGCAAAAACCTTGCTTCCCTCCAGCCGGGCCGCCTCTTTTGTCGGACCCAGGAGCGCCAGGCCGCGCTTGGCAAACTCATCCGCGATCCCGCGGACCAGCGGCAATTCCGGCCCACAGATCGTTAGATCGGCGCCGAGCTTCGCCGCCAGATCTGCGGCTCCGCTAACATCTCCCAAATCCAGCGGCAAACATCCCGCGTCCTTCGCAATCCCGCCATTTCCCGGAGCGCACCATATTTTTTCAACGCCGGCGCTCTGGCGCAGCTTCCACACAATTGCGTGTTCGCGCCCGCCACCACCTATCACCAAGATTCTCATGTTAGTCACAGAATCAAGAACGATACGAGGGACGATTCGCTCTGTCAACTCCAGTTCCTGCCACGCGATCTGGAGTTGAAGAATTTGCGACGCTTCAGGTGTAACCCGACGCACGCTCGGTTCTTGCAAGAAAGCCAGCTTGTCGTTAGTCAGTCCAGCGCTTATCACGCAAAGAAATACTACATTAATAGTATTGCAACGCAGAGCGCACTCCGCTCCCGTTCCTTCTCTACGCTAGCTTGACTCTCGGTTTTCACGATGGTGTTTTCGCGCCTCCTGTAATACTCTGACAGAGACTCCGTGTCTCCGGTGCCGGAATGTCTCTAAGTTAATGTATTTAAATTACTTAAGTAACACAAAATGCCCCTCATTTCAGACGAACTAATCGAGAAGGCACTCCGAGAGTACCGCGTAGTGACTACTCCGGCCATCCGCTTGGCTATACAGAAATATATTTCGTTGCTATTACGTTGGAATGAGCGAGTTTCTCTCACCACTATCACTGAACCGCTCGATATTTTGCGATTTCACTTTGGCGAATGCATGTACGCCGCACACGCCGTTCCAATCCGGGATGGTCGGCTCGCCGACGTTGGTTCGGGTGCTGGTTTCCCGGGACTTCCTCTAAAGATTCTGGTTCCGTCGCTCGATTTGGTGTTGATCGAGTCGAACATCAAGAAGGCTTCTTTCTTGTCGGAGTGTGTCCGCGAGCTCAGTCTTAGCGGAGTAAAGGTTACCCGCAGTCGATTCGAGGATCTCGATAAAAAAGGACCGGACTTTAGTCATTTTTCTTTCATCACCGCTCGCGCGCTAGGTAGCTATCCTGATCTGATTAGGTGGGCTCGCCAGGCATTACTCCCAAACGGCGCTCTGGCTTTATGGTTGGGCCAGAATGACGCAGCTAAGTTCCAAGAGGAAACTTCCTTTGCTTGGAAATCACCGATAGCGCTACCGGGATCAGATCGCCGTGTTATCCTCGTCGGAACTCATAAATAGAATGAAATGTTTCACGTGGAACATTCTGCTCTACCTCCAATTGAATAGTTTCACGTGAAACAACTTGCATCTGCTTAGGCCTACTGCTACATTCTCGCGGGGGACACGTATTGGCCCGCATTATTTCTATCGCGAATCAGAAGGGTGGAGTCGGCAAAACCACCACCGCCGTCAACCTAGGTGCCTCGCTCGCCGCATCAGACCAGAAAACCCTCATAATCGACTGTGATCCGCAGGGAAATACCACCAGCGCGCTGGGATTTCCGAAAGATCCTGCTCGAAGAACTCTATACCAAGCCCTTATCCTGGACGAACCGATTGAGAGAATCACCCTGGATGCCCAGGTCGAGGGGCTAGACCTCATTCCATCCGATAAAAACTTGGTCGGAGCCGCAGTCGAGCTCGTTAACATGGAGAATCGTGAATATCGGCTAAAGGCCGCAATAGCCGAGATACGCGACAAATATGCATACATCTTGATCGATTGTCCTCCGGCACTCGATCTCCTAACACTGAACGCCCTAGCCGCCAGCGATTCCGTCCTTGTCCCAATTCAATGCGAGTATCTGGCTCTTGAAGGCGTCTCCGAGCTTCTTGACACGCTGATGCGTCTCCGCCGGACGATAAATCCGGCCCTGGCCATCGAAGGCATCCTACTGACGATGTATGACGACCGAACTACACTCTCTAAGCAGGTTGCCGCCGATCTGCGGAGCTTTTTCGGCGGCCAGGTCTTTGAGACAGTCATTCCTCGGAACGTGCGTCTGGCTGAGGCTCCAAGCCACGGCATGCCCGTAATGTTCTACGACATCCATAGTAAAGGTGCAGAAAGCTATATTCAACTAGCCAAGGAGGTTATCGTAAATGCCCAGAAACGCGTTGGGCAAGGGCCTGAGCGCACTGATCAGGGAGCCCGAACAGAATCAGCAGCAGCAGCCAGTGCAGGGGCAGGCGGTGGCACAACAAACACCAGCCCTCACTCCGCCGCAACCGATCCCGGCGACGGGGACGACAGCGGCCACGGCGGTAGCTCCGGCGCTGGCACCAGCTGACGGTCTCCTGCACGTCGATATCGACCTCATCGATCCCAGCCCGTATCAGCCTCGCTCACGTTTTCGTGAAGAGGCGCTCGAGGAATTAGCACGCTCGATTCGAGCGGGTGGCATCGTTCAACCGCTGGTAGTTCGCAAAGTTGGTACCCGGTGTCAGCTCATTGCCGGCGAACGTCGCTGGCGCGCAGCGCAGCGCGCCGGACTAAGCCGGGTCCCCGTAGTCATTCGCAACGTTCCAGACGAGATGGCGCTCGAAATGACGCTCGTCGAGAATCTCCAGCGCGAAGATCTCAATCCAGTTGAACAAGCCCATGCCTTTCAGCGTCTCACAGAGGAATTTCATCTCACGCAAGAAGAGGTCGCCGAGCGCACCGGAAAAGATCGCACGACAATTGCAAACGCAGTGCGTCTGCTCAAACTTGAGGAGCCCATCCTAACTTTACTTGAAGAGGGGAGACTCAGCTCCGGTCATGGGCGCGCACTCCTGGCAATCGCAGACCCTGGCACGCGCCTGGCGCTTGCCCAACGAGTGGCGAGAACAGGGATGACTGTCCGTCAAGTCGAACGCCTTGCCACGCGCGGCCCGCGCACGCGCGCGATTCCCTCTGTGCATCAGCCCGATCCTAATACCAAGGCTGCGCTCGAGGAGCTTCAGCGCGAGTATGGGACAAGGGTCCTCATACAGCCGCGTCGTCTCGGCAAGCCGGGCCACTTGATCTTTGAATACTATGATGATAGTGATTTGACCCGCCTCTACGACCAATTGATGCTTAAATAGAAGTCGGTTTCAGCAAATCATCCCGGGGAAGAAATCAGCTTATGGTGTGGTTCGAACGTAACAAGCGGCAGGATTCCGGAGAATGGACGGGCTTCCTCGATCGTGGGGTAAAGCTTGAAGGAAAACTCGAATCAACCGGCACCTTCCGAATTGACTCGGCCATGAAGGGAACTCTCGTTTCCGAAGAAACATTAATCTTGGGCGAGCATGCGACGGTGGAAGGTGAGATCGATGGCAACTTCGTGATTATCGCAGGCCGGTTCGACGGAATTATCCGGGCGAAGGCCAGAGTAGAAATTCAAACCAAAGCTATCGTTACCGGAGAAATTCATGCTCCGTGCATTCTGATAGAACCAGGGGCGGTCTTCGACGGAAGCTGCCATATGCTCGGGACTACGGAAACTTCCAAGCCGGTCACCATCCCCGTTCGTTCTGTAGCGGCGCGCGCCTGAATATTCTCCCCAGTTGCAAATTTTCCCGATCCCTCAATCGACCGCGTCAAAGCGCTATAATCAAAACTGCTTTACGTGAGGAGATCGCGTGCCGGAAACCATTCGCTTGACGACCACCGCAAAGGCAGCGGGCTGCGCCGCAAAACTGAGTCCGGCACTCTTGGATTCTGTTCTGAAGCGCCTGCCGCGACAAATCGATCCAAATGTTTTGGTCGGCTTTGAAACCAGTGACGACGCGGCGGTCTATCGCCTGTCGGATGATTTAGCCATCGTTCAAACCGTGGATTTTTTCACACCAATCGTGGACGACCCCGCGCTCTTCGGCCAGGTTGCCGCCGCAAATTCTCTCAGCGATATTTATGCCATGGGCGGCCGCCCGATTTCCGCCCTAACGATTGTGGCCTTTCCAACTTCGGGGGCGCCGGAAGTCCTTGAAGAGATTCTACGCGGTGGCCTTGCAAAAATGTCTGAAGCGGGCTGCACTGTTGTCGGAGGCCATTCCATCCGGGACGACGAGTTGAAGTTTGGTTATGCCGTAACCGGAGTGATCCATCCCGGAAAAGTCTGGAAAAATATTGGCGCGCGGCCCGGCGATGTCCTCGTGTTCACCAAATGTCTGGGTACCGGCGTGATTGCTACAGCGTTAAAGCAGGGCCTGGCAGAAGCAACCTGGGTCGCCGCTGCAACAGATTCGATGACTCGTCTGAACCGCGATGCGGCTTCGGCTTTGCATGAAGTTGAGTCGACAAAAAACGGCGAACAGTCGATTCACGCAGTTACCGACGTAACCGGGTTTGGCCTATTAGGTCATGCCAGAGAGATGGCCATTGGCAGCGCCGTATCCATGAAGATCGACCACCAAAAGATCGCCTACCTTCCGGGAGCGATCGAGGCCGCGCGCGGCCATTTTTACTCCGGAGGCCTAAAAAATAACCGCGACTTTTGCGAAGGTTGCGTCAACTTCCTTGACCAAGTTACGGAAGAATTTCGCGCTCTCCTTTTCGACCCGCAGACCTCCGGCGGCCTGCTCGTTTCGGTGGCTCCAGACGCCGCCGATGCCGCAATTGCCGCGCTGAAGCGTTTCAATGTGTCGGCACAAGCCATCGGCGAGATCATTCCACGGCGCTCTCCACTGATCGAAATCGCCTGACCGACTTCAATCGTGTACACTTTTCTTCCTCTGAAACTTTCATGGATCCCATAACCCACGGCATCGCCGGCGCGCTTTTAGGCAAAGCATATTTCACGGGCCGCAAAGGCCGCGAAGCCAGTTTCGCGAATACCAAAGGCCGCGTGGCTATTTTCGCGGCCACACTCGGAGCAGTTTTTCCGGATATCGATATCATCGGCGAAGTCGTTTCCCGCGACCCTCTAGCTATCGTGAAATATCATCGCGGAATTACGCACTCTTTCGTGGGGCTTCCGTTTTTTGCGGCGCTTCTTGCCTGGCTCACACGATGGCTCGGGCGGCGTCGCGGCATCGAAACCCCTTCCTGGGCCATGCTCACTTTGATCTACGGCATCGGAATCGCGAGCCACATCGTGCTCGACGGGATGACCTCGTTCGGAACACGCATGTGGACGCCGATTTCGCAGCAGCGGGTGGCCTGGGACCTTCTCTTCATCATCGATTTCAGCTTCACCGCGATCATTTTGTTGCCGCAGATTGCAGCATGGATTTATAGCGATCGAGCGAAGAGCCTAACGCGCGCCATCTGGATGTGGGTTCTTTTCACGCTAGGTGCCATGGGTGCGTGGACCGCTGCCAGCGCGGCTGGATTTCCCTTTCATCTTTGGATCGCCGCCCTGGCCAGCGCTATCATCGCCGCTTTATTTTTTCTTCCGGGAAAGAGTGGCTGGGGATTTGGCGTCAAGCGTTCTTCGTGGTGTCAGGCCGGAACGTACGCCATGATCGCTTACCTTTTCGCGTGCGGCATGGCGCATCACGCGGCGATGAAGCGCGTAGAGGATTTTGCCTCCGCTAACAAAATCACGATCGATCGCCTAGGCGCTCTGCCGCTTCCACCGTCCCTACTTGATTGGGGCGGAGTAATTCGTACGACCGATGGCGTGTATCAGGCCCGTTTTGATTTGAGAACATCTGCGCCGCCGATGTTCCATTTCGCCGCCGATTCTCCGCCTGATCGGTTCATTGCGCGCGCATTGCAACTTCCCGAGGTTCGGCTATTTTGGAATTTCGCGCGCTTTCCGGTGATTCACAGTTTCGCAGAAGACGGGGAACACATTGTCGATATTGGCGAGAATCGTTTTGTGAATACCCGGCGTAAGAGACCACAACCTTTTACCTACCGATTGATTTTCGATAGCTCCGGGGATTTACTCGAGGAAGGCTGGCAGTCGGACGGAATGTTCCTGCGCCACATGCAAAAGCTTTCGCCCCAACGAAGCGGAGAAACACCATGAAAATCCTGATCTTCAGCGACATTCACGGAGATTTACGCGCACTGGAAACCATCGCCAAACAACAGGCCGACGTGTATATCGCCGCGGGTGATTTATCGAATTTCGGTAAAGGCCTGGATCGCTGCGGCGAAATTCTGAAGCGGCTCGGCAAGAAGGTGTGGGTGTTGCCCGGAAACCATGAAACGCAAAGCGAGATCCATTCGTTCTGCGAGCGGTACGGCTTCATCGACTTTCATCGCCAACTGCGCCCACTGGACTCCGCATCCGGCACGACTCGCTGGGCTGGATTGGGCTACAGCAACATCACTCCTTTCAATACTCCGGGAGAATACTCGGAGGAAGAAATCAAAAAAGCTCTAGGCGACTTTGACGGAGTTAAGCCGTTATATATGGTTATACATTTTCCGCCGCTTAACACCACTCTCGATGAATTTGCTCCCGGGAAACATGCCGGGAGCCCAGCGCTGCGCGAATGGGTGACAAGCAATCAACCTGCCTATCTTTTCTGCGGACACATTCACGAGACCGCCGGGCGTTCCGACCGCATCGGCCAAACGCAGTGCTTCAACGTGGGCAAAGAAGGGTACCTGCTGGAGATTTAGCGAGACTGTTTTCTCGGCGAATTATTTCTTGTTGGCGGGGTAAACAACGAGTTGCCGGCGGTCTCCAGCGCCTTCGCTGGCCGTACGCACGCCTTGCGCGCCGTTTAATTCCAAATGGATCAGCCGCCGTTCGCGCGGTGACATAGGATTAAAGCGAAACGGCTGGCCCGTTTCTCGAACGCGCTGTGCCGCCACGCGCGCGGAAAGTTTTAATTCTTCCAACCGAGCCGTCCGGTAATCTCCGCAATCGAAACGCACGCGATCGTGAAGCCGAGGATCCAGGTGTAGCCAGCGATGGGCTACATGTTCGAGCGCTAATAGAAGCTCGGCATTTCGTTCGAGCAAAAAATCCTGGTCCGCTCCTTGAAAAGCAACCACAACGTCCTTGTCCTCGGGTCCAGCCGCCAAAGAACTTGGCATCGAAATTTCGTATTCAATCGCCAGTCCCATCTCGCTCACAGCGAGATCCAGGAATCGTTTCAGCTCCGAGGCCGCGCGTTCGGGATCGAGGCGCGCTTCGCCTTGAGCACGTTCCTTGCTATATGGCCGCTTGGCGCTTGGACTTCGTTCGTCAGGCATCGAGCGCTTTCTTCTTGAATTTGCTTCGAGACGGGAGCGGTTCCGTCCGATTCAAATAAAGCTGCTGGCCAATGCCCACCAGGTTGCTGGTGAACATGTACAAATTCAATCCGCTGGAAAGGTTGAAAAAGAAAAACCCGAACATCAGCGGCATCAGCGTCATCATCTTCTGCTGCGTAGGATCGGTGGTTGTCTGCGGCGTCATCTTCGACATCAGGTACATCATGATAGCCATGCCAATGGGCAAAATATAATACGGATCCTTTGCTGAAAGGTCGTGAATCCAGAACATCCACGGCGCATGTCGCAGCTCAATCGCGCCCGCCAGTACGCGCCACAGCGCCCACAATACGGGCATCTGGAACAGCATTGGCAGGCAGCTGCCCATTGGATTAATGCCTTCGCGGCTATAGATGGCCATCACTTCTTCGTTCATTTTCTTCTTGCGCGGATCGCTCATGGAATATTTTTTGTAACGATCCTGAATCTGCCTGACTTCCGGGCCCACCCTCTGCATCGCTTGCATGGAACGCCAGCTTTTCATTTTCAGCGGGAACATTGCGAAGTTGATTGCCAGCGTCAAAATAACAATGCACCAACCATAGTTCGGCACTTTGGTATGGATGGTCTGCAGAATCCACAGAAGCGGCTTGGCGATCACTCCGGTCCAGCCAAAATTGATCAGCTCGGCCAGCGGGGGCTTGGTTTTTTCCAGGATCTTCAGGTCTTTCGGACCAACGTAAATGCGAGCGCGCAATGGCGCCGCAATCGTGGTCCCCGCAGCCATTTCCGCGATAGGCTCGCTGGCAGGTTTCCCGTCGTCGACGATGCCGTGGTCCTGCGTCCAGTGCCACAGCGAGAGCTCCGTACCATCGGGCAAAAACGCCGCGGTAAAAAACTGATCTTCGATCCCCAGGTATTCCATCGGCCCGGTTTGCAACGCCGGCTGGCTTTGATTTCCGGACACGCCCAGCTTTTTGTATTGCAACAAATTCAGTTTGTCGTTGAGCTTGTAATAAACGGTGACGAGTGAGGCTGCTTTGTACACTTCCCGATCGCCAAAACCGCCGCGCCAGGCAATTGCCGCGGGAATGGGTTTGCCGTCGAGCAGGACGGAAACTTCCGCGTTCATCTCATAATCAAGGCTGAAACTTAGTTTCTTTGTGACGTCCAGATGGCCGTCGCTCCAGTGCAGCATGATTTCGGTAGGCGCAGCCAATTCCCCCTGACTGGGCGTCACTTCATATAATGCTGAATTGGCCTTGGCTTCGAGCTGCGAATCGGAAAGCACCAGAGAGAACGGCCAGCCCAATTGCTGTGCCGCCGAGTTATTTACCAGATCGAGTAAATGCCGCGGCTTTTGGTCGTCAAAATATTGCTTTAGCTTCCAACTTCGCACTACGCCGCCGCGATTCGAAAGCTGCACTACATACAGCGGACTTTCCACCACCACCAATTTCTCGTCTGCGGCTTCCACTTTTACAGGGCTAGCGGCTGCGACAGCGTCCACAGCCTGCGCCGGTTTCGCCGCGCTCGCTGAAGTATTGGCGGGAGTTTGGAACGGCGCTTCTTGTGCGGATGTCTGCGCCGGCTGCGGCGGCTGGACCGGGGGTTTATAGAAATGTCCCCAGGCAAAAAGAATTATCAGTGCGACGATTACAAATACTACCGCGCGTATCTGATCGCCCATCTCGTTCACAGAATTCGCTCCTCATCATGCTTACGCAGAACGTTTTCCGCGAGACGTGCGTTGAACGCCATACGGGAATTTGCGGGAGGAATATTTCTTGTCACTGTATTACGTGTTCCAGAAGTCTCCGCTTCCTGTATATCAGGCACCGGATCAAATCCGCCCTCGGTAAAAGGACGGCAGCGTCCCAGCCTTTTCAGCGCCAGCACGATGCCACGCCGCGCGCCGTGTCGCGCAATCGCTTCCTGAGCGTACTTCGAGCAGGAAGGATAAAATTTGCAAGCGCCTCCGAAAAAATGCGAAAGAAAAGTCCGATAAAACTGCACCAGTGCGAGGGAAACCCACACGCCCCACGATCGCTCTCTCGTTTGCATGGAATCGGAACTACCGGGCATCACGGTTTGCGCGGAATCAACTTCACCAGCTCGGCTGCGAGCGGAGAAAATTCCGCGGTTGCTGCCGTGCTGCGTGGATGAATCACAATATCCCATCCGGTGGCAATCTCCTGTCGGTGCAATCTTAGAATTTCGCGGAGGCGGCGCCGGATTCGGTTGCGCCGGACCGCGTTACCCAGCGCCTTTTTGATGCTCCAGCCAAACCGGCTGATTTCGAGGCCATTGGGACGTAGAAATATCGTGAACTCGCGGCTCGTCCGGCGACGCCCTTCGCGATACACCACGTCATATTCCGAGCGGCGCACCAGACGGCAGTTCCGCGGTAGGTTCAGCCGCGGTGTGTCAGACGCGCGTGAGACTGTGGCGCCCCTTCTTGCGACGTTGGGCCAGAACTTTTCTTCCACCTTGACTCTTCATGCGCTTGCGGAAGCCGTGCTTCTTGTGACGGCGGCGCACATGCGGTTGAAACGTGCGTTTCGGCAACGATCGTTCTCCTCTGCCTGAGTATTATTTCGTTGTGAGCCGGTTGGGCGCTGCGGTGTTATGACCATCCCCGCTTTTCGCGTTCGCGCAATGCCACGCGGGCGCAACGCATCGGAAGCAAATCCCTCACCCTGGCGAAACGAATAGTGTATTAGACCCGCGCTGCGCGGTCAAGAATTCGCGCTGATGGGTAGTGGGTCAGTTTCCGATAACGCGTGCCGGCTCAACTGGTTGATGCAACACCATACAGTGCATTGGTTCGGCAATGCTTCTGCGGGAGAACCATCTCTTCAGTTTCACTTGGACAAAACCTAGCCAGGGCAGCGTTCCGGTTGGTCTAACCCTAGCAAGCGATTTTCGCTTTTGTTTTCAATGCCAGCCGGGTTCTAGCTTAGTGTTGCGTCGACCCATTGAGATCACTGCGTCTATCGGAAACTCACTGCCCAAGTCACGGAAGTCATCTTTCAAAGCGTTCCGGTGTAGTCGGTTTGCAGAGCGCCGCGACCGCCACAAACGCGATCGCCAAGACCACGTAGCCATTGACGCTTGCCTCGGGCCCAATCGTTGATCCGGTCAGCCACCCGGGACCATGACGTGTTGCGCCTAGCAGGTGCACTGAACTCTCGTGGCCACCGGAGGGCGCGAAGAAAATGAAAAACTCAGCGTAATCAAACGCAGCGTGGATTCCAATCGGCAGCCACAGGTCGTCCGTCCGCCGCAAACAGAAAGCAGAGAATAATCCGAAGAGTCCGGCAGACAAGATGCCCGCAGCCTTGTAATTCGAATTGGAAATGTGCGTCACCCCAAACAGCAACGAGATCACGATCGCCGCCGGCCAGAATCCCGTAGCCTGCGTCAGCGTGAACTGCGCATAACCCCGAAACACACTCTCTTCAACGATACCAACTAGCAAAAAGGCTACGGCCCAGCCTAACGCAGCTTTCCAGGCTGCTCCCGGCGTCAATACAAGTGAACCGAAGCTGTAGACGTGCTCGGTACTTTGCAATGCGCAGATCGCAGTCACCATAAGTAGGCCAAATGCAAAACCAAGCGCCAACCTTTTCGCTGCTCCCGGACGCGGCTTCAGGCCGTAGTCGCCGAGCTGCCGTTTTTCGATTTTTGCCATAGCCGCCATCGCAACGAATATGGAGACGATGTTGGCCAACTCGTACCCGAAAAGCCCGAGCGGCGTGATCGTGCCTGTGTGCGCCACTTTCATTGCGCCACCGAGCGCGGGCATTTTCATGACGATGTACTGCAGCGCCGTTACCAGCACTCCGAAGAAAATGAAGAAGAGCAGCAGACGCCACCCAACCCGAATACCTTCCGGTCCAATGAAGAGCCTTCTCATAGACACCCCTGGGAGTTACTACGTGTGGCCGTACGGAATTATTACAGCTCGGCTGGGTCGATGTAGGTCCTCGTTGACGCATTTATCGGAAACTGACCCGCTACCCGCTGATGGCAGACGAATTTTCGAGCTTCTTACAGAGGCAGTTTGCGGCTTCGGAAGAGAATGGCAGGTCCGGTTGCGAATCAGGACCTGCCAACGTCATGCGGCTCTGCAGCTGGTTAGTGCTTTGGCTTCTCTTCGGGCTTGCTGGAAGCCTTGGGCGCAGCTTCATGTTCCGGCTTTGGAGCAGACTCGTGAGTTGCCTTGGGCGCAGCTTCGTGTTCCGGCTTTGGGGCAGACTCGTGGGTTGCCTTGGGCGCAGTTTCATGTTCCGGCTTTGGGGCAGACTCATGGGTTGCCTTGGGCGCAGCTTCGTGTTTCGGCTTTGGGGCAGACTCGTGCGTTGCAGTCTTAGGCGTGCTCTCGGTTTTTCGCGGAGCACTTTCCTTTGTGGGTTTTGCGGTTTCGGTCTTCGGTTTTGCCGCCTCTGTTTTTGGTTTCTCACTCTCGGTTCTAGGGGTCTTACTATGTGTCGTAGTCTTCGTCCTGTTCTCTGCGTGTTCCGTGTTCTCACGCGCTACCGGTTTGGCCTCAGAGCTTGTGCTCTTATGCTCGTTGGCCGTACTGGTGTGTTCGGTATCACGTGCTGGAGCCTTGGCACCAGTAGATTTCTCACCGCGCGCATTCGCTACGCCTTTACCGGTTGCGCCCCTGTATGGTGCTGCCGCCTTTGCCGGTACCACGCCCGCCCCCTTGAACTCACCGGGCTTCGCCGTGGCAGCTACAGCCGGCTTTCCGTGGTTCACAGAGGCATACTGGCTGCGATCCTTTGCAGCGTCTTCCCGGTGCTGGGTTTGCGCCGACGTCGCTGGCGTGTGCTGCTCATGCGAATAGGTTTCTTCTTGCGCCGTCGGTTTGCGTGTAACTCCGCCCGGACCATTAAAACTCGCGCGCGTAGTTGTGTTGTAGTTATTCACCACAGTCTTGGTGTAAACGTTGTGGATTACGGTCACATTCACGTTGCTTACCGAGCGGTTGTAAAAGAAATTCCCGCCTTGCCAGTATCCACCCTCAAATCCCACCCCAACATAACCAAATCCATAATTAACCCCGCCGTAGAAACCGACATGTGGACCCCAGTACCCAGCATTCCATGCATATGCCCCGTTGTTCCATCCCCAGTATCCAGGCGTCCACAGGAAACCGGGAGTCGGTGCCTCTACCCAAGTGCCTGGAACCCAATAATAATCGCCGTCATCGTCACTCCAGGACCAGTAGCCAGGTGTCCACAAGTAATTGTCACCGGGACAAACCGGCTGCACATACACTGGCAGCGCTGGTGGCGCCACCGTAATGGAGACCGCGACTTGGGCGTGAGACGCAGCAGGCATCAATAACATTACCAACGCGAGCAGAAGCCAACCAATCGAGCGAATCGAGCGAATATTTTGCATTGAGCATCACCTCGTTAAATTTTTCTTTCAGCTATGAACAATCACTTGCTTACCAAGAAGAATGGCCGAACAAAATCAAATGCTTGATGACAATCCGTACTGCGTCCAGAAGACTTTGAAGGGTTTCGAAGTCCTGCCGGACAGCCCGTGTATGACGCCAACAATACTCCCATAACTCCACCCCATCAATTAGGATGATGCTTGGGAAGTGCATAAGGACACATGTCAGGAGGATTCCTACCGCTTCGGCCGAAATTCGACCACCACATCTTCTTCGGCGCCCAGTGGCTGCCCGTCCAAGAGCGTTACCGTATACCGCCATTCGCGAACCGCTCGTACCACTCGTGGGATTAACGAGGCAGGACCGCTGATCGCTCTCACGTCCACCACATCTCCGCCTTTCCCTATGCTAGCGCGCACTTTCACCGCGCCGCTTGGCTCATCTCCGTATGGTGGCAATACTGGATCCACATGGTAGATCAGCACTCCGGCTTGCAATCGTTCAGGTCGATGTCCCGATGCGGGGCCAGGTTGAACGGGAATCAGAACGAAGCGCTGCGCGCTAATGGCCAGCGTTCGTGAAGCGCTTATTGCCGCTTCCGGGAAGGCCAGCCGAAACGGCCCGCTTTTTTCATCCGGAGGTGTTACTAACACTGGGCTTTGAAGTTCGCTATAAGGCTTATCGACAGTCGCTTCGGAATAGTCCGATATAGGCAGATTTTGCCGGCCTTGCGATCGTGGTCCGGATTCTGGGGCCGCCGGCGCGCGCCGCGCAACTTGTTCTGTCTCCAGGCTCGACTCCGCTCCCACGACGCTTGATGAGCTGGCACGCGAAGATGGGGCAAGGCTTCTTTCTTGCCGTCGACGATTACTCGCGGGCGCCTCCTGATCATCATTATTGGCCTGGGCCGATTGCGCAGCATCCGTCTTCGAATCGGACGTCCTATTCTGCGCGGCCTCACTGTCTTTCGAAATGTCAGTTGAACCGTTGGATAGACCAGCAGGTGAAGCTGCTGAGGAATCGTTCTTCGGTTGTTCTGTCGCGGCTTCTAACGGCTCATTTGACTTGGAGGAGTTTGAATCAGGGGCAGTTGCCGCGGGCGAGTTTGTGGTCACGGCGCGGCGGGCAAGTGTCATTAGTTTTCTCACCGAGCCATTTCCCACCATGAGTCCGCCGGCGAAACACACGGCGGCGACTAAAAGGATCACTGCCGCGATCAGAAGCGCAGTGTTATGTTCCGGCACTTTTTCGACCGCAGGTTGGACAGCGGGTTCCGTCGCTGCACTACCCCGATTCCAGACAAATTGCTGCCTCCAATCTGCTTCCTGAGGATAGGTAAACGTCGGCAACATCCATTCGCCGGGGGTTTCCTCTTCCACTGCTGGGATTTCGCGTGGATCGACGTCTGACGGCGTGCCTTCGTCCTCTTCGAAAAGCGCGGCTTGGGCAATATTTTCATCGGGACGGTTATCATGATCCGATGAGGGGTCGACTGCTTCGAATTGCGTACTTCGGTGTTCGCCGGCAGGCAACTCTTGCGGCGTAAGGGAATCGTCAGCGCGATCGATGATCCAGCGCCGGCGCGGAAACACGAAGGCATCAACCGATTCGCTGGCCATTGACTGTACATCAATCGCAGGCTCGGCCTCGCGCGAGGCTAGCTCGGGACCCTGAACGGCCTGCTCAGAAGCGGCGCCTTCGGAATTCACCTCAGGAACATTGTTTGTGGATTGGCGGCTTGGTTCTACGGAAGGCCTGGCATCTAGATCTTTGCCATCTGAATCAGGTAGAAGATCTTTCGCAACTTCTTGCGGATGCTGCCCTAGGCGCTCTGCAACTTCGCGTTCCACTTCTGTTTCCGTCCGGTTGTGATCGCGCGCGGTCTGCAAAGTGCTTTCTGACGGAAACATGGCCGCAAATTTTGCCTCGTCCGCTTCGCTCAGAGCTCCTAGCTTACGCGGCTCCTTCTTGCGCTCGCCGGGATCCGAAGGATGTTTCTGTTCAGAATCAAGGTCAGATTCGTCGTCTTTACCGGCCGAATCCTTCCGGGAAATCCAGTGACGTATTCTTTCGCGGTCTACTTCCGTGATGCCCTCAAAACAAATGCCCGCGCCTTTCTTCGATTCGGTGGTCCAAACCACGCGCCCGCTCGTTTCGATCCAGCCGGAAATCTTAGGTAATTGAAAGCGTATGCTGGGGAAATAATCCGCAGACAGCTTTCCGGCCGCGGTAATGGCTAGGCCGCCCTCGCTTATATTTGCCGCGATGCCGCCATTTCCATCGCCGAGGTCTATGTAAGTAAGCAGGGGCGAGATGATCCGCGGGCATCCGCGGCGATCACGCCTCTCTGAAAGGCTTTCAAACAATTCTTCTATATTTCCCCGAGTACTCGACATCCCTACACCTCAATCAGCGTTTCGAGCTAGCCGGGATTTCGCCCGCACAAAACGTCAAAGCAAAATATCCTACTTTTTCCACACGCAAACGGACGTGCAGTAAGCGCCTGATTTCGTCAACAAAAATACCTTACCGCTGCAATCGACGCCCGCTCCCTCGGCCGAAAGGGCAAGGGCCGCACTACCACAACACTCTGGAACTAACCCGACTGAGCCGAATTAGTCGCGTTTTCGGGCTGGTCAGTAAAGGTTCGCAAATGCATCTCGTAGAATAACTTGGGAAATTCTTTTTGGCTGAGATTCAGCTGGAGGTCGCAAGTTGCCGTCGAATTCGGCATTTAGAGTCGGACCGTCATGAGTGAATTTCGGGCGAATGGTATCGAACTTCACGAACTTTCCGACACGGTCGATTTTTACACGTGTCCATAGCATCGGTTCCCTAGATTCTCGTGCCGCAGTGTGCTAGTGTTTTTTGTGATTAAATTATAGAAGTAAACTCACCAGACACTATTCTTGTGAATATTCGCCGCGAGAAAATCGGTCTGACGGTTCACCTGTCCCAATAGCGATGGCCGCGCCCGAGACCCAACATGTTTGAAACACTTACAGACAAGCTCCAACGCGCTTTCAAAAATCTGCGCGGGCAAGGAAAACTTACCGACGAGCACCTCGACGCCGGCTTGGCGGAAATTCGCGAAGCTTTGCTGGAAGGCGACGTCAATGTCGGCGTTGCGGACGAATTCATCACCCACGTTCGCGAAAAGGCAGTCGGCTCTGAAGTGCTCTTGCAACTATCGCCCGACCAGCAAGTCGTGAAAATCGTCCGTGATGAATTGGGCGAGCTTCTCGGCCGCGAAGCCAAGCCTCAGTACAGTTCGAAGCCGCCGTCTGTTTGGCTGATCGTGGGGCTGCAAGGTTCCGGGAAAACTACCTCCACAGGAAAAATGGGTAAGTGGCTCGGCGAACATGGCCATCGCCCGCTGGTTGTCTCGACTGACGTATATCGACCCGCAGCGCGAGAGCAGTTAGCCCAAGTCGCCAAGGCGACGGGAACCCCGCTGTGGCACGGCACTGGCACTGACAAACCTTTGGAAATTGTTCGCGGCGCGCTGCGCGAAGCCAAACTTTCTGCCTGCGACGTAATACTAGTGGATACCGCCGGCCGTCTGCACATCGACGATGAGTTGATGAAAGAGCTTTCCGACCTGAAGCGCGAGCTGAATCCTTCCGAAGTGCTCTTCGTGGCCGACGCCATGATCGGGCAGGACGCGGTACGCTCCGCCGGCGAGTTCCACAAGCGGCTCGGTATCACCGGAGTGGTTCTCACGAAGATGGACGGCGACGCGCGCGGCGGAGCTGCGCTTTCCATCCGCAAAGTTACCGGGGCGCCAGTAAAGTTTGTAGGCGTCGGCGAAAAATACGATGCGCTTGAGCCGTTTCTTCCTGACCGCGTGGTGTCGCGCATTCTTGGGATGGGCGATGTTCTCGGCCTGATTGAAAAGGTCGAAAAGCACGTTGACGAGAAAAAGGCGCGCGAACTCGAACGCAAGTTGCGCGAAGACGATTTCACTTTGGAAGATTTCCGCGACCAGTTGCGCCAGATCCGCAAGATGGGCTCGATCGAGTCAATCATGGGCATGCTCCCGAAAATCGGCCCCTTCGCCAATCTCCCAAAGAACCCGGAAATCGACGAGAAGCGCCTGGGCTCTGTGGAGGCCATCATCAATTCCATGACCGCCGCGGAGCGCGCCAATTCCAATTTGATTGACGGCAAGCGCCGCAAGCGCATCGCGCTCGGCAGCGGCACCTCGGTGCAGGAAGTAAATCAAGTGCTGAAGCAGTACGCCGACATGCGCAAAATGATGAAGCAGTACGGCAACTACGCCAAAACTAAAATGCGTGGCATAGGCAAATTTGCAGGCCTTAAATGACTCCGGATAATTTGAGAATAAGACATGCCGATTGTCATCGATAATGTGCTGAACGAGATTCGGTCCATTGCCGCGAGTGGTAACGATCGCGTGGCCAAAGCAAAAAGACTTGCGGAGAAGATTCAGGTGCTCGGCCAGTATCGTTGGGTCGGCATATACGATGTGGGCGCCGAGATCGTCTCCATCATCTCCTGGAGCGGCCCGAGCGCTCCTAAATATCCCGAGTTTCCCATGGACAAAGGCCTTACGGGCTCAGCCATCCAACAGAAGAAGACGGTTGTTGTAGGCGACGTGCGCAAAGAACCGCGATATCTCACCGCGTTCGGCAATACGCTATCCGAAATTATCGTGCCAGTGCTCGCTCCAGGAAGCGATAGAGTGATTGGAACGGTGGACGTCGAAAGCGACATCGCCGATGCGTTTTCCGAGCGCGACCAGCAGATGATCGAGCATTGCGCCCAGGCGGCCCTGCCGCTGTGGCTGCTGCGATAACGCCTGCACGCCCGAGATAGGGATTGGTGAAAGCGGCGGGCTCCGCTATAATGGTTCGGTTTGGCATAGGAGGATTTTCGCTGTGTTAATGATTCGGTTATCTCGGATTGGCAAGAAAAAGCGCCCGTTTTATCGCGTGATCGTAACGGAGAAGACACGTCCGCAAAACGGCCGCTTTGTGGAAATTGTGGGCACCTACGACCCGTTGAAGAAGCCTGCGGCGATTACTTTGGACCACGACCGCGTTACCTACTGGCTTGGCAAGGGCGCACAGCCCAGCGACACCGTCCGCAGTTTTTTAAGAAACCGGAAACCCGCCTAAGGCATCTCACCCCACAGTAAATCTATTACCCGCACAAGCTCGAGCAAAGTTCTCTGCTGAGCTCACGATACTGTGGAGGACGTAATGAAGGCACTTGTAGAAGAGATTGCCAAGGCCCTTGTCGATCATCCGGAAGATGTGGTGGTGAAATCAGTGGAAGGCGAACAAGTGACCGTGTTGGAATTGCGCGTCCATCCAGACGATTTGGGAAAAGTAATCGGGCGGCAGGGACGCACGGCCAAATCCATACGGACTTTGCTGGGCGCGGCGGGAATGAAATTGAAGAAACGTTTTACGCTGGAAATCCTCGAGTAGTGTGACTGCGGAACAATCTCCGAGGGCTGCACACGTCACCGTAGCACGTGTTTTGCGCCCGCACGGCGTTCGCGGCGAAGTAGCCTCTGAAATCCTCACCGATTTTCCCGAGCGCCTCACCCGTCTGAAATCCGCCGAGCTGTGGAACGAAAAAACTGGCGCTGCAAGAAGCGTGGTTATTCGCAAATGCTGGCTTTCGCATAGCCGCGGCGGGCAAGCAATTTTCCACTTTGAAGACTCCGCCTCAGTTGGCGACGCTAAGAAACTCATAGGCCTAGAAGTGCAAATCCCGCTGGCCGAACGTGCGGCCCTGCCATACGGAAGTTACTATGTGACTGATTTAATCGGCTGCGAGGTCTTCGAGAAAAATCGCACGAGGGTCGGATCAGTTCGCGACGTGCAATTTACAGGCGAGGGCCCTGCCAGAAATCCGATACTAGTGGTGGATTCCGCCCACGGCGAACTACTCATCCCGTTAGCGCAGGAAATTTGCGAGCGAGTGGACGTTCATGCTCGCCGTATTGAAGTAGTTCTCCCCGATGGTCTCCACGATTTGAACAGCGAGTAACCAGCGAGCGTTTGCGGTACGATTGCAGCGATGCGTTTTGACCTCATCACGATTTTCCCGGAGTTTTTCGCCGGCCCGCTTGATTTCGGAATCGTGCGTCGAGCGCGTGAAGCGAAACTCATCGAGACGTACATTCATGACTTGCGCGGTTTCACGCATGACCGTCACCGCACGGTTGACGATCGTCCGTTCGGTGGTGGCGAAGGCATGGTGATGAAGCCTGAACCGCTCTTCGAAGCGGTGGAGTCGTTGCTGAGCAAAGATAGCTCCGCTGCGCCGGCTGCCGGCACTGCTATCGTTTTGCTTTCTGCTGCGGGAAAAATGTTCACACAGGAAGCGGCGCGGCGTTTCGCAAAGCTCCAACGAATCGTGCTGATCTGCGGGCGATATGAAGGAGTGGACGAGCGCGTCGCGGAACATCTTGCCACCGACGAAATTTCCGTCGGCGATTTCGTCCTTTCCGGCGGCGAACTCCCCGCCGCAATGGTTCTGGATGCGGTGACGCGGTTAATTCCCGGCGCTCTGGGCAACGAAGATTCCGTGGTGAACGAGTCTTTCAGCGTGGAAGAAAATAAGGATGGAGAGAACCCTGGCCTCGGCGTTGGACAGGTTGTGTGCCCACACGAGCATCCGCAGCAGGCTCGCGATGAGAGTGAAATCTCATCCCGAGGCATTCTCGACTACCCGCACTACACCCGCCCGCCCAGTTTCCGAGGCTGGGACGTGCCGGAAGTTTTGTTGGGCGGCAACCATGAAGAAATTCGCCGCTGGCGCCGCGGAAAAGCGCTGGAAAAAACTCGGCGCAATCGTCCTGAATTGCTCGACAGCGCCGTGTTACGCGAAGAAGAGCGGCGCCGTTTGCGAGAATCCAACCAATCGGCAAAAAGTTAATGAGAGTATTTTCACCGACAGAGCGGCCATCACTGGATTAGCCGGAAAGCGAACACCGGCTTGTGCAACGCAAATTTGAATAACATCCTCTCGCGAGAAATCGCGAACCTCAAAATGGCCGATATTTCCGGGGTAAAGAACGCGCCGGAGGGATGCGTGTCCCGGGCGGTGAAGAATGGCGCCCTTACAAACGAACCCGACCGGGAGTAAATTTCGCATAGTCATCCTCGTTCTTGACCGCTTTTGCCTGGGCCAGTAAGCTACTAGTCTCCACCGGAGAATAAAAAGCCACATGGAGAGCATTCAAATCACTTTGCCGGACGGCGCGACCCGCGAAGTGCCGCGCGGCACCACCCCGGCGCAAATCGCGCAGCAGATTTCGCCGCGCTTGGCGAAAGAGGCTCTGGTAGCGCGCGCCGACGGCGAGTTGGTGGACCTTTCGCGTCCGCTGGAACATAACGCAAAGCTCTCCATTCTGACCGCCAAAGATCCCGACGCGGTGCAGGTGTTCCGCCACTCTGCCGCGCACTTGTTGGCGGCGGCGGTACTGGAACTTTTCCCTGACGTAAAACTTGGTATCGGCCCGCCCATCGAGAATGGCTTTTTTTACGAGTTCGTGCGCGCGGAGCCTTTCACCACTGAAGACCTGGAAAAAATCGAAGCCAAGATGCACGAGCTGGCGGCCAAAGATATTCCCAACGAGCGCAAGATGATTCCCAAGCCGGAAGCGCTCGAGATCTATCGCAAAAGCAATCAGGAATTTAAGTGCGAGCTGGTGGAAGAAAAAGCCAGCGAGCCGATCGTGTCTTTTTACACCACTGGAAAATTTCTGGATTTCTGCCGCGGGCCGCACATTCCCTCCACCGGGCGCATCAAGGCGTTCAAGCTGATGAACGTGGCGGGCGCTTACTGGAAAGGCCAGGAAGGCAATCCGCAGATGCAGCGGATTTACGGCGCTTGCTTCGTCGATCAAAAAGAATTGGACGAGTATCTGCACAAGCTTGAAGAAGCGAAGCGCCGGGACCATCGCAAGCTGGGCCAGGAACTCGATCTTTTCAGCATTCAGGAAGAAGCTGGGCCCGGCCTGATTTTCTGGCATCCCAAGGGCGGCATCATTCGCCGTCAAATGGAAGATTGGCAGCGCGATGAATTGACCAAGCGCGGCTACGACCTGGTTTTTACTCCCCACGTGATGCGCCTGGAATTGTGGAAGACCAGCGGGCACGCGGATTTCTATCGCGAAAACATGTTTACGCCGATCGAAATCGAGAAAGCTGACTACCAGGTGAAGCCCATGAATTGTCCTGGGCATATTTTGATTTACAAGAGCCGGTTGCGGAGTTATCGCGAGCTGCCTGTACGGCTGGCCGAGCTTGGCACGGTGTACCGTTACGAGCGCTCGGGCGTGCTGCACGGTTTGCTGCGCGTGCGCGGCTTCACCCAGGATGACGCGCATATTTTCTGCATGCCGGATCAAATTGAAAAGGAGGTGCAGGACTGTATCGAGTTCGCCTGGGAAGCGCTGCGCGTTTTTGGATTCGATCGCTATGAAGTGGAGCTTTCCGGCGGCGACCCTTCGCGCCCGCAAGATTACGCCGGCACTCCGGAAGACTGGGAAAAAGCGGAAGGCGCGCTGGTCAATACTCTGGAGCGCATGAATGTTCCCTACAAATATATTCCCGGCGAAGCGGCATTTTACGGGCCGAAGATTGACGTGAAGCTTGTGGACGCAATTGGGCGCCCCTGGCAGCTAACCACCGTGCAATTTGATTTCAATTTGCCGCGACGGTTCAAACTTGAATACGTCGGTGAGGACGGCGCTCGCCACCAACCGCTGATGGTGCATCGCGCGCTGTTTGGGTCGATCGAGCGGTTCTTTGGAGTGCTGATCGAGCATTACGCAGGAGCTTTCCCGGCTTGGCTCGCGCCAGTGCAGGCGACCGTGCTACCGGTGAGCGGAAAATTCATGGAGTATGCGGAAAAGGTCACCAAGCATCTTAAAGACGCTGGCTTTCGCGTTCATCTGGATGACCGCAACGAAAAGCTGCAAGCAAAAATTCGCGACGCCCAAATCGAGAAGATTCCTTACATGTTGATTATTGGCGGCAAGGAAGCCGAAGCGGGCAGCGTGGCCGTGCGCCATCGATCGAGAGGTGATTTGGGTCCGCGTCCGCTCGAGCAATTTGCTACCGACCTGCGCGCCGAGATCGATTCCCGCCAAATCCTTTAATAGGTGGAGCTCCGGAAGAACCGGGCCAGATGACGGCCTTTCACTTCGAGATCCTTAACCCAACTTCTTGATGGTAGACTTCGCGCATGATCAACGGAGCGCACGTACTGCTGTACAGTGCCGATGCGGAGGCCGACCGAAATTTTCTGCGCGACGTTCTGGAGCTGAAATCAGTCGACGCGGGACACGGTTGGTTGATTTTTGCGCTCCCGCCTGCGGAAACTGCATTGCATCCATCTGAGGAAAGTAGCCCGAAGGATAAGCATGCGATGCTCCGTGCGGAGCTTTACTTTATGTGCGACGACCTGAAGACAACGGTTAAAATCTTGAAGGATAAGAAAATCGCCTGCGGACCAATCACCGAAGAGCGTTGGGGGATCAAAACAACAATGCGCTTGCCCAGCGGCGGAGAAGTGGGCCTTTACCAGCCGAAGCACCCCACGGCGCTTAACCTCAGTTCAAAGTAATTCCCGCGGCGAAAAGTGAAAATCCTTCTTAAGGGTTGGATGGCGAACTGAAAAGCTTTAAGTTTTCGGCTTTCCACTGCATGGCGTCATGGATACGATGCCGGCCGCTTGGATGATCGAAGAAAATCCATTCTTCGACCGGGCCAGGGCTCATTTTGCGGTACTCGCCTAAGTGAATCGCGGCCTGTGCGAAACCGTCAGGCTGGCGGCTAGCATTGAGTCCGTACATATCGGCTTCGTGTTCATCAGTGCGCGTCTGCGTGTTGAAGATAGGCGTAAGGACGAAGAAGAAAATAGAGGCGAGCAACACGACGAGCGGAAGCACGGCGGTATCGCCGATACCGCGAATCTGCCATTTCTCTCCCCAGCGCTTCAACGACCAATCGAGGGCCCATCGCAATAGCGCGAAGCCGGCAAAGATCACCACGAAATAGAAGAGCAATCCCTTATAGACGTGATGAAGGACGTAGTGGCCCATTTCGTGTCCCATCACGGATTGAATTTCTTCAGGCGAAGCGCGGCTGAGAAGATTGTCGTTCAGCGTGATGC
Organism: Candidatus Acidiferrales bacterium; assembly: GCA_049693615.1. GTDB lineage: Bacteria > Acidobacteriota > Terriglobia > Acidiferrales > UBA7541 > Palsa-295. Next base: position 40,527 of record JBAVQB010000030.1, on the reverse strand, counting down.
GCATGGTACTGCCGATGCCACTGACGTTAGCGCTCATGCGAGTTGTCTGGCGCGAGGCGTCGATTTCGAAAACGTCTTTGGCGGGAATTCCGTTCGCGCGAGCCATGCTGAGGATGGGCTGGGTTACCTTGGGATCATCCAAGCGCGTGATTTTGTTAAATATCGGAAAAATGAAAACCGGAGAGATCAGAACGGCGAAGACAACAAAAATAAAAGTGACAATCGCGCCCCAAATGTGCCAGCTGCGAGGCAGCCGGCGGACGATGCCAAATAAAGCCACGGCTAAGATACCGCCCAAGACTATACCGACCAGAAGTCCTTTGACTTGATCGCCCATCCAGGGTCCGAAGGTTTGGTTGGCGAAACCATATTTGTGTTCGCGGACATAGTCTTCATAAACGGCCAAAGGAAAACCCAGCACGGTGGTGAGAACGAGATACTCCGTGGAGTAAATCAGCGTCTGGAGAGGCTTGAAGCGAGTAATGCGTTCGGCCAGATTGCGCATGCCCGCAGACCAGCGAAGATTCAGCAATAGGAGGCAAATTGCGGCGCCGTAGAGGAAGTCCCAGAGAATGAGCCAATAGCCGCCTTCGAAGTAGGAGTTGGAGCGCGCGGTGGCCTCGAACGGAATTTGAGCCAGATAGGCGTCCGTGGCCGCATCAACATTGAAGTCGGCGGAGGGCTGCGCCGCAGGCGGAACAGTGAGAACGGAAGGCATAGCGGTGGCGGGTTTCGCGCCTGGTCCGGGGTTTTGTGCATGGGCTGTAAGGACATTCAAAGACGAAGTCAGCATAAGCAGGCCGATGAAGAGACCTTTGCGTGAAGTCATGTTTTCCCCGTGAATTGCTTTCTATTGGCACAGAGTATACGCGGAGGAGGCTTAATTGTTTCAAGTTTGTGCCTTGCAGCGGAACCTCTTAGCCGTGCTATAATTTTTGACCCGCGCTCCCATCAGGCTTTTATGGCAGTGGGAGCGAGGGAAAGCGGGCCGCGAACACGAATTCGCAGGTCCGGGGGGTGAGTTTATCGCAGAGCGGGGCGGGAGTAGTGGTCTCAAAGTAAACGAGCGAATTCGCGCTCGGGAAGTTCGCGTAGTGGACGAAGACGGGAATCAGCTTGGCGTGATGACCCTGTTTGACGCGATGAAGACGGCGCGAGAAGCCGGCCTAGATGTGGTGGAAATTTCGCCGAACGCTGTGCCGCCGGTTTGCAAGATCGTGGATTACGGCAAGTTTTTATACGAAGCCAACAAAAAAGCTCACGAGGCCAAAAAACATCAGAAAAGTTCGCACATTAAAGAAGTGAAGTTCCGGCCATCCACCGCCGAACACGATTATCAAGTTCGCAAGAATCAGATCATACGGTTCCTTGGCGAAGGTTACAAAGTGAAGGCCATGATCTTTCATCGCGGCCGGGAAATGGCGCACCAGGACGTAGGCCGCGCGAAGATGGACCGGCTGATGAAAGACATCGTGGACCACGCGCAAGTGGAATTCGGTCCTCGGATGGAAGCGAACATTCTGCTGGCGCTTTTGGCGCCGAAGAAAGGTGCAGGCTCCGCGGCTCCATCAACGCGTCCTGCGGCGGGCGGGCAAGCTTAATTCCGCAGCGGCGTTGCAACGCTGCCAAATCAGATTGAAGAGGAAATTGTGAAGAAGAACAAAAAGAAGAAACTGAAAACACATCGCGGCGCGGCCAAGCGCTTCAAGGTCACTTCCACCGGGAAGATTATGCGCTGGCATTCGGGCAAGCGACATCTGTTGGGCACCAAGAAACCGCGGCGCATGCGCAAACTTGCAAATGCGGTAGTGGTGAATCCGTCCGACGTTCCCAATATCCGGCTGGCGTTGCCGTACGGCATCGAATAGTTTTTGTGGCCGCGCGAAAGCGCGAAGAATTTTTACCGTGTCAGGCGGAGCGTAACGGGTGCCCGCCGGCCGGTTGCTTCGGCGATTGAAACAAACCGCGGGGGCGTAACAGCGGTTCTACGAGACAAACCCGTCCTGCTATCCGCAGCTTATTTGCGGCTGGCCGGCCACGTTTGTCTCCCCGTGTTGTAATCGACCAAAATTTCAGTGAATGCGCCCTTCCGTGGCGCGCAATAGGAGATCAAGCTATGCCTCGAGTCAAACGTGGAACAAAACGTCGCGCGCGGCGCAAAAAACTGCTGAAGCACGCCAAGGGATTTTTCCTTACCAAGGGAAAACTTTATAGGTCGGCGAAAGAAGCGGTGAATCGCTCGTTGCGGTACACCTATCGTGACCGCCGCGTCCGCAAACGTGATTACCGCACGCTGTGGATTCAACGCATCGGCGCCGCTGCTCGCAACAACGGCATCACTTACAGTCAATTGATTCACGGATTGAAGGTCGGTGGCGTTGAGCTGGACCGGAAAATCCTGGCCGATATGGCCGTCAACGATGCAGATGGATTTGCCGCCTTGGTCGCGTCGGCGAAGCAGCACGTGGCCAAAGCGCCTGCGGATGCGAAGTCGCATGCAAAACCGGAACACGTCCGCCATCGCGACGAAGGCTAATCGCACTATTTTGTAGCGGCGGCCTTCAGGCCGGCGTATTTTCTTTTTGCAGCGGTGTCAGCCGCCCTAGGTGGTTCGAGTTTCCAATGTGAATCGGGGCGGCGAGAAACGCTGCAACACGCACACTTCCCTAGATGACAACGAGCGACCCCACAACGCAAACCCTCGAACAGCTCGGCGTAAAGACGTCCGATGGCGTCGGGGAGAAGTTTGCAGAGGTGCGCCAGCGATTCGACGAACAGTCCTCTCTTCATTCCTCGAACCGGGAAAATTGGCAAAACTTTTTGGTCAAATGGACTGGGCGCAAGGCTGGCGTGCTCTCCCAGATCGCCAACAACTGGCTGAAGACGGCGTCGCCAGAGCTAAAGCCTGTCGTCGGGCAAGAACTGAACAAGCTCAAGGCGCATGTAGAGTCCGTTATCGCAGAACGTCAGCAAGCGATGGAAGCTGCATCTGAACAAACCGCGGCGGCGCGCGACAAAATAGAGCTTTCGCTTCCCGGCATCGAATGCTCTTTCGGCACGCGCCACCTGATCCGGCAAACGTTCGAAGAACTTCAGCAAATTTTCATCGCCATCGGCTTCAGCGTGGTCCAAGGGCCAGAAATCGAAACGCCCTATTACAATTTCGAAGCGCTCAATATTCCCGAACATCATCCCGCGCGCGACAACATGGACACCTTCTACATCGAAGGGGTGCGCAGCAGTCATCTTTTGCGAACGCATACTTCGCCGATGCAGATCCGCACCATGGAAAAAGCAAAACCGCCGGTTCGCATCGTGGTGCCGGGAAAAGTGTATCGCCGCGATAATCCGGACGCGACACACGGTTACATGTTTCACCAGATTGAAGGCCTGGCGGTGGACACCGACATCACCTTCTGCGATTTCAAAGGAACCGTGGACTATTTCGCGCGCGAATTCTTGGGGCCGAAAACGAAGACGCGCCTGCGGCCAAGTTATTTTCCGTTTACCGAGCCTTCCGCTGAAGTGGACGCAACTTGCCACATGTGCGGCGGAAAAGGCTGCCGCGTTTGCAAATTTTCAGGATGGATCGAACTTTTCGGCGCCGGCATGGTGAATCCCGCAGTGTATGGGTTTGTGAAATACGATCCGGAGCGGCTCTCAGGCTTTGCGTTTGGTATGGGCGTGGACCGCCTAGCCATGATGAAGTATGGCGTCACGGAAGTGCCGCTACTGTTTCAGAACGACCTGCGCTTCTTGCAGCAGTTTCCTTAGGACGCGCTTGGCAGACGGCGTTTTCCTTGTTCTTGCCACGACACTGGAATTCTGACGATTGTTAGGCTGAGTTTTAAATCATGAAGGTTCTCTACAACGTTCTCAAAGAATTCGTTGACCTAAAGGCAGCTTCTGCTGACTTGGCCTCGCGTCTCTCCCTCGCCGGAGTTGCAATCGACTCAGTGGAAGAATCAGCGGCCGGACCGGTGCTGGATGCAGAAGTCACCGCAAACCGCCCCGACTGCCTGGGACACTACGGAGTCGCGCGCGAAGTTGCTGCGATTTACCGTACGCAACTCAAGTCTTTGCAGCCAAAGCTTAAAGAAGTTGCAGACAAAGCTGCGGACGCGACGCGTGTTGAAATCGAATCCCCGGAACTTTGCGGACGCTTCACCGCTCGCATTTTGCGCGGAGTGAAAGTGCAGCCCTCGCCTGAGTGGCTGCGTCAGCGGCTCGAAGCGATGGGCCAGAAATCGATCAATAACGTTGTGGACGTGACGAACTATGTGATGTTCGAACTGGGCCAGCCACTGCACGCGTACGACTTCGATAAATTAAATGAGCGCCGCATTATCGTTCGGCGCGCGCGTCCGGGTGAAAAACTTCGCACACTGGATGGCACGGAGCGAACCCTGACGAAAGATATGTGTGTGATTGCCGACGCGACGCGCGCCTTGGGAATCGGCGGCGTGATGGGCGGAGCTGACACTGAGATTAGTTTCAGTAGCCACACTATTCTGCTGGAAGCCGCTTGGTTTGATCCCATTTCGGTTCGACGAACTGCAAAAGCGCTCGGCCTGCGTACGGAAGCTTCCTATCGCTTCGAGCGAGGCGCCGATGCGGAAATGGCGGAACTCGCTTCGAGGCGCGCCGCGGAATTAATTCAGCAAGTAGCGGGCGGTGAACTTTTGTCGGGTGTGGTAGATGTTTATCCCTCCCGCGGGCCGGAAAAGAAAATCCAGTTGGCGCGAAAGGAAATTTTGCGCGTGATGGGCGCGGATGTTCCGGACCGCGATGTGGAAGAAATTTTGAGCGCGCTTGGTTTTCACCCCACGCGTGTGGATGCCAATCGCGGCAGCGACGGCTCTCTCGCGGCCGTTTGGGAATGCATGCAGGTTTCCTGGCGGCACGATGTTACTCGCGGGATCGATTTGATTGAAGAGGTAGCTCGTCACTACGGTTACGACAAATTTCCACCACGCCTTCCGCCCGCGAAAAAGCCGGCGCATCGTTTGCCGCACGCAGAGGCACAGGACCGCTTGGTGGAGCGCTCCATCGGGCTTGGTTATCACGAAATTGTCGAGATTCCGATCGTCGATACCCAACGCGACGCTCTATTCCGCGAGGAACGGGTTCAACCTGCCTTAATTGGCAACCCGCTCGCGGAAGATGCATCTGTTATGCGTTCGAGCGGGACTGTCAGCATGGTTCGCGCCATCGAATGGAATCTAAATCACGGAAATCGCAATCTGCGGCTTTTTGAGATCGGCAAGAGATATGAGTTACGCGACGGGGTGCCACTTGAAACAGCCGTTCTCACCCTAGGCGCGACCGGTTTGGCGCGCGAGAAAACAATCTATGAGGAAGCGCGAGAATTTATTTTCGAGGATTTGAAAGGCGCGCTCGATCAAATTGGAGAACTAGCCGGCGGATTGGAATGGCAATCTGGAGGACCGTCTTGGCTATCTTCCGCTCGTTCAGCTCATTTTTCTGGGAAGAACCGAGGCGAACAACTTGGAGTTGCCGGGCAACTCGCCCGCCGCGTCGCCGAAAAATTGAAGTTGCGGCAAGACATTTTCATAGCAGAGCTGAAACTGGAACCACTGTACAGCGCTATCGAATCGACGCGCAGCGCGCTACGCTTCGTGCCCTGGCCGCGCTACCCCGCTGTGGAAAGAGATTTTTCGCTGGTGCTAGCTGACGGCGTCACCTTCGCGCAAGTGGAACAAACAATCCGGGCGCTCGGTATCGGCGAGATTCAGTCGATGGAAGCTGCCGACCGGTTTCGCGGCGGCCAGATCCCGGCCGGAAAATATTCCCTGATGATTCGCGTGAAATTTCAAAGCTCGCAAGGAACGCTTACGGACTCGCAGCTGGCTGAATTTGGTTCTCGTATCGTCAGTGCTCTCGAAAAAGAACTCGGCGCCACCTTGCGCGCAAGTTAGGAACCTGACGAAAATTGCTGGGCTGCCAAGGCTGATCCCAAACCATCGATTTCGCATCAATATCATTTGCGTGCAATTGAATGATGGCCGACAATACGGAAGCTCAGCCGGGAGCGCAAAGTGAAAATAGAAATCTACGACCAAATCTATAACGTCAACGCGGAAGGCAATGAACAATACTTTAAAGATCTAGCTGCCTATGTTGACTCCAAGATGCGTTCCATCGCCGAAGAAACGCGCATGGTGGATTCGCTAAAAGTAGCTGTACTCGCGGCGTTGAATATCGCCGACGAAACGTTTACTCTGCGCCAGCGGCAACAGGAGATCGACGGCCCGCTGCGTAAGCGCGTGGAAAAGTGCGTCGCGATGGTAGAAAAGGCGCTGGAGCATACGAACTAATTTGCCGGTTGAAAGCGGTACTACCAGGCACAACCCATTCGTATCCTGCGCCATCTGCTATATGATTAGTAGAAAGGTTAGTTTTATCCCTTAAAAATGCTTACGCGCAAGGCTACGCGGCGGTTCCTGATTCCTGTGCCGCTAATCGCGTTGCTATTCCTCACTATTACGTTTGGAAGCGTTTGGCATCATCACGCGAATTCCTCGGAAGCGAATTGTTCGATTTGTCACGTAAACCACCAGCCGATGGAGCGGCCGCTCGCTAGCGATCGTACACCGGCGCTCGCGCAATTGGGATCTCAGCCTGACCAACTGGAACCTACTGTTGAACCAAGTCTGTTGTCACCTCGTCTTCCCGCGCGCGCGCCACCGTCCCTTTAGTAAGGCTCCTTACTTCAGCGCTGTTCGCGCTCCGATCCACTTTTTATCGTTTCAGCAAAGGTTGAAAATTATGCGTGTAAAACGTGTGCGATTCGCAATGCTGATATTTTTGCTGTGCTTCGTTTCCCTTATTTCTTCGCGGAACAGCAATGCGCAAAATCCGCCACCGCAGCAGCCCGCTGTCGCGCCAGCACCCAAGATACAGGCGCCATCAGTACAGTCTCACGGCGCAGTGCGCCTCTCGCTCGACGAAGCTATCCAGCTAGCGCTTCAGAACAATCACAATTTGAAAGCGGCTCAGACGACTATCCAGCAAAACCAGGCGCAAGAGATCACGGCCAACCTGCGGCCGAACCCGGTGTTTACCGGGGACGTTCAATTCCTGCCGATCTTTCAGCCCGAAAACTTTACGACTGACTACCTCAATAACATCGTGCAGTTTGACCTGGGCGTTTCGTACCTGTTTGAACGTGGGAAGAAGCGTCAGCACCGCTTGCAAGCAGCCCAGGACGCGACGGCGCAGACGAAATCGACTGTCGCCGATAACGAGCGCACACTCGCCTTCAATGTAGCTTCACAGTTCTTTAGCGTTCAGCTGGCTGAATCCACTCTCGATCTGGCGATCGAGGATATGAAGAGCTTTCAGAACACCGTGGACATCAGCCAAGCGCGCTACAAAGCTGGCGATATCAGCGAAGGCGACTATCTGAAGATCAAGCTCCAATTGTTGCAGTTCCAGAGCGATGTCTCGCAGGCCCAGCTCGCCAAGATTCAAGCGCTTGTCGGCCTCCGGCAAATCCTCGGATACCACACCGTCGGAGCGGACTTCGACGTCTCGGCCGATTTCGACTACCTGCCGGTCACCGTTAAACTGGAGGACCTGCAGGCGAAGGCCCTGCAGAGCAGGGCGGATCTTCGCGCGGCGCAACAAGGCGTGATTGCAGCGAAAAGCCAGTACGAACTGGCGAAGGCCAATGGAAAAGTGGACGTCACTGGCACGTTCGACTACGACCATGTGAGCGAAACGAATACTGCTTCGGTTTTCGGCAGCTTCCAGATTCCGATCTTCAATCGCAATCAGGGAGAAATTGCGCGGACGAATTACGCCATCAATCAAGCGCAAGAGTTGGAGCTAGCCGCCAACGATCAAGTTCTGAGCGATGTGCTTACCGCCTACGAGGCAGTGCGTGACAATGATCAGGTGGTCTCGCTCTACCGCTCCGGGTACCTCGATGCCGCGAAACAATCGCGCGACATCACGGAGTACTCCTACAAACGGGGCGCCGCGAGCCTTCTTGATTTTCTGGATGCCGAGCGCAGCTACCGCGCGACGGAACTAGCCTATCGCCAGTCTCTCGCCGCTTATCTCACGGCTGTAGAGCAACTCCGCGAAGCCGTGGGGGTCAGAAATTTGCCATGAAAAATTCACCAATCATAAAACACGCGGTGTGCCTCGGATTAGCCGTTACTCTCGCCAGCTTCATCGCGGGCTGCAGCTCCGAACGAGGCGCGAATCAAATGACCTCGTTCTCTTCGAGCGAATCGAAGACGGAAACTCCCGGGTTGTTCACCATTCCTCAAGATCAAATGTCGCACGTGCAAGTTGTGACCGTGCAGCCATCGAAGATTACGCGCACGCTGCGTTTAACCGGAGCAGTCGCTTATAACGCATTCGATACAACTCCCGTAATTACCCAAGTGGGTGGACCGGTCAGCAAAATCCTGGTCGTTCCGGGAGATCGCGTCAAACGCGGGCAGCCTCTTTTGGAAGTAAGCAGCCCGGACTATTCGCTGTTGCTGGCTGCGTATTTGAAAGCGCGGGACACCTACCGCGTGGCAGATAAAAATTACCAGCGCGCTCAGGATCTTTTCGCGCATCACGCCATCGCCGACCGCGATTTGCTGCAAGCTGAATCCGATCGCATACAAGCGCAAGCAGACCTAAGCGCGGCTGAAGAAGGCATGAAGATTTTGGGAATAACGAAGCCGGAAGATCTTGAAAAATCTCCTATTTCCGCTCAAATTCCTTTGCTCGCACCCATCGGTGGAGAAATTGTGGAACGCCTAGTTTCTCCTGGACAAGTGCTACAAGCAGGTACAACCCAAGCATTCACGATTTCAGATATGAGCACCGTCTGGGTGCTCGCGAATATTTATCAGGGCGATTTGGCCTATGTGAAGAACGGCGATGCCGCGGTAATCACCACCGATTCCTATCCCGATAAATTTTCTGGGAAGATTTCTTTCATTTCTCCGGCGCTGGACCCGACCACGCGAACTTTGCAAGCGCGCATAGTCGTCGACAATCCCGGCGGAAAGTTAAAAAAGGATATGTACTGCGTCGCGACCATCACGGCCGGAGTCATTCCGAACGCGATTGCCGTGCCTGATTCTGCGGTGCTGCGCGACGATGAAAATCAGCCCTTTGTTTACGTGGCCACCAGTTCTAATCAGTTTGGCCGCCGCCAAGTCGAAATCGGCCAGAGTGAGAATGGAGAAACCCAAATTCTGAAGGGACTTTCACCCGGCGATAAAGTGGTTGGCAACGGCAGCCTGTTTCTACAGTTCGCCAATTCTCTGCAGCATTAGCTCTAACTAAATGATCAATCGAATCGTCCAATTCGCCCTGAAGCAGAGATTCCTCGTCCTCATGCTGGTGGCCTTCATCACCGTAGCCGGCGCTATTTCATTCAAGCGTATGCCGGTGGACGCCTATCCGGATTTGTCGCCGCCCTTGGTGGAAATTATCACGCAATGGCCCGGTCACGCGGCGGAAGAAATCGAGCGGCTGGTCACGCTTCCCACGGAAGTGGAAATGAATGGCGTGCCGAAGATGGTCATTCAGCGCTCCATATCGCTGTATGGGCTGTCCGATGTAATTCTCACTTTCGACGAAGACACTGACGATTACTTTGCGCGCCAAGTCGTATTCCAGCGGCTCAGTGAAGTGAACTATCCCGCCGGCGTGCAGCCTACGCTCGCGCCCCTTTCCAGCCCTTCGGGACTTGTCTATCGGTACGTGCTCGAAAGTCCCGACCGCTCGCCTCAAGAACTGAAGACTTTTGAAGATTGGGTGATCGAGCGCGAATACAAGCAAGTGCGCGGCGTCGCCGACGACTCCGGATTTGGCGGCACCGTAATGCAGTATCAAGTGCTGCTCGACCCGGCTCGACTCTACGGCTATCACATTACGGTTCCCACCGTAATTCAGCAGCTCAGCGTAAACAACGCGAACACGGGCGGTGGATTCTATTCGCAAGGCGGCCAGTTCTATTACGTTCGCGGCCTCGGTTTAATCCGCGACGAAGCGGATATCGGTAGCGTGATTATTGGGACGCAGAATGGCGTGCCGGTTCATGTGCGCGATGTTGGAGACGTCGTCATAGGACACGCTCCGCGTCTTGGCCAATTTGGATTCAACAAAAACGATGACGCGGTGGAAGGCGTCATCATGATTCTGCGTGGCGAGCAGACTCAAACTGTCTTGAAAGGTGTTGAAGAAAAAACCAAGGAACTCAACGAGCACATCCTTCCGCCAGACGTAAAAGTGCGGCCTTATTACGACCGTAGCGACCTGGTGCAACTGACGATTTCCACGGTCGAGAACAACCTGCTGCTGGGCATGACTCTCGTCCTGATCGTGCTGATGTTCTTCCTCGTGAGCGTGCGCGCGGCCGTAATCGTCGCGCTGACCATTCCTCTCGCGCTACTGTTTTCTTTCATCTTCCTGCACGCGCAAGGCGTTGCCGCCAACCTTCTTTCCATCGGCGCGATCGACTTCGGCATCATCATCGACGGCACTTTGGTAATGGTCGAAAATATTTATCGTGAGCTTGGCCTGCGCGAGGGCCAGCAATACGACTTGCAGGAAGTAATTCTTGCGGCAGCCAAGGACGTGGACCGGCCGATCTTCTATTCCGTGGCCATCATCATCGCAGGCTACATTCCGATCTACGCGCTCAGCGGCCCTTCCGGAAAGCTCTTCCATCCCATGGCCGACACCATGTCCATCGCTCTCGTCGGAGCGCTCATTCTGACACTCACCTTCGTTCCGGTAATGTGCTCCTATTGGTTCAAGAAGGGCGTGCGCGAACGCCGGAACAGGCCGTTTGAGTGGATTAAACGGGAATACGCGTCGGAACTCCGGTGGTGCCTTGATCGTCCCTGGCTGACCATGCTTTTCGCCACCATCATTTTCGGCGCCAGCCTTCTGCTGATTCCCTTTATCGGTGGCGAGTTCATGCCCCATCTTGACGAAGGCGCTCTTTGGGTCCGCGCGACCATGCCTTACACCATTTCGTACGAAGAAGCCGCCAAGATCGCGCCGCAGATTCGCGACATCCTCGCCAAATACCCGCAAGTCACGGAAGTCGGTTCGGAGCTTGGCCGCCCCGACGATGGTACCGATCCCACTGGCTTCTTCAATTGCGAGTTTTACGTCGGCTTGAAGCCCTACAAAGACGCGACCTGGAAGACCGGAAAAATCCACAACAAGCCTGAGCTAATCGAAGACCTTCAGAAGCAGCTCGATGCCTATCCTGGAATTATTTTCAACTACACGCAACCGGCCGAAGACGCCGTGGACGAAGCGCTCACCGGGCTAAAAAGCGCTCTGGCCGTGAAAGTTTACGGCTCTGATTTGAACGTGCTGCAAGACAAAGCCCTAGAAATAAAGCGCAGACTTTCGCGGGTTCCTGGCTTCACTGAACTCACAGTGGTCCGCGAACTAGGTCAGCCCAGCCTGCTCGTTCAAGTGGATCGTGACAAAATTGCACGCTACGGGATCAATGTCGCTGACGTTGAAGCTGTGGTGCAGGCCGCCGTTGGAGGCCAAGCCGCCACACAGGTGATTCAAGGCGAGAAATTGTTCGACCTTGTTGTTCGCATGAAACCTGAATTCCGTGAAAACGCGCAGCAGATTGGCAATTTGCTGGTGGGCACCCCCGCCGGCCAGCAGATACCTCTCAGCGAACTCTCCGATATTCGCGAAGCCAACGGCGCTTCCTTCATCTATCGCGAGAACAATTCGCGCTACATCGGAGTGCAGTACAGCATCGAAGGACGCGATCTGGCGAGCGCGGTGCGTGACGGCCAGCGCGCTATCGCCAGCGTCGAAAAATCTTTGCCGACTGGTTACCGCATGAGTTGGGGCGGAGAGTATAGCGAGTTCATCGCTGCCATGAGTCAGGTGCGGGTAGTCGGGCCGCTCACCGTGCTGCTGATTTTCGCGATTCTGTTCTTTCTGTACGGCAATGTGAAGTTTCCTGTCACCGTGGTTCTAAGCGTGGTGATGACCGAACCGGTGGGCGCGCTGCTTGCCTTAAAACTCACACACACTCCCTTCAGCGTCTCCTCTATTCTCGGGCTTTTGGTGCTGATGGGTGTGTCAGTGGAAACGGCCGTAATCGACGTTTCGTACATCAACAAGCTTCGGCTGGAAGGTCAGGACATCGAACGGGCCACGTTTCAGGCGTCTCTTGTTCGATTCAGGCCTATTATGATGACGGCACTGGTTGCTTGTCTTGGCTTGCTTCCCGCAGCGCTTTCTACCGGTATCGGCTCTGACTCCCAGAAGCCGTTTGCGATCGTAATCGTCGCGGGACTCGTCTCGCGTCTTTTGCTAGGCCGTATCGTTAGCCCAGTGCTCTATAAAATGGTAGCCCGGCAGGGCGATGTGTTGCAGGTCTGAAGCCGCCATTGGCTGATGTGGTGCAAAAATTATAGACACGATTGTACTGGAAGCTGCGTCTAAGTAACATCGGTGTGGGGGTGTTTGGTTGTTCAAGCGACGGCGAGTAGCGTACCGGATTGCAGCCATCCTGGTGGCCGCGTTCGTTCTGTCGTTCGCTTTTCAGGCCGCCGGACACTGGCACAGCCAATTCGAAGATCAGCACTGCCGCGTCTGCCATTTTGCCCATTCCGTAACGGTTGACCTCTCGCACGGTACGGCGCTGCCAATTCCGCAAGCCGTCGCGCGGCTGAATCCGTCCAAGGCAGTCGACCCGCACATCGAGCCTGTTTTTCATCAAACTTCTCCTCGCGCTCCCCCTGTTCAATCGTAATCCATCCCTAGAAAAAAACTGGCACGCGGATTTCTCGTTTCAGCTTGTTCGCGAGCGGTGAGTTCCGCGTTAGCCCCACCCAACGATTGGACCAGCCCCACGTGGGCTTAGGGAGATTCATATGAATTGCAGAAAGCGATTTTGGATTCCGGCAGCATTGTGTTTTTTGATTCTTTTTGCCGCGCGCGGCGTGCAGGCGCAGTCCGCCTCCATTTCCGGAACAGTCACAGACCCTTCAGGCGGTGTTGTGCCGAACGCAAATGTCACGATTCATAATCCGGTTAGCGGGTATGAGCGGTCCACGTCCACTGATGGCGCGGGCAATTTCAATTTCCCGAACGTGCCGTTCAACCCTTATCACATGACCGTGACGGCCAATGGCTTCGCAGATTTCGCTGAGGATGTGGAAACTCGTTCGGCCGTTCCTGTCGATGTGAAAGTTATCCTCAAACTCGCTGGAGGCAGCAGCACGGTAACCGTCGAGGCTGGCGGGGATCTCGTCGAAAATGATTCAACCTTTCACACCGATGTGGACCGCGCTTTGTTTGAGAAATTGCCTCTGGAGAGTCAATCCTCATCGCTCAGTTCGCTGGTCACCCTTACAACTCCTGGTATCGCAGCCGATTCGAATGGCCTGTTCCACGGACTTGGCGATCATGCGGAGAATTCGTTTTCCGTTGACGGCCAGCCCATCACCGACCAGCAGAGCAAGGTCTTTTCGAACCAACTTCCAGTCGATGCAGTCCAGTCGCTGGAAGTTATTTCCGGAGCGCCACCGGCTGAATTCGGCGACAAGACCAGCGTCGTGATAGTGGCGACCACGCGTTCAGGACTAGGAGTCACCACCCCTCATGGCAGTGTCACGGCTTCCTACGGCGCATTCGGCTCAACCAGCGGCGGTTTTGATCTGGCCTACGGTGGTCAGAAATGGGGGAATTTCATCTCGGCTAACGGATTGAACACTGGCCGATTCTTGGATCCTCCGGAAAACAGCGTAATGCACGACAAGGGCAACGAGGAAAACATTTTCGATCGTGTGGATTATCAGTTCTCGAGTGCAGATTCGATTCACTTAAATGGTCTATACACGCGATCCTGGTTTCAGACGCCGAACTCTTTCGACGCCCAATTCGCCTCTCCTTGGTTTGGCGTGGTCGTTCCGGACGCGGGGATTGGTCCCAATGGCGTGCCGGTTGGGCCGCAGGATCAGCGCTCCAAGATCGGCACCTTCAACATAGCGCCAAGTTGGACGCACCTGATTAACTCCAATACGGTGTTCACACTTGGAGGCTTTGTTCGCCGCGATGCTTACAACTATTATCCCAGCGAGAATCCGTTTGCCGACCTCGGACCGTTCAGCCTTCAGAGGGAGACCGTCGCCCAGGATCGCACCCTAACGAATGCGGGCGTTCATTCGGAAGTATCGTACGTGCATGGCATTCACAATGTGAAAGCAGGAATCCTCTACGAGCAGACGTTTCTCACGGAGAACGACAGCCTCGGCATTGTCGATCCGACGTTCAACGCACCGTGCCTGGGCCCCAACACGAATCCTTTAACCGAAGCGTTTTATCCTTTCGCGCCGGTACAAGGGTTCACGAGCCTCAGCCAGTGTGCAGGAGCCGGACTCCAGCAGAATGTTGCATCCAATCCCAACGCCCCGGGCAATCCGGCCAATGGTTTTTTAAGCTCGTCCCTGTACCCTCTGTTCAACTCAGCTTTACTTCCATTTGACCTGACGCGCGGAGGAACTTTATTCAACACCGCTACATCCTTTCCTCTGCACACAGATGTGAAGGAGCTGGCGATTTACGTCCAGGACACCATTACCTGGAAAGACTGGTCGTTCAATCTGGGTATCCGCGGCGACAAGTACAACGGCTTGACCACCGCTGGCCAAGCCGAGCCCCGCCTGGGCCTTGCTTACAATATCAAACCGACCAGCACCGTTCTCCGCATTTCCTATGCGCGATCTCTCGAAACTCCCTTTAACGAAAATCTGGTGCTTTCCAGCATCGGATGCCTGTCGCCAATTCTCAATCCTCTGCTGTTGTGTTCGTCGAACGCGCTAACGCCGTTAGCTCCCGGGTATCGCAATGAATTCCATGCCGGCCTCCAACAAGCTTTCGGCAAGTATTTTGTGCTCGACGGAGAATACATCTGGAAATACACGCATAACGCCTATGACTTCAGCGTCCTTGGCAACACTCCGATTACGTTTCCCATTGAATGGCACAATTCGAAGATCCCAGGATTCGCGATCCGCGGGTCGGTGCCGAATTACCACGGGTTGACTGCTTTCATTGTGATGTCCAGCGTGGCCGCGCGTTTCTTCACGCCGCAGGTTTCCGGAGCCGGAGCAAATCCCTCCGCGCCAACAGGTGTGTTTCGCATCGACCACGACGAGCATTACAACGAAACCACACATCTGCAGTACCAGGTCCCTTGGAAGAAGGCTCCTTGGATCAGCTTTAACTGGCGGTATGACAGTGGACTCGTAGCCGGCGCGACTCCCTGCTACGGAGTGCTAGCGACCAACGATTGCCCAGGCTCTGTCCTCCTGGGAGGAGAGCCGAACGTAAGTTTGGTCGCATCGAACGTGGGGAGCGTACCTCTTTCCGCAGATCAGGAATTCGAGGCTGGCTTTACTTGTAACGGCATGCACGCGACGCCGCCCAGCGCGGCAAATCCCACCGGCACTCCGATCAGTTCAGGGGGCGTGGTCGGTGTCTGCCCAGCCGCACAGTTCGGGTCAACGCTCATAAAAGTACCCGCGCCGAATAAGGAAAACGACGATCTCAATCCACCGCGTATCCAACAGCGTAATCTGTTCGATATAGCTGTGGGCCACGACAATATCTTCCACGGGGATCGCTACAAGTGGAGCGCCCGCTTGGAAGTGATCAATCTGACCAACAATTACGCCCTTTACAACTTTCTCTCAACGTTCAGCGGTACGCACTACGTTACCCCGCGTGCCATTACTGGTACCGTCGGTTTCCACTTCTAAGCTGGCCGCCCCAAAAACTGCGCGGGACTGACTCTGCCGATCGGTCCCGCGCCTTATCCTCATGATGTTTTACCGCGAGAATCGGTCGCATTTAGCGCGCCAGCGCGATACCCTTCCTTGACGCCTATCTATTGCATTTGTTAGGCTTCCTCGCTACTGTCTGCATCGCAGGCGCGGTGTCAAACGCGATGGCAGAGTTTTAAGCATCCCCTTCCCCCTGGGAGAGTAATGGAAACATCTTCCGCGCTTTTTGAACTCGCGAGCGTGTCGTTGGCGTGTCGCGATCAAGACACATTGCTCAAGACCTTCGCCGCGCGAGTGGGTGCTACACTCGGGGCGCGTGCCGTACTCGTTTGGATCGCGAATCCAACAGGCGAAGAGTTGGTTTGCCGCATGCGTTGGACCGAACCGGGCGAACCGGTTCACCCGAGGGACTTGCCAGCCACCGGAGGAATGCTGGGGATTCTATATCAATCGGCTGCCACACGACGTTTACCCGCCCGTGAAATTTCAGTCGAGGATCTCGAACATCTTGACGAATTTAGCCGCACTCGCGTGAAATCCGCGCTCTATGCTTCCTTGCCAGGCGTGCAAAGACCCGAAGGCGTAGTGGAAGTTCTGAATAAGCGCTCCGGCGAGTTCACTGCCGAAGACGCCCATTTCCTGGAAGAAGCCAGCCGCCTGGCTGGCGGAGCTTTAACGAACCTTGACGCGATTGAGGCCGAGCGCCACGCGCAGCTCTCCACTCTCGAACGCCTTACCGCCCTGTACGACCTGGGCCGCACCTTCACATCAACTCTGGAACTGGAAGAACTCCTCCCGATCGTTGCTGGAAAGATTCGCGACATCCTGGGGGCCGGGGCCTGCAACCTATGGCTCGCGTCCGCAGACGGTGAACAACTCACTCTCGCGAAGCAGATTGGAGAAGACCCCACCATCGAAGAGGACGCCACGGCGCCTCTGAACGAAGGCCTACTCGCCGACATCGCGCAACAAGCCAATCCGAGGCTCATCGATAATCCAAGTGAAGAACCTGCGCTAGCCGAACGCATTCAAGCGGAAGGAGATTTCGAAATTCAGTCCTGGATGGGCGCGCCCCTACGCAAGGATGATGAAGTTCTCGGCGTCGTTGAAATAATCAACAAGTCCGACGGCACGCAGTTTAACGAAGATGACTTGTTTTTCCTTTCCAGCATCAGCGAGCAGGCGGCGGTGGCGCTGCATAATGCCAATCTGCTCGAATCCGAGCGCAAGGTTCACGCGCTCGATGCCCTTCTGAAGATTTCCCAGGAAATTACTTCCACCCTGGATCTCGATCACGTCTTGACCACCGTGGTCGCACAATCCTCCAACGTAGTTCCCTTTGAAAGTTGTGTGATTGGATTTTACGATCGCGGGCGCTTCGTCCTGGGCGCCGTGTCCGGCGAGACCGAGGTTCCCAAGACCCGGGAAATGAGTGATCTGCGAGAGCGCATGGAGTGGGTAGCGGAGCAGGAAAACCCGGTTTCAGCAAATTTGCATGAAGATGGCTGGCAAGTTGAGCCTGAAGAGACGCGGGCGCAGGTAGTCTCGTTTCTGGAAGAGCACGGGCACAAGGGTTTCTATGGTCTGCCCCTTCGCGACGACCAGGGGACACTCGGGGCCATGATTCTTCTGAGCAATGAGCCCGATTTTCTTTCAGAAAACAATTTAGAGACGCTGGCCATTCTCGCCAGCCAGACGACCGTGGCCATTCGCAACGCGCAGTTATATCAACAAGTCCCGCTGGCCAATATTTTGCAGCCCTTCGCGCAGCGAAAGAAAAAATTGCTGGCGGCGATGCCTAGAAGCCGGGTAGTGGAATATGCGCAACGCGCCGGCATCATCGCAGCTCTTTTGATACTGATCCCTTGGCCCATGCGTGTGGGTACCGACGCGACCGTAATCCCCGCCGACCGGCGAGTGGTGAGTGCAATGGGAGGCGGCGCCGTAAAACAGGTTTTCGTGCGCGAAGGCGATCTGGTAAAGCCCGGGCAAGTGCTGGCGCAACTGGACGACAGCGAGGATCGCGTGAAATTGGCCGAAGCGGAAGCTGCCTTGTCTCAAGCTCGCCGCGAATTGGCCGAAGCCGAATTTCGGAACGACCCCTCCGCTGCGGGGCAGGCGCAAATTCGGAACGAACTGTACTACGCGGAAGTCGCGCTGGAACAGCAACGCGTGAATGAAGCGCGGTTGACTTCTCCGATCGGCGGCATCGTGGTCACGCCAAAAGTGGAAGACAAAACCGGAACCATGTTAAAGGCCGGCGATACCTTTTGCGAGATCGTAGCTCAAGACCACATGGCTGCGGAAATGAGCGTCCCGGAGACTGATCTTGCCCTCGTGCGGCCGGGAGAAAGCATGGCCTTGAAGTTGAATGCTTTTCCGACCATAACATTCAAAGGAAACGTGCAGCGGCTCGGCGCCCAGACGCATACGGACTCCGGCGACCAGTATTTTCTGGTGCGTGCTATATTCGAAAATACCGGAGGAAATGCACGTGATGGAATGGTGGGAAGGGCGAGAATTCAGTCACATGGCGGGTGGTTCGGCAGCGGATGGTACCCCATAGGCTACGCGATTTTCCGCTCGCCCTTCCGATGGATTTGGCAAAAGGCATGGGCTTGGTTGCCATAGCTAAGAGGAAATGGCCATTATGAAACGCGTCTTGCTCATCTCGTTCGCGACCATCGCTGTGGGCGCGATAGGTTGCGATAAATCTTCAGTAGCCTCTAGTGCCAAGGTTGCGCAGGAAATGCCGGTGAACTCAGCTTCTTCCCAGCCAGCCACAAATCCTGCCGTCGCCAGGGCATCAGAACCCGGCGATATCTTAAGCATTCTCACTGTGGAACATCAGGTAGATCTCACATCGCAACGCGATGGCGTTGTAACCTCGGTGCTGAAAGATGAAGGCAATGCGGTAAAAACGGGCGACATACTAGGCCACCTGGACGACCGAAGCCTGCAACAGGAACTCATCAAAGCCCGCGACGATCTAAAGGTCACCGAGAACAACTTGCAGTACAAAGCTGCCGAATTGAAGGCCAAAGGCGCTGCGTACCGTCGCCAGCAGCTATTGCGAGAAGATGGGCTATCCAGCCAGGCTGATCTCGAACAGGCCGAATTTGAAGCCAAAGGCGCCGAGTACGATATGCACGGGTACGAAGCCCTGGTCGAAAGCGGCAAAGCCGAAATCCATCGTCTCGAAATTGAAATCGATCAAACTGTTTTGCGCGCGCCATTTTCGGGAGTAGTCGTCCGCCGTTACATTCGTGAAGGCCAAGCTATTTCAAAGGGCGATAAGTGTTTTCGGATTAGCCAGCTCTATCCGCTTCAAGTTCGATTTCAAGTTTCAGAATTGGCCGGGCCTCGTCCGGTGACGGGCGCGCCGGTGAGCCTGGTTCTCTTGGATGGTTCGAATCGGCCCCTGAATGCCAAGGTTGTGAAAGTCAGCCCCACGGTGGACCCCTCCAGCGACAGCTACGATGTAGTGGCCCAGCTTAGCGGTCCTGGACCCGAGAATCTGCGCCCCGGAATGGCCGTGAGAGTCGGTTGGCCCCGAACGCCACAATCGAAGCCTTAGAGGATTGACGATCGATGCGTTTCGGCCCCACTAGCCTTCAAGTTTCCAGCGTTCTCGCAAAAGGACTCAAGCGCCCCAAACTCCGCACCGACCTGCGCATCAGCGAGCAAACAGTAGCCGGCGAAGTCAGCTACGTAATCAAAAACCACGAAACCAATTCTTACAACCGCTATGGAAGCACCGAATACGAGTTGTTGTCACTTTGTGACGGAACGCGCACGGCTGCCGAGATCGCTCAGGCTATGTGTGAAAAGGATCCAGAATCTCAAATGACCGAGGGCGAAGTTCTCGAATTCCTCGACTCGGTGGAAGCCGACATGTGGGAACGATCCGTCGGAGAAAAGAACCTTGCTGTCCTCGAACGCATCCGCGATGAACGAAAAGGACGGCTCGACCAATCGAACGTTCTCTACATGAGTTTTAAAGCTTGGGATCCGAACGATACTCTCGCGAAAATGGATCACTACCTTAGCTGGATGTATACGAAAGGTTTTGTAACGTTCTCTTTGATTCTTTTTGTCGTGGCCGTCTATCTGCTCGCCGGAGATTGGACGCGCGTTCAACAGGACACTTCGGCCCTCTATAATTTCGCGAATAAGAGCGCCTATGACCTCTGGGTCTTCTGGATCCTGCTTCTGGGTTTAGGCGCCATACACGAAATGGCTCACGGGCTCACTTGTAAACATTTTGGCGGTGACGTACATCAAATGGGCTTTCTGCTCATTTATTTCACTCCAGCGTTTTACACCGATACTACCGACATCCTTCTGTTCCAGTCCGGGGCTCCACGGCAATGGGTTATCTTCGCCGGCATTTGGATTGAGTTGGTGATCTCCGGCGTCGCTGCGCTGATTTGGCATTTCACCGCGCCCGGGTCGTTGGTGAATGACTTCTTTTACAAAATGATGCTCCTGAGCGGGGTTCAGGGCGCACTCTTGAACTTGAATCCCCTAGTCAAGGCCGATGGCTACTATGCGCTGTCGCAGTTTCTCAATATCGATAATCTGCGCGAAGAGTCCTTCGCGTTCCTTCGGGCCTGGATGCAAAAATATATCTTCCGGCATGACATGGACCTGCCGCCAGCCAGCAAGCGTCAGCGCCGTATTTTCTTCCTGTTCGGAATTGCAGCTATCTTCTACAGCGCGTCGCTTCTGATTCTTGTGCTTTCATTTGTTAAGAACATCCTGGTGAGCAAAATGGGTGATGCCTGGGGATATTTCGTGACCCTCTGCATCGTCTATTTTTTCGCCAGGAAAAGTCTGCGAAAGGCTTTGCCGGCCGCCCGCACTTGGATACGCGACAAGAAGGAGAAATATATGGCCTGGAGAATGACGCGCGCACAGCAAGCTTGGGCGCTTGGATTGATTCTGGTGTTTCTGTTGCCGCCGTTTTCGTCAAAGCTCACTACCGAGTTGGTGTTGGAGCCCGGAAAGGACGCGCGGGTTCGAGCGCTGGTGGACGGCAGAGTTCAAAAGGTATTCGTGCGCGAGGGCGATAAAGTTAAAGCGGGACAATTGTTGGGAATTTTGGAGAACCCCCAAATACGTGCCGACGTCCAATCGCTCGAACAGGGGTTGGCGCTCGCCAGCAGTGACCTCCGCAACGATCAGGAGCGCACACAGTCCGAGCAGACGGCGCAAGCCGCGCGCGATCGTAGGCGCCTCCAGCAAGAGTTATCCATAGGACAGAAAAGAGCTCAGGAACTCGAAATTCGGGCTCCCATTGACGGCACCGTGGTCACACCTGGTGTGGACCAGGAGACTGGCCAATATCTCTCGGCCGGCGATGAATTTGTCCAAGTCGTCGATCGAAGTTTCATGAAAGCTCGCATTCTCGTTCAGGACCGCGATCTTCAGGACGTTCGGGTCGGCGCACCGGCGGAAGTGAAGGTGCTGCCGTTTCCCTACACTACATACACGGGTCACGTCGACAAGATACTTCCGGCTGCGGCCTTGGACCAGCCGGTTTCCCAGACAGAAAAACTTCAGCGTCTAGGCCAGGACTTGGCCAATTACGTCGCCGTTGACATGAAAATTCCAAACCCTGATGGTTCCCTGCTGGAAGGTATGACGGGAAAAGCTAGAATTTCCGGGCCCAAGCATTCGTTAGCATGGCAAACGGCCCAAGCTACTTGGCGCTGGGTTCGTTCGCAATTTTGGTAGGAATCGCGCCCCTCAACCCGCTTCTTGTGTTCAGCGACCTAGAAGGCGGAATTACATCGGCGTATAGCGTCAATTCAAAATATATTTGAATGTGCGGCGGCAGCAACGAGCGCCGCAGCGGCAACGAATGCGGTGAAGTTTGACCGGGTAAGCGTAATCCACCGTCAATTCTTCGCCTGCCAGTATCTTCCGGCGGCTGAAGAAAAGCAGGCGGTTCCGAACACATCGCCAGAACAGATTTGGATCGCACGAGTGGTTGATAAACTGGGCGCCGCTTCCGCCCGAACTGCCGTCCAGAAACCACTGCGCATTCATATTGGCGATGTAAATATCGTCGGGGGCTTCTAGGTGCCAGACTTCCTCATAACTGAGGCGTTTGCCGGTGTACTCGATCACGCGTCGGCCTCGCGGAATATCCTCAAGCGCAAACACTCCATATCGATGAAGGGATGAGCGCCCTATACGAAGATCAAAATATGCCTTCTTCGGGTTGATTCGGTGTGTCTTCGCTTTCATTTCCATCGCGAGCACCAACGGGCGGCAGAGAACCGCTAGCCGTTCATTTGCCGTTTTTTTGAGCCAAATACATAGTCCGCAGTCCGTTGCGTGCTTTTTTCGGACTCGGCGCGGAAATAGAGTCGGTGAAGTCGATCACACGCAGGAGTTGAAGCCCCGCCCGTCCCAGGTCACGAACGACCTCTTGGTGAGGCCAGTAAATTTCTTCGATTCGTTCGCCGCGCCGTTTCCAGACTCCCCCGGCTTCCCGGAGGAAAATGGTAACTTCTACCCAACCTTTGTCGAGGCTTCGATCAAAACCGCCGCGGTGAACCGCGAAGAGTTCTCTTCCGTGGTCAGTACGCACGCCATCCCAGATATTTGTCTCGCGCCAAACATCTTCGTACAGCTTTCGCTGGTGAAGATCAAAATAGAAGTGGCCGCCGGGGCGCAACGCTCGCGAGACCGCGCGAAACGTTTTCACCAAATCGGCTGTACGCGACAAATGGTTAATGACTCCCCATTCGGATGTAACTAGGTCAACTTGTACGGGTAGACGGAACGTGCGCATGTCAGCTCGACGAACCCAGATGCCGAGCTTCTCCGCGTGAGCCCTTTCGCGCGTTATTCGACACATCTCGCGGGAGAAATCCAAAGCAAAGACGCGTAGGCCGCGCCGCGCGAACTCAATCGCCGTTACGCCGGTGCCACATCCGAGCTCGCACACCTGTTGCGCTCGCGGGAGGATGGGCGCCAGCATCCGGCGACGGGAGGCACTCCACCCGGGCCAATCCGAATTCACCCCATACAGAGCATCGTAGACTCCCCCTACCGCCTCGTATGATGATGATCC
Organism: Candidatus Acidiferrales bacterium; assembly: GCA_049693615.1. Lineage (GTDB taxonomy): Bacteria > Acidobacteriota > Terriglobia > Acidiferrales > UBA7541 > Palsa-295. The sequence goes on along the minus strand of JBAVQB010000030.1, from coordinate 17,625 downwards.
ACGTGTTGCTCTATGTTTGGTTCGCAGGTGGGGCAATCGCTCTCCAAGAGACTCTCAAGCCAGAATTTCTATCTTGGCATATGCAGCGACAGAAGTGTACACCAGCGCTCTAGTTCATAATCGGCATTTAAGGACACCATGCCGCCAAGAAAAAAGGGCTGCCGTTCCTGGGACGGCAGCCCTTTTGGTACTGCAACTGCTAACTGGTGGCCGACGAAACGTCAGCCGTCACAGATTAGAGAAAATTACGGCTTGAACTTGTTGAGTGGCTTAACGGCTCCGAGCTTGGTTGCCTTTTTCGCTTTCTTTGCCATGGTTTTCAATCTCCTTAAAGTTTTCTTTAACCGCTTCCTACACTTGCTACTAGTGCAATCCGCGCGCCAAACTCCGAATTAGAGCTCTGACCAACTGAATCTGATTTAAAAGCACTTATCGGCACGCAAAACAGGTTTTGAAAAGGTCAGAGCTGCAATGTGTTTAATTTTTCGCAATCCGGTTGAATAATTCAATAGGGCCGGGTTTCAAATATCTCGACGTGCGAATCGTTCAGCGCTCCGAGGAGGTCTCTTGAGAAACTAAATGCAAGGCCAAAAAAAAAACTGCCAGCCTTTCGCTGGCAGCTCGCCTAAGTCTGTACTGGACTACGCATCAAGTGCGTGCGATTAGAGCCGCACCCGTAAACCGAAATTACTCGGTTGGCCTAATTCCAGGCTGTTCTGTTTAGAGGCTTCGTTTCTTCCAACTTCTTTGGCTTCTTCAAGGGTTTCTTTGCCATACATTGTCTCCGTGGACTGGGCCAATTGCCGACCTATTTTACCTCAATACAATGAGCGTCTTCGTCTGTTCCAGCTTCTTTGGTTTCTGCAATGTTTTCTTGGCCATATCGACGCCTCCGTTTATTCGCCTACTCCGAGTCAACTCCATAGTGCAAAATTGATTCCAATGTGAATAGGAAATCGACCCAAGCCTAACCATCAGATTCCTAAAGACTTAGGTTAAGGGGTCGTGGTCCCTAAGCGGTCGAGACAACCAAATCTGTTGAAATTGTCACCGGCTCGGTTAAAAAATCAACTTTATAACTCTACAAATTATACTTACGGCAAAGGTAGTTTAGGCGGTTCCGATCCACTCCCAGCAATCTCGCTGCCTCCGCTTTCACCTGTTTAGTCTGCTCCAGAGCTTCCTGCAGCCAGCGACGCTCAAAGGCCTCAATTTCCTTATCCAGATTGATCCCACCCGACGGTAACCGAAAGCGATTACGCGAATCGCGCCCCGACGCTTGCACAATTTCGCTGGGAAGATCCTTTAGCGAGATAACCTCTCCGTCCGTCATGATGACCAGCCGTTGAATCGCATTCTGGAGCTCCCGGACGTTGCCCGGCCATGGATAGCGCTTAAGCGCCAGCATCGCGTCATCGGCGATGCGCTTGAGAGGTAAACCATTGGCCGCGCAATAGACGCTGACGAAGTAATCTGTGAGCACGGGTATGTCTTCCACTCGCTCGCGTAGCGACGGCACGAAAATCGGTACCACGTGAATCCGGTAATAGAGATCTTCGCGAAACCGCTCCTCCCGAACCATCTCCTCCAAATCTTCGTTTGTCGCGCTAATAAGCCGAAAATCCACCTTGATCGACTTCTTCCCCCCCAATCGAGTGAACGAGCGGTCCTCCAAGACGCGCAACAGCTTGCTTTGGAGTGCAGGCGTTAGCGTTGCAATTTCATCAAGGAAAAGCGTGCCTTGATGGGCGGTTTCAACCCTGCCTTCTTTCGCTGCGACCGCACCGGTAAAGGCGCCCTTCTCATAGCCAAAAAGCTCCGCCTCCATCAAACCCTCAGGAAGCGCAGCGCAGTTCACGCTGACGAATGCCCTGTTGCGCCGGGGGCTTTGTTCATGCAGCGCTCGAGCAACCAGCTCTTTGCCGACTCCGCTTTCTCCTCGAATGATGACGTTGGTGGTCGCCCGCGCCATCCGCTTGATCGAATCGAACACATGGCTCATGGCGTCGGTCGAACCGATCAGATCGCCATGTGTACTCTTGCGGCTGATCTCCTGACGGAGAATGCGGTTCTCGCGCTGAATGTGCAATTTTTCAACAGCGCGTTCGAGAAGATGCCTGAGGACGTCCGTGTCGATCGGTTTAATAAAGTAGTCGTAGGAGCCCGCGTCAATAACTTTCAGTGCCGTGGCTTTCGTTTCATCCGAACTTAGCACAATCACCAGCGTATCGATTTCGCTTCCCACCAGCCTGCCCAGAAGTTCCGTACACTCGCGAACCCCTCCATCACCAAGCGGAAGCCCTAACAGAAGGACATCCAGCTCCGATCCTTGCAGTAACCTGTAGGCCGCTTCGAAATCCTCGCCTTCAAACACTTCGAACTGCGATCGCAGCGCGGATGCAATCTTCGAGCGCAGGCTGTGCTCGTCATCAACAATCGCAACTTTGGGCTTTGTTACTGCCGGGGTGATGGTGGTCTCCGGCGGGAGTAAACATAGGCAACTGAGCCCGCGTGGAGCCGATTCTAGGGGCCAGGAACGGGACTGTCAACGAATTCGGTCCGCCGAGCTTGAGCCCGGCAGCCGCTCCGAAAGCCTGCGGGAGCCTACGTAGATTTCTGGAACTGTAACGCCCTGAAAAGTGAATCATGCAAGGTATGAAATCGAGGCCCGGGAAAGTTTGGCCATATATCCAATCCGTTTTTGACTTCTCTATGGTCTGGCCGACTCCCTAAGCTGAACGGCTGGGCACACCGATTCGGTGACTGTGGAGTCGGCCAGGGCCGCCAGTTCGTGAAACAATGTCCGAAGTTCGCGGTGTCGAATCGAGTGGTGACGCCTATCCAAGGATGGCCGAAGGAAACTCTCTCGGTGGATAAAAAGGGCCAAGTTCTGCGGGCGAAACGTATGCGATCATCGGCTCGAGGAAATTCGAGTCGTTGCCACCAATACCTGCCGCTAGTTCTTTTTGTATTTTGGTTCCTAATCGGATCTGCATGCGTAGCACAAGAATCTCCAGTTCCGCCGTCAGTATTATCTGGACTCGTTCGAACCACGGAAGGTACGCCTATCCCGGGTGCCACAGTGCGCCTGATCAACACCGATACGAATAAAGTTTGGCTTAGCTGGACTGACGAATCCGGCAAATTTGAATTCCCTCAGATTGCAGCGGGACGTTACCGTATAGAGGCAAGCCAGCTCGGATTCGTGCAAACTTCCTTGGTCATTGAGGTCCCCATAGTTCCACCCGGACCGGTTCCGGTCGTCCTGCGCGTCGCGACCCTGGCTGAATTGTCCGCAGCGCCAGGAACTCCGTCGAATAGGCCTCATGGTCCCGGCAATAGAAGCAGCGCGCAGAACCCCGCTGCGAGTCCTGCGAACGCAGCCGGCCAACGAGGAGCGCGAGGGCAAGTACCAGCCGGAGCTGCCAACGCGGTTCGCGAGGGACTTGCAGGCGGCTTCGAAGAAACCGAACTCACTGGCGAGGGAACGAACGCGTCAGGCGCAGAAGCGAACGGCGCTGCGAATACGGGACCACCGGCCGAAGTTTCACTTTCGGCGAATGCAAGTTCGAACGCGACTTCCGATTCGTTCTTGCTGCAAGGGACCGTGGGCCAGAGCCTCGCGTCTAACGGACCTGCGGGTTTCGGCGGCCCGGGCGGTATAGTGCCCGGCACCCCTGGCGACCAGGGAGGTCGTGGCGGCCGCGGCGGCGGACAGCTGTTCGGCCAAGGCGGTCCCGGGGGACCCGGAGGTGGCCCTGGCGGTGGAGGCGGTGGTCCGGGAGGAATATTTGGTGGACGAGGAAGATTAAATCGCCAAACCGTCAACCGCGTGCGATTCAGTTTTTACGATCGCTACGAAAATTCCGCGTTCGACGCCAAGCCCTATTCACTCACCGGCAACCAGGTTCCTAAGCCCAGCCATTATGACGAACGGTTCGGCGGCAACCTTGGCGGACCGTTGAAAATTCCTCATATTTACAACGGCAGCGACCGCACCTATTTTTTCATCAACTATCAGCATGAAATTCAATCGAGCGCGCTGGATACATACTCCACGGTTCCCACGGAGGCTGAACGTAACGGAGATTTCTGCGGCCTCGGGGTCACCATCTATAATCCATTTTCAAACTTCACCGGGCCGCGCACCCCTCTGGGCAATGGCTGCCAGATTCCATCCATTAATTCCGCCGCAGCCGGACTCCTCGCTTTCTATCCGCTGCCGAATCTGCCCGGGACGGTACAGAACTATTTGCTGCAAACCACCGTGCCGATTAACAACGACATTTTGAATCTCCACGTGCTTCACACCATCAATTCCAAGTTCAGTCTGAACGGCGCCTACAATCTGAATTCGCAGCGCCAGAATACCTTTGGCAATTTCCTGACCACGGCCGGAACTCAATCAACGCTGAGCCAGGCCGTCACTCTCGGCCTTTCTCACAACTGGACTTCGCATCTGGTGGAAAGCACGCAATTGAATTGGAGCCGCAGTCGCGTTCAAATCCTGAGCGATAACTCTTTCAAAAACGATGTCGCTGCAGATCTGGGAATTTCAGGCGTATCCACCGAGCCCCTCACCTACGGCATCCCTGCGATTAATTTCAGTAGCATTTCCGACTTGAACGATCCGCTTCCTTCGCTCGTCCGCAATCAGACGATTCGATTTGGTGATAATTTGCGGTGGGTCCGCGGAAAACACACCATGACGTTCGGCGGCGAGGTTCGTCGGATCCAGCTCAACACCGACGCCAATCCCCAGCCGCGCGGGCTGTTCAATTTTACCGGCGTTATGACCTCGCAATTGACTTCGAGCGGCCAGCCGGCGCCGTCCAACCCCCAGACCGAGCCGTATTACGAGCTCGCCGATTTTCTCCTGGGCCTTCCCTACAGCACGACCGTGCAGTTTGGCCCGAATGCCTATCTGCGCAGTTGGGATTTCATTGCTTATGCGCAAGATGATTGGCGGGTGAACAAGCAACTCACCATTTTGTACGGCCTTCGCTACGAAGCCGTTACGCCTCCGGTCGACGAGTACGACCGCATCGCTAACCTGGACTTAAATTCCACGGCCACCGCAGTCGATGCGGTCACGCCCGGCGCGGTGGGAATGTTCAACGGCCGCTATCCACAAGCTTTGATCCACGGCGATTACGGCAATTGGGCGCCGCGCATCGGATTTGCCTGGGTGCCGCAAATGATCAAGCCGAAAACAGTCGTTCGCGGCGGCTTTTCGATTTTCTACAACGAAGGAATTTACAACACGCTGGCCCAACAATATCTGGAATATGAACCGCCCTTCGCCACCTCGGAAAATCTCATCACCTCCGGCGCTCAAGTTCTCACGCTTCAGAATGGCTTTCCCAACACCAGCACCATATCCAATAAGGGTGGCGTAAATCCCTTCTATAAAAACGGAGCCGCCGACATTTGGACCTTGGGCACCGAAACATCGTTTACGCAGAATTGGATTCTGGACCTAACCTACACCGGCACAAAAGGCACCAACTTGGATTTGCTTCGCGCACCGAATCGCGCTCCTTTGGGCACCAGCCCTCTGAACACGCAGATTTCTCTGCAAATTCCCTACGCCAACAGCTTCTATTACGACCAATCCGGCGCTAATTCAATTTATAATGCGCTCCAGGTGCGCTTGGTTCATCGCTTCACGCACGGCATTTCCATCCAAGGCTTTTACACCTTTGCAAAATCGCTGGATAACGCGAGCACCATAGGCGGCACCGCTCCGATCGTCGTCCAACAGGACGGAAACTACGCCGCGGAGCGCGGACTCTCATCGTTCGATGTGCGCCATCAAGTCCGCATGTTCTCCGTGTACGAGATGCCATTTGGCGAGCACCATCGCTATGGCAATCATGGGTGGGCGGAACACGTTCTCGGCAATTGGCGGCTGCAGAACATCATTACCTGGCAAACCGGAAACCCCTACACCGCCTATCTCGGCGGTACAGCATCGGATAATGGGACGGGCGCGAGTTTTTCTCTTCGCGCGGATCAAATCGGAAATCCGAATGTGGGCATTTGTGGTGGAGGGCCGCTCACTTTTTTCAACACCGCGGCTTTCGCCACGCCGCCTCCTACGGAATATGGCGATGAGCACCGCGGCTCGATCGAGGGTCCTTGCAAGTTCAACTGGAACGCCTCTCTTGCGAAATCTTTCCGCTACGGTCCGCAAGAGCGCCATCACTTGGACGTCCGCTGGGAGGTTCAGAATCTTTCCAACACTGTCAGCTTCGCCGGGCTTGCCACGCTGTTGGGCTCGTCAACATTCGGCCGCGTGACAGGCGCGGGAACCATGCGAACCATGGATGTTATGATCCGGTATAACTTCTGATGACACATCTCGCTCAAAAAATCGCGTCTCCATTGATTGCGGCAATTCTTTTAACGGGGTTCGCCTTAGCTCAATCTCAACAGCAATCTTCCAATCCTCCCTTGCATCCACCTGCGAACCAATCAGCGCCTATTGCCGTACCCATGCCTGCATCGCCTCAGGCCCCCAAGCCGACGGTACCCTCCGTGATCAGAGCATCGTCGGACCTGGTGCGCATTGACGTCGAAGTGACCGATAAATCCGGCAAACCCATCAAGGGATTGCGCGAGGATCAATTTACCGTTACCGACGATGGCAAGCGCCAGGAGATTTCCACTTTCTCCTACGCGGACATCGAGGGCATCGAGTCCGCAGCAACGGAGGACGCCAAACCCATCGTCGTCCCAGTGGATAACGAAGGCCCGAATGCGCCCTCTGCCGACGCGATCAGCGATCAATTGCGCGACCGCCGCCTGATCGTACTTTTCTTCGACCTGACCTCCATGCAATCGGACGATTTGATTCGCGCGCACGACGCAGCCGCAAAATTTGTGAAAGAACAGATGACCAAGGCCGACGTCGTCGCCGTCGTCGCTTTTTCCTCGAAGCTCATCGTGCTCGCGAACTTCACCAACGACCGCGCCACGCTCGATAAAGCCATCGCGCAGTTAACCACTACGAGCATTTCCGATCTTTCCAATCCGCTCTACGCCGCGGCGGAAAACGGAGAATATGACGTCCAGGAATATACCGGCGCGGCCTATACGCCGGACGAGACCGAATTTAACGTTTTTAATACCGACCAGAAGCTTGCCGCCGTGGAAGGCATGGCCAACGTTCTCAGCGCGTTTCCTGGAAGAAAAGCCCTGGTGGAATTCACCGGCGGCATCACACAGACCGGCGAAGAAAATCGCACGCAGCTTCGAGCGGCTACCGATGCCGCGAATCGCGCCGACGTTTCCATCTACTCGATCGATTCGCGCGGATTGTTCGCCACGCCGCCCGGTGGCGACGCCACCACGAATGCCGCCACCGGGACTTCCTTGTTCACCGGGGCCTCCGTCTTTCATCAAACCGACCAGCGCGAAGATTCCCGCGATACTCTGGCCACTCTTTCCACCGATACCGGGGGAAAAGCTTTCTTCGACTTGGGAGATTTGAGCCAGGCGCTCCCAAAAATCCAGCAGGACAATACCGGTTACTACCTCATCGGCTACCGTCTGGGCGCCGATGTGAAACGCGACGGCCGCTGGCGAACCATTCGCGTGAAGGTCAACGCGCCCGGCGCTCACGTGCGTTATCGCGAAGGTTATTACGCGCCGCGCGATTTTCAGCATCTTCAAAAAGAAGATCGCGACCAACAGCTTGCCGATGCGGTCAATTCCGACAATCCTGTCGTCGAGCTGCCGGTGGCAGTAGAGACAGCTATGTTCCGGCTATCCGATCAGCAGACTTACGTTCCCGTCGCCGCCAAGATTTCTGCCGGCGCGCTCGACTGGGCCGAAAAACATGGCCATCGCCAAGCTGAATTCGATTTCGCCGTCGAAGTCCGCGCAGTTCCTTCCCGCGAAGTAGTTGCGCAATTGCGCGACACTACGCAGGTGAACCTGGACCCTCAGCGTTTCCAGCAAATCAACCAAAAGAATTTGCTGTATCAGGGCGGCGTTGTCCTCGCTCCCGGGAGTTACCGGCTTAAATTTGTCGCTCGCGAAAATGAGTCAGGAAAGATCGGTACATTTGAAGAGAATCTCTCCGTTCCGGCAGTCCAGGCAAGCAAACTGATGCTCAGCTCTTTGGTGCTCTCCAGCCAGCTCGTGCCGGTGCAGAAATCATCCGAAGTTCAAACCAAAGGCCAGGGATTGCATGCCAAACTACCCAATTCGCCGCTGGAGATGAATGGAGAAGCCATCGTCCCCAGCGTGACTCGCTTGTTCGCTCAAAATCAAACGCTCTACGTTTTCTTCCAGGCTTACTATCCGGGAAAAAGCGAAAACAAAGAAACCTTTGACGGAAATTCTCTCCGCGCCGGATTAGTTTTTTTCCGCAATGGATTGCAGGTCAACGCCACTCCTTTGCTCGCGCCTTCGGAAGTGGATGCGAAAAAATCCACGGCGTCCTTCCGCATCAGCTTGCCTTTATCGAGGCTTCAAGGTGGGCGTTACACCGTTCAAGCCGTCGTAATCGCTCCCGGAACGCAGCATTCCGCATTCGGTCGCAGCTACCTCGCGCTATTACAAGCGCCGGCCGGTAATCCTGCCAATTCTCCGGCTGCCAAAGAAACCCCGAAGCCACCCTCGCCCTAGGCGACCGCATAGGTTTGTGAATTCCGGCATGTTTGGCAATTCTTCGTCAGATATGGCACGCTGGAGGAAGTGCCCACAAAAAGCTTCAGCCACATCTTGCTGCACGATTCTTTTCGTGTAGGCATTACTATCAAAGGCATCGACGGTCTCCTCGAAGCCGTCGGCGGCGTGCTGTTGTGGTTTAAGGTCAACACGTTGAACGCGTGGTTGCAGGCGCTTTGCCAGCACGAACTCGCACGCGACAAGCACGATTTCATTTTTTCTCACCTGAGTATAGCTTCGCAGAAATTGGCTAGCGGGAGTCCGATGTTCGCCTCGCTGTATCTTCTCTCGCATGGGCTGGTGAAGGCCTTGCTCGTCATTTGTCTTTGGCTCAATAAGCTGTGGGCTTATCCGCTGACGATTGGCGTTTTTGCAGCCTTCGTTGTTTACCAGATCTACAGATTCACGCACACCCATTCTGTGGCGCTCGTAATTCTCACTCTTTTCGATCTACTCTTGATATATCTAACCTGGAAAGAATATCAGGATCAGAAAACGCTGCAGTCCAATACCAAAAAATAATGGCCGTTCGTCTGTGCTCACTTTTTTTCAGTCTGCAAGAGGGCGAAAAGATCTGCTGTAAAAGCATCAAGAAGCTTGCGGGAATCTGCGCTGAAATTGAGGGCTTTTTCTTACTAATGAGGTTCCCGAAATGGGAATTTAGAACTGCCTGCGGCATAGTGGCCTTGTATCGGCTTTTCGTGTAGATTTTCCTATCGTGACATCGCCGAACAAATTCAAAGTTGCCCTCGTGCAGATGGCCGTCGGCCCCAAGCCACAGGAAAACCTCGCCCACGCCATCTCCCGCATCGAAGAAGCTGCCCGGGGCGGCGCGCAAGTGATTTGCTTGCCCGAACTTTTTCGCTCGCAGTATTTCTGCCAGCGAGAAGACACCGCGAATTTCGAGCTGGCGGAATCCGTCCCCGGTCCCACCACGGAAGCTTTGGGCCGCGTGGCGCAGAAAACGAAAACGGTCATAATAGCCCCTGTTTTTGAGCGCCGGGCGCCCGGCGTGTATCACAACACCGCGGCAATCATTGACGCCGATGGCCGAATCGCCGGCGTATATCGCAAGATGCACATTCCCGACGATCCAGCGTACTACGAGAAGTTTTATTTCACCCCGGGAGACCTGGGGTTTCGCGCGTTTGAAACCAGCGCAGGAAGAATTGCCACCTTAATCTGCTGGGATCAATGGTATCCGGAAGGAGCGCGTCTGGCCGCGCTCAACGGAGCCTGCATCGTCTTTTACCCCACCGCTATCGGCTGGCACCCCAGCGAAAAAAATTCCAATGGTGAAGCGCAGCGCGATTCCTGGCGCACCATCCAGCGCAGCCACGCCATTGCCAATGGAGTTTACGTTGCGGCAGTCAACCGCGTGGGACACGAAAAACCTGACGAAGGTGGAGATGGCCTGGAATTCTGGGGCACTTCGTTCCTCTGCGATCCGCAGGGAGTCGTTATCGCTGAAGCTTCCACCAACCGCGAAGAAATTTTGTACGGTGAAGTGGATCTGGCGCACCTCGAAGACGTCCGCCGCAATTGGCCATTCCTGCGCGACCGCAGGATCGATGCGTACGCCGGCATCGAACAGCGCTTCCTTGACGAAAAGCCTTGAAGCCATCCAGCCGCATCACTCGCCTTTCCCCAGAAGATACCCCCGCAGAACTAGGCTTCCGCATGCCCGCCGAATGGGAACCCCATGAGGCTACTTGGCTCGGCTGGCCGCATAACCCAACCGATTGGCCCGGCAAGCTGGAACCGATTCACTGGGTTTACGGCGAGATCGTTCGGAAAATTGCGCCCGGTGAACTCGTCCGCATCCTGGTGAACTCGTCAGCTCACCAGTCGCAGGCGCGCAAAGTTCTAAGAAGTGCCGGCGTTAGCCGGAGCCGAGTCCAGTTTTTGCGATTTCCTACGAATAGAGGTTGGACTCGCGATTTCGGTCCTATCTTCATCAAGCGCGACAAGCCGCGACCGGAAGTTGCTATCGCACGATTTCGTTTTAACGCCTGGGCTCGTTATCCCGACTGGAAAAAAGACGACGCCATTCCGGAACGGGCTGCGCGCCGATGGAAAACGAAAATGTTCCGCGCTCAACTCGCCGGCCGTGACGTGGTCCTGGAAGGCGGAAGCATCGATGTAAACGGCTCGGGCACCCTGCTTACTACAGAAGAGTGCCTGCTGGACCAGAAACGCCAAGTGCGAAACCCCGGATTCGACCGCGGCCAGACAGAAACAGCGCTTCGCGAGTATCTCGGCGTGACAAACGTCCTATGGCTGGGCAAAGGAATCGCCGGCGACGACACACACGGTCACGTCGATGATTTGTGCCGTTTTGTGGGCCGCCGCACAGTCGTCATTTGCCGCGAAAAAAACCGCAGCGAGAAAAATTATCGCGCACTCGAGGAAAATTGGGAGCGCCTGCGCGCAGCGAAGCTCGAAGACGGAAGAAACTTGGAGGTTGTGGCCTTGCCGATGCCGTCGCCTTTATTCTTCGACGGCGTCCGTCTGCCGGCAAGTTATGCAAACTTTTACATTTCGAATGCCGCCGTCCTGGTGCCCACTTTTAACGATCCTAACGACCGCATCGCTCTGGGCATCCTCTCTGAACTTTTCCCCGATCGCTGTGTTGTTGGAATCCACGCGGTAGATTTAGTCTGGGGATTCGGCACCATCCACTGCTTGACGCAACAGCAGCCCGCGCGCTCCTAGCGCACAACGTCCTAAATCACCCAAACTTCCAAAACCCGGTCAATGCCAGTAACAGCGCGGTGTCAGCTCCTTGGTGAAACAAGAGCGTGCATCATCCGCTCAACCGATGAAGTGGAGGGCCATATCCACAATACGAGTCATCTCCGATTTCGCTGCGCCGTTCGCTGCCTGAACGCCGAGGCCCGCCATGAGTGAAGAGAGGTAACGCGCAAAGTCTGCAGGATTCATACCGGCGCTCAGTTCCCCCTCGGTCTGCGCCTGCTGCAGGCGCCTTCTTATGGCGGCTTCCCCGCTTCGCCTCCACGCGACCAAGCTCCGCTTAACAGGCTCTGCGTCGGAGCCACATGCCAAAGCCCCTTGTATTGAGAGGCAGCCTTTGGGGTTGCCGGGAGTAGCCAGGAACTCGACCGTCCCGCGCAATAGGCCTGCGAGTACGCCATGGATCGTCGGCTGCTCCAACGCTTTCCGGATGTAGGTCATTGGTCCTTCGCGATACCTCTTCATGACCAAATCGAAGAGGGCCTGTTTGTCGCCAAAGGCCGCATACATGCTGGAGCGATTGATACCCATCGCCCTGGTCAGGTCAGCCATCGTGGTGCCCTCGTAGCTCTTTTCCCAGAAGACTCTCATGGCGGCATCGAGCGCCTTCCCGGCGTCGAAGCCGCGCGGCCGTCCAGTCTTGCCGCTGCGGGCAGTTTTTGTGCTCATAAACTCATTCTATGCAATTCTGGAACGAAAGGTCTAGAAGTTCCTGAATCCCGGCTCGATCCAGCGACATCTGAAATGGTGAGTACAGAACTATCGTTAATCATCCAAGTCAAACGAGGAGCAAGCGAAATGTCCAAATTACAAGGTAAAGTCGCGGTGATCACAGGTGGCAGCAGCGGGATCGGGCTAGCGACCGCGAAGCGATTCGTGGCGGAGGGAGCGTACGTCTTCATCACCGGCCGACGTCAGGCCGAGTTGGACAAAGCAGTTGCGGAGATCGGCAAGAACGTCACGGCAATTCGAGGAGATGTGTCGAATCTGGACGATCTGGATCGTCTCTACAAGGAAATCGCCGCAAAAAAAGGCAAGATCGACATCGTCTTCGCCAATGCGGGAATGGTGGAAATGGTACCGACACAGGCGGTCACTCCTGAACATTTCGATAAGACATTCAACACCAATGCGAGAGGGGCGTACTTCACTGTACAGAAGGCCCTACGCCTGTTGAACGACGGAGGCTCGATCATTCTCGTCGGCTCCGGAGTATGGCTTAAAGGGTTTCCGGCCTACAGCACCTACGCAGCCACGAAAGCAGCGCTGCGATCTTTCGTCAGAACCTGGACGACGGAACTTAAGGATCGAAAGATTCGCGCGAACGTCATCAGCCCCGGCGCAGTTGACACACCAATTATGGATGGACAATTCCCCACAAAGGAAGCCGCCGACGGGGCGAAAGAGTGGTTCAAGTCAATCATTCCTCTCGGTCGGCTGGGCCGTCCTGAAGAGATCGCTTCGGCGGCGCTCTTTCTCGCTTCGGATGAGAGCAGCTACGTACTCGGCAACGATCTTGTGGTTGATGGCGGCGTAACGGCAGTCTGATGCTGATCGATCGGCACGGTCCGAGGGAAACCGATGAACGACGCCAGTCGAATATTCTCGAAAACGAGTGCGCGTATGCATCAGTCTGGAGATTGATACCACATTAAAGGCGAGGTTGGACGACTAACGATCGAGTGCGGGAGGGGCGACTCTGTTCAGCAGGGGCAATCCGGTGCCGCTCCACTATTTTGCACCCTGTAGTCGGAACCCTTGCTCACCAGGCAGGGCCCTGATCACCAGCTTTTGACCGTCTGCTTAGAGGCCGTCCGAACACTTTCGCCAAATTTTGCCAGAGGAGTGGCGAACGGACGAATTCAGCAAGTTGGGGCAACTTAGGGCAACGCACTTTCTCCTTCTTTTCCTCGGATTTTCTTCACTTTTGCCACTGTTTTCCGCGCTTTGGGTGACACTGGGGTGACACTTGCGGCACGCCGCTGAGTGTTGCTATCTCGCCTTCATCAACATCCCGAGCGCTCCTGCTTGCGATCAGGCGGACGGCAGGCCAGCGCGACGTTGCGTGCGCGTTTGGACTCCCTCAAAGTCGACCCCTTGGCCGAAGACGTGCTTTGATACTATTAATCGGCGAACAGATAATAATTCCAGTCTCGAGTCAACACGGGAGCCAAGAGATGGACGAACTGTTTTCGATTAATGCGGCCAAGACTGAATTTCGGGAGGCTTTCAATCTTGGCGACGTGGCGCGTTTTTTGGCGATCGTAGATCCTGAGTTGGTTAGCTTTTCCGACTGTCAACCCAGCGAATTCGCCAGGAGCGGATTGGATTCACTCGAGATTCGTCTGAAGGTTCTTTTCGAGCGTTTTACGGCGAATTTGGCGGTGATTGTTTTCGAGATCCGGATCGCAGGGGATGTTGCCTATGATTATGGCGTGCATAGTTTAACGCTCACACCCAAAGATGGCGGTCAGCCGATTCACCGGAGGGAGCGTTACGTCGATATCTGGAGGAGGAACCGGGACGGGAACTGGAAATTATGGATGTACATGGACAACCAGGACGTCGCCGATCCGTTTCGACCGCGGGAAATTCAATCGGGTCAGCACCAGGTCACCGGTCCCGATTAATCTTGCTGTACAGGCGCTTATTAAACCCATCAGGCGTTTGAAACAGCCTGCCATCGGCGACCAAGCCCACGACATTCCGCATCCCGTCGAGTACCGCGGAACAGTGCGCGCATGCTTTGAAATGCGCCTCCATTCTCTCGCGCAGTTCAGGAGAGATATCCCCATCAAGATAATTGGATACTTCCCGCCACACCTCGACACAACTAATCTCAATTGTCCCCATTGCGCCCTTCTTTTTTCACCATGGTCTCACTTTCTGATAACTCCGTCCCATGCACCAGCAACCGTCGATTCCCGGGGCCAGCGCATCTCTCAGCAGTAACCGCGCCCGATGAAGGCGAGTTTTGACGGTCCCTTCCGTTACCCCTAAGATCGACGCCGCATCTTTAATGCTCAGATTCTGAACGTCCCTCAAGACCACAACCTCTCGATAGGAGGGACTAAGCGAATTAATTGCATTCTGTAATGCTTGGCGCGTCTCGCTCTCTTCGAGCAGTTCAGAAGCTATCGGGCGCCAATCCGCAAAGTCTCTTGGCCAATAGTCGCCTTGCGGTTCCTCCTGTTGCTCATCGAGGGACTCATAAAGGTTACGACGATCCTTCCTCAGTCTCATCCTCGCTTCGTTATAAGTGATTTGCACGAGCCAAGTGCTGAACTTGCATTCCGCACGGAAGCTTGAGAGTTTCGAGAACGCCTTCAAAACCGCCTCCTGTGCAACTTCCTCCGCATCGGCTTGGTTTCTCAGGATAGAAATCGCGGTCACGTACACCAAGCGTTCGTACGGACGGACCAATTCCTCGAACGCTTCGGAATTCCCGGCGCAAACACGCCTGATGAGATCCGCCTCGTTGGATTCCAAATGCGGCTGTGGCATGTTCATCCCAACGAACAATACATGAAAGGTGTCCTCTGCTGTCTGATGCGGGCATCCAGCAAAAGTTACAGCGCACGCCTGTATTACCCGGCCGATTTCTCACGCAGCATCACACAGCAATCACGCAAGAAGAAGACCATGAACCACATGACATTCCGGATTGCCTCGCATCTGACTGAAGGAACCGAATCTCAATTGTCAGGCTGCGGAGGACCGGAGGCTATCGGACCTTCAGCATGGCGGCAATCAAAAGAGGAAGGGAACCACATGAAGTTCTCGAAAATATCTAACGGCCTGCCGCTGGGCATGACCTTGCTCGTGACTACCGCCGCATCGGCAGCCACCGAAGGCTCGCTGAAACTAGAGGAATCCGTCTCTGTCAACGGGATGCATTTGGAGAATACCAGGTCACGTGGCAAGGGACAGGTCCCAACGTCCAACTGAGTGTCATCCAATCTCAGAAGATCGTAGCAACGGTGCCGGCGCGCTTGGTTCGATTGAGCCGTCCGGGACCGAGTCAGGGGTATGAGACACGCAAGGATAACGACGAAACGACGGTGCTGACCGCCATCTATTTCGCCGGTAGGAAGTACGAGATGGAGATCGGACAAGAGCCAGCCGCGACCGATGTAAAACACAATCGGAAGTCAAAAGTAGGTCAAAGGGCCTTCCGCTTCAAGTCCGGAGGAGCGTGCTTGCGTGCAGTCACAATATCCATACAACACTAATAATATTTTCGAAGGTCCATGCCCGCGTACATGCTCGCGACTAGGTCCGCGTAGCCGTTGAACAGGAGCGTGGGCCGGCGATGGAATTCGCCAAGGCGGCGCTCACTGGCCTGACTCCAGCGAGGGTGGTCGACGCTCGGATTCACGTTGGAATAGAAACCGTACTCGCTCGGACTCGCAAGATTCCACGTGGTCGGCGGCTGATCCGAGGTGAAGCGAATCTTGACTAGGGACTTGATGCTCTTATAGCCGTATTTCCAAGGGATCACCATCCGCACCGGCGCGCCATCTTGGTTCGGAAGAGCTTCGCCGTACATCCCAACCGTTAGGAGCGCCAGCGGATGCATTGCTTCGTCGATCCGCAGTCCCTCTACGTATGGCAACTGGATACCAGCAGCCGGGCCCTCCGGCATTTGTTTCACGTCATAATAACTCTGGAACGCGACGTACTTTGCGTTCGAAGTCGGCTCAACGAGCTCCGCTAGCTTGCTGAACGAATAGCCGACCCATGGGACCACAATCGACCACGCCTCCACGCAGCGATGGCGGTAGATGCGCTCTTCGAGTGGTGCGAGCGCCAGGATCTCTTCCATGGTGAACTTGCGTGGATTTTTCACTTCCCCTTCGACTGAGACCGACCACGGCGAGGTTACGAAGTTTTTGGCGTTATTCGCGGGATCACCTTTGTCAGTGCCGAACTCGTAGAAATTGTTATAGTGCGTAACGTCGTTGTAGGGGGTCTGCGCTTCACTGGTGCTGTAGGCTTTGTTGAGCACGCTATTCAGTTTCGGCGCGACGGGGCCCGTGCTGTTTCCGGAGGGTGGGTCCTGAGGTTTTTCCCCGCAACCAACGAGGGCAGCCGTTGCGAGCAAGCCCAGAAGAAAATTGCGGCGTTCCATGTAAAGCCGCTTGGGCGTAACGTCCGAGTATTTCAGGTCCAGCCTGTCTTGGATGGGCATCCTTCTCCTCTGTGCCGTGCATCGCTGTCTTTAGGTACGCGTTCGCTTATAGGTTCGATGCTCGTCGACATATACGCACGTGCATCCATTCATAACTGATTGTGGCTGTCATTTTGTCAGTGCCGGTTTAATGCTGCGGACCATGCCGGCAGCCAAGGCTGATCACCAGGCTCCTCCGGCGGCAGGTCTTGAGCGCGCGTATCCGCCTTAGGTGTGATTCCGCAGGTCGAGAATAGTTTCATTCCATAAGGACGCACGAAGAAATTGGGAGCAGGAGATCAAGCTGAAAATCGAATGAAACTTGTGACGCAGAAGGCAATCGAACAAGAGTCAAAACGCCTAGAATTTGGTTTTCCGTCGTGGTACAGCTGTTGTGGTCACGTCCATAGTTCATGGTTCGAACGCAGGGCTGAAGCTTGACGTTAACCTATTGACGGAGAAGGACATCAGCCCTTCTAATTGGATCTCCAAATAGCAGCAGGCATGCCGAGTTTTGTTGCCAAGCCGTATGCCGAACCAACGAGCTCATGATCCAGGGGAGTAGGGATGAAAACAAAGACGTGCGTTGCCGTGGTTCAAGCCGCACCTGTGTTCATGAACCTCGATGGCAGTATGGAAAAAGCTCGCGGCTTGATTCGCGACGCGGCTTCGCAAGGCGCGGAGCTCGTCGCGTTTCCTGAGGCTTGGCTTCCGGGCTATCCCGCTTGGCTGGATTCATGCCGTGACGCGGGCCTTTGGGATCACGAACCGACGAAGAACGTTTTCGCGCGTCTGGTGGAAAACAGTGTGGTGGTTCCGAGTTCACATACCCGGGCACTCGCTTCCTTGTCACAGGAATTTGGGATTGTGCTCAGCATGGGTGTCAATGAACGCGTCAAAGAGGGGCCGGGGCACGGGACTCTTTACAATTCAAATCTACTCTTCAACAGCGATGGAGCACTTGTTAATTGCCATCGCAAGATCATGCCAACCTTCACCGAACGCATGATTTGGGGAATGGG
>JBAVQB010000029.1:0-454344 GCA_049693615.1 Candidatus Acidiferrales bacterium | reverse complement strand
AGCTCGAAGAATACGTCACTGCCGAAGTGTTGATGGTACGAATCGAACCGACCGCGGACGCCTCATTGGCCGCCATGCGGGCGCGCAGCAAGTTCGGAATTGCGATAGCCGCGATAATCAAAATGATCGCCACGACGATCAGCAACTCGATGAGTGAAAAACCCTTCTGTTTCCTATTCATGTCGTCTCTCTCCTTAAAGTAACTGCTGAAATCTCTTGTACTCCCTGGCGGGGTACACCCCACTAAAGGCAAGGGGTGTGCCACAACGGCGCAGTCTGTGTATCGACACGACACAGCCTAATATGACCTTTGTTATCATATGGATGAGGGGACGCTCCGCCAGGCTAGTGATCGTTCCGCCGGCGGGAGACCTTCTCAGTGTTCGATTCTTGACTGTTTTTGACTGCCGAACACGCCGTGAAAAGGCGCTCGGGCGCTGATTCGGGAGTCTTATGCGCTTTCGGGAGAGGACAAGTTCAGAACAGAAACTTTAACCTTATGACGGGGTAGTAGAGCAACAGACAAACAGCAAATACAGCTTGGCGGCGCGCATCGTGTCGCGGCAGACGGTCGAGCAGATGGTCCTAATGGGGGTGGGTCAGGGAATCTCGTTTTTCCAAAACAAAAGAGGGGAGATGAACTATCTCCCCTCTACGTCACCGCTATGACTCTTGGAACTAACTACTGAAGCGGAGGACTTGCAACTGTCGGGGCTGCTCCGGTCGTGGTGAAGCGAATAACTCCACTCTCGTCGCTAAAAAAGCCGCGTTGCCCGGTCTGCCCAACGGTCGCCGGAACACCAACGATCGTGTAAGTCTGGAAGCCGGTGCAAGCGCCAACTGCAGGCGTTGCCGTGGCGCCGACGAAGGTGAAGAAATAACCGCTCTTTGCTGTCGCAGCTGAAACCGCAGCCACGAGGACTGGATCAATCAACAGAGCTGCGTTGCAGGCTGCAACGCCACCCGGCGCGCCGCCCATCGCGGCCAATGACGCTGGGTATTGAACTCCCCAAGCTGTTGAATACGTCACTGCCGAAGTGTTGATGGTACGAATCGAACCGACCGCGGACGCTTCATTAGCCGCCATGCGGGCGCGAAGTAAGTTCGGAATTGCGATAGCCGCGATGATCAAAATAATCGCCACAACGATCAACAATTCGATTAACGAAAAACCTTTTTCTTTTTGCTTCCTAATCATTAGCGTGTTTCTCCTTGGTACATCTACGAGATGAATCTTGTGCACCCTGGCGGGGTACAACCCACGTACAGCACGAGCAACGCCGTTCAGCGCGGATGCACAGACCGGGAGAGATCGCTAGGTAAGTCGAGTGTTAACACAGCACGTGGCAAATCGAATTTCGACGCGTGAGGGAGAATGATTGTTTTGTTTCAAGTGGGGATTGAAAAAGCCGAAAAAAGTCGGGCCGAAAGACTTTAACAGCCCGCACCAAGGTGAAACGTTCTTAAACTCCGTGTTTTTTTGCGTAGTGGCGGAACGATCGGTAGGTCATCTTCAACATCTCTGCAGCGCGTATGCGAACTCCTCCGGAACATTCCAGAGCAGCCAGCAAATAGGCTCTTTCAGTGGAGGAAATTAGTTTCTCGAGGTCCATCCCTGCATCCGGAATCAAATACGGTTTAGTGTCAGGCTGTCCGTTGGAACGAGATTCCTGATAGAAATTTGTGATGCGCTCGGGCAGACCTTCCACCGACACGCGTTTGGTGGTTTCCAGCGCGACTGCGCGCTCAATCGTGTTTTCCAATTCGCGCACGTTTCCCGGCCATTCGTAAACTTCCAGCCGCCGCATTGCTTCCGGCTCGATCCCTTCGATCTTCTTATTCATGGACTTCGCGTAGCGATCCAAAAACGCGCGGGCTAGCAGCGGAATGTCGTCGCGGCGTTCTCGCAGCGGCGGAAGATGAATCGGAATCACATTGAGGCGATAAAAAAGGTCTTCGCGGAAGCGCCCTTCGGCAATCTCTTTTTCCAGGTCCTTATTGGTGGCGGCGATCACGCGAACGTCAACGCTGGTCTCCTCCGTGCTGCCAATCGGGCGTACTTTCCCCTCTTGCAGGATGCGGTAGAGCTTCACCTGCATCGTGAGGCTCATGTTCCCTATCTCATCCATGAAGAGCGTGCCGCCATCCGCGGCCTGAAACAACCCACGGCGATTTTCGTTCGCCCCCGTAAACGCACCGCGCATATATCCGAAGAGCTCGGATTCCAGCAGCGTCTCCGGAAATGCTCCGCAATTAATGGTGACGAACGGAGTCTTCGCCCGCGCGCTATTCTCGTGAATCGCGCGAGCCACCAGCTCCTTGCCCGTTCCGCTCTCGCCGGTAATCAACACCCGGCTCGACTGCGGCGCGATGGTCGCGATCATCTCGAAAAGGCTGCGCATTTTCGGACTTGTTCCAATGATGTGATCAAAGCCGGTGAGCCGCCGGATCTGACGCCGCAGTTCTCCCGCTTCCTTTTTCAGCCGTTGGTTCTCCGCAATCTGTTGAACGGCGGGCCGCAACTCATCAAGCAAGCGGTCGCCCTTAACCACATAGCGATCCGCGCCAAAATTCACGGCATCGATGGCCGTGTCGATGGTAGGCACACCCGTGATCAATATGAAAATCGTGGAAGGTGAGACTTCCTTGCTATACCGAAGCAATTCGACGCCATCCATATCCGGCATGCAAATGTCGGACACCACGATGTCAAAAATTTGCGCGGCTAGCCGCGACTTCGCCGCTTCTCCAGACGAGGCCACTTCCACCTTGTGGCCCTCCTTGCGAAAACTAATCTCCAGCAGTTCGCGAATGGAAGGCTCGTCGTCGACGATGAGTAAGTGAGCCATCGCGCCCTAGCCTTTCCCTGCCGCAACCAATTCCGCCTGCTTGCGTTTGGAGGGCCGCTCTCGCGAACTCGACGTAAACGAGCGCGGCAGTTCCACGATGAACTCCGCCCCTCGGCCTTTCTCCGTTTCCACGCGAATTCGTCCGCGGTGCGCTTGCAGAATCTGATACACAATGGCCAGCCCGAGCCCGGTTCCGCCGGTGAAGCCCGATTGGAACGGCTCAAAAATTCTCGCTAACTCCCGTGCATCGAGCCCAATGCCCGTATCTCGTATTGAAATGCGCACCCAGGTTTCATCCACCGCCAAGTCCACCTGCAGAACTCCGCCGTTGGGCATGGCGCGCAATGCGTTATTGCAAAGATTCCAGAAAACTTGCTTCAGGGCGTCGCGATCGGCCAGCGCTCGCACGTTGCTCGCGTTGATCTGGCGGTTAAAGCGGTACTTCCCTTTCGCCGTGGCGTCGCGCTCGAGCAGCAGAAGTGTTTCCTCGATGATCGGCGCCACATCCAGATCCGCAAACGTGTATGTTTTTTCCCGCGAGTAGTCCAGAAAGTCCGTGATGATTTGATTTAGACGCTGCGATTCGCGGCTCACAATGTTCACTAGCTTCTTGTCGTCATCTTCAAGAGGCGCCAACCGCGCCAATTCTTTTAACGCTCCGGTCATCGCCGTCAATGGCTGCCGAATTTCGTGCGCGATGGCCGCTGAAAGGCGTCCCAGCGCAGCCATGCGCTCCTTGGTGAGCACCTCGCGTTCGAGCCGTTTCAATTGCGTGAGGTCTTGAAAGTTGTAAACGAAGCCGCTGTTCTGATTCTGACTCGTGCGTAATGGCGAAATTGATAGACCGAGGAACCTCACGGTTCCGGCCGGAGTGCGAAACTCGATTTCTTTTCGCGCCGCAACGGGATTCCCTGCCCCATCCATCTCCACCGGCCAAAATCCCGGAAACAGATCTTGTACCTTTTGTCCGCGGAGCGGTTCAGCCTCACGCCCCGTAATTTCCGCGCCCGCGTGATTGATTAGCAGTATCTGGCCTTCCAGATCCGCGGTCAGCAACCCGCCGCGCATGGATTCGATGATGTCCTGATTGAAAGCCTGGAGGTCCTTCAGTTCCTCGCTCTTCGCTTCCAGCTCAACGCCCTTCTTGCGAAGTGTCTGCGCCAGCAGACTGCCCAAGTACGCCACAGCGATAAAGGCGAAGAAGTTGCTGGCCAGCCAGGAATCCAGAACGCGCGGCGTGGGGTCAGAGCTGGCGGTGTGAGGAAACACACCGTAATAAGTGAGCTCGATTACCGTGGCGAGCAGCGCGAAACTCGCTCCCGCCACCAGAAACACTCCGCGCCGCGAAAAAAGCACGCTGGCCATCAGAATCACGAGCAGATACAGCGATATGAAGTAGCTGTCCTGCGCGCCCGTGGTGTACACCACGCCGCTGATAACCAGCAGATCGCAGACAATCTGAACCGGAGCGTGCGCGCGTGCCTGCGGCGCCCATCGCTGCAGGATGACGTAAACAACGGCGAGCATGTACCACAGGGCTACCAGTGGAACGAAAGACCGGACGGATATCGAAATCGGTGTGAGTTGCCGTGCGGCTACTACAATGCCCAGCAGAAAGGTAATGGCGAGAAACCGGACGCGGCCCAGCCAGGGCAGCCATTCACTTACGCTGGTTGCGGATTTCATCTGCGTTCGTTGCCGGTCCCGCTGACTTCACCGGCTGGGTCCTCATGGAAGATTTTTTACCCGCAAATTACAGCGAATGGGACTGCCGCATAGCCGCAATCCTAATTCGCGCCGGGCGGCCCGGGTTTAGTGACCGGCAAGTTTCCCGATCAATGAGAATAGTGGCAAGTACATGGAAATAACGATTCCGCCGACGACCACGCCTAATACCACGATCATGATCGGTTCCATAGCCGTCAGTAGGTCTTTCACCGCCGCGTCAACTTCATCCTCGTAGAAATCGGCAATTTTCTGGAGCATGGCATCCATCGCGCCGGTCTGTTCGCCGACGCCGATCATCTGCGTCACCATGCCTGGGAACACGTCTGTTTCCTTCAGCGGGTCTACCAGCGAGCGTCCAGCTTCCACCGCTTTGCGAGTCGCGGTGATAGCCCGTTCAACCACGGCATTGCCCGAGGTGCGCGCCGTTATATCGAGGCCCTCTAGAATGGGCACGCCGCTAGAGATCAACGTTCCCAGAGTTCGAGTGAATCGAGCCACTGCAATCTTGCGCAGCAGAATTCCGATCAAGGGCAATTTCAACAAGATGCTATCTATCGCGTAGCGCCCTTGGGGCGTGCCGTACCAGAATTTTATCGCGAACACGACGCCCACGAAGAACACCAAAATCAGCAACCCGTAAATGCTGCCGATAAAGTTGCTCAGCATGATTACGATTCTGGTCGGCAGCGGCAGGTCCACACCGAGTCCATTGAACAAAGTGATGAAAATCGGCACCACCTTCCATAATAGAAGGACAATGACGGAGCCCGCGATGCCCAGCACGGCGATGGGGTAGATCATCGCGGACTTCACCGCGCGCTTCAGTTTTACGTTTTTCTCGATGTAACTCGACAAGCGTTGCAGAATGGTGTCCAAAATACCGCCCGTCTCGCCCGCTTCCACCATGTTGTAGTACAGCGCGTCGAACACTTTGTCGTACTGCTTCATCGCAGCCGACAGCGTGGTGCCGCCTTCCACAGAGGCGCGCGTGCCGTTCAGTATCTTCTGAAACGTCTTGTTCTCCTGTTGGCCCGCGAGGATTTCCAGGCATTGCACCAACGGCAAGCCGGCGTCGATCATAACGGAGAACTGGCGCGTGAAGATGGCCAATTCCTTGGAGTCCACGCCGCTTCCGAAGCTGGGGATGCTGAATTCTTTCCCCTTCTCGGATAGCTTGCTCACGTTGATCTGCTCGCGGCGCAGCGAGGCCTTCAGTTCGTCCTTCGTATTGGCTGTGCGCTCGCCCGTGACCTTGGTGCCCGCCTTATTCGTCCCTTGATAAGTAAATACCGGCATGATCTCTTCCCTCCTCTAGCTGATGAGCTGCAATTAGCGTTTAACCGGTTGCCGGCCAGTCATAGGCGCCGACGTGACTCCACGGTTGATCAAGTCTTGCAATTCGTCCGGATTCGATGAACGGGCGAGCGCTACTTCCAGCGTGATTTGCTTCTGTTGGAAAGCGTTCGCCAAACTCTGGTTGAACGTCTGCATTCCCGAGGTGCCCGTGCCCGTCTGCATCGCCGAATAAATCTGGTGAATTTTGTCTTCGCGGATCAGGTTACGTATGGCCGCCGTCGGAATGAGAATTTCCATTACCATCGCCCGGCCGCGTCCATCGGGCCTCGGCAGTAACGATTGGCAAAGAATTCCTTCCAGCACCATGGAGAGTTGCGCGCGAACCTGCGGTTGCTGGTGCGCCGGAAAAACGTCGATGATACGGTTGATGGTGGAAACCGCCGAATTCGTGTGCAACGTGGCGAACGTTAAGTGGCCCGTTTCGGCAATTCGCAGAGCAGACTCAATCGTCTCCAGGTCGCGCATTTCGCCGATCAGAACCACGTCCGGGTCTTCGCGAAGCGCGGCACGCAGTGAATTGGCGAAAGAGTGAGTGTCGGAGTGCACCTCGCGCTGGTTCACCAGGCACTTCTTGTGGTTGTGAAGGAATTCAATCGGGTCCTCAATGGTGATCATGTGCTCTTCATGCTCGTTATTGATTTTGTCGAGCATGGCAGCCAGCGTCGTCGATTTACCCGACCCGGTCGGCCCCGTCACCAGCACCAGGCCGCGCGGCTTGTCGCACAGTCCGCGTACCACGTTGGGCAAGCCCAACGCGTCGAAGCTCTTGATCTCCCACGGACTCGTACGAAACACGGCTGCCACCGCGCCGCGTTGGTGGAAGATGTTGCCGCGAAAGCGAGCCAGGCTCTTCAACCCGAAAGAAAAGTCCAGCTCGAGATTTTCTTCCAGGCGGTGCTTCTGCACGTCGGTCAGCACGCTGTAGGCCAGCGCCTTGGTGTCCGCCGCAGTCAAAGGAGGCATGTCTAGCGGGCGCAATTTCCCGTGTACGCGAATGCGCGGCGCGCTGTTGGTGGACAGGTGCAAGTCGCTGCCTTGCATCTCGATCATCTTCTTCAAAAGCTCGCTGAGTGTGATGCCAGCCATCATTTCCTCCGCTTACAGAACGGTTTCTCGTAATACTTCTTCCATCGTCGTGTGCCCCAGAGCCACTTTCGTTAAGCCGCTGCGGCGCAACGTAATCATCCCGGTTTCCAACGCTTTCTTTTTCAATTCCAGCGCCGAAGCTCCCACCAGAATCAGTTCGCGCAATTCGTCGTTGATTTCCATCACTTCGTACAAACCTACGCGCCCTTTGTAGCCCGTGTTGTTGCAAGTTGCACAGCCGCGTCCATGCTGAATCGTCACTTTTTCCGATTCTTCGGGTGTGTAGCCCGCCTCAATCAGGGCTTGCGGCAGAATTTGCAACGGCTCTTTGCACCCCGAACAAATGCGCCGCACCAGCCGCTGCGCGCATATAAGGTTCACGGAGGTCGCCACCAGGAATGGCTCGATACCCATATTCATTAATCGGCTGATGGTGGAGGGCGCATCATTCGTGTGCAGCGTGGAAAGTACCAGGTGACCCGTAAGCGCCGCCTTTACCGCGATTTCCGCCGTTTCGAAGTCTCGGATTTCTCCGACTAATATAATGTTGGGGTCTTGCCGCAAGAACGCCCGCAATGCCGACGCGAAGTTAAGCCCAATCTGTTCCTTCATCTGGACTTGGTTGATTCCGGCCAATTGGAATTCGACCGGATCTTCCGCCGTCATAATGTTCGTTTCAACCGTATTCAGCCGCGCGACAGACGAATACAGCGTGTTCGTCTTTCCCGACCCAGTCGGACCGGTTACCAATACCATGCCGTACGGTTTCAGAATCTGCCGCTCGAACTTCGTCAGCGACTCCTGTTCGAAGCCCAGCTTGGTCATATCCAGCCGCAAGTTCTCTTTGTCCAACAACCGCAACACGATTTTTTCGCCAAACAGTGTTGGGACTGTGGAAACACGGAAGTCGAGTTCTTTCCTCTTCCCGTCTTTCAAATACTTGATCATGATGCGGCCGTCTTGCGGCAGCCGCTTTTCGCTGATATCCAGCTTGGACATGATCTTCATGCGGCTCGTAATGGCATCCTTCAATTTCAGCGGCGGCGCCATCACGTTCTGCAGCACGCCGTCCACACGGAAACGCACGCGCAGCTCTTTCTCGTACGGTTCCACGTGAATGTCGCTCGCTCCACGCTTCACTGCGTCCGTCAATATCAGGTTTACCAGCTTGATAATTGGCGCTTCTTCGGCCGCCTTCTCAAGCGTGGCCAGATCCATTTCCTGCTCTTCGGCGGAAAGCTCCAGCGAAGCTTCATCGCCGGCAAGGTCTTTCATCACCTTGTCGAGCTCTTCTACGCTTTCCACGTCGCCGTAAAACTTGTGAATCGCCTCGCTGATTGCCGACTCGGATGCGACCACCGGTTCCACGTTGAATCCGGTCATGAACTTGATATCGTCCATGGCGAACACGTTGGTGGGGTCCGTCATCGCAATCGTTAGGGTGGAACCCACGCGCGAAAGCGGAACAATCTGGTAACGAATTGCGGTCTCTTGGGGGACCAACTTGATGACCACTGGATCCACTTCGTAGAACTTCAGGTTAATGGAAGGCACCCCATACTGGCGCGAAAGCACTGCGGTGATGTCGTCGTCGCTGACTAGCCCCATTTTGACCAGGCAAGTTCCCAACCGCCCGCCATTCTTCTTCTGGTAGTCGAGCGCCTGCTTCAACTGATCTCCTGAGATCAGGCTGTCTTTAACGAGTATTTCGCCGAGTCGTGAAGACATGAGTGTGCGCCCGCGGATACAGCTCCGCTGGAATGATTCAGCGTAGCACGCGGCTTCGCGCAGCTTTGCGGCGTGTATGTCGTTCGTGGTGAATCAGCTAACATCCGTTACGCCGCGTGTAAAACTGGCACTCCGTACAGGCATTTCTTTGCTCCTGTACGAAGGTACAGGTCCGGTCAAAAAATGTTATACACGGCGACAAATCAAGACGTCTCTTCAGTTGGTCATGCTGTTTTGAAGACGGAGTGCTGCGCCGTGGGTGCTGAAGCATACGGCGCGACTGGCTCACCTCGCCTTACCGTCGTTCCCGCAAATTCATTTGTGTGCGGGACTAGACTAGCGCTAGGATGCCAAGGTTTTAAGTCCTGACGGGGACCTCCTTTGATCAACATGGGCAGGAAAAAATGCGCCTGGATCACGGCCCTTCCCATGCTTTTCGTCGGAACCGCCACAATTACGGCCGGTATCCTTTCGTTTCGCGATATTTTCTGGCCCCTCACTTGAGTGCCCAAGACCATGTTCACTGGTTGCTGAAGTTCGGAGATGAAGAATCTTGGTTAAGGATGATGGGGAAAACCCACGCTACGTAACGGAGGAACGCATGGCAATTGCGGTGCAACGGGAAGGGACCGGTACCCCTGAGTACGGCATATGGCGCGTGATCATGGCTTCGTCTGTCGGAACCATGATCGAGTGGTATGACTTCTACATTTTCGGCAGTCTTGCCGCCATTTTGTCGTTGAAGTTCTACCCGCCAGGCCATGACACGTTTGCGCTAATCGCATACCTCGCCACCTTCGCTGTTGGATTTCTCGTGCGTCCCTTCGGGGCGCTATTCTTCGGGCGCATTGGCGACGTAGTCGGTCGCAAATACGCCTTCCTTGTAACGCTAACCATTATGGGTCTCTCAACGTTTGCGATCGGCCTGATGCCGTCCTACGCGACAGCCGGCTGGTTCTCGCCCATCGCTCTGATCTTGATCCGTGTTCTGCAAGGATTGGCGCTCGGTGGAGAATACGGCGGTGCTGTGGTTTATGTCGCAGAAAATGTTCCCGACAGCAAGCGCGGTTTTTACACTAGCTTCATTCAGATCACCGCCACGCTCGGTCTTTTCGTTTCTCTGATCGTCATTCTCGTTACGCAAAATTCGATGTCCAAGGAAGATTTCGCCGCCTACGGCTGGCGTATCCCGTTCCTGATCTCCATTATCCTGGTGGCCATCTCTCTCTACATTCGCTTGAAGATGAGAGAGTCTCCCATCTTCGCGCAGCTCAAGAGCGCCGGAATGACCTCAGCCCAACCGCTCAAAGATGCCTTCACCAAGTGGCCTAACCTGGAGCTCGTGCTGATTTCGCTTTTCGGAGCCACGGCGGGACAGGGCGTGATTTGGTACACCGGACAGTTCTACGCTTTGTTCTACATGCAGACCGTGCTCAAAGTGGACGTCAAGACCGCTAACATCATCGTGGCTATTGCGCTTCTGTGTGGAATGCCGTTCTTCACCGTGGTCGGCGCTCTTTCTGACCGCATCGGGCGCAAGAAACTCATGATGGCGGCCTGCCTTCTCGCGGTCTTCACCTACATTCCCATCTACCACGCTATGAAGGCCGCCGCAGGAAACAACATTGTCTCTGTCACACACACTCGCAACAAAGTGACCGGCGCAATCTCGCTTACCGCCATGACTAACGATGCGACTGGCGCTCTTGTCCCCGCCAAGGTCGCCGCGAATCCTAATGTGCCCATGTTGGTGTTCCTGATTTTTATTCAGGTTCTCTACGTGTGTCTGATTTACGGTCCAATCGCCGCCTACCTAATCGAAGCGTTCCCTGCAAAAATTCGCTACACCTCGGTTTCTTTGCCTTACCACATAGGCAACGGAGTCTTCGGAGGGTTACTGCCGCTCATTGGACTGTCGTCGGTCGCGGCTACCGGCAACATTTATGCCGGGCTTTATTACCCGATGATTGTGGCTGGCTTGACGTTTATTGTCGGGAGTATTTTCTTGAAGGAGACTCACAGCACTCGTATTTGGGGGGAGGCCGGAGTCGCAGGAGCTGCTCCCATGGGCGAGTAGTTTCGCTGCTGCTCGTGCCGGCGGAAGCTAGATAACTGGAGAAGCCGCAAACCGATCATGTTCCGAATTCCTCGGTTTACCGCTTCTCCGTCAACCTGATCAAAATTTCTATCGCGCGATTTCCCAGCTTCATTCGGTCTGATGTAGCCGGCCATTTCGTCGCGCACGTCTAATTCGTTTTGCGCTGAAGCTGTTACCCGGTAGAATGAATCGATTTGGCAGGGCGGTTAGCTCAGCGGTTAGAGCGTCCCGCTTACACCGGGAAGGTCCGCGGTTCAAATCCGTGACCGCCCACCATAAACCCTCCGATTTTCAGCACGATGCAGACACACCGAAACCGGCTGAAAGGCGCTTGAGGTCAATGTAGTGGGAATTGTAGTGGGTAAAAACCTCAAAAAACGAGCCCGGTCAGAAAAATCCGGGCCGGGAACTTCTCCGGTTATCCGACTTATCAGGAGTTAGCTGAAGTATTCGCCAAACGCTCACTATCGAGAACGGGAGTTTTCGACAGGCTCCAAAGCATATTCGCCCCGAAAACCAAACAACACAGCACAAATGAAGCGAATGTGAGCAGCCCCAACGATGAGAGGGGTTTCTTTGGTGACGATTCCTCCGCCAGCACCGCCCACCAATGCGATATAAGAGCTGAATGTCCTATCGTTGCGACCAGCAACAGAACAAACTGAACCACTGCTAAAGCGAAGTTCACGCTTCGGCTGATCGTCTTCTCAAAGCCCAAGTAGGCAAGCCCAAAACAGACCGATAGTATCGATGCCGTGAATGGAATGAGTCTGGGAATCGTGACCCAGAACAATGGGTTCAGATAATCGGCGGCGTCTAATCCTCGGCCTATTGGAACGCGCCGGAATAGAAGTGCTCCAACCGTTGCGAACAAAATCGCTGAACCGAAGAACAATTTAGAAGCAGCATATCGTGATTTCATAAACGCTTCGCTTGTTTTCATGCTGGCAAAAAGCATCGCGAATAGCAATATAAGTCGAGAATGACGTTACATACTTGCTAACGGCTAGCACCCCTATGCTTAGTTACCGCACAACTCCTGATTAACGCACAAACCGGACAAGTGGAATAGGCGACTGATTTAAAGTCGTGACTGTTGATTTCCTCGTCGAGCGCTCAGCAGGATAGTAAGCGTGAAGATGACGGCTCCGGCTATGAGACCTGTGGGGGTAAACAGTTTCTCTTTTGCAAGGACCACGAGGTCGATACCAACTTCCGAACTAGGCGACCCCGTTGCGGGCGTCTGGCTCACAAAAAATGCGATTATTTCCGCGATAATCGCCAACGTAGCCGTGACGAAGACGGCACCCAGGCCGAGCAAAATACTTTTTGTCATTCCCAAGTCTAACCCCAAATTCCCATTCGATGTCCTAGCTCCTGATAAACGCGCAAACGGGACCACGTAATACTACCGTGCCGGTAGGTTTCTGAGCCATCTCGCGCTCGACGTACTTCCGCAGATTATTGATCGAGCTGTGGAGCATCGCAGCTAGACACGTTGCCTGAGAGAGTGATACTGTCACCGAAATTTATCATGGGTGAAAAATTGACTCGTACGTTGATGGCAATCTCTACGATCTTGTTGGTCGTTTTCAACTGCTTGCTCTGGCACGTTTCGTCGGATGCCAACAAAGCCACCGTTCAGATTCAACGGGCTTTTCTTACCTCTATCGGGCCGGTGTTCTTGCAAAATCCGTTCGTTGAAGACAAGCCATTGATCGGTTCCACCGCCAATATGATTTGGACGAACAGCGGAACTACCCCGACGACAGCCGCAATAGTCCAAGCAAATATTGCTATAGTTTCTGAAACTCCCCAGGGCTCCAATTTCGACACCCTGCCTCAATCCTCGAAAAAAACTATTGTCATCGGGCCAAGAGCTAGCGTGCCCACTGAGGCCATTCCGATCTCGCTTCAAGACCTTGAGGGAATCGCGCAAGGCGTTAAACATGGATTCTTTTGGGGGTGGGCAGTGTACCGGGATATATTTCCAGACACTCCCATGAGGCTGTCGGAATTCTGCGTCGAATTTGATAACCCGAAATGGAACAAGAAAGACCATACCGACCGTGACGGAAATATGGTTGTCGACACTCCCGCCTGCGCGGTGCACAACTGCTACGACGAACACTGCAGCGACTACAATGCAAAAGTGCGGGAATTCGACCACTCCCTTCGAATCCCGTGAGACGGGGGCAACTTTCCGCCTCCGTCAAATCGGTCTATGTCGAATGACTTTCCCGTGCGCATCTACCACGCTTGCGAGGAAGGATGGATTGTCACCACACGCGTAAGTCGGATAATTAAAATCTTTTTGAACGGACAGAAGGTCATTCGCGATCTTAGTTTTTCGTTTCGCGTACGCCCTAACGATCTCAGCGTAGGTTAGTCCCGCCTTGGCGGCGAGGGCTCGCAGTAAATGTTTGATCTGATCTTCCGTGAACTGACCGAGCCCCACTTTCATGTTGAACATCTCTATTGAACCGTCGTAACCACAAATGCGCCAATATCGCTTTCGCGAAGTCTTGAGATTCAACGGATTCTCCTCAACAACTCGGCAACCCGGGCGACAACAAGTTGCTCTTTACTCGGAAGTTTCACGCGCGACAGATTGCCTTTATTTTCGGATTCAGGGTCTTCCGGATCGACGGCCCACCCGTGAATTTCGTAATCAATCACCGCTTCCCTTCTCTTGCGGGCCAGCCATTTATCGATGGAAGCAAAACCGGCGTAGCCGATCAGGACACCGCATATCGGTAGAACGGCGACGTGCAGGATGACTCCAGCAGCGACGATCAGGAATGTAGTTCTAAGCGGCATTCGTCTTAACCTCCGTCGTTAGGTTACTCGATTCTCCATACTTCGGAATGTAATGGGAATTGTAGTATTGAAGGTTCTCTAATGACAGATAACCGTGAGAGTGGAAGCCGGAGGTAGCGCCATATTTTGGAGACACTTATCTGCGGTTCGACAATTCTCGATAGGTACCGAAAACGCGCTTACACCGGGAAGGTCCGCGGTTCAAATCCGTGACCGCCCACCACTTACACCAAACACCAATTGATGTTATTCGCATTACCTGATTCCCTCGTTTTTTGCTAGCGTCAGTGGCACCTCTGAAAGGAGAAACCAAATGAGTGGTCCTCAAAGGTTGCTCTCATTTGTGCTGGCGTGCGCTTCTAGCGTAATCGTGGCTCGCGCTCAGTCTCAGACAACGCGTGGCCCAGAAGTGAAGAAGCTGGCAGTAATGGTCGGCAAGTTCACAGTTGAAGACGAAGTGAAAGCCGGGGCAACGGGGCCGAACTCGCCAGCGATGAAATACAGCGGCACTGACGATTGCAGATGGACGGCTGGCGGCTTCGCCGTGACCTGCGAGGCAGCACTCTATAGACCGGGGAGGAAATACTCGGAGGCTTCCTTCGTCTACTACGACCCGACTTCCAAGACATATCGATACCACGCAGTTGACAGTTCAGGAGGAATAGAAAACAAGACTGGTACGGTGAGCGGCGACGTATGGACTTGGCTTGGGGAGAGCATTTTTGGCGGGAAGACGTATCACACCCGGTACATTATGAGGGTTGTTTCAGCAGACTCCTACGAATACACCGACGAGTCGGGCGAAAGCGAGAACTCCATGAAGGTGTTCGTGAGCGGGAAGGAGACTCGGGTCGCGCCCACCAAGCCGCGAAATCGCAACCGGCGCAGTGACTGGACACCCGGAGCAGGCGCCCTCCGCGCAATCCTGCAGGTTATCGCTCGTCATTGCTATCTGGGTTTATCGCTCATATCGATTCTTCGCGGCGAACCTCGTTGAAGGTTTTAGTCCTCCCAGGACCCACCCCCAGCTGAAATTTTATCGTCATAAAGATGTAATGCGGTGTAATTTACACTGCTTACCGAATCAATTAGACTTTGCCGGCTCTTATTTTTCCCCGCGCGTACTGCTCAGCAGGTCTTGAATAGTGAGAAGGAGCGGATTGGCTTCGGCCACACCGCCTAATTGCAAAGGTGAACACTCACAACATGCGCAATCTCAGACAAAACCAAATCGATAGCACTCTCAAACTCGCCATTCTGGCCGTTACGATTATCTTCATCTCCTCAGGGGCTCAGCCTACCGCAGCCCAAACGGCGGTGGCCGTGACCACCTATCACTACGACAATTACCGCACCGGGTGGAATCAGAATGAGTCCACCCTTACGCCCGCCAATGTGAAAAGCAAATCATTTGGGGTCTTGCAGACCGTAACCCTCGACGATCAGGTTGATGCGCAGCCTCTAGTGATCCCAGGCGTGGATATCACCGCGGGAGACTCTCAGGGCACGCATGACGTCGTATACGTAGTCACGGGAAACAACACCGTGTACGCCATCGATGTGCACTCCGGCGCGATTCTCTTAAGCGCCAATTTTGGGACGCCCGTCTCTAATCCGCTGGGGTGCAATAACAACGGCCCAAACGTTGGCATCACCTCCACGCCTGTAATCGATCCAGCCAGTAAGACGTTGTATGTGATGGTCTATACGCAAAGCTCCATCGGCCCGGCATACCATTTGCACGCCCTACACATGGGAAATCTGAAAGATCGGGTGTCGCCGCGCATCGTGGTCGCCTCTCACACCTTGAGCGATGGAACGACCTTTAAGTTCAACGCAACCTACCAACGCCAGCGTCCCGCTCTCTTACTTTCCGACGGCAACATCTACGCCGGGTTTGGCAGCTTCTGCGACTTCGCAGGAAACCTTTCGCGCGGCTGGCTGCTCGGATGGAGCGCGGACTCCCTGAAGCCGTTCCCCTCCAACCAACTCAACGACCAACAAGCCACCGACAAGCAGAGCTTCTTTCTGTCCTCTGTGTGGATGTCAGGATACGGCCCCGCTACCGATGATTCCGGCAATATCCTCTTCGTCACCGGAAATTCCGAAGCCGGCACGTACGATGGCCTAACCAACATTCAGGAAAGCGTGGTGAAAGTTCCCTCTACGCTAACCACTGTTCTCGACCTGTTCACTCCCGCCAATCAAATAAGCTTGGATCACGGTGACGTCGATTTCGGCTCAGGCGGCGTAATGGTTTTGCCGGACCAACCGGGCTCTACACCGCATCTGGCCGTCGCAGCGGGAAAAGACGGCAACATGTATCTAATGAACGAAGATAATCTCGGCGGCCACTCCTCGGTGAATAGAGTGCTGGGAACTTACTCGATTGGCGCTTGCTGGTGTGGCGAGTCTTACTATGTCGATCCAAGCGACGGCCTCGGGCGCGTCGTGAGCAGCGGGAGCCCATCGCTCGCCATCTGGAAAGTCCAAACTTCTCCCAAGGTCGCTCTATCACAGGTTTCCACTTCGCCGGTTCACGTGGACGGTTGGCAAGGCGGCGGTTTCTTCACCAGCATTTCGTCCAACGGAAACGCCGACCCCATCATTTGGGCCGTCTCGCGTCCGCCGAACACCAAGGCCGCGCTCATATATCTCTACGCGTTTAATCCGGACACGGGAAAAGATGGAACCACAATCCAAGAGCTGACGAAACTGGAAGCAGGCGCCTGGCCCAATCTTGGCGGAAATTCGAATCTGGTACCAGTGGTAGCAAACGGCATGGTTTTCGTCGCCAGTAATAAACAACTGAGGATTTTTGGCTTAACTTCAGGGAAGTAACAATAGTTTCGAGCCGCGCTCCCGGAATTGCGGCTAATCCGTGGCCAACTTCCGCCTAGGCCGGTCGTCCGTCTTTAATTCCAAGTGGTCGCCTCCAAAGATCTTCTTCGAGACCTTCAGGACAAATCCAAGCGGCCGCCATATCGTTTCCCGCACGACGGCAATCTTTCGAATTGGCTCGGTTACGCGCCATCTGCAAGTCGTTCCTGCAGCTATGA
The DNA here is from genome assembly GCA_049693615.1 of Candidatus Acidiferrales bacterium. Taxonomy (GTDB): domain Bacteria; phylum Acidobacteriota; class Terriglobia; order Acidiferrales; family UBA7541; genus Palsa-295. Next base: position 437,620 of record JBAVQB010000029.1, on the reverse strand, counting down.
AAGCGATATTTCCGGCGCCGAAGCGGTGCTCCTCGTTGTTTTCGTCCGTCATGAACGCCTCGCCGGAGAGGAAAAATATTGTCTCGTCCTTGCTGTAATGCCATTTGAAGGATCCTGGTGTGCATTCCCACACGACCACCGTCGAAGTCCAGTCACGGCTCGTCATCAGCTTAGTAACCCGAGCCTGGGGCGTCCCCGCCAGCACCCACTCGCTGGGAATTGGATCGGGCTGCAGATCTACACCCTCCGGATTAATTCTTAAGATCGATTCCGACACGATGTTCATCGTCGTATTTCCGGTCTCTGACCTGCTGGTCGCCATATCTGTCCCGCTCCAACCCCTTTTGGAAGTGCAAGTTTCGATTGATTGCAATACTGCCGTCGAAATCTCCTGATACGTCTTGTCCGCTAACTCAAAGCCAGGGCTGGGCAATACCAGATGTACATCTCTATGGCTGCCGGTTCGGGCAGTGAAAACCGGGTTTTCTATACTAACTTCGAGCATAGCCATAGATTCGGACGGCACCACCGCCTCCTTTTTGAACTGTCATCAACTAGTAATAGGGATGCTTTAGCGAAGGCAGAAGTCACCGAAAGAGAACGGATTTTGTAAGCCGTCGTGAAGAATAATTCAATGCCGGCGCGCAAGTCTTGATCTCCCTTACTGAATTCGTAAGCCTTTTTGCACGACAGGATGTTAGTTAGGTGCGAGAGTCATAAAAGCGGGCTTTGCCAACTTTTCTCGCCCCTTGGAGCGCTGCGATAGACGTTTATCAACTCGTTGCGACCGTGATATAGTGGTTTGGAAGTGCCTTACACAGGGAAGGTCGCGGTTTATACCCGTGACCGCTCTCAGTAGTCGCAACAATCGCGGGGACGTAGTTCAGTTGGTTAGAACGCTGCCCTGTCACGGCAGAGGTCGCGAGTTCGAGTCTCGTCGTCCCCGCCATTCTTTCCAAAACGGTTTAGCTAAGTTCAACAACGGCGCTCGCACCTGCGGAAAATACAAGCGACAGCACCGCGCCTTGCGCTTCCTGCCGAGCGAAGTCGGTGGTTGCGTGTAAGCCATCCAACACTGAACGCAACGAAAAATGCGCCGCTTTGTCGAGTAGGGAAGAAAACAAGCAAATGAATCGCTTTGCGGCCGCAAGACTTAGCAATGTTGGCGGGAGGATAGGAGCCTCAAGAAGGGCTCTTGGGCCTTCACGATTTGCTGGTATCCATTCGTTCTCGGCTGGCTCCCAAAGCTCGATCGAATTTCCATCCGGATCTTTAAGCCACGCAAAAGCCCCCATGCCCGGATATGTCTCGGTCTTTTCGATTGCCACGCCCTTACTTTTAAGATGGCTGATCGCTTCTCCCATGTTTTTCACTGTGTAATTGATCTTACCCGTTCGCGGCTTATCTTTGATGTCTTGATCGGTGGGCATGATCGCCCACGCTATCGTTCGCTTGATCTCCGGATTTGCGAGATCCCGATATTCGAACGATGCATAGATTGAATTGCACTCAGCATCTTCGCCCTGCGGAACTATTCCGAGGCAATCGCGATACCAGGCCGCCAGTCTCTTTGTATCGTTGGAAAACAGAAAAGCGCCACCAATTCCGTCGATCATAAGTTCCTCCCGCTGCTTAGCTCTGCCGTTTTCCGAATCGGCAGGCATAAATCCAATTCAAAGTGCGACCAATCCGTCGCGCTTTCTTTGTCCAGGAAAACCTCAAGTGCCGGCGCATGCTCGGGCTCGTAGGCACTGTTGATAAGCCAATCTCTGTAAAGATAGTCCCAGGCTGTAGCTACCTTGTGGATATCGCCGGAAACCGCGATGACGGCATATCGCATGGCTGGCATTTTCAATTTCGACATTCCTTCCCTGCACTTGAAGGGAGAAGACGCCGCAAGACAAACCTCATATCGGTAGAGATGCTTTGGAGTCACGTGTGGATCGTCTACCGACATTCCGAAAAGAATTCCTTGCGAAAAAATATCCTGAGATTTGGCCCACTCGATCACGGTCTCGAGGGCGGCAAGTACTCTCTCCATTTCGAAGGCATTCGTAACCCGAATATAGGCAACTTGCCTTTCGGGAATGTCGATCAGTCTCACGGGAAACGCGGCTCTCTTTTCTTCCGCGCTCATGCGGAGACCATATTCGTCTCGCGGGAAAAGTTCTTTGCAAATCTTGCTCTTTTTGATCTCGCCTCTTTTTCGAAACTGACTCGGCGAAGTGTCATAGCCGGATCGGAAGGCACGGGAAAACGTGGCGGATGATGAAAAACCGCACTCTAACGCTATATCGGTCACGCTTTGGTCGGAATAACGAAGAAGACGAGCGGCCTTTTCAAGACGAAGCCGGTTCGTGAAATTGTTCAGGGTTTCGCCCGAAATCGCACCAAAGATCCGATGGAAATGAAATTCCGACAAGCAGGCGACCCTAGCCAACTCCTTTAGTTTTACCTGACGATCCAGATTCCCGCGAAGATAGTCAATGACCCGATCAATTCTCTGAGCGTATGCGCTGTTGCCCTGGGCCTTTTGGCTTGGAACGGATTCTGCTGACATTGTGTTGTAGATATACCGCAATTGGCCCTATGCGGTCGACCTCCAAAAGCCCGGCTGCCATCCATCGTCAAGCGCATGCAGTGACAGTTGCAGCCCCGCTTCACTCTAAATTCCCTACCTACCCAGGTTTCTCACGACCGATTGTCGCCATAATATACCTTGACACGTATATACGTTGTGGAGTATATCAGGAGCATGGAATCTGCGTTCGAAATCATTGCGGAGCCGAACCGCCGCGCAATATTGAGCCTGCTGGTCTCGTCACAACGATCGGTCGGAGAGATCGAGCGTCAACTTCGTATGACGCAGCCGACCGTGTCGAAGCACTTGCGCGTGCTGCGCGAGGCCGGTTTCGTTGAATCCACGGTGGACGCACAACGCCGTCTCTATCGGTTGAAACCTGAACCGCTTCTGGAGGTTGCCGCCTGGCTAGACCCCTTCCGCCGGTTCTGGTCCCATCACGTAGACGCTCTCGAACGCCACCTCGACCGCATGGATCAATCAACGCTGCCGAAGACGAAGACGAGTAGAAAACTAGGCAGTTCAAAACCGTTAAAATAATAGAGGAGAAATGGAAATGAAAATCAAAGTGACCAGCGTGTATGTGGACGACCAGGACAAGGCCCTGCGCTTCTATACGGAAGTGCTGGGCTTTGCCGAGAAGACCGATTTCAGTCAGGGCCCATACCGCTGGCTGACCGTGGCCTCGCCCGAAGAGCCCGACGGCACGGAGCTTCAGTTGGCGCTGAACAACAATCCCGCAGCCAAAGCGTACCAGCAGGCGATCTTTCAGCAGAACCAGCCCGCCGCCAACTTCTTCACCGACGACCTGCAAGCCGAGTACGAGCGTATGAAGGGGCGCGGCGCCGAGTTCACCATGCCACCAACGGATGTGACAGCCTCAAAGATCGCCATGCTCAAGGATACCTGCGGCAATCTCATTCAGGTGACGGAGCTAAAGCGCCGGTAGGGCAGGAGATGAATGGATGATCCGAGCTGACGTCAGGAGAAGAAGATGATCGATCGCGAGCAGTACACACCGGGTCCGGCCCGCGAAGCACAAGTACGGAAGGACGGAGACAAGTGGACGCTCATTCTTGTCAGAGAACTGCGTCACCGGCCGGAAAAAGTCTGGCAGGCGCTTACCGACCCAGCGCATCTGCGCGAATGGGCGCCCTTCGACACCGACGCGGCCCTGGGCGCAGTTGGAACGGTGACACTCACCTGGGTGGGAACTGGAAGGCCGCTGGAAACAAAAGTGACGCGAGTCGACGCTCCCAATCTTCTTGAATACGGCGATATCCGGTGGGAACTCGAAGCTGTTGGTAGTGGCACGCGCCTGAAGTTGTGGCACAGCATCGATCGCCGCTACATCGCGTGGGGCGCCGCGGGCTGGCACATCTCCTTCGACGTCCTTGAGCGGCTTCTGGCGGGTGATCCAATTGGACGCATGGCGGACGCCGAGGCCATGAAGTTCAGCGGCTGGCAGCGGCTGAACGCGGAGTATGCAAAGCAGTTTGGAATTGAAACACCCAACAAGCCACCCCAAGCGGCTCAAAAACCATAAATCGAGGTGAAAACATCATGAACCAGGGCACCATACGTTTAATTTTTCGCTGGATTCACATCGTGTTCAGCATTCCGATACTCGGCTACATCTATGATTCACCTTCAGACACTCCAAATTATGCCAGCGCTGTTCGGCTTGTCTTCGTTCCCGTAATTCTTCTTTCGGGACTTTGGATGTGGAAAGGCCATCTCCTTCGACGACTCGTTTTGAAGAGATCGGCCAATAAAACTACTGGCATGAGAACAGGACAAGAATTGGAGGCATAGATCCAATGAATCCATCCGAGCGAATTGACCAACTGATTGCAGGACTCACAGACTGGCGTGGCAAAACGCTCGCCAGCGTCCGCAAGAGTATCCTTGACGCCGACCGGCAGATCATCGAGGAATGGAAGTGGATGGGAAGTCCGGTGTGGTCTCGCAACGGAATCATCGCGGTCGGCAACGCCCACAAAGATAAGGTGAAGCTTACCTTTGCCAACGGCGCGCACCTTCCGGATCCTGACAAGCTATTCAACGCAGGCCTCGCAGGCAACAAATGGCGTGCGATCGACTTTTTCGAGGGCGATAAGATTGATACCCGTGCTCTAAAAAATCTCGTGCGTGCCGCTGTTGATTACAATCAGATCAAATTAAAGAGAAAGGGGCCTGCGGGAACTCGATCGAAAGCACCTAAAGGTAAAAAGTGACTACGGCTCTTAAGGGCTCCAACACATCCAACCGTATTTTAGAAAAACTCCCCAGCCTGCTGCGGCAGCATTCGTCAAAAAACTGAGGTCTTTCGCACGCCAGAAAACATTCAGTTTTTCCCTAGCCGCGCAGCAGGTTAGACTTCTCTCAACACTGGTGCCCTAATCACACATGCTGGGAACCCCTCTACACATCTGGATAATTTTCGGGGCAGCAATCATCATCGCACTGGGTCTCGACCTCGGCATCCTCCATCGCCGACCGCACACCATCGGTTTGAAAGAAGCTCTCATCGAAAGCGCCGCGTGGATCGGCGTGGCTCTCCTGTTTAATCTTTGGGTTTACTTTGACCGTGGCCCTCAAGCCGGCACGGAATTCCTCACCGCCTACTTGGTGGAAAAATCGCTGAGCATCGACAATATTTTCGTCTTCCTCCTGATTTTCCAAGCTTTCAAAATTCCCTCCGCTTTGCAACATCGCGTCCTCTACTACGGTATCGCTGGCGCCCTGGTCTTACGAGCCGTTTTCGTCCTCGCCGGTATCACGCTTCTCCAGAAATTTCATCCCGTCGTTTATTTCTTCGGCGCCATCCTTTTTTTCACCGGCCTCAAAATGCTTCTGCCCCGAAAACGCGAACTTCACCCCGAAAATAATTGGCTGGTCCACATGACGAGACGATTTTTCACGGTCGTAAACGAATTCGACGGCCAAAAATTCCTGGTCCGCAAAAACGGAAAATGGAGCGCCACTCCTTTGCTTCTCGCGCTGGTCGCTCTGGAAGCCATGGACATCATTTTCGCCGTGGACTCCGTCCCCGCCGTCCTGGCCATCACGCGCGATACCTTCATCGTTTATTCCTCAAACGTTTTCGCCATCCTGGGTCTCCGCGCGCTTTATTTCGCCCTTGCCGATATCCTTCCCCGCTTCCGTTTCCTCCACCAAGGCCTCGCTGCCATAATAATTTTCGTCGGCACAAAAATGGTTCTGAGCGATCACTTCCCCATCCCCTCCTCAATCTCCCTGGGAGTCATCGCTGTAATCCTGGCCGCCACAATCGCTGCCTCCCTCCTCTTCCCTTCTCGCACTTCTGCCCCATCTTCCAGTTGAAAGTCTCGGCCTCGACAATCTTTGTTCATTGCCCCCTAAGCCGCTATCCGTTTTACAATCTCCTACGTCTACCACTCACATAGGCTGGATGAACCAGCTGCAAATATGATATTTCTGTCCGCGGCTGCTTTCTGAGGTGCGACCATGCAAACGCTTCTGCAAGATCTGCGTTACGGTCTTCGCATGCTGGCGAAATCCCCGGTATTCACGGCCATCGCCGTTCTCACGTTAGCTCTTGGCATCGGCGCCAACACCGCAATCTTCAGCCTTATCGACGCGGTCATGCTCCGCTCCCTCCCTGTCAGCAATCCTTCTCAACTGGTTGTGCTCCGCTGGAGCGCGCACAAAGCCCCAAAGATTCACGGATATATATCCTCCGGCGATTGCGCCACTGATATGCGCTTCGGCGTTTCGAATCCGTCGGGCTGCTCTTTCTCTGAGCCTATGTTTCGCGAGATCGAAAAATCCAACGTCTTTTCCGGAGTCGCGGCTTTCTCCAACTCCGGGCGCCTCGATCTCACCGGCAACGGCCCCGCCGGCCTCATCAGCGGCCAAGTCGTTTCCGGCGATTTCTTCCGCGCGCTAGGAGTGAAATCTTCCCTGGGCCGCGTGCTGCAGTCCAGTGACGACCAGCCATCCGCCGCCCCAGTCGCGGTTCTGAATTACGGTTACTGGCAGAGTGCCTTTGGCGGCTCGCGCGAGGTGATTGGTCGCACAATCCAGTTGAACAACATACCCTTCACCATCGTCGGCGTAGCCGAGCAGCGTTTCACGGGCATTACTCCCGGAAGCGACTATGATATTTGGCTTCCGCTCGCCGACGCACAACGAATCACGATTCCAGCGCGTTGGGAGAATCGCCAGGGCAACGTGGCGTTTTGGTGGCTCACTATCGTCGGCCGGCTGAAACTGGAAATTCCAGCGCCTCAAGCGCAAGCGTCGCTCAGCGGAATTTTCAGAAACGAAATGCTTCACGGTTCTGTGCCGTTGTTTGATGCCGGGCTCGGGATGGCTCCTCCCCACGGAAATATTCCAATTGGAGCGAGTCCTGGTCCTTCTGGCCCGGGCCCGGGCGGCCCTTCTGCCAGTCCGAATATGGCTTTTAAGACCATTCCTCAACCTCCCGGGAAAAAACCTCTGGGAAACATCGAGCTGCCGCCACCGACTTCTTCGCCGAATGCTGCGAAGGGCCAAACGTTAAATACTCCGCCAGCTGAAGCCGAGGCACGTACCTTATCCACTCCAGCCGACGAACCAACCCTCACTCTCGTGCCCGCGCACTCTGGATTGAACGGCACAAGCAGCCACTACGCACAGCCCCTCTACATCTTGATGATTGCCGTAGGAATTATTTTGCTGATTGCCTGTGCCAACGTGGCCGGATTGATGTTGGCGCGCTCCGCAGCACGGCGAAAAGAAATGGCTGTGCGCTTAGCGCTCGGCTCGGGACGCGTGCGCATCATTCGTCAACTGCTCACCGAAAGCCTGATGCTTTCGGCAGTCGGAGGCGCTCTGGGAATTTTCTTCGCTTACTGGGGCGCACACCTGATCGTGTCGTTCGTATCCACCAATCAAACGCGCGCCCTCGGTTTCGCCGCTGGCCTGGACATGCGCGTCCTCGCCTTCACCGCCCTGATTTCTCTTTTTACCGGAATTATCTTTGGCGTGGCCCCTGCTTTTCGCAGCGCGCGAATTGATTTAACTCCCACTCTAAAGGAAGGTTTCGGCGTCTCGGCCAGCGTGGCGCAAGACAAAGGCCGCTGGTTTAGCGTCGGCAACGCGCTCGTAGTAGCGCAAGTAGCCCTCGCGATCGTCGTGCTCGTCGGAGCCGGACTACTCGTCCGCACGCTCCGCAATTTGCGCAGCATCGACGTCGGCTTCGATTCCCACAACCTGGTTGTTTTTGAAATCGATCCGTCTATCGCGGGTTATAAAGATACGCAGATCGACAGCTTCTATCGCGATCTGCAAGGCCGTCTTTCTGAAACGCCGGGCGTGAAGTCTGTAAGCTTTTCGTCGGTCCCGCTCCTGAGCGGCGCCCTGATGATAAACGGTTTCCATTGGCCTGGAACGCCACGAGACCGTCAGTCCGAAGCGAATATTTTGCCCGTCGGTCCCGACTTCTTCCACACCATGCAAATCCCGATCTATGGAGGACGCGGTTTCACTTCTTCCGATTACGCCATCGCGGCATCGAACCGCGACGACACGAATTCGAGTTCTGCGCCCACGCCCGTGATCGTCAATCAGGCTTTCGTCGCGAAATATCTCGGTAAAGAAAACCCCTTGGGAAAGCACTTCGGAGAATCGGCGGGAGACGAAAACGGCCCCAAGAGTTCGGGCTACGAAATCGTCGGAGTGGTCCGCGACGCCAAATACAGCACTCTGCGCCAGGAAATCACCGCCACCATGTACGTTCCGCAAAGCGGCATGCCCGCGTCCTTCGAAGTTCGCACCGCAGCAGACCCGCAGGTCCTACTACCCGCAATCCGTCGAGTCGTTGCTGACCTGAACGCAAACATCCCAATCTTCCGCATCACTACTGAATCCGAGCAGATCGACCGCCTGCTCTTCCAGGAACGCCTAATCGCGCGCCTTTCCGCCTTCTTCGGTTTGCTGGCCCTGCTGCTAGCCTGCATCGGCCTTTACGGTCTGCTCTCCTACGAAGTCTCGCGCCGGACGCGCGAAATAGGCATTCGCATGGCCCTGGGAGCGCAAGAGCGCGACGTCCTTCGCCTGGTAGTGAAACAAGGGCTCACGCTAGCCTTAGTCGGCGCGGTAGCGGGAATTGCCGTTGGGCTAGCCGTCACCCGCTACCTCACTTCAATGCTCTACGGCGTCCACGCCAACGACCCTCTGACAATCGCGCTCGTCGCCGGCCTCTTGTGCCTCGTCGCGCTAGCCGCCTGCTACGTCCCCGCGCGCCGCGCCACCCGCGTCGACCCATTGGTAGCCCTCCGCCATGAGTAACGCAGGCGCAATTCGCAGCATCAAGCTTTAACAATGCACAAAACGAAACCCAGTCAAAAACGGCCGAACACGAATCGCCCCGCTTCGAAACGTACCGGTGCCGGTATTCCAACGGGTGTCAACGAAGTCGAGCTGACCGTAGAAGGTGGCCCCGTCAGACTCACGAACCTGCAGAAAACCTTCTGGCCCCAGCTAAAGCTAACCAAGCGCGATCTCCTCCAGTATTATCTCGACGTCTCTCCCTGGCTAATTCCTCACCTGAAAAACCGCGCCATGGTAATGAAGCGCTATCCCAACGGAATCTCCGGCGAATTTTTCTTCATGAAACGCGCACCCTCGCCGCGCCCTCCATCAATTCCCGTTTGCTCCATCGAACATCATTCCGGCAACGTGATCGACTTCCCCGTCATCAATCATCTTTCTTCCCTTCTCTGGGTCGTAAATCTCGGATGCATCGACTTAAATCCGTGGTACGCGCGCTGTGATGACGTGGATCGCCCCGACTACCTCCACTTCGATTTGGATCCCACGGAAGGAGCCACTTTCGACCAGGTCCTGGAAACCGCGCTCATCGTTCGCGACGCCCTCGCTTCTCTAAAAATAATAAGTTACGCAAAGACGACGGGATCGCGCGGAATCCATGTCTACGTTCCCATCGCGCGCGGCCCTTCGCAGAAACAGGTGTGGGCTTTTGCCAAAGAATTCTCAAAAGAGATCGCCCTGCGCAACCCGAAAATTATTACCGCCGAATATCGCATCGCCAAACGTCCGACCCAACGCGTCCTGGCCGATTACAATCAAAACGCCTGGAACAGAACACTCGCCTCCGTTTATTCCGTGCGTCCCAAGCCCGAAGCCACAGTTTCCACCCCGCTCACTTGGGAAGAAGTGGAACGCGGCGTGCGCATGACGGATTTCACCATGCTCAACGTTCCGCAACGCCTGCGCAGAATCGGGGATTTGTGGAAGCCTCTGCTCGCCGAGCGCGGCAGAGTGAACTTGGGAAAATTCATATGACCCTGCCGCTCACGAAGAAATATTCGCCCATGGAAGCGCTCCCTGCCGCGGAACTACCAACCGGTCCGGAATGGCAATACGAGCCCAAATGGGACGGCTTCCGCTGCCTCGCCTTCCGCGATGCCGCCCGCATCGATCTGCAATCAAAATCCGGTAAGCCGTTAACGAGATATTTCCCTGACCTGGTCGCCGCATTGAAAAAGCTGAAAGCAACGAAATTTGTTCTCGACGGTGAAATCGTAATCCCCATCGACGGCAAACTTTCCTTCGACGATTTGTTGCAGCGCATCCATCCCGCCGCCAGCCGCGTTCTGAAATTAAGTCAGGAAACGCCGTGCGTCTTCATCGTTTTTGATTTGTTGGTTGACGAAAAAGGCCGCTCGTTAGTGAAGCTACCTCTTCGCGAACGTCGCAAAGCCCTCGAAGGTTTCGCAAAAAAGTATTTAGACGAAGACGGCACTGTCCGTCTGTCACCCATAACTGACGACATCGCGCTCGCCCGCAAATGGTTCCACATGGGCGTGGGCCTCGACGGAATCATGGCCAAACGCGGCGACTTGTCCTATCAAACCGGCGAGCGCACTGGCATGCAAAAAATTAAAACGCAGAGAACAGCTGATTGCGTAGTAGGCGGATTTCGTTATTTAGAAAAGAAGCCCTTCGTTGGTTCCCTGCTTCTCGGTCTTTACAATGATGAAGGCAAACTCGACCACGTAGGCTTCTGCTCTTCCATCCGCGACGAAGATCGCCCCGCGCTAACCAAAAAACTCGAAAAAACGATCAAGCCTCCCGGTTTCACAGGCAAAGCTCCCGGAGGACTAAGCCGCTGGAGCACCAAACATTCACTGCAATGGCAGCCTCTCGACAACAAACTCGTCGCCGAGGTCCAATTCGACCACTTCACCGGTGGACGCTTCCGCCACGGCACCAGATTCCTCCGCTGGCGCCCTGAAAAATCCCCGCGCTCCTGCACCATGAAGCAAGTGCAACGCGAAAACCGCTCCGCCCTCAGCTTGCTCTAACACAGGAAAATTACCGAAGGAAATCCAGGTCACGCAAACAGAAGACCTCAAGCGTGGCGCGGCGCCGCTTCAAGCGACTCCGAAACGCTCATCAGCGCGCCCTCCAAAATGCTCAAGCCTTCGTCGAACTGCTCGTCGGTGGTTACCAGCGGCATCAGAAGCCGCACAACATTCCCATACGTGCCCGCGGAAATCAAAATCAGCCCGTGCTCCAAACAGCATCGCAACACCCGCTCCGTTTCCTCTTTCGCCGGCTCGCGATTCGTTCCTGGCCGAACAAGCTCCAAAGCGCGCATTGCGCCGAGTCCGCGGACGTCTCCGATCAGCGGCCAGCGCCTCTTCCACGCTTGCGCCCGCGCATCAAATTGCTGTCCCAACTTTTCGGCGCGAGCCGGAAGATTTTCGCGTTCCATCATCTCGATCACCGCAAGCGCCGCCGCGCAAGCCAGCGGGTTACCTCCGTATGTTCCGCCCAGCGCGCCCAAACCTGGCGTATCCATAATCTCCGCGCGCCCAGTTACCGCGGCGAGAGGCATTCCGTCGGCAATCGACTTCGCGCTCACAATAATGTCTGGCGTGATCCCGTAGCGTTCGCACGCAAACATCGCCCCCGTGCGGCCGAACCCCGACTGCACTTCGTCAGCGATGAACAGAATCTCGTGGCGCCTGCAGATGTCCGCGATGATGCTGAAAAACTCCCCCGGCGGGGCGACAAATCCTCCTTCGCCCAGAACCGGTTCTACGACAACTGCCGCCACAGCCTCCGCTGCGACCACGCGCTTAAAAGTATCTTCCAGGTGATGCGCGCAGAAAACTCCGCACGACGGATACTGCAGCGAGTACGAACACCGGTAGCAATAAGCATACGGAATGCGATAAATGTCCGTAGCAAACGGCTCGAACCCCGCCTTATACGGATGCGTTTTGCTCGTCAGCGACATCGTAAGCATCGTCCGCCCGTGAAACGCATCCTCGAAACAAACGATCGCAGGACGGTGTGTGTAGGCGCGCGCGATTTTCACCGCATTCTCAATAGCTTCCGCGCCGCTGTTCACTAGAATCGTCTTCTTGGAAAATTTGCCCGGAGCAAGGGTATTCAACTTCTCAGCCAACTCGATATATTTCCCGTACGGCGCCACGCTGAAGCAGGTATGCACGAACGCGTCCAGTTGCTTTCGGATCGCCTCCACAACGCTCGGCGCCCGGTGGCCGACATTCACAACGCCGATGCCACCGGCGAAATCGATAAATTTATTTCCGTCCACATCTTCAAGGACGCTACCCTCGGCGCGCGCTGCAAAAATAGGAGTCGCGTGCCCCACCCCTCGCGCCACGGCATCTCGCCGCCGTCGCATCCATTCCTGTGATTTTGGTCCCGGTATCGGTGTGCGTAATTGAATTGTCGGCATGTCAGTACCATCCGATCGGTTGTTCGTTCAGGTTTATGTGAACTTGTTTCGTCTCGAGATATTCTTCAATTCCCCACGGCCCCAGCTCGCGTCCAAACCCCGACTGCTTGTAACCGCCCCACGGCGCTTCCACATAGGTCGGCTGCATGTGATTCACCCAAACAATTCCTGCGCGCAACGCTTTCACCATGCGGAACGCCTTGAAAATATCTCGCGACCACACAGCCGCGGCCAAGCCATACGGAGTGGCATTAGCGATGCGCAGCGCCTCCGCTTCATTCGCAAACGGTATAACGGCTGCAACCGGTCCAAAGATTTCTTCTTGCGCGATGCGCGCGGAATTGTCCACATCATAAAAAATCGTGGGCTCCACGTAGTATCCCCTCTTGAAAGACGCGGAACGCCCTCCGCCCGCGGCAATCTTCCCTTCTTTTTTGCCAAGTTCCTGGTAAGAACGGACGCGGTCGAATTGATCTTTGCTTACCAGCGGGCCCATCTTTGTTTCGCGCTCGAGCGGCGGACCCAACCGAATAGTTTTCGCTTTCGCGCTCATGGCTTCCACAAATTTCGAATAGATGGATTTTTCCACCAGGATGCGGCTGCCGGCAGAGCAAACCTCGCCTTGATTGATGAACACGCCGAAGAGCGCTCCATCGATGGCCGACTCAAAATCAGCGTCGGCGAAAAATATATTCGGGGATTTACCTCCAAGTTCCAGCGTGACGCGCTTCACCGTGTCAGCGGCCGCCCTCATGATGGCTTTACCCACTTCGGCGCTGCCCGTAAACGCTACTTTATTCACATCGGGGTGTTTTACCAGCGGCGCGCCGCAAGTTTCTCCGAAGCCGGTAATAATGTTCACCACGCCGGGCGGCAATCCCGCGTCAGTAAGATAGTTCGCGAATTCCAGCGCGGTGAGCGGCGTCTGCTCCGCAGGCTTCAGAATGCAAGTGCAACCCGCGGCGATCGCCGGAGCCAACTTCCAAGCAGCCATCAGCAGCGGATAGTTCCACGGAATAATCTGCGCTGCCACGCCGATGGCTTCGCGCAGCGAAAGGCTCAGGGCGTTGTCCGGCACCGGGTTCACGTGGCCGAGAATTTTCGTGGCCATGCCGCCGTAGTATTCGAAGCAAGTAGCGGCATCATTGATGTCGTATTCAGCTTCCACGATGGGCTTGCCGGAATTGCGCGCTTCCAGTTCCGCCAGATGAGGGGCCTCTTTGCGAATGCGTTCAGCGAGCCGGAAAAGAATGCGTCCGCGATCTTGCGCCGTAGTCTGCGGCCATGCTCCGGAATCGAAAGCGGCCTTTGCGGCCGCGACAGCGCGATTGACGTCAACCTCGTTTGCTTCCGGAACTTCCGCCATCACTTCTTCCGTGGACGGATCCACCACCGGAAAATACTTTTTGCTCACGCTTTCGACAAACTCTCCGTTGATGTACATCTGATATCTGCGAGGGCTCGCTTTCGCTTCGCTTGCCATAATCGTCTCCCAGAATCGATAGTCGAATATAATTGCTAGATTCTGCCCGCCGCCTGCGCGGCCGTTTTCCTGCGGCCATAAACAAAGAAAAAGAATACCGCTAGTCCAATAAATAAAGCCGTCCCACCGAGCATCCAAGCTTCATACGACCAAACAGAACTAATCTGCTGGGCCGGTGAAAAGGCAAAAATCATGCCCAGGATCGTCATTAGCAATCCACTCGCGCCCGATAGCCAAAGCACAGTTCTGCTGTAGTGCCCTTTTTCCCACAGCGGATCGGCCGCGATTTTCAACAACGCCGCAAACATATAGAGGAACGGAAGTAATTGCAGCACGACCGCCAGAGAAAGCAGCCGCTGAAAAGTCTCCTGAACGCCTGAACCCAGAAAGCTGATCAGCACCAAAATAGTAGACACGACAAAGTGAACGATCAGCGCGGCGTAAGGTGTGCCATAGCGCGGATGAACTTTTCCCAGCCAACCCGGCAAATAAGAATCGAGCCCAGCCACAAACGGAATGCGCGCCGACCCCGCCAGCCACGCAGAACCAATTCCAGCGATCGATATGCTCAGCATGAACGCGAACGGCGCGACGATCCATACGACCCCGACTTTTTGCGCCATGTGGCTCACAGCCTGCACGATTCCCTGCAACACGTTAATTTCGTTTTTGCTCACCGCCACCAACAGCGTGAGAGTAGTCGCAATGTAAAGCAGGCCCGAGATCACTCCGCCCCACACCACCGCTCCCGGCAACGTGTGCCCCGGATCCTTAATTTCGTCGCCCATCACCGAAGCAAGCTCGAGGCCGACCAGCCCAAAACAAATCACTCCGAAGGAATTCAGCAGGAATCGCGGATTCGCCGGAATCCGAAAATCCTCCGTGCTAACAGTAGTTCCATAGCGCAGCCAAACGATGACGCCCAAACCTACCAGCACGCCCGCCGCCACCACCGTGCCGATGCTGCCCAAATTGTTAATCCATTTTCCAACCCCAAGCCCCACAATATTCAGAACCACCAGAATTGCCAGCAGCCCCAGCGATGCCGACACAGCGAACAACTTGTTGTCCGCCAAGTATTGATGGCTTGGGAAAACGAACACGGACACGCCAACGAAGTAAAGCATCACGGTGGGGACGTACATCATATTGTTCGTCCAATAGCACCAGCCGGACAAAAATCCGTGAAACTCGCCGAAAACTTCTTTGGCCCAAAGATAAACGCCGCCTTCTCCGGGATAGCGATGCGCCAACTCGATCACGGCAATGCCTTGGGGCCAGAAAAAAAGCAAAAGCGAAATGATCCAGAGCCAAACCGTGACGCCGCCGTTTGCAGCAATGCTCGGCACCACGTTGAGGTTGAAAACAGCGACGACAAATAGCGCGACGAGGTCCCAGCGCCCCAGCGCCCGTTTCAGATGCGCGGTCTCGGTTTGCGGCGAGATTAATTCTGCCAACGGCTCCTCGATAAACGAAAGACGCGCTGTTCACAAAGGCTTTGCAGCGAGCGCGGGTAGACAATCGGTCGGCCCTAGTGCGCGCTACTTGCGGCGGCGTGCGGCTCTTTTTGAGCCTTCGCCAACGCCGGAGCAATCTCCGCGAAAACCGCGAGATGACGATCGATGTCAGCTTCGGTATGCGCCACGGACACCGTCCACTGCTCGTCCCACCAATAAGGCTGGGCCATCACACCGCGATTCACCATCGCAAACCAATAATGCCGCCACAATTCGCTGTCAACTTTCAGCCAATCGCGGTAATTCCGAATGGGCTTCGGGCAAAACATCAGCGAGCCATTCGAGCCGGCGCTAACGACGTAGGCCGTCAATCCGGTCTTCCTGATTTCCTTGTTGTAGCCATCGAGCAATTTCTTGTTCAGACGATTTACGTGCTCGTAAGCTGCCGGGGTCAGCACTTCTCTGAAAGTGGCGAGTCCGGCGGCCATGGCCACCGGGTTCGTGTTGTACGTGCCGCCGTGAAAAACTTTATGGTCGGAAATAAGCCCCATCACCGCCCGCGTGGACGCGAAGGCTGCCAGCGAGAATCCGCCGCCGATGGATTTCGCCAGGCAAACAATGTCCGGCTTGATTCCAAAATATTCGCAAGCGCCGCCGCGAGCAAGTTTTGCCCCGGTTTTCACTTCATCGAAGATCAGCAGCGCGCCATTTTTCTTCGTGATTTCGCGAAGCGCCTGGTGATAGCCCTCGTCCGGCATCAGAATGCCGACGTTCATCATGATCGGCTCCACGATGACGGCAGCGATTTCTCCAGGATACCTCGTGAAGAGTCGTTCGACTCCCGCCACGTCGTTGAACTGGGCAATCACGGTATTTTGCAACGTGCCCTTGGGTATTCCGGCGCCGCCGGGGACGGACGCCGGAAAATTGGGATCGCCTACTTCTTCCGCTTTCGGCTTCACCGAAACGAGCACGGCATCGTGCAGACCATGATAGCCGCCCTCAATCTTGATAATTTTATCGCGGCCCGTTGCAGCGCGCGCCAAACGCACAGCGTGCATGGTGCATTCCGTACCACTATTGCTGAAGCGCACCATCTCGACGGGAAATCTCTTGCAGATTTCTTCCGCCAGCTCCCACTCCATGTCGTGTGGCATCCCAAACATCGTTCCGGTCCCGAGTTTTTTCTGCACCGCACCGATTACGGCCGGATTGCAGTGGCCCGCCATCAGCGCGCCGAAACAAAGGTTGAAATCAATGTACTCGTTGCCATCGATATCGTGAATGTGCCCGCCCTTTCCGTCGCGAACAAAGATTGGATAGGGATCGTAAGCGCGGTAGTTGCTGGCGACACCGAGAGGCAAGCGATTTTCCGCGCGTTTGTGCGCTTCCCGAGAGCGCGGCGTGCGCTTTTCGTAGGTTGCGATTTCTTTGGCGAGACCTTCGTGCATGACTTTCTCCATACAACGTCGGCCGGCTAACGGCCATGAGATTTGACGCTAAATCTTGTGAGGATTTAATTTCCACCGCCGGAACGTGAAGCCGCGTTTCTTCAGCTCGTCGAAAAATGGTTGCGGCGGCACCACATTCTCCGGCGCCTGCACGCCTGTGCCGCGAATTTCGCCGCGGGCAAGCATCGCCGCAGCAATCGCCGCCGGAAATCCCGTATCGCGAGCAACGGCCGAAAGCTGCGGACGCGTGGAATGATCCGCCCACATTTCCATGGCAGAAGCAACGCGATGGTTCTTGCTGCGGCCGATCACGACCACGCGCAAGGCCTCCACATCGCGCGCCGTTTTCTTCGGCGCACGTTGCTGCATCAGCGACAAAAGAACGGCGCGAGGCGCTACGCGCGTTCCGTTCACCGTTACTGGCTCTCGGCTGGTAAAGCCAGCTTGATCCAGATCGCGAACGAGATTCACCAGGCGCGGATCATAGTTAATCTTAAAAAATACTTCTTTCACGCCTTTGTGCCGAAAACTTTCCGCCAGCGTGCCAAGTTCCGAGTGAATCGAATTGCGCAAAGTGATGGAGCCGATTGGCGCGCGAAATTTTCCGGGCTCGGGATCGGAAAGCATCGGCTTTTCCACGTAGCGGCCTCGTTCGAACGCTATGGGCGGCATGGTCAGCTCATCCAATATCGTAGCAATGGAAAAGGTGTAAGCGATAGGGCTGTCGTAGTGCTGCTCATCGGCGCCCGCGTTATAAACCCGAATCGCGTCCACTCTGTCGAGTGGATCAGCCAGCGCACGCGCCATCACGTTTGTAATTCCCGGTGCGCCTCCCATTCCCGGTATAGCGATGCGTCCGATTCGGCGAAAATCCTTGTCCAGCGCGAATTGCTTGCGCGTCATGTGATACAGGCCGCCGAGGTCCATATAATTTACGCGAGCAGCGAACGCGGCGCGCATCACATCCAGGTTCCAATTGTATTGCGTGCAATTCAACAAAACATCGTAACCGCGAGCCAGCTTGGCCAGATGTTGGGTGTCTCGCACGTCTGCAAAATGCGCCCGAGCTTTGCCGCGGCCAAACGTGCGCGCGACTTCGTGGGCGCGGCTGCGATCGAAATCCGCCACGGCAATGGCTTTCACGTCACGCGCGCGGCCGAGATCGTAAACAACTGCGCGCCCCATCATCCCGGCGCCCAAAACAAATATTTTCACAACTCTTTCCAATCGGCTGAATCAGCTCGTTTAATTTGCCTCTACGCAACAAAGCGAGAGCGCCGCCCAGGCGACACTCTCGCTCTGCCAAACCCCGCGGAACCTTCTCAGAACAGAACTTTCAATCCAAACTGCATGACCCGCGGATCCTCGCGTGTCTTTAGAATTTGGCCGAAGGTCGAATCGGAGAAATCTCCGTCCGGATTGTTCAGTTGCGTGTGATT
This sequence comes from Candidatus Acidiferrales bacterium, assembly GCA_049693615.1. Taxonomy (GTDB): domain Bacteria; phylum Acidobacteriota; class Terriglobia; order Acidiferrales; family UBA7541; genus Palsa-295. Next base: position 419,446 of record JBAVQB010000029.1, on the reverse strand, counting down.
CCAGGCATTGTAGAACTCCGCGCGAAACTCCGTGTTCCATCTTTCATTGATAGGGGTCTTCTTCGAAATCACTAAATCAGTATTGCTGATGGGAGGTCCGCAACAGAGCGAATGGGGCGTGTTGCCGAAAGTTCCCAAAGGCACAGGCGAGCCGGGCACTGTTCCGTCGGAAAAGCTATTGGGATTGAAATAATAGTTTCCCGGTCCGACTCCAAAATCTTGTTGAACTTTTGGGTTCACCCTTTGGTAAGGAGCGATCAAAGTGGGAGTATTCGCGCTTTCAAAGAAGATGCTGCTCATCAGTTCTGAGTCGTCCTCATCCTGAATACGAATCGGGAAACCGCTCTGATAGGTGACGATCGCGGACACGCCCCAGCCGTTCACGGCCTTGCCCTTGAAGCCGTCGTACTTGGGGACTGGAATTTCCCAGACGGGGCTGAACACGAACCGATGCTTGGCGCTAAGCAGTGACAGTCCGCGAGTGAAATTAAAATTCAGCGGATCCAGCTCGTTTTCGAAAGACGCGCCCTGATCGATCGCTTTGCTGAATGTGTAAGAACCGGAGAAAAGCAGTCCATGAGACATACTTCTGTCCAGCGACACCTGCAGCGCATTGTAGTTGGAGTTTGCAATCGTATCTTCAGCGAAAATATTGCTGAAAACAGGCACACCGTCCGGTGGACACCCGGTTCCAGTAAGAGGCTGGCAATTTGGCGAAGAATATTTTCGGAGTCCGACGAGAGTTACTCCACTCGGACCAACAACGGTTCCCGCCGGAAGGCAATTGCCTCCCGCTCCTGCGTTATAAGGCAAATATAATCCGCTGCACGTTGTGGGCGGACCTCCCGGCGGGTTTATATAAGTTGGAATCTTCGTACCGGGTTGCACGAAATATGGGCTGTCTGAACCGAAAGTTCCGCAAGAACCGGCGCTAATCTCATTTAACTCAAGACACGTTTCCGCATGACCATAATCTATATCGTGCGACGCGAGAAGATGATGAGCTTGCGTGCCCACGTAGGCTATGCGCGCAACCATGGACTTGGACACTTGGCGCTCGAGCGTGAGGTTATATTGCTCGGCATATTGTGTCTTCAGATGCGGAGCAAATTCCCCGAACAGTAATATTGGCCGGAACGAGGCCCAGTCAACGCAACCAGGAGGGCCTCCCGCAGCGGGGCACGGTGTCGTGGGAGTCTGGTTGATCACACCGCTGAACGGATTCGGTGACTGGGCACCGCTCTGTCCGATGAAAGGTGTATTGAATAAGGGACTCGACAAGAATGAGCTTCCACCGAACGGTGGCTCAGCGCTGAACTGCTCCAGGACCAACTGTTCGATCGGATTGTAGAAAAGCCCCCATCCCATGCGCACACTGGAATTGCCGGGGCCGCCGGTAAGTTTCGCAAGCCAGCCGTCGGTCCAACCGGGGCTCCACGCCAGACCGATGCGAGGCGCGAAGCCTTTGTAATCCGTCGAGGTCAAACCGCGGGGGACTCCCTTATCGCCGGGGAATACCAATCCCACCGGATTTACCGAATTATTTGGACTGTTCTCACTACAACTGCCTGGAGGAATCCCAGCGGCAATAGATCCGGATGTATAGGTGAAACAAGGATACTGGGTGGTCAACTGGCCGGGACGGAAAGTCTGGAGCCGATTGCCAGTATCGTAGTACGGAGTGTTTAACTCCCAGCGCAGGCCATAATTCAACGTGACGTTAGGCTTTATTTTGTAACTGTCTTGAGCGAACAAATAGAAGTTGGTGTTACGAATATTTTCGCCCTGCGCGGCGCCTTGGGAATACGTCACCGGCGTGCCGAGAAAATAACTCGGATAGGCATCATTGGGCCCAGACGGTGCGTCGCCCGAGGCGGTATTGTCGAAGGTGAACAAGCCGTTGATGTTGTAGAAAAGGAACTGATCGAAGCGCTCGCGTCGGACGTCAACTCCGAATTTCGTGGTGTGCTTTCCGAGAATCTTCGTGTAATTGTCTGTCCACTGGAATGTATTTCCAACCTGTGGCAGCTCGCCTTCGGAATTGTTGCCAATCGCGAACCCGCCCGAAACGCTGATGTAAGGAACGCCCACTCTCCCGGGCAAATCAGTGGTGATGCCCGCGCCGGGGGGCAGGCTGGGATCGGCGAAGCAATTGCTGGGAGCGATGGTTACACAAGTATCCTGGACACTGGCGAAGGTGCTGAGTGGATGATTCAGAGTCCTTTGCGCCTCACGAAAATAGTTAAATCGGAATTCGTTGATCGCCGTGGAGCCCAACGTCCAGGTATGGCTTAGATTCCACTGTTGCACGCGGGTTTTGAACCGCGATCCGAAACCTGGAACGTTCGCCCCTGCTGCCTGGAAAAAAGCAAACGGCTCGGTGTGATTGTCGTCATCAAAATAATAGTACGCGCTGAATTGTTGAAACTGCGTGATCTTGTGATCGAAGCGAATCGTAAATTGATCGTCGCGCTGGTCCAGATTTGGAATCGTCTGCACCTGCCCCGTTCCAACTGGAGCGACGTAGGCGTTGTAAAGAGCGACCGCCGTAGGGTCAAAACATTCTGTCGGGATTACGCCGCCCGGGAAAATTGCCGAATAGGGTTGCCCGACAGCACCAGTAACGCCGATGGGCGACACTCCCTTCGCGGTTTGCTCAGCGATCGCAGCCGAATTACACGTCATACCCGTCGAGCTGCCTGTTGTGCGATTTCCGAGGAGATTTGCGAAGTATGGATCGTTCAGCGCGCCGCCGAGTGCGCCTCCAAAGTTGCCGTCCGCTTCGTCAGAAGTTGGAAGAAATACGTTCCCCGAAGGAGTTCCTTGAACCAGCCTGTTGCCCTCGTACGAACCGAAAATGAATGTTTTGTCTTTCTTGATCGGCCCGCCAATTGTGGCTCCAAATTGATTCTGCTTGTAATCAGGCACGCGCGGGTCGAAGTATCCCTTGGTGTTTAACGCTTGGTTGCGAAGAAATTCGTAGAAATCCCCATGAACCGAATTGGTCCCGGATTTCGTCACCACGTTGACGACTGATCCGGAGTTGCGGCCATACTCCGCATCAAATGTATTCGTGATCACGCGGAACTCTTCAATGGCGTCGGGCGACGGTTGAATTGCCGGACCGTTCACAAAGATGTCGTTGCCATCGCCGCCGTTTACCATGTAGTTGTTTGATCGGCCGCGACCGCCGTTGACCGAAACCACCCCGGGATTGTCGCTGCCGTAGAAGAGGTCTGCGCCTAATTGAGATTGAACGCCGGGCTGCAATTGCAGTAATTCGTAAGCATTTCGCGTACTGAGCGGCAATTCACGAATCGAAGCATCCGTCAAAACTGCGCCAATTTGAGTGCTGGTTGTCTCTACCTGCGCAGCGTTCGCTTCCACTGTCACCGTCTCCGTGGAACCGCCAAGCTGAAGGCTTACCGTGACGAAGTTTACGTGACCGATGGTGACGACAATATCTTTGGAAACAAATTTCTTGAAGCCTTTAGCCTCAGCTGTGAGGTCGTAGTTCCCCACCGCCAATTCGGGAATGTCGAACGCGCCATCTTTGTCCGCCGTGGCAGTACGAGTCGTGTCCGTTCCGGTTAGCGTCACGCTAATGACAGCTCCAGGCACCACCGCGCCGCTTTGATCCACCACTGTTCCGCGAATTGTTCCGTTGGTTTGCGCCCAAGCCGACCCGCTCGAAAGGTACGCCACAAACACAAATAGACACACCCGTGCCCATGCTTTCGAAGTCATCGCCGCTCCTCTAGGAAAAGCTGGCGCCACCTTCCCCCCGAGACGCCTCACCCCAACTTTTTTCGGTTGCAGCTTTGGAAAAAACCTTACTATAATCCGCGAACCTTAGAAGAAGGCCCACGGGTTGTCAAGGGAAAATTGAATTGACTCCGCCTCACAAGCGTTCGCCTAAGAAAGCGCGCGCCAACGGTCAATTGCGCATTGGAGACGTAGCGCGAATGGTGGGAATTTCACCGTCCATTCTTCGCTCCTGGGAAAATCTCGGACTGGTTTCTCCCGTCCGCACGCGCAGCCGCTATCGTATGTACACGCCCGCAGACCTCCGCATCTTGAAACGTGCGCAGTTCCTGCGGCGTGCGCGAGGAATGAACGCACCCGCCATCGTTCATCTTTTGAAGACCCAAAAAATGTTGCCGCACCCGAGCAGCCGTCCTAAAGCGAGCCCGGTTGGTCCGCGTTTGCGGCGTTTGCGATTGGAGCGCAAAGCATCGCTATTGCAAGTGGCTCGAGCGGCCAATGTCTCAGTCGGATTTCTAAGCGCCTTGGAACGCAGCCAGATGACCGCCTCCGTTGCCACGCTGCGGCGGCTCGCACGCTTTTACCGCGTGAATATTCTTTCGCTTTTTAACCCGTCCGATGCCAATCCAGGACGCGTACGACCGTCAGATAGAAAAGTTCTGGAAGCCGGTCCTGGCGTTCGCATGGAGCTTCTCTCCTGGGGCAGCACCGCCATGATGGAGCCACATCTATTCCGCATCGCCCCATCAGCTGGCAGCGGAGAATCCTATGCGCACGAGGGCGAGGAATTTCTTTACATCCTGCGCGGCTCGCTGGAAATTGTGTTGGATGGCGGCGAAAAACACACGCTAGAAGAAGGAGATAGTTTTTATTTTGAAAGTAGTAACGAGCATCACTGGAGGAATTCCGGAAAGAAAGAAACGCTTGTTCTGTGGGTGAACACGCCGCCAACATTTTAGATGTTGCAAACCGCTGGGACCTGCATGGGATCGAAGATGAGCGCGCGGTAAGCACCGCTCAGGACGAGCGTGCTGGGAAGTACTCAAAATTCGGAGTTAGAAGGAAGCGGAATCATAACCATGAGAAAAAGTTTGATACCAACTTCGCTCGTCGCCGCCGCCCTGCTTTTCGCCACTGCGGGCTGCTCAAGGAAAACGCCCACTCTGAGTTTACTGGTATGGGAAGGCTACGCTGATCCGTTATTCGTACGCGGGTTCGAAGAATCGCATCATTGCAAAATAACGGCCGCGTACATGGGCACCAGCGACGAGCTGGTAGCAAAGCTGCGAGGAGGCAGCGCCAGCAATTACGACGTGATTTCCCCTTCGAGCGATGTGGTCACTTCCATCGCCGCATCGGGCTTGGCCGCGCCGCTCGATCTTTCAAAGCTTCCTTCTTATTCGCAGCTCTCTGCCCGGCTGCGCGACGCGCCGCTGGTGCATGTGAACGGAAAGGTTTATGGCGTGCCCTTCGTGTGGGGCCCGAATCCCCTGCTATACGACACCACATATTTCAAGTCCCCGCCGGACAGCTGGTCTGTGCTCTGGGATCCCACCCTGAAAGGAAAAATTTCCGTGTGGGACGACCTTTCAACCATCTGCATGGCCGCGCAGGTCCTGGGCTACGACAAACCGGATCCGAGCCATCTTTACAACCTGACCGATCAGGAGCTCGACAACGTCAAGAAAAAACTGATCGAGCTGAAACCGAATATTCGCAAAGTGTGGGCCACCGGGGGCGAGCTTACCAACCTGTTTGAGAATCACGAAATTGTTGCCGGAATGGGATGGCCGCTGATGACCAATAATTTGCGCAAAGTCGGGTTCCCCATCGGTGAAACAATCCCCAAAGAAAATACTACCGGATGGATCGACCATCTGATGATCACCTCGGCAAGCGATAACAAAGAGTTGGCCACGGACTTTCTGGAATACATGATTGAAGCGAAGACGCAGAAACTCGTCGCAGACGTCACCGGTTACGATCCCGCAAATCCACAGTCGGCGCAGTTCATGAGCGAGGACCAGAAAAAATCTCTTCATCTCGATAACGTGGATGAATACATGACCCACATTTATTTCTGGCAACAGTATCCGCGTCGCGACAAGTACAACGAAATCTGGAATGAAGTGAAGGCCGCCCAGTGATTTCGATTTCTTTCAGGCGTCACGGCGCCCCTTGCAGCTTTTCGGCCGGCACCATGGCGGCTTCCGGATACCTCTACTCTTATGGAGACCGTTCTTGAGCGTTGCGCTTACATCCGCGTCGGTTGAACGCGCTCCTTCCGACGCGCTGCTCTCCATACGAAACGTTGAAAAACAATTCGCTAAACGCCCGGTACTTCGCGGAATTTCTCTCGAAGTAGCCTTGGGCGAATTCCTTACCATCCTCGGTGAAAGCGGCTCCGGCAAAACCACTCTTCTTCGCCTGATTGCGGGATTTGAACAATTGGATGGTGGCGAAATCTGGATGAGCGGAGAGCGTCTCGACGAAATTCCCGCGTACCGGCGGCAAGTAAATACCGTATTTCAAAGTTACGCAATTTTTCCCCATCTTTCCGTTTTTGAAAACGTCGCATACGGACTGCGAGCGAGAGGCGCGCCGCGCAACGAAATCCCCAGCCGCGTCACGCAAGCGCTGGCCATGGTAAAGATGAGCGAATTTGAGCGTTCTGCTCCCTCGCGGTTGAGCGGCGGACAGCAACAGCGCGTGGCCCTGGCGCGCGCGCTCGTCAATCGGCCTCGCGTCCTGCTGCTGGACGAACCTCTTTCAGCGCTCGATGCCAATCTTCGCCGCCAGATGCAGATTGAGCTGAAATCCTTGCAGCGCGAGGTAGGCATCACTTTTATTTTCGTCACCCATGATCAGGAAGAGGCCATGGCACTTTCAGATCGCATTGCCCTCTTGCGAGCCGGAAGGCTCGAACAAGTTGCGGAGCCGCGCGAAATATACGGACGCCCGAAAACGGCCTACGCCGCTCAATTCATCGGCCAGACAAATCTGCTGCGTGCCGAAGTTCACGAAGGAACCGCTTCTGCTGGCCCGATCGCGTGGCGAACAGCAGGACCATCAGGGCTGGCCTCGTTTTCTCTGCGGCCTGAATCCATACGTCTCGCTTCTGCTGCTCAACCTGCCACAGCCTCGGGAGCTACGGTCTACTTTCAAGGCCAAATCAAAAACCAAACTTTCGGCGGCGCCATGGATTTGCTCGAAATCGATTGCGGCGTTTCGTACGTGCTACGCGCGCGCGTTGCCAGTCCAGGCTCGCTAAGCGGCCAGCAGAAATTCGAATTCAACGCCAATGATGCGGTGCGCGTGATCGAGAACAGCGGCACATAAAATATGTATTCTCGCGCATACAAATCGGCTGTGACTATCCCGCCGCTATTGTGGGTCACCCTCTTTCTTCTGGTGCCGTACGCGATTCTTTTCTGCTACAGCTTCTGGTCCGTTTCGTCGCTGCAAACGATCGTTCACAACTGGAACCTGCAAAATTATGCGCAGCTATTTCGGAATTCGCTCTATCTAACCGTGTTACTCCGCTCCATCAGAATTGCCGGCGCGGTAACCTTGCTAGCTCTCCTGCTCGGCTATCCGCTCGCGTATTACCTCTCTTTCCATGCTGCAAAACGCAAAGATCTGCTCTACCAACTTGTGATCATTCCGTTGTGGGCCAGCTACCTGGTGCGTGGATATGCCTGGAAAACGATTCTTGGAAGCGACGGTGTGCTGAACGGATTTCTTCAGTATCTTCACATCACCCATCGGCCAGTTGAGTTTTTCCTGTACAGCCCTTTCGCCGTCATACTCACGCTCACGCACATCTACACGCCGTTCACATTTTTACCGATTTACGCTTCGCTCGAGCACGTCCCCCGCAACCTTGTTGAAGCGTCGCACGATCTGGGCGCGTCTCCATTTTCCACTTTTCTGCGCGTGACCTTGCCGCTTTCGCTTCCGGGAATCCTGGCGGGCGCGACCTTTGCATTCGTGCTCACGCTCGGAGATTTTCTCGCTCCCTTGCTCGTGGGCGGCCCCAGCGGCATCATGATTTCCAACATTGTGGTCAGCTTGTTCGGCGCCGCTTACAACTGGCCGCTCGGCGCCGCGATTTCGTTCTGCATGCTCCTGCTGGTTGTGACGCTCCTCTTCGCCACCGAGCGCTTGGAAAAAAGGTTCACAATTTCATGAGCGGCGCATTTCAGCCCTCGCGCTCTCCGCTTCTCGGCGCTTACGCGTTGTTTGTCTACCTCTTTCTGTATTTCCCCATCGTCGTTTTGATCGTGTATTCATTCAATGGCTCGGGCGTCGGAGGTTTTCCTCCGTCTGGCTGGACCTTCGACTGGTATCGCCAGCTTTTTGCAGACTCGGCTCTTTGGGATGCCGTCCTCAACAGCGTAATTGTCGCAGCCGTGGCCGTGGCCATTGCGCTTGGCCTTGGCTTGCCAGCGGCCTTGGCCCTGGACCGCTCTCAGTTTCCTGGAAAAGCTCTGTTCCGGCGGCTCGTCCTTCTCCCGCTAATTCTTCCCGGAATCATCACCGGTCTTTCGCTCCTGATGCTCTTCGTCGGCGTGGGCATGAAGCTCAGTTTGGTTACTGTGATCCTGGGCCATGGCACCGCGTTGATTTCGGTTGCCACTACCGAGATTTTCGCTGGACTCCAGAAAATGGATCGCGCGCAGGAAGAAGCCTCCTTGGACTTGGGCGCGAATCACTGGAAAACTTTCTGGCGAATCACGTTTCCCAACCTACGAGTCTCGCTGATTGCCGCAGCTCTCCTGATTTTCACGTTGTCGCTGGACGAAATCGCGGTAACTTTTTTCCTGATTGGGCGCGACAACACGCTGCCGCTGGAAATCTGGTCGCGCCTTCGCCGCGGAATCACGCCTGAAATAAACGCAATCTCCACACTGATTCTCTTGTTCTCCATCGCCACAATTCTTATCTGGTACCGGCTGCGAACACGCGCGCAAAGCGCCGGCGATGTCCAAACGGCGACAGCCTTGTTGCCTTCATCTCTCGAAGGAGAAAGTTAATGACCGATAGTCGCAGGGATTTCCTGAAGTTTATCGTGGTTGGCTCCATGGCTGCCGGATGCCCCGTAGATTTGTCGCTCCTAGCCGCGGAAGATTTGCCTGCGCCGCAGGTTGACGGCGACCATTACGAAATTTGCCATCAGGTACGCGACGGTCACATCTTCGCGAAGCCTCCCGTTTCAAAACACCACGACGTCGTGATCGTCGGCGGCGGCGTTAGCGGATTAAGTGCAGCTTATTTTCTGCAGGCCTACGACTTTCTGTTGCTGGAAAAAGAAGCGCATTGGGGCGGCAACGCAACGATGGAAGAGTATGAGGGCCAGCCATTCTGTACCGGTTCTGCGTTTGACTACACCGGGACCGCCAGCGATCACCTCGCGCGCGAATTGGGCCTGGCTCCGCTACCGATCAAATGTCCGGATCCAACCATCGTAAACGGCAAATGGGTGGCCGATACCTGGGGCACTGGTCTCGACGAACTTCCCTATCCCGTTTCCGTGCGCGAAAGTTTCAAAAAATTCCGAAAAGACATGCTGGTACTGGCCGCTGACAAAAATCAGAAACAATTCGACAACACTCCGCTCTCGAAGTATTTAAAATCCTACGCACCAGAAGTAAAGCTTTGGTGGGACACCTATGGCCCTTCCAATTACGGCGCGACTTCGGACGACACCTCAACCATGGTAGCCCTCGACGAATTAAGCGACATGGCCGGCGCAGCCGAGCACGATTCGCGTATCACGCTGCCCGGAGGGAACGCTACCCTGGCGCAAAAACTCATCCAAACTCTTCAAGTGAAATCGGCCGACAGAATGATTGCCGGCGCGACAATCGTTTCGGTGGACCCGCAGAAAACCGAAGTTCACGTTACCTACATGCAAGACAAAGCGTTGCATACCGTTGCCGCGAAATTCGTAGTGATGGCTACACCGAAGTTCATCACCTCAAGAATCGTGTCGGGCCTTTCCGACGATCAAACAGACGCGATGAGGTCGTTCCGCTATTGCCCCTATCTCGTCATCAACATGATCTACGACAAGTCTGTGTACAACCGCGCGTACGATACCTGGTGCCCTGGAACTACGTTTTGCGATGTGGTCGTCGCGGATTGGGTGATGCATAACCAGCCGGGTTACAAACAAAAGAACGACATCCTCACCTTCTACACGCCGGTATCCGAGTTACACCGCGACAAGCTCTTGCAAATCTCAGGTTGCCAAAAAATAGCGCAGAATGTTTTGCGCGATTTTCAAAAACTTCTGCCCGAATTCTCCGCCGATCCTATCGAAGTACACGTCTATCGCCGGGGCCACCCTATGTTTTTGTCCGCTCCCGGAATCTTCACCAAAGTAATTCCGGTGGCGAACCAGCCGCTCGAGCGCGTCGTTTTTGCCAACACGGATTCCGTGGGACCTGAATCTCTGGTCTATGCGGCGGTGGAAGCTTCGCGCCGCGCCGCGGATTGGACCGAAAAACGCATGGCTGGCTCCACTCCCTCGGCGGCGCACGCAGCGGCCGGCTTCCCGAAGTGACCCGTAAAATAAAAAGGACACCCGGGAGAGTGAAACCGGGTGTCCTTTGCTGATCTTTCCCCGCCAGAGAAAGATTGCTGCAAACTCGCCAAACCAAAATCGTTATGGATGCGTCTTCAAATTTAGATTGTGAACTCCTGCAAAAATCGACACCCCCGTGCTCGCCGTTTGCGGCACCCACCAGGCACGCCGTTCAAAGCGATATTGGCTGCGCTGCATGTGTCGCGCCAACGCGTCAAATAAAACCGGTGCCACTTGTAACGCCGCATAAATGGCCGGAGAATGTGCAAACGGTCGCACGAGCGGATCCTCTTCGACACCGCCGCGAGAGATCACCTGGCGCGTGGAATAAGCGTCTAATGTTGCGGCGCCATGTTCCAGCACCGAAAGCACCAGCCAGTTTCGTCGCGCAGGCGTCGATTCCGCCGAACGAATTGCATATCGCTTATCATTCGTTTCCGGAATCCGAATTGTCGAAAACTGTTGTGAATTCTGCGCCACCAACACGCCGGTCGAAGCCGGCTGAGCGCTTTTGTCGTCCGAATAAATCGAATCCATTTTCAGTGGAGCGGCCCGAGAAAGAGAGCTCGATTCTCCGGCCAGTTTTTCGTGCGCATCCGGATTTGGATTGGCCGAATTCACAGTCGGGTCCACAATTATTGTGTGCGTACGATCCGCGGACGCCGAGCTGTCCGCCGCAGGCGCCAACAATGGCGACAGCCCAGTCGGGACCGCTGCTTGAAATTGTAATAAGAAGACCGCAACCGCCAACAGCATCGAAGGGGCGCTCCTGGCCTAAGTGCATATGTTTGAAAGCATTGCCAGCGCCATCCCACGGAGGCACTAACTCGTTTATTTGCAATGAATGGCAAGCACATGGATGTTTTTTAAACCCGAATAATGCCTTTACTTTCGGGGCAATCGGAAAAATGTTTCCCGGCCATATGGCGGGATGCATAAATCTGCCTTCGAGCTTCTTTCGCCCAACGCAACAACATCGCCGATTTTGGTCTTCACTTAGCTTGGGTTTCGCGCATGTCCGTGGTACGCGCGCCTCGAACATGCCACCGCGCTTGCGCTGGAGGTTGCGCCTCTTTAAGATGACAGATACAAAACACGACTAAGCTCTATCAATCGAGGGAACAAGCTCCTTACCATGGCTAGCGGAACAATGAGGGACCCGAAAGAATCCAAAGCTCAAAACGACCGCCCACGTTCAACAGAAATTTTCGAACGGGGCAAAAAGACTCTCGTGGGCGGAGTGAACAGCCCGGTCCGCGCATTCCGCGCCGTAGGTGGCACCCCGCTTGTAATTGACCACGCCAAAGGCGCGCGCCTTTTCGACGTGGACGGCTGCGAGTATCTCGACTTCGTGTGTTCCTGGGGCGCCTTGATTCTAGGTCACGCGGATCCTGACATCGTTGCCGCCATTTCCGATCAGGCCGCGCGCGGCACCAGCTTCGGCATGACTTCCCCGCTCGAAGTAGAACTCGGCGAAAAAATCACCAAAGCGATTCCGTCGGTGGAAATGGTTCGCTTCGTAAATTCCGGCACAGAAGCCGCCATGTCCGCCATCCGCCTGGCGCGCGGATTTACCCACCGCGACCTGATCGTCAAATTCGAAGGTTGCTATCACGGGCACTCCGACAGTTTTCTTTCCGAAGCAGGCTCCGGACTTGCCACCCTCGGCATCTCCGCTTCTCCCGGCGTTCCCGACGCCTTCGCCAGTCTCACGCTGAACACTCCCTATAACGATCTGGATGGCGTCGAGAAAATCTTCAAACAATATTCCGGCAAGATTGCAGCTGTGATTGTCGAGCCGGTAGCCGCAAATATGGGAGTAGTCCCGCCCGCGCCCGGTTTTCTCGAAGGCTTGCGCGCCATCACAAAAAAGGAAAAATCGCTTCTGATCTTTGACGAGGTAATCACCGGCTTCCGCCTCGCCTACGGCGGTGCGCAAAGCGTTTTCAAGATCGATCCCGACCTCACCGTGATGGGGAAAATTATCGGCGGCGGCCTGCCCGTCGCGGCCTACGGCGGTAAACGCGAAATCATGGAACACATCGCGCCGCTCGGACCCATTTATCAGGCCGGGACACTTTCCGGAAATCCACTAGCGATGCGCGCGGGACTCGCCACGCTTCCCAAGCTCGAAGTTCCGGGATTTTACGAGGACGTGAATCGCAAAACCGAGCATCTAGCAAAAGGTTTGCGTTCCGCATTGAAAGAAGCAAAGCTTCCCGGCGAAGTGAATGTCGCCGGTTCATTGCTCACCATGTTTTTCACTGATGGACCAGTGCGCAACTACGCTGACGCCAAGAAATCCAACTCGGCGCGCTTCGCCGCGTTTTTCCAAAATATGTTGACCCGCGGCATCTTCATAGCGCCTTCGCAATACGAAGCCTTGTTCGTCTCCGCCGCCCATACAGACGTGGACATCGACCGTGCCATCGCGGCAGCCCACGAAAGCCTCGCGTCCATGCAGGAACACTGAGCAGGTACGAAATTTCAGTGCAAAAGTTTACTATCGGCAGGTCAGTGGGTTAGCAGGCCTTCAACCAGCGGGCAACATCCTTCGCGTGGTACGTCAAGATCATTCCTGCGCCTGCTCGCTGAATTCCCGTAAGAATCTCGAGCACTACGCGCTTCTCGTCCAGCCAGCCGCGTTGTGTCGCAGCTTTCACCATCGAGTACTCGCCGCTCACGTTGTAAGCCGCCACCGGAACGTCGAATGTCTCGCGCACGCGCTGGATCACGTCCAGATACGGCATCGCCGGCTTCACCATGATCATGTCCGCGCCTTCTTCCAAATCGAGCGCTACCTCACGCAACGCCTCGCGCGCATTCGCCGGATCCATCTGATAGCTTCGCCGGTCTCCAAACTGCGGCGAAGACTGCGCCGCCTCTCGAAACGGACCATAAAACGCCGAGCAGTATTTCGCGGCGTACGAAAGTATCGCCACGTTCTCAAATCCGTTTTCGTCCAGCTTTTCGCGGATGGCACCCACGCGCCCGTCCATCATGTCCGACGGCGCGACAATGTCCGCGCCCGCCCGCGCATGCGAGAGCGCCGCATCTGCCAGGATCGCCACACTCGGATCGTTCAATACTTCTTCGTCTTTTATTACGCCACAGTGCCCGTGGCTGGTGTATTCGCATAAACAAACATCCGTGATCACCAGCAAGTCGAGTTTCGCATTACGTATCGCTTCGATAGAACGTTGCACCGCACCGTTCGCGTCGTAAGCTTCCGACGCAAGTTCGTCTTTGTGTTCGGGCAAACCAAAAAGAATCACCGCGGGGATTCCTAGTCCCGCGACTTCGCGGCATTCTTCCACAATCTGGTCCGCCGATTGTTGATAGATCCCCGGCATCGAACTCACTTCGGTACGCACCTTCGTGCCCGGGCAAGCAAACATCGGATACACCAAGCCACCGACGCTAAGCCGTGTTTCCCGAACGAAGCCGCGAAGCGCTTCGCTGCGCCGCAAGCGTCGTGGACGATGTACCGGAAATGTCACGCTGGCCTCGCCGCTGAATGTTGCCGCTGATAATATTTCGCGATCGAATCCGCCAGCCCCGCGGCAGACGATTGGCTAGCTTCAATTTCCACGCGCATCCCTTCTTCCCGCAACGCTCGCGCCGTTGTAGGACCGATTGCCGCGAATTGCACACGCGTCGAAAGCTCGGCAAGCTCCGCCCCGCCCACACATTCCGCGAGAAACCGAAACGCCGAGGGACTGGCGAAGACAATTGCGTCTACTTCAGCGTCACGAATACTTTTCAGCACTGTCGGGTCGAGCGAATCAGGCGCGGCCGTACGATACGCAACGATCTCCGTCACATTGGCTCCCGCTTCGCGTAAGGCCTTCGGCAAACGATCATCGGCGCGGTCACTTCTTGGTAGCAGAACCTTGCGGTCGCCGATAGCGCCCCATAATTCCTGCGCGAGCGCTTCGCCGCTGTGATTGTTGGGAATTGTATCCACCCGAAATCCTTCTTGCGTCGCTGCAGACGCAGTCGCCGTACCCACTGCCGCCACCATCGGTCGCGGCTCTTGTAGTCCAGCCACTTGCAAATTCAATTCACGAATCCGCCGGGAAAAGAATCGTACCGCATTCTGGCTGGTAAAAAGAATCCAGTCGAACTCCGCGAGATTTTGCAGAGCCGCATCCAGCGCTTGCGAATTTTCCACCGCAGCGAAACTTACCGTCGGCAGTAACACAACCTCCGCGCCCAGCGCTTCCAACGAATGCGCCAGTTCATGAGCCTGCTCCGTCGCACGGGTCACGACTACGCGCTTCCCTCTCAATGGCTTTTTATCCGCGCCCAACGGAGCGTCCCGCGAGGCGCAGAATTCTATCCGCACCGGCTTCAATCAAGATTTGGCCCAGGCGTGTACCAAGCTTTTCCGCATCTTCCACCCGCCCCAGTAATTCCTTGCGCATAAATTCTTTTCCGTCCGCGGAAAAAACACATGCTTGCAGCCGCCACTCGTCATCTTCTTTTCGCGCCCACGCGCCCAGAGGAAGCTGGCAGCCGCCCTCCAGTTCGCGCAGCAGAGCACGCTCAGCTGTCACGGCTGCATGGCTTTCCGGATCGTCAAGCGCGGCAACCAAACCCAGTGTTTCACGATCGTCCGCGCGAGTTTCAATTCCAAGAGCGCCTTGCCCCACCGCCGGCAGCATAATTTCCGGCGCAAGAATTTCCGTTATTTTCTCGGTGGCTCCTAGACGATTCACGCCAGCCGTAGCAAGAATAATCGCGTCAAATTCGCCCGCCGCGACCTTTTTCAGCCGCGTGTCTACATTGCCGCGCAAGTCGACTGGCTGAATATCCGGACGGTAATAGAGAAGCTGCGCCTGCCGGCGAAGACTGCTGGTGCCAACTCGCGCGCCAGCCTTCAAATCTTTCAGCTTCTTCCCATCGCGTGAAATCAAACAGTCCCGAACGTCTTCGCGTTTTGTTATCCCCGGAAACACGAGCCCCGCGGGCGTTTCCGTAGGCACATCTTTCATGCTATGAACGGCCAAGTCCGCCCTTCCCGCGAGCAGCGCTTCTTCCAGTTCCTTAATGAAAATTCCTTTCGTTCCGGCCTGCTCGCTCACTTGAGCGATCGACGCACTCTGAAAGTGATCGCCCGACGTCCGAATGCGTATTAGTTCGGATTCAACGCCGTGCAACTGAAAGAGCCTTTCGCGAATGTGATTTGCCTGCCACAAAGCGAGCGCGCTGCCGCGCGTGGCAATGCGCAACGCCTTCACTCTTTGTCCTCATCCAGCCCGAAAAGGTGCCGCAATGCTTCCAACCCTGCCAGTCGACCACGCATTCCGCGGCCATGACGCACTTTGCTCGACGGCTGCTCCAGCACCCGCTCGATCAATTCTTCCGTGATGTGCGCGATGCGCGCTCTTTCATCCGCGGAAACGTCATCCATCTCCGCCAATTTCTCGCGAATCAGCAATTCGCGCTGCTTGTGAAATTTTCCGCGGAGGTCGTCAACGATGGAACCAGCCTCCAGTGCCGTGCGCCAGGCTTCGAACTTCGCGATGTGCTCGGAGATGATCGCTTCGGCGCGCGGAATTTCCGCCTCGCGCGCTTTTTTGTTTTGCTCCACGATTTCACCGAGATCGTCGATGTTGTAGAGATAAAGGTTGTAGAGGCCAGCCGCTTCTGGAGCCACGTTGCGCGGAACGGCTAGGTCCACGACGAAGACCGGCCGCCCGGAGCGAGCGGCGATGGCGCGCTCTAAGAGTTCCCGCGTAAGAACCGGCCCGGCGGAGCTAACCGATGTAACGAGAATATCCGGAAGTCCCAGCACGGTCTCCAGCGACTCCCAAGCGATCGCTTCCCCGCCCACCCTCTTTGCCAGCTCCGCCGCGCGGTCGAGCGAACGATTCACGATGCGCAGGCTGCCAATCCCGCGATTGCGCAAGCACTCGATCACCTGCTCGGCCACGCCTCCCGCGCCCAATATCAGTGCCGAATGACCTTTCAAATTTCCGAACACTCGCTCTGCAAGTTTCACGCCAGCGAGGGCGACAGACATCGGTCGCGTCCCAACTTCCGTTTCACTTCGAACGCGTTTGCCAACCTCCAGCGCACCTTGAAAAACGCGATTGAGCACCGGCCCCGTCGCGCCATGATCGAGCGCCTGACTGTACGCTGTGCGAAGCTGTCCCAAAATCTCCGCTTCGCCCAACATCATCGAATCCACTCCCGCAGCCACGCGAAACAGATGCCGCACCGCATCCGGCCCGGTCCAGCGGTAAACGCGCCCCGCCAAATCCGCTCTGCCCACACGATGGAAAGACCGGAAATAATCTTCCATGGCTTCCGCCGGCGTAGAATTCGCATCGCTGGGGACACCATACAATTCGCTTCGATTGCAAGTCGAGAGCACTACCGCTTCTTCCAGAATTCCACGGTCGCGCAATTCGTCGGCGGCTTGCAAAGCTTGCTGCGGAGTAAACGTAATCCGTTCGCGCAGTTCCACCGGCGCGGTGCGATGGTTGCAGCCAATCAGCGCGACTTGAATGCGAATCGCGCCGGACTGCCCCGAGTTGGTCTTCGTCAGCGGAGCCATCAAAAGAACCGGTGAAACTTTGTCAGATACAAATTCACAAAAGTATAGCTAAACAGTACGATCACGAAATTCATCGCGCATAGCAGGGCCGCGCGCGCGCCGCGCCACGAGGCGTTGCGCGAGAGTAGCAAATAGGCAGCGTAAACCACTACAATCGCAAACGTGACGATTACTTTTGGATCGCCAAACGAATAAGTACCGCGCAGCCGATGTTCCCACACAAATCCCATCGTCGCTCCGAACGCCAGCGCCACTAAGCCAACATAAACGCTACTCCGCGCCATGCGGTCCAGTACATCCAGCGCCGGAAAACGCCAGAACGCCGCGCCCAATCGCCTCGAACGCAAAACCTGATCCTGCACTAAGTAAACCAAACTAAGCACAAATGACAGCGCAAAAGCCGCGTAAGCCCAGGTATTCAGCGTCACGTGGAACGCAAACAAAGCGCCTCGTGCTGGCGGACGCGCTGTTGGCGCCCCGGCGCTGATGAAGCCGAGACTCGCGACCCACGCAACCAACAGAAGCGTCACAAAAGGCCCCACGGAACGCTGGCGATGAAATAATTCTAGCCCCAAGTAAGTTATTCCTAATAGCCAAGCGAAAAGAGACATGGATCCGTACAGGTCATCGTAAGGAACAGACTGAATCACAATCGAGCGTTGGTAAAGCGAG
The DNA here is from genome assembly GCA_049693615.1 of Candidatus Acidiferrales bacterium. Lineage (GTDB taxonomy): Bacteria > Acidobacteriota > Terriglobia > Acidiferrales > UBA7541 > Palsa-295. Next base: position 401,855 of record JBAVQB010000029.1, on the reverse strand, counting down.
AGGTATTGCACCACGATGCCGCTGGCGAGAAGTAATGTAGCCAGGCGCCCCACCCATAAGTTGGGCACGTACAAATTTCGGACGTAGCAAAGAAAGCTCGCCACGTAAAATGCCAGGCTCAGATAGCCCAGTTGTTGTGCCATTAAGGGTGGATGCTCCCGGTTGCCCGCACATTATACCGCCGAATAGGGCCGATTCGCGCCAACCACCACGATAGTAGGAAGCCGCAGCATACGTGCGGGCGTTTACGCCATCTGCTATGATGGCACAGAACTTATGCATCAAACGACGCGCGCCAGCCTCACCAAAAAAGAGTTGTTTTTGCGGGCTTGCCGGTTCGAGCCGGTCGAGCGCGTCCCTGTATGGATTATGCGGCAGGCTGGCCGATACTTGCCGGAGTATCAGGCCGTCCGGGCCCAACACTCATTTCTCGAAATCTGCAAGACGCCGGAATTAGCCGCCGAAGTTTCATTACAGCCCCTCCGCGTGCTCGATGTGGATGCCATCATCGTTTTCTCTGACATCTTGATCGTCGCAGAAGCGATGGGCATGCCGCTGGAAGTTCCCGACTCCGGGCCGGTGCTCTCGAATCCAGTACGAAATGCAGACGCCGTACGCCGTCTGCGCGAATTCGATCCCGAGCGCGACACCAAATTTGTCGGAGACGCGATTCGCGCTATTTGCCGCGAAGCTGGCCCGGACGTCCCCGTGATCGGCTTCGCCGCCGCCCCCTGGACGCTCGCTTGTTACATGATCGAAGGCCGCACTCGTGGCGACATTTCGCACGCCAAAGAAATGCTGCGTACGGAGCCTGCAGTCGTACGTGAACTACTTGAGCGTATCGCGCGAGCCACCGCTGCTTATCTCGAAATGCAAATCGCGGCGGGCGCAGACGTGGTCCAACTTTTCGATACTTGGGCCGGAGAACTTTCACCCCAAGAGTACGAAGAATTCGGACTTCCCGCGACTCAGACTGTGTTGGATTCGCTGGCAAAATCCAGCAGCACCGATCGCGTGAGCGTGCCGAAGATTCTTTTCGCCAAAGGCTCGTCGCATTTGCTCGATAGCCTCGCAAAATCCGGAGCAGAAGTAATTAGCGTCGATTGGCGAACCGATCTAACCGAAGCCAGGCAAAAGTTTGGCTCTCGAGTGGCGTTGCAGGGAAACGTGGACCCTCAAATTTTGCTCGGCGCCGAATCCGATATTCGCAAAGCTTCTCGCGACGCGGTTCAGAAGACCGGCGGCATTGGCCATATTCTGAACTTAGGCCACGGAATTTTGCCGGCCACGCCCGTCGCGAATGCCAAAACATTTGTGCAAGCCGGACAGACAGCACCGGTATCCGCTCCAGCCCACGCGAGCAAGGCCGATTGAAAATGGCTCACGACGCGACAAAATCCGCCGAAACATCTCTTCACCCCGAAGAGATCGCCCAGATTTCCGATTCCTTCCTGGAAAAATACAATCGCCCCGGCCCGCGCTACACTAGTTATCCAACCGCGCCCGTCTGGAAAGAAGACTTCGGCCCCGACGACCTGGAAAAGTACTATGCCCACGCCGAAGAGCTGGCCACTCCGCTTTCGCTCTACATGCACATTCCGTTTTGCGAAAACCTCTGCCTCTTCTGCGCCTGCACTGTTTCCATTCAAAAAGACAAAAAAGTCGCCATCCCCTATCTGGATGCTCTAAAGCGCGAAATTGATCACGTGGGAACAAAAGTTTCACGCAAACGTCCGGTCATTCAGTTTCACTGGGGCGGCGGCACGCCAACCTATTTGTCCGTGCCGCAAATGGAAGACCTTTTCCGATACACGCGCGACCGCTTTTCTTTTGCGCCCGATGCCGAAATTGGCATCGAAGTGGACCCGCGCGTCACCAGTCACGCTCAGCTGGAATCCCTCCGCCGCCTGGGCTTCAATCGCCTGAGCATGGGCATCCAGGATTTCCAGCCAAAAGTTCAGGAAACCATCCATCGCGTGCAGCCCTATGAAATGACGCGCGACTTGATCGTCGCCGCGCGCGAAATTGGATTTCAAAGTATCAACATCGACTTGATTTACGGCCTTCCCTATCAGACCGCCGAAAGTTTCCGCGCCACCATCGACCAGGCGCTGACCCTTCGTCCCGATCGCGTCGCTATGTTCAGCTACGCGCACGTCCCTTGGTTGAAAAAACAGCAAGGCTCCTTCGAAGCTCATCTCCCGGAGGGAATGGAAAAATTCCGAATTTTCCGCGCCGGCCTCGAAAAATTCCTAACCGCGGGGTACCTGTACATCGGCATGGACCATTTCGCCCTGCCGCAGGATGAATTGTCCGTCGCGCAGCAAAACCGCACGCTGCACAGAAATTTTCAGGGCTATACCACGAAGGCCGGTGCCGATTTGTACGGAATGGGCGTGAGCGCCATCAGCTCAGTCGGCGAAGCCTACGCGCAAAATCGCCGCGAAGTTCCCGCGTACGAATCGGCCGTGGGGGCCCGAGGAATCGCCACCATGCGCGGCTATCGCCTTTCCGCTGACGACGTTTTGCGCCGCGCCGTAATCGGCCGTCTGCTGTGCCACACCATTATCCCCAAGCACGAAGTGGAAGCGGAATTTGGCATCGCCTTCGACGAATACTTCGCACCCGAGCTACTCCGCATGGAAACCCAGCGCGAAGAAGGTCTCGTCGTTCTATCCCGCGACGAAATCCGCGTAACTCCACTCGGCCGAATCTTCATCCGCAATATCGCCATGACTTTCGATCGCTACCTGCACGAACAGCAAATGGACCAGCGTCCCCTCTTCTCGAAGACGCTCTAGCCAACAAAATTATGCCCGGCGCTAAACACGTCATCGTCATTGGCGCAGGGATTTCGGGCTTGTCTTGCGCGTACCGCTTGAATCAATTAGGCGCCGAAGTAACCCTGCTCGAATCCACCGATCGGCCAGGCGGCCTGATCGGCACAATTCGCAAAGAAGGTTTTCTCTTCGAATCCGGCCCGCAGAGTTTCCAGGCCACCGGCCTCGTTCTCGGCCTGATCCATGAACTGGGCATCGAGGCCGACCTGCAAAAAGCTGATCCCCGTGCCGCGCGTTACATTCTGCTTCACGGCCGGCTTCAGAAGATTCCCACCTCGCCCCAAGCCATGCTCACCAGCTCTCTGCTAGGAGTCGGCTCGCGCTGGAAAATCCTTTCCGAGCCATTTCGCAAAACCTTTCCGCCCACGGGCGAAGAATCCGTGGCGAAGTTCGCGCGCAGAAAATTCGGCGACGAAATTCTGGAATACCTGGTCGGCCCCTTTGTCTCCGGCGTTTACGCAGGCGATCCCGAAAAGCTCAGCCTCAAAGCAGCGTTCCCCTCCCTGGATGAATGGGAACGCGAATATGGCAGCGTCCTCCGCGGCGCAAAAAAGTCTCGCAAAGCTTCGGGTGCGGCCCCGTCCTCACTTTGTTCTTTTCGACAAGGCGTGGCCCGCCTCCCCAACGCAATTGCAGAAAAACTCGGCAACCGCCTGCTTGCTGGAACCACCGCAAAATCTCTAAATCGCCTCAGCCAGGATGAAAACGGAATCTTCGAACTCCACACTGAGCGCTCCCGTGAATCAGCGACAATGCAAGCTTCCGCAATCGTGCTCGCGACGCCCGCCTACGTTACCGCGCATCTGATAGCGCCAATCTCAGAGCATTTAGGTCACACACTTTCAGGAATCGCTTACGCCCCCGTAGCGGTTGTCGCGTCCGGCTATTATCGCCAACAGGCGGGCGAACCGATGGAGGGTTTCGGTTTCCTCGTCCCCGCGAAAGAAAAGCGCCAAACTCTCGGCACAGTTTGGAATTCCTCGCTCTTCCCCGGCCGCGCCCCCGATGGAGCGATCGCTGTAACGAGCTTCACCGGCGGCGCCACAAATCCAGAAATCGTAGGTGAGCCTGAGGATCAGATCGCAAAAATCATTCAAAGCGAGAACGAGCACATATTAAAAATTGTCGGCTCACCTGTCACCTCGGCAGTTTGGAAGTATCCGCGCGCCCTGCCGCAATACAATTTGGGACACGGGCACATCGTAGAAACAATTCGCGGCGCAGAACGTCAGCTGCCCGGAATATTTTTCGCTGGAAATTATCTGGAAGGCCCGGCTTTCGGTAAGTGTATCGAAAATGGCTTTCAAACTGCCGAAGCCGTGCAGAATTATCTGCAAACAAAACCGTGAAGGTTTTCTCTGCCGCGACCTACTAGCGACCAACGAACTAAGCGTCCGACAGTGGCCTCTTGTGCCGCATGTTCAACCGCACCCGCCGCCTCTCCCCCGCTTCACGAAACCGCCGCCTCTCATCCTCCGTTTCCAAAATCAGCGGCGGAACCGCACGCGGCTGTCGATTCAGATCGATCGCCACAAACGTAACGTAAGCGCTGCTGGTATGTTTCCGCTCCCCCGTGAGAATATTCTCCGAAAAAACTTTCACACCCACTTCCATCGAAGTGCGGAATACTCTGTTCACGCTCGATTTCAACACGATGAACTCGCCTACGCTGATCGGAAATCTAAAATCGAGGTAATCCACCGATGCCGTCACCACGTGGCTATTCGAATGCCGATGTGCCGCCAGCGCCCCAGCAATGTCGATCAAATGCATCACCCGCCCGCCCAGCATATTCCCCAAAGAATTCGCATCATTCGGCAGCACCGCTTCCACCATTTCAGACCGCGAAGCGCTAACCGGCTTCCCCAGAAGCCCGTCCGCCCCCGCTGGCTTTTCCGCTTTAGTAGAGTCGAATTTGTTCGGCTTCGCCATCCGCAATTTGCTCCCGCTTCTCGCGCGGCTGAATGCTTGGCGCGCGTCTTCAAGCCCGCTATAATACGCGCATTCAACCCATGACCCAAACACAGAAGTCTCGCCGAGAAGTTTTGGAAACATTTGTCGCTGAAAAACCCACCGACGCATTCGCGCGCTACGGCCTGGCCCTCGAATGCGCCAAGCTCGGCGACGACCAAGCCGCCACCGATAATTTCAAGAAGCTTTTGGAAACGAATCCCGGCTACGTAGCCGGATATTTTCAGTTTGGCCAATTTTTAGCGCGGGTTGGCAGGCTCGAAGAAGCCCGCAAGCTTCTCTCGGACGGAGTGGTCGCCGCTCAGAATGCCGGTGACATGCACGCAAGAGATGAAATGCAAGCCGCGCTCTCCGCATTGCGCTGAGCGCGCAAGGCTGTTAGTCCCACATTATGAGATCCACTCGCATTCCGTTGTTTCCTCTCGAAGTGGTTCTGTTCCCTGGTATGCCGCTCCCCTTGCACATTTTCGAACAGCGTTACAGAACGATGATCGCGCGATGCCTCAGCGAAAATCTCGAAATGGGCATAATCCTCGCGGCTGAAATCGGAATCGTAAAAGTCGGCTGCACCGCCGAAATCGTCGAGAAATTGAAAGAATATCCCGACGGGCGTACCGATATCTTGTGCGAAGGCCGTGCCCTGTTTCGCGTGGTCGAAATCCTGAATGAACGGGAATACCAGGAGGCCGTCGCCGAATATCTGGCGGAAGACCTCCTCCCGCAAGATCCTGAAAAGGAAACGCAGCTGATCGAACGATTTCAGGTTTGCCACACCCTCGTTTTTGGCCAGCCCTGGATTGCCTCCAGCCGCGACGAGGAAATTTCTCTCGCTTTTCAAATGGCCGCGCGGCTCCTGTTGGAACTGGAAGCAAAGCAAGCGTTGCTCGAAATTCCCGAAGAGAACGCGCGGCGGGCTTTTCTGCTTCAAAAAATTAACGATCTTCTTCCCCAACTGGCCCAAAGGCAACGCCTAAGGCAAGCTGCCGGCGGAAACGGCCATGGCTTCAACTAGCTTCCGCCAAACGAAATTATGCTCGCGCCTCGCGTTCCTCTATAATGACTCCTAGCGCCGTTTTTTGGGCGCGTCTTGTTTAAGAAAAATGGGGCCTTCATGACTTCGATGCCAAAGACTCTTGGCGAACTCCGCCGAAGCAATTGGTCGGAAGAAAAAATCGCACGTCGCTCGGTGCGCCAGGAACTTCGCGAAAATCTGCTGGAAAAAATGGAAGAAGGAGAGCCGCTATTCTCCGGCCTCCACGGTTACGACGATACGGTCATCCCGCAAATCATCAACGCCATACTTTCGCGCCATCATTTCATCCTGCTGGGCTTGCGCGGACAGGCCAAGTCGCGAATCTTGCGCGGTCTCTCCGGCTTCATGGATGCCCAAGTCCCGGTCGTCGAAGGCTGCGAGATCCATGACAATCCCTACGCCCCTCTCTGCCGCGCCTGCCGTGAACGCATCGCTTCAGAGGGCGACGCTACACCGATAGCCTGGCTCGCTCGCGAGCATCGCTACGTGGAAAAATTGGCCACGCCCGATGTAACGATCGCGGACATGATTGGCGACGTTGATCCCATCAAAGCCGCTCGCGGTGGCCGCAATCTTTCCGACGAGTTGACCATTCACTACGGCCTGCTCCCTCGCGCGAATCGCGGAATATTTGCCATCAACGAATTGCCCGACCTCTCCGGAAAAATTCAGGTCGGCCTTTTCAATATCATGCAGGAAGGCGATGTCCAAATTAAAGGATATCCCGTGCGCATGGCCCTGGACGTCCTTCTCGTTTTCACCGCCAATCCCGAAGATTACACCGCGCGCGGAAAAATAATCACTCCGCTGAAAGATCGCATCGGCTCTGAAATTCGCACGCACTATCCCGCCACGCTCGCGGAGGGCATGTCCATCACATCGCAGGAATCATGGACTAAGCGCGGCGGAAAACGCGGCGCCGAATTGCCCGACTACATTCGCGAAGTCGTGGAAGAAATTGCCTTCCAGGCCCGCGAAGACAAGCGCGTTGACCGTCGATCCGGTGTAAGCCAGCGGCTTCCCATCAGCACCCTCGAAAACGTGATGAGCAGCGCGGAACAACGCTCCATCAGGACTCATGATTCCAAAGTTGTCGCGCGCGTTTCCGACGTGTACGCCGCCATTCCGGCCATGACCGGCAAGTTCGAGCTGGAGTATGAAGGTGAACTCCGCGGCGCCGAAAACATCGCGCGCGAATTAATCCGCGCGGCCGTGGGGAAAACTTTCACCAAGTATTTCACCGGAGCGAATTTCCAACCCGTCGTGCAATGGTTCGAACTCGGTGGCGAGCTGAAAGTGCCGGCTAATGCCTCCAGCGTGGAATTGATGGCGCAACTGAAGAAAATCCAGGGACTCTTTGACAATCTTCCCGCGCTCGATGTGGGAGCAAAAGACGATCCCGCGGTCGTCACCAGCGCCGCCGAATTTATTCTCGAAGGTCTTTGGGCGCACAAACGCATCAACCGCAGCGAAGAGCGCGGCTATTTTGCGGAAGCTCGCAAAACTCCGGAACCCCGCGATCCGCGCGAGCCCTCGGGACGCATGCCGCGCCGCCAGTTCAATTAAGGTAACCGCCAAAGTGCCATGAAATACATTAAGTATTCAAAATACGCACCCGGCGCCGCAGACGACATTGATCTGCAGGAATTGATGAGCCGCCTCTCGGATTATTTGCTCCAGAGCGGCTTCGAATCTCAGTACGGCATCTACGAACTCGACAACGAACGCTCTCGCGAGCAAATCATGGACGACCTGCGCGAAGCCATACTTCGAGCGCTGGAAGAAGGCGACCTCGTCCCGCCCGAGATGATGGAGCAAATGCTCCGGAATCCGGATTTGTCGCAGAACCAGGAACTGCGAGACCTGATCGAGCAAATTATCCAGCGTATGGAAGCGGAAGGTTACATCTCGCAGCCCAATCAGACTGCGCAAGTCACGCCGCCTCCCACGCAAACTCCCGGCGGACAGATCGGCGAGCCTCAACCTCACACCGAGGCGCGCTTTGAAATTACCGATAAAACGCTCGATTTTCTCGGATTCAAAACACTGAAAGATCTGCTCGCTTCGTTAGGCAAGAGCAGTTTTGGCCGCCACGATACCCGCGATCTTGCTACCGGCGTGGAATCCGGCGGCACCTCCAAACAATACGAGTTTGGCGACACGCTGAACATGGACATTAGCGGCACCCTTTTCAATGCCGTCCAGCGCAACGGCGCAAGCATTCCCATCGAGCTGGATTATCCCGACCTGATGGTCCACCAATGCGAATATCAAAGCTCGTGCGCCACCGTTCTGCTACTGGATTGTAGCCACAGCATGATTTTGTACGGTGAAGATCGCTTCACTCCCGCAAAACGCGTTGCGCTCGCCCTTTCGCACTTGATCCGCACGCAGTATCCCGGCGATTCGCTCCACTGTGTTCTGTTTCACGATAGCGCCGAAGAAATACCTCTCGGCAAACTGGCTCGCGTTCAAGTTGGCCCCTATCACACCAACACGCGCGAAGGCTTGCGCCTGGCTCAAAGAATTCTCGCGCGCCAGAAAAAAGACATGCGCCAGATCATCATGATTACCGACGGTAAGCCCTCCGCTCTCACTCTTGAAGACGGCCGCATTTACAAGAACGCCTTCGGCCTCGATCCCCTGGTCGTCACACAGACCCTCGAAGAAGTCGCCAAGTGCAAACGCGCCGGTATCTTGATCAACACCTTCATGCTCGCCAGTGATTACAGCTTGGTCCACTTCGTGCAGAAAATCACCGAGCTCTGCCGCGGCAAAGCCTATTTCACCACGCCCTACACGCTTGGCCAGTATCTGCTGATGGATTACGTCGGAAAGAAAACCCGCAATATTCACTAATTCGCCTCATTCATACCCGCATTCTGGCACACCGAACGTCCGCCCGGATTGACGCTAAGAATTCGGCAGCCTAAGATAACGCCGAAAGTTTGTAGGTTGCAAAGTCCACAGGAGAGATGCGCATGAAGATTGGCCGCCTGGCTCTGATTCTCATTTTCTCGCTGACCGTATTCGCCTCCGATTCTCCCGACACGCGTGAAATCACTGACCCAAAATCTCTCAACTCGCTCGCCGAGCCCGGCGCGGCCCCCGTCCCGATTGACGATCTCTTCTACACTCGCTCCATCAATGGCGGCGCCTGGTCTCCTGACGGCAAAGAAATTGTCTTCACGACGAATTTAACGGGCCGCTTCAATCTTTGGAAAGTAAATGCAGAGGGCGGCTGGCCGGTCCAGCTTAGCCAGTCCGATGACCGCCAATACGGCGGCATCTGGTCGCCCGATGGAAAATGGATCGTGTTTGCGTCCGACAAGGGTGGTGGCGAAATCTACGACCTCTTCGCTATCCCCAGTGACGGCGGCGAAATCGTGAACCTGACCAACACTCCCGATATTTCCGAAAACAGCGCCGTCTGGTCACCCGATGGCTCCCGCATGGCCATTTCGTATAAACCGAAAACAGCTTCAGCCATTGACGTCGCCATCCTCGATTGGAAAACCCGCGACGTTCACAATCTAACCCAGGAAAAAACCAAAGATCACGTGTGGGGCGGTGCGCTCTGGAGCCCGGATGGAAAATTTATCTACGCCACCCGTTCGGACGCAGGTTTCAACGACTCTGATGTTTATCGCGTTGACGTTGCCACAGGCGCGTCAGAAAACCTCACCCCGCATCAAGGTCAAAATCGCAGCAGCGTAAGTTCTGTCTCGTCAGACGGCCGCACGCTGCTGATTACCTCCGACAAACCTGGAGGCTATCCGAACGTGGCGTTCCTCGATGTCGCCACCAAACAGATTACTTGGGCAACGGATACGAAATGGGAAGCGCAGTCCGGAGATTTTTCTCCCGACGGCAAGCAATTCACTTACATCGTCAACGAAGATGGTCGCTCAGATGCCTACTTAGGTGACGTTTCCACGCATCGCGGAGAAAAAATTAAATTCCCCGTCGGTCTAAATGGCTTCGCAGGTAATCCCAGCTCCTTTTCGCCCAAGGGAGGGCGGCTACTCATCGATCATCAAAGTTCCACTCAGCCAGATGATCTTTGGGTTTACGACGTTTCGAAACAAGCTTCCCAACAGCTCACCATCTCCGCTGTCGCGAGCCTGGCGTCTGCGAAAATTCCTCCCTCGGTCCTAGTTCACTACAAGAGTTTCGACGGCAAGACCATCAGTGCCTTCGCATGGATCCCCTATAATCTGAAACGCGACGGCTCGAATCCGGCAATCGTCCTCCCGCACGGCGGACCCACCGCTCAAACGAGCGATTATTTTAGCCGCACTACCATCGCCTTGGTTTCGCGCGGTTACATTTGCATCGCTCCCAATGTTCGCGGGTCCACCGGCTATGGCATAGATTTTCAGAAGGCCAATAACAAAGACCTCGGCGGCGGAGATTTGCAGGACGAAGTGTACGCCGCCAAATTTCTGGAAGCCTCGGGCTACGCCGATCCCAAGAAAATCGGCATCACCGGCGGATCGTACGGCGGCTTCATGACTCTAATGGCTATCGGCAAAACTCCCGATATATGGGCCGCCGCAGTCGAGGAGTACGGCATTATCAACTGGCTTACCATGATGAAAAACGAAGATCCGTTCCTGCAGGAGTATGAGAAATCCATTTTGGGCGACCCCGAAAAGGACCGCGCAATTTACGAAGCCGATTCGCCGCTCGCTTACATTCGCAACACCAAAGCCCCTCTTCTGGTTTTGCAGGGCGATAACGATATTCGCGTCCCCAAAGAAGAAGCCCAGCAGGTGGTTGAAATCCTGAAGCAATCCGGCAAAACTGTGGACGTGCATTATTACGCGGCGGAAGGCCACGGCTTCACCAAGCGTGAAAATCAGGTCGACGCCATGCGCCGCATGACCGATTGGTTCGACCGCTACTTGAAAAATACGCCGTCCAACTGACATCGATCGTGGAATTGTTCGGCAGTTCAATGGAGTACACATGAGCCTGAAGAGCAAACTTCGGAGCTGTCTCGGCGGAAAGAAGTTGCGAGCCTTGCCGTCCGGCGAGACCGCCCCGCCGATTGCTTTATCCGATACCAGCGGAAAGAAACGCTCGCTCGCCGAAGCATTGCAGAACGGGCCTGTCCTCGCCGCTTTTTTCAAGGTGAGCTGTCCCACCTGCCAGTTCACCATGCCGTTCCTTGAACGCTTGCATCAACGCTACAGCGGCCCGAAATTCAGCATGCTGGGGATTTCGCAAGACGACGCCCGCGACACTCGTGAGTTCTGCGAAGAATACGGCGTGCAGTTCCCCGCCTTGATCGATGAACATGGCTTCCCAGTTTCCAACGAATATGGCCTCACCAATGTCCCTACCATGTTTTGGATCAACACCGACGGCCAAATTCAACAGACCACCGTGGGATTTTCAAAGTCCGATCTCGAAAAAATGGCGGCGCAAGCGGCCCAAGTTACTGGTAAGACTCCCGCGTCTCTCTTCAAACCCGGCGAAGTCGTCCCCGAAACGAAGCCCGGTTGAGGATCGAAAAACTAGGTTCCGGGGGAACCTACTTTTTCCACTACACTAAGAAATTCAAAAATCACGCGCGAGCCGGATCCAGCAGTGACTTCTTGTGCTTCGGAAGTTTCAACCGCTTATCCGGGATAAGTCGCTCCGCAGGAGGCATCCCAATCCCCGCCCGTGCCCGTCGCCGAGCTTCCGTCGGAATATTTATTCTCTTCTTCTTTTTTCGCATACAAGTGACGCTTAACCCCGCATCCTCGGCCTGCCGTCACACTACATCCTAATATAGGCCGTCACCCAAGTCGCATCAGTAAAAGAAGTACTGGAGCTCAAGCCTCGCTGTACCTAAAATTCGAAGAGTCTACGTCAAACTTGCGAGTCACCAGCCATGGCGCTTCACCAATAACGACATGAAGAAGGCTTTTCGCGCCGCAACCGCTTCCCTTTGGCTCATCGTCCTCGTCGCCCTGCTGTTGCGCATCGGTTTTCTCTGGCAATATCAACACGACCACCCGCGCCAGGCCGTCAGCGTCGTCCCATTTTTATTCGAATCCGGAAACATCGCCCATTCGCTTGCCGCCGGACAAGGTTTCGCTTCCCCTTTTCGCGTGAACACCGGCCCCACTGCCTGGATGCCGCCCATCTATCCGCTGCTACTCGCCACTATCTTCCGAATCTTCGGACCTTACGCCTTCAGCTCGTTTCTCGCCGCCGCTCTCTTCAATATTTTTTGCACTACGCTCACCTGCATCCCAATTTTTTTCGCCGGCAACCGCATTGCCGGCCTTACCGTCGCAGCCACCGCCGCGTGGCTCTGGGCCATTTTTCCCAACGCAATCCTAATCCCCGTCGAAAGCATGTGGGATGCTTCCCTCTCCTCGCTTTTAGCCGCCACAATATTGTGGGCCACCATTGCGCTGGCGGAATCACAGCGCGTTCGCGATTGGGCTGCCTACGGATTCCTCTGGGGCGCAACTCTTCTCACCAACACCACACTCATCGCGCTCCTCCCGCTTCTGCTAGCCTGGCTCGTCTGTCGCGCGCACAAACAGAATTGCAAATGGCTCGGCAATCTAGCTCTTTCGCTAGGAGTCGCGGTTCTGTGCTGTATCCCCTGGACCATCCGCAACTACAAAGCTTTCCACACCTTCGTCCCGCTGCGCTCAGGCCTGGGTCTCCAGCTATGGCTCGGCAACAACGACGACACGCAAGACATCTTCCGCGCCGAACGCCACCCGATTTACGACGCCACCGAACGCGCGCGATACATCCAGATGGGCGAAGTCGCTTACATGCGCGAAAAACAAACCGAGGCCGCTCGCTACATGCTGTCGCATCCCGCAAGAGAAGCCCATTTAGTCACCCGCAGAATTATTTCTTTCTGGTCCGGAGGCACTCCCACTCCACTGAAGGATTTCCTGAACGTGGATTCAACGTGGTTTCGCTTCGTGCTTCTGTTCAACTTGCTCGCTGCGTTCAGCGCGCTCCTCGGAATTATATTTCTGATTCGCCGCCGCAGTCCGTTTTGGTTTCCCCTGGCAGTTTTCCCGCTGGTCTTTCCCTGGGCCTATTACTTGAGTCTGGTCTTGCCGCGCTACCGCCTCCCCGTCGATCCGGTTGTTCTGCTGCTCACCGCCGTCGCACTAGAAACTTTATTCTGGGGCAAAAATACCGCCAGCCTCAACAACGCTTGACCCAAATCTAAAATTTACGATTTCCCCTCCAGACTCTTCCTCAGATCCGCCCCCATGCGCTCCACAATCGGCTGCTCCGGATCGTCCCCCACATATTGCTGAATCACTGTTCCATCCCTGCCAATTAAAACGTAAGTCGGCAGCGCGCTGGCGCCATACTGGCGCATGATCTGGTGCTTCGAATCCAGCTTCTGCGTCCAATTCATTCCGTTTTGCGACACAAAAGAGCTCCACGCCGCTTCATCCTCGTCTTCACTGATACTCACCACCTCCACTTGATCGCCGCCATACATCGCTTGCAACTGTTTCAGTCCCGGCAAAGCGTGCCGGCAAGGTCCGCACCAAGTAGCCCAAAAATCCAGAACGGTCACCTTACCGCCCGACGACGATCCTCCGCCCTGCCCCGAAAAATCCGGAGCCTTCTGCCCCGCGCTGATAGGCGCCCGCGGCATATTCTCATCATCAAATATTTTTACCGATTTTGCCTGGCTGCTCTTTTGCGCCCGCGCCCTCCGCGCCAGCTCCCCCAGTGAAACCGTCTCATCCTGTTGGGTCCAATTGTTTTGCACCACGTTCTGTGAGCTTTGTGCAGCCGTCAGGCTGCCCGGCTTCTGCGTGGTCTTCGTCGCAGCCGCTGCCGCGCCGGCTGACGTCGATGAATCGCTCGCGCTCGGCGATGCCGTCTGTCCCGCTGCGGCCCCGGCAAACCCCCACGTGCTCGCAAGCAACATGAATAAAACAGGGAAAAACTTTCCGCGCATGACAACCTCCCGCCAAAAGCGCTTCGTCTTTTTCCAGTATGAGTGCAAGTCAGGAGGGAGAACCCACGTTGGCGAATTCGGTAGTCAATTGAGAACTGTACGAACGTACAGGCAAGCGCAATGGCGTTTGGCTTGCCGGAGCCTAGGCCGCCCCACGCTGAGCGGAATCGCGTCGAGACGAAAGGAGGTGTCTTCCGGAGCGGAGCCGCCTAACCGAATTGCTTGACGCCGAAAGGCCACTTCATTTACTTCAACCGCTTCAGGACTTCTTGGATCAGTAACTCGAACTGAGGTTTGAACGGTTCTACCTGAGCCATCGAAGGATAAAACTCCGAAGATCCGATCCTTCGGTGCGCGTGGAAGTCTGCCACTTTTCGCAAGCCATTCTCGAGATGGTCGAAGCTTTCTTTTAGGCTCTTTCCAATATTTGCTAGGACTTGTTCGAACGAGTTTTGGTTGAATACAGGTGGAACGTGGTTGAGAACGGTTCGCATCAGCAAGACTGTCGCAAGAACGTTTCCATGTGCACAAGATAAGTTGATCTCTTTACAGATGCGAACGAGAGTTGCTGCATCCACACTGCTTGACTCCAGACCCACCAAGCGCGAAATAAGCGCAGGATCAACAATCCATAGGTTCGCACCCGCAGCCATTCCCGGCTCGTCATGCAGTTCAAGAGCATCTTCGACATCGGGAAGGAGTGCGTCTAAGTGTGCTCTGGCGTCGTAAACAGAACGGATGTCGTCCACATCGACATCAATACTCTTTAGCTGATTCGCCGCAATTTCTGGCAGAATCGGCCCCACCAATTTTTGGAATTGAATGACCAAATGTCGGTACGCTGTTGTTACCGCCATCTGCTGTTCAGGATCGCCGGACGGACTACAAAAACGGACCTTTCTTGCATTATCGATTAGGTCTATGATCATTTTCTTTCTATTACTTCTCATCGATTTTCTTGTTTCTGGGTAAAGATTTGGTGGATTGTCTCGCCTTTCCGCTGGCTTCACTTGTTCTGATTTCTCGTGACTCTCAAGGTCTTCAAAATATTTTCGACCGCTCGGAGCAACTTCAATTAAAAAACTACCCTGATAGAAAAACGTTGTCTTACCTTCAATCTCCGCGAACGTGAGATATGGAACGCGAATTCCTCCGCCTCCCACCTTGAAGAGTTCGATTCGTCTCATGTTATTTAGATCCATAAGTCTTTCGATTAGAATTTCGAAATCGGCGTTTGGATTGACCGCTGCTGACAATTCTCCGATCGTCACGCTGCGTGACCTACCCACACCTTTAATTAGTCGATATATTTCGAGTTCAATCTTTTCAGAAGGACGCACGATCTTTCCATTTAATAACCAACTTTGGCTAGTTTGTGGCGGAAGCGAGTGGGAGTCGAACCCACCTTCGAAGCCCGCGAAGGGCTCGAACGGCAGCTTTGAAGGCTGCGAGGACCACCGGGCCCCATGCGCCTCCGATCTTAAATTACGGACGTGGAATTATAAGTGCCCAGCGGGAAGCGTTCAACTCCTGGCGGGGGCAGCAGCGAACTTTTTGCGAGCGAGGTCCAGCAGCTTAGGGTCGGTGCAAACTTCGTAATAAGCGCGAGTTCCTTGCGCGCCAATTTTCGCGCCCGGCAACAACTGCCGCACGAATCCTTTGCGAACCACAATCGGCTCCAGAGAATCGCCCAACGGTACTTCGCCGAAGTACAATTGCACGCGTTCTTTGCCCCACGGCATCGGAAAATTGCCGCCCAACGGGCCCAGCGAAATCTCCGCATTTAATTTATTGAAGCCTTCTTCATTTATTTCAATTCCATTCAGGTTATAGCGCACCAGCAGCTCTTCCTCTTCGCCAACTTCGGCGTCCTCCATCAACGTTTGCAGCAGGTACACGTTAAATGGCGAGGGATTCTTGTGAAACAGCCGTTTGGCTATCTTGGAGGAACTCGAAAGCCGGTCGGAAAGATTCAGCGCGCGCGAAATCATTATTTTAGAATCACCATCAGTCCACAAAGAAGGCGCCGAATCCTGGAACGCGACACCGACGCCAAGCTCCAGCCCCGGCAACCCGCTGGTTTTCGCGCGTTGGTTGTACGCTAGCGTCACCGCCAGAATTTCCCGCGCCAGAACGCAAGCGCGAGCCACCCCGCGCGCGGTTGCTCGCGTAGACTCCGTTTCGTCAATCGCCAGAATGATCGCGTCACCTTCGATAAACACGGTCGCTGCGCCAAACCGTTCCAGAATTCGCTTCACCGGCTCATGCAGATTCATGCTGATGTGCGAAGCTGGGTTCATCCCGCGCGCCAGCAGGTCTTTCGTGATGCCAGTCGAACCGCGCACGTCGGCTTTTATAATCGTGTGATTGATAACCGGGTCGTCCGCAGGCCGTCCTTCGCTTGGGTGCAGAAATTCATACAAACTCTTGTTCGCGCGGGAAAGTTCGCGCACATGCTCGGAACGCACCAGGTTGATGCGTTCCATCCAGGCCGCCACATGCTGATAATCGCGGCGATCCCGCCGCAGGCGCATCAAATCCTCGGCAAATTGCAGCGCCACAGCCGATTGCTCTTCGGGAGTCCGCCGCCGTATGGCCCGCGACGCTTCCTCCAGCCGCTTCATCGAAATCTTGCGCGCCGGAAATTGCTCCAGAATCGTCTCCACCCGCTTGGCCTCTTCGCGGTTCACCAGCGCCTTCTTCAGCGCTTGCAAGTGAACCGGCGGGCAATATTCGCTATGGAGTTTCCGCACTTCGTAACTGGCCATCACGTGAAACAGTAGATCGCGCTCCTCCAGCCGGTGCATCCATTCCTGCAGCAATTGCGCGCGCGTCGACGCTGACGCCTCGCCTTTCACCGTGGGTCCTTGCGCGTCGAAGAGTCTGCGGGCGTTTTCAGGTTGGTTTAGATATTCGCCCAGGCGGTTTCGATGCTCCTCCGTAAGAAAGTTCATCCGCTGCTTGGCGGTTTCAATCTGCGCGCCCAGCTCAGCCAGCTTTGCTTCCAGCGACGACGACTTCTCTCGCAAATGTGCGATTTCTTTGGGCGATTCCGGAGTTCCACTCTTTCGCTTGAAGAGCCAAGGAAATACTTCGCCGCCGTCGGCTGAACGCCCGCTGGCTTCGTTCTGCTCCTCCTCCAAAATGGCCATCTCCGAGCGCAACAAACGCGCCTGCTCGATCAAGCGGTCGTGGCTCTTGCGCGCTTTGTTGAAATCTTCCGAACTGTCTCCCGTCAGAATCAATTCGCGCACGAAATCGAGCAGCAACCCATCAAAAATCTCGAAGCGGTCCGGATCGTTAACGAAATTGCCCAGCAGAACGTAATGTTCTAGAAACAAATGATCGTCGTTCCCTCCATCCACAAACAGAAACCGGTTTTGCAGCAGCGCATAAACCTCGTGGTAATCCTCGCCAAAAAGCGCGCGCCGCGATTTCGAAAGCGTGCCCTCTTCCACGTCGCGCCAGACCCTGCACAGCGTCTCGCCCACCAGGCGGTAAACATTTTTCTTGTCCGCCTGGATTTCCGCGATCTTCGACCGCATTACATGGGCCTGTTCGCTGTGCTCGAAAAGCTCGCCGCGACCGCGAATCCATTCCTTGCACTCCACCAAAATGCTCGAAAATTGGTTACCTAGTTCCGCGGAAATATGTTTCAGCAGCGCCAGTTGATGCAGCAAATCCGTTTCGATCGACTGCTGGAATTTCGCCCTCGTAATCGATTCCTGCAGCACCTCGATCAGCATCTTGCGAAACGCGCCATGCTCGGGTGTGCCAGATTGCTTACGGTCACCATAAACCAAACTGATATTTACGGTCTGCCGCACCAGGTCCAGCAGATACTTCCGCGTGAATTCCACGAAGCGTGGGCTCAAATAAACGTCATAATGGATGTTGTCGATGCCCACCGTCAGGCTGTCGAGACGAACTTCGGCGGTGTATGGCTCCAGCTTCATCCGAGCCGGATGCGTGGAAGAAGGCGCGATATGTGTTTCAGGCATACTAGTGCGCGTATCCTGAGCCCACACGGGCGCAGGAATTCGCTTCTGGTTTCACTCTATCTGAGGAAAAATGCGGGAAGCAATGGAACGAGGCGTAACCGTTAATGCCAAGCGCGACAGCACCGCCCCGGATGCCGAATTCGGCATAGCTTCCGGCCGCGAATTTGGCATACCTTCAGGCGGCGAGTTCGGCATCGGCTCAGGTGGCGAATTCGGTGTAGGCTCGGTCGCCAAACCCGACGACTACGGCCGAGATTTCGGGATCGCCACACCTTCGTCCGCTGCTCCCGCATTCAAAGGCGCCGACCAAGGCCCCTGCCTCTATTTCGGCCCTCGTGGCCAACGCTGCAGCCGCCGCGCTTTGGCCGGCGGATTCTGCGCCATCCATAAACCTGGAGGCGCACCCAGCGGCGCAACCGGTGCAACCTCAAAGCCCTCCAAGAAATTCATCGCCTCGGTCCTGGCCATCGTTGCGGTAATCTGGCCTTATCTAGCAGATATAGTCCGAGAAGTGATTCGCTGGATCCACGCTCACTGATCGCTCCAACGCGCTTGCACATTCCCAGGGGATCCAAAGTTTTCAGGCCGAATTTGCTGTGATCGCCGCTGTAGAAGATAGTTCTTAACCGCTTTTCCGGGTAAAATGGCGGGCCATGCCAAAACTACTCGAAGGAAAAACAGCCCTAGTCCTCGGCGTCTGGAACAAATGGAGCATCGCCTACGCAATTTCTCAAGCCTTCGTCCGCGAAGGAGCGAAACTTCTTCTAACTCACCAGAATGAGCGCGCAAAGCCCACCGTCGAGGAACTCGGAAATGAGCTCGGAGTCGGCGGTTACTATCCCTGCGACGTGCAGCTCCAGTCAGACATTGACGGGCTAGCTGCTTCGCTGAAAGCCGAGGGCCGGAAGATCGATATCGTCGTCCACTGCCTCGCCTTCGCCAATCACGAAGACTTGAACCAGCCTTTCGTAAACACCTCGCGCGACGGCTTCAAACTCGCTCTCGACGTTAGCGCCTACTCCCTCGTCGCCGTCGCCAAAGCCGTCGCCCCGCTCATGACCGACGGCGGCGCCATCATGACCCTCACCTACCTCGGCTCCACGCGCGTAGTCACAAATTACAACGTGATGGGCGTTGCGAAAGCCGCCTTGGAAATGTCCATGAAATATTTAGCCAGCGAACTCGGCGCCGCCAAAATCCGCGTGAACGCCATCTCCGCCGGCCCCATCAAAACAATCTCCGCCCGCGGAATAAAAGACTTCTCCAAAGTTCTCGACTTTGTCCAGCAACACGCCCCCCTCCGCCGCAACACCGATCCCGCCGAAGTCGCCGACACCGCCGTCTTCCTTGGCAGCGACCTCGGCCGCGGCGTGACCGGCAACGTAATCTACGTCGACGCAGGCTTCCAAATCATGGGCCTGTAGCTAACGAATCCGATCAGCCTTGTGGGTCGTGGCTTCAGCCACGACAAAGATACTAAGCTAGCGCGCGGCTTTCGCCGCTGAAGTTCCTCTCCGCGATATTCGCCCGGGTCTACTGCTCCAGCTAAGTCAAAACCCCCGCATCATCTACAATAGAAATTCTTCGGCTAACCTCATCCACGTGCTCCAACTGAATCCGCACCACCGGCCAATCCACGCGCAACGCCAGTTTATCCGGCCACTCCACAATCACCACCGCATTCTCCGAGAACACATCTTCCAGCCCCAGCGTCTCCAAATCATGCAGCCCGGAAATCCGGTACAAGTCCACATGATAAACGCGCCCCTCGCGATCGTACCGATGCACCAGCGTAAATGTCGGACTGGTCACCTCATCTTCCGTTGCCGCCCCGATCCCGCTGACAATCCCTTTCGTCAACGTAGTCTTCCCCGCGCCCAAGTCCCCGGAAAGCAGAACGAGCACTCGCGTCCGCAGACGCGCCCCAATCTCGCGCCCGCGCTGGATGGTCTCCTCCGAAGAATGTGTAACGATTTCGCTGCTAGGCACGACTGCACGCCGCATAAAATTGCCGGTAAGCCCGAGGAATTGCGCGAACCAAATCGCCCGCCATCAGCGGAGCCTCATCGAAATCCGCATACGCTATATCGCCCGCCAGCCCGTGCAAAAAAACTCCAAACGCCAGCACGCGCTCCCAATTTTCCGTCCCAAATTGCGCAGTCAGCGCCGAAAGCACCCCGGTCAAAACGTCCCCCGTCCCGCCCGTTCCCATCCCCGGATTCCCGGTCGAATTAATCAAGGCGTTACCATCCGGCGCCGCAACGATCGTGTTGTGCCCTTTCAAAATCACATACGCATTCCACGCCGCCGCCGATTCCAACGCCAGGTTCAGCCGCCGCGCCTGCACCTCGCTCGTCTTCAACCCGGTAAGCCGCGCCATTTCCCCTGGGTGCGGAGTCACCGCGATCAGCCCCTCCGCATTTTTCAATTCTCCCGCTCGTCCCGCAAACGCATTCAGCCCATCTGCATCCAGAATTAGCGGGACGGAATTCCGTTTGCCCACAACTGTCCGCACAAATTGTTGGGTCTCATCTTGCGTAGTAAGCCCCGGCCCCATCGCCAACGCGCGCTTCCCTTTCAATATCGCTTCGAACTTTCCATATTCCAAACTCCGTAGCGAGACGCTCCCCACCTCCGTCGCCATGAGCGGCTCCGTCATAATTTCCGGAGAATGCGCCGCCACAATCGGCAAGGCTGGCTCAGGCGTCGCCACCGTCACCAGCCCTGCGCCAGTACGCAAAGCCGCCCACGACGCCAAAACCGCCGCCCCGCTTTTTCCAACGGATCCCGCAACGACCAACGCGTGCCCATAATCGCCTTTGTTTCCGTCCGCCTTCCGTCGTTTCGCAAATTGCGCAAACTCACCCGGCTCCGACCACCGCAAATTTCCGTGGCCAACTTCCTCAATCAAATCCGCCGGCGAACCAATCTCGCGCACCACTAATTCGCCCATATAACGCTGCGCTTCGCCCTGAAACATTCCCACCTTCGGCGCGGTAAACGTTACCGTGTAGTCCGCCTCCACCGCCGCACCCCGCACCTCGCCGGTATCCGCATGCAGTCCCGACGGAATATCTACCGCCACCACCGCACACGGTGAGTTGCGCCGGTTCACCCTTTCAATCACGTCGCGCAGCAAACCTTCCACCGTCCAACGCGTTCCTGTCCCCAATAACGCATCCACCAGAATGTCGCACTCGTTAATTTTCGATTCCCATTTTTTCCATTCGGCCGAACTCCGCACCACATGAAGTTCGCCCAAGGCATTTTCCCATCTCCGAAGATTGTCGGACGCGTCACCTTTCACCTCGTTAGGATCGGCGAACAGAATCACTTCTGGCGTCGCGCCCATCCCAAACAATTGCAACGCTGCTACCATTCCATCTCCGCCGTTATTCCCTTTGCCGCATAAAACAAATATTCGCTGCCGCTCAAGATTCGAAAACCGCTGTTGGATAAATCCCGCCACGCTCCCGCCTGCATGTTCCATCAGCACGGCGCTGCGAATTCCGGCGCGCTCCGTCGTGAGCCGGTCCACTTCCTTCATTTCCGCCGCTGTCAGAATTTTCATGGCTGGGGACTCATGGAAGATGAAACTCCGTCAAAGAACACGAATGCGCAGGTCTGCAAATCTTTCGCACAAATAATTGTCGGAGCGCTACAGCATCCACCCGCCGCTGACGTTCAACGCCTGCCCGGTAATAAAATCCGCGCCATCCGACGCAAAAAACTTCACCGCCGTCGACACATCTTCAGCGGACGGCGGCCGCCCAATCGGCGAGCGCGAATCGTGCATGCGGCGCGCTTCATCAGCAGTCAATTCCCTCTCGTCGATATTCGAAGGATTGATCACATTCACCGTAATCCCGTGCTTGGCTTCTTCAATCGCCAGCGATCGCGAAAACGAAACCACCGCCGCCTTGGCCGCTGCATACGCCGATATCGTCCCTTGCCCGAAGCTTCGCTCCGCTCCCAACGCGCCCAGATTAATGATGCGTCCCCAATGTTGCCGCCGCATCGCCGGCAGCGCCGCCTTGCTCGCATAGAAAACACTGAATAGATTGGACGCGACAACGTTTTTCCATTCCTCCACCGACGTTTCCGCCACCGGCTTCCAGTTAAACTCCCCTACATTGTTCACCAGAATATCCAGCCGCCCGAATCGCTCCACCACTTTCTCCACCAGAAATTGAACTTTTGCCGGGTCTCCGGAATCCGCTTCCACCGCAAAACATTCCACGCCGCGTTCCTGCAATTGTCGCAACGTGCTTTGTGCCGCGCCTTTATTGGAACGATACGAAATGGCCATGCGCACGCCTTCGCTCGCCAGCCCCAGCGCGATTCCCTTTCCAATACCCCGGCTCCCGCCCGTCACTAAAGCTACTCGCTCGCTTAAAGGCAAGCTGCACCCTCCCGAATGAACCCGCAAGTATAATCAAATTTGCGTCCGGCCACGCGCCTGTAATTTCGCTTGTATCTATCCCATGCGCGCGACGACCACGGTAATGTCGTCTGCTTGTTCCGGGGTTCCCGCCCACTGTTCCGCCGACGCGATTAAATTCTCCGCCAAGCGTTGCGGCGGCACACTCATTTGCCTCAGAATTTCAGCGCGCACGCGCTGCCGCCCGAATTCTTCCCCGTAAACGTTCTCCGGCTCCGTCAATCCATCGCTGAACAGCACCAGCAAGCTTCCGGGGCCAACCTTAATCACGCCCTGCGTGAATGGAAACTCTTCAAAAAGTCCGACCACCGTCCCGCCTTCTTCCAATTCCTGAACGTTCCCGTCACAAATAAAAAACGGCGCCAGATGTCCCGCATTTGTATAAGTCAGTGTCCGTGCGCGCTCGTCATATACCGCATAGAAGAAAGTCGCGTAGCGGTCGTCCGACGTATTTCGGAAAAGGTGCCGGTTCAGCTTGCTAACCAGATCGGCAGTCCCGCCGTCGCCGTCCAGCATCGCCGTGCTGCGCAGGGACGCCTGTAGGCTGGCCATCAGCAATGCCGCAAAAATTCCTTTCCCGCTGATGTCCGCCAACGCAATGCCCAGCCGGTCCGGCCCTGTCTTGATGAAATCGTAGTAGTCCCCGCTCACCACCCGCGCAGGCCGGCAAATCGCTCCCAATTGCAGTCCTGGAAGCGATGGCAGCGTTTGTGGAAAAAGTTGCGACTGCACTTCGCGCGCGATCGATATCTCATTTTCCAAACGCTGCCGCTGCCGCTGCTCGTCAATCAACTCCGAAATCGAACTGGTCATCTCGTTGAACGATTCACCCAGGGCGCCCAGCTGATCTCTCTGCCTCACTCGAACGCGTTTCGTGAAATCGCCGCGCCGCACATGCAGCGTCGCTTCGTAAAGATCTCCCACTGATGACGTAATCGTGCGCGTTAGCACTACTCCGGTAATCAACGCGGTAATCTCGATCACCAGGAAAATAATGCCCGCTCCCACCAGCACGGCCACCAGCAACGGCCCCACATCTCCCACCGACGTGAGTAACTCCCGGTTTACCGCCGAAGGCCGCAGGGAAAACGAAGCCAATATCGCCGACGCAGCTTGATCTTTGTCCGCCTCCAGGTGCGCCAATTCAATCGTCGATGCGCCCGCTACCCGCACATCCATGAAACCCTCCGGCGGAGGAAGCGCGCGTCGCCGGCTGGATACTTGCTCTCCCGGAACGTAATCGCGGCCGTTGAAACTAAAGTTAAAGTTTGCTTTTCCCTTGGCTGGGCGAAGAAAAATCAATTGGATTGGTCCCAGCTTCGAAGAAAGGCTGTCCAGGAAATTCGAGTTCACCGGCTCGGTTACCAGAACCGTTAGCTCGCCTTCCGCGGTATCTCGTCTCATGGCGCAAGCGATCAACGGCTTTTCGTTCCACTCCACCATTCCGGCGAAGCGATGCCCATTGCCCTTCTCAATCAAGTGCGTGCCGCGATTCAAATAAACGCGAAACTCCGGATTTTCGGTTTTCTCCGCGGCAATCAACCGCGCAACGTCTGGCTTCGAAAGTAGCGCTTCATCCTGAGCCGAAGTTCCTTTCGCAACTTCCTGTTCGATAGCGGCAGTCAGAGCATCCGTATCCGCGCTGATCGCGTCCACATGATTCTGCAAGTCATCATGAAGCAGATGCGCGCCCAGTTGCAGATATAAGCCGTACGTGGCCACGCCCGC
Organism: Candidatus Acidiferrales bacterium; assembly: GCA_049693615.1. Lineage (GTDB taxonomy): Bacteria > Acidobacteriota > Terriglobia > Acidiferrales > UBA7541 > Palsa-295. The sequence goes on along the minus strand of JBAVQB010000029.1, from coordinate 377,890 downwards.
CATCGAAAGCAGCAAAATTACCGGGACCACGGCAATAAACACATACGCCACGATCAGGCGGTTGCGCAGCGGCCACATCACCTGCGTGCGAAACCAGGGAATCAACCGCACTACCAGGTAAATAATCGCCAGAAAGCTCAGGAAACCCAGCAAAGTGGAATACCGAACATGCACGCCCACCAAAGCCCCTAAGCGCGCAATCAGGCTCAATAGCAGAATGCCCAACGCCACTCGGTCCAGTGGCGAAGTCCTGCGCAACAACACGAGCCCTCGGCGTGGAGAAAATTGCGGCAAGTTTATCGTTCCCGAAATTCAGTATAACGTGGCGGGCGAAAGTTCAAGGCTGGAAACTGCAAATCGTCTTTTTGCGTTCACTTTCATTTGACGGAACGTCGTTTCCCGCCTTTACGTTTTTGTAGCGCCGCCCTTTAGGGCGGCATCTTTCTTTTCCGTACTCGAAACGTCGATACACGATGCGAGATCCAGAGCTAAAAACCCGCCCTGTGGGTTACTTCGCGTCCTATTCCAGATTTGTCATTTGTTGTGAACGAAAATTTACAGCGCGCTCCGGTCGTTCTTCTGAACCCGGCTGTGGTATCGGCTGTACGAAAAATAAACCACCAATCCAATGATCAGCCAAATGATCAGCCGCGCCCAATTCACCCAACCGAGCTTGTACATCATGTAACCATTGAAGAAGATCCCCAGAATCGGCACCAGCGGAACCCACGGAGTGCGGAACGGACGCGGCTGCTCGGGATTCGTTTTGCGCAGCACCATGATCGATATGCAAACGATGATGAACGCGAAAATCGTGCCGATGTTGACCATCTCTCCGATGATGTTAATCGGAGTGATGCTGCCGATCACCGCCGCTATCAGCCCCACCAGGATTGTATTTTTGTAGGGAGTGCGATATTTGGGGTGAATCGCCGCGAAAAATTTGCGCGGAAGCAGCCCGTCGTTGGCCATCGAATACAGCACACGCGTCTGGCCTAGCAACATCACCAGCATCACGCTGGTCAACCCGGCCAACGCACCGGCCGTAATCAGGTAGGACGCTTTCACCAAGCCGCGATCTAGAAACGCAACGGCCAGCGGCGCTTCAATATTGATTTCCTTCCACGGCACCATGCCCGTAAGCACCGCGGCCACCAAGATATAAAGGACCGTGCACAAAATAAGCGATGCGATAATTCCGATCGGCAAATCCCGTTGTGGGTTTTTGGCCTCCTGCGCCGTGGTGGACACCGCGTCGAAACCTATATACGCAAAAAATATGTACGCGGCGCCTCTACCGATTCCGCTGAATCCCATAGGCGCAAACGAGGACCAGTCATGTCCCCAGTTCGTGGGATCCACGTAATGAATACCCAGTATGATGATGAACAGGACCACGCTGACCTTGATAATCACGATGGTCGCGTTGAACGTCGCGCTCTCCTTGATCCCGATTACCAGCACGGCTGTGATGATCAGCGCGATCAGAAACGCCGGAAGATTGAATCCAATCTCAACACCAAACAGCCTGGGCGCCGCCACCATATCGTGAGCACGCTGAATCAGTTCAGGCGACTGCGCCGAAATAATATCGCCCACCCGCAGCAGAAAAGATTGGCTGCCCACCGCCAGCGAAGGATCCGATGCGTGGGCCATTTGCCGCGCGATCACGTTTTCCGCCGTTACTAGAGCAGTCCAGTGGTCGTAAGCCAGCCATAGCGGCATCTTCAGGTGAAAAATCTGCAGGAATTCGATGAAGTGATTTGACCAGCCCGAAGAAACCGTGCTGGCCCCCATCGCATACTCCAGCGTCAAGTCCCAGCCGATGATCCACGCGATTAATTCCCCTAGCGCGGCATACGCATACGTGTACGCGCTGCCCGCCAGCGGAATTAGCGCCGCAAATTCGGCGTAGCACAGCCCCGCGAACGCGCACCCCAATCCGGAAATAACGAAGGAGATCATCAAGCCGGGCCCCGCGTAGTGCGCTCCCAGCCCCGACAGCACGAAAATTCCGGCCCCGATCACCGCGCCCACGCCCAAAGCCGTCAGCGAAACCGGACCCAGCGTCCGCTTCAGTGTGTGCTCGCCGGTGGCCTTGGCTTCGTTCAGCAGCCAATCCATCGGCTTCTTCTTGAACAGCGGATTGCTCATTCGTGTCTCCTCTCAGAGAATCCGACTCGCCCGTTTAATACAAAAGTTCAACACAAAAGTTCAATGCCAACAGCCAAATCTATGCTTCAGCAGTTCCCGCTCCGGCGCGCTTCCATAACCAGTACACCGGAACTCCCAACAAAACGATGATTAATCCGGGCCAAGTGTACTGTGGCTTATACCTCAACAACTGAACTTCAATAAATATCGCCATCACCAGATAAAGCCCCGGCAGAACCGGATAGCCGAACGCTTTATAGGGACGCTCCATGTCCGGCCGCTTCCAGCGCAAAACAAACAGCCCGCCCAGCGTTAAAATGTAGAAAATTAAAACCGCAAAAATTAAAAAATCCAGAAGCTGGCTGTACGTCCCAGAGAGACACAGAAATGACGCCCATATGCATTGCACGATCAACGCTGCAGCCGGCGCATGATGGCTGTTCACTCTCCCCGCCGACTTAAAAAAAAGCCTGTCCTTCGACATAGCGTAATAAATCCGTGCTCCCGAAAGTATCAATCCGTTGTTGCACCCAAATCCCGAAATCAGAATCGCCACCGCCATCACAATCGCGCCAGCCGGCCCAAAAATCACTTCCGCCACCGCCGTCCCCACGCGCCCATCCGCCGCAAACTCAATTCCCCGCGCAATCGCCGTCATCCCGTTCGGGTCCCCGGAAATAGGCAGCACGCGCAAATAAGCCACATTCGCCAGCGTGTACAGCGTGATGACCATCCCCGCGCCCAGCGCCAGCGAAAGCGGCAAATTCCGGCTCGGATTTTTTACCTCCGCCGCCGTAAACGTAATGTTGTTCCACGCGTCCGCGGAAAATAGCGAACCCACCATGGCCACGCCAATCAGCGTTAGCGTGCTGATCGTCCATACCGGATGGTCCGGCGGATACGGATGCATCACCCACAGCCCCGCATTGCGCCAGAAATCCGTGAAATTCACTCTGCGCGCCACATCCGTCGAAAACCAGAATCCCAACAGCACCAGCGCCGCCAGCGATCCCACCTTCGCCACCGTAAACACGTTCTGAACGATCTTCCCCACCCGCAGCCCGCGTGTATTAATCCAGGTCAGAAAAATAATCGACGCGATCGCCAGCAAATTTTGCCGGTTGATCCCCACGTTGTACGGCCCCAGCGACCCAAACCACATCTGCCACGGCCCAAACGTCCCAATTTTCCATATCCAGTCCGACGCCGAAAACCACGGCAGCATCACCGCCGTAAATTTCGCAAACGCAATCGCCACCGCCGCAATCGTGGCCGTCTGAATCACCAGCAGCATGGTCCAGCCGTACAAAAATCCCCACAGCGGCCCCAGCGATTCGCGCAAATAAACATATTGCCCGCCCGCATGCGGCATTGCCGCCGCCAGCTCCCCGTAGCTCAACGCCCCGATCAACGTCATCACTCCCGTAACGAGCCACACCGTGATCAGCAGCCCGGGACTTTTCACCTGATGCGCAATGTCCGCCGAAACGATAAAAATTCCCGACCCAATCATCGACCCCGCCACGATCATCGTCGAATCAAACAGCCCCAGCCCCTTCACAAGCTCCGGCTGCTTGCCCGCCGCCACCGCTCCCACCGTCTCGGCTTGTTCAACCATTCACCCTGCCTTAATTTCCGACGCTACGTGCATCTCGCACGCGCTGCGCTATCGCCAGATACTCCCGCGCTCTCGCCGCCGGGTCCCCCGCCGCCATCAAATCCCGTATCACCGCCACCGAATCCGCCCCTGCCTGATAAACAACCAGCGCGGACTCTACTGTGATGCCGCCTATCGCCACAAGAGGTTTTCGCGTAATTCCACGCGCCACGCGCAAAAATTCCAATCCCACCACCGGATCCGGATTCTCTTTCGTCCCCGTACGGAAGATCGGTCCCACAGCAATATAATCCGCCGAAGTAGCGTCCGCCGCCCGCAATTGCTCCAAATTATGTGTCGAAACCCCCACCCACATCGCGCCCCCGCATATTCTCCGCACCGCCTCCACCGGAAGGTCTTCCTGCCCCACGTGAACTCCCCCCGCCCCCACAATCGCCGTAATATCGGCCCGATCGTTCACAATCAACCGCGCGCCCTTACCCACATTCGCTAGCCGACCAACCAACGCAGCCGAAGTTTCCTGAATCCTCCGCGCAGACCCCCGCTTATCGCGGTATTGAAACACTTCCACGCCCGCGCCCGCCAACCGCTCAGCAATTTCAAGAATGGAATATTTAGAACCACCTGCAAACTCGGGGCTGGCATCCAGGATGGCGTAAAGGGCCGGAAACAAACCGCCTCCGCGTAAAACTAAAACTTATTTTGCTTTCGCTTGTACTGCCGGCATGCGCTCCAAAAAGTGCGTATCAAACTTCCCTGCCACAAAATTCGGGTCCGCCAGAATTCGTTTGTGCAAAGGAATCGTCGTCTTCACTCCCTCCACCACAAACCCATCTAGCGCCCGTTGCATCCGCACAATCGCTTCCGCGCGGTCATGTCCATACGAAATAAGTTTCGCAATCAACGAATCGTAATACGGCGGTATCACCGCATCCGCATAACACGCCGTGTCCACGCGAATCCCCGGCCCTCCCGGCACTCGAAAAGCCGTCACCCGTCCCGCCGAAGGCGTAAACGTCTCCGGATCCTCCGCATTAATCCTGCACTCAATCGCATGCCCGCGAAATTCCACCGGCGGCAGCACCGACGTAAGTTTTTCCCCCGCCGCCACCCGTATCTGCGATTTCACCAAATCAATTCCTGTCACCATCTCGGTAACCGGATGTTCCACCTGAATCCGCGCATTCATCTCGATGAAATAAAGATTCCCGCCATCCTCGCGCAAAAATTCCATCGTCCCCGCGCTCGAATATCCAATTTTCTTCAACGCCTCCACCACTTGCTTCCCGATTTTCTGCCGCGTTCCGGCATCCAGCGCCACCGACGGCGATTCCTCCAGCACCTTCTGGTGGCGCCTTTGCAGCGAACACTCGCGCTCCCCCAGATGCACCACATTCCCGTGCTTATCGCCCAATACCTGAAACTCAATGTGCCGCGGCCGCTCGATCAATTTCTCCATGTAAACGTTCGGACTTCCAAACGCCTGCTCCGCTTCCGTCCGCGCCGTCCGAAACGCCGGAATTAATTCCTTCGCTGAACGCACAATCCGCATCCCGCGTCCGCCGCCGCCCTCTGCTGCCTTGATCATCACCGGATAACCAATGTCGCGCGCGATTTCTTTCGCGGAATCCTCATCCGGTACCACCCCCGCGCTTCCCGGAATCACCGGAATCCCCTCAGCCGCCATCGCTTCCTTGGCTCTGTCTTTTTCGCCCATCAACCGAATCGCATCCGGTGTTGGCCCGATAAACGTAATGTGCGACGCCTCGCACACTTCCGCAAAATTCGCATTCTCTGACAGGAATCCGTATCCCGGATGAATCGCATCCACATTCGCAATTTCCGCCGCGCTGATTACCTGCGGAATGTTGAGGTAGCTTTCGCTGCTTCGCGGAGGTCCTATGCAAATCGCTTCGTCCGCAAACCGCACGTGCAGCGCATTGCGGTCCGCCTCCGAATACACCGCCACCGTTCGGACGTTGAGTTCCCGGCACGCGGAAAGGATGCGCAGCGCAATTTCGCCGCGATTTGCGATTAGAATTTTTCGGAACATTTCGCCTGGGGGTGAGCTATTTCTTCCGGTGCGCGCGGATTCCGAAAAGCGCTTCGCCATATTCCACCGGTTGGCCATTCTCCACGAATATCCGCACCACTTCTCCCGCCACGTCCGACTCGATTTCGTTCATCAGTTTCATGGCTTCGATGATGCACAACGCCTGGCCCTCGTCCACCCGCGAGCCTACCTTCACAAAAGGTTCGCCGCCCACCGATGGCGCCGCATAAAAGGTCCCCACGATTGGAGATTTCACCACGTGAACATCCTCGCCCGCCGCTCGTCCCGCTTCTGCCTGGGCCCCTGAGCCGGTGCCCGAGCCGGTAGAAGACCCGCTGCCCGACGATGCGCCCGTACCCGCCGCCGCAGCAGCAGCGTGGCTTGCTGCCGCCACAGGCGGCGCCGCCGCTACCACAATCTCCGGAGCCGAAACCGCCCGGCTGAACCCCGTCGGCTGCGAGAATGGCTTCCTCAGCCGAATGCGGAATCCAGCGCGTTCGTACTCAAACTCCTCTAGTCCATGCTTTGCCATGAACTCGAGCAGCCGCTCCACTTCTTGGAGATCCACGCCACCTGTATGCGAGCTGCCCGGGGTACGCGGAGTCGGTTTTTTCGCCATTTAGAGTTCTAAGAATTCCCTGGATGCGCTGGTTAAGTCTTCAGCGCCATTTGAAGTAACCACTACGTCGTCCTCGATCCGTATGCCGCCAAGCCCCTCTACGTAAACCCCGGGCTCGATCGTTATTACCATGCCCTCTTCAAGCCTAATTTCTTCGCCTCTGGCCAGGCGGGGCATCTCGTGAACTTCAATTCCCAGCCCGTGCCCTGTACTATGCGTGAAGTATTCAGCCAGCCCGCGCCGCTTCAAGACCAGCCTGGCCGCCGCGTCCACCTCTGCCGCCTTCACGCCCGGCCCAACCGCGTTCTTGGCAGCTTGCTGCGCTTCCAACACAGCCTCATACAACCGTCTTACCTTCTCCGGCGCCCGCCCTACAAACACCGTACGAGTCAGGTCGCTGCAATAACCGCGAAGTATAGCACCGTGGTCTAGGACGACCAATTCGTTTTTCCCCAGCAGCTTATCGCTGGGTCGCGCATGGGCCCAGGCTGATCGTGGGCCTGAAGCTACGATGGTCTCGAACGAAGGTCCGCTCCCACCCTTTAGCTTAATGCCGTACTCAATCTCCGCCGCCACCTGCAGTTCGCTCAGTCCCGGCTTGATCTTCGGCAGCGTCTCCGCGAAAACCTCGCTGATCAACGCTGCCGCTTCCCGCATCGTGGCTAGCTCCGACGCGTCCTTGACCGCCCGCAGCCTTTCTACCGCGTCCCCGCCGCTCACCCAGCGTACTCCGCTGCCCGTCAGCTTCTCCAAACTAGCCTTCTGCGCCACCGTCACCTGGCTGGGCGCGTACGCCACGTGCAGCCGCCCCCTGCGCTTCTTGAGTGCCTCCGCAGCCGCCCGTAGCAGACCGTGCTTGGCAATATGGATCTTTGCCCCGCTCACCTGTTCCCGCGCCTGAAAAGTGTACCGGCTATCGGTAAACAGCGTCGCCCGCGTCGCTTCGACCAGCAATATCCCCGCGCTCCCCGTGAAGCCGCAAAGGTATTGAATGTTCGGAAGGTGTGTTACCAGGAAAGCGTCCGCGCCTAGTTTGGAAAAGGAAAGCCGGAGCCGATTGATTCGGCTCCGGCCTGAATTCACTTGCACCGGTCTAAATGTCACTTTCCCCTGATGCTCCGCGTGTCGATTCCCGCCGTTACTAGCTCGGCAGAATCCTCGGAGTCAGGAAGAACAATAGCTCCAGGGATGACGAGTTCACAAGAGTGTGCTTGAACAAATTGCCCACCACCGGGATGCTCCCAAACAACGGCACCTGGTCCACTGTGCGCTGTTGCGAGGACACAATGATCCCACCGATGACCACCGTCGCGCCGTCGCTCACCAGTACCTTGGTGTTCGCCTGTTGCGTGTCGATAGCCGGGATACCCTGCACTCGGGGGATAGCCGTGTCGATTTGATCGTTCGTTACCGTCACGTCCATATAGATCGTGCCTTCCGCGGTGATTTGCGGAGTCACATCAAGTTCCAGCACCGCGTCCACGAACTGCACCGAAACCGTGTTGTTCACGATCGTCTGAACCGGAATCTTCGTGCCTTGTTTCACGATGGCTTTCTGGTTGTTCTGCGTGATGACCTTTGGCTTCGAGATCAGCTTGCCCACGCCGCGCTCTTCCGCTGCAGTGATAACGTAGTCCAACGCGAAGTTCTGAGACGAGAACGCGTAGCTCAATCCGCTCGTCGGCGTCGTGGCGCCAAGGTTCGTGATCAACGGCATCTGACCGCTAGTTGTTTGCGGGGTCCGATTGCCGACGATGATCGGAGGCAACGGACCCGGCGAATTGCGGGTAATCGGGCTGGTGCCCACCGCACCGGTGCCGCCCAGGACGCTCTGCCCTCCGCCTAACGATACCGCTGCCGCAAATTGCGAACCGATGTCACGGGTAAACGACCTGTTGGCCGCCACCACGCGCGCTTCGATTTCCACTTGCTGCGATTTACGATCGAGTTGACGCAGCAAGTTGTCCATCACCGGCAGAACACTAGGGATATCACGTATAATCAGCGTGTTCGACCGTGCGTCAGCTAGTACGTCGCCTCTGGAAGATAGGAATTTCTTGAGTGTCGGCACCAGATCCTCGGCTTTGGCATAGCTTAGCTGCCGAGTGGTAGTCACTACGTCGGCGGCTTCTGCCTGCGCCTTGGCCAATTCGCGGTTCTGATCGGCTTCCCTCTTCAACGTGTCCTTGGTAGCGATGCGCAGCACGTTACCGTCAAGCTGTTTGTCCAAACCGTTGTTCTTCAAAACGATATCCAGCGCCTGATCCCACGGTACATCGTCCAGAACGATCGTCAGGCTTCCCTTCACGCTGGGATCCACCACGATATTCAGGCCGCTGATTTCATGGATCAGCCGGAAAAAGTCCCGCAGATCGACGTCCTTCAGGTTTACGGAAATCGGTTCACCCGAATACTTGCCGGAAGCCGGGGGCGTCTGAGCTTGAACGGTAGCGTTCGTGATTGGCTGGTTCGATGCCGAAGCGGATGCTGATGCCGAAGTGTCAGACGAGTTCGGATTAGAAACGCTGGCCGCACCTTCAGTCGCGACTTGCTTGGCCGCTAGTCCTACTTGCTGATCCTGCGGTTGTGGCACTGCAGCTGCCGGAGTTGCCAACGCGGCCGTTGGCTGCGTCAGTGTTGACGGCAGAATGATGACTGGCGCCGAAACTTGCTTGGGTTCCGTAGCTACTGCCGAAATTGCCGGGGCAGGCAGTGGTGATTCGAGTTTGGTCGTGGTCACATCCACGGGCTGTGCTTGCGGAGTGGACTTCACTGCGCCCTTCGTCGCCTCGGCCGCGAACTCAATCGTGATCCCCGAATCAGAGCTTGTGATGTTGTACGGCGTGGCCTGCCGCAAATCGATTACGATGCGCGATACTTCTGGAGAAAATTGCGCCAGCCGGATCTCGCGCACCGGCTCGAGATTGCTCGCAATATGCTTTTCGGAAGTCTTCAGGTGCGCTCCCGAAAAATCCAGAACCAATCGGTCCGGATTCTGCAATCGCATCGCGTGATAATTCAGCTTGCCCGTTCCGACCACGTTCACATCGGTTAGTTCGCCGTTCTGCGCCAGATTCACCTGGCGTATGGCCTCGATTGTCGAGCCCGGCAGTTTGGTTTCCGATGATTTGGCGGCGATCGGTATGATCGCAGGCGCTGGTCCCGTCACTACCGCGGACTTGCCTGCTGCTTCATCAGTGCGGCCTACCAGCAACGTCAGCTCCTGCGAATCCTTCCGCTCCAGTCGTGGCTCCACGCCCTGACTCAGCAGAATCTCCACGCGCACCACCGGCTTCGCTCCCGAAGTGTACGTCTGCATTCGGTAGCTCTTGACCAGGTCGGAGGGCACCACCCGCGCTCCGGCTGGATCGGCGGAAGACACTCCGCTCAAGTCCAGCACGTATAAACTTTCGCTCGGACGATAGGTGGTGTATTCGAATGGCCCGTTCGCCTGTGCTTCGAGCGTAACGTTGCCGTTCTTGACCACCGCCTTCACATGCACCACCGGCCCATCGCTGGCCTGTAGCGCTCCACTCATCAGCATCAAGGCTGCTGCAACCAGCGCAGTCGCCCCCATCGCCCTCCGCATAATCCTCATTGCTGCTCTCCTGCGCTCGGGTAGATTCGTTTGGTAACCAATCTCTCGACCGGTTTCCCGAAGGCATCTTTGGAATTTTCCTTAAACGTCACTCCATCTAATCCGATCTTTTCCACGTCGCCGTCATACAGACGGTCCCCTTCCCGAAGGAAATAGGTCCGTTGATCTGGGTTGGTCACTACTGCCAGCATTCCGTTAGCAGCTTTCACCGTTCCATCCACGTGCACCGTCGCGATAACCAGCCCCGCTTTTCCCGGAGGCAACGGCGGCCCGCTCGGCTTCTTGTCGTTTACCAACGGTGCGAACGGATCTCGTTTGCCGGCCACGTCGGCCTTCTCGTCAGGCTTGGCTGCTTGTTGTGGCGCGTCCGCTGGCGCCGCCGCTGCCCTTTTCCTGTGAGCCGTTTTGTGCGCCGGGGCCGGACTTTGTTCAGGATTTTTAGTCGGACTTTGCGCCCAGGCCGCCGGCAAAAGGCAAAACGACATCGCCAGCGTTGCTATCAACTTCGCGGTTGTCTTCACTAGTGTCATCGTCTTCGCCTACCGTTTTGCCGGTGCGGACGTCGGCGTTGTTGTAGCCGCCGGCGCGTCTGCCGCTTTCGTAAAGAACGTTGTGATCGTGAATGTTCCGGTTACCGAAGCTCCCGGGTTCAATCGGAAGTTGGGTGCCGCGCTCTTGTTGCCGATCCCCTCCAGCTTCAGGTCTCCCACGTTGATAATTCGCGATAGCCGCCCCAGCCTGGCAAAGAAATCCAGCACCGAAAAATACGGCCCGTCGGCCTGCACTTCGAAGGGCAGCTCGAAGTAATAGGTCTTTGCCGCCACTGGATTCGCCTTCAGTCGGCGCAGCGAAACTCCTGAGCTGGTTGCCGCCGCTTGAATCATCAGCATGAACTGATCAACCTGTTTCTCTTCCGGCACGATCGTTTGCAACGTGGCCAGCTGCTTCTGCAGCGCATCCATCTGCGATTGCAGTTCCGCTCGCCGTTGCTTGTAAACCCGCAAATTCGCAACTTCCTGCTCCAGCGGTTTCTCCTGTTTCTGCGCGTCTTGCAATTGCGCCCGCACGGACGCCAGCGGCAATCCCGGAATGTAAAATCCAGCCGCGATAATCGCTACCGTCAATCCCAGGTAGAACAGCGCTTGTAGCGGCCAGGGCCAATCTTTAAAAGAAGTTGCCATTGCTAGCTCCTCCCTGGGGCCGCGGGCTGCGGAGCAGGCGTGGATGCCGGCTTCGCTTGCGGTTGTGCATCGGGATTGGAGGATTGCGCTACAGTCGCCGTCATTGTGAAGTTGAACGTCTGCACCGTCTTCACCACGTCATCCTCTTTCGCCTCTTGAATCTCAATCTTGTCGAAATACCCCGAACGTCGTAGTTGCGTAATGAAATTCGCCACCGCATTGATCGATCCTGCTTCGCCGGAAATTTTCAGGTTGTCGCCTGTGCGCTCGAGCGACGTAAGCCACAGCGCATCCACCCTCACCACCGTGTTCGCCACCATTTGCAGTAATTCCTGCCCGCCCGTGCGGTTCTTCTGCAAGGTCTCAATCACGTTGATGCGTTGTTCCAGAACCGCCTTCTGGGCTTCGAAGCGGTCCACGTCCTGCTTCACTAGTTGCAAACTCTGCTTCTCTGAACGTAACGCCGCAATCCGCGCGTTCGTCGCGTCCAGCTCTTTCTTCTGCTGGAAATACGTCACCGACAGCACCACCGCGGCCAGTCCCAGCGCCACCAGCAGGAAGATGATCTGCATCGTCGCTTCCAGCGGTACCGCCTGTTTGGTGGCCTTCGGACGAGCCTGGCCAAGTAAATTGATCCGAATCATGGCGTGTCAAAGCTCCTCAGCGCCAACCCCACTGCGATTGCCAGGCGCGGTGCCAACTCGCGTATCTGGTTTTCATCATGACGCCCTGAATTGATTGCAATCTTGCGAAATGGATCGAGCTCCTCGACCGGCATCGCAAACTCTTCCTTCAGCAAGTCGAGCAGCCCGGGAACCCGCGAAGTCCCTCCCGCCACGTAAATCCTGCGGATGTTTTCTCCGCTCGCTGTCGCGCGGAAAAAGTCGAAGGTCTTCTGTATCTCCAGAATTAAAATGTCCGACACCGACCGCAGAATCGCCGTCTTCTGCTCTTCGCTCACTCCCGCCAGCGTCCCGCCCATCTTCAACTTCTCGGCATCCTCGAAACTCAAATCCAGTTCCTTCTGCAACGCGTCGGTGTACTGATTGCCTCCCACCGAAACGTCGCGCGTAAACAGCGGCGTCCACCCGCGCACGATGTTGATGTTCATCACGCTCGCGCCGATATTCAGCAGCGCCACCACTTGCGAAGGGTCCGGCTCGTAGTTCACTTCAAAGCAGTTCTGCAGCGCGAACGCATCAATATCCACCACCACCGGCGTCTTCCCCGCCTGCGCCAGCACGTTCGTGTGATTCAAAATCTTGTCTTTCTTCACCGCTACCAGCAGAACGTCCATCTGGTTCTCGGTAGCTTCCAGCAGTTGATGGCTCAGGTTCACGTCCGCAATATCAAACGGAATATGCTGGCTCGCTTCCGCCTGCACTCTGTCAAACAGCTCTTCTTCCGTCATCAGCGGCATGCTCACCCGCTTGACGATCACCGAATGTCCCGATACCGACGTCGCCACGTCCTTCGCCTTGATCTTCTGGTTGTCGAATATCGAGATGATCTTCTCGGCCACCGACGGTGCGTCCATGATGGCGCCGTCTACCACCGTATCCTGCGCCAACGTCTCGATCCCGTAACTCACCAGCTCGTAGCCTGCCTTCGACTTCTTCAGCTCGACCGCCTTCACGGAACTCGAGCCGATATCCAGGCCGATTAATGATTTCGTTTTCCCCAGATTGAACATCGCGCGGCCCCTCGCTCCTCACTCCGTCCCGCTTCGCAGGTCGGACCCGCCTTCTCTCTACCCTTCTATTTTCTTTCGGAATCTATTCGTTCTTTGCTCGCTACCCGTTAGTACTGCTACGCCCGGTACCGTGCGCTTTCACTGTTTATTGCACCCACCTCGGCGAGTGTCAATCAACATTGTCATCGCGTGTGCTATTGGTAAAAACCCGGTCTGGGGGACAGGAAGGCGAAAACGTACAGGTCAAAAGTACAGGTAAGTGCTTGAAACCCTTATATAGAAGGGCGAAACGCGAGCCTCAGGCGAAAAGGTTGCCGCATGCCTGTGTCGCTGTGGTCTAGTTCTTCTTTGGCACCACGCGGTCTTTTATTTTCTGCCAAATTTTGTCAACTTGCCGTTTTGTGCCGTCGTTTTGCCTTCACGGGGTTCGAGCTTGAGGGCCGACTAATGCAAACATCAGGTGGGAGCCTTCGTTATCTCTCTTCTTTGCGGGTCAGAGCTTTAGCTCCGACAAAAACCAGCGGCGCGCCAGCGCCTTCCTTTCGCGGTGCCGTTCCCGCGAGCCTTCAACTTCATTCTTTTCTGCTCGGCATTCTAAGTTTTATTTGCTTCCAAATTTTGTCAACTTGCCGCTTTGTGCCTTCATCCATCTTTATCTCGTCTGGCCAACGCCCTGAAAAACCTTCTTCCTTCCACTTCCTCGTGGCATCCACTCCCATCTTTGACCCATAATCCTGACGCCGCGCCGCATGGTCCAGCGTGTCCACCGGCCCCATCACAAACTGTATATCCCGCTCCGGATCGATCGCGCACAACGCCTTCCACACCACTTCGCGCGAATCCTGCACATTCACGTCGTGGTCCACCACCACCACTACCTTCGTGAACATCGCCTGCCCCAGCGACCATATCGCGTTCATAATCTTGCGCGCCTGCCCCGGATAGCTCTTCCGTATCGACACAATCATCAAGTTCTGAAAAATTCCTTCCGCCGGCATCGCCACATCCACAATCTCCGGATACTGCATCCTCATCACCGGCATAAAAATCCGCTCGATCGCGTGACCCATAAAATAATCTTCCTGCGGAGGCGGCCCCACAATCGTCGTCAGATACAGCGGCTCCTTGCGATGCGTGATGCAATCAATGTGGAAAACGGGGAACTCTCCCTCCAACGAATAAAATCCCGTGTGATCGCCAAACGGCCCTTCCGTCCGCATCTCTCCCAGATTCACATGCCCTTCCAACACAATTTCCGCATTCGCCGGCACTTCCAGGTCCACCGTCTTGCACTGCACCAGCTCCACCGGCTCTCTGCGCATAAATCCTGAAAACAAAAATTCGTCCATGTCCGGAGGCACCGGCAAAATTCCCGCCAGCGCCGTCGCCGGATCCGCTCCAATCGCTACCGCCACTTCAATCTTCCCTTTCGGATCTTTTGCTCGCGCGTTGCGGAAATGTTCCGCGCCATGCTTCTGCGTCTGCCAATGCATGCCCGTCGTGCGCCCGTCGTACACCTGCATGCGATAACAGCCCACGTTGCGCTTGCCCGTCTCCGGATTTTTCGTAATCACCATCGGCCACGTGATGTAACGTCCGCCATCCTGCGGCCAACACTTCAAAATCGGAAAGTAATCGAGCGAAAAGTTTTCCGTCCTCACCACTTCCTGGCACGCCCCGTTGCGCACCGTCTTCGGAAAAAACGACCCAATCTCCGCCAGCTTCGGCAGCATCTTCACTTTTTCAAAAAGCCCCTGCGGCGACTTCACATCCAGAAACGAATGCACTCGCTCCGCCACTTCGTCCAGCGTGTCTACTTCCAGCGCCATACACATGCGCCGCTCGCTCCCCAGCAGATTCGTCACCGCCGGAATCTTCGACCCTTTGGCCCGCTCGAACAGCAGCGCCGGCCCGCCCGCCTTCACCACTCGGTCGGTTATCTCCGTAATCTCCAGGACGGGATCCACCTCCGCCGAAATCTTCTCCAGCTCCCCCTTCTTCTCCAGCGCCCTGACAAATTCCCTCAAATCCCTATAAGCCACTTCCCCTCCTGCGTTTTGTTGCGAGTCGCTAACTCTAGCATGGAGCCTCGCGTCCCGCGAAGGGTAGTCGGGTGCCGTGATCCGGTCTGAAAATCCCACGAACGTTCACAACATACAATCCCTCGACCTTCACCGCTTTGTGTGCTAGTTTTTTCCTGTTGATGAAAGGATCGATCGAACAGATTACTTTCTCGCTCGACTCAGTCCGCGTCCGCAGCATTTACGAGAAAATTATTACTGGACACTTAAATATTTATGCGTAGAATCACACCGATTCGTAAAACTACGTTCAAGCCGAAAGCGATTTCCTTATTCAGCGGCTGCGGCGGTTCAGATCTGGCTCTGCAGCGCTCGGGATACAGGATAGTTTGGGCCAATGACGTTTGGGAGCCTGCTTGCGAAACCTATAAGGACAATTTCCGTAATCCGCGAATTGAAAAGGGCGACATCGCACGCTTCAACAAATTCCCGAAGGCAGATCTTCTGGCTGGCTGTTATCCGTGCCAAGGCTATAGCCAGGGTGGGAAGAGGAACTGGGACGACGCAATTAATTTCCTTTATCAGGAATTCGACCGAGTCCTTCGAAAGGTAAAACCGAAGGCCTTCATAGTTGAGAATGTCAACGGCATGGCATTCGGGAAGAGTAGGACACTTCTTGAGAATCAGCTGTGCCGTTACCGAATGGCCGGTTACAAGGTCAAGTGGGCGGTTTTGAACGCTAAGGATTTTGGAGTGGCCCAAAACAGGAGAAGAGTTTTCCTTGTAGGTATTCGCACCGATCTGCATTTCGAATACAATTTCCCCGCACCGACTCATGGCCCGGGTCGAGCAAAGCCCTTTGTTGCTCAGCGAGACGTTTTGCACGACCTGCCGCGGTGGCCATCGGGCGAGTTCAATCAGGAACCGTTCCACTGGTATTACCTTTCCCGGAAGAGACGCCTTCCTTGGGGCACACAGAGCCCATGCATCGTTGGGCATTGGAGGCATGTTCCACTGCACCCGTCGAGTCCACCGTTGAGGCGGATAGACACCGACCATTGGAAGTTCACAAGAAAGGCGAGAGCACGACGCTTCTCCTACCGAGAATGCGCGCTACTGCAAGGATTTCCCCGATCTTTTAAATGGAACAGGGGAACCGTTAGGGACCGTTTTCAAATGATTGGAAACGCAGTCCCACCGCCGCTCTTTCGTGCAGTAGTTAAGAGCCTCGAGAATCTCTGGTGATCCGATGAAAAAGGGGACCCAACCAGATCCGACCGGCCATCCAGATTCAGACTACCTTCATCCCGACAAGCTCGAATTTGACCCAGAAAACCCTCGTTTCGGGGGACTCCTCTCGGGAAAGACTCAAGAGGAACTCCAAACGCAGATTTTCGGAGAACCATACTATGCCTCAGAGCTCGTCGATTCCCTTGTAGAGAATGGCTTCATTGATTACGAACCCCTTGTCGTTCGGCGAAAAGGTGACAGCTTCATCGTCATAGAAGGCAATCGCCGCTTGGCCGCAGTCAGACACATAAGAGCAAACCTAGGCCAATATCCCGACAGAAAGTCAGATCTGGATTCTATTCCAGTCCTGATTTTTCCTGATGCGCGCGACGCGCAGGAAGAAAGCGCGATGCGCATTTACCTAGGCATTCGACACCTGCTCGGATTCCGGGAATGGCCACCAGTGAGCAAAGCGGTCTTCCTAGACCGCCAAACCAAGAACGCAGGTGGCCTCGATCAGATCATTAAGGAGGTGAGAATAACCAAGCAGCAAGCGCGCAGATTCCTAATCCCCTATCGTCTTATGCGCGATGCAGATCTGACGCTTCCTCCCGGAGATGATTTTTGGGTTTTGGCGGAGGCCTTACAGCGAGCGGGCGTTAAAGCCTTCATCCAGCTCGATGTTGACGCTAACACTTTGGAGGTAATCTCTTTTAACAAACGGAACCTTTTACAACTTCTCGACGACCTTTATGGCCCTCGTATCAAGGCGACGAGACGTCGGGACCCTTCCAGCCGGAAAGTCAAAGACACCCGAGATCTATCTCTGTTCGCGAAAGTCATTTCTACCGACAAGGCCCGTTCGCATCTTCACGCCGGAAAGTCGCTCGAAGAATCCGCCATATACGTTGATACCCGGGAGCAAAGCTTAAAGAGGCTCCGCACCATAACAAAGGAAATGTCCCTTCTGGTCCGCAAACTATCCGCGCGTGGCAGCAAAGAGGATGAAACACTTTCTTTACAAGAAGCATTCAAACGGCTTGATGGAGCAGTAAAAGCTTTTCTAAAAAAACATGCGTAAAGCCTTTGAGTTTTTCGAGGTTATCGCTGAAGAGCTATCCGTTGAAGAATCGCGCGTCCTGACACGGAAGGATCTGCAACTAAACGCTGAACAGGCGCCTCTCCTCGACGAACTGAAAGACGAGATGGGCTCACAGACGACGGAAGAAGCCATCCAATCGGCAGTACAGTTTCTTGCAGCGCATTTTCAAAGTAAGGGCTCGCAGCTACCCTTCACTTACGACGAACCAACCGGCCGATTCACTGCTACAGATACGGAATTTCTTAAATTTGTCAGGGACATTAGCGGCATTCGAAGCCTCGGAAAAAGATCCAGAGATTTTGAGGTGAGCGTGCTGCAGCGTCTCCGGCAACGCGCGACGGGGAGACTTCACAGAGTCGGATTCCCTCGTGATAACAAGAAGCGTAGCGAGGCCTTCAACGAACATCTAAAAGACTTCGGTTTCAACGGTCAGGTCCTGCTTGGGAAAGAGAAAGATGGCGGGCTCGATATCCTTTGGGAACTGCCAATCGGTTCGGTTCCTCACAGGCCGATGGTTTCGGTGCAGTGCAAGAATGGCGAGTTCGATATTGCGCAAGCGGATCAGTCGGTCGGCGCAGGTAGTCGGTCGTTAGCACAACATCGGGGACTTCAAGCCAACATCCATATTCCGTGTGTTCTTTTCAACGACTACATTTTTCCTAAGATCGTCGTAAACAAGCCACTGAATTTCGTACCGCTCGGTTTGTCTGATCTCTCTAATCTAGAGATGCCCGTTTCTATTGAAGCGATTTAACACTTCGCACGGCTACTATTTCTTTGCGACACTGTTCCCATGAAACAAGGTCCCCGCAAGGGTCTGCCCGCTTTTAGAAGACCAAACGCGCGCCGCAGCGAAAACATGCGGGCCATTCGATCCTCGGGGAATCAGAGCACGGAAAAGCGTCTTTCTGCTCTGCTCAAGACACACCGAATTCATGGTTGGCGCTGCCAGCCGCGAAACGTCGTAGGCAAACCAGATTTTGTCATCAAACAAAAGCGTGTCGCCATCTTCGTCGATGGGTGTTTTTTCCACGGTTGTCCGCGATGCGGCCACATCCCAAAAACCAACAGAATCTATTGGGCAGCAAAAATAGCCAAGAACAAGCAGCGGGACAAAGCGATCTCGAAGACTCTTCGCTCGTTCGGGTACAAGGTAATCCGCATATGGGAGTGCCAACTTAAAACGAATCCGAGCGGATGCCTGTATCATATCTCGCGGGGAATCAGATCGCACGAGGCGCGAACATTGAGTTCCGCACATGCGCGCAAACTTTCTTTCGCGAATCCAAAAAACTATTTTGCCCCTTAATTCTTTACCACTAAGTTAGATACAAGTATTTACACACACGACCTGTTGCATTTCTCTTTTCTCCGCTTACTATCGGGCAAGGCACAAAAAAGTGCCGCGAAAGAAGCATGGGAGAGTGAGCGGTTCGTGAAGCGCCACTCAGTCCCAAATTGGGAATATGGGAGAACGATGATGAACAGGTTTAGAACAGGGCGCCGCGCGCCCTCTTGGGGTTGGCAGCAGACCGGCCCCATGACAGTAGACGTCGAAGCTCTTATGGCCAGTCGCAACCGCGACCCGGTCCCCCACCCAGACCCCCATTCAGTAAATGACCCGGTCAAATATGTCTCACCGCTAACCGCATACCACGAATATGAGCGAAATAAGGCGAATGCTGCCACCCCCACCGAGGCGGCCGAACCCAAAATGCCACCTGGCCCCGTCACAGCCGTCAAACTTGTTTACGTCGGCCCCGGTTCTAAACCGGAAGATGTCGATTCCTCACCCGCGACTCCGACCCCTCCCGATCAATCTACCCCCGCCGAAAAAGTCATGGCCGCCAGAGCCGCTCTTCTCGCCGAGGCGAGCCGGGCCGTTGAAGCCGCCGAAGCCGTCCTAAACGAACGTGCCGAACGTAAATTGCCTAACCGGAAGGCCACGGCTTTTCATCCTGAGCCACGAAGGGCAGCCGCGCCGCAAAGCGCGAACCGCTCAAGGGTTTCAAACCCTGAGGCTACCGCAATCGCACCAAAACGCTCCCACTACAAACGAAAACGCGCAAAAAGAAAACCCCGACCAATCCCCGCACTGAAACAAGTCATCGTCCGCCCCGCCGCTCCGCGACCACAATCCCAACCCAAATCCCAAACTGAAATCGACCTCGCCCGCCACGAACGATACTGCACCATCTGCCGCCATCCCGACCGCGAGGAAATCGAAGAAGCCTTCCTCCAGTGGTGGAACGTCAGAATCATCAGGCGTGAATTCGAAATCGAAGAACGCGCCATTTACCGCCACGCACGCGCGCTAAAACTCTTCAAGCAGCGAAACCTTAGCTTACGCTCCGCTCTCGAATTCGTCATTCAGGAAGCCCAACACATTCGCCCCACCGCTGAAGGCCTGGTAAAAGCCATCCGCGCCTACACTCGTATAAACGACCAGGGCGAATGGATCGACACTCCCACCACTCACATAGTCAAAGTCATGCCCATGATCGACCCGGAACTTCGCAACGTCACGCCAAACGCCGCTGGCACCGTCACCCTTGACGTCAAAAAAATCTCCGATTTACAGCGCGAAAACAGGGTCCAAGTCACCGTGGAATCGCCCACTGGGCGCCCACTTCTAGTCGACAGTGCACTACCGGCAGAATTTCCCGCAACCCCCTGAAAACAAAGGAGAGAAAAAATTCTAGTCGACACCAGAACACACATTAAGGATTTGCTAATTTCGCAAATTCCGCGTCAGCAATTATCCTTCGTCCTGTGCCCGGGTTGGAGGGCGCTTTACGGCGACCCAACAGATTCGCGCACCCAACAGGCCGGTCAGGAGAATTTTCGTAGAAACGAAGGCGGCTTCGCAGCTTTGCACGAGGCTAGTAAGAGTTGGACCGAGGCTTTGGTAAGTGATCGAGTTGGCGGAAATAAAATGGATTGTGCCGGTGTCGTCGCGGAAGGCGCGAGCCATGGCATCGGGGTGCGCTTTTATTCTTTTGGCTTGTGGGTTAGGCGAGACTGTTTTTCTTCGAGGAGGCGGTTGATTTCTTTTATCAGGGCGATCAACTTGTCGGGGTCTTGTTCTTTTTCGGCTAGTTCGCAGAGCTCCTGCCAACGTTCTTTATTTTCCCCGATCATTGAGTCTGTAATCGCCTCCCCGCTAGCACATAGGTGTAGCACAAAATGCTTGAACTGGAATGTTCAATGTTAGACAGTTGGAAGAATTCAATCCGAAAGTCACTCGGCGCAGTCGGAGAGCATGCCATCGGTTGCCGGCCATTTCAGGCGCTGGGTTTGTATCTTGAGCAACTCTTTACAAGCTTCACGAATAGCCGCCGACTCTTGCTCGCCGTCGGGCGAGGTGACCAGTTCCTGCATGCGTTGAAAGATTGCTGTCTCGGCAATCGACAGTTTTTCCGGCAGCTTTTGCAGGTCAGGCTCGTTTATAGCGTCTTGCAGAGGTTTTTGCCACGACGGGTATTGCAGATCGCTCATAGGCTTCTCCAGGGACTACAGCCAAAATTCGAACGAATATGCGCATTTTACCAAAACTCGATTTTCAATTTCTAGCATGTCTATGCGTATGGGTCGAGGTCCCACCGGACGCAGGCGTACAAAACGGCCAAACGACGGCCGCCCAAGACGGCAATCAAAGGATGCCGCGGCGAAGGGACCTCTCGTCAGAAAATAAAAGGTTCGGCGGCGGCTAGCTCGGGGATTTCTATGTGGATTTGGGTGCCCTGGCCTTCCTGGCTGTGAATGTCCATTTTAAATTGGTCGCCGTAAAGAAGGCGGAGGCGCTCGTGGACGTTACTGATGCCGATTCCGCCGCCGTAGACTTCGGCGAGGCGTTGGGTGGAGATGCCCATGCCGTTGTCTTCGATTTCGATGAGCAGACGGCCTTCCAGGCGGCGAGTGCGGAGATGGATTTGGCCTCCTTCGAGGCGCGGGGCGAGGCCGTGCTTGATGGAATTCTCGATCATAGGCTGAAGCAGCATGCTGGGGACGAAGGTCTCGAGAGTCTCGTCGTCAATTTCCTTGAAGATTTGGAGCTTGTCGCGGCCGAAGCGGATGACTTCGATGTCGAGATAATCGTCGATGAATTCGAGCTCTTCGCGCAGAGGGACGAAAGTTTCGTGTTTGCGCAGGAGGCGGCGAAGAATGTTGGAAAGTTTCAGGACCACGCCGCGGGCCATGTCGGGATCGAAACGGATGAGCGAGGAAACGGTGTTGAGAGTGTTGAAAAGGAAGTGAGGATTGATTTGGCTGGTGAGCGCGTCCATGCGAGCTTTCAGCAGGAGCTGCTGATTGGCTTCGAGGTTCATCTCGATGCGCGTGTTGTTCCAGATCTTGATGGCCATGGCTACGCACATCACGGACGAGAGAACGACGAGGAGATCGTAGCCCCAATTTTCAGGACGAAAATCGAAGAGCCAGCGCGGCGGGACAGCGTTGGCTAATTCCATTTTTCCTACAGCCAGCGCGGCGCAGGTGAACAGCGGCAGCATGGCCCAGTTTGCTTTTCCGTGGCGGACAAGGCGCCAGATCCATTGAGGAATGTTGAGGAAAAGGAAGGGGCCGAAATGCCAGATGTCTTCTTTCTCGGGCATGATTTCGCGGACCATGCCGGCGACGAGTCCGATGAGCGCGGCGGTGGGACTGGCGAGCCATTCGTGGTTGCCAAAAGCAGGCAGACTGATTAGGGAGCCGCCTAATAGGCCGACTATGCGTCCACCGATGAGGCCCATGAGGAAAGAGCCTTCGAAGGTAAGGTCGAAGAAACGGTAGCCGACTAGGCGTAAGACGACTCCGATGGCGAGCGGAGGAGTGAGGAAAAGCAGGAGCATGACTTTTTGGTCGGAATCGCGGACTTCTGTAAATAGCATGCTACGGAAGGAGCGGAAGCGTACGAGTAATGCGGCTAGCGATGCCGCGAAGCCTACCTTCAGCACCAGGGTGAACAGCAAATCTTGTACGCCGAAAAGTGTGCCCATTTTTCTCGCGGACTGCGGAAGCTGAGTGCTGCGAGGTACGTTAGCCAAAGCTGAGTGGGATGTAAAGAGATGGCGCAAAGTTCAAAACGTGCTAGGCCGCGAGTGTCATCCTTCAATAATGCAAAAAGCTGAAGAAGAAACGGTTATTCGCGTGGTGTGTGGGTTTCTGCGCTCGTTCACGCAATGCTCGACGCCACTGCCTCTCGTTTTGTTGGCAGAAGCGCCAACAAGATGCATCCGATCACGATGAAAACGACCACATCGGTAAAGTCCCTGTGGACGCCGTGAATTCGAGCTTCCACGGTTTGAATGGCCATCACCGCGCCATGGGCGATGTTCCACCAGGCTGCTAGAGCAATCATCGAGCGATGCTCGGATGGCCTCCTTGCGGCCATGAGTAGAAAAACCCCGACTGGAATAAAGAAGCTCAGAAACATCGGCTCGCACTCGTTCTGCTGCTCCAAAAGCCAGCTGGAATGCCGCAGGTCCATATACAGAAAATAAATCAGGGACAGATTGAGCAGCCCCACGATCACCAAGACGATCTGTGTTAGGCGTTCTTTTTTCACATTGACCTCACTTGAACGAATTTTGTTGCGAGCGCGCTAGGCAGCCTGATTTCGGACTGGCGATAACCTTTCCGAACTAACTGATGGCTTCAACCTCCGACCAAGTAACACGCCCGTCAGATGATAACCGAGGTGCATACAGTTTCGATCATCGCGAAGAAAAAGTACTCAGGAAGAGCGGGCGTCCGGGCACCGACAAGAGGCGGAACGAAGGTCAGGAAACCGTTTACAAGGGTCAAAATTGCACCGGCGATGAAAAGAGCGACCGCTATGTCACCCCAAACGGGCTGCGTGGATTTTAGCTTGACAGCCGGGGGGTGGGCGGGTGTATGTCTTCCGGCCAAGGAACGCTTGAATATCGGAAATTTCCGTTGACAAGAGGCACCGTGAAAAACAACTCATGGCGTTCGCAGGCCGTCGGGCTTTGCAGTTTTGTCATGTTTACCCTGGCCGGAACGGTTTCGGCGCAGGATTTCGTATACCCCATCCACACGCTCCACGTCCAGGTATCTGGCCCTTCCACGCCGCCCGACTGCGTCGCTTTAAATTCGAGAGAAACTCTGATCTGCTACTCGCCGGCGATGATCCGCGCGGCATACAATTATTCCGCCACCTTCGAGGGCATCACCTTGGACGGTGCCGGGCAGACGATTGCGATTGTCGAGGCGTATGGCAGTCCCGCGATGGTGCCCACCACGTCGCCGGATTATAGCACTTCGGATTTGGCGATATTTGACCGGACGTTTGCCATTCCGGATCCACCCAGCTTCAGCATTGTGTGTCCAACGCTAGGCTGCCCGGTCTTTAGCGACACGCAAAACGATGAGGTGAGGTGGGCCATTGAAACCTCGCTCGACGTGGAGTGGGCGCACGCGATGGCGCCTGGTGCGAGTATTGTGCTCGTGGTCGCCGCAACTGGCGCTGCGTCTGATATCAACGCTGCCGTGCAATCCGCGATCACCCTTCCGGGTGTAAGCGTCATTTCGCAAAGCTTTGGGCAGCCTGAATCCCTGATACGTCCCGACAACGCGGAGGTCGTGCAGGCACATGCCAACTACGAGCAGGCGCAATTAAACGGGATCACGGTGCTGGCCTCGGCGGGTGATCGTGGCGCTACCGACGGATCCACCCGACCCAATGCGACCTACCCCGCCTCCGATCCGCTGGTAACCGCGGTAGGGGGGACCGAAGGACTCCCCTATCCAGGCGGCCTGCTCGCATCAGACGGCTATGGTGGGGAACAAGTGTGGAACGAAGCGGACCGAAAGAACGGAATCATCGGCGCTACGGGCGGGGCTGTCAGCTCCCTCTTCCCGCTTCCCTCATTCCAGCAGGGCCTGAGTCTGACATCGAGAACTATTCCCGACGTCTCCTACAACGCTGCCTCGGACGGCGGAGTGCTGGTGCACCTTAGCGCCCTGCTGGGACGTTCGGGCTGGTATGTCGGGGGGGGCACCGGCGCCGGCGCGCCGCAATGGGCGGCCATCATCGCTATGGCGAACCAGATGAGCGTGTTAATGGGGAAAGAACCGTTGGGCTACATTAACCCGGCGCTCTACGCGCTCGCGCAAGGAGCAACTGCCGCCAACGATTTCCATGACATTACCATTGGCGACAACCAACTCTTTGGAACTCTATTTGGTTTCCCAGCAACTCCCGGATATGACTTGGCAACCGGATGGGGCACGCCGAACGTGGCGAGTTTGGTCTCGGACCTCGTAAATGCCGTAAATAAATGATCCGCTCTATATATCGGCCGCTACATTCTCTGGCAGACGATCTCCGAAACTATGGGAGAATTCCTGCTTCCTGCCAAGTGCTCAGGTTCCAGGCTGCGGCCTCGGGATCGTCTCCCCACGTGATGTGCAAGCTGCCCATCAGATCCGTACTACGAATGAGGCCTGAAGAAAGACTCATCCTTTCTTGTTCATAAAACGAGCAAGTCAAATTTCTTAGGGAGAGTTACGGAAACACGCCACCACTCGATCATCCGCCACTAGCTTGGCAGACCGCGGCGATACGTTTAGACCTTTAAGGGGCACTATGGCCGACGCACTGGAGTACGCCGAGATATCGGCTCCATGGACCGACGGCCTCCCGGGATTGGTGCGCCAAGACCCTCGAGATCTGGTGCACATGAGTTAAGTCGTGAGCTGCCCAGGTGGCCAGCAGCTGTGACAGGGTGACGACTCCAAGGGCGGGATGGCGTCCGCGCCGATCGAGGTCTGCTTGCCGCAAATTCAACGCGCGCAGTTCGATCAGGTTTTCACGACGCAAGCGAGCGAATTCATCCAGCAATTGTTCCAACGATTTGCCTTCGCTCTCCCGAGCCTGTCCCCAACGATCGAAAGGCTCGAAAGTGCGAGTCTCGCCGAATTGCAGAATTATCTTCGCGCGCGGCATCCAGTCGGTGCGTTCGCCGTGAATCAGATGGCCGACGACGTCGAACACGCTCCAGGTGTTTTCACCTTCATCTTGCGATGTCCATGATTGCGGCAGATCGCGCAGAAGCGCATCGAGAGCAGCGGGTGTGCGAGTGAGAAGCGATACGGTGTAGTCCAAGTTGTGTTCCATGATGCTTCCAATTCGTAGTCAGTGATTTTCCAGAGAATCGCACGCGCGATCATAGTTGAAGATAGGAATCGACTCTAGCGTGAGAATCGGCGAGTTAGCCCCAAGGACGAGCTTCTACGGTTATTCGACTTAGCGTCCATTTACTGCCGATCGGCTCTCCCGAGCTAGACCGATCGGCTGGAGACAATTTGGCATAAAAAATCATAGTCCAAGGTATGAGGCGGTGCTAGCTTGACGTCCTATGATTGGCGTCTCGGGCCTGGTCGCCCGAAACCGGGAAACTGCCGGAGAGCGCTACGTTCATGCAATATAACTTCTGGAAAGGACCAAACGGTCTGCGCGCGGGATGGCGGCTACTGATCTTTGCCGCCATCCTCGTGCTGCTCGGTTACGGTCTGAGTCGCGGCGTCGACGCGCTCACCCGCAGCATGCATGCCGATTTCTCGACCCCGTTAGACAACGTTTTCTTGCTGGACTTGCTTCTCCTTCCCCTGATGATCGCAACCTGGATTATGGGGCGGATCGAACGCCGCACCTTTGCGGATTACGGCTTGCCGTGGCGGCGAGCCTTTGGTCGACGATTCTGGCAGGGAGCATGTTTCGGCTTCGTGTCATTTACGGTTTTACTCCTGGTGATGCGCGTAGCCGGCGTCTTCTCATTCGGCGCGATTGCACTGCATGGATGGGATGTGTGGAAGTACGCCGCGGCGTGGGCTGTTCTAGCATTCCTGAGCGCGTTACTTGAGGACTTTCTTTATCGCGGATACCTGCTGTTCACGCTGACGACCGGGATCGGTTTCTGGCCGGCAGCAGTGGTTACATCATTGCTCATGGGCGGGATGCACTATTTCAATCCCAGCGGTCATGGACTGGGGCCGGTGTCTGCGATCATGTATTGCCTGGTGACCGTTCTGGTTTTGCGCCGAACGGGGGACCTGTGGATGCTGCTGGGAATCCACGCGGCATGGAGCTGGTGCGAGCTTTACTTCTACGGCGTAGCGGACAGCGGTTACCGGGCGAACGGCCATCTGTTTACTGCCGGCTTTCACGGTAACTCATTGCTGACCGGGGGTGGTTTTGGTCCGGAGGCTAGCATCTTCACTCTGATTTTGATGGCTCTTTGGGGCGTGATTTTCTCCGTTTGGCTCCGCGGAGTGAGTTATCCCAACCTCGCGCCAGTTCCGCAGCAGCCGTCGCAGAACGTCAACTGACATTAATAGACCTTGCACGGCGAAATAATTCTGATTCGAACGGGCTCGCACCCGGTGGCCGAGTTCTCTGACGCGGAGACGGACATTCTTTCGACCCACGAGGCCAAGTCCCGACTAACGCTGCGGGCATTGACACAACCTATTTTACATCCTGACGATGGGCTGGATGATCGAGCGCTTGTTCGGCTGGGACGAAGCGCGCGAGGACAAACACTTTGCTCAGTTCTTCAAACTCGACGAAGCCGGGATCATGGCTTCAAACCGTCCACTGTCTGATAAACACTTTTCCCCTAGGAGTAAATCGTTGCTTCAAGAGTTACAACGAAATCGAATGTTGCTAGGGCCGGATAGTTGGCTTATCGTAAACGACTCGGGGCGGCCTGCGGACACTCGGGCCGCCCTACCGTTCTTCCCCACAAATGAAACAGGAGAGAGCCATGAAGAGCGAATTCCCCGCAAACTCGGCGGTCATCTTAGTACACGCGGCATGGGCGGACGGCTCATGTTGGAGCAACATTATTGTGCCGTTGCAACAGCGCGGCCTTCGAGTGATTTGCGCGCCCATACCGATGACGACTTTAGGCGACGATGCTGCCGCGGTGAGCAGAGTATTGGAGCGGACCAGCGGGCCTTTAGTGCTGGTGGCGCATGCCTACTCCGGTGCGGTGATCGCCGCGCTACGGGAAGAGCGAATCAAGTCTTTGGTGTATATTGCCGCCCTCGCTCCCGATGAAGGCGAGCCCGTTGCGAAAGTTTTTTACCGGGACGAACCGCATCCAGATCAGCCGAAGATGGTTCCCGACTCCCATAACCTTGTCTGGATGCCGGAAGATGCATTTGGCCGGGCGCTGGCCCACAAAGCGTCCGCGGAGCAGGCAAGTATTGCCGCCGCTTTGCAACGGCCCATCGCCGTTCAATGTGTTCAGGACCCGTCCCCAAAGCCGCTGTGGAAGTCAAAACCGACGTGGTATCTGGTAGCCGAAGAAGACCGCATGATTAATCCGAAGACGCAGCATTTCATGGCCGAACGCATGGGAGCGAAGATACATTCCCATCGCGTGGACCACACTCCGATGTACGCCGACCCGAACGTTGTGGTCGACGTAATCCTCGAGGCGGCGCGGGAAAGCTTGCCCTGCTGACAATGCCGTTCTGCGGCGGCGCCTTGGAAAGACGGATTTGTTAGGGCTGATATAATGTTGGACTCCTGTGAGACAACGCAAACAATCTGGTAAGGGCGCGAAGGGTAGAACGGTGGGAGGCGCGCGCCCGCCCCAAGCGGCGCGGGGGAGTGCTAATCCTGTGCGTGTTGGGGCGCGGCTTGTTGCGCGGGCGCAATTGCCTACCAGCTTTGGGGATTTTAGGATTGTAGGCATTGAGGGCCGACCGGGAGAAGAGGCTGTTGCGATTCTGCGCGGGGAGTTAAACGGGGCATCGCGCGGAAGTTCGCGTCGGACGTCACGACGGGGGAAGGCACCGCTGGTGCGGGTTCATTCGCAATGCTTGACCGGGGACGTGTTTACTTCCGAGCGATGCGATTGCCGGGCGCAGCTGGAATTCTCGTTGAGGCAAATTGCGAAAGAGCGAGCGGGCGTTCTGCTTTATTTGCCGCAAGAGGGGCGCGGGATTGGGTTGATCAATAAATTGAAGGCGTACGAGTTGCAGGATGCGGGACTTGATACGGTTCAGGCGAACAGCAAGCTTGGATTTGCGGCGGATTCGCGGGATTATGAGTTTGCGGCGGAGGCGCTGAAGGCGCTGGGCGTTCGCGAGCTGCGATTGCTGTCGAATAATCCGGATAAAGTTGAACAACTTGAAAGCGCGGGGCTGCGCGTGGTGGAGCGAGTTCCCTGCCGACCGCGGACGAGCCGGCATTCAAAATTTTATCTGCGTACTAAGAAAGACAAGATGGGACACCTGCTCGCATAGTTTGCGGCCTGGACTGCGACCGGTTAAAAAGAAACATCCTCAAGCTCGGTACGAGACACAAGTACACCCACACTGCAAGAGCAGATCCCTCGAACTGCGTTCCGCGCCCCTGAAAAACAGGGGAAAGGCAAAAGCGGCGCGGGACTTCGCTCGGGGTGACAATGTTAAGCGGAGAGCATAGAAGGATGCCAGGCTGAAGACGACTCGAGTGTACTTTTATTTAGCGATCTACGTGCGGTTTCTCCCTGAAGCAAAACCAGCCAGTTGAAAATTTAACTTGACAAAAATTGTGGCGGGACGATACTAAACCATATGGTTAAGTATTCAGAAGCGGAGTTGGATTCGACGTTTGCGGCGCTTTCGGATGTGACGCGGCGGGGGATTTTGGCGCGTTTGGTGCAGGGCGAGAGTTCGGTTAGCGAACTGGCGGCGCCTTACAAAATGTCGCTTCCGGCGGTGTCAAAACATTTGCGCGTGCTGGAAGACGCCGGACTGGTGACGCGGCACAAGGATGGGCGCGTACACCGCTGCAGGCTGGTGGCCGAGCCGATGAAGGACGCGGCGGAGTGGATTGAACGATACCGGCAGTTCTGGGAACACCAATTTGACGCTTTGGCAGAGTATCTGGAAGAGGAATCGAGAAAAGAGGAGGCTTCACAATGGCAAGCTCCATCAGCGGCCCCGAAACCAAGCTCGAAATCCGGAGAATGTTCGCGGCCACGCGCGAGAAAGTCTTCGAAGCGTGGACGAAGCGGGAAAAGCTAGAAAAATGGATGTGCCGGTTTCCTGGGAACGAAACGCGCTATACCGCCTTCGACTCGCGTGTGGGCGGCACAAACATGATAGAGGTCAGGAGCCAGGACGGCACTACTTACAAACAGCGAGTGACATTTCGGGAAATTCGGCCGCCGGAAAGGCTGGTGTTCACATGGACCTGGGAGAAATTTTCTCCGTCGGGAGAAAAGATCAGCGAGCAGGACGAGACGCTCGTTACCGTGGAATTTCAGCCGCGTGGGAATTTTACGGAAGTGTTTCTGAGGCATGAGGGCTTCAGCGATGCCCAAGCGCGAGAAGACCACAACAAGGGCTGGAACGGCGTCTTCGACGCTCTCGAGAAGGCACTGGGAGCGTAGCACGAGAAATTTGGAAGAGAAGCGAAGGAAACTTGGCCTCAATATTATTGGAGGCATCCAGTAATATAGCCGGCGCGGTCCCTGCCGGCGAGGCCAAGGAGTTGCCAGGAATGAATTCGAAAAATCCGGTGGACGTAGCAATGGCGTTTGTGACCAAGATTAACGAGCATGACGTGGAGGGATTGGTGGCGCTGATGGCGCCCGATCACGTCTTTGTCGATGCGTTGAACACGACATTTCGCGGCGCGGATCAAATGCGCCAGGGATGGAAGGTTTACTTCGCGATGTTTCCGGACTATGCGATCGAAGTGAGGGACGAGCTGGATCGTGGCAATGTCGTGGCTATGTTTGGAACGGCGCGGGGGACATTTGCCGTGAATGGCAAATTGTTGCGCGAGAACTTTTGGGAAATACCGGCTGCGTGGAAGGCGGTAGTGAAAGATGGACTTGTGGCGGAATGGCGCGTCTACTGCGATAACGATCCGGCCCGCAAAATCATGGCTGCCAATCCGTCGAAATCGGGAAGTTAACCTCATTATTCCTGCGAAGGACGTAAAGACAAAATGCCGGGCTAAAGACCCCGGCGCTACACTTAAACCTACTGCAAAATAAGAGCGGGGTTGCAAATTCGGTTTAATTCAGCCGCCGCCTACGAAGTGGACGATCTCGAAACTATCGTTTGGCCGGACTCTTGTTTCGTTCCATACCGCGCGCGGGAGGATATTTAAGTTATGTTCGATGGCAACGCGATCGTTGCGCATTTCCAAGAAATCAAGCAAGGCGCTCACCGTCAGGCCGTCGGGCACTTCGCGCGGATCGCCGTTTATTTTTACGAGCATGCGTCAATTATGGCGCGGGAGTGGCCGATGAGCTTGAGGATTCTTTGGGGCGCGAGCGCATGATGAAGCGAATTTCGTCTTTCCAGGTGTCGGCTTTGGCGTGAATTACCAGCGCGAGGTCGCCCTTCCCCAGCGGCGGTAGCGGAAATTGGATGCGGACTCGGCCTTGATCGTCACTGGTGGCGGTGTGGCGAGCCCCGTCCAGCGAACCTTCAATCAGCGCTTCGACATTCGCACCGACATGCGGCTGGCGGTCGGCACGGCGCGAGACTTCGATTTCCAGGGAAACCTTCCCCGCCGATAACCAAGAGCCCGGATTTAGAAGCTGCAATTGAATTCCGCCCGGGCGACTAGCCTGGGTGGCGGCGGACGCCGAAGCAATTTCCGAATCGAGAGCGCCCGAGCGAATATCTTCGATGACGGCGCGATGTTGTTCTTCCACTCGGAAACGAAGATCCTCATCGGTAAAAGAATCTGTGCTGGACAGCTCGGTGTAATTGAACGCGCGGCGATGCAAAATGCGGCCGTTCTGATAGACGGCGGTGTCGATGATGGGATGAGCAGGGCCGCGGTCTTCGGTTTGCACGTGAAAGACCTGGTCGCCGACCTTGATATCGGTGTTGAAACCGGAGCTCATCGAGAGAAAGACTCCCCGGCGGTGCGGCGGCAGGAAATTTTCGACGACGCGATTATTCGAGAGTTCATTTGACCGGGTGCACTCGGGTCGTTATTATAACAGCGCACTGAAGATGAACAGCAATTACCTAGATTCGTATGGCTCGTTGTTACTAATGTTTGTACTGGCCATGGGACTGGCCGGGGCGCTGGTGGTGGTGTCCACATTGGTAGGCCGGCACAAGCGATCGCGCGAAAAAGATGAGCCTTATGAATGCGGAATTCACCCGACGGGCGATGCGCGCGAGCCGATTTCCGTTCAATTTTACATGGTGGCGCTGCTTTTTATTTTGTTCGACATCGAAGCGATCTTTTTGTATCCATGGGCGCTGGTTTACCGGCAATTGCAGGTGTTCGGCTTTGTGGAGATGCTGCTGTACATTATAATTTTATTGGCCGGTTACATATTCCTCTGGAAGAAGGGCGCGCTGGACTGGAATCGTTGAGCGACGTCCCCCGGGAACGAACTCATAATGGAATCACAGGAAGCTGATAAGAATCCAGTAGTGCAAAGACTGCGAGCGTGGGACGGCGAAGCTGTCTCGGAAGTGATTGAATTTCGCGGAGAAACAACGGTGGTAATTCCGCGAGAACACTTGCAGCGCGCCGCGGGATACCTCGCTACCGAGCCCTTTCTTTACTTTGCATTTCTTTCGGACATTACCACGGTTGACAAGTTTCCGCTGGAACCTCGGTTCGAAGTGAATTACCACTTGCTTTCGATAGCGCGCAGCGACCGTTTGCGGCTTAAGGTCAGGCTGGCGGGAAACGATGCGGTGCTACCATCCGTCACTTCGGTGTGGCCCACAGCGAACTGGCACGAGCGGGAAAATTACGATCTGTTTGGAATACGGTTTGAGGGGCATCCGGATTTGAGGCGAATTTTGATGCCGGACGACTGGGAAGGCTATCCGCTGCGGAAAGACTATCCGACAGAAGGACCCCGGTGAGTTTTTTGCGAATTTGGACGATTGAAAATTAATGACTACCACGATTGAAACGCCTACCGGCGCCGCGCAAACAATGGTCCTGAATATGGGGCCGCAGCACCCATCCACGCACGGAGTTTTGCGCGTGATTCTAGAGCTGAACGGCGAGATTGTGGTGAAGGCCGAGCCCATCATCGGCTATCTGCATACGGGCATCGAGA
Organism: Candidatus Acidiferrales bacterium; assembly: GCA_049693615.1. GTDB lineage: Bacteria > Acidobacteriota > Terriglobia > Acidiferrales > UBA7541 > Palsa-295. The sequence goes on along the minus strand of JBAVQB010000029.1, from coordinate 345,544 downwards.
AATCTTGCGAGGCGAAGACGTATTCGCAAGCGATTACGCTGACGGATCGCATCGACTACCTGGCGCCGCTTTCGAATAATCTGGGTTACTGCCTCGCGGTGGAGAAACTGCTTGGAATCGAAGTTCCGAAGCGCGCGCAATACGTTCGCGTGCTGCTGACGGAGCTTACGCGCATCGCTTCGCACCTGGTTTGGTTAGGAACGCACGCGATTGATTTGGGCGCGATGTCGGTTTTCCTTTACACCTTCCGCGAGCGCGAAGAAATAATGAAGATTTTTGAGTATGTGTCCGGGCAGCGAATGATGACGAGCTATTTCCGCATTGGCGGGCTGGCGCTGGAGCCGCCTCCAGGATTTCTGGATAAAGTGCGGCGGGTGATGGATGCGCTGCCGGGGCACGTTGACGAATACGAAGATTTGCTGACGAACAACCGCATATGGCTCGGCCGGACGCAGGGCGTGGGAATCATCAGCGCGGATGATGCGATCGCGATGGGATGTTCGGGGCCGATGCTGCGCGGCAGCGGCGTGGCGTACGACGTGCGCAAGGCGTTCCCCTATTCGAGCTACGAAGATTTTAATTTTGACGTGCAGACGCAGACGGCCGGCGATTGCTTCGCGCGGTATCAAGTGCGCGTGGCGGAGATTCGCGAGAGCATCAAAATCGTGCGGCAGGCGATGGAGCGAGTGGCTAAAGCTGACGGGCCGATTCGCACCGAGGCGCCGGGAATTATTCCGCCTTCGCGCGAGGAAATGAAGACTTCGATTGAAGGGTTGATCTATCACTTCAAAATTTATACCGAAGGATTCGCGCCACCTCCGGGCGAAGTGTACCAAGTGATTGAATCGCCGCGCGGAGAGCTGGGCTTTTTTGTGGCTAGCGATGGTTCGGCAAAACCGTACCGCGTAAAAGTGAGAGCGCCTTCTTTTGTGAATCTGCAATCGCTGCCGACGTTGGCGGTGGGGCGCTTGATCGCCGACGTTGTGGCTTGCATTGGGACGACTGACATCGTCCTGGGAGAAGTGGACCGCTAATGCAACTTCCCGCCGCACTGGAAGAAAAATTCGCACAATTGTTGGGACGTTATCCGGTTAAACGTTCTGCGCTGATCCCCATGATGATGTACGCGCAGGACCAGTTTGGATTTCTCAACGACGAAGTGCTGGAAGAAATTGCAAAGCGCGTTGATGTAAATGTGCTGCAGGTAACGGAGACGCTGGCGTACTACTCGATGCTGCGGCGCAAGCCCGGCGGACGCTATCACATTCAAGTTTGCACGAATATTTCGTGCATGCTGCGCGGTGGAAATGAATTGTACAAGCACGTGCAGAAGCGGCTGGGGATCGGCAACAAGGAAGTGTCGCCGTCGGGCACATTCTCGCTGGAGGAAGTGGAGTGCATCGGCGCGTGCACGGGGGCTCCGGCCATGCAGGTAAATTACGATTACTACGAAAATCTCGATCCGGACAAAGTGGACGCGATTTTCGAGCAGCTTCAAGATGGGAAGAAGCCGAAACCCGTTGCAGTAACTTCGGGTTCGGTGCATCCGCGCAATCCCGACGAAATTCCGGTGATTAGCAAGCGATTCGGGATTCCCAACTCGACGAAGATTGATGTGTATCTGCAGAACGAAGGGTATCAGGCGCTGGAAAAAGCGCTGAAGCAGATGACTCCGGACCAGATTATCGACGAAATGAAAAAATCGAATCTGCGCGGACGCGGGGGAGCGGGCTTCCCCGCCGGCATGAAATGGAGTTTCGTTCCCAAGGATATCCCCAAGCCGAAATACATTCTGGCAAACGGTGACGAGAGCGAGCCGGGAACTTCGAAAGACCGTCCGCTGATGGAGATGGACCCGCATCAATTGATCGAAGGCATGATTATCGCGGGACGCGCGATCGGGTCGCAGCAAGGTTACGTTTACATTCGCGGGGAATATCGCTACGTGCTGGATATTGTGGAGGGCGCGATTAAGGAAGCGTACGAGCGCGGCTACCTGGGCAAAAATATTTTAGGCAGCGGATTTAATTTTGAGCTTGCGGCACATACGGGCGCGGGCGCGTACGAATGCGGCGAAGAATCCGCGTTGATGGAATCGCTGGAAGGCAAGCGCGGGTATCCGCGAATTAAGCCGCCCTTCCCCGCTGTGGTGGGACTCTACGGCTGCCCGACCGTTATCAATAATGTTGAAACGCTCAGCACGGTGCCGGCGATTATACGGCAAGGCGGCGATTGGTACGCTGCGCTGGGCACGCCGAAGAATGGCGGAACGCGTTTGTACTCAATTTCCGGCCACATCAATAAGCCGGGAATTTACGAGCTGCCGCTTGGATTCAATTTGAAGCGCTTGATTGAAGAAGTAGCCGGTGGGATGAAGGACGGCAAGAAGTTGAAGGCGGTGATTCCGGGCGGAAGTTCTTGTCCGTTGCTTTCGGCGGACCAAATTGATGTGGCGATGGATTATGACTCGGTGGCGAAAATCGGGTCGATGCTGGGCTCCGGCGGCACGGTGATCATTGACGAAGAAACCTGCATGGTGGATCTGGCGCGGCGCATCATGCACTTTTACGCGCACGAATCGTGCGGCTGGTGCATTCCGTGCAGAGAAGGCACTACCTGGCTGAGGAAATTGCTAGACCGGTTTCATGAGGGCGGCGGATGCGCGGACGATATTTCGCTGATTGATGAACTGTCGAAAAATATGTTGGGACGGACATTCTGCCCGCTGGGCGACGCGGCAGCGTTGCCGACGATTAGCATCGTGAAAAAGTGGCGGCACGAATTTGAAGACCATCTGCGCGGGAAATGCGCGTTCAAGCCCGCCGAAATGATTGTGGGAGCTTCCTAAGACTCCATGCCCGAAGTAAAACAAATTACGTTTACGATCAACGACGAGAAACTTACCACGCCTGCCGGCACGCTTGTGATTGAAGCAGCGAAGAGCAAAGGCATAGAAGTTCCGTCGTTCTGCTACTACCCGGGGCTTTCGCTGCAAGCGGCTTGCAGGATGTGCCTGGTGGAAGTGGAGAAGACGCCGAAGCTGCAGACAGCGTGCACGCTGGTGGCGGTGGAAGGCATGGTGGTGAAGACCGACACACCGCAGGTGCATAAAGCACGCAAAGACATGATCGAGTTTCTGCTTTCGAATCACCCGCTGGATTGTCCGGTGTGCGACAAAGGCGGCGAATGCGAACTGCAGGACATGACTTTTCGGTATGGGCTGGACCACAGCCGTTTCAACGAAGAAAAACTGCATTACCCGGAAGAAAAGTGGTCGCCGCTGGTTTATTACGATGCGCCGCGATGCATTCTGTGTTTTCGCTGCGTGCGCGTGTGCGATGAAGGCATGGATGTGAAGGCGCTCGGCGTGGGCGCTCGCGGCGTGAATTCGGTGATTCTGCCGAACAAACCCGGCGAGTTGGCTTGCGAAGAGTGCGGCATGTGTATTGACATATGTCCGGTGGGCGCGCTGACCAGCGGCACGTACCGTTATCAAACGCGGCCGTGGGAAATGAAATATGTTCCGGACCCGTGCACGCACTGCTCGAACGGCTGCAAGACGACTCTTGGCGTGCGTAACAATGAGATTCTTCGCGCGAACAATCGGGACCATTCGGGGATCAATGACGAGTTTTTGTGCGCGAAAGGACGCTTTGGATTTGATTTCACGCACAATCCCGAACGCGTGCGGCAACCTTTGGTTCGGCGCAACGGAAAACTGGAACCGGCGAGTTGGGAAGATGCGCTGGAAGAAATCGCGCGACGGCTGAAGCAAGTTCACGAGAAGCATGGCGCGAACGCGATCGGCGTGATTGGCTCGAATCATACAACCAACGAAGAACATTATTTGCTGAACCGGTTTGCGCGCGGAACTTTGGGCACGAACAACATCGATCATCATCGGACCGCAGATTACACAGGCTTGGCCGCTGCTTTGGGACCGAAAGCCAAAGACGCGCAGGCCACGATGGCGGATATTTATAGGACTAACGCGGTTTTGCTAATTGGCAACGATGTGACGAATCAAAATCCGCTGGTTGCGTGGCAGATTCGGACGGGCGTGCGGCACCACCAGACACGGCTGTATGTAATTAACGGCGAGCCTAGCAAAATTCATCGGCAAGCGGCGCACGGAGTAGAAACGGCCAGGGGCGGCGAGGCTGCTGCGGTTCGTTGGCTGGCGCACGGCGAAGGACAATTCGAGAAACTCGTTGCGGATTCGCTGGCGGAGATGAAATCCGCGCTGGAGAAAGAGTCGGACGCTGTAATTCTTTTCGGCGCGGACATTCAGGGCGGAGCGATTCGCGATTTGGTGGCGCTGGGCTCGCGGCTTGGCGGGCAGACGCGCTACATGGCGCTGGGTGATTACGCGAATTCGCGCGGCGCCGCGGATATGGGAGTTTTGCCGGATCGGCTGCCGGGATACGCGTCGATTGGTGACGAAACTCAGCGAAGAAAATTTGGAAAAGTTTGGGGATGCGATATCGCTGCCGCTCCGGGAATGACGGCTCGAGCGATGATGGAGGCTGCGGTTTCCGGAAAACTGAAGGCGATGTACGTGGTGGGCGCAAATCCATCGAAAACTTTTGAAGTTGCGCAGCACGACCGCCTGGGCGGACTGGAACTTCTCGTAGTGCACGACATGTTTTTGACTGAGACAGCGTTGCGCGCGGACATCGTGCTGCCTGCAGCGTCGTCCTATGAGAAAGATGGCACGTTGACGAATACCGCCGGCGAAGTGCAGATGACGCATCGGGCGATCGATCCACAGGGGCCGCGCAGCGATTTCGATTTGCTGCGCATCTTGTCACATCAACTGGGAATGTTGGGGCTAGGCTCGCCGATTCGTTTGCGCACGCCGGAAGCGGCGTTTGACGAAATCCGGCAGAACGTGGCGGGTTACGAAGTTTCCGTTGCGACATTGCTGGCGGGGGGCGCGCAACTCACGACGGCAAGTTGCAAATCACCGGAACCAAACTACAACGTGCCAGCCGGCACAGTTTTTTCTTCACACGATTATCTATTTACGAGCGGAACGTTGGGGCGATACTGTTCCAGGCTCGCATCCACAAAAGAGGCTAAAGATACGCCGTGGAGTTCGTCACCCAGCATGCAGTCCTGGTGGTATCGCTAGTAAAGATCGTCATTTTGTTGTTTTTGACATTGACGACGCTGGCGTACCTTACCTGGTTTGAACGGAAAGTCGTGGCGCACATTCAGTCGCGCTGGGGCCCGTACTATGTGGGCGCGCATGGATTGCTGCAGCCGCTGGCCGACGGCGTGAAATTTCTATTCAAAGAGGATGTGACGCCGCCGGGAGCGGATAAATTCTTGTATGTCTTCGCTCCGTTTATTGCGTTGTCGCTCGCGCTGACGACGATCGCTCTGATTCCGTTTGGTCCGGCGACGATTACAATTCTCGGGCAGCCAACACAGCTGATAGTTGCGGACGTAAACATTGGCTTGATGTTTGTTTTCGCGATTACGTCAATCGGCGTGTATGGCGTGGCTCTGGCTGGTTGGTCTTCGAACAGCAAGTATCCGCTTCTTGGCGGACTGCGAAGTTCGGCGCAGATGATCAGCTATGAAGTGGCGCTGACGCTTTCCGTGGTTGGCGTGGTGCTGCTGGCCGGCACGTTGAACTTCAATGAAATGATTTCGGACCAGGCGGGATATTATCGTTACCTGCCGTTTATTCCGCGCTGGCACATATTTCCGCAAATTATCGGTTTCCTTTGCTATTTCACTTCGGCGATTGCGGAGACGAACCGCGTTCCATTTGATTTGCCTGAAGCGGAGACTGAGCTGGTGGCCGGATTTCATACCGAATATTCCAGTTTCAAGTTCGCGATGTTTTTCATGGCGGAATACGCGAACATGCTCACGGTTTCGTTTCTTGCGACAATTTTGTTTTTGGGCGGATGGCTCTCTCCTTTCCCGGAGAGTTGGACCTTTCTTCAGTATTTGCCTGCGGTCGTGCTCCTAGGACTCGGGGTGTATCTGGCGTACGACGCCGTGATGGGAGCGCACGGGATCGCTCGGATTCAGCTCGTCGTAATTACGTGCGGAGCGCTGGTGCTTGGCGCGCTTTGTTTGTTTCCCGCTGTCATGCTCGTGATTCAGGGGCCGTTCTGGTTTCTGTTGAAAGTTGGCGGGCTGCTTTTCTTTTATGTTTGGACGCGCGGGACGTTGCCGCGCTTTCGGTATGACCAATTGATGTCACTGGGATGGAAGCTGTTGCTGCCGGTCTCACTGGCGAATCTGGTAGGAACCGCGCTGTGGATTATTTTCCCCTTGTTGGTGAAACACGGATGACCCTGCCATTCCTTTTATTTTTCGTTTTTGCGCTGACCGCGATTGGCGGAGCGCTGCTATTGATTATGGCGCGCGAACCGATTCATAGCGCTCTATCGCTGATTCTGGTGATGATGTCGCTGGCTGGTTTGTATTTGATGCTCGGCGCGGAATTTGTGGCGGCGGTGCAAATTATTGTGTACGCGGGCGCGATTATGGTGCTTTTTGTTTTCGTGATCATGCTGCTGAATGCGGGGGTGGAAGAACGCACGGACTACAGCAAGATGGCGAAATATGCGGGGATTCCGCTGGGGATTTTGCTGTTGCTCGACCTGGCGCATTGGATGGCGCATTCGCTAATTGGGAAAACGCCGGCGAATGGCGCGGGGTCCGCGAACGTTATGGTTTCGACACGGGATTTGTCGGTGCAACTGTTTCAAAAGTATTTATTTCCGTTTGAAGCCACTTCTATTTTGATTCTGATTGCGATTCTGGGCGCGCTGGTTTTGGCCAAGAGGGACGAATGAGTGTCGTTCCGGTTTCCTATTATCTGGTACTGAGCGCCGTGCTGTTCGGACTCGGCGTGGTGGCGTTCGTGTTCAAGCGAAATATCATCACGATTTTGTTGGCTATCGAACTGATGCTGAACGCGGTGAATCTTGCGTTTGTGGCGTTTGCGCGCGCGTGGGGACAATTGGACGGACTCGTATTCGTATTCTTTGTAATTGTGGTGGCTGCGGCCGAATCGGCGGTGGGACTGGCGATTGTGATACGGATTTACCAGAACCGGCAAACGCTGAACATCGAGCGCGTGAACCTCCTGAAATTCTGATGCCAATACTCGAACATCTTTGGATCATTCTGGCGCTGCCTCTGGCTGGGGCTGCGCTGAACGGCTTGCTGGGCAAGAATTGGTCCAAGACGATCGTCAATTCGATTGGGATTGGGTCCGTCGCGCTGGCTTTCCTTTCCGTGCTGGAGGCGATTCGCGAATTTTCGCTGCTGCCGGCGGGACAGATCTCGTTTTTCAAGAATTATTTCAACTGGATGTCGGCGGGATCTTTCAAGGTGGATTTCGCGCTGCAGATGGACCACTTGACGATCGTGATGCTGCTGGTGGTCACGTTTGTGAGCTTGCTTGTGCACATTTATTCCACCGGATACATGGCGCACGAGGAAGGCTATTACCGATTCTTCGCTTATCTGAATTTGTTTGTGTTTTTCATGCTTACGCTGGTGCTGGCCGCGAACATTGTTCTGATGTTTGTGGGCTGGGAAGGCGTGGGGCTGTGCAGTTACCTGCTGATCGGATTCTGGTTCCTGAAACAGTCGGCGATTAACGCGGGGAAAAAGGCGTTCATCACCACGCGGATTGGCGACTTCGGATTTACCGTTGGAATTCTGCTGCTCTTCTGGACTTTCGGGTCCGTGGATTTTGGCACCGTCTTCGCGAAAGCCGCGAATATGCCGGCTGAGAGCGCAACGCAAGCGGGCGTGCTTACGTGGATTTGTCTGCTGCTTTTTGCGGGCGCGATTGGCAAGTCGGCGCAACTGCCGCTGTACGTCTGGCTGCCGGACGCGATGGAAGGGCCGACACCAGTGAGCGCGTTGATTCACGCGGCGACCATGGTGACGGCGGGCGTTTACATGGTGGCGCGCATGCACGCGCTATTTTCGCGGGCGCCGATTGCAATGTTTGTGGTAGCGGCGGTTGGGGCGATTACAGCGTTTTATGCGGCGACGATTGGGCTGGTGCAGACCGACATTAAAAAAGTTCTGGCTTACTCAACCGTCTCGCAACTTGGATATATGTTTCTCGGCTGCGGAGTGGGAGCGTACGCGGCGGGGATTTTTCATTTAATGACGCATGCGTTTTTCAAAGGCTTGCTTTTTTTGGCGGCGGGCAGTGTGATTCACGCGATGTCTGGCGAGCAGGACATGCGCAACATGGGCGGGTTGCGAAAACAAATTCCAGTGACGTTCTGGACGATGTTTATTGCCACGCTTGCGATTGCCGGAATTCCAGGGTTCGCGGGTTTTTTCAGCAAAGACGAAATTCTGGATGCGGCCGGTTCGGGGCCGCACGCTCACATCACGCTTTGGCTGCTTGGGCTGGCGGGTGCCGGGCTGACCTCGTTCTACATGTTCCGGCTGATATTTCTTACGTTTTTCGGCAAGCCGCGATTTGACGAGCACAAAGTTCACGTTCACGAATCGCCGCGCAGCATGACTGTGCCGCTGATGATTCTCGCGCTGCTTTCGATTGTTGGCGGATGGTTTGCTGCGCCGCATCTTCTGGGAAAAACGGATTATTTTGAGGCGTTTTTGCATCCGGTGTTCGCTACGTACGGAGTGCCGGCTGGAATCGAGCAAGGCGCATCTTTGGCCGGGGCGGCGGGCGAAGCGGGAGGAATATCACCCAGCCCAACGATGGAATTATTTCACGCTTTGACCGGGCCACCGGTGGTGCTCGCGATTATCGGGTTGCTGGTAGCTTGGTGGTTTTATATTCGCAAGCCGGACGCCCCGCGGAAACTTGCCGAAAGCGCGCACGGCCTCTACAAACTTTTGCTCGATAAATATTATGTGGACGAAATTTATGGCGCGGTGATTATCCGGCCGTTCCTTTGGATTTCGACGAACGTGCTCTGGCATGTGGTGGACGAGCGCGCGATCGACGGCACGGTGAACGGCGTCGCGACTGTGGCGCGCGAAGTCGGTGGGCAGGCTCGCGAAATACAGTCCGGGAACGCGCGAAGTTACGCCACGTGGGTGGTGATTGGAGCCGTGGGATTTACCGTGTTGATGCTGGGAGTTTGGGGACTGGTGCGTTAGCATGGACACGCCTTCTCATCTGTTGACGGTCATCGCGTTTTTGCCGCTGCTCGGCGTGCCGGCGCTTTTGCTGCTGCGTTCGGACGATCACGTATGGATTCGGCGGATTGCGCTAGCTGTCTCGCTGGCGGAATTTGCGATTTCGCTGTTCTTGCTGCGCGGGTTCGATTCGGTAAACCCAGGCTACCAATTTGAGGAATATTTCGACTGGATCGCGCGCACGAATATTCATTATCACCTCGGCGTAGATGGCGTGAGTTTGTTTCTCGTTTTGCTCACCACGTTTTTGACACCGCTCGCGATTCTTTGCTCGTGGCAGGCTATACAGCAAAACGTAAAAGGATTTTTCATCGCGCTGCTGGTGATTGAGACGGCCATGATCGGCGTTTTCGTTTCGCTCGATCTGTTGCTCTTTTTCTTCTTCTGGGAACTCACGCTGATTCCGATGTACTTCCTGATTGGAATCTGGGGACACGGGCGGCGAATCTATGCCGCGGTGAAATTCATTCTGTACACCATGTTCGGCTCCATCCTGATGCTGGTGGCAATTTTATGGCTCTACAACCTGGCCGGAACGTTTGATCTGCCTGACATTCAAGCGAAGCTGCAGACGGGAATGGTTTTGCTTCCGGCACACACCGAACTTTGGCTTTTTGGAGCGTTCTTTCTGGCGTTTGCGATCAAGGTGCCACTGTTCCCTTTGCACACCTGGCTGCCCGACGCGCATACAGAAGCTCCTACGGCAGGTTCGGTGATTCTGGCGGGCGTGATGTTGAAACTTGGAACGTACGGGATGCTTCGATTTTGTTTGCCGCTGTTTCCGGACGCAGCGCACCGCATGGCACCGCTCGTCGGGATACTTGCGATTATCGGAATCGTGTACGGCGCGATGGTGGCGACGGTACAGACGGATTTAAAACGGCTGGTGGCGTACACCTCGGTGAGCCATCTTGGGTTTGTGGTGCTGGGAATTTTTGCGTTCAGCACAATTTCAATTCAGGGCGCGATTTTTCAGATGTTGAGCCACGGAATTTCGACTGGCGCGCTTTTCCTAGGCGTAGGAATGCTGTATGACCGGCGGCACACGTTTGAACTCAAGGAATACGGCGGGCTGGTGAATCCGATGCCGGTGCTGATGTCGTTTTTTCTTTTTATTGCGCTGTCGTCACTGGCATTGCCGCCGCTGAACGGGTTTATCGGCGAGTTTTTGATTCTGATCGGGACGTTTCAGAATCATCATGCCTGGGCAGCCTGGGCGGCGAGCGGCGCGGTGCTTTCGGCGATCTATTTACTGTGGGCGTATCAACGCGTCGGATTCGGAGAAGTAACAGTGGAGAAAAATCGCAACCTGCCTGACGCGTCGGGGCGCGAGCGGTTGATTCTGGCGACGATGGCGGTGGCGATTATTTTCATGGGCGTGGCTTCCCCGCTTTTTACGCGGCGCATGCAAAGCGCCGCAGATAGCTTGCTGCAACAGATGGATCGCGTGCAAAGCGCTTCACGTCGTCCGGTGAGGCCTGAGCTTGCAGGAAAACTGGCCGGCGTCCCGCTGCTGCCGGCCAAGAATGCATCTGCCGAGAAAATCTCACCGAGGCGCGTTCAGCCGTGATTCCCTTCCCCGGCGAACAACTCGGCAATCTCCACCGGCTCGCTCCGGAAATAGTTCTTTGCGCGTTTGGCATCGTGATTATGGTTGCGGACCCGTTCGTCCAAGCTGCGCACAAGAGGGCGCTTGGCTGGCTTGCTTTCGTCGGCGCGCTGGGCGGTTTGGCCGGTGTGCATTTTATGGCGCGCGATCCCGGCAACGCCTACAGCAATTTGATTCGGGTGGACGCGTTCAGCATTTTTGTTCATGTGGTGGTGATTGGGGCTGCAGCGCTGGCGATTCTGGGGTCGTTCAACTATCTGGACGAAGAGAACATCCAGCGCGGCGAATATTATGCGCTAGTTTTGTTTGCAACCGCAGGAATGGGAATTCTTGCGGGAGCGAACGAGCTGGTTACCGCGTTTATCGGGCTCGAAATGAGCTCAATTTCCACGTACGTTCTGGCCGGCTTCCGACGAAAAGCGATCAAGTCGAACGAAGCGTCATTGAAATATTTTGTGCTGGGATCGTTCGCTACGGCATTTTTTCTTTACGGCATCGCCATGGTGTATGGCGCGACGGGGACGACGCGCATTGATTTGATTGCCGGCGCACTGCAGAAGATGATGGCCGACCAGGGACAAGTTGCGTCGCTTGCGATTCTGGGACTGGCGCTGATGTTCGTGGGGCTGGGATTTAAAGTTGTAGTTGCTCCGTTCCAGGTTTACGGGCCCGACGTCTATGAAGGCGCGCCCACACCGGTGACTGCGTTGCTCGCGTCGGGACCGAAGGCGGCGACTTTTGCGGTGATGCTGCGGATTTTCTACGTGTCGTTTGGCACGGCGGGACATTTCTGGTTCTGGGCGGTCTGGATTTCCGCGGTGCTGACGATGATCGTCGGGAATTTCGCGGCGTTGGTGCAAACGAACGTGAAGCGCATGCTGGCATATTCTTCAATAGCGCATGCGGGGTACATTCTGGTCGCGTTCGCAGCAGGGACCGATATTGGAATTGCAGCGGTTCTCTTTTATCTGGCTGCGTACGCGCTGATGAAGATTGGCGCGTTCCTGGTGATTGCGCACCTGGGACAGCAAGGGGAAAAGCGGCTGGAAATTACGGATTACGCGGGATTGGGAAGCAAACAGCCGGTGCTGGCGCTCTGTTTTTCGCTATTTTTACTTTCGCTGCTGGGATTGCCGGCGACCGGCGGATTCCTGGGCAAGCTTTTTGCGTTTCAGGCTGCGCTGGATTCAAAAATCGTGTGGCTGGTGGTGATCGCGGCGATTAACAGCGTGATCGGTGCGTACTACTATCTGCGCGTGATTGTGGCGATGTATTTCTGGGAGCCTTCAAAGGAATACGTGCCAACTAAAGTCGCGCCTACTCTCGCGTTTGCTCTCACTATCGCTGCAATCGGAACACTGTATCTGGGCATACTTCCCGCTCGAGTTCTTAACCTCGCAAAAGTAGCTGCGGATTCGATCTATCTCCGTTAGTTCCACTTCCGACCTCTGTTCTTCGCGATGCTGAGATTTCGCAAGTTAGCTCCGCGCGATATCGAAACGTGACTCGCAAAGAGCCGGCAGGATGCCGGCGTTACAAAAACAAAAGGCCCGGAAGGCTTGCGCGTGCAAGCTCCCCGGGCCTTGAAACTTTCGGATTCTTACTTAACTTTGAGGAAGACGATAGCAAAGGTGTACAACGCCATCGACTCAATCAGCACGAGCGCCAAAATCAGCGCGAAACGAATCGCGGCTGCTGCGCCCGGATTGCGCGCGAGACCTTCGCAAGCCGCTGCAGTGGCTTTCGCCTGAGCGTACCCGCCGGCCGCTGAAGCAATGGCCATAGCGAAGCCCGAAGTGATGGCAACCCAATTCGTTCCAACCATTGCACCACTTGGTGCTTCCTGCGCAAATGCCACGGGCGCGAAGAGGCAGATCGCAATCGCGGACATTAGAAACCATGCGTACCTTTTCATTTGTTTCTCCTGTTATGAAATGGCCGCCAAGCGGTGGCTCCCGTCATCCTCAAGCAGCCGGGATCACATTGGACGGCGATAATGCCGGTATGAATTAGTGCTCTTCGGCGACAGCTCCCGCGACGTAAATCACGGGTAAAATTGTGAAAACGAAAGCCTGCAAAACGGCGACAAACACATGCAACAGAATGAACGCAATGGGGCCGAGCAGTGGAACTACGACCAAAATGTAGAGCGCTTTATTCACGCTCGCGCCATATAGATAAAGCGACATCATCAGGCCCAGGAAAAGAACGTAGAGAGTTTCGCTGACCAGCATGTTGACCCAAAGCCGCACGGTCAACGAAAGCAGGCGCGCCAGGTTGCTGACAATTTCGATTGGCAGCATGATCGGAGACATCGCCAGCACCGGACCCAGGAAATGTTTGGCGTGGCCGGCGGGGCCATGTTTAAGAATTCCAACCCAGTTGTAGTATAGGAAGACCACGATGGCGCATCCCAACGGAACGGAGACTACGGCGGTGGGCGAGCCGAGCGTGGGAAACAATCCGAGTAAATTGCAGCAGAGAACAAAAATTCCGATACTGCCCAGCATGGCGACATATTTTTGACCGTCGTGGCCCACGTTATCGTCAAGAAGATCGCGGATGCCCACTCCCATCGAGTTGGTGAGAAGCGCTTCCATGCACTGCTGAGTGGCGCCGGGACGGTCAACGGAAATTCTGCTCTTCAGCCAAAGAAAGAAAAGCGCGGCAAGGAAAAAAACTACGATTTCGAGCGCTACTTGATTGGGGATGGGATATTCAGGATTCGACGATTTGATGTGCAAAGCGGCGAGCAATGCCAAAGCTGCTTTTCCAAAGATTCGATTCAACAGAACTGTGATCCACAGAATTCGTTCTTCCATTTTTCCCTTTCAAGATTGCGCGCGAGGGAGCGGGCCGCCCCAAAAAAGCTGTCCAATCAGCTCCACGATTACAGCGGCTACGACAACGAAGAAGCCCGCTAGCACACTGGCAGCAGGCAAACTAAAGCCCCGAAGAATAACATATGCGACGACGATCAGCAACGCGTAGCGGCCGATGAATTTGAAGTACACGCTTGGGGGGACGCGCGCTTTTTCGGCTCCGGCTTGCGCGGTGGAGAGCTTTGCGAGGGCGTTCACACCCTGCTTCATCCAGCGATAGTTGATCCAGGAAAGGGCAGCACCGGCGGCCAAGCCCACACCGGATTTTGCGCCCCAATGAATCGCGACCGCGACGGAGGCAATCACACCGATCGCGACGGTGAAGTATTCGATGCGCCGTTCCGCAGCAGCATAGAACGCGTCATCGTTTGACATTGTCTTTCATCGAAAGCACGGCTCAGCCTGGATCGGAGCGAGAGAGGCGCCTAATAATGTCCCATATTCCTGCGCCAAAACCGAGAAAACCCAAAATCAGAGTAAACGCCGGAGAGGTGTGCAGCCAGCGATCGAGCAAATAACCGGCGCCACCGGCAATTACGATACTCGAAATCATCGTGAGGGGAAGCTGAAAGGCTAAGGCTACTTGATTCAATGAGCCCTTTGGCATTTTGCGCGGAGGAGGAGATGGTAAGGACATTATCGTTTCGCGCTCAGCGGCCGAACGGAATCAACAAAGAGTAGGTGGCGAAGCGCAGGAACTGCTCCGGAAAAATTCCGGCGGCCAGTGTGACGATTACCATGGCGGCAAGCGCGAATTTTTGTGCTAGTGAAATCACGGGGCGGACGGGATCGGTGGATTCACGCACCCACATCGCGGCTACCAAGCGGAAGTAATAGTAAACAGCCGGCAGAATATAGAGCACGGACAAAACTGCCAGATAGGTATGACCTGTTTCAATTAGCGACCAGAAAACCAGAAGCTTGGCGAAGAAGCCTGCGGTGGGCGGAATGCCAGCGAGTGACAGCAGGAAAATCAGCATCAGGACTGCGGCGCCGGGACTGCGCTGGATGAGGCCGTTCAAGTCGTCGATGTCGTCGCCGATCACGCCTTTGTGCCGCAGCAGAATCACGATGGCGAAAGCGCCGGTGTTGAAAAACGCATAGACGAAGAGATAGAACGCCATGGCTTGCAAGCCGCGCTCGTTGAGCGTGCCGTCGGAATTCACCGACGCGACAAGACCGAGTAAAATGTAACCGACTTGAGTGATGGAGGAATAGGCGAGCAGGCGTTTTACGTTTGACTGCGTGATGGCGGCGAGCGTGCCGACGGTGAGCGAAAGAACCGCGACCGCTTCCATCACGACAACCCAGTCGAGATTGACCGGCCAGAAAACCGTAAGAAAAAGGCGCAGCAACAGCGCGAAGCTGGCGGCTTTGGAAGCGACGCTGACGTAAGCGCTGATGGGTGTAGGCGCGCCTTCGTAAACGTCCGGCGCCCATTGGTGGAACGGGACCGCGGCGATTTTGAAGAACACGCCGGCGGATACCGTGCCGAGCGCCAAAATTGTGAGTATATCGCCGTGGCCGTAGCGCGTGCTGCGTTCAGTGATGGCGTTCGCGATCACTACCAGATTCGTGGATCCGGAAATTCCGTAGAGAATCGAGAAGCCGTAGGCCAGGATCCCGGAGCTAAAGGCACCTATCAGCACGTATTTTAGTGCGGCTTCGTTGGATTTGCGATCGCGGCGCAAAAATCCGGTGAGGACGTAGAAACTTAGCGCCATGGTTTCCAGCGCGACGAATAGGACGATCAGATCATTGCCACAGGCAAGGAACATCATGCCGACCGTCGCGAAAAGCAGGAGAGCGTAATACTCGCCATGCTGCTCTTTTTCGATTTCCATGTATTTAACGGAAATTAGAATTACCAGCGCAGTGGACGACAGGAAAATAAAGCCGAAGAAGATGAAAAACGGATCAATGATGATGGAATTCCCGAAGGCGTAGGCTTGGCCCTGCATGCCTTTGTACATGACTAGCAGCGCGGCGCCGCTGAACGCCACTCCCAACATAGCGGTCAGCGAGTTCCACCACTTTTCCTTCTTGGTCAGGAAGAAATCCAGAAGCAAAGTGGCGAGACCGAAGCAGGCGAGCATCGCTTCCGGCAAGATGAAAAAGAAATCGCGGCGTGTTTGATCGTAAACATCCTGCCAGGGGACTTGCATTTCTACCTGACCTCAACGCGAGAAGAAGATGGCGGTGGCAATACTGCTATCTGCGCCAGTGGCACGTTGCCCGGATAAGCCTGCGAGGTAGGCGTCTCAGCCGGTGGGGGTGGTGGCGGAGTCAGCTCAGGCGCGGAGTAATAGCCGGGATGCACGCGCTCGACTAATTGGTGCACAGGCTTGTCGAGAATGTCGAATAGCGGCTTGGGGTAGATTCCGATCCAGAACGCCAGCGCGACGAGCGGAAGGATCGTTGCGTACTCGCGCGCGTTCATATCGGGTAAATGTTCGTTTGCCGGATTTGTTACGTTGCCGAACATCACGCGTTGATACAACCAGAGCAGATACGCGGCACCGAGAATCACGCCGAGGACGCCCCAAGCTGCCCATTTCCAACTGACTTCGAAGACGCCGCGCAGAATGGTGAACTCACCGATGAAACCGTTCAACAAAGGTATACCGAGCGAACTCAGAGTAATAATCAAATATATGACGGCGAAATTCGGCATGGGCGTCGCGAGGCCGCCAAATTCCGAAATCAAACGCGTGTGTCTGCGTTCGTAAAGCATGCCGACGATCAAGAAAAGCCCGCCGGTCGAAATTCCATGGTTGAGCTGCTGAATGATGCTGCCGGAAAGGCCGAGAGGAGTGAGCGCGAAAATACCGAGGGTGCAGAAGCCCATGTGGCTCACCGAAGAGAAGGCGATGAGTTTTTTCATGTCTTTCTGCATCATGCAGACTAAAGCGCCGTAAACGATTCCGATAAGCGACAGGATGATAATGATCCAGCGATATTTCACCGTCGCGTCGGGAAACATGGGGACGGAGAATCGCAAGAAACCGTAGGTGCCCATTTTCAACAGGACGCCGGCGAGGATGACGGAACCGGCGGTGGGAGCTTCGGTGTGCGCGTCGGGCAGCCAGGTATGGAATGGGAACATGGGGACTTTAATGGCGAAAGCGAAAAAGAATCCCCAGAACAGCCATTTCTCGAGCCATCCGTATTGCGGAGTGAATGGATGAATCAGGATTTCCCGAATGTCGAAAGTGCCGCGGTAGTAGTAGATCGCCAGAATCGCCAGAAGCATCAGGACCGAACCCGCCAGCGTGTAGAGGAAAAACTTGATCGCGGCGTAGAGACGGCGCTCGCTGCCCCAGACGCCGATCAGGAAATACATGGGCACCAGCATCACTTCCCAGAAAACGTAGAAGAGGACGAAGTCGAGCGACATGAAAACGCCGAGCATGCCGGTCTGCAGGAGCAGAAGAAGGATGTAATACTCTTTCTCTCTTTTTTTGATTGCCGACCAGGACGACAGAATCGCGAGCGGGCCGAGGACGGTGGTGAGCATCACTAAGAGGTAGCTCAGGCCGTCAATACCCAAGGTGAAGTGCGCGCCCGGGCCATGTGGTCCGCCAAGCGACTGAATCCAATTGTAATTTTCGACAAATTGGAAACGCGAATTAGAGCCGGAATCGAAACGCCACAGAAGCGGCAGCGATACCGCCAATCCGAGAAATCCGAAGATGTTCCCCATCCAGCGATGCAGGTCGGGACGGTTGCTCGGAATGAAGAGCATCAAGATCGCGCCCACCAGCGGCGTGAATAAAATCGTGCTTAAAATGTGGCTATCGGAGAAAAGCATCCATTCCCTCGCCTTTATCTAATGTATGGCGTGACGCGCCATATAAAAGTAGTAGCCGAAAAACCCAATTAGGCCGATTACGATCAGAAGCATGTAACTTTGCACCAAGCCGTCCTGAATCAGGCGCACGGGATAACTAAAAAGCCAGACAATGCGCGCGCCAAGACGCACAGAACCGTCGACGATCCAGGTATCCCACCACATCGAAAGTTTTGAGATGGCACGCGTGAGCCAGCCTGCGCCATTTACGCCTACGCCGTCGATCACGTTACGGTCGAACGCGCCCAATGCCAGCCCTAGATCTTTTGCGCGGTTCACGAAAAGCGCATCGTAAAGCTGGTCTACGTAATATTTGTTGTAAACGAGGCGATAGAATCCACCGAAACTGCTCGCTATTTTCTGCGGCAAATCTGTGCGCTTCACGTACAAAAACCAAGCAAACAAAATTCCCACAATCACCAGGCCTTCAGAAAGCACCATCAGGAAAAGTTCGCCGTGCGCGGAGCTGGGTCCCTTCACCGGCTCCATGCGGGCCTCATGCGGCACGGCAACTACAGTTGACAGGAAATGGATGAAATGGCTGTTGCCGCCGAAGATTTCCGGCCAGCTCAGCCATCCGCCGACGATGGATAACACCGCCAGAATCACGAGCGGGACCAGCATCGATTTTGGAGACTCGTGAATGTGATGCTCGACTTCGTGATCCACGCGCGAGGTGCCATGGAAGGTCATGAAGATCAAGCGAAACATGTAAAACGCGGTCATGCCGGCGGTGAAATAGCCAATGGCCCAGAGCAGCGCATCTTTTTCGTACGCTTTGCCGAGGATTAAATCTTTGCTGATGAAGCCGGCGAAGGGAAAAATGCCCGCAATGGCGAGCGCAGCGATGAGCATGGTCCAATACGTGACGGGAATTTTCTTCGAGAGCGCGCCCATCTTGCGCATGTCCTGCTCGCCGGAAACGGCGTGAATCACGCTGCCGGCTGCCAGGAAGAGCAGGCCTTTGAAGAATGCGTGGGTCATCAAATGGAAAATTCCGGCTGTGAACGCGCCCACTCCGCAGGCCAGGAACATATAGCCGAGTTGCGAGATGGTGGAATAGGCGAGGACTTTTTTGATGTCGTTCTGCACCACACCCATCGAGGCGGCAAAAAGCGCGGTGATTGCGCCGGTTAGCGCCACAACTCCCATGGCTTTGGGGGAAAGTTGATAAATCGCGTTGGTGCGCGTGAGCATATAAACGCCTGCGGTGACCATGGTAGCGGCGTGGATCAACGCGCTGACTGGCGTGGGTCCTTCCATAGCGTCAGGTAGCCAGATGTAAAGAGGAATCTGGGCCGATTTTCCTGTGGCGCCGACAAAAAATAGCAGAGCAATCGCGGTGATTCGCGGATCGCCGATTGCGAAACCGCCTGCGGCGAGAGCCGGACCAATCTCAACGAAGCGAATGGTGCCGAGAAGCGCGGAGGTAAGAAAAATCCCCAGGAGAAAGCCGGCATCGCCAACGCGGTTGACGATGAAAGCTTTTTTGCCAGCGTCCGAAGCGGATTTCTTATGGAAATAAAACCCGATTAAAAGGTAGCTGCAGGTGCCCACGCCTTCCCAGCCGACGAAGAGCAGCAAAAGGTTGTTGGCCAGCACCAATATCAACATCGAAAACATGAACAGATTTAAGTAGCCAAAGAAACGGTAGTAGCCGCCTTCGTGCGCCATGTAACCGGTGGAATAAACGTGAATCAGGAATCCGACGCCGGTGACGATCAGGATCATCACGCAGGACAGCGGATCAATTTGAAAGCCCCAATCGGCGATGAATTTGGCGATTCTTCCGTCGAGCATGTGGTACGTGCCGGCCGGAATCCACTCGAACAAAACTTTCGTGGCGATGCGTTCGCCGGAAGGCTTGGCGATGAGCTGGAAGAAAGCTCCAACGGAAAAAATAAAGGAAACAAACACGCTGCCGGAACACAGCCAACTTACGATCTGATTGCTGAGCCTCCGGCCGTAGAAAAGCATGAGCGCCGCCGTTGCCAGCGGGAAAAGCGGAATCAGCCATATGTGGTCGAGGAAGTATGGCTGCGCGTTCATGCTCGGATTTTCACCATTTCAGCATGTCCATTTCGTCGGCGAGCAGAGTCTCGCGATTGCGGAAAAATGCCAGGATGATGCCAAGGCCAACGGCGGCTTCGGCGGCTGCGTCAGTGATGATAAAAATTGCGAAGACCTGGCCGTCCACGCTGCCAAACATGTGCGAGAAGGCGACCAGGTTGATGTTTACCGCGTTCAAAATCAATTCGATGGACATCAGGATGATGATTACGTTGCGACGTGTGAGTACGCCGATCACGCCGATGGTGAACAGCGCAAGGCTGAGCCAAAGATAATGATCCACCGGAACCATTACACCCTCCGCTTCGCCATTACTACCGCTCCAATCATGGCGACGAGAAGTAGAATTGATGCAATTTCGAAAGGCAGCATGAAGCGTCCGAAAAGAGCGTCGGCAACGGCTTCGGTGTTTTTAGGCAAAACTTCCGGAGCGCGCGCCTGAGGAAAGAGCGACGTTTGCCCCATTTTTATGACGATAAGTAATTGCGCAGCCAGCGCCAGAGCCAGGACCCCGGCGACAAATCGCTGGCGGTTAAATTGATATTGCAAGAGCGAGACGTCCAGGTTCACGAGCATGATTACGAAAACGAAAAGAACCATGATGCCGCCGACGTAGAGGATCACTTGTGTTATGAAAAGAAATTCAGCTTGCAGCAGAAGGAAGACGCCGGCCGTTGCAAGTAGCGTAGTGATTAAATAAACGGCGCCATGCACGACGTTGCGGCGCGTGACCATCAAGATCGCCGAAACGACCGCGAGCGCGGCGAAAAAATAAAAGAGAATGGAGTTCAAGCCCATTTATTCACCGTCCGCCACGGGAACTGCGCTATCCACTTCGTCATTTTTCGCCAGGAACATGGCTACCGCGAGCGTGACGGCATCCGCCAGAATCGTATAGAAGAATAAACTCCCTCCCCATTCGCGAGTGGCGAGCAACGCTGTTGCAGTAGCGATTAAATTCACAAGCGCCAGCGGAATCAGAAATCTCCAGCCGAGGCGCATCAATTGATCGAAGCGATACCGAGGAAAAGTAAACCGAAACCACAGAAAGAAATAGATGTAGGCGAAAACTTTGGCTAGAAACCAGAACGCGCCGTGAATGCCTTGCAAAACAGCCGGAGATGCAAAAAGCGCGCCGGCCAGAACTCCGGCGATTATCAGACACAGGCCTCCGGCCATGGCCATTACGAGCTTTTGGATTTTTATCGGCTGCTTCGGCGCGAGATAGAAGCAATACAAGGCGACGCCGAGGACCAGCAGCGATGGTAGCGCGTCCAGCAATTCGATGGAAGTTCCCGGAAGAGCGGTGTGAGAACTTGCGAATGGCCGCAGCCAGCCTCCCAAAAACAGAGTGGTGGCGATCCCGGCTACGATGACCATGTTTGCGTATTCGGCCAGAAAATAAAGCGACCAGCGAAACCCGCTGTATTCCGTCATGTAACCGGCGACCAACTCCGATTCAGCTTCGGGCAAGTCGAAGGGAGCGCGATTTGTTTCCGCGATCGAGCCGACCATATAGATAAAAAATCCGATGGGGACGTAAAAAATGAACCAAATGCCCTGGTCGTACTGCGCCATTACGATGTCTTTCATCGAAAGCGAGCCGGCGAGGAGGAGAGCGGAAATCAGCCCGAGTCCGGCGGCGGTTTCGTAGCTGACGAGTTGCGCGGCGCTGCGTAGCGCACCCAACAGCGAGTAATGGCTGTTGGAAGCCCACCCGCCAAGAACGATACCGTAAATTCCCAGGGAGCTGACCGCCAGGATGAAGAGCAGACCGATGTTCAGGTCGGCGATCTGGAACGCAGGACCAATCGGAAGCGCAGCATACGCGAGCAAGGCCATGGTGACGCTTACGAGCGGCGCCAGCCAAAACAAAAGCCGGTCGGCTTTCTCGGGAATGATGTCTTCTTTAAGAAGCAATTTCACGGCGTCGGCGATGGGCTGCAATAATCCATGGGGACCGACACGCATTGGCCCGAGACGAGCCTGCATGTCGGCCATTACTTTTCGTTCCACTAGAACGATGTAACCGGCGAGAAGCGGCAGCACCGCGACGATCACCACGGCGTAAAGCACAGGCAAAACAATCCGCATGATCGACGGTGAAAGCAAATGGCTCATTAGCGGTCCACTTCCCCGAGCACGATGTCGATGGTCCCAATGATGGCGACTACATCGGCCACGAGCGAGCCGCGCGCCATTTTGTCGAACGCCTGCAAATTAATAAATGACGGGGGACGCACACGCACGCGATACGGCTGCGTGGTGCCATCGCTCACGATGTAATAACCGAGCTCGCCCTTGGGCGCTTCGATTGAGTGGTACACTTCGCCCAGCGGCGGCTTCAAGACTTTTCCGATGCGCGCCATGATGGGTCCGGCGGGAATATTTTCGATGGCTTGCAGGCAGATCAGGCGCGATTGCCGCATTTCTTCCATGCGCACGACGTAACGGTCGTAGGTGTCGCCCGTTTCGCGCGTGGGGATTTCGAATTTATATTGGTCGTAGGCGGCGTAGGGCATGGCCTTGCGCAAGTCCCATTTCACTCCGCTCGCTCGCAGAACCGGGCCGGTGACGCCCAGCGCAATGGCATCCGCAGCGGAAAGAATTCCAACGCCCTTCGTGCGCCCTACCCAAATGCGATTTTCGGTTAGCAGCGTTTCGTACTCGTCAATTCTGCGCGTGAAATCATCGCAGAAGCGCTTTACGTCCTGCTCAAAACCGTCGTAGGTTTCGTATTGCAAGCCGCCGATGCGAAAAGCGTGGGTGGTTAGGCGCGCGCCGCAATACTTCTCAAAGATTTTCAGAATTTCTTCGCGCTCGCGGAAGCAATAGAAGACCGGGGTAAGCGCGCCGATGTCCAGGGCGTGCGTTCCCAGCCAGAGCAAGTGGCTGGCGATTCTTTGCAGCTCGGTCAGGATCGTGCGAACCACGCGTGCGCGTATGGGCGCTTCTGTTCCCAGTAATTTTTCGACTGCTTCGCAATAGCCCAGGCCGTTGGATACTGCCGCGACATAGTCCATGCGGTCCACATAGGGTGCGAACTGCTGATAGCTGCGATGTTCCGCAATTTTTTCCACGCCGCGATGCAGGTAACCAATGATGCATTCGGAATCCACCACGCGCTCGCCATCAAGCTTCAGCTTCACGCGCAGCACTCCATGCGTGGAAGGATGCTGCGGACCCATATTCAAAATGATTTCGTCGGCACCCAGCACGGTGGTGCTGACGTTGGAGAGTTCGGTGATGCGCGGGTCGCTCATCTCTATTGGCCGCTCTCGATGCCCAGGTTCTCGCGAACCCAATCGGTGTCTTGCTTCAAAATGTCGTAATCCTTGCGCAACGGATAGCCTTGCCATTCGTCGGGCATCAAAATGCGTTTCAGGTCCGGATGGCCTTCGAACACGATGCCAAACATGTCGTAGCATTCGCGCTCGAGCCAATTCGCGGCAGGCCAGATTTCGCAGACGCTGGGAACCGGCTCAGTCTCGCCGGCGTGCGCTTTCAGGCGGACACGCTCGTTTTTCGCGAACGAATAAAGAATCAGGATCACGTCGAATCTTTTTTCGCGCTTGGGCCAATCGACGGCGGTCAAATCCACGAGCATGTCGAACTTTTCTTCGTCGCGGCAATAGCGCGAGATTTCGCGGAGTTGATCAGCAGCGATTGCGACGATGGCTTGCTTACGATCCAGCGTGGCTTCGCGGATGGCATCGCCAAAACGCGCTTTGAGCTTTTGCACCAGTTCATTGTCAAGCGGTAGAGGCTTCGGTGGCGCTTCTTTCGCCGGAGGTGCGGCAGCTTTGGGCGCTGCGGGGGCGGCAGGTTTCGCGGCGGGAGTTGTTGCTGCTGGCGCCGGCGGTTTCGGCGCATGTGCATCCGCCGATTTAGGCGCGTCAGCCGGAGAGGCGGTTTGAGAAGGCTCAGCTGGCTTCCGAGCAATGGGCTTTTCTTCCGCCCCGGATGCCGGCGGTTTCGAAACTAGATCTTTTTCCGAAGGGTTGTTGGCCATCGATTCCGTTTCAACAAGCTGCCGGTCCCCAAGAGCCTCGAGCAGCCCGCCTTTTTAACACACCCCAAAAAACTGCGTCAAACTAGTTGAGATTTAAAAGCGTTGCAGCGCGTTGTGTGGCGCAGGCGGAATTCGCCCGTTACACCCAATCCAGCGCGCCTTTGCGATACAGCCAAACGTAGCCGACCAGCAGGATGCCCAAGAAGACAAGCATGGATACCAAGCCGTATGCGCCTAACTGGCTGTACTTTATCGCCCACGGAAATAAAAATATCGTTTCCACGTCAAATATGACGAACAAAATAGCCACGATATAAAAGCGCACCGAATAACGGCCGCGCGAGCTTCCTTCCGGCGGCACGCCGCACTCGTAGGGTTCCAGCTTCGCGCCCGTAGCGCGCATTTCCGGCCGAATGTATTTGAAAATAATCAGTGTAACTGCGGGAAAAGCCGCGGCAAGGAGTGCGTAAATCAAAATCGGGATGTATTGGCTCGGCATCTCCGAATTAAGAGGGCATCCTAGCACACCAGTCGAGCGCCAGCCAGTGTCATGAGGAGTAATTTAACAATGTGGCTCGGTCTATTTATTCAGGGCAGAGGGCCAGTTGATTACAAGTGAGGCAGGGGCGACGATCTGCGCCCCAACCGGCGTGAGAGCCATAAGCTTTCCGTCCGGCGCTGCCGCTATCTCGCTGACCCCGGCGTTCGCAGAATAGATTTTCCTTGGCGGACCCACCTTGAATGGATTCTCGCTTTCAATTGGCACGGCCATCACAGCACCGGCTCCGTCAATGTAATATAAAGTCTTGCCGTCATGATTCCACGCCGAGAATCGAAGGGGTTCCCCGCCCGCTAAGCCCTGGCCGGAGACTTGCCATTTCAGGCGGCCTTCGGGAAATTGCGTGACGTAAAGTTCCAGACGCCCAGACTCGTTCGACGCGTAGGTTAAGAAACGTCCATCCGGAGAGAGATTCCCGGCGTATTCGGTGTATGTCGTCTGAACCAAGGGAACCAGCTTATGATCGGTGAGGGACATGGTTTCCACGTCCTGATTGGTCTTCGGATTTTGGACCGTCATGATGAGCGTTTGGCCATCAGCGGTCCAGTCGGTCGGATATTTTGAAACCTGATCTGGCGGGAACAACTGCTCTGTGGCGCTTCCTTGTAGCCCAGTTCTGCGGATTTCATAACCGTTGGAAACCGAAACCGCGAAATCCTTCCCATCGGGAGACCATATTCCGAGGATCATCCCGGCCGGATCGAACGTGGCACGAGAAAGAGTTCCCCGTTGCGCGTCCATGATCCACAAATCCCGTTTCGAAGACTGGCCGCGAGCGACTAAGATTTGACGCCCATCCGGCGAAAGTGACGCTCCAAAGAAATAGTCCGGGTCCCCAGCCTTGGCTAGTTCGGCACCGTTGCGATCGAGCCAAATAATTTGTTTCTTAGGCGTAAAATCGCGCTGATAAACCAGCGTTCCGGTTTGTGACACTGAAAAGTTGCCGAGAGACTTCCCCGTAGCGAATTCCACGCCCGCCACGACCGGAGCGGGCACACCACGAACGGATAGATGACCCAGATCAAACGGTTGGGCCACTAAGTTGCCATCCACCATATAGAGAACCTGTCCGTTTGAATAGGCGGCGTTAGATTTTGTTTGCAGTATCACGTGACTTTCCATCGAATCCAAGGATCCAACAGCGATGCCATCGTCGGTAGTAAACAAGAAGTGCTTTCCATCTGGTAGAAAAGAAGGCCAGCGATGGCTTTGTAATGCCGCTGACTGCTTAGGCGCGGTGACCGGCACGGGAGTGCCGCCGCTTTCCGGAACTTTATACAGAGCCTCTTTAAGTCCCGGCGTGAATACGATTACGCCATCCTGATTCCAAGTGCCGCCACGACCTGCTGTGGCGTCGCAAAGGATCTGTACTACTCCGCCTGCCGCCGGGACACGCTTCAGCTTTGCGTCGGCGAAAAAGCCGAGGTTTCGGCCGTCGCCTGACCAAAAAGGATAGGAGGCTCCGTCAGTACCCTGCAAAGGTTGAGCAGTGGAGGAATTCAGCATGCGGACGAAAATGATCTGCTTACCCTGGCCGTCGGCGACGAATGCGATGGCCGAACCGTCCGGCGAAATCGCAAACTGATTGTCTTTGCCGACGGTTCCATATGCGAAGCCATCGGGCGGAGTCAATTCGGCATTGATGACTTGTTTCGGTTCGTAGGCTTTGCGGCCGTAGAAAATTGCGGCGGCGATTGCGCACGCTGCCAGAATTCCCAGTAGGATCAGCGAAATCTGAGACCACAGCGCGCGGCTCTTACGCTGAGCCACTACCGGAGCGGGAATTCCAGCGGCAGAGCCGGCGTCGGCAATCCACTGCAACTCGCGCTTCAAATCGCCGGCGCTTTGCCAACGGTCATCGGGATCTTTGGACAGGCAGGTCGTCGCGATGCGTTGGAGTGCCGGCTGAGATAACGGCTGCAGATCGCTGATTGGGCGCGGCTCTTCTCTCAGAATTGCGGCGATCAGGCTCGCCTGCGTTTTGGCTTCGAAGGCTTTTTTCCCCGTGGCCATTTCGTACAGCGTTGCACCGAACGAGAAAATATCGCTGCGCGCGTCCGCTTCGCCACCATCGAGCTGTTCGGGTGACATGTATTGCAGCGTGCCGACGATGGTGCCTTGCGTGGTGAGCGCGGCGTTTTGACCGCTGCCCAGCAAGGGCTGGCTCATGGTGGGTGACAACGCTGGGTCGATCGTGACCGGCGCAGTCGCTTTCGCCAGACCGAAGTCGAGGAGCTTCGCGCCTGACTTCGTAAGCATCACGTTGCCAGGCTTCAGGTCGCGATGAATCACTCCCTGGCGATGCGCTTTTTCCAAGGCTTCGCAAATTTGGATGGCGATGCGTGAAAGTTCCGGCGGCGAGAGGGGACCACGCTCGAGACGCTTGGCGAGCGTCTCGCCCTCAATATATTCCATGACCAGATAGTCGGTGCCGTCCTGGCGGCCAATGTCATAGAGGGCGCAAATGTTTGGATGGTTCAGGCTCGAGACGGCGCGGGCTTCGCGTTCAAAACGCTGACGCACTTCCGGTGCGTCGGCCAAATGTGGCGGGAGAACTTTCAGCGCCACGGTGCGATCGAGGCGCGTGTCTTTCGCGCTGTAAACTTCCCCCATGCCACCTGCACCAATAGGCGCAATGATTTCGTAGGGGCCCAAGCGAGTTCCGGCAGCGAGCGGCATTACGCGCGGGATTATACGTGAGGCGGCCCGTAAGGGCCAACGTTCTCGAGCGAGTTTTGTCTAGTTCCTAGTCGTGGCGTGCGCCGTGGAGAATTGAAATTGAATGCGGGAGAAATTCGGCGATGGCGTCGAGCGACTCGACAGCGCCGCGAGGGCTACCCGGGAGATTAATGATGATGGTTGTGCCGCGAATCCCAGCAACACCGCGCGACAAAATTGCGCGAGGAGTTTTCTTGGCTCCTTCCAGGCGCATATGCTCGCCAAAACCGGGGATGAGCCTCTCGGCGACGGCAATGGTGGCCTCAGGCGTAACGTCGCGCGGCCCGACGCCTGTACCGCCGGTTGTGAGGATTACGTCGGCATCTCTGGCGTCAGAAACATCTTCCAGGAGCGTTTGAATTGCGGAATGGTCGTCGGGTAGGATCTTCGATGACACAATTTCCCAGCCCAGTTCCCTGCAACGCGCTTCAACTGCAGGACCGGAACGATCTTCGGACTTTCCGGTGCTCACGGAGTCACTGATTGTAATCACGGAAACGCGCATGGCGAGGTTTGCGGCGAACTATCCTTCCGTTACTTTCTGATCTTCCGTAGCGGACCGATTCTGCTCTTCATCGATCAGGCGCAAAGCTTCCATCAGCAGCCCGGTGGTCGTGCGAGAAATCGTGGAGCGGGTGGGCCCCACGTTGAAGTCAATCTCAAATTCGCCGTCGGTCCAACGCACGGCCTGAAACACAGCCGCTTCGCCTTCTGCCGAACCAAACCGCGCGTCTTTACATTGGCCGGAGGAAAAAAACAATTCGCAAGTTTCGGTACCCCGATGGATGCATAGTTGGCATGTTTTTTGGCCCATTTCCAGCGACTGCATCAAGTCCATGATGCTCATTTCTTCCAGGCGGCCTTGAATCACTCCGGGCCGTACCTGGCGCTTCTGCAGTTTTTCAAGCTGCAGGCGATCTACAACTTTCTTCGTGCGCCGAACCAGATCGTTAATAAAAAATGGCTTGGAGATGAATTCTTCCACGCCTTCGACGATAGGCCGGAGTTTCTCTTCGATATCACCGCGGCTGGCCAGAAAAATAAACGGAATCTGCTTGGTCTGCTGCCGCACGCGAAGTTTTTCGTAAAGTTGGCGGCCGTCGAGACCCGGCATGCGGTAATCGCAGACCACGAGG
Organism: Candidatus Acidiferrales bacterium; assembly: GCA_049693615.1. GTDB lineage: Bacteria > Acidobacteriota > Terriglobia > Acidiferrales > UBA7541 > Palsa-295. The sequence continues at coordinate 317,540 of JBAVQB010000029.1, read as the reverse complement.
TCCGGGGGATCGTCCACTATTTTCAGAAGCGCGTCAGCGCCATCTGCGGCCGCTCGCGCGTCGCAATGCGGCATCAGCCCCTTCATCAAGAGGTCGAGAATCAAAGCATTATCATCGACCACCAGGACTTTCACATCTTTCCCGAGCGTCATCGCTTCACACGTTTTCCTGCGCGCGTGTAGTCACCGCTGCGCCCGCCGGACTTCTTCACCAGATACAGTTCCGCGATTTCCATACTGCGTTCCAGAGCTTTGCACATATCGTAAATCGTCAGTGACGCGACAGCCGCGGCCACCAGCGCTTCCATCTCGACCCCGGTGGGGCCGGTGGTGGTAGCTTCCGACGTCAGCTCAATTCCATTCTGGCATAGCTTCGCGGTGACATCTACGTGCGTTAATGCGAGGGGATGACAAAGTGGAATCAGCTCGGAAGTTCGCTTGGCGGCGGTAATTCCTGCGATCCGTGCAATTTCCAGAGGATTGCCCTTTGGCGATTTCAGGCGCCGCACACTTGCGACTGTCGCGCGCTGCATACGAACGAAGGCGTGGGCCACGGCCGTGCGTGATGTTGCCGGCTTGGCAGACACATCCACCATCCGGACGCGGCCTGTGCTGTCGTAATGCGAAAGTTTCTTCTTAACAACGTGGTCCTTCGCCATATTAAAAAAGCCCACGGCGCGGCAGGATATCGGCGATTTCGCCGGCTTCGAGCTTCAGTTTCGATTCATGAATTACTAAAAAGCAATTGCCGCGGACTACTGACCCGATGTCGCCCGAACCTTCCCAATGCAATGCTTCCACGGTGGCTTCACCGGAAGGCCACTTTACTCGGGCCGGCAGAAAATGCGCGAGCGGCGGTTTCTCATCCACTGGATGCGCGAGCTTGGCTTTGAACAAGTGCAGCGAACCCGGCGTGTGCCCACTCATGACTTCTATGGCCGGCACCACCAGCAATTCGAAGGTCACCATGGTCGAAACTGGATTTCCGGGTAGCCCGAAGACGGGAGTGTTGTTGCATGCGCCAAAAACGGCAGGACGGCCAGGGCGGATCGCAATCGCGTCGAAGAAGAATTCAACGCGCATCTCTTTTAGCACCTGCTCGACGAGATCGTATTTTCCGACCGACACACCGCCAGTCAAAATTACGATATCGGCTTTCAACGCCCGTTCGATTCGAGCGCGAAGCTCCGCCACGTTGTCGGGTGCGATGCCGACCACCAATGGTTCGCCCCCCGCTAGCGAAACTTGCGCGGCGAGCGAAATGCTGTTGCTGTTGCGGATTTGAAATCGCTGCGGAGAATCACCCGCGGAGATTATTTCGTCGCCAGTGGAAAGAATCGCGACACGCGGTTTTTTTGCCACTTCCACCTTGGAACGTCCCACTTGCGCGGCCATCGCCAGCTCGGCATACCCGAGGCGTTTTCCGCGCTTGATTACGCTCTCACCCGCCCGCGTTTCCTGTCCTTCCAAAACGTAATGCTGTCCGGGGCGAACGGCGTGCTGGATGATTACAGCATCGCCCTCCACGCGAGCATCTTCGAGCATCACCACGGCGTTGGCTCCGCGCGGTAGCGGCGCGCCGGTCATAATCTGCACCGAAGAACCCGCTTCCATTTGCCCGTCAAAGGCGCGGCCGGCGCGGCTTTCTCCAATCAACCGCAAGCGGGTGCCGGGATTCGCGGAATCGGCGGCGCGGACGGCAAAACCGTCGCGCGTGGAACGATCAAACGGAGGATAGTTGCGGTCTGCAATTACGTTTTCCGCAAGGATGCGGCCCAGCGCTCGCGACGGATCGTTCGCGAATTCGATTGTTTCAGTTGCGGGAGGCACGGATGAACGCGCGCTCACAACCTCGATCACTTTTGCGCGGGCCGCTTCGTGGGAAAGCATGGGGATATTTTGCAGCGTTATAGCCAGGATGACAGCTTGGTTCCTCGCGGGACAATTGTAGCATCGCGCTCGGGGCCGGTGGATATCATCCCGATCTCGACTTGCAACTGGTCAGAAATAAAGTTCAAGTAATCGCGCGCCGCGAGAGGCAATTCTTTCACGTCACGAATTCCAGGTGTGGGCGTTTGCCAGCCGGGCATGGAGTGATATTCAGGCTCGATTTCCGCCAGGGTTTCCGCTTCCGGCGGCATTTCCGTCAGGCGCTTCCCTTTATGACGATAGCCGGTACAAATTTTTATTTCTTTCTGCGCATCGAAAACGTCGAGTTTCGTGACTATCAGAGAATCGATGCCGTTCAGCATTTTCGCGAAGCGCAAGACTTCCAGGTCCAGCCAACCGCAGCGTCGCGGACGCCCGGTTACAGCGCCAAATTCCTGGCCGCGCTCGCGGACTGCCTGCGCGTCGAGGTCCGGCATCTCGGTGGGAAATGGGCCGCTGCCGACCCGTGTTGTGTAAGCTTTCGTGACCCCGGCCACGCCCGTCAACCGCGTCGGTGCGACGCCAAGTCCGGTGGCGACGCCGCCGGAAGTGGCATTGGATGAGGTGACGAATGGGTAGGTCCCGTGATCGATGTCCAGCATGGTGCCTTGCGCCCCTTCAAACAAAACGCTTTCGCCGTTATCGAGCGCGCGATTCAGCAGAACTCCGGTGTCGGCAACCAAGCCGCGAATGTGTGCGGCCAGTTCCAGGTATTGCTCCAACAATCCGGCGGTTTCCAGTGGATGCCCGTAGGTGGCTTGACTGATGGCGTTTTTCTCGGCGATCACGCGCTCGAGTTTTTCAGCAAAACGCTCGGGCTCGAGCATGTCGCAAACGCGAATACCGCGCCGCGCCATTTTGTCTTCGTAGGCTGGGCCGATGCCGCGCGAAGTGGTGCCGATCTTCGCTTCGCCGCGCGCAGATTCCGCGGCTTTATCCATCTCGCGGTGGTAAGGAAAAATTACGTGCGCGCGATTGCTTAGAAAAAGGCGGCCGCGAACTTCGATGCCGGACTTTCTTAGGTTTTCAAGTTCCGCTACCAACGCAGCCGGATCGACCACGGTGCCGGCGCCGATCACAGCTTTCTTATCGGGTCGCAGAATGCCGCTGGGGATCAGCTGAAGAACGTATTTATGGCCGTCAAAAATGACGGTGTGGCCGGCGTTGTGTCCGCCTGCGTAGCGTGCGGTGTAATCGAACGAAGACGCCAGATAATCTACAACCTTGCCTTTACCTTCATCGCCCCACTGCGCCCCGACGACAACTATCGCTTTTGTTCGGGCTTTCTCCGCCACTCTCGCTCCCATTTTCTTCCACTGGCCGCACCTTGCCGAGCCATTTCAAAATCTTAAGCCTTGCAGGGGAGCCTTGATGACGAACAACGACCTACAATCCTACGCCGCGCTCAACTCTAAACGCAAGCCCACCACCCGCAGCGTTCGTTCGCACCTTGAGTCCGCATTCCGTAGTTACCGACGAGCCGCATAACGAAAGCAATCGCGTGCGTGGTCGTTCACCATGCCAGTGGCTTGCATGAACGCATAACAAATGGTTGTGCCGACAAAGCGAAAGCCGCGGCGCTTCAGGTCTTCACTCATCGCGTCTGATTCAGGGGTGCGCGCAGGCAAGCGTCGAGAAGTTCGCCAATCGTTTTTCTTGGGCTTGCCGCCGACGAATTGCCAAATGTAACGATCGAATGTGCCGAACTCTTTCTGCGCAACCAGGAATGCTTGCGCGTTCGAAATAGTGGAAGCGATTTTCAGCTTGTTGCGGACGATGCCGGGGTCCACCAGCAGCGCGCGGACTTTGCGTTTGTCATAGCGAGCAATCTTCGCAGCATTGAACCGATCGAACGCTCGGCGGTAATTCTCACGCTTGTTCAGAATTGTTTCCCAGCTCAAACCGGCTTGCGCACCTTCAAGAATCAGAAATTCAAAAAGAATATGGTCATCGTGCACCGGCATGCCCCACTCTTTGTCGTGATACTCGATCATGAGAGGCTTGGTAGCCCAATGGCAGCGCTGAATTGCTCTTTTTGTTTTCTTCATTACGGTGATCTTTCAACGAAGGGAATCCGCGGCGTTCACGATGACTAGTCGGACGACCTGCCGGTTTGCGTGGCGGAAAGGCAGGCGGGGCAAAGACAATCGCCATAGCGCGCGCGAAGGTCACTGAGAGTTCTGCTATTGAGCTTCGCGATTTCGCACCAGCAGCCTCCGGCAGATGAACTGCAGGAAAACTTCTCTCCGCAAGCCTCGCAGATTTTCTGCGTCGGCGAATTCCCCGCAGTTTGCGGGCCAGTAAAACCGGCGCTCACGCCCCACCACCTCTTATGTTGCGGAGTTCGCGCTAGGAAATATGGCGCTGAACAACTTTCTCGATCGCGTCCTTGGGCACCGCTCCCACGAGCTGGTCCGCTACTTGTCCGCCCTTAAAAATCAGCAGGGTCGGGATGCCGCGAATGTTGAATTTTCCGGCAGCGTTGACGTTCTCATCCACGTTCAACTTCACGACTTTCAGCTTGCCCGCATGGTCCTTGGCGATCTCTTCCACCGTGGGAGAAAGCATATGGCATGGACGGCACCAATCGGCCCAGAAATCCACGAGCACGGGCTGCGTCTTGCTCGCTTCGATCACATCTTTGTCAAAACTAGCATCACTCACTGCCTGAATGTTTTCCGACATGTTCGTTTTTTCCTCGTTGCGCAGTTCCGGTCAGCCCAGGAGCCGTACCGCGTCTGTGCTTAGTTTTTAGATGTTCCAGTAACCCGCGGGATTCTAGACCTCTTAGCCGCTTCATACAGCGTGACATAGGACGCCGCCGAAGTCTTCCACGAAAAATCCTTAGCCATGCCATTCCTTTGAATTGTCTGCCATGTCTTTTCGGATTGGTACATTTTCAGCGCCGTGCGGAGGCAGCCAATCAGCGCGGTCCCATCGTACGCTTCAAACTTGAACCCGGTTCCCTGCTGCGTTTGTGGGTCGAAAGTCTGGACGGTATCGTCCAATCCGCCCGTAGCGCGTACAACAGGCACCGTACCGTATCGCAAACTGTATATCTGATTCAAGCCACAAGGCTCGTACCGCGAAGGCATCAGGAACATGTCCGCGCCCGCCTGGATTTTGTGCGCGAGGGCATCATCGTAGCCGATTTTAGCCCCGGCCGAGGACGGATAGTTCTGTGCCAGCAACTTAAAAAGGCTTTCGTACTCGGGCTGACCGTTGCCCAGCACCACGAGCGACAGATTCTCGTTCATCATTTCGCCGGCAATTTGGGCAATTAGGTCGAAACCTTTCTGATCGGCGAACCGCGAGACAATTCCAATCAGCGGGCGCGCCAAATCCTCAGGCGTATCCGACGGCAGCCGGAAAGTCTTCAATAAATCTTTCTTGCACGTCTTCTTGCCTTCCAGGCTCGGCGCCGAATAATTCTGGGCGATGACTTTATCCGTCTCAGGATTCCAGACTGAATAGTCGGCACCATTCAAAATCCCCACCAGGCGGTCAGTGCGTTGCAGTACGACGCCTTCCAATCCCGCACCATATTCGGGAGTCTGGATTTCTTTTGCATAGCGGCGGCTAACCGTAGAAAGATAATCGGCGAAGAGCAATCCACCCTTCAGGAAATTCACTCGGCCGTAAAATTCCAGGGCGTCAAAGGAGAACAGGTTGGCTGGCAGACCGGCTTTGCGCAGAGCAGACTGCGGGTAGATTCCCTGATACGCCAAATTGTGAATGGTAAGAACTACTGGAAGCGAACGCACCGCCGGATCGTTGGCGTGCTGCGTGCGCAGCAGCACTGGCACGAGCGCAGTTTGCCAATCGTGGCAGTGAATCACATCCGGCAGCAAAACGCGCTTCGCGAATTCGATTGCTACGCGCGAAAATTCCGTGAAGCGCTCAGCGTTATCGGGATAGTCGCCGGACTTGTCGCCGTAGGGATGTTCGCGCTCGAAATAGCCAGGGTCGTCAACGAAGAAATAGCGCACCCCCGCGACGGAAACTCCCTCCGCGATGGAAGGAAAGCGGATTTGGTCGCCCAGCGAAACGGTCACGCTCGAAACCAACGTGGAGGTAATCTTATTACCTCGATAACGCGGAAGCAGCACTGCGACCTGATGGCCCATTTCCACCAACGCTTTGGGCAGCGCCTCCACCACATCCGCCAGCCCGCCCGTTTTGGAGTAGGGCAAGCCTTCCGAAGCCACGAATAAAATTTTCATCAGTCCTCGAACGAAATAAAAACGGTAGCGGAACGTTCCAGCTTCGTCAAGCGAGTTGCCAACTGCTTTTCGAAGACAGCGCAATGAATTTCGCCGACGAATTCTTCGCCTGGCACATGCAGCATTGCTACACTCTGCACCGGCATGGCTCGACAGCGAATGGGACAGCACTTTCTCGGCGACGCCGCGTGGCGGCAGCGCATTTTCAAGATTCTTTATCCGCGCGCTAACGAAACGTGGATTGAAATTGGCGCTGGCCATGGAGAAATGACCCATATGCTCGCCGCTGATGGACGTCGAGTCGTGGCCATAGAGGCCGATCCGCCGCTAGCGGAAGATTTGCAAGAAAAAGTCAGCTCGCACACGCGCGAATGGCCCAACGTGGAAATTGTTTCCCGCGATGTCCTCACAGTTGATTTTCGCGAACTGGCCAGCGGTAATTTTCATGTCTATGGCAACTTGCCGTACTACATCACGTCGCCGATCCTGCATCACCTGTTCGAATATGCCGACCGGATTCTTTCGATACACGTCGTCATCCAGCTCGAAGTTGCGGAACGCATTGTGGCTAAGCCTGGCCGCCGCGAGTACGGCTATCTCTCTGCGCTCTGCCAGTATTATGCGGACCCGACAATTGTGTTGCGCATCCCACCGGGGGCATTTCGTCCGCCGCCACAAGTGCAATCCGCGCTTGTGCGAATGACGTTGCCCGGCCAGCGAACGGCCTTAAGCGTCAGCAACGATAAACAGTTCTTGCAGTTTATTCAGGGATGCTTCGAAAAGAAGCGCAAGACTTTGCGGAATAACCTGAAACAGCTCGCATCAGACCAAAAAATCCATCAAACGTTAGAAGATTCCGGCCTGCGTCCTGATTCTCGCGCCGAGCAATTAACTCTCGAACAATTTGCTTCTCTATTCGCGCGTCTTGCCTAGTTTCAGGTTTTCAGCCTCTTGCAAGTCCTCGATCACGGCGCGCAAGCGGTCTGGAAAATTCGTCATGACTCCGTCCACGCCCGCTGCGATCACTCGGCGCATTTCTTCGGGGTGGTCTACGGTCCATGTAGCCACTTGCAAATCCGCGCCGTGCGCTTGCTCCACGAGTTCGCGGGTCACAAGACCGGCCTTGGGACAAAGTTGCCGCGCGCCCAGCTCGATAGCTTCCTTCACACAGTCCGTTCCAGTTTCCTGCACCAGAAAGCCCATCATGACGCTCGCATCCACGCGTCGTAGCGCGGCTAATGTGGCTTGGTCGAACGAAATCACAATGGTGCGCCCGGCATACTCCGGAGCTTGCAGCGCGGCGATCAGCGAATGATGCATGCCCCAGGAAGCGTCGTACTTCACTTCCAAATAGAAAATCACATCGTGCTTGCGCGCAAACTCCAGGACTTCGTCTAGCGTGGGAATACGCTGGCCCATGTGCTCGCGGTCGTACCACATGCCTGCGTCCAATTTTCTGAGTTCTGCGAGGGTGAAGTCGCGGACCTCGCCGCGGCCGTTGGTGGTGCGTTCCAGCGTAGAGTCGTGGATCACAACAAAGCGCGCGTCGCGCGTGAGGTGTAGATCGGTCTCGATGAAACCGGCGCCCAATTGGACCGCGCGCTCAAAAGCGACCAACGTATTTTCAGGCGTATGGCCGGAGGCCCCCCTATGCGCTATCACCCATGGTTTTCGCATGACTTCCGGCTATCGTAGCAGATAACGCGACCGTGCCTATTTGTCCTAGTGGCCGGGGTTGTGGAAGTTGCAACTGCCCTATTGGGTAAGAAAAGCGTGGAATATCCCGCTGCTATACGCATCGTTATAAGCATGAAACACATGCAAATCGTTTCCCAAATAGGACAATAGCTTTGCTCAGCCGGGGGAATCGCGTCAATGCGGTTGACCCTGATATTGGATTTGGATTTTTGCGCGCGACGGCGTAATCGCCTATCTAACTTCCCTGCTATAACATAGCGTTACTCGCTATCCGTGCTCGCAATAGTACCCTTTGGTAACCCGATTGCCCGCATCATTCCGTCAAAACCAGGGGCATCACGATGTGTAGCGCAAATCGCAGATGAACCTCATACCCGAGCTGTTACAGGGTATGGGCTCAGCTCCTGAGGATTTTGACTCTGAGCGCGACGTGCAGACCGGAATCTCTGAAGAAGCGAGCGAGCGGCTGCCCCAGGCAAGGATCTTGAGGGAAAGAATGATTGTTACGGAAGAGTTCAATCCGTCGTAGAGTAGACGCGAAAAATGTCCACCCTTGTGCGGTGCGTGTTCGAAGGCGAGGAAAGCAGCAATGAAGTAGTTTAAAGCAACAGGGTCTGTCGAAGCAACAGTGCCGCACGGGGATGCGCGGCAATGCACTGAGGGAATTCGACGGCAGCGGCCCTCGACCGATTTGGCAGTCATTGGAATTTTCGCGCTTCACCCCGCCGGGTGACGCAGCGCAGTGAGTTCGACAGCCAAGACGGTTCGCGCTAAGGAGGGGGAACGTGGCGCTGTTCGTTATGCTGATTGTTGGCGTAGTAGTCGTGCAAACGTGGATGGACTGGCGCGATGCACGCAAAGAGTGGGTGCTGCCCGATTGGGCCAAGGGTTTGGCGCTCGCCGGCGCCTTGGGCGCTCTGTTCACCGCTGTAACATCATCCGCTTCTTTCTTAATGCAGGACTCTACCGGGCAATGGGGCAGCGGATTTGGCTCCGGGCTTTTCTGGCCCGAGTTGGGTTTCCTCCTTTGCGCCTTGGCGGTAGTCCTGTTTGCTGTGCGCAAGAAACGGATGCGCGTGCTGCTGGTGCTGTCCGCCCTGCTGATCGTGGCATTCTGGCTGGGCATGGTCTTCTCGTCCTAGCCACGAAGACGTATCTCGGCCCAATCATCCTGCCTCTTTCCCGCCTCTTCCTGCCATTCGCCGATAACCAGCCGCCATTGGCCGAAAAGCGCGAGACCTGCTCCGCGTTTGCCTCTAATCTCGCCTCATGAACGGCGATAAAGTCTCGGCGGGGGATGAGAGCATGACAAACGCGAATCAGCAGGTGAGCTCTTCGGTAAGCGGGTCGGTAGCCATTTCAGCAGCGGCAATCGTGCTAATCCTGGTGGGACTTGTACTCCAAATGGCTGAACTCGGATCCGGACATACTCAGCCGGACAACTCCTGGCTGTTTTCTGTGCTCGCATCAAACATTTGGAATATCCTTTCGCTGCGCATGAATGTCTCCGCCATGCAAGATTTCTTTCGATTCTGGCCGCTACTGCTGGTAAGCCTCGGCTTGGCACTTATGCTGGCCACGCGCCAGAACAATTCTCGCAGTTTGTCCGGCAGCCGCAAGGGAGGTTCACGTGGCCTGTAAGCCCAGGTCCGCCGGATGGAGCCTAACGTTTGGGCTATTTATTGCCGCTGCGGGTGTGATCCTGCTGCTCGATCAGCAAGGAGTTCTCGATGCCGGAAAGATCTTTCAATACTTCTGGCCCACAGTTTGTATTACGTTCGGAGCAATTTACCTATTCCAGGGCGGCGGCCGCCGCACGTGGGGCGGTGTTCTGCTGGTCGTCGGCGTTCTTCTCGCTCTGGATTATTCGGGCGCCGCACACATCCCGATCTGGCCGTTGATTATTATTGCTATCGGCGGATTGATGATGTGGCAAGCAATCGCTCCGCGTACCAACCCTCTTACCGGAAAAGTAGCAACCTGGCGCGAACAAGTTAGCCAATGGGGCGGCGGCAGCTCCACGGATTCCGACTTTAACCAAGTCGCAATTTTGGGCGGATTCAAGCGCCGTTTCACCGGCAAGAATTTTCGCGGCGGGAAAATCCTGGCTATCTGCGGAGGTTACGACATCGATTTGCGGCAAGCCACTATCGCAGGCGATGCCGCGGTAATCGACGCCACGTCCGTAATGGGTGGCGGCGAAATCAAAGTTCCTACTTCGTGGGTTGTTTCTATCGAAGGCATGGGCGTTATGGGCGCGTATGTTGACGAGACAAATCAGATTCCACCTACGGACTCTTCACCACGCCAGCATTTAATCGTAAAAGGCATCGCGTTCATGGGCGGCGTGGTGGTAAAGAATTAAAGAAATCGTATGCACCCGATATTCTCGCAAATTCGCCGGCTCGCGCTGTACCTTCTCGCATGGATACCGATTGCGGGAATGTTGGCTTACCTGCTCACGATTCCGGGGCAGATTACGCCACGAGAAGCGGTAGTCCTCTCCATTCCTTTGTCGCTGGTCTATGCATTTATCTGCCTTTCTTCCTGGTATTCCTGCCGCGGAAATTCTCTTGAGAAATTTGGCATAGGACGCCTAATTGCAACTCAAGTGACCGCCGCATTGATCGCCAGCATTGTATGGGCTTTCGTCGCCGGAGGATTAGCCAGCAGCCTTTCAGGAACGCCCGCCTTTGCGGGGTTGAGCAGACGCTTTCGGCCCGAAATTCCCATAATTTTTGGATCCGGCCTTTTGCTTTACTTACTTTCGGTCACCTTCTACTACATCATCATCGCGGTGGAACTCTCGCGCGATGCGGAAGCTCGCGTGATGCAAGCTAGCGTGCTGGCTCGCGATGCCGAGCTGAAAGCGCTGAAAGCGCAGGTAAATCCACATTTTCTTTTCAACAGCCTGAATTCCATCAGCGCGTTGACAACTTCCGATTCCGCCAAAGCCCGCGAAATGTGCATTCTTCTGGGAGATTTTCTGCGCCGCACGCTCGGCTTAGGCGAGAAAACAGCAATTCCGCTGGAGGAGGAACTTTCGCTCATTCATGCGTTCCTCGCGGTGGAAAAAGTCCGCTTCGGTGCGCGCATCCAGATGGAGGAAAATATAGACAAGAGCGCGCTAGACGTCCCGGTCCCGCCGCTTTTGTTGCAACCGCTGGTGGAAAACGCGGTAGTCCACGGGATTGCGAATCTGGTGGAAGGCGGATGGATTAGCCTTAGTATTCAATCCCGGGATGGCGACGTGTCCATTGTCGTCGAAAATCGCTTTGATCCCGAAGCTCCCGCTCGGCGTAGAAATGGTGTGGGTCTCGCCAATGTGCGGCAGCGTTTGCAAACGCGTTATGGAAATCGCGCCAGCTTTGCCGCGAAAGCAGAGGCTGAGTCTTACCGAGTGACGCTTACCTTCCCGGCGGAAAGGAAGCTGCGAAGCACATGAACCGCGAAGCTGGAACCAAAATTCGCGCCGTGATCGTGGACGACGAAGAACTCGCCCGCCAGGTTCTTCGCGAATTTCTGAGCGCGCATCCGGAAATCGAACTGGTCGCCGAATGCGCCAACGGATTTGAAGCGGTGAAATCCGTTACGGAGCTGAAGCCCGATCTGCTTTTCCTCGATATACAAATGCCCAAGCTCGATGGCTTTGAAGTGCTCGAGCTGATTGGCAGCGATTTGCGCGTAATCTTCGTCACCGCATTCGACAGCTACGCCATCAAAGCTTTTGAGGTCCATGCAGTGGATTATCTTTTAAAACCATTTGGCGCCGACCGCTTCGAAGCCGCTCTGAATCGCGCTAAAGAGGGCCTCGCCGGCAAATCCCCGCATGCGGAGATGCCGCCCGCGGATTTAGCCGTGGCGGCGCGGCCGCCTTCGCAACATCTCGATCGAATCGCCGTGCGCGATGGCACGCGTGTTTTCATTATTCCGATCGCGAAATTGGATTACGTGGAAGCGCAGGACGACTACGTGGCCCTGGCAACCGAAGGCAAAAAACATCTGAAGCAGCAAACTATTTCAAGCCTGGAATCCGCTCTGGACCCGTCTCGGTTTCTGCGCATTCACCGCTCTTACATCGTGAACCTGGAGCGCGTTGTTAAAGTCGAGCCTTACGCAAAGGATACGCACGTCGCGGTCCTATCAAACGGCGTCCAGCTTCCCGTCAGCCGCGCCGGTTACGCCCGGCTACGCGCCTTCCTGGATCGTTAGCAGCCGAACGCCGCGCTGTTCTAGTGTGGCGGATCGAGAATAATCTCGAAATACTGTGCTGGACGCGTTCCCACGTTCGCGATCTGGTGTTGATCGCCGGCAGCTACGAACGCCGCCGAGCCTGGTCCTAGTTTCGTGGTGTTGCCGCCAATCGTCACCTGCACTTCGCCTTCGCTGACAAGGAACATCTCTTCCTGCTGATGATGATGCGCGTGCTGCGGCGAACTTCCCGGCAGCAGGAAAACTTCGTGAACGTGCAGATGAACCCCATTGCGCGTCATACCGTCAAGGATCGGACGAAAAGTCTCATTGGCTTCTTTCTGGGAAGTTAGATCTTCGAAGCGGTAGGTGTGCGATTGGAGCGTGCTTTGTCCGGAACCCGGCTTGGGAAGCAGCAAAACAGCTATACAGCCAAAAAGAAGCTTTTGTCTCATCGGGCTGAGTCCCTCCTGCTAAAAGTCTAACCGCGGACGACCGCGAGTCATAAAATTGCGGCGAGGATTGTGCAGTCTCCATTACCCCTTAGAATGTGAAAACGAGCCTTGAAACATTGAGTTTTCGCTGCCGACTTGCGATCGCGTCCAAAAAACTGCGTTGCGACCAAACCACGTATTTTCTTGACGAAAGAGGGTAATTCCTGATACAAAAGTCGATTCTGTGCCGCAATTTCTCGCAATTTGTGGGCTCCCGCCAAGGAGTCTTTAATCCGGAGGAAGATCGAATGTGCTTCTGTCTTGCCAAACGTGTGAACACCTGCGTACTGGGGGCTTTTTAATGCGGACTTTGCCCTCCTTTAGCCGCTCTAATTTCTGCCGCGCTGCGGTGAAGTCAGTTGCTGGATTTTTTGCAATGCTCTTGGGAGCTGCTGCGGCTTTTGCCCAAGCGCCAGTGGAAGCGGAAGCACCGGGCGGCGAAGCCAATTTGAAGCTGCCGGATTTGTCGTCGGTAAATTTTCTCGGCATTGACGGGCACAAGCTCCTGCTCTTCGGCATTCTGTTTTGCATCTTCGGCCTGGTATTCGGCTTGGTGATTTATACCCGGTTGAAGAATCTGCCGGTGCATCGCGCCATGCGCGAAATCTCCGAATTGATTTACGAGACTTGCAAAACCTACCTGGTTACGCAAGGCAAGTTTCTAATGCTGCTGGAACTCTTCATCGCCGTTGTCATCGTGCTCTATTTCGGCGTGCTGCTGCATTATGAGGCGTTGCGCGTCATCATCATCTTCCTGTTTAGCGTACTGGGAATTGCCGGAAGCTACGGCGTGGCCTGGTTTGGCATTCGCGTGAACACGTTTGCGAATTCGCGCACCGCGTTTGCCGGATTGCGCGGCAAGCCTTTCCCGCTTTACCAGATTCCGCTGAAAGCGGGCATGAGCATCGGCATGATGTTGATCAGCGTCGAACTGCTGATGATGCTTTTGATTCTTCTTTTCGTCCCTGGCGACTATGCCGGCCCTTGCTTCATCGGTTTTGCTATCGGTGAATCGTTGGGCGCGGCCGCGTTGCGAATTGCCGGCGGAATTTTCACGAAGATTGCGGACATCGGGTCGGACTTGATGAAAATCGTCTTCAAGATTAAAGAAGACGACGCGCGCAATCCCGGCGTAATCGCAGACTGTACCGGCGACAACGCGGGAGACTCCGTCGGACCAACGGCGGACGGCTTCGAAACCTACGGCGTCACCGGCGTCGCGCTCATCACCTTTATTTTGCTGGGCGTGAAGAGCCCAACCGTACAAGTGCAATTGCTTGTGTGGATCTTCGTAATGCGCATCGCCATGCTGGTGGCCAGCGCGCTCGCATATTTTATTAACGACTTGATCGCCAAAGCGCGGTTCGCGAACGCGGCGGAGATGAATTTCGAATCGCCGCTCACGTCGCTTGTCTGGATTACGTCGGTTGTTTCTATCGCTATCACCTACTACGTCTCTTGGAAAATTATCCCCGAACTTGGCGGCGATCCGACGCAATGGTGGAAGCTGGCGACCATTATTTCGTGCGGAACTCTCGCAGGAGCAGTAATTCCGGAGTTGGTAAAAGTTTTCACCTCTACGGAGTCGCGGCACGTTCGCGAAGTGGTCGCCTCTGCGCAAGAAGGCGGCGCGTCTTTGGGTATTTTGTCGGGCTTCGTGGCGGGAAATTTTTCGGGCTACTACCTGGGGCTCGCCATGGTCGGGTTAATGTCCGTGGGTTACCTGGTCAGCTTGCAAGGATTGGGCGCGCAGATGATCGCGGCCCCGGTCTTCGCCTTCGGCTTGGTCGCCTTCGGATTTCTCGGCATGGGACCGGTCACAATCGCGGTTGACTCCTACGGCCCGGTTACTGACAACGCGCAATCCGTTTACGAACTCTCGCAGATTGAAATCATTCCGAACATCAAGCAAGAGTTGAAAAAAGACTACAACATGGACGTAAACTTCGAGCGCGCCAAGGACTTGCTCGAAGCGAACGATGGCGCGGGGAACACATTCAAAGCCACTGCAAAACCCGTGCTCATAGGCACGGCCGTAGTCGGCGCAACCACCATGATTTTTTCCATCATCATGGCGCTCACCAACGGCATCACTGAAAACGTGGACAAGCTTTCACTTCTGCACGCGCCCTTCTTCCTGGGACTCGTTACAGGCGGGGCGATGATTTATTGGTTCACCGGCGCGTCCACTCAGGCGGTAACCACCGGCGCTTATCGCGCGGTCGAGTTCATTAAAGCCAACATCAACCTCGCCAGCGCGGAAAAAGCGTCGGTTGCCGATAGCAAGAAAGTCGTCGAAATTTGCACCAAGTATGCGCAGAAAGGCATGCTGAATATTTTCATCGCTGTCTTCTTCGCTACGCTGGCGTTCGCGTTCGTCGAACCTTTCTTTTTTATCGGCTACCTCATCTCCATCGCCATCTTCGGTCTCTATCAAGCCATATTCATGGCCGACGCCGGAGCGGCATGGGACAACGCCAAAAAGATCGTTGAAGTCGAACTGAAGCAAAAAGGCACGCCGTTGCACGACGCTACGGTTGTCGGCGACACGGTCGGCGACCCGTTCAAGGACACTTCTTCCGTAGCCTTGAATCCGGTAATCAAATTCACCACGCTGTTCGGTTTGCTGGCTGTCGAACTGGCCGTGAAGTTGACGCTCGAAACCGGCGGCATGCTGACGCACGTTCTGGCGGCAGCATTCTTTTTGGTTTCTTTCTTTTTCGTTTACCGTTCGTTCTATGGCATGCGCATTAAGTCGGCGGAATAAGATCCCGCCCGGGAGATCAACGATGGCCCACGCGAAAAGTGCAGTACGCCTGGCGCTATGTGTTCTCCTGAGCGCTGGTATCGCCGCGGCGGGGCAGACTCAGGATGATAAATCTTCGACGGAAGCGGAGAAAAAAGAAGTCAAGAATTTCGTTTTGACTACCGACAAGCTGGATAAATATGACGCCGCAGTAAAAGCGGTGCACAAGGTCCAAAAAGATAATCCCACCATCAAAAAGCAGATGGATGACGATGACTCGCGGAATCCCAGCAACACAATTGCGGGCAGCGTGACAATCATCGAAAAATACCCGCCTATAGCGAAGGCGATCAAGGATGCTGGCCTTTCTCCCGGCGATTTCGTGGTGATGACCTACACGTTGATCAATTCGGCGGCAGCCGTGCAGATGAAGAAGGCCGGAACCATCAAGGAATATCCGGACTCGGTGTTGCCCGAGAATGCTGCATTCGTCGACAAAAGCTACGAACGAATAAAGAAGATTTTCAACAGCGAAGACACTGCCGACAAATCATCGCGAAAGTGATTCGCAGCTTAAGTCTTCACCAAATCAAGAAATTGCTTCGGATCGTTGGCGAAGCCCGGAAAGACTGCCCTCAGGTCGCGGTCGCCCATGTGCTTCGAGATGATTTCTCCGAGCACGCTGCGATAATCGGTGGTCACTGCCAGATCGCGCCCTTGGTTCAGTTGCCCTTCGCTCAATCCGGGCCACCGCGTGTACACTTTTCCGCCCTTAATTCCGCCACCCATCACAAACATGCAGTTCGCGTGGCCGTGATCGGTGCCGCGATTACCGTTTTCGTGGGCGGTACGCCCAAATTCTGACATGCTAACGAACACCACGTCGCCCATGCGG
The DNA here is from genome assembly GCA_049693615.1 of Candidatus Acidiferrales bacterium. GTDB lineage: Bacteria > Acidobacteriota > Terriglobia > Acidiferrales > UBA7541 > Palsa-295. The sequence continues at coordinate 301,365 of JBAVQB010000029.1, read as the reverse complement.
TCGCCCATGTCCTGATGGAATGCAGCGATTCCCTGCCCCAAATCCTTCAGCAAATTTGAGAGCTGGCCTTGCACGCCGCCTTCATTCACGTGATGGTCCCAACCGCCGCTATCCAGGAATGCTACTTCCAACCCCACATCCGCTTTAAAGAGCTCGGCAATTTCCTGAAGGCTCTGTCCAAAACGGCTTTTGGGATACTGCGCACCGTTGGCGGGCTGGTACGTGTCCGGATTAATTTTTTTCAACTGGTCGACAGCTTCGAATGTCTCGTTGCCCACTCCGCGCATCGCGTGGTCCACCGTCTGCGCGTACATCGCTTCGAAACCGCCTTCCACCGTTTGCTGCGGTCCATACATTTTGAATTGCTTCAAGTCTGGAATGGCTACCGCAGGCGCAGTGCCTTGGAGCGTCCGCGGAAGGTATGGCCCGAAAGCAACCGCGCGAAATGGCGTGGAATGCTCTTCCGGTATCGTTTGCATTGTGCGGTTCAGCCAGCCGTCTTGCGTGGCTTTTAGTCCGGGCGTGCCCGATTCCATAAAATCCTGGGCGTCGAAATGTGAACGCGACGGGTCCGGCGAGCCTACCGCTTGCACAATCGCAAGCTGATTGCTCGTGAATAGCGGCATCAGCGGCTGCAAGCTGGGATGCAGGCCAAAAAATCCGTCGAGATCCAGCGCCGCTTCCAACCCGCCCTGTCGCGGCCGCGGAATCGCAATCGTGGGGCGCATATGGTAATAGTTTGGCTCGCCGAACGGCACGACCACGTTCAGTCCGTCCATCGCGCCACGCTGAAAAAGCACCACCATTTTCTTTTTGTTGGGCCCCGTCGTGGCGGCCACGGCGCGTTGCAAAAATGACGGCAATGACGCTAACCCGATCATCGCCACGCCGCCGCTTTTCAGAAAATAGCGTCTGGAAATATTCATTGCAATTCTCCCTGCTTACAAGAAACCCGAATAGGTGCCGAGTTATCTGTGCCGGGTACAGCATGTTGCGCCCCGACGGAGAGTTCTGCCTTCCATTACCGCCGCTGAAACTCAGGCGCGCCAAGCACCAGCCCGGCAATCAGCCCTTCGTTCACCTGTTTCACAGAGTCATCCAAACTCGCCTGCAAAATCTGCGGATCGTTCAACCGCGCGACCAGCGTCGTCCTCGTTTGCTCGCCGATTTGATTGCCCAGAAAATCGTCAATCGCCTGGGCTAGCGTTGCGTTCGGATCGTTGGCAGCTTCGACGCCAAGCACCGATTTCAAATCCACCGTCGCGCCCGCCACTTTGTCTGTCGCAAACGAAAGAGCAAAATTCAGCCGGTTCAGCAGCGCCCCGGTATTCACCCAGGTTTCCGCCTTGTCGGAATATCCATTCGGCGTCTGGCAAAGGAACAGAGGTTCGCCCATCCTTCCTACCCACTGCGCAGTCGGCAAAGTAACAGTGACTTCTGCATCCAGAGCTCGCGCTGTACTGGCTACGAGTTCGTACGGCGTTTTCACTTTCGCGCGATAGGTTTCCTTCGACCAAAATTCCGGCGAGTAAATCATGGTCCGCAGCACGCTGCGAATATCTCCCTGCGTCGCGGAAAACTCTTCAGCCATGCGCTGGACCAGCGCCGGAGGCGGATTGTCGGAGACAAAATGCCGCGCCAGCTCCATGGAGATGAATTTCGCGGTGTTCGGATGATTCGCCAGCATCTTCAGAGCTTCTTCGCCATCTTTTTCTCCGCCATAACTGAACGTGCGCCCCATCACGACTTCCTTGCCTTGCGCATGAAGGCGGTCGTCAAAGAAAAACTCCGGATCCTTGCGCGGCGCGCGAACGGTCCAGCCCGTCAGGCATTCGGCCATTTGGATCACATCTTGCTGTGTGTAGCCTCCGTCCACACCCACGGTGTGCAACTCCATAACTTCCCGGCCATAATTTTCATTCAGCCCGCGCTCCTGCTTTTTCGCGGAGGCCGCTGCGTTAACTCCTGGCGCGGGAGTGGAAGTCACCGGCCCCGGAAATGTTCCGGGCGTGGGCGCTTCTCCGCCTGCAAACGCTCCGCCATAGCGCGCATGACGCATCGCTTTTTCTGCTTCGGCGCGGCGGACTGCCGCCGGATCGGCGCTGTCAAAATTGTCTAGATAAATGAGCATTGCGGGGCTTTTCGCCGTGGCCAACAGCAGGTCTTCAAATTTCCCTAGCGTGTGCGGGCGGATCGTATCGCGCATGTAAGCAGGCAGCAGCCACTTGTCTTCTGCCTTCTTCGCGAAAACGTTGAAATGGTTGAACCAGAAATCTTCCATCACTGCCTGCAACTGCCGGTTGCTATAAATGGCCCGGTCCACTTTCGCCATGGAAAGTTCCGCCACAATTCGGCCCGGCCCTTGAAGCTTGGCAAGCTGCTGCTGCGCCTTATCCAAATTTTCATTTCCGGTAAGGATCACCTGCGATTCAGCCTCGCGCCGCTTTTCTTTCATTTGCTCTTCGTATTGTTCTTTGGTGATGCCTTCCTGCTTGATTACCTCCCCTGGTTGCGGATAATCCTGAATCAGTTTTTTCGCCGGTAAATTTAACGTCGGATATCTCTGCAGCCGCTGGTCCAAAGCTGAATCGTCAATCGAATCCGGGTGAAGCTGTTGATCCACCCATTTCTCCAGCCCCATTTTGCGAATGCGTTCGACATCTCCGGGCCGGGGTCCGTATCCAAGGCGATTCATGGCATGCATGATGGCCTCGTCCTCGGTCAACTCAGTGATCGGAAGCTTGCCTTTGAACTTTTTATCCAGATGGATCGATTTAGAATTCGCCGCTGAGGCGCCGGGCTGCTTGCTGGAATTGCTCACGGCGGTGTCGGCCGCTCCATTGCCGGCCTTCGCATAAGGAACGCTGACCCAGAGAATCGCGCCCACCGCGAGCGCGATACTAAGCGTGGACGCCAGGAGCCCCGCGCCGCCTATATTGAGCCGCTCCCGCGTTCGAATTGTCTTTCTTTTCATGTATAGATCCGGACGCTTCGAAACCTCAGATCGCGCACAGCGAAGGGACTGCTCGTTCCACTAATTTTAACCCTTGGCAGGGGCAAAAGTTGCGACCCACATTTTGCGGGAACTTAATAGTCAACGTCGCGAGAAACAGTGAGGGGAATAAGCCCTCTTTGCCAGGATCGAAAGGCGGTATTTGCAGCGCTACAACAACAGAAACGAAGGCCCGAACCCAGTTTTAGCGGCGAGAGCGCGCCGCGCGAAACCCGTCCAAGGTCCAAAGGTCTTGCACTTCATCGTGACGCAAAACGTAATAATTTCCGTCGTCTGCGCGAACCCGGAAATAGCTCGCTTCCGGTGAATACCAGCGCCCGTCCAATTCACTTACCTCGAACGGCTGCCCTGCTAGCACGAAACGTGTAGGCCGCTCGTCAGCCCGATGCCCTGCATGGCATTCCACGCGAATTTCTGTCATCGCATCACGCCGGCGGACTAGGTCTGGTTAAGAACGATGCTCCCGAGAACTGGTCGGCATCCGCCGACTCCCGCCACTCCGCATTATAGCCCGCGCCCCACAGCACAACAATTGCAGTCAAGTACATCCACAACAACAACCCAATGGCCGCAGCAAGCCCTCCATAAACCACGTTGTAAGGCATCTTCCGGACGTACAGGCCAAACACAATATCAACCACCCACCACAACACCGTCGCAATCGCGGCTCCCGGGATCAAATCTCGAAAGCCTTTATGGCCCGGGCGGCCAATCCTATACAGCAACACCAGCACGAACATCGACAACCCAAAGACAAAGCCCACTTGAAAAATAAAGGCCAGCGCGCGGATCAGCGCCGCTAATCCAAATTGGTGAATCAACCAGGATCGAGCTTGCTTGCCGAAAACCGTTAAAATGATGACCACCAGAGAAGGAATGATTGTCAGGACCAGCAGAAGCAGGGCCCGCCCCTGGATTCGCCAATAGCTTTGCCGGAGTTCATCGCCTTCGATGACGCGGAATCCTTCAATCAGTCCAGCCATCACCTGCGATCCGGCCAGCAACGTTCCGCCCAGTCCCAGCAAAAACCATTTCCAGGGATGCTGCCCTTTGCGCGTGAAATACTCAACCACTACATCTTCGCTTCCCGGCGGCAGAATCACGCGCAAACGTTCGGGCAGCTCTCTTACCGCGCCGTGAAAAGATTCTTTGCTGCTGAGAATTCCCAGCACCAAAAGTAGCATGGGGAAGAATGCCAGAAACATATTGAACGCAATCGCCTGGCTCAGCGTCACACAGTCGGGGAATATGCGCGTAAACCCTCGATACACGCTGTTGAATATGCGATCCATCGTGTCGGCGGGATTATACGGTTAGTACCGTCAAAAAGGAGCGCATATTTCGGCTAATGGAATAGCACGCTTTTTTGAAGTTTTAGGCCGAGCTCTCTGCGGGCCGCGGCATCCCGCTCGGTACATTTCCCGCGCGAACCGATTGCGCGTGGACCGCGTGCGCTTGCTTGCCGCGATGCGTGTCGCAAGGTAGACTGCTTGGCAATCAAGAACTGGGATTGAGCCACGCGGAAAGGATCGCAATGACTACCACGCCAAAACTTGCAACCACGCGCAGCGAAGAAGCCATCCGCAAGCACAAGGAATTTATATGGCCTTCGGTGGCCAATTATTACGAGCATCCGCTAGTCGCGGACCATGCTTCGATGCAATACCTATGGGACGTGGAAGGCAACAAGTACCTCGATTTCTTTGGCGGTATTGTCACTATCGGCGTGGGCCACTGCAATCCCAAAGTCACTTCCAAGATAAACGCACAGGTGAATAAGCTTCAGCACACTTCGACGCTGTTTCCGAATGAAGCCATCGTCGCGCTCGCGGAAAAACTGGCGGAGATCACGCCGGGCAAATTGCAGAAAAGCTTTTTCACCAGCTCCGGCACCGAAGCGAACGAAGCGGCCATTCTTCTCGCCCGCAGCGCTAGTCCCAGCTACGACATTGTGGCCTTGCGCCACGCATATTCCGGAGGGTCCGCGCTGGCGAAATCCGTCACCGCGCAGGCTGCCTGGCGCAAAGCCGGAGTTATCAGCGTCGGCGTGTCACATGCCGTGAATCCTTATTGCTACCGCTGCCCGCTGCATTTGAAATATCCGGAGTGCGGCGTGGCGTGCGCGAACGACGTGGAAGGCGTAATTCAAACCACCACTAGCGGCTCGATTGCCGCGTTTATTGCTGAGCCTATTCAGGGCGTCGGCGGATTCATTACTCCGCCGCCTGAATATTTTAAAATCGTGCATCGCATCGTGAAAAATTATGGCGGCCTTTTTATCTCCGACGAAGTGCAAACCGGCTGGGGCCGCACCGGCAAGAAATGGTGGGGCATCGAGCAGTGGGAAGTCGCGCCCGACATCATCACGTCCGCAAAAAGTATGGCTAACGGCGTCCCGGCGGGCGTAACGATCACCACCTCTGAGCTAGCCGGGAAATTCCAGGGACTGAACATCGCTACCTTCGGCGGCAACCCGGTTACTTCTGTAGCAGCGCGTGCCGTGATCGAAGTCATCGAAGAAGAGAATCTTTTGGAGAATACTCACGTGGTCGGCGGCTACTTCAGGAAAAAGCTGGAAGAATTGCAGCAGAAATATCCGCTGATAGGCGATGTCCGTGGCATGGGCATGATGCAAGCACTCGAACTCGTGAAAGATCGCCAGACCAAAGAGCCCGCCGCGCAGGAAACAAATCAAATCATGGAGCGTACGCGCGCGAACGGCCTCCTCGTCGGCAAAGGCGGCCTGTACAGCAACACTATCCGCATGGCGCCGCCCATGAATATTTCCAAAGCCGACGTGGACGAAGGCATCCGCCTCCTCGACAAATCCTTCAGCGAGGTCCGCGTCTAATGCTCACGCAATACCTAGGCATGGCGTTAATGAAAACTCTTGGAGTGTGCAATGGCCACGGCAACTAGCGCGGCGACGCTTTGCAGGAACTACATTAATGGCAAGTGGGTGGAATCGCGTTCGACGAAGATTGTAGAACGCCGCAACCCGGCGAACACCGATGAAGTTGTCGCGCGCATCCCGCTTTCCACGCGCGAAGAGATGAAAGAAGCCATCGCCGCCGCCAAAGCTGCGTTCCCTGGCTGGCGCGAAACTCCGGCCCCAAATCGCGGGAAGATTCTTTTCAATGCTACGCGCTTGATGCAGGAACAAAAAGAAGAGCTGGCGCGGCTGCTAACGCGCGAAGAAGGCAAAGCACTGAAGGATTCTCTAGGCGAAGTGCAGCGCGCAATCAACATTACGGAATTCATGGCTGGAGAAGCGCGTCGTCTGAACGGTGAGACGCTGACGAGCGAGCTTCCCAAGAATTTTTCTTACACCATCCGCCAGCCCCTAGGAGTAGTAGGCGCCATCACGCCTTGGAATTTTCCCGTCGCCATTCCTGTATGGAAGATCGCTCCCGCTCTCGTGTGCGGCAATACTGTCGTATTCAAGCCGGCAACGCTTACACCTTTAACGGCCATGAGAATTATAGAAATTTACGAGCAGGCTGGTCTCCCTCCCGGCGTCCTGAACCTTGTGATGGGCTCAGGCCGCGACACAGGCGATGAGTTGGTGCAAAACCCGCTCGTTCACGGTCTTTCCTTCACCGGCTCGAACGAAGTGGGCTGCGCGCTATACGCTTCCGGCGCGCAACGCCTGAAAAAAATCCAGTGTGAGATGGGCGGCAAAAATCCGGTGGTTGTTCTCGCTGACGCTGATTTGCAGCTCGCCATGGAATCCACACTAGCGGGCGCGTTTGCTTCCACAGGCCAGCGCTGCACCGCCACCAGTCGCGTGGTGATCGAAGAAAAAGTCGCGGATCAGTTCGTGTCATCGCTCGTCGAGCGCGCGAAAAAATATGTCGTCGGCGACGGCCTCGAATCCGGCGTCGATATGGGCCCGTCGGTGGACGAAACTCAGATGAACACGGTCCTGAAATACATCGAGATCGGCAAAAAAGAAGGGAAACTGCTGTGCGGCGGCGAGCGCCTGACAGGGCCGAAGTATGACCAAGGCTGGTTCGTTTCACCCACCGTGTTCGACCATGTGCGGGCAAATAGCTCCATCGCGCAAGAAGAAATCTTCGGCCCAGTGCTAAGCGTGATTCGCGTAAAGAACTTCGACGAGGCCCTGGAAGCTGCGAATTCCGTGCGTTACGGCCTGTCTAGCTCGATCTATTCCACCGATTCAAACAAGATTTTCGAATTTGTGGACAAAATCGAAACCGGCATGACCCACGTGAACTCGCCCACCGTTGGCGGCGAAGCGCATGTTCCTTTCGGTGGCGCAAAAGACTCCAGCGTTGGCCCGCGCGAAGTGGGCCACGCCGCAATCGATTTCTACACCGACACTAAAATCGTTTACGTGGACTACACCGGCCGCAAGCGCGAATCCAGCATCTATTAGTTTTCAAAAATCGCCAACATGACGCTTTCCCAGTTGCCTTCGACCATCGCAATCAGGATAGCGCTCTTGTTCGTACTCCTGGCTAGCGGGGGTCCTGCCCAGGCCGAGCGTTTCCACTGGAAGCCGGTCAACCTAGCTCAAGTAAAGCTCGACGACAAAACTCCGCTGGCTTTCAACGTTTATCAGCCGGAAAAAAAGAAGGACTCGCACTTCGTGCTCGTGCTGCTCGGCCGCCGCTACATTGAGCTCGACATCAAGGCCAAGCTCGCCTACTACGTGCTTCTCACGGACATTCAAAAAAAAGGTAGCGACATCGAAAGCGAGAATTTCGCAGTTTCCTCGCGTATACTAGCCAGCTCCGATTGGAGTGTGCGTGACGTGGGTCCAGCGGAATTAATCAAGCTTACGCTGGGCGATTATGGCCGCGTCCTCGAAGTGGAACTGCCGCATCCGCCCGATCTGCGCGCCTTTTACTAACCGGAAATCGCACAGTGCCCTCGAAATTTATAGCCCTGCTGCATGAGGTTTCGTTTGCGGGACATCATTTGCTCCGCGCCACACGAGCCAGATCAACACGCCGATCATTCCTAGCCATCCCAACGCTCGCACCGCGCTCGCTATCTGCGTGTCGTGTTCCAACAGATTAAGCTTGCCAAACAGGTACGCCCAGTCGTGAATCACGTACTCCGCATCTCCCACCGTGAGCAGCGGCAACTCTTGCGCGCGCGCGTCTGCCATGTACGTGGCGATCGGAAGGAGTTGCTCGAACATGAAAAATAGGCAAAACGCCACGCCTTGCGGTAGACGTCGAAAGAAAAAATACAGTGCCAGCCAGAACGGGACGAGCAATTGCAGAGCGGTCCCGCCCGCCACCATCACAAATTCGCCAAACATCCGGAAAAGCAGGTGACCGCCCTCGTGAATGGGAATAAACACGCCATCGATCAGCAGCAGAAGCCCCTGTCCCCGAGCGGCCTGATACAAAAATAATAAATAAAACGCCACCCACGTAACCAAAGCAGCTCGCGGAATTGGCTCCCAAACTTCTTCGAGCGCTTCGAGGAAAGGAAAACGGTCGGCTACCGATTCAGGCACGTTCACGAGGTGAGTGTCCCAACGAAACCCGGCGCTGTCGAGGAGATTTCTTGCGGGCGATTACTTCGCGGTAATCCAGAGGCCAGCCGAAAGCTATTTCAGCGACACGCCCGCAACCCACGGGATGCCGACCAACCCCTCCCGCACTTGCACGTCCACAACGTCCCCCCGCGTCACGCGATCAAAGTCACCGCGATCCACGGGAATGCGCTCGAACCGCCGACCCTCGCGCCAGGACGTAACGATCAGCCGGCGATTCGCCATCGGTCCCGGCATGGAAAATTTTCCAATCACGCACGCCTGCTCGATGTGCACAGGATAACGATCGAGTGATCCGTTCGCCAGCAACAGAATCGCCAGCAGCCACGGCAGCGGAATCAATCCATAGTAAATTCGTTTCATCGCTTCCACTTCGCCATGCCGTAGCGCGCGGCGCTCCACCCACATCGCCAACCCGAGCGTCAGAAAAAAAAGAATGCCGATAAAAATGAGGATTCCGTCGAGTTCGAGCGCCGGATAACGTTCGCTGGCAGCCACAAACGCAATTGCTCCAACAAGAAATATTGCCGTACGGTTCAATAGCTTTTGGCGCAGCGACATTTCTGCGGCCGCGGAACTCAGGCCACAAGCTTCGCATTGGTCCACGTCGCGCTCGGCGCCGCAATTCAGACAACGAGTCATCAATGGGTGGTTTTTTGCTCCTTTCCGATGCTAAGCAGCGCAACGCTGCATGTCAATTCAGTACACACCAACCCCGAAGTGTTAGACACCGAAAAAAGCATAACGTAACTCCTTATTTTATTTGGCGGGTACTCGTTGGCGGAGTATCAAGGCAAACCATATTTTCATCGCGGCCGTTGGTCAGCATCGCGCAATCGATTGCCTGCGCACTGCGTATGGCTTCCGTGGGATTCGCAGCTGCGGCCGTGGAACAGTGCGATGCGCCTTTGAACGTGATGCATACCTCGTACTCATTCTGATTTTGCTGCCGCGACAAATAAACCAGCAGGATGATGAAAGCAATCCCCGCAATGATCATCACCAGACGCGTTGGATTTTTGCTCCTTGCCATTTTCCTCGCTCGCAGATTTCTTTGTGTTACTGGCGCCTGCTAGTTTCATGCTGTAGGGTCATTTCATGCCGCTGGCGCGCCGTGCCAATTCTTGCTGCACATATTTTCGCGAATGCACGGTGAGCTGCTCCAGCCCTGCGATATCTTTCAAATCGCGCAGCGTCAGGTCCGGCAAAAATTCAAGCAAAGCTGGAACCGGCGTGTGCGGATGCCGCACCAGCGCCACACGAACATTGTACTGGACCGACCACTTCGGATGTTGCGCGATAGCGATAACCACTCGTGGCGAAAGTTCCGCCCTGGCGAGAATCTTCAGCACCTGGCTCTCACTCAAAAAAGAATTCGCCAGCGCCAGTTTCACCGCCTGGGGCTGCCCTTCCGCGAGCACCGCGCCCGCAACCCGCGCAGGCCCCCGTCTCGCAAGCGTCAGTTTCTCGCCAATGGGAAGATGCGGAACTCGCGCGATGATCAATTCTTCGGCAGCGCGCCGAATGTCGGCCGAAGCAGAAAGCAGCAGACTCACTCGCACCAGGTCGAACAGAAAAAGTTGCCGAAGCATTGAGAACGCGACGCGGCGTGGTGTGTGCGGATGTCGCACAAGCCGTATGCGTACGCTTTCGCTTGAATTCCACTTCGCTTCCTTTGCTACGCGCTCGAGCAACTCGGCAGGAAGATCGAGCCGCTCGAGCAAACGGCTGATCTGCGGCTCTTGCATGTTGGGATTTTCAAGCAGCGCGAGCAAAACTTCCGCATCCCCATCGTGAATCAGGGTGTCCAGCTCATCGCCCGAGGCAGATCGTGCGCGCTGGAAACCAGCGGCGCTTTCATCACCCCGCATGCGCCTTTCGCTGCCCCAGGCGAATTGCCATGCGAGCCGCGGCCTCTGCTGGTTTTACATGAAGTGACACCAACGAAGCGCGCGGCGCAAATTTTGCCAAACAGGATTCAATTGCCGCATCAAAAAATTTGCTGCGTCCGATGGTACCGCCTGTTACTGCCACGGGCACATCGCGGTCTTGCAGCTCAAGTTTCTGAAGCACGCTGGCAACTAATTCGGCCACTGACTCGGCAGCGCCCGAAAGTATTTCGCACGAAACTGCATCGCCGCGGTCCCCTAAGTCCGCCACCAGCGGAAACACGCGAGGAAACACATCGTCAGGATTCTTCACCACCCAGTCCAGAACCCGGCTCCAATCCTTGCATCCCAACCAATCCAAGATTCTTTGCGACAACGCCGTTGCCGGCCCGCGTTGCTCTTCCGCTCGAACCACGGCGCCCATCGCGCGTCGACCAATGTCGAAGCCGCTTCCTTCATCGCTGAACCAGGGACCTCGTCCACCCGCACGCGCCACGCGGCCTTCCGCGTCGCGGCCATAGGCTGCGGAACCCGTGCCTACAACCAGGACCACGCCTTCGCCATCGCCCACCGCGGCTTGCAAAGTAATTTCAAGGTCAGTTGTAACTACCACGGAGGCTTGCTGAAAGCCGCGCTCCAGAAACGTCGCGATACGTCTTTTCACCGAGTCGCGCCCCGCGCCTCCGATGCCCGCGCAAATTCCGCGAATGTCGCTCGATTTCAAGCGGCATCGTTCCAGCACCATGTCCGCGGCGTCGCTCAACGCAAACCACGCTTTAGCGTACCCCGCGCGAAGCGGGTTCGAAGGCCCGGCGGTCGCATGCGCCATGATTTTGTTGTCGGCATCGACAAGAAAACAGTCTGTCTTCGTGCCTCCACCATCAAATCCCAGATAATAGGCCGCCACTCGAGGTGGAATCGTCTCTGGCATGTTTTTTCACCTAGCTTGACACCGTTCGAAGCCCGCAGTTAGCATCGCGCGGCACAGCTTGCACGGCGCAAATGCAAATCAACCCGATCGACCTAGCAATCGTTATTGTGTATCTCGTGGGCGTCACTTTGTTCGGCGCCCATTTTCGTCGTGGCCAACAGAATCTGCGCGATTATTTTCTGGGTGGCCGCACCGCGCCGTGGTGGGCCATCGCTTGCTCAATCGTCGCGACGGAAACTTCCACGCTCACGATCATCGGCACGCCCGGTATTGCGTACGCCGGAAACCTGGGATTTCTCCAGCTTGTGATTGGTTATCTTGTGGCCCGTGTGATTCTGTGTCTGGTACTCGTCCCCCAATATTTTCAAGGCGAATTCTACACCGCTTATCAGCTTTTGGAAAAGCGTTTTGGAACACGCATGAAGTCCGCGGCAGCTGTGATTTTTATGGGTACGCGCGCGCTGGCCGAAGGCGTCCGAATTTCCGCTATCGGCAAGGTCGTCAGCGTCGCATTCGGAACAGGGGAAACGCTATCCATAGTGATCATCGCCACGCTCACGCTTTTTTACACTTTTGAAGGCGGCATGCGCGCCGTAATCTGGACCGATGTGATGCAGTTCGCTCTTTACATCACTGGCTCCGTCGCCGCATTTCTTCTCCTGCTCCACAAAATTCCCGGTGGCTGGCCGACGGTGACTCAGGCAGCGGCGGCAGCGGGCGGAAAACTAACCGTTTTCGACTTCGCCTTCAGCCTGACGAAAAGCTACACCTTTTGGTCCGGCCTTCTCGGCGGGACATTTCTAACCATGGCCAGCCACGGCACCGATCAAACCATGGTGCAACGCCTTCTGGCCTCGCGCAATGAACGCGACAGCAAGACTGCTTTGCTCGCAAGCGGCGTAATTGTTTTCGCGCAGTTCGCGCTGTTTCTCGTTTTGGGTGTGATGCTTTTCGTCTACGCGCAGCATTTCACGCTTGCGATACCCGGAGGCGATCCAGACAAACTTTATCCGCGATTCATCGTTCACAGCATACCCGTGGGACTTGCAGGCATCGTCCTCGCTTCCATCTTTGCTGTTGCGATGTCGAATGCGAGCGGCTCGTTGAACTCGCTGGCATCATCCAGCATCATAGACCTCGCAGCTCGTCGCGGCGAGAGCGGGATGCAATCTCTCGTTCGCTCACGCAAGCTCACATTGGTTTGGGGCATCGTGCTGGGAGTTCTCGGCTTGGTTCACTGGGGACCGGTGCTGGTGGCTGGCCTGACGATTGCGTCAATCACTTACGGCGCAACGCTGGGAGTCTTCTTGTTAGGCACCTGGAATCGCCGTGCCAACGAAACGGGAGCGCTGGCCGGATTTATCACCGGTCTCGCCGCGATGGTCGCAATTAAATTCTTAACGCCGCTCGCTTGGACTTGGTACGTTCTCGTTGGCACTTTAATCACGTTTGCCGCCGGCTCTGTTGCAAGCATGTTGGCAAGCGGCAAGAGCGCAGAAGTTGTCGAGCCGCAGACTCGGTAGATCTCTAATCCTGAAATACCGGAGAAATTTATCGTCACCCGGCCGCTTCCAAAGGAAAGATTAGAGCTGATACGCGGCTTGGGTCCCTGGGCTGCCTCTGCCATCGTTGTCGGCACTATGGTCGGCACCGGAATATTTCTGAAGCCCAGCGAAATGGCGGCAGCGGGCGGCTCCGTCAGCCTGGTTTACGCCGCGTGGATCGCGGGCGGGCTGCTTTCGCTTTTTGGCGCGCTGTCATTCGCCGAACTCGGCGCTGCAATGCCGGAAGCCGGCGGGCAGTACGCCTACTTACGCAGAGGTCTCGGCCCTATCTGGGGTTTTCTTTTTGGCTGGATGCATTCCACCGTCGGCGAATCGAGCTCTGCCGCGTCCATCGCCGCGGGACTCGCACGTTTTTCAAGTTTTCTGATTCCCACGCTTGGGGTTCCTCTTTTTACCTGGCATCTGAAATCGCCATTCGGAGGCGCGCCCTACGATTTCGACTTCACCTGGTCGCAGCCCATGGCCGCCGGCGCGATCCTTCTCTTCACTTTCATCAATTATCTCGGCGTGCGTCTGGGCGGACGCGTGCAAGTCACGCTGACATTTCTGAAAGTAGGCGCGGTCCTTGCGATCGTCGCGGCCGGCTTCTTGCTTGGGCACGGAAGCGTCTCGCACTTCCATCCATTTTGGCCGGTGCAAAAGAACGGCGGTATAGTGACAGCCTTCCTTGCAGCCATCGCCGCAGCGCTGTGGGCTTACGACGGATGGGAAGATCTCAATCGCGTCGGCTCTGAAATACAAAATCCGGAGCGGAATTTTCCGCGCGCTCTCGCCGGCGGCACGATTTTAGTGGCAGGGATCTATCTCCTGTTCAACGCGGTCTGCTTTTACGCGCTTCCTTTCAGCGCGGTCGCGAATTCCTCGCACGTGGCTTCCGACGTGGTGGAAAGCTTCGCCGGACATGGCGCAGCATTTTGGATCACGCTCGCAATGATCGTCGCCGCGCTTGGCACACTGAACTCATCGATTATGAGCGGCGCGCGCGTGCCCTACGCCATGGCCCGCGACGGCTTGTTCTTTCGCGTCACCGGTACCGTACATCCGCGTTTTCGCACGCCCGGTGGCGCGCTAATTTTTCAAGGAGTCTTGGCAGCGCTGATGGCGCTTACCGGAACTTTCGAAGAATTAACTTCCCTATTTGTTTTCGCTGCGTGGATTTTCTATGCTCTCTCGGTAGTCGCGATGTTCCGTCTCAGGAAAATCGCGCCGGACATGAAACGGCCTTACCGCACCTGGGGCTATCCGATTGTTCCCGGCTTGTTTGTCGCTGGCGCGCTAGCGTTGACCATAAACATTTGGATTCAGCGCCCGGTCCGTTCTTCGATTGGGCTGGCGATGATTCTGTCCGGTCTGTTCTTCTATCGCCTGTGGAGTGGAAAGCCCGAAGGCGGTGCGGAGTAAATCTTTCGCGCGACTTACAATCTTTGGATCGAACTTTGCCGCGGCGCAGCCGGAAACAAATCGGGATGAAATAGATGCGCCAAAAGCGCGACTCCCTCAGCCAGCCGTGGTCCCGGACGAGAAAAATAGCTGTTCGCATCCACCGCGAACACGCGCCGTTCTCGAACCGCAGGTAGGTTCATGTATCCACCCGGAAAATTTGCGGTGCCATATTCCGCGACCGTACGCTTGACGTTAAACCCGCACGGCATCACCACAATAATTTCCGCGCCACTCGCCGCGATCTCATCGCCACCCACTCGAAACGATGGCTCGCCCGCGCGCCCCAAAACATCTTCCCCACCGGCCTTCGCCACCATTTCCGGCACCCAATGCCCACCTACATAATAAGGATCCAGCCATTCAAGACACAAAACTCGCGGTCGCATCTTGGCGTGCGCAACCCGGGCTTCTACTGCAGCGACCTTCTGTTCCAGAATAATGGCGAGGGCTTGCGCTTCACGCCTCCGCTGCGTGGCATCGCCAGCCTTGCGAATATCATTCCAAACGTCGCCCAACGAATGCGGCGTCAGCGTCAGAACGCGGGTTTTTTTCGGCAGCCGTGTTAACGCCGTGGCCAAATCGTCGGGCGAAGCGGCACAAACGTGACAAAGGTCCTGCGTGACGATTAAATCCGGCTCCAGCAACCGCAATAATTCCGCGTCCACCGCATAAATACTTTCGCCGCGTGCGACAAGTTCGCTTACTTGTCGATCGATTTCGCCAGCAGCGGCATGCGGGTCCACGCGTGGCCGTATCAACGCCGGCTTCTTTGCGGCTTCCGGCGGAAAATCGCATTCGTGAGTCACTCCAACCACGGAATCGCCCAGTCCCAACGCGTAGAGAATTTCCGTGGCCGAAGGCAGCAAAGAACAAATCCGCATCAGCAATGTTTCCTTTGCGAAATATGTCGCTTGAGATTGTGAACGAAATCGCGAGCAAAGCGAAACTCGGTTCTATGCTTTGCTCGTCGCCGAAGCTTGCGGAAGAAAGTCGGCAAAGACAAATCCCTCGCGTTCAACAATCTCTCCGGCCGTTACAGAAATGGTTCGATCGAACATCGGCCCGCCACTCACAAAACTGTGAAACTCCCCGTTTTCCCCGCACGGGTCTACACCAGCCGGAAGCTCGCTCAAAAGTTGTGCATCGAATTTTCGGCCAGCAAACGAGCGGTCGAGCTTGCGAGGATCCACGCAAGTTAGATACGCAGAGAGGCCCCGCGCGATCATTTCGTTTGCGAGTTGTCGTGTATCACGCCCCCACAGCGGAAAAACCGGCGTCATATCACAACGCGCCAGCTGCTTCTCCCGATACGCGCGCACATCTTCGAGAAAAAGGTCGCCAAACACGACGTGGGTTACGCTTTCTGCTTTCGCGCGCGCCATTGCCTCGCCCATGGCCTGCTCGTAAATCTCATTCGAAGATGGGGACGGAATCGCCACCTTAATCAAAGGCAGGCCCGCCGCGTCCGCCTGCATTTCCAGCAAACTTTCCCGCACCGCATGCATCGCGACGCGCGAGTAAGTCTGGTTCACAGTGGTGAGCAGCGCTACCACATCAAAATTCGCGCTCTGGCGTACGGCATGCAACGCCCAGGCGCTATCTTTCCCGCTGCTCCAAGCCAGCCAAGCTTTAGCTTTCATCCGTGGTCCACATCTCAAGTCGCAAACCCACAACCGCCTCGCCGTACGCAACCGAAGTCCCTTGAATGAACATCGCTAGCGGTAAATCAGGTATTTCGCGCGCATCGCCAGAAATTTCGCAAGGTCGCCATCCCATCCGGACTCAATCGCCTTCGGGTCATCACCGCGCTCCAGACGTTCCACCGTGGACTGCGATCCCAACAGCGTAATCATTCTCGCAAGTTGAAATTGTTGTGGATAAAGCTTATGCAGCGCCTCCGCAATCTCCAGACCCATTAGCATCGAACGAAAGCCATCGCGATTCGTGACAGTCAATCCCAGACCCTCACATTTTTCCCCAGCATATGGCCCGGTCTTCGGAGTAAAAGTCTTCACTTCGAAAGTAATTCCGGCAATCGACCGCCGTTTCAATTCCGCAAGCAGCTCTTTCGGCTGAATCCAGGGCGCCCCAAATTCCACAAATGCAAAACCAGTGCCGCGTCCAACGGAAACACCGCCGCCCTGAAGGATTTCGATCCCCGGATACGGAACCAGATTAGCCAACCCCGGCAAATTTGGCGACGGCGCAATCCATGGCAGCCCGGTCATCCAATACATTTCGTTCCGTCGCCAATTTCGCATTTCGACAGCATGTAGCTCCACCCCAATTTTGTTTTCGGCGTTGAACATTTTCGCCAACTCGCCAAGCGTCATCGCATACCGTACCGGCATCTGAAAATATCCCACAAAGGACACCTTGTCGGCATCCAGCACCGGCCCTTCGATGATTTCTCCGCCCAGTGGATTAGGCCGATCCAAAACGAAAAATGCAATCTTGTGTTTCGCCGCCGCCTCCATACAATAAGCCATCGTCGTAATGTAAGTGTAAAATCGAACGCCCACGTCTTGAATGTCAAACACCATCGCGTCAATTCCCTGCAGCATCGCGTCTGTGGGACGCCGCGTCTCTCCGTAGAGGCTATAAATCGGCAATCTAGTCGCAGCGTCAGTCGCGTTTGCCACCACAGCGTCAGCACTCGCCGAAATCCCATGCTCCGGACTAAAAATCGCGACCAACTTCACGGCAGTCGCCATCGCCAGCACATCAATCGTCCGACGCCCAAGCGAATCCACGCCCGTCTGGTTTGTAATTAGCCCTACACGTTTTCCACGCAGCGCCGCAAAATGCTGCGCCTCCAGCACATCAATTCCAGTTTCAGTACGTGCGGCAGCAACCGGCTCAGGCTGTTCCTGCGTAAACATTGTCGCGCACCCACAAAACCAGAACAAAATCGCGCATCGCATCAAAAGGTGGAGAGAACGGATACGAAACACGCGCGGGGACGTTTCGTTGTGCGTCATACAGGCGTGTGCTATATACAGCCGCGGGATGCAGGCGTCAACATGGAAGGCCTACAACGAATGTTATGCGTAAACTCGGCCTTTCCGCGTTTTCCGTGCTTCTTCTCATGACAATTTCCCCTCGCGCACAAAAAACTTCTCCCAAAAACACTCGGCGGGCCGCCGCCAGTTCCGCATGGGTGGAAGCCATGCTCAAGAAAATGACCCTGCGCGAAAAAATTGGCCAGATGTTGATGCCCTATTATTTCGGCGCGTTCACTTCCACCGAGAGCGCCGACTATAAAGACTTGTTGCATCAAGTGGAAGAAAATCACGTCGGCGGATTTATCCTCGGTACGCAACGCGGCCCGCTGGGCATCGAGCGCAGCCAGGTCTATCCAACCGCCGCGCTAACCAACGAATTGCAGAAGCACGCCAAGCTCCCGCTGCTGATCGGCGCTGATTTCGAAACTGGCACAGCCATGCGCATCGACGAAGGCACTTCGTTTCCTTCGCCCATGGCCGTCGCCGCGGCGAACGATCCGCGAGCCGCTTACACCATCGGAAAAATAACCGCACTCGAAGCCCGCGCAGCCGGAGTGCGCTGGATTTTTGCGCCCGATGCCGACGTGAATAACAATCCTGACAATCCCATCATCAACATTCGTTCGTTCGGCGAAGACCCGCAGCAAGTTTCCGAGTACGTCGCGCAGTTCATCCGTGGTGTCGAGGAAAATGGCGGATTATCCAGCGCAAAACATTTTCCCGGCCACGGCAACGTCAGCGTGGATTCACATCTCTCGCTCGCCACGGTTCCGGGCACCCAAAAAGAGCTGGGAGCCACCGAGCTGGTTCCCTTCCGCGCCGCGATTGCCGCGGGTGTTAGCTCCGTGATGCCCGGGCATCTCAACGTCCCCGCGTATGAATCCGATCCATCCGTCCCCGCGACTATTTCGCGAAATGTTATGACCGGGCTTCTGCGTGATGAATTGAAATTCAAAGGCCTTATCGTCACCGACGCGATGGACATGGGCGGCGTGACCTCCCAATTCGCGCCAGGCGATGCCGCCGTGCGCGCAGTGGAAGCCGGCGCCGACGTGCTACTCCAGCTTCCGGTTCCCGACGCCGCGATGGCCTCGCTCGAACAAGCCGTTAAATCCGGACGCATTCCCGTGGCGCGCATCGACGAATCCGTTCGACGAATCCTGCAAGCCAAATCGCGCCTCGGTCTCGACAAAGACCGCCTCGTCGATATCGACCATCTAAACGAACAATTTGCCAAGCCCGAATACGAAGCTCAGGCGCAAGCAATCGCCGACCGCGGCGTAACGCTCCTTCGCGACGATGCACATCTTTTGCCCCTCGACGCTACGCGTCCTCTTCGTGTTCTACTCGTCTCGCTCTCCGCTGACGCCGATCCATATCCCGGCGAGACCATCGAGCCCGAAATTCGCTCCCGCGTGGATTCACTCGTTGCTCTGCGCGCCGACGCACAATTCTCCAGTGCGAATTGGCTGAATTTGCCTCCGCCCGAAAGTTACGACGTCGCGATTGCCGCGCTCTTTGTCCGTGTTGCCGACAGAAAAGGAAACGTTGGCCTGCCTGACAATCAACGCGCCGTAGTAAATCAAGTGCTAGCCGCAGGAAAACCAGTCGTGGTTATGTCTTTCGGCAGCCCGTACCTAATCGAAAATTTCCCAGACGCGAAAACCTGGCTCGCCGAATTTTCCACTAACGATGTCTCGCAGCGCGCCGCCGTCCGTGCGCTTTTTGGCCAGGTCGCGACACAAGGACAAATTCCCGTCACCGTTCCGGGCACCGAGAGACGAGGAGACGGTATTCACGTCGCGGCAAATCCAATGACGCTTCAGCCCGCGCCCGCCGACCTGGCAGCGCGCCTGCAGCCGGCCTTCGAAGTGATGAATCGCGCCATCGCCGACAGCGCAATCCCTGGCGGCGTCCTAGCCGTTGGGCTTCATGACCACTTGATTGTGCGGGCATTCGGCAAACTCACGCGCGACGCAAAATCTCCCGCCGTAACCGCGGACACCCTGTACGACATGGCCTCTCTGACCAAGGTCATCGTCACCACAACTTCGGTGATGATTCTTGTCCAACAGAAACGCCTCGATCTCGACACGCCCGTAGCGCGCTATTTGCCCGAATGGGCGGCGGCCGCGAAGTCTGATCTCGATCCCACATGGCGCGCGCGTGTGACCATTCGAAATCTACTTCTCCACGATTCCGGCTTGCCGGCGCATCGCGATTTTTACAAGCAGACGAAAGGTCATGACGCTGTTTTTGCGCTGGTACTTGCTGAGCCGCTCGTTCACCAGCCGGGAACTAAAGTGGAATATTCCGACCTCGGTTTCATCCTGCTTGGTGAAATCGTTCAGCGCCTCACCGGAATTTCGCTCGACGAATATACCAGGCAACACATTTTTTCGCCGCTCGGAATGAATGCGTCCCAATTCAATCCGCCGCGCAAGTTGTGGCCCACGATCGCGCCCACGGAGAACGACGTCGATTTCCGCAAGCGCTTGCTCCAAGGCGAAGTCCACGACGAGAACGCCTGGGCCATGGGCGGCGTCTCCGGCCATGCCGGGCTTTTTTCCACCGCCGGTGATACGGCTATTTTCGCGCAAATGATTTTGAACGGCGGCATCTACGCCCACCGGCGCATCCTAACGCGCGCCACAATTCAGGAATTTACCGCGCGCCAGGCCATCGGAGATGCCGCGCGCACCCTGGGATGGGATACGGTCACCCAGCCTTCTTCGTCAGGCCATTATTTCTCGCCGAACAGTTTCGGCCACACCGGTTTCACCGGTACGTCCCTCTGGATCGATCCCGACCGCGATCTTTTCGTCATCCTGCTGACGAATCGCGTGAATCCTACCCGCGCCAACGAGCAAATCCGCCAATTGCGTCCCGCCGTGCATGACGCCATCATGCAGGCCCTCGGCCTGGCAAATCGGCCTGCTTCTGTTCAATAACTCCAACGTCACAACGCCCCGCGGAATCTCTCGCCGCCCGCGAACTCGGCCGCAGCCCTCGGTATAATCATTTAAGGCTTTGAGAGGCGCGTCGTTTTGAGGGCGTTAAAAACCGAGCAGCAAAATCCGCGGACTCGCGGACTCGACCGCAAGTCTACACTCGGAATTCTGCGCGCTCTTAATGGCGAAGACGCGCGCGTCGCTCTTGCCGTACGTCGCGAACTTCCGAAAATTGCGCGCGCCGTGGACGCCATCGTGAAGAGCCTTCGTTGCGGCGGACGTCTTTTTTACATCGGGGCGGGAACCAGCGGACGCCTCGCGGTTCTCGACGCGGCCGAGTGCCCGCCAACTTTCGGCACGTCGCCCAAAATGGTGCAAGCCATCATCGCGGGCGGCTCGCGGGCAGTGACCGGAGCAGTAGAAGGCGCTGAAGATTCTGCAAAAAATGGCGAGAGAGATTTGCGCAAAGCAGGTGTTAAACGTGGTGACGCAGTCGTCGGCTTGGCCGCAAGTGGAAGCACGCCGTACGTCATCGGCGCTATGCGGTTCGCAAGAAAACGCGGTGCGATAACCGTCGGTGTGACATCTAATCCAAGATCGCCATTAGTGCGCTCAACAAATATCGTCATTGCCCCGGACACGGGTCCTGAAGCGATCAGCGGATCAACCCGCTTGAAAGCCGGCACCGCGCAAAAAATGGTTCTCAACTTGCTCTCTACCGCGTCGATGGTACGGCTTGGCAGAGTTTACGAGAACTGGATGGTTTACGTGGCGCTCACAAATCAGAAGTTAACGCAGCGCGGAGCAAGAATCCTTCAGGAAGCTTCCGGCGCAACTGTGTCAGCAGTGGAACAAGCGTTGCGTCAATCGCAACACGACCTGCCCGTAGCGCTCCTGATGCTCAAAACGGGCGCGAATGCGCATGAGGCGCGGCGCCGTTTGCAACAATCCGGCGGTCACGTCCGGCAAGCGTTGGAATCGCGCGCCGCAAGACATCCCAGCGCGCCAAGGAAAAGGAACTAGCATGGACCGATTCAAAATTCAGGGCGGACGCAAATTGGAAGGCGCGGTCCGAATCAGCGGAGCAAAAAATGCCGCTCTGCCGTGCATGGCTGCCGCGCTGCTCACCAACGAACCCGTGACTCTGCAAAATATTCCGCACGTGCGCGACATCATCACCATGGCCAAGCTTCTCGCGCATATGCGTTGCCGGGTCGAAAGCCCTGACTTGCCGCCGAGCGAATTCACCATTCAAGCCGAAACGGTTTCGTTGCGGGAAGCCCCGTATGAGCTGGTAAAAACGATGCGCGCTTCGGTGCTTACTCTCGGTCCGCTAGTCGCCCGTTTCGGTTACGCACGCGTTTCGCTTCCTGGCGGATGCGCCATCGGCGCTCGTCCCATCGACATCCACATCCAAGCTCTCGAAAAGCTTGGCGCGGAAATTAAGATGGAACACGGCTACGTGGAAGCACGCGTCAAGCGTCTGCGCGGCGCAACTTTCCGCTTCCCTAAAATCACAGTAACTGGCACGGAAAATATTTTGACGGCGGCAGTTCTAGCCGAGGGCGAGACCATCCTCGAAAATTCCGCGCTCGAGCCTGAAGTGACCGATCTCGCCGAGCTCCTGATTAAAATGGGCGCCAAAATCGAAGGTGTGGGCACCTCCACGCTCCGCGTGCAAGGCGTCCCGAGTTTGCATGGCGCGTCGCACACCATCATCCCCGACCGCATCGAGTGCGGCACGTTCCTAGTCGCGGGAGCCATCACTGGCGGCGATTTGCTGCTCACGAATTGTGAACCGCATCACTTATCCGCCGTAATAAACAAACTGAAAGAGTGTGGGGTGGAAATTAAGTGCGAAGGAAACGGCACACTTCGAGTGCGAGGCGCGAAAAAACTCGTAGCCGCCGATATAACCACTGAGGAATATCCCGGCTTCGCCACCGACATGCAAGCGCAGTTCATGGCGCTGGCCACGCAAGCCGCCGGCGTATCGCGCGTCCGCGAAACCATCTTCGAAAATCGCTACCTGCACGCCAGCGAAATCATGCGCATGGGCGCCAATATCGTCGTGGACGGCAATCTCGCCATCGTCACTGGGCCCACTCCGCTCAGCGGCGCCCCGGTCACCGCATCCGACCTACGCGCGAGCGCGTCGCTCGTCCTTGCGGGCCTCGTCGCAGACAACACCACCTGGATCGACCGCGTCTATCACATTGATCGCGGCTACGAACGCATCGAAGACAAGCTCAGCGCCATCGGCGCCCGCATCGAACGCGTGTCCTCGCCAGGATAAATAGACGCAAAAAAAAGGGGAAGCGATTTCTCACCTCCCCAATTATTTGCTTCCCGGTTGTTTCTTTAAGGTTCCCGCTCTCGACTAAGAGTGGCCTTCGGCAGTCGCCGCTTCCGTCTTAGGCAGCTTGTCGCGCTGATCGCGCAACACGGCCTTGCGGCTCAACCGAATTTTGTTTCCTTCGATAGCCAGCACCTTCACCAGGATCTGGTCGCCCTCTTTCAGCTCGTCGCGAACCGCGCGAATCCGCGCTTCCGCAATTTCGCTGATGTGCAGCAACCCATCCGTCCCGGAGAAAATTTCCACGAATGCGCCAAACTCCGCGATGCGTACGACCGTGCCGAGATAGGTCTTCCCGATCTCAGCCGTCGCCGTAACGTCGCGAATCATCTTTAGCGCTTCTTCCGCGCCTTTTCCGCTCGACGCAAAAACGTGAACCTTGCCGTCATCCATCACGTCAATCTTCACGCCCGTGGCTTCAATGATCCCGCGGATTTTCTTTCCGCCCGGCCCGATCAAGTCGCGGATCTTGTCCGTTGGAATGCTCAACATGAAAAGATGCGGAGCGTAGGTGGAAATTTCCGCGCGGCCGGTCGAAATCGTGGCGTCCATCTTATCCAAGATTTCCAACCGTGCTCGCTTTGCCTGCGCCAGCGCTTCGCGCATCATTGCGATGCTCACGCCGCTTACCTTGATATCCATCTGCAGCGCCGTAATTCCCTGCCGCGTTCCGGCCACCTTGAAGTCCATATCGCCGTAGTGATCTTCCGCTCCGGCAATGTCCGTCAAGATCGCGTACTTCTCGCCCTCCACCACCAATCCCATCGCAATACCTGCGCATGCGGACTTGAGCGGAACACCTGCGTCCATCAACGCCAGTGAAGCGCCACAAACGGTAGCCATTGAAGACGACCCGTTCGACTCCATAATGTCGGAGACTACGCGCACCGCGTACGGGAAATCCTCTTCCGCCGGAAGCAGATTAGCCAGCGCACGCTCGGCCAAAGCTCCGTGCCCAATTTCACGTCGCCCCGGTCCGCGAAGGAATTTCACTTCGCCCACTGAGAATGGCGGAAAATTGTAATGCAGCATGAAGCGCTTGAATGTTTCCTCTTCGAACAGCAAATCCAGCCGCTGCCTGTCCTCCTTGGTACCCAGAGTGGCAGTCGCCAGAGCCTGTGTCTCTCCGCGGGTAAAGAGCGCAGATCCGTGCGCGCGTGGCAGAACACCCACCTCGCACGTAATCTGCCGGATCTGGTCAAACGGGCGCGCATCGGGACGCCGTTTGCGGTCCAGCATATCGTCACGGAAAATTCGTTCACGAAGCCGTTCGAAAGCGCGGGCCGCCAACTTGCGCTTTTCGGAGTCTTCTTCCGGAATCGCCTTCATGATTTCCGCTTTGATGGCGTCCACCAGCGCATAGCTTTCCGTCTTGGGATGTTTCTGCGTGTCCACGGCGTCGCGCAGCTTCTCGCCGTATTCTTTCTGCATTTGCTTGAACATCGCTTCGTCAAACGCAGGTGGCGTAACCTGAACCTTCCGTGGCTTTACCTTGCTTTGCAGCTCGCGAATGGCTGCGACAATCTTGCGAATCTCCGCATGCGCGAATTCCAACGCATCCGCCACCACGTCCTCTGAAACTTCCAGCGACCCCGACTCCACCATCACGATTGCTTCATCCGACCCTGCGACAATCAAATTCATCAAACTGGTCTTCTGTTCCGCCACCGTGGGGTTCACCACAAGCTTGCCGTCGATCAATCCGACGCGAACCGCCGCAATCGGCTTCTCAAACGGAATCTTCGAGATATAAAGCGCCGCGGAAGCCGCCGTGACCGCGATCACATCCGGATCATTCTCGCTGTCCGCCGAAAGCACCATCGCAACGATCTGCGTCTCTGTTGACCAGCCTTCCGGAAACAATGGCCGCAGCGGCCGGTCCGTCAAACGCGAAGTCAAAATCTCGCGCTCAGACGGCCTTCCTTCGCGCTTAAAGAATCCTCCGGGAATTTTTCCTGCCGAATAAGTGAACTCGCGGTAGTCCACGGTCAAAGGTAGAAAATCCTTGTCGGTAGCTTTGTTATCCATGCAGGCCGTAGCCAGCACTACCGTATCGCCATATCGCGCAACTATTGCGCCGTGCGCTTGGCGGGCAATCTTGCCCGTTTCAAACGACAAGGTGCGTCCGCCTACTTCTAAACTTACTTTCTCAAACATCAAACACGTCCTTTTTTCTCCGATTCATCGGAGCTTGGTTCAGATACGAGAGACAACTCTCGGGAGGTACATCGAGGAAGGACAATTGCGAAGAAAGGAGCGGTAAACTATCGTTCAAACATTCTCGCGCCGCACGCTTCGACCGGCTCGCATGTCGCCTGAAATCGTTCTTCTGTGCGGATGGACAACCCAGCCCGAATGGCCGCCCAGGAAACCACGCTACTTACGCAAGCTGAGTCGTTCCACAATCTCGCGATACCTATTCGGGTCGCGCCGGTTCAGATAGTCCAGCAGCCGTCGGCGTTTGTTGACCATCATGATCAACCCGCGCCGTGAAGCGTGATCCTTTGCGTGGGACTTTAGGTGAGTGGTGAGGTAGCTAATGCGCTCGCTCAACAATGCGATTTGCACTTCCGGTGAGCCTGTATCCTTCGGGTGCGTCCGGAACTGCTCGATCAACTCCGCTTTAGCTTCCATCAACTTGCCCCTCCCCCTGAATCGTCGTGCCCTGCTCTACGCTCTTATCTCTTCTTCGATCACTAAAAATGCTAGCACAGTGGCTGTCTAGCTCAAAGCGAATTTCCGCGTCGCTCGGGCCTCTTCGACGTTCAAATCAGGGCTTATGCGAATTGACAAGCGACAAAAATTCGTCGCGAGTTTGCTTATTATCGCGGAACGCGCCGAGCATTGCGCTGGTCGTGGCCGTCGAATTTTGCTTTTCCACACCCCGCATCACCATGCACAGATGCCGCGCCTCCACAATCACTCCCACTCCCTGCGGGCTCAGATGCTCCTGAATCCCTTCAGCAATCTGGCTCGTCAAACGCTCCTGAATCTGCAGCCGACGCGCAAACATGTTCACTAGCCGCGCGATCTTGCTCAACCCCACTACTTTTTTCGACGGAATGTACGCCACGTGGCAGCGCCCGAAAAACGGCAGCAGGTGGTGTTCGCACAAACTGTAAACCTCGATGTCTTTCACCACCACCATTTCGTCGTAACAAACGCTGAACATTGCGCCGTTCAGCAGCTTCTCGGGATCCTGGCGATATCCGCTGGTCAAAAACCGCAGCGCCTTTTCGAACCGCTCCGGCGTCCGTCGCAATCCTTCACGGTCGGGATTTTCCCCCAGCAGCGCGATCATTTTGCGTACCAGGTCTGCAATGCTTTCCGTCCCCGCCGCCGGCGGAATGATAATTTCACTCGTCTCACTCATTGTGTCGTGGCTCCTCTTCATGCCCATACCTCGTCCAACCGATCCACATCCGCTTCGATCTCAAAACTGTTCTTGCTCGTTTCCTCAACCCGAACCCGTTCCAGTTTAGCCAGCGGAAAGCTTTTCAGACGCCGAAAAATCTCGCGACAAACATTCTCCGTAGTCGCTACCTGCTCCCGAAACTCCAGCACTTCCTCATTCAGAAATTTCTGATCGAACGGCTCAATCACTTCCCTTTGCACGAACGGGTCCAGCTGCCCCAGATTCGCGATCATCCCCGTCGCCGGATGCACCGGCCCCGTTACCGTTACTTCCAGCACGTAGTTGTGCCCATGTCCGTAAGGATTGCTGCACTTCCCATAAACGCGCTCGTTTTCCGCTTCGCTCAACTTAGACGCGTGTAACCGGTGCGAAGCCGCGAACCGATACCGCCTGGTCAGCGAGATTTTCACGCCCGCGCACCATTCCCGGCGCTCACATCCACAAAAAGTTCAGGAGACTCATACAGCCGCACTCTGTCCAACTTTCCGTTCTTGATCTTAGGGTCCAACAGCTTCCAAATCACCGCCGCAATGTTTTCGCACGTCGGAATCTGCCCCGCCAGTTCGGGCACTTCGTAATTTAGATGGCGATGGTCCATCCGCTCCATCACTTCCGTCTGCAAAATCTCTTTCAGCTCTTTCAAATCCAGAATCATCCCGGTCGTTGGATCCGGCTCTCCCGCAATCGTCACTTCTAAAACGTAATTGTGCCCATGCCCGTGCGGATTATTGCACTTCCCGAAAACCCGCCGGTTCTCTTCCGCCGAAAAATTGGGATTGTGATAAAAATGCGCCGCGCTGAATTCAATCTTGCGTGTGACGCGTATCATGCAGTCCTTGCCGGGTAAGCCCGCCCCTTCCATTGAACTACTCCGCGGGCATTTTTCCGCCACGAAGCCAGCAGTGCCGCGCAGTAAAGAACCAAACCCGGGATGTAGTATTTGATGTACGCCACCGGATACAGATTCCGGTAAAGCTCCACTCCATAACGAAACATTCGTCCGCCAATCAGTGCCACCGCCAGCCCGAACAACAACCAAGCCGGCATCACATGCCGCCACGCCGATTCCACCCACACAAGCGCGATAAGCAAACATTCAATCCAGGGGAATACATCCCCGATCTCCACCAGAACGTTCGCCGGCTTTCCACCCATCAACAGGTACAAATTCTTCGTCCAGCCTTGCCACATCGCGTGAAAACTCCTATACATCCTGGTGCGCACAGTCCTAAACGGCGCAGTGAAATAAATCCCATACCCCGCGCCCTTCACGCGGCGCGCCAGCGCCACGTCTTCCAGAATCTGTCCCGCGATCGCCGCATGCCCGCCCAGCTTTTCGTAAACTTCTCGCAGCAGCAAAAGAAATTGCCCGTTCGCCGCGGCATCCGGTTGTCGCCGATCGTTTACTCGCGCAAACGAAAATTTGTTCGCCAGCCTGCAATAAACAAACGGAATCAGCGCGCGCTCCCAGAAAGATCCCAATTCCTGCTCCGGCGAATACGAAACCAACACCGCGTCATGTTCCACCGCATCGCACAGCGCGCGCCGCGTGGACCCGTGCAAATGATAAGTATCCGCGTCGGTGAAGAGCAGCCAGTCT
Source organism: Candidatus Acidiferrales bacterium (assembly GCA_049693615.1). Classification (GTDB taxonomy): domain Bacteria; phylum Acidobacteriota; class Terriglobia; order Acidiferrales; family UBA7541; genus Palsa-295. Next base: position 273,664 of record JBAVQB010000029.1, on the reverse strand, counting down.
CCAGTCGCCGCCGCTGCCCCAATCGAGACTGCGTAATTCTTGCCGGCCCAACCCGGCGGCAGCGTATCGCCCGTATTCAGAATTTTCAGCTTCGGTATGCGCGCTGCAAGCTCTGCCAAAATCGCAGTAGTTCCGTCGGTGGATTGGTCGTCCACCACGATCACTTCGCCAATCTCGGGCTGCGCCACCACGGACTCCACCGCCCGCGCGATGGACGCTTCCTCATTTCGTGCCGGAATAATCGCGGAAACCATTGGGTGTGAAAATCGAGCCGCACTTACGTCAAGCCATCAAAAAAAGACCGTCGCAAAATGCTCGCTTCGATTCACCGATACTCGTATTATAGGTCGCTTGGACAAAGGACTGAAACGGAAACTAAGCACTGGCTTGGTGCTCGCTTTCATTGCGGGACTGCTCTTCCTTTTCGCGCGCCCCGACTATCGTCAAGGCGAGCCCAGCCTGCGAGGACAGCCGGCCAAGGACTTCGCCCTCACTCTCGACGGCAAGCCCGCGCATCTCTCCGACCTGCGCGGCAAAGTAGTGCTCCTGAATTTCTGGGCCACTTGGTGCCCGCCCTGCGTGGAGGAAACTCAATCGCTGAATCAGCTTCAGCATCGCATCGCCCCGCTAGGGGGCACTGTTCTTGGCGTCAGCGTGGACGACGACGGCCAAGCCTACGAAAATTTCCTGAAGACTTACAACATCACCTTCCCCACATTCCGCGATACCACCAAACAAATCCCCCTCTCCTACGGCACTACCATGTATCCCGACACTTACGTCATCACGCGTAGCGGCCGCCTTGACCGCAAGATTGTCGGCGCTCAGGATTGGAACAGCCCCGAAATGACTGCCTACATCAACTCTTTGCTAAACGAAAAGTAGCTTCGTAGGTTTTACAGAAAGCGGAGAGTAGCTTCGTGGATTGTTCTCAAGATGCGCCAATAAGGGCCAGATCAAGTCCACCCTGAACGAGGTGTCGCGGCAAGGCGCGTTCCCTCAAGCACTAATGAGAACCAGCCTTGTGCGTCGCCCCTTCAGGGGCCATTCACTCGGAAGATACAAGATGGGCTTCAGGCCCTGAAGTTCGCCGGTCGTGCAGAATACATCGCCTTGAATCACAACCCATTCATTCGTAATGCAGCGCGACCATCGGGTCCACGCGCGTCGCGCGGCGGGTAGGTATGAAACAGGCGAACAAAGCTACAGCGCACAGCAACACCGCCACGCTCGAAAAAGTTAACGCGTCAGTGCTTGTGACGCCGAGAAGCAAGCTGCCTAGAAAGCGCGTAAGACCGAACGATACCCCCAGCCCTAGCGCGATACCCACAAGCGTCAATCGCAATCCATGGCCGAGCACAAGCCGCATAATATCCCGCTTGCTCGCGCCGAGGGCCATGCGGATGCCGATTTCGTGCGTGCGCTGCCGCGTAGTGTAAGCCGTAACGCCGTAAATTCCCACGGCGGCGAGGATCAAAGCGAGCAGCCCGAATGCGCCGACAAACGTTCCAGCCACTCGCTGCCCGAAGCTGGCAAACAGCTCCTGCGATTCGAGCGTGTTCACGGCGAATAGAGCAAGGTCGGCATTCTGTTCATGGACCACATTCTGAATCGTTTTGCCGACCGTTAACGGATCTCCGGCCACCCGCGCGTCGATCATCATGTTGGCCCGGTAAACCTGGTACAACGGCAAGTATACGAAAGGCGTTGTCTTTTCGTTCAGCACTCTCACTTTGGCGTCCCGCGCCACCCCGACCACGGTGAACCATTCGTTCGTGAAGTCAGAGTTGAACCGTTTGCCGAGCGCTTCCTGATGCGGCCAGTAGCGCTGAACGAACGCCTCGCTGACGATTGCCGCGCGTTGCGAACTCTTGTTGTCCTCCGGCGTGAAATCGCGCCCCTTCACAATCGGGATCTGCATGGTATGGAAATAGTTCGGCGTAACGATCGCAGCCTGTGTCTCCATCACTTCGTTCGGCTGCGATACGTAGCCTTCCGGCTTCACGCTGGTCGAGCTGCCGCCAAACGCCATCGGCACGCGGTCGGTCAAACACACCGACTCAATCCCCGGAAGCGCTTCCAGCTTGGCAATCAGCTGGCGGTCGAATTCCGCTCCGTTCGCCTCCGAATATCCCGCTGTAAATAGATCGTAGGAAGCGACCCATATGTTATGAGAGTTGAATCCTGGATAGATCTGCTGCGCGCTTCTGACGCTGCGAATGAACAGGCCCGCGCAGATCAACAGCAATAGCGATAGCGAAATCTGAGCGACTACCAGTCCGCCGGCCAAATGCGCTTTGCGCAGTGTGCCCGACGCACTGCCCGTATCCTCTTTCAACACCGTAATCGGCGCCACGCCCGAGGCCCGCAGTGCTGGCAAAATTCCGAAAACCACGCCCGTCAGCACGGCAATCACAAACGTCGCGAGCATCACCGCGCGATCCGTACCGATAATGAGTGACAATGGGTAATCCGTATCGGGAATGAATTTCATCAAGCTTCCCGCGGTCCAGAACGTGATCAGCAGCGCGACTCCGCCTCCGGCTAGTGCCAGTATCAGGCTTTCCACTAGAAGTTGTCGCACCAAACGCCATCGGCTCGCTCCCAGCGACATTCGAATGGCAATTTCACGCCGACGCCCTACCGACCGCACCAACATCAGATTCGCCACATTTGCACATGCCAGCAATAGCACAAGTCCCGCAATGATCATCAGCATCGGCAGCAGCGTTGAAAGAAATGAATTCAAACCCCAGGGGTTACGCCAGAGAGGGTACGCTATTACGTTCTCTTTTCCTTTGTGCTCCTCGGGATAATTCTTCACCTCCGGCCGCAGCCGAAGCGTCATTTCGGCCTGCGCCTGGGAAAGCGAGACGCCCGGCTTCAACCTTCCAAACACCAATAACCAGAAAGTGTGATGGTCGTGAATCAGGTCTCCCCTAGCGTCCAATTGCGCTTCCATCATGACGGGAACCCAAATCTCCGTTCGTACTCCAGTCTGGCTTCCCTGAAAGGCGGCCGGCGTTACGCCCACAATGGTGTACGGGTGTTGGTTGATTTCAATGCGTTGGCCCACAACATCCGGGCTCGCACCAAAGTGTGTTTGCCACAGGCGATAGCTAATCAACGCTACTGGCGCACCGCCGGGCTTCTCATCCTCCACCGGCAGAAAACCGCGACCAAGGATGGGCCGCACGCCCAGCACGTCGAAATAATTTGCCGAGGTCACCATGCCCCAGACGCGCTCCGGCTTACCTTTGCCCGTTAGGCTCATTTGTGCGAACCAGCAAGCCGCAATGCCGGTAAAGCTCTGTTGCCCCTCACGTACAGCTTCTAGATCAGGATACGTAAACCCGAAGGGCTCGCCGGGCTTGCCCAACGTCAGCGACACCACCTCGCTCGGCTTATAGAGTCCCGGAACAGGATTGAGCAACGCGGAATTGATCCAACTGAAGATTGTGGTGTTCGCGCCGATGCCCAGCGCAAGCGTCAAGATAGCAACCACCGCGAACCCCGGTGCCTTGGCGATCATTCGCAGGCTGTATCGTATGTCTTGACAGAACGAGGTCATTCGCGCTGCCTCCAAGTCTGTATTGGGAGGGACAATAGCATGTCGCGGCCCATTCCTCGTGCGCTTTAAGCCCCTGTGGGTGCGTCAACTAGCAGAGCTACTCTGTATCCGAGCGTACGGGACTGCCCGCTTTTGGGATGAGCCTTCAACGGGACCGAACAACCGATTCAGTCAAGCTAACGCTAAGTTCGAGTTGCGCATTGACTGCGCTTTTGTGAGTACCCCCTTTTAGGGGCGACACGAGCCGAGCAATGTAAGTGGGCTTTAGCCCCCGGAGGTTCCTTGATCGCCCTTCTCCTCGTCCGTTGAACGGCTCGCCCTCGTCGCGCCGCTTTATCCAGACGCAGCCGAAGAACATCCTCTCGAATCCCTTCGGTTCGCTGGTCATCCTTCCGACTGGCTAGACGTCTTTCGCGTCTATTACGTGGACTCCAGCAGGCGCCAATTTCCCATCGGCCAACATGCGTTCCGCTAAAATCTCGGCCGGAGTTATAAACCTCTTGCCGATTCCAGCCGGCAGGACCCGCGAAAGCGGAACCAGCGCCCTGTTCGCGATGCTTTCCGCCAACGAACGGAATTTGCTCCGCGGCCGAACCAGCAGCGCAGGCCGAAAGATGATCAACGAACGAAGTCCGAGAGCTTTTACATCATTCTCAGTCCGCCCCTTCACTTGGTTGTAAAAAAACATCGAGTTCGCATTGGCCCCCATCGCAGTGATGAACGTGACCGATCTTGCCCTATGTGCCTTCGCGATTTTTGCAAACGCCACCACCGCGTCGTGATCCACTTTCTCAAAGTTCTCTTTGCTCCCCGCGGCCTTTATCGTCGTCCCAAGACAACAGAAGTAAAGTTCTCCCCGAATCGTCGATTCAATCGACGGTAGCTCCGCCAGGTCGCGGACTAAAACCTCTGTCAGCTTTGTGTTCGAAGCCTCCAGCGGTCTCCGCGAAATGGAAATCACCTTGGTAATCGCCGAATCGGCCAAAAGCTTCCGCACCAGAAACGACCCGGTCAGTCCAGTGCCGCCGATGATTGTCGCAATCATGAACAAAACCTCTTAATTCATCTAACTCACAAGTTGACTCGTCACGTCCTGGCGCCCGCTTCGGTACATCGAAGAAACGTTTTCTGCTCGACTAAAAGCATTTTTCTTTCTGTTGGTCCTGTAATCAACTCATTCTAAGTTCATTACGACAAATTGTGCGCGGCCCCGGTAAAAAAGTCCACCGCCTCGCACCCTTGTATTTGCACTTCTAACTTCCTATCATCATCCCGATGAGAACATGGTTTAGCATCGGCGTTGGACAAAACGGGGCTCGTCCTCCCGACATCCACTCGTCTGCGAGCATGTCCAGACGACGGTTGCCGACGCAACCAGCAAGCGCAGAGGCCACACCGGGAAGGAAAATGAGTCGCGAAATTGGGTCGCTTTTTGAAAGTGGTCGTACCGCTTCTAACCGGTTCTGCCCTAAATGTAGATGTTGTAGAAAACAAACGATTAGACCATTCCTAACCGGGGCCAGAACCGCAATTAGACATTTCGAGGTATTCGCTATTTCGCGAACTCGAGCCTGCGGAAAATATCCGGACTCAACCGCCTTCAGCGTCTTATGCCAAACGCTCGAATCTAATCCCACAGCAAGTCTGGCGAAATGCAAGAACAGCTGAAAACCGTCGAAAAAGACCCCGTCTGCGGGATGACGGTCGACCCCGACCGCGCCGCGGCGCAATCCGTCCACGACGGGAAAACCTTCTATTTCTGCTGTCAGAGTTGCGCCAAGAAATTTGCCGCCTCGCCCGAAAAATATGTCGGCGCAGCAAGCCCCGCGCCATCGAATAGCGGGCCAGTTCAAGTAGTAGGAATTCCATCGGCGCGACCGAGTCCCGCGCCAGCATCGCAAACCAAACCGACGAGACGAGGCGCGGCCGCTGACTACATCTGCCCCATGGATCCGGAAGTCCATCAGGATCATCCGGGAGCATGTCCCAAATGCGGAATGGCGCTCGAACCCGCCATCCCCACTCAGCCATCCACCCGCATCGAGTACACCTGCCCGATGCATCCCCAAATTTTTAGACCCGGCCCCGGGTCCTGCCCGATCTGCGGCATGGCTCTGGAGCCTCGCGAAGCTACGCTGGACCAGGAAGAGAATCCCGAACTCGCCGATATGACTCGGCGCTTCTGGATCAGCGTCGCGCTCACGATACCGATCCTCGCGCTGGCAATGTCCGACATGATTCCCGGACAGCCTTTGCGAAACATTCTGTCGCCGCGCGCGATTGCCTGGATCGAATTGTTCCTGGCTACGCCTGTGGTCCTGTGGGCAGGCTGGTTTTTCTTCCAGCGCGGCTGGGCCTCCATCGTGAACCGCAGCCTCAACATGTTTACGCTCATTGCTCTGGGCACCGGCGCAGCGTACGTGTACAGCGTGATCGCCGTCCTGTTCCCGCAAACCTTTCCAGACTCTTTCCGCACGACGGGAGGCGGCGTCCCGATTTACTTCGAAGCCGCAGCCGCGATCACCACGCTCGTGCTTCTCGGCCAGGTTTTGGAATTGCGCACGCGCAGCCGAACGTCCACAGCGATTCGCTCACTTTTGAAACTTTCGCCAAAATCGGCTCGTCTCGTTCGTGCCGACGGTACCGAAATCGACGTGCCGGTCGAACACATCGCCGTCGGCGAATTGTTGCGTGTGCGCCCGGGCGAAAAAGTTCCGGTGGACGGAGCCATCACCGAAGGCGAGAGCTCCGTGGATGAATCGCTCATGACCGGCGAACCCATTCCGGTCGAGAAATCAATCGGCGCTCGCGTGATAGGCGGTGCCGTCAACGGCACGGGAACTTTCATCATGCGCGCCGACCGTGTAGGTAGCGAAACGCTGCTCTCACAAATCGTGAGGATGGTCAGCGAAGCACAACGCAGCAGAGCACCAGTGCAAAAACTCGCCGACCGCGTAGCGGGTTATTTTGTCCCAGCAGTAATTCTTGTCGCGATCGTCACTTTCGTCGCTTGGGCCATCTACGGTCCCGAGCCAAGGATGGCCCACGCGCTGCTAAACGCTGTCGCCGTGCTCATCATCGCTTGCCCTTGCGCCCTCGGACTTGCGACGCCCATGGCCATCATGGTCGGCACTGGACGTGGAGCGCTCTCCGGTATTCTGGTGAAAAACGCAGAGGCGCTCGAAACCCTTGAAAAAGTGGACACGCTCGTGGTGGATAAGACCGGCACGTTGACCGAAGGCAGACCGGCCGTGGTATCGATCGTTCCAATTGCCGACGGCGACGAAAAACAAATTCTGCGGCTCGCTGCAACGCTAGAGCGCGGCAGCGAACATCCGCTCGCAGGAGCGATTCTTGCAGGAGCCAAAGAACGCGCCATCGACCTCGGCAATCTCACCGATTTTCAGTCTCGTACCGGAAAAGGTGTCCTGGGAAAAGTTGGGGGACGCGCTGCCGCCCTTGGAAATCGAGCTCTCTTCGCTGAAATCAATGTCGCCATCGGAAAACTGGACGAGACTGCTAAATCGCTGGAAGCCGACGGCCAAACCGTAATGTTCGTCGCTGCGGACGGCGCAATAGTCGGGATCATCGGTGTGGCCGACCCAGTAAAGTCAACGACCGCAGAAGCGTTAGCGAAACTTCACCGCGACGGAATCCGCATCATCATGCTCACCGGGGACAGCCGCGCAACCGCTGAATCCGTCGCGCGCAAACTGGGTATCGATCAAGTTCACGCGGACATCTTGCCCGGCCAAAAAAGCGAAATCGTAAAGCGGCTCCAAGCCGAAGGACACATCGTCGCCATGGCCGGCGACGGTGTGAACGACGCCCCCGCCCTCTCGCAAGCCAACGTCGGAATTGCCATGGGCACCGGAACCGACGTGGCCATGGAGAGCGCCGGAATCACGCTCCTGCGTGGCGACTTGCTTGGCTTGTCCCGGGTCCGAACGCTCAGCCGCGCCACCATGCGTAACATACGCCAAAATCTTTTCTTCGCCTTCGTTTATAACTCCGTCGGCGTACCCGTTGCGGCCGGCATTCTCTATCCCTTCTTCGGCTTGCTGCTCAGCCCCATCCTGGCCAGTGCCGCCATGACTTTCAGCTCGGTCTCCGTAATCGCAAACGCTCTCCGCCTCCGCAAGGTCCAGTTATGAGAATGATCGCCCAGGGCGAAGAGAACCCATGCATGGCTGCGCAGAAAAATCTCGGTTCAAAAAAGGTCGACCACTGAGCATTCAGACAACGACTTCGAAATGTTTGACGCAGATATTAGGGGCGAGCAGGTTCCAATCTTCGCAAGACGGGGATTCTGGCTTGGCGCAAAACGCTCTCGACAACATTGTCCGTCAGACGCGAGGCGTCGTAGTCAAAATGGAGCAGATTTTTCTTCTCGTCATAACGAAACTTCTGAAGGCCGTAAGTATTCGAGAACTCTCCGAGCGCGCGAAAATGCTCCGGCTTGAGCCGTTCCTGTAATTCGTAAGTAGCGGTCATTAACGTCATGGTCGGATTATAACAGGAGCCATCTCGAAAGGAGTGGAGGTCTCGTGAATGGCAAGGCAGCGCGGCAAAATAACCGGCTACTTGCAACCTGTTTGGAGGCTGGCTTGAGACGGCCGAGGCTGGCGACTTCTTCGGCAGCTTCTTCGGTCGACAAACCGATTGGCAGGATTCCGGGAGGCTCATTGCGACAGCCCGGGAATCATGTATCCGCTAAATTGATTCTTCCAGCGTCGCAGAGAAACCAATAAAAAAGGGACCCTCGCTTGGGATCGAAGGTCCCTAAAGGCCGCGTTCCAGTGATTCGGTCTAGGCGGACCGAATCATGGGGTCATCCATCCTAGCTTCCCTCTCAGAGGCAGGTGGGAACGATCCGGAACTTTCAGCAGGTGGGCCCCTTCCTCCCCACTCGCTGTCCATTCGGATCGTGTAGGAACGCGACCCACACCGTGCCATATGCAAGTGGGATGCCCAAACTTTTTGGCAGCCGGATTATGAGAGATGCGCATTTTCAACCACTTAACGAGGCGAAGGCGGCGCGTGCTGCCGCCACAAGACCATATCGGAACTGAGTCGCATAGATTATCCCGTATTGGCGCAGGGCACGTATTTACCCGCGCAATTCGTGCCAGCTACTCATTGTTCGCGACGGATACATGCTGCATAATGGGATGGGCAGTTGAGGGTGCATGAAGAAATCGTTCATTTTTGTCTTGGCAGCTATCGCGGGACTGACGGGAATCGCGATCGGACTGTCAGCGGGGCGATCGAATCTGATACGAGTGCCAAAAGCTTCTGGCGCGAACGCACACGTTTTGCCTGCGTATGCGACACCAGCTGTTAGAAACGTGGCCGAGCAGCAATCTGGCCAGATGCCGGTTGTTCGGTTTGCCAGCAATCCACAGGCTGCTCCTCCGTTCCTGGCGCGCGACATCGATGGAAACGTGATTTCCACCGCGGAATGGAAAGACAAAGTTGTGCTGCTGAATTTCTGGGCCACGTGGTGCCCGCCTTGTCGCGAAGAAGTTCCCGAGTTAGTCGATCTGCAAGCCCGTTACAAAGACCGTCTACAAGTGATCGGAATTTCCATGGACGATCCGGAAGATGTGCGTGGGGTCAAGAAATTCGCTATTCAAGAGAGCGTGAACTATCCAATCGTGATGGCCAGCCGTGAAATAATTCTGGAGTACGGCGGCGTTCCCGCGCTGCCCACTTCCTTCGTGGTGAACACCGAGAGCAAAGTTGTGCAGAAGCACGTTGGTTTGTATCCGACCTACGTTTATGAAACCGAAGTGCGCGCCCTGCTTGGCATGCCGATTAACGCGACCATCGAAACATTCAAAGACGAGGGGCAGGTTTTCCTAAAGAATGCTGCGCTGGCAACGGAACTCCCCGATGTTGACTTCAAAGATTTGACGCCTGAAATGAAAAAGGCCGCGTTGCGCAGGATGAATTCTGAAAGCTGTGATTGCGGATGCCGTCTGACGCTGGCGCAATGCCGCATTAACGATTCGCTTTGTGCGATCAGCAAGAAACTGGCAGCAAAAGTGGTTGCAGAAGTAGCTTCCAACGCTCCTGTGCCTACCAGCGCGCCTGCATCCTCGCCCGACGCGTCCGCGCCCACCTCGAATCAGCAGTAGCTTTTCTCCCAGGGCGTCGAAATTATCATCCCACCATTTTTTGCACGGAAGCAACCAGGCTTTTGCCGCACGGCAAGATAGATTTGCGGGGAAGACTCCGCTCCGCTCTCGCAGGAATCATCGCTACCCGAGGCACACTCGGATCTCGCCGCAACCGTTTGAACAAGCCGGCGCGAAGGTGGAGCATGGCGCTGGAATGAATTTGCGATACGCGAGACTCACCGATGCCCATGGCTTTGGCCACTTCCTTCATGGTGAGTTCGTCGTAATCGTAGAGCGCGAGCACTTCCTGCTCACGTAAGGGCAACTGATGGACCGCTCCGGTGAGCAGTCCCTGCATTTCCGAACGCAACGTTTGATAGTAAGGATCCTGATCCTCTCTCGCCGGACAACGAACCGCTTTGCCGTCGCCACCCAACTGATCCGGGTCCACCTGCAAATTTGTAAGGTCGAGGCCACGCAAGTCGCTGCGCAGATGCTGGAGCCGGCCAAGCGTCATGTTCAATGCGACGGCGATTTCTGGCTCGGTGGGCTCGCGCCCTAGCCGTGCTCGACAGCCAGTGACAGTTTTATCCAGCTGGCGCGCCCGGCTGCGAAGTGTTCGCGGGCTCCAATCGACTTGGCGGAGACTATCGAGGATGGCGCCGCGAATGCGAAACTCGGCGTAGTGCCTGAGTTTAACTTTTTTGGCGGGATCATATTTTTTGATAGCGTCGATCAAGCCGAGTATTCCGGCATGGATCAGGTCGTCGAGCAGAACCTGCGGCGGTAGACGGCCGTGAATGCGGCGAGCGATGAATCGCACTTGGGGCAGGTGGCCAAGCAATAGCAAGTCGCGCTGTTCGTCCGTCTGAGAAGGTACGCAGGAACAATTCGATTCATTGTGATTTGAGCCCGGCTGTAGTTCTAATGACAGCGGAGGCTCAAAAGCGAGAATCCCCGACGGAATCATACAACCGTCCCAGATGTCGCACATCCAGCACTTCGTGCGTATTGGCCATAATAGCCTGCGGAAGAATGCAATTCGTACCCGACGCCACGGATGGTGTGAATGAGCTTGCAATGCTCCGCGCCGTCGATCTTCTGGCGCAGATAACTTATGTAAACGTCCACCACGTCCGTCGGTGTGTCGCTGGAGAGTTTCCAAACATGTTCGATGATCTCGGCTCGGGAGGTCTTGCACCCTTGACGCAACATCAGATACTCGAGCAATCCAAATTCGCGAGGTGTGAGAGAAATGATTTTCCCCGCGCGCGAGACCGTGCGCTCCACTCGGTGCAATTCCAGGTTTTCCAAACGTAAGATGGCTTGCGATCCACGCGTCCCCCGGCGCAGCACTGCGCGCACGCGAGCCGACAGCTCAGAGAAAGCGAAGGGCTTTTGCACGACGTCGTCCGCGCCGCTATCAAGCACATGAACACACTCGGCAGGGTCCGCGGAGCCGGCGAGAATTAAAATCGGTAGTTCCTGATAAGCGGCCCGGACAAATTGAAGAATCGCGACGCCCTCGGTCGAAGGCAGGTCAAGATCGACAATGGCAGCGTGGTACTTCTGGCGACGAAGCATCGACATCGATTGCTCCGTGTCCCGCGCCGTATCTACGGCGTAATCCTCGGCTTCGAAGTGGGGCTTTAGAACGTTCACTAAGGCAAAGTCATTTTCAGCGATCAGGAGATTCATGGGGACTCCCACGGAAGGGGAAAACGCCAGAAATACTGAGAGGAGATTCAATGTATTTAAATGGCGAAAGTGTGTCAAAGAAAATCGCGCATTAGAGCGAAGATTTTTCCGAAACGGACGGGATTTTGTACCGATGTGAAACTGCTTTCGCTACGGAGGGGGCGGATTACAGAGAAGTCCCTTCTGGAAGAGAGCCTCGGCGAGAGACTGCCTCTGGCTATGGATGCGTCATGTCTTCGGGGCGTACGAGTTCGTCGAACTCTTTTGCCGTGAGATAGCCCAAATTTAGTGCGGCCTCGCGAAGGCTCAGGTGCTCGTGGTGCGCTTTATGCGCGATTTCAGCGGCTTTGTCGTAACCGATCTTAGGGCTTAAAGCAGTAACCAGCATCAGCGAGTTTTGAACATTTTGCTGTATGCGTTCCCTGTCGATTTCCATGCCAATGATGCAGTGGGAAGTGAAGGAATGGCACGCATCGCCCAACAAACGCACTGAATTCAAGAAATTGTGAATGATCACCGGCTTGAAGACGTTCAACTCGAAATTTCCCTGCGAACCGGCGAAGCCGATAGCGGCGTCGTTTCCGAAAACCTGTACGGCTACCATGGTGACGGCTTCGGACTGCGTGGGGTTCACTTTTCCGGGCATGATCGAGGAACCCGGCTCGTTTTCCGGAAGCACCAACTCACCGAAGCCGGCGCGCGGACCGGAAGCGAGCCAGCGAATGTCATTGGCGATCTTCATCATCGAAGCCGCCAGAGTTTTAAGAGCGCCGCTGGCAAAAATAATTTCGTCGTGGGCTGAGAGAGCAGCGAATTTATTCGGATGGGAGCGAAACGGCAAACCCGTAAGCTCGGAAATCTTCTTCGCGGCACGCTCGGCGAACTCAGGGTGAGCGTTCAGGCCTGTGCCCACGGCAGTCCCGCCGATGGCGAGATCGTAGAGTCCAGGCAACGTGTCTTTCAACCATTTGATGTCGCGATCCAGTAGGTTTACCCAGCCCGACATTTCCTGCCCGACGGTGAGTGGAGTAGCATCCATCAGATGCGTGCGGCCGATTTTCACCACGGTCGCGAAAGAGCGCGCTTTTTCGTCGATGGCGTCGCGCAGCTCAGTGACCGCCGGGATGAGGAACTGCGCAACCAGGGACGCGGCGGCGATGTGCATCGCGGTTGGAAATGTGTCGTTGGAAGATTGCGACATATTGACGTCATCATTGGGATGAATGGGCTTTTTGCTGCCCATCACGCCGCCGGATATTTCGATAGCGCGATTCGAGATCACCTCGTTGGCATTCATGTTAGTTTGCGTGCCGCTGCCGGTCTGCCAAACGTGGAGCGGAAAATGGTCGTCGAGTTTTCCGGCGATCACTTCATCGGCTGCCTGGACGATCAAGCGAGTCTTTTCAGGTGAGAGTTTTCCGAGGTCCTGATTTACAAGCGCTGCGGCTTTTTTAAGTACACCGAATGCATGTATCAGCTCAGGCGGCATGGTGTCGCGACCGATGTCGAAATGAATTATTGAGCGAGCGGTTTGCGCGCCGTAGTAACGGTCTCCGGGGACTTCAATTTTCCCCATGCTGTCAGATTCGGTGCGCATCTTCGTATTTGGCGCGGGCGACGCTTTGGCATCCAAGGCTAGTCCCTCCTGCGATTCATGCGAGTCGATAACAAGCAGAAGTGCATTTCAAGGATACTGCGGAAACGCCAATTACGCAGCCTTGTTTGTGACAGTGGGTAGCAGTTCGCAGGCAGTACGGCGCTGCCGTTGAACTGTGCCGAATCGAACCTGTCTCGAAAATTTGCGAAAGGACGCACGGGCAGCTGTTCGGCGGCTGCACTAACGTACAGGATGGATTTGAGAAACGTCCGCGATAGGATTTTCGGGGCGCGAGTTGAATAAGACTAAGATTGAGGCAGCACAAAAAGCCGCAGAGTTCACGCGATAGAAACTTTCACGGGGGCGGTGGACACGTCAAATGGCTTCTCTTTTCAAGCGTCTATTCTCGTCTGGTGGAACGCAGACGGCGAGCGTGCAGGTTGCGGAGCCGAGCGCCGAAGCACCGGTCGTGGAAGAAACTATCGAGCAAGCGGCTTCGCAATATCAAGAGGCCGAGTTGCCGCCACCTTCCGAAGAAGAGCTGAAGGAATTCCTCTATAAACATTTTCTCGACGGCGCGAAGCCTGCTGAAATTCCTCAAGCGCAGGAATGGAGCGCCGCGAATTCGCTGGGGGCCAGTGCAGAGCTTGCGCCGGCGATCACTTCAGAAGAATTCGATTTGCCCTCACCAGAGGAACCAAGGTCAAGCAACCAGGTTTCAACTGAAGAAGCGGATGCTGCGAAAGTCCGCGTGGGTGATTCCACCGAGACCGAGTCTTTTGTGGATGGGATCTTGGCTCCTGCGCAAGATGAGATTCCCGCGACGGAGGATGTCGTAGCTATTTCTAATCCTGAGACAATTCCGCAGGCCGAAGCGGATTCGGACTTCGCTTCAGATGACGAAGACGTCCGACTGGTCACCGCTTCATCGGCGTCTGAAGACGAAATGATGGCCGAAATCGAAGTGGACTCGATGGCGCTGGATTCGCCTGAAGTTGCGGCTGCATTCGCGGATGAGCGCGTCGCCAGGTCGCTTCCACCAACTCTGACGGAAATTCCCGAAGCGCTTAGGCCCACGCTTACAGACGTGATCGCCGAATCCGAAAACGCGGAAACTGGGGACGATGAAGGCACGCCGGCTCCTTCTTTGGAATCGACGGAGAGCCTAGCAGGGCCGGCGAGGATAGATTCAAGCGAGTGGGCGCTCGAAGAAGCGCTGGGAAACCATAAACAGTGGCTGGATTCGCGAGGCCTGGAGGGGAAAAAGGCCAATCTGCGTGCGGCCAAACTGGAAGGCACGGAACTGATCAGCGCGAATCTGCGACATGCGGATTTGCAGGATGCAAACTTAAAGGCAGCGGATTTATTGTTGGCGGATTTGCGCAGTGCTTGCATGGTTCGCGCGAATTTGCAGGATTCCTGCCTGGTGGGAGCGAACCTGGAAGGCGCAAATTTGGAAGGGGCTTCGCTTGAAAGCGCGATGGGTCTTGTTCCCCGGCAACTGGCGGGCACGAACCTGCGAGAAGCTTCTTTGCCGACGCAGATCGCGGAGTTTGGAGCGGAGGCGGGATTCGCGAAGGCATCAGAGACATCAGCGCGAATGTTTGGTGCGGTGATATTGGCCAGCTTGGTTTCGTGCCTGATGATATGGAAGACGACGGATGTACAGTTAGTTTCGGATTCTGCCGTGCTTCCATTCCTGCACTCCCCGACTGCGGCTGCAGCGCTTCCAACGGCGGAAATTTACCTGATTGCACCGGTACTACTACTTTGTATTTATTTGCTCTTTCAATATCACCTGCAACAGTTATGGGATACGGTTCTGGAACTGCCGGCAATATTTCCGGATGGCCGTGCCCTCGGGGAAAAACAGCCCCGAATTATCACAGGGCTTTTGCGATTGCATTTCCATTGGATGAATCAGGACGCTCCGTCCACGCGATTAATTGAAAAAAGTGTTTCGGCGATGCTGGCGTATTGGATTGTTCCGATAGTGCTTGTTCTTTTTTGGGGACGCTATTTAACCTTGCAAGAAATTCACGGGACCATTCTGCATGAGGCGCTGGTGATGGCGGCTGTTGGCGTTGGAATATACGCGACAACCAAGATCGGACGTCCGCAGGACCGCTGGGTCGCGTCAGGGCAAACGAAGAAAGTATTTGCCGAAAAGCTGCGGCAGGTGAATCCTGCGACATTCCTAATGATTCTGTTCGTGGTTATGACTTTTCTTTCGGTTGGGACGATCGCGGGAGTTCCGCACGGCAAAGACCGCGCGCCACAATTCGCTTCTTCAAGCACACGACGGTGGGCTCCTGCTGTTTTGTGGAGCCTGGGTTATGACCCCTATGCGGATTTGACGGAGGCTACGCTTTCGACCAAGCCTGGCAACTGGCGAGCGGACCTAACTGAAAGTAGCGACGAACTCTCCGAGGTTAAAGGCGCGCGGCTGAACGAATCACATTTCCGCTACGCACAGGCATACGGAATATTTCTGGCGAACGCGCATTTGTGGCGCTCGGATTTTTACGGTGCATTTTTGTCGGAAGCGGATCTGCGCGGAGCGGATTTCGGCCAGGCGGATTTGCGATTGGCGATTCTCGACCGCGCGAAGATGAGCCATACGAACTTCGATCGCGCGCAACTGGGCGGCGCGAATCTGGCGCGCGCGGATTTGCGGGGGGCGAATCTTTCCTATTCTTCTCTGATCAATGCGAATCTGGTGGACGCCCGCCTGGATGGCGCGAGCCTTTATGGCGCACATCTTTCGTCGGCGAACATGGTTCGAGCCAACATGCAGAAGGCCGACCTGCGCGACGCGCAATTGGATGGCGTTGACCTGGAGCACGCGGACATGCAGCAGGCATATTTGTGGTCTGCGAAATTGCCCAACGCCCGCATGGTGAATGCGCAGCTCGCAACCGCGATTTTTATCGACGCGGACTTGAGCGGCGCGGACCTACGCGGCGCGCAATTCAATGGCACGGTCTTGAACGGAGCTAACTTGCAGAACGCCAATCTGGATGGAGCGGACTTGCGCGGCGCACTTCAATTGGGAGCGGCACAAGTTTGTTCGGCGAAATCGCGTCAGGGCACGACTTTGGACGACGCGCTGCAAAAGCTAGTGGACGCGCAATGTGGCAGTGGGCATCCGGCAGATGCCTCTGCGGTAAAAAACGGAGCTACTACTTCGGCGCCGACTGTTCCTTAGGCGCCTCTTTCGGCTTTTCCGCAGGCTTATCGAATCGGTTGTCATCTATTGGAATATTTGCCTCGATCTGTTCCCACTTATAAATCGATTCGCCATCGGGGCGCACGACACGAATGACGAACGGGGTTTTGACTCCGCTTACGTCGCGATAATCTTCGTAATTCGTGTCCTGCGGGATCGCGCCTAAGGGGCTATCGATCTGGGCGGAGACGCGCAGAAGGAAATCGGATTGAGTGTCAAAATAATACTGGTCCGGGGCGCCGGTCGCGCGCGAGGCGTTTACGCAGTAAGCGTCGTGGCCATCAATTTTCGTGATGCTGGTGACTTCCACACGCGCGTAATTCTTCTGCAGATTCATGCCGGGAATGAGCGCTGCTGAATCTTTCAGACGGGTTAAGTCGTCGCCGCGTACTTCTTCCACTTCATCGCCGCGCGCCTGCCATCCGACGCTGCCGTTGTAGCCCTGAGAAGAATCTCCGCGAGGAGTGTGAACGATGCTGACGACCTTGTCCGGGGCCTCGCGATAAATTTCAACGGTTGAATGCACGTGGCGCGCAGGAACATCGAGCATGCCCTTGTCTGCGCGCGTTTTGATTTTGCCGATCGCGGCTTCGCCTCCTAACGCTTGCGTGTACTTCAGCAGAATTTCTTCTATCGAGGGAAGCGGATTGGCTGTGGCGGAAATTACACCCTTGGAGTTTGTGGCACCGGGTGCTTCGGTTGCAGGAGGCGGCGCGACATTGTTCGCGGAGGCATCGGATGTAGAGATAACGTCCGCGAGGACCGGCAAGTCGGCGGCTTTCGCCGCGCCACGATGGCAGGTGTAGCAGGTTACGGCGCGATGTCCGCCGAAATATGTATTGTCGATGGCGAACATCATTTTCATCATACCGCGGGCGCGCTTTTTTGCCAGCTTATCGTCGCTGTCGAAATGACCTTCCACGTGGCAGTACTCACAGCGAACGCCCAAGGCGAAAGCGATATAACGCATCGAAGGGATGACCTGATCGGCGGGAACATCGGTCAGCACTTCGACATTCTTAAAAGTTTCGCCGGCGGTTTTTATTCCGGGAGGCGCAGGGCGCGGCAATGACGAAGATTGTTCGGTCGCGGCGGATTGTTGGGAAGCGCCCGCGGCTTCTTGTGACGAGCGTGCGTGGGCGACTAAGCTTATTGGAATCCACAGTAGCGCTGCCGCAGCGAGTGCGAGTGAAACGGCATTCCCCGAAATTCTAAGCGGCGTTTGTTTACTGGCGTCCATTAGTTGAGGACCATCCTTTCGAAATATGACGGAGGAATCATACAGGCGAATGGACGGCTACGCAGGAAGAAAAGTTACGGGTTATAGAAAAATCGGAAATCGCAGGGCATTCGGTTAGAATATTGGCCTGATTCATCCGGCGGAAAATGTTCCAGTGAATTCAATATCGCGCACGTCCCTATCCTCCACATTTCTATCGAAAGCTTCCGCTCTTGGGATCATTTTCGTCACCTGGACGCTGATTTATCTGCCGGCGCTTGCAACGCCCGGCCTCTTGGACGATGCGGACTCAATTCACGCCGAAGCGGCACGCGAGATGCTGCTGAATCATAACTGGGTAACGCTGTATGTGAACGGCATACGCTATCTGGAAAAATCTCCGCTGATGTATTGGTGCGTCGCCGTCAGCTACAAACTGTTTGGAGTGGGTGAGTGGCAAACGCGCTTGCCGCTGGCGTTGAGCGTGTTGGGACTTGGACTCAGCGCGTGGATATTCGGCCGGCGGTTTTTAAGCGCCGAGGCAGGATTTTACGCGGCGCTTATTTTAATTACGGCTCCGGGTATTTTTGTCTACACACGATTTCTGATTCCTGACGCGATCGTGGCGATGTGGCTGACCCTAAGCCTTTATTTCTTTCTAGTGGCATACGACCAGGAAAAACCGGAACGATGGGCTTGCTGGGGATTCGCAATTACGGTGGCGCTGAATGTTCTGACCAAAAGTCTGATTGGCCTGGCTTTTCCCGGGATGATTATCTTTGTTTTTCTTCTGCTCGCTGGAAACTTCAAGAAGCTTCTGGCCATGCGGCCATTATCGAGCACGCTCGTGTTCTTGGCTGTCGCGGCACCGTGGCACGTTCTGGCGGCAATACGCAGCCCGGCGCAGCCGAGCGGACCCGAAAAAGGTTTTCTTTGGTTTTATTTCGTGAACGAACAAGTGCTGAGGTATTTGAATAAGAGAATTCCGCGGGATTACGACAAAGTGCCGCTGCTGCTTTTTTGGGCCCTCGTGCTTGCTTGGTTGATTCCGTGGTTCGTGTTTTTGTTTCCCGCGCTTAGAGAAATTCCGGGGAAAATAAGGCGATGGCGAGAGGGTTTGAGTGCGCCAGCCGAGGCAAACCTTTTCTTTGGAGTGTGGGCCGGCGTAATCATGTTGTTTTTTAGTTTCTCAACGCGGCAGGAATATTATTCCCTACCGGTGCTGCCTGCCCTGGCGCTGCTTACTGGCGGATGGATGCAGCGAGAGAACGAATCAGAGATCGGAAGCCGCGAACGCAGAGCGGGAAAAACAGCTTCGCTGGCTTTGCTGATCATTGGACTGCTGGGTTTCGCAGCGGCGATGAGCGTCCTGGCGATGACTCATGGGTTTCCGCCAGGGACTGACATCGGAAGCGTCCTGGTGCCACACCCGGGGCAATACGCTTTGTCTTTGGGGCACATGGAAGATTTGACGATTGAGGCGTTTGGGTTATTTCGCACACCGCTTTGGCTAGTGGGATTTGCCCTGTTATTCGGCACGGGGCTGAATTGGATTTTTCGCCGCCGTGGATCCCCACTGAAAGGCAATCTTGCTCTGACGGTAATGATGATCGTGGTGCTTTTCTGCGTGCACCAGGGATTCGTCATATTCTCGCCCGAAGTGACGTCTAAAAATATTGCGTTGAAAATACAAAAAGAATACAAACCGGGCGACGCCATTGTGATCAACGGGAAATATGAACTTGGCTCGACCCTAAATTACTACACTGGGATAGAGCTTCACGTGCTCAACGGCCGGGACGGCAATTTATGGTACGGCTCGTTCTTTCCTGGAGCTCCTGATATTTTCGAGGACAATGAGTCGTTCACTCGTCTGTGGCAGGGTCAAGGCCGAGTATTTCTATTCACTGAAGATTATCTGAAGGACCGGGCGCTGCAGGACATCGACCCCAAGACTGTTTACGTTTTTGCGCGACAGGGTGGCAAGGTCGTGCTGACGAATCATCCTGTCTGACCTAGAATTGAGGTCCGCAAACTGGAGGCATTCTGATGCATCCTTGGCACGATTTGAGTCCCGGCGAAAATGTTCCGCGAGAATTCCATGCAGTGATTGAGATTCCTCTGGGATCGAGCGTGAAGTACGAACTCGACAAAGGGAGCGGCATCATCAAAATGGACCGCGTACTCTATTCGGCCGTTTATTATCCGGCAAATTATGGTTTCATTCCGCAATCGCTCGCAGAGGACCACGACCCTCTCGATGTTCTAGTGCTTTGCCAGGTGCCAGTAGTGCCGCTTACGATCATGGATGCTCGGACGATTGGCTTGATGTCCATGATCGATTCGGGGACGAAGGATCACAAAATTATCGCAGTGGCTACCGCGGATCCTGAATACAACGAGTATCATGAGGCAAGCGAATTGCCGCCGCACAAACTGGCCATGATCCGCCGGTTTTTTCAGGACTACAAAAACCTTGAAGGAAAAGTTGTGGAAGTGGACGATATTCTGCCGGCCAAAACAGCCTATCCGGTGATCGAGGACGCGTTGGCTCGATACGACAAGAAACGACGAGCCGGCCACCACAAAAAGTGAACGGCGTCAGGCGATGGCTGATTTCTGCGCACGTTTCTTCGCGGGCGAGTAAAATCTTCCCCAAGACGATTATGGAGGTGCGGGGATGCGTCGGACTTGCTCTCTGCTAGCAATCGTTGGTTTGTTTTGTTTGCCGTGTTTGCTTGCCGCTGAAGGAACCGGACGATCGCAACCGGCAGTCGTCCGTGTTGATGTGTTCGCAGCACAGCTCGGCAAAATAAACTTCCCCACTTCTTGCTCGCCACAAGCGCAACCCGAAATAGAAAAGGGAGTGGCGCTCCTTCATTCATTTCAGTACCAGCAATCCGAGCAGACTTTTGCAGACGCAGCGCAACAAGATCCTCGTTGCGCCATGGCTTACTGGGGAAAAGCGATGGCGCTCTATCATCAGCTCTGGGATTTTCCCGGACCGCATACTTTGCGCGAAGGCCGCGAGGATCTGGAGCAAGCCGCAAAAATCGAGGGAACCGACGAGCGAGAGCGTGAGTATGTATCCGCGGCCCTAACGTTCTATCAGGACAACTCGGAGCTGACCCATGAAGATCGAGCGCGGTCGTATTCTGAGGCGATGGCGAAGCTCTATCGAGACAATCCCACTGACATCGATGCGGCCGCATTTTACGGCTTGTCGCTAGTCGCGCTGGCCGAGTACAACGACCATGATTTGGCCGATCGCGAGAAAGCGTTGGCGATTCTCGCTCCGCTTCTGACTGCTGATCCCGACCATCCCGGCGTGGCTCATTACATTATTCACGCCAGCGATACGCCCGAACTCGCTTCGAAGGGCCTGGAAGCTGCGCGCATGTACGCGAAGATTGCTCCGGACTCATCGCACGCGCTGCACATGCCGTCGCATATTTTTACGCGCCTTGGTTTGTGGCAAGAATCGATCGATTCAAATATTGCAGCCATGGCTGCGGCTGCGAAAGACACGCAAATGCAGATGGCCGACGCGCATTATGAAACCCACGCCATGGATTTTCTGGACTACGCATATTTGCAGAGTGGACAGGAAGGAAAAGCGGAGGATTTGGTGAAAGCTTTGGCGTCAGTTCCAGGCGCGAGTGCAGGGACGATTCAGAATATGCAGGCAATTTTTGAAGCTCGCAATGCGCTTGAACTGCATCATTGGAAAGCCGCAGCCTCCCTTACCGTGCGCGACATTCCGCTGCGCGACCTGGGGATGACTTACTGGGTAAAAGCGATTGGCGCTGCACGCACCGGCGACGTGGATGGCGCAAAGCAAGACCTTCAAAAATTAATTGAAGCGGATGACGTGTCTAATAAACACGGAAAAGACAGGGGGAACAAAATCTATTCGGGCGAAGAAGGTGTTGCGCAACGGGAGGCGGAGGCGTGGCTCGCTTATGCAGAAGGTAAATCGGGTGAAGCTGTGAAAACCATGCGGCAGGCCGCCGAACGAGAAGAGTCCGTCGATTCGCTTACGATGCCTGCGCGCGAGATGCTCGCGGATTTATTGGTGGAGCTTAAGCAGGCGTCGGAAGCGCTCACTGAATATCAAGCCGCCTTGAAAATTTCGCCGAACCGGTTTGATTCATTGTACGGCGCAGCCCGAGCGGCCGAATCTGCTGGAAAACCGGCGGAGGCGCACGATTATTTTGTGCAATTGGCGAAAATCGCCTCGCCGGTAGCGGACCGTCCCGAGCTTCAAGAAATGAAAGTAAATATGGCCAGAAAGTAGTAGTTTTCTCTACTGATGCGGAAGGCCTCTATTTTTCAAGCGATCTGACACACTGCAGTTTTAGAACAGAAAGCGAAGCCGCTTCCCTGCCCTTGTTCTGTCCTTTTGTCCAGTTGTAGCTTCGTTTTCCAGCCGCGCATACTTGCTGTGTGGATTCGGGCATTTCACAGCAGCATCGACAGACTCAACATGCTGGATCATCCCTTACGCAGCTTTCTCGCAACGTCAGGCACTGCCGCTGAACCACGAGATAAAATCCAGCGAGACGATCGAGTGCCTCTGGACAAGCGCAAACAATTTGCCTCAACGGGGGTAGGAATAATGCGACCCAAAGTCGTGCTGACACTGATCCTACTTTCTGGTTGTTCTGCGATTCCCGCACGCGCAGCGGAAACAAGCCCACTGAAGTGCGGCGTGAACGAAGACCGCGTGTGGGTTTATGACTCGCTGAGCACCTTTGACGTCGCTATGAAACTGAACTGTGGCGAGCCGGTGGAGGTTATTGGCCGCGAGAAGGGTTACGTGAAGATTCGGACTTCCGGCGGTAGAGAGGGCTACGTGGAAGCCAAAGCGGTTCCTAAGCCCCCGGCGACGGAAGAAAACAATTCCAGTGGGAGTGAAGCTCAGGCGGGACCGGGAGAGCGGCAATCGGTTGTTGCTGCCGCACGCACTAAGAATCAGGGCAGCAGCACTTCCAGCGTCAATATGAGGCCCTCTACAAGCGCTCCGGCCAGCGACGCGCCAAAACCGGCTGTCACACTGGACGCACGCAAGTCGGTCGGCGGTTCCGGCGCCAGCGCGACCATTCCCACCTCTACCCAACCAAGTAATTCTGCTGCATCTTTGGCTGCCGCATTCGATTCAAAACAGCCGGATCCCGCGGCAAGCGCTGCAGGTTCCCAAGCCAAGCCAACTACGCATGCGTCCCTGGCGTCGACCAACAAAGTTTCTGATAAAACTGGTTCCTCCCCGAAAACCGTGCCGGTGCGCGTCAAGAAAGCAAACCCTGCTGACTCGAATAGTGTCAGTAACTCTGCCACCAGAAAGTCTCCCTCTAAATCAGCGGTGGCTGCCCCAGATCCGGGCCCGTCGGTAAGAAATACAAACGTCGTGTTGGCTGACAACGTCGCCGGCGAGCCGGTGCCGTCAGTGGAAAATGTTCACGCAGTAACAATCCCGCGCGATCCTGACGACGAAGAAGAACCTCCCATAGAGCCACTGGAACGGAAAGAAAGCTGCAAGATTTATTTCTCGGCGTACGGGCTTTCGCCGAATCAGTACAGATGGATGACGCAAAACAGAGGCAAGAATTTTTCCGGTATCTGCCCGGCCCCGTCGCCATCGATGGTGGATTTCGTGGTGATTTTCACGCACGACGCTGATTTTTTTAATGGAACGATGCCTACCCCGGTACATATCGACAAAAACGGATTCTCGGACTTTACTCCTCTAACAACGATAGACACCGCAGTGGTTTCCCCGTCGGATGCGGATAAGAACCGTCGCGAGTACGTTTGGGTGTTCCACACAAAACGAGGAACTTTCGACCCGACAAAATTCTCGCCAAGGCGCAAGCCATTGTTTTCGACCACCGAGTCGAATAAAATAGGAACAGCGGCCGGAAGCAGATCCGCGGAAGACGCACTGCGTTTCATAGAACAGCGGGGCGTGATTCAGTAACGCCATCTGCGCCGCGCGAGATTCGCGATTTGAGCCGCGGTTAGCAAGAAAACACACCGGCACAACCCAAAGTTGAAAACGTGCACCCCTTACCGTAAAACTAGCATCTACTTTCAATATGGCTTCGACAGCGATTAATCCAAGTATTACCCCACGCGAAATACTTACGTCCTGGGGACGAATCCTAGCGGGCAGAGTACCTTTGCTCTCCATCGAGATCACTCGCGAATGCCCTCTTAGCTGCCCCGGATGCTACGCGTACGGCGACACGCATTTGTCGGGCGGCGTTACGCTTCGCGAGCTGAACGATAAGCGCGGAGACGCGCTCGTGGATGGCGTGCTCGACCTTGTCCGCAAGCATAAGCCGATGCATGTCTCGCTGGTTGGAGGCGAGCCGTTGGTACGACATCGCGAGCTGAGCCGGATTTTGCCGGCGTTGAGCCAGATGTCTGTGTTTACGCTGGTGGTGACCAGCGCCGTGATTCGCATCCCGGCCGAATGGATGAAAATCCCACGCGTGCGCGTTGCGGTATCGATCGATGGTTTGCCCGAAGATCATGACGTTCGTCGAAAGCCGGCCACCTACGAGCGCATTCTGAAAAATATCGAAGGGCGGGAAGTAAATATTCATTGGACGATAACGCGTCCGATGCTTTCCCGGCAAGGGTACCTGGAAGAATATGTTGCCTTCTGGAACGCCCGGCCCGAAGTAAACCGGATATGGGTGAGCCTCTATACGCCCCAGGTTGGCGAGCAGACTCCGGAGATGCTCACCCGTGAGAACCGCGAGACTTTAGGAAGAGAGCTCCCGGCGCTATCCGTGAAATATCCCAAACTGCTGATGAACGAAGGCATCGCGAGAACATTCTTGGCGCCGCCGGCTAATCCGGACGAGTGCTTGTTCGCGAAGATGTCTGCCAATTATTCCGCTGACTTCAAGAGCCGCGTGGAACCTTGCGTGTTTGGAGGTAATCCTGATTGCTCACAATGCGGTTGCGCTATCAGCAGCGGACTGCACTGGATTCGCGGGGTCAAGGTGGTGGGTCCACTGAAGGTAAGACATTTTGTGGGTAGCTCGATCGGCGTGGGGCTGGCGATGAACAAGCTCAGATCGGGCGGATTGCGTCCAGCGCGATGGAAAGGTGGCAAACCCGGAACGCCTCCTAAGCCGGACTTGGTGCAGCTACGACCTTAGTCTTAAGTCCCGTAAGTAATTGTAGAGTATAAACTTGTGGCATTCTACGGCGTATCCCTCCTCTTTTTACAGGCCTCAGGGTATGTCACCCCTTCGCTCGATGAGTTAACCTTCTCGCGTTTGTGACGTAGGAATCCTCAAGTTCGCGTGTGATTCTCGCCGGGCCGGTTGCATGGGCCCCTGGTAATGGAAGGAAAATTCTAAGGAGTGACAAGAATGAAAAAATATCTGCTGGGTTGTTTAGCGTTAGCTGTATTCCTGGTTCTACCTTTCGTCACGTCCGCATCTGACAAGGAAGACGATATCAACCGCGTGCAGAGAGCGGCTCAAGTCTTCCAAGAGATTATGAACGCTCCGGATGCCATTTCGCCTGACGTTCTCAACAAGGCCCGATGCATCGCGATCATTCCGGGCGACAAAAAGTTTGCGTTCATATTCGGTGCTAATTACGGGCGTGGAGTTGCGGTTTGCCGAACTGCGAACGGATGGGGCGCGCCAATTTTTCTAGCCGTAGAAGGCGGAAGCTTCGGCTACCAAGCCGGTGGTTCGTCAACCGACCTGATTCTTCTGTTCATGAACGATCACGCATTGGGTCATTTGCTTGCTGATAAGTTCAAACTGGGCGGGGATGCTTCCGTAGCGGCAGGTCCCGTAGGCCGCAACGCCACCGCAAGCACTGATATCTCGCTGACCGCAGAAATTTTGTCCTATTCACGCAGCAAGGGAATTTTCGCGGGCGTGAGCTTGGACGGAACGGTGGTTCACGCGGACAAGAGTGGAGACGAGTCGATGTATGGGCCCGGCGTTTCACGCCACGAAGTCCTCCGCGGTGGCGTTCCGGTCCCGGAATCCGCGCGACCACTCATAGGTGAACTCGACCGATATTCACGATAAACAATCGGTCATAATCATACGGGTGAGGAGGCTTGGAAAAAGCCTCCTCGACTCGCGTCAGCGTCATTAAAAGGTTTCCACCCCCTCAAGCTGGCCTCGCTGGTGCTCTAAACTATCACGCTAGCATCCACCTTAAACGCGAGACGGACCTTGTAACCGTCTTCAAGTAAGATATCTTCAGTTCCTAGATCAATGGCCCGCGAATCCCTCATCGAGTTCTTTTCAGAGTACTTACACCGAGATGCCGACGTCGCTTTCACCGCCCACCGCGGCTATCGAACGAATCGCCGGACCTACCAACAGGTTGCCGCCGATGCGCGACGGTTTGCGCGAGAGCTCGAAAAGAGGGACATAGCAAAGGGCGACGCTGTCGTGCTCTGGGCGGAAAATTCGGCCGACTGGGCGGTCGTGTTTTGGGGATGTTTGCTGCGAGGCGCGGTTGTGGTCCCCATCGATCGGGTTTCCATCAGCGACTTTTCCTCGCGCGTCGCCGGTCAGGTAAAAGCGAAATTGATTGTTTATTCAGAGGGCGTGCCGGCGGCCGATTTGGGTGTTCCCCACTTAGCGATTGAATCGCTTCCGGCTGCAATCGAGCGACATTCGGATGCGAATTACGTTTCCCCGCAAATTTCGCGGCAGGATATTCTAGAAATTGTCTTCACTTCGGGAACTACCGCTGAGCCGCGCGGCGTGGTGATTACGCATGGGAACGTACTCGCGAATATCGAGCCGCTCGAGCGCGAAATCAAAAAATACCTGCGTTACGAAACGCTTTTCCATCCGCTGCGATTTCTCAACCTGTTGCCGCTCAGCCATATCTTTGGGCAGATGCTGGCGCTGTTCATCGCGCCAATATTGGGCGCCAACACTATTTTTCGTGAATCCTTGAAACCCGTGGAATTGCTGGAGACCATACGGCGCGAGCGTGTCTCGGTACTAATCTCTGTACCGCGATTGATCGAGTCTTTGCAGCGAGAAATTGAGCGGCAGATGGAAGGCGAAGGCAGGCTCGAACGCTTCGAAAAGGACTTGGATGCTTCGGAAAAGGAACACTTTTTGTGGCGCTGGTGGAGGTTCCGGAGAATCCATCACCGGCTCGGATGGAAATTCTGGGCATTTATTTCTGGTGGAGCAGCGCTTCCAACTCCGACGGAAACCTTTTGGAATCGGTTGGGATATGCGGTGATTCAAGGATATGGACTGACAGAAACCACTTCGCTGATTAGCTTGAATCATCCCTTCCGCTCTGACAAAGGTTCCATCGGCAAACTCTTCCCCGGAATGGAAATGAAAGTGGATGCGAGCGGCGAGATTCTGGTTCGCGGTGAAAATATAGCCGCCGGATATTGGAGTGGCTGCGAGCTTCAGCCGGTCGTCGGCGAGGATGGCTGGTTTCACACCGGCGACTTAGCTCAAGTGGACGAACAAGGGCGTCTTTTCTTTAAGGGCCGGCAGAAAAATGTGATCGTTACGCCTGCCGGAATGAAGATTTATCCGCAAGACCTCGAGCGTGCGTTGCGTGAAGAGCCGGGAGTGAAGGAAAGCGTGGTTATCGCTCTTGAGCGAGATGGAAATGCGGAACCTTGCGCCGTCTTGTTGCTCAAAAATCCCGGCGTGGATGCGGGGCTTGCGGTGCTAAACGCGAACAAGTCGCTCGCCGGCTTCCAGCAGATTCGTCGCTGGGTCGTGTGGCCTGAGCCAGACTTTCCTCGCACGTCAACTCAGAAGCCCCTGTTACCGCGTATAAGAGCGGTGGCGGAGGCAAAGCTCGGTGCGCAGACTGAAACCCCGGGTGCGAGTCCGATCAACGAACTTGTGGCACGCATTACCGGCCGTCCATTAAGCGTGCTCGCCTCCGACACAGCGCTGGATGCCGAATTGAACATGAGTTCACTGGACCGCGTGGAGTTGATGAGCGCTCTGGAGGGACGGTATCAAGTTGACTTGAACGAAGAGAAGTTCAGCGAAATCAGGACCGTGGGCCAACTGGAGGAGTTGTTGCAGAAGCCCTCCGCTTCGCCTCGCGAATTCACTTATCCCCGATGGGGACAAAACTGGCTGGTTACGTCGATACGGCTTTTGGTCTATTACCTGCTGGTTTGGCCGGCCACTTATATTTTGGCCGCTCCTCGCGTGAAAGGCCGTGAAAACCTGCGTGGACTTCGAGGTCCTGCATTAGTGGTTTCCAATCACGTGACCTACGTCGACATCGGATGGATTCTCGCAGCGCTGCCGGCGAGATTTCGCCACCGGCTTGCAACCGCTATGAGGGGCGAGCGGTTCAAGGAGATGCTCCATCCACAGTCAGAATTAAATCTGTTTCAGCGGATCACGGAACGGCTGAGATACTTTCTCGTCATCGCGCTTTTCAACGTTTTTCCGCTGCCCAGAGAATCGGGGTTCCGTCGCAGCTTTTCTTTTGCGGGCGATCTCGCGGACCGCGGATGGAACGTCTTGATATTTCCAGAGGGCCTGACAACTCCAGACGGCCAGCTCCACGATTTTCGCGCAGGCATCGGTTTGTTGGCGACTCAACTGCAATTGCCGGTAATACCGATGCGGCTGGACGGTCTATTCGACTTGCGCCAGGCAGAACGCCTCATCACGCGTCCCGGACATGTTCGCGTAACGATCGGTAAACCTGTTCGCTTCGCGGCCAACCAAGATGCCGGCGAGATTGCCATGGAACTAAAGCGCCGAGTCGCGGAATTGTGACCAAAGCCGCGAAAACAAGAGGTTTTTGAATCACGATGGCGCGTGGCAAGAGATTGCTGGTAATTGGTTTAGCTGAAAAAAATTGGAGGGCTTTCTTTCGATTCGAAGAGTGGCGCGCCCGGAGAGAGTCGAACTCCCGACCTTTTGGTTCGTAGCCAAACGCTCTATCCAGCTGAGCTACGGGCGCGTGTTGAGATTATCTCCTATCACTTCTTTGAATTAAAGATTTTTCGTCCATGCGCTAGAGACAGATTTCCGCTCAGTATTCACATGCAAGGGCGGATCGGAGAACAAGCATCGATGTCCAAATCAAGCCGCAATACGTCTTGGCGTAAGCGTTGAATGTATGCGACGGCAACAATGAAACGTGCGCCGATTTGGATCCAAGATTTAGATTTCGCGCGCCTGAACGATGAACCTCAATGGAGCGGACCCGACAAAATTAAAGGGATAGCAAGTCACCAGTGTCAACGTACGCTGGTCCATGTTCTTCAATACCGTTACGTTATCCGGTTGCACCACTCTGATAGAGTCCACCAAGTATCTGTGATTCCCCGCGAGTGTCTTGAGTATGATGACGTCCTTCTCCTCGATACTCCTCAACGGCCGGAATAGAGTATCGCGGTGTCCGGCAATGCCAATATTTCCAATTTCGCCAGCGGGCAGCGCTGTTCCCGGAATATGTCCCACGGCGCGGCGCAAAGTGCCGTCATCGACTCCTTCCAAGACTGGCGTTTCGATCCCGAGCCGGGGAATTTCCAAGATTCCAAGCACCGTTTCAGAGCTTGCCGCCATTGAAACTACAGGAGTCGAAACTCCCGGGGTTGAAAGTTCCGGAGTTGACCTGGCTGGTTTCTCGTCTGTAACCACTTCGAGTGACGGCGGTTTGCTCATGACTTCAGAATTGAACCGCCGAATTTCTGAGACACGATACATGTGAGCTTGGACTATTAGAATCCCGTAGCCGCCGAGAAGCAGAGCGCCGGCGATCGAAAACACAATCGAGCACTTACGAAGCAGCGAATTCACGGTCATCGAATCTTTCCATCCTCGCCCAGATTTGCACGGGACTCCCGTTGTTCATTCTCGTAAATCTGAAAATCGTTTTGTGTCAAACCGAGTGCCCGCGGTGACCGATTACCGTAACCGGCAACAGTACAAGATTAAGATTCGTTATTGCTATGAGGCCTTCCGGGAAAGCAAGCGAAGACCAAGTCCGAGCCCGATTAGCAGAATTCCGCCGAGAACTGCAAGCGGCATATCGCTCGCCGTCTTTGGCAATGTGTTCTGCGCAACGGTCCGATTCGGCTCTTGGGCCGTCACAACTTCGCCAGATTCGACTTCTTCTCCGCTCGGCTTCTGTGCCTTCACCGGCGCATTCTCCAGCGCTTGGGCAGCAGGTTCTTGAGCAGAGTTGATGGGCGTGTTGTTAGTGGCCTCGGTGGAGAGCACTGGTTCGTTAGCGGATTTCGCTAATTCAACCGCTCTCGACTTCGGGTAAACAAATTCGCGACCGTAATTTTCCCCGGGATAGAACCAAGTCTTGATCGCCTCGGGAGTGCCTTCGGGCCCCTCGGCGAATGTGATCACCGTTTTGCCAGTGGGATTTCGGCGAAAATCGGTGATGGCCAAAACGGTGGCATATAAATGTGTCTCATCCTGGTCGAAAATTTGGACGATAGCGCGATCGGAACGGGAATCCAAGAGTTTGAAAACATAAGTGCCCGCGGGCAGTACAATCGGCCCATCCGATCCTGGAACTTCAACGGAACCGCTGAAAGTGAATGTCGTTTTCTTGTCCCAGCCGTCTGCTTTGGTTGCTACCGAGAGTGTGCATAAAAGGAAGCTAAAACAGAGCACCATCAAAATTGTCTTAATAAACTTCACGTTAAATCTCCTCTGGGCCGCTGCCCTGATCTCACTGTGATGTGCCACGCTACAGACCCCGCCATTAAACAATATCGCTGCATAAAGCGGCATACAGCGCGTCCCCTAAAAAGGCCGAAATTCTTATGTATCTGAAACATTTACAAAGGATTTAAGCTCAATCGAATGATTAAGGAGTTCGTATAGATTTGGGGGGGGAAATGGTATTTCCAAAGGCGTGGACGCTTCTAATCAGCCATTTCCTCGCCTAGTTTTCCAGGACTGGAATCCGGCGTTTTTTGCGTTCAACGTCGTTCAGGTACTGAAGCGATCGTTCCTTGAAGTCCCAATTTCGCGAGGTTTGTTTACGCGTTTTGATCCATACCCATGTTGCGATTGCAGAAAGTAGAATAACGATAAACGTCCCGGAAACTTCTAGCGGTGTCGTCATGTTTGGCCCTTTACCTGTCCCATGTCTCAATATGCGCCGCAATCGTTGGCTTCCGATACATCCTGCAAGAATTTTCTGTGACAATTTTCCTCGGAAATTGGCGCGTAGTAGATTTAATCAACAGTAACGCCTTCAGGCTTGTAATCCCTACTTGACCGTCTTCGCTCTCCAGCATTGTTCACATTGCTATAACATTCCGTTAACAAACACTCGGTAGGGTCGAACGCTCTAACCGTTTTAGCGAAGCTCAAATTCAAATCGCAACTCGGCGAGGTGAGGGATGGGCACGACTGCACCAACCGTTCTAGACCAAAAGATTGGTGCGGGTCCAGGCCGCATCGGGATGCTCGTTTTTGGAGTCGCCTTGGTCATTGGCCTGATTTACGCTGGCAGTCATCTGCTGTCAGACCTTTCGCAGATGCACTCGACCTCCGCAGGGCC
The DNA here is from genome assembly GCA_049693615.1 of Candidatus Acidiferrales bacterium. Classification (GTDB taxonomy): domain Bacteria; phylum Acidobacteriota; class Terriglobia; order Acidiferrales; family UBA7541; genus Palsa-295. The sequence goes on along the minus strand of JBAVQB010000029.1, from coordinate 242,689 downwards.
TTACATTTTGCTCGGCGTTGCTCTTCTAATTGCTCTTGGATTTGAATTTGTAAACGGCTTCCATGACACGGCCAACGCGGTAGCAACCGTAATTTACACGCACTCCCTAGAGCCACACGTCGCGGTGGTTTGGTCTGGAATGTGGAATTTCCTGGGGGTCGTTCTATCCAGTGGGGCAGTCGCCTTCGGCATCGTTTCCCTGCTGCCAGTGGAACTGATTTTGCAGGTCGGAAGCAAAGCAGGATTCGCCATGGTTTTTGCTTTGTTAGTCGCTGCGATCATATGGAACCTGGGGACATGGTATTTCGGTCTGCCGTCTTCGAGCTCGCATACTCTTATCGGCTCGATCATCGGCGTAGGGATAGCGAACCAGTTGATGTCAGTGAAGAGCGGAACCAGCGGCGTGGATTGGGGACAGGCAGCGAACATCGGAAAGTCCTTGGTTCTTTCGCCGATAGTAGGATTCGTTGTCGCGGGTGGTTTGCTGTTGCTCATGCGCAAACTGATTCCGAGCGAGGCGCTTTATGAAGCTCCGAAGGGAGATCAACCGCCGCCGTTTTGGATTCGCGCGCTTCTGGTCACCACTTGTACCGGTGTTAGTTTCTTTCACGGCTCCAACGACGGTCAGAAAGGGATGGGGCTGATTATGCTAATCCTAATCGGAACCGTGCCGACTGCTTACGCTGTGAATCACGCGGTCACTTATTCCCAGTCGCAGGACTTCGTCGCGGTATCCACCCAGACGGCAGGAGTCTTAGACCATTACGTTTCTTCAAGCGCTGTAATTGGTGATCCCAGAGACGAGGTAACAGACTACATTCGGTCAAAACAATTTACACCGAATACCATGCTGGCTCTGCTCAGTCTGGTGAACGGAATCGGCACGGAGATTTCGCAGTACAAGGAACTGAAGGGCGTTCCACAGGACAAAGTTCGCAACTTTCGTAACGATATGTACGTTGTAAGCGAGGCTCTCCGGCTTATGAAGAAAACTGGACAACCGCAATTTTCAACCGCCGACGCGGCGGTCATCGATAACTACAAGAAGCACATCGACAACGCCACGAAATTCATACCCACGTGGGTAAAAGTCGCGGTAGCTATTGCGCTGGGCTTGGGAACGATGATCGGGTGGAAGCGCATCGTAGTGACGGTCGGCGAAAAAATCGGCAAAGAACATTTGACCTACGCGCAAGGAGCGGCCGCGGAAATAACCGCGATGGCGACGATCGGCGCTGCCGACGGGTTCGGATTACCGGTGAGTACTACGCACGTGCTTTCTTCCGGTGTGGCAGGCACCATGGCGGCCAATCATTCGGGCTTGCAATGGGGTACGGTAAAAAATCTGCTGATGGCCTGGGTGCTCACCCTCCCTGCATCCATATTCTTGTCGGCGGTTCTCTTTTGGACATTTACAAGGCTGAGCCGCTAGCTGCGTCCGATTAGATAATTCTCGAAGTTGGTATATCCGTGATTTCAGTTCTGGAGGCATCTTTACCGAATCAACAGGCCTCAGGATGCGAAGACTGTTTCTCCTTATATTCGTAGTTCCCTACGTTGTTTTTTTCCCAGGAAGCGCTTTTGCGCAGAAATTGCCGAGTGATTTTTGCGCTCGGCCGTCCGTGGGGACCGTCGTTCCTGAGCCCGAAGATCTGCGAAGCCAGAAGGGCGTCTTGAAAGTAAATTTGACCGTGCGCAGTGTGAGCGAACCGGGCAAACCTGATCGGTCTTGCTACCTGGCAGAAGACGGCAGCGAGTCACCAACACTGAGGCTACATCCGGGCGATCTTCTCATTTTGAATCTGAAGAATGATTTGGCGGACCCCAGCTCCGGGGACTCCGGCGATATACATGCACACGCGAAAAATCATAGCCAGAGTGCCAAACCATCAGATCCCTGCACAAGCGGAGAGATGAGTTTGACTTCAACTAATCTTCATTTTCACGGCTTGACGGTTCCGGCTGATTGTCATCAAGATGAAGTTTTAAAGACGTCCATTCAGCCGGGTGACCCGCCGTTCGAATACCGCTTTCGTATTCCAGAGAATGAGCCGCCCGGTCTCTATTGGTATCACCCCCATATTCACGGGTTCAGCAAAGCGCAAGTGTTGGCTGGATTGTCCGGCGCCATGATTATCGAAGGGATCGAGCGCGCCAATGTAGAAGTCGCGGGATTGCCCGAAAGGGTACTAGTGATTCGCGATCAGGACTTGATGAACCCGAGTGCTCCGCCGAGTAAATCGGAACCCGTGGTCGGGCGAATGCTCATCGATCATGATGGAGATGCGGCAAACAATGGCACAGGCTTCGGCAAGCCCGCCAAAGACCTTTCAGTCAATTTCGTGCCCGTCCCCTATCCGGAGTATCCGACGTCGCTAATCAAAATAAAACCCGGCGAGCGGCAATTCTGGCGCGTTTTGAATGCCTCGGCCATTACCTATCTTAATTTGGCAGTCCTTTATACAAAAGTCCCGCAGCCACTCGGAATCGTGGCGCTCGATGGCGTTCCGCTGAACAGCAGCGGAATGATAGGGAATTACATAGATTGGCAGAATCATATTGGCGTGCCTCCCGGAGGTCGCGTGGAATTCATCGTAAAGGGACCGCCCTTGGGTGTCACTGGGCTACTAGTGACTAGAACCGTGGACACTGGAGTGGGAGGCGAAAATGATCCGAATCGGGCTTTGGCTTCAATTGAAGCTTCGGCGGATGCGCCGGAACCGCGGTCCACATTGGATGCCTCCCCAAAGCCGTTGCCTCCACCCGTTTTGCCCTGGCTGGGAAGCGTAGCCCCTGTACGAACTAGAAGGCTATATTTTTCAGAGAAGCTACTCGAACCCAACGATCCCAATAGCGCAACAACTTTTTATCTCACTGTAGAGGGCCAAACCCCCACGCCATTCGATCCAAGCTCCGACGTCCCCAATATTGTTGTGAAGCAGGGAGACGTGGAGGACTGGATCGTTGAGAACCGATCGACTGAACTACACGCGTTCCATATTCACCAGACCCACTTCATGCTGCTCGATTGGTTCGGCACGCCAGTTAACGAGCCTTTTCTGCGCGATACCATCAATGTGCCCTTCTACAACGGTAAAACCCTTCAATATCCGAGCGTAAGAATACGGCTGGATTTCCGTGATCCGAACACCGTTGGCACCTTCGTATATCATTGTCATTTGCTCGAGCACGAAGACGGCGGAATGATGGGCGTGATCCGTGTAGAGCCCGCTGGCGAGAACAAAACCGCTGCTCCGGCGATTCAAAGCAGCATTCGGCCGACCGAACGATCTGAGTAGTTGAGCGATAAGCACGAAATTCCAGTCGAAGTCGCCCCCCAATAGAAATCTCCCAAATTCCGCTTTGCGAATATTTCTGCTGCATAACATCTAGAAGAATTTTGGTGGCGTCGCTCCACCCTTTATCACTGTTCATTTACCCAAGTTATTTCGTCCATTCACGCAAGAAAAATTCAGCAGCAACACTGAGGGATTATCAACGAAGTCGCGCGGTAGAAACCGCATAAAGAAAGAGGAGGATGCATGTCCTACAGGCACTTCGCTTCAAAGTCGATGAATGTTCTGCGTATCGGTCTGACGTCGCTTGCCCTATTTCAATTTACCGTGGGCGGTCCTTTGGCCAGTCCGGTTGAGGCGCGACAAGACCAACAAGACCACCGGGGCCAACAAGGCGGGGACAGTAATACCACCTCGCCGATCAAACACCTCATCGTGATCATCGGTGAAAACCGCAGCTATGACCACGTCTTTGCCACCTACGTCCCCAAGCCCGGGCAATTCACCCTGAACTTGCTCTCGGAAGGGATCGTGAACGCCGACGGCACTCCCGGACGCAATTTCTCGAAGGCGCAGCAACTCGCCGCGACGGACAGCATCCCTGATGCCTTCCTGCTGGACCCGCCCAAGCAGCCGTTCCCAGGCAACGTGCTACCGGCACCCCTCGTCGGGGGCTCTGAGGACGCCTTCGGCGATCCAGCCGTCTCGTACATTCCTGGAAACAGCATAACGTTGGCGACGCAATCCGAAAACGGCTTGCCATCAAGCTACTATCAATCCTTGGTTTCCGGTGGCACTTTGCTCCCGCATAAAACCCCGGACACGCGGATAACGGGGGTTAGCAACACGGCGCCGTTCTTCTCGATGCTAATGCCGGGTCCGTTTCAGTTGACAAATGGTAACACCTTCACCTACACCGACTATGCTGCTAGCCCTGTCCATCGCTTCTACCAGATGTGGCAGCAGGAGAATTGCGACGCGTCACGTTCGACTTTCGAGAATCCTTCCGGTTGCAATGCCCAGTTATTCTCTTGGGTCGAAGTAGCTACCGGAGCAGGCTCTTCTAAGCAACTCAACGGCCTGCCACAACCGGCGGACTTCAGCACCGAATATGCGCCCAGCCCGACCGTAACCACTGGGGAAGGCTCCACCGCCCTGGGCTTCTACAACATGCAGCAAGGCGACGTCCCTTACTTCAAGAGCCTCGCCGATACCTATTCGATTAGCGACAACTTCCACCAGTCGGTTGATGGCGGCACCGGCGCCAACCACATCATGTTCGGCCACGGCGACGCGATCTTTTTCTTCGATCCCAACAGCGCCACCCCATTCGTGCCACCGCATTTAGTAGCTACCGGAGGAACCACGCCGGCAGGCACCGCAACTGTCCTGGACGAAATCGAGAATCCGAACCCCCAGGCCAACACCAATAACTGGTATACCGAAGACGGTTATGGCGACGGCTCGTTTGGTTCACCCGCCTACGGCGGAGGTTCCTACAGCAACTGCTCCGACCCGACTCAGCCGGGAGTCTCGACGATCGTGACCTATCTCCGTTCTCTCCCGCGCCCGATCGATCCGCGCTGTGAGCCGGGCCGCTACTACCTGCTGAACAATTACAACCCCGGCTACTTCGGCCTGGGCGAAAACGCATACACCGATCCAAGCCCGTTGAACACGATATACACGATTCCACCGTCTTCCACGCCCAGCATCGGCGATGATCTTATTGCTCACAACATTTCGTGGAAGTATTACGGCGATCAGTGGGACGACTATGCCGGTGTTGGTAAGCCAGGTCAGTCCCCCTGTGCGGTACCAACATTGTCCAACTCGAACTGCTACATCGCCGAGGACAAGTACCAGGTCAATTACGGCGCGGTGGGCTCGGAGAATCAACTCTTCAACGGTCTCATCACGAACGCCGATGAATACTGTAACATTTGCAACCCGTTCCAATACGACACTTCCATCATGGCGAACCCGGCGGTGCGCGCCGCCCACATCCAGGACACGATTGACCTTTACCACGACATCCAGGGCGGCACGCTTCCTGCCGTTTCGATCGTGAAGCCCAGCGGGTTCGTGGACGGCCACCCCGCTTCTTCGAAGCTCGACCTGTTCGAAGGCTTCACGCAGAAGATCGTGGAAATGGTCCAGAAGTCGCCCTATTGGAACGACACCGCGATCTTCATTACCGAGGACGAAGGCGGCGGCTATTACGACTCCGGTTACGTCCAGCCGCTCGACTTTTTCGGTGATGGCACCCGCATTATCTTCCTCGTTGTGTCTCCCTACGCAACGGGCGGGCGCGTCGCACACGACTACGCGGATCACGTTTCCATCCTCAAGTTCATCGAGAGAAACTGGAATTTGCCCCCGGTCTCAAAGCGTAGCCGGGACAATTTCCCCAATCCATTCGCGCTGCCGGAAAACCCATATGTGCCGCTCAATAGCCCGGCCATCAGCGACCTATTCGAACTGTTCAACTTCGATGGAGGTGGCAACAATCGCTAGCTGAATCGACTTTGCAATTCGTAAGCTTTTACGCAAGAGAGACCTGACACTGGCTTCGGCCGGTGGACACAAACGAAAGACACGACTGGCGCCTATCTACCCTTGAGACCGGCGCCAGTCTTTTTTGGCCGAGAAAAAAAATACTAACTGCCATGCATGTCTAATTCCGGGGAACACGCTTCTAGAAAACGAGTCCGTGATTTCTGGGGCGTGAAGCTAGCGATGCGCGGAAACGAAATGTCCACTTGCGTGGACCTCGATCTCCACAGTATCGCTGGCTCGAAGCAGGAACGTGCTGGGGCTTTTGATGCCCCATTGAACATACGGCACGGAAAAGTGCGCGGAAACTTGAATCTCATCTCCGGCAGGCGGCTGAACGTATACTGTCAGCGTAGTGCCATGGTCTTGACCGTGAATTCGAAAGATGCCCGATACTTCCACCTGCGACGCGCCTTGCGGGTTGACTGAACCCTTCACTTGTTGCGGAATAAAAATAATCTCGGGATATTTCTGGCTCTCCAAGATTTGCTGATGCATTTTCTTGTCCCGGCCTTTGTTGACGGTATCGGCGCTCGTGGCGTCCGCGATAATTTGCCCGCTGGCTTTACCCGTCGCCGGATCAAAACTTAGTTGGCCGCTCTTGAGCTTGAATGTCCCTTCAACCGTGTGGAGAGTAGTGTCTAGAGTAAACTTAATCGTAGATTGTGCGGAATCTAGATTAAATACGCGCGGCCCGGTGGCTTGCGCGTGAGCCACCGAAGCCAAGAAAAGAAAGCTCGCGAGAACCGCGGCGATATATTGCGCCCCGAAACTTCTGGCGACGTTCGGCCGAAGAAAGAGCGCTCGATTAAAGTTTTTGGAAGGATGAGCTGATGCGGAAGCGGCCCTTAATCTCTGCACGATCAAGCTCGCAGCACTTGCCAGCCAAGACCTACCACCTCCGTCGCCAGCAAGCTCTCATGCATGGTTTGCGACATGTGCGCGGACATCATTTTTGAAAATAGGGCGGGCTCGCGCGCAAATAGGCGGAGGACCTTTCTTCGCACCCAGGCGCTCTGATCCATAAGAAGCAGCAGCCGAGTCATTCGCCACGGGGCCGCAGAGATCTTGCGATGCGCGGCTTCGTAAAGTTTCGAATCCTCGCGCGAAATGGCATCTGCCACCAGGACAGCCTGCTGGAAAGCAAGACTCAACCCGAGCCCGGCGATTCCGTCTACGGTAAACGATGCATCTCCCACCAGCGCTACGTTTCCGGTGATTACCCGACGAGCATGGCCGAGCGCCGTCACACTTCCCAATTCCGCTGTACGAGGACGCGCGCCATTCAAATGCTTGGCTACCGCCGGGAAATAAGCTAAACCACGTTCAATTCGCAGTCCAGGATCGCGCGATAGAAGCGCAACGCACACTTCGTCAGCGGCTGTGGGAGTGACGAACATCTGGCAGCCCGGCCCCCAGTGAACTTCAACCAGATCGGTCCAGGGAGACGCGGCGTAGTGCTGAGAGAATCCGAACCGGGAGAATCGCGCGCGTTTAGAACTTAGATTAGCCCATTTTCCCACATGTGAGTTTAGCCCGTCGGCCCCCACGAGCCATTTGCACGGCATATGCGCGCCATCGACAAACGCGCCACGCGCGTCAAAACCTGTAACCCGAACGCCCCAATGAAAGCTCACACCGAGTTCGCTCGCCCGCTCCACCAATAATGAATGCAGTGTGCTGCGTCGCACTCCATAGCCCGTGCCGTGGGAGATTCTCGCGCTAGCGGAAGATTCCTGGTCTGAAAAAGAAACACCACGGAATGGGTATCCGTGGCATGAATCCAACTTAATACCGAGGCCGACCAAACTTGCTACGGCGCCAGGGAGTAATCCTTCCCCACAAGCTTTCGCAATCGGAGGCTTTCTGCAATCTAAAACTTTTGCGCGAAGTCCCTTAAGGGTCGCTGCAATCGCGGTTGCGATTCCAGCAGGTCCCGCTCCAATAACCAGGACATCCGCATAAGCGCCCAGAAGAGACCGCCTTTCACCATTTCAACAGTACCAATTCTGAACAGAAACCCGGCCCCATTGCCGCGAGAATGCTTAACGAGCCCGGTTCCGGACGCCGATTCATATAAACATCTTCAAGGACAAGAAGTACCGACGTGGATGAAATGTTGCCAACCTTGCGCAAACATTCCCAGGAAGCGGCCAAATCTTTTTCGTTCAGACCCAACGCAGTCGCTGTGGCCTCCAGAACCTTCGGGCCGCCCGTATGCATAACCCAGGTCTTGATGTCGCTTCTCTTGTGGCCCTGCTCGGCCAGGAAAGCATCGACGTCTTTCCCGAGGTGCTTTACGACAGTGTCTGGAACCTCCGGCGATAATACGATGCGGAAGCCCTTTTCGGAGATGTCCCAACCCATCACCTTTTCTGTGTGGGGATAGAAGATTGATTTGGTGGCGAGAATTTCAGGTCCGTCGGATTTTCTTTTCGATCCAACGATAATGGTGGCCGCCGCGCCATCTCCAAAAAGCATGGCCGAAATCAAATGAGCCATCGAAAGATCGTCGCGCTGCAGCGTGAGCGAGCACAACTCGATGGAGAGCAACGCTGCCGCTTGATCTGGATAGCCGTGAACATAGTCAGCGGCGCGAGCGATGCCCGCGGCGCCGGCCACGCAACCCAATCCAAATATGGGAATGCGCTTGATGTTTGTTGAAAGCCCCATTCGATTTACCAGGCGTGCATCAATGGATGGAGCGGCTATTCCCGTAACGGATGTCACGTAAATCGCGCTCAGCTCTTTTGGTTTCATGCCCGCCGCGTGAAGCGCCTTGCACAAAGCTTCTTCGCCCAGTTCGAGCGCGTGATCAATCCATGCATTGTTGGCCTGTCCCCAGGTGGTCAGGTTCTCGTAAAAATCGAGCGTGTGAACTAAGTAGCGCCCCTCCACTTTCATGCTCTCGTCGAGGCGATCGAGAATATCGGGATTGGCCAACCGGTGCCGCCAATCATTTTTCAAAGCGTCCGTCAGAACTTGCTGGTTGTAGTAATTTTCCGGAAAAGCACTCGCAACGCTGGCAATCCTCATCTAGTCTCCCCTCAATTGTTGGCGTGACTGCGCATAATACCGCGACTCAGAACAATCTCCCACTGTCGATTTGGAACTTTTTAGCGCTTCCTATAAAGACTGCGAACGTATGCCGGGCCGGCCCTTTCCGCCACCATCCAGAAAAAGACCGACTATCAATAGGCTTGATTCAGGCTCCGATAGATGAATGAGGCGCAAGAAATCGATACTGCTAAGAACAGAAACCCCTGCCAGAATTCCAATATGCAAAATTTCCCCACGCCGAAGAGTGCGGCATAAACCATGGTGCAGCCGATGACCCAGTCTACCAGATTACGGCCCAAGTCTTTAGTGGGCGATGAATCTTTTACAATGCCCGCAATCGGCTTCCAGCCGGAGACGTCCGGCCTGACTCGGCGGTAAAACTTCACGAGCGTATCATCAGGCTCGGCAGGAGTTAAAAGAGTTATCAGCACCCATACCGTCGTAGTTATCAGCGTGGTTGCCAAAGTCTGCTTGGCGAAAACTGCGGGTTCCGAACCGTGGAACGGCGCAATCGCGCGAAAGGTCACCGAAACGATTAATGCAGTCGTCATCGCGGCAATCTCGCTCCATGCGTTGATCCGCCACCAATACCAACGCAGCAGATAGACGCTGCCTGTTCCCGCTCCCACTTCCAGCAAAATCTGCCAGCCCGAGCGGATCGAAGCGAGCTCCCACGAGACGCACGCGCCCGCAATAACGAGCAACGCTGTGGTCCACCGCGAAACAGAAACATAATGTTTTTCGGTCGCGTCGCGCTTCACAAACCGCCTATAAAAATCCGAAACAAGATAGGAACTACCCCAGTTCAAATGTGTCGCGATCGTCGACATAAACGCCGCAAGAAATCCGGCGACGAGCAGCCCTCGCGCCGCGCGCGGCAGGTGGTCAACCGCCAGCAAAATATATCCTGACTCCGGTCGTGCAAGCTGCGGATATAAAACCACAACGGCGAGCGCGCCAATCACCCAGGGCCAAGACCGCAACGCATAATTCGCAAAGTTAAACCATAAAACCGAAAGCAGCCCTTCTCGTTCGTTGCGCGCGCTCAGAATCCGCTGCGCGATGTAACCTCCTCCTCCCGGCTCGGCCCCTGGATACCAAAAGGCCCACCACTGCACACCTAGATATACGCAAAAGGTGATCACAGGGATTGTCCATAATGCCTCGCTGGCGAAACCCCTCGAAAAATCTGGAAAAAACGAAATAATGTTCGCCGCGCCAGGCCCTGCCGACTTTTGCATCGCCCCAAGCTTGGAGAGCAGCTCACTCATCCCTCCGGCAGCGCGCACTCCATACCAGGCCACCGCAATTACGACGCCCATCTTGAGTACAAATTGAAATAAGTCCGTCCACAACACTCCCCACAGACCACCGAGCGAAACGTACAAGCCTGTAAACGGAATCAGAAAGAATACGCACAGAGCAAGTGACCTGCGATCATCCAGTCCCATCACAACGCTGACAATTGTGGTCATGGCTTTCGTGACCCAACCCAGGATCACGCAGTTGATCAACAGGCCGAGGTACAACGCGCGAAATCCGCGCAAGAAAGCAGCGGGCTTCCCCGCATACCGCAATTCGGCAAATTCAACGTCCGTCAGAAGTCCTGCGCGAACCCACAGCCGTGCGAAGAGAAAAACCGTCATCATGCCGGCCGGAAGCATGCTCCACCAAATCCAATTTCCCGCGATTCCAAATTTATAGACCAAGCCCGTAACTACCAACGGAGTGTCCGCGGCGAATGTCGTCGCCACCATTGAAGTGCCAATCAACCACCAAGCCGCGCGCCGTCCGGAGACGAAATAATCGGCCGTGCTGCCGCTTGAGCGTTTGCGAAAATACAGTCCCTGCAGGAGGGTAAATAAGAGATAGGCCGCGACTACGGCCCAGTCGGCGACAGTTAGTCTCATATAGGAATGGAACCGGCCTAGTCTTATAGAGGATGACTCAGAGAGTCAAAGAGAATTCGCGGTGCCAACTCAAAGTCGCAACTCGTCTAGTTCGAGAAGCAAAGCAAAATTGCCGCGCTTAAAGAAGAACCCCAGGCCTGGGGGCACAGGCCTGGGGCGGGGGGTTGAGGAGGGGCCGGGGAAGCTAGTTGAGTAACCTTGGGCTTAGTAGTTCCAGCGCCGCATGACTAAGGTTGCTCGAAAAATCATTTGAAGTGCCACCACCAAAATTGTGTCGCGCAAGGTCTCCAGCCGGGCGCGCATATTCGTATCCTCCCAGGAACCGGGAAGCACCATCGCATCTGCTTCGGTTTCCGACGTGAAGCTGTTGTTAGCCAGTGCGCTCACGCTTCCCCCTTAATTGACAACGTAAACCGGATTGTCGTGCTCCACCGCTACGACCATTGACTTGAAGATGTCGACGTCCCAGCTATCCGCAATTCGCAGCCTTATAATCTCGTTTGTTTCCGACATCAACCGCCCGCGCAACGGTACTCGAAGGTTGCCTGCTACCACTCGGAGAACCACCGGCTGGCCCATCCAGGCTGCGTATCCACCTTCCATGATTTGCCCCCTCCAAGTTCTTCCCTCGTACAGCTGCATCTTCGTACAGGGGACCGGAGTGGCCAATGGTACAGGGGGCCATACGTGGTAGGAGAAAAGTACTAGGACATCGCGGCTCGCTTCGACGGGCTTTAATGTTATTGTGTCTACAGGACTTGTTGCTTCGTTGGCTGTAGAAAAATCCCGTGAAAGAAGCTAAATGATCGAATTCCTGAAGCAAACTCTAGCGCGTCTTTACGACATCCGCGGCCTGCTCGACTGGGGCGGGACGTTCATGGTCTGCATCATCGTCTTCGTCGAGACCGGAATGTTCGTAGGATTTTTTCTGCCCGGCGATTCCCTGCTGGTCACGGCCGGAGTTTTTGCCGGTGCGGGAAAGCTGCACTTGGCGTGGCTGCTTTCGTTGGTGACCCTCTGCGCCATAGCGGGCGATCAATTGGGTTACTTTATTGGCTGGAAGGCAGGTCCGAGCTTATTCCGACGCGAGGATTCCAGATTCTTCAAGAAGCGCCATCTGACAAGGGCTCACGAATTCTACGAGCGCTATGGCGGCAAGACGATTATCCTGGCGCGATTCGTCCCGATTATTCGGACTTTTTGCCCGCCGGTGGCTGGCGCTGCAGGGATGAAGTATTCGCGCTATCTTGTATACGACATTATCGGAGGGATTTGCTGGGTCTGGGGAATGATCCTTCTGGGGTTCACGATTGGCAAGTCCGATCCGCACATCGATAAGCACATCCACTATGTAATTGCCGCGGTCATCGTCGTTTCACTTCTTCCTGCTGCTTATCACACCTGGAAGGCGCCTAGACATAAAGAGAGAACTCCGCTTAATCCGGCGGAGCCAACAGAAGATTAGGATTCGAAGAATCTGACGAGATAGCTACTTAAGGAAAAGGCCTTCGCGCACCTGATCGCGCCCCACAAAGGTCTTCGATGAACGGAACTTCCCGAAAATATCCAGAATCTCGCGGTTCTGAAAAACGCGCGCGTGAACTGACAGCGTGGACGCCGGCAAAAGTTCAATAGACTGCGGATCCGCTATGCGATAGCGGGAGAATCGCTCGGGAGTGCGGCTGTGAAAGAGTGAGAGTACCGCCCCGCCCGGTTGCAATATCGAGTACAGCTTATCCATGACTTTGGGCAAAAGCTGCGCATCCAGGTAATCAAAAATATCCCAGGCCAACACTCCGTGAAAATGCTCCGCAGGATACTCTAGCGCTGTTTCGAGGAATTTATCCGCGAATAGCGTTGGCGAAACTTCGGCCAGACTATTCCCTACCGGAGCTTTACGGAAATTCTCCTCTTCCGCGACCAGAAATTCCTTCCACGCGCGCAGCAAATCTTCGGTTGAAACGCGGAAGCCTTTCTCGATGAAGAAAGTCAGAGTGGCCTGCGACACTTGACCGAGATCCAGGATGCGCCCTTGTTTCGAATCGCTGAGCAGCCACAAAAATTCCTTCAGCCCATTGGATACGCGAACGTTTGCGGACGACGTGGCCAGCGCCGACGGCCCAGGTTTAGCGCGCACGTCGGACACCGGCATCGAAGTCAAGCGAGGTTTGGCTTGCCAGCTCATGGCGATCTACTCGTCCTTCCCGCTTGCAGACATGGCTTTCGCTTTTCCTGCTTCCGCGCCTGTCCCGACGCTGGATTCAGACTGTGAGCCGCTCGCACGCACCATCTCCACTTTGCCGCGCAACCGCGCTCCATCTTCAATCGCAAATCGAGGCGTCAGAAAGCTGCCTTGCACACGACTGGCGGCTCCAAGGTGCAACCTCTCGCCGGCTTTAAGGTTGCCGAGCACCGTTCCTTCAATAATGATTTCCCGCGCTTCGATATCCGCTTGAACGCGGCCGTTCGGCCCAACAGTCACGCGAGCATTCGGCAGTCGAACCTTTCCTTGGGTTTCGCCATCAATGTATAGGTCAGTAGTCCCAGAAATCTCGCCGCTAATTTTCAGTCCGGCCGCGATCGTGGTCACGCTATTGGAACTAGGAATTATAATCGGATTTACCTGAGCGGAAGTCTGCGGCGTCGGCGAAGCCGGAGGAGCATTGAGACTTTGCTGCGAGTTTGCCGCTGGTGCTGGTATTACTGGGACTGAGGTCTCGCTCGCCTGCGAAGACGGTTTGGCCTCGGCGGATTTATTCCACATTAGATTTCTCCCCCAGAAATGATTAGGTCTTTACGCCGGGCGGCCAGGGTCCCAAGCGATGTCCAAACTATAGTACAGAGGCGTTCCTGAGTAAATCGCGGCGTTGAGCGGAGTGACGATTTGGTAGGGGCTAGCCGCCTATCCAGTCTCAAAGCTGAAATAATGGTTACTTAGCCCAAGGTGAGTGGTCACGCCACTCAAGACGCCTGCACCTCGCTGTGACGCAATTCCCATAAACAGACGATGTATCCGGCTGTTTCATAGAGAAACCTCTTCAGCCCCGTGCGATTTTCCCACCAAGTGCTCGGATCGTACTCGGAGTCGGGGGCGGAGACCACTCGAAGCTCGGTGCCTCTGGGAAGCGTGCGAGCGAAAATGTAATCCGCTCGCCGAGTATGATAGTTCGAAGTCACCAGCAAAACTTTCTTCCAACCGTGCGAGGCGATCTCCTGTGCGTCGGCAATTGCTTCTTCTCGCGTGTTCGTTCCCCGATGGGCTAAAGGCACGATCGCATTTGCCGGCACTCCTTGGGCTTTTAAATCGTGCTCCATCAGCTCGGCAATGCCGGCGTAGGGTCGCAGCAAGCGTCCACTAGCTAGAATGTGCGGCGCCATGCCGGATTTGAAAAGCTGGGCCGCTCGCGTCGCCCGCGCCGCCTCGTAATTATCATCACTGAGAATCACGATCACGTCTGAAACCTGCGGGGCTTCGTCCACCACCCAGAACTCCCCGGCAAAACGCAAAATTGGATAGCGCGCCAGATAAATGATGGCCACAAACACAATTAAGAAAATCAGAAACAGAAGTTTTGAGAAAATTCCACCGCGCTGGCTAGCCTGTTCCCTCAAAATATCCACTCCGATTCCATTACTTGCCTGGATCGATCTTGCGCAGGCTTTCTGCCGCTTCTTCGGGCAGCGTCCCATTAAAATAAATTTCCTTGATGCTATAAGACTTGCTTCTCTGCTCTACGATGGGAAGAATTTCGATGTGCCAATGGTAATCGCCCGCGATCGTGCGCCAATATTCGCTTAATTCCCCTTTGGTTTGCAGCGTGTTGGGAGCAGTGTGCATGACCATGTGATAATTTTCCGAAAATTTCAGCAGCCTTCGCAGTGTCCTTCCCAGCAGGCTGGCCAGGTTGCTGCGGTTTTCGTTCGGCTGCGGATATTCGAATTGGTGGTTGTGCGTTTTGGGCATTAACCACACTTCGTACGGCACCCGTGATGCGTAAGGGCAAAACGCATAGTAGTCCCCCGCGTTATCCACCATGCGCTTCGCCTGCCGAATTTCCTGGCGCAGAATGTCGCAGAAAACACATCGTTCGCGGTCGCGGTACCATTCGCGCGCGGCGCGCAATTCGTACAAAATTCTGCGTGGGACAAACGTCGTAGCCGTAATCTGCGAATGCGCGTGCGGCCACTCTTCCCCGGCTTGCGCTCCTTGATTCTTGAACACGGTGACATACTTGAATCTGGCGTCTCGCTTTAAATCTGCGATGCGCAGTGCATACGCTTCCAGCACGCGGTCGATTTCTTCGTCGCTCATCCGTGCCAGCTGCCGCGTATGCTCTGGAGTCTCCACGACAATTTCGTGGGCCCCGGTTGCCGCCATGCGATCGTAGATTCCCTCGGCTTCGCGCCCTGGTTCGCCTTCGATGCGATACAGCGGGCGAAAATGCGGATGCACGCGCACCTGCCAAGGCCCATGCGCAGGCAAATCCAAGATCGTCCCCGTCTGCGTGCGCCTCTCTCCACAGAGTGGACATGGATCGGGGCGAACTTTCTCGCGCTCCGGGTGGCCCGCGACAACCCAGCTTCGCGTGATGGGATCTTTACGTAATTCCATTTTTCAATGAGACATAACTCAGTTAAGAAATTTGACGCGTCATTCTATTACAATGTCGGATACTGACGTGGAAAACAAACAGCGGTGTCGCTCACTCGTAAATCGCTTCTTGCGAGTGGCGGAAGCGCACCCAAATCGCGGAAGCAACTCTACTCCGTGGCGGTTGAGAGTTTGCTGAGCATTTCCTCGAGACAGGCAGGACCTACTCTTTGGAGAGCTTCTCGATTTTCTTCTTAACTTTTGCAGCGTCCGGCGCGTCTGGGAAAACCTGCAGATATTCTTTGTAGTAGCGCAACGCCTCGGACTTGTCGCCTTTTTTCTCGTAAATCTCGGCGATCATGAGTCGAGGCTTCGCGAAATTTGGCCGTAAACGAATAGCGTCCTGAAATCGTCCGATGGCCGCGTCCATATCGCCTTTGTGCATATAAAATGTGCCGACGTCCATGTCCTGCGCTGCGTGAAAGGGATCCCACGCCGCATTATTTTCGGGCGGCAGCACACCGGGTTTTGCGGCATTTGAAGGCGCAGTCTTCGCTCCAGGGGTCGGAGTCGTCGCCGGCTTTTCCGGTTGCGGCTCTGGCTGCGGCGCGGTTGGGTCCCCAGTCTGCTCTGGCTTCGCCGAGGAGGATTCACCCGGCCCCAAAGGCGGCGCTTGTGACGGGTGCGATGGGTTTGCCTGATCAGACTGCGGCTGAGGCTTTTGCTGCCGCGGGTCTTGCGCCTGCTGAAAAGACTTTGCCGGACATGTACACACACCTATCAGCAACGCCAGTTTTAGCATCCGATAAAGCATCGGCCTGCTTGAATTTGTTGCGTTTGCTATCATTAAAGTTGTACAGCGGTCGGCGATTCAAACCCGCTAACTGCTTGGATCCCGATAATATTGTAACGCATCGATGGAACTCCGCGAAAAAGTTGCCAATTTGCCCACGCAGCCCGGAGTCTATCTATTCCGGGATGCCGCCGAAAAAGTGCTGTATGTCGGAAAAGCCCAGTCTCTGCGCAACCGCGTGCGCTCGTACTTTCTGGACAAGAACATACAGGACGCCAAGACCGGCTCCCTGATGCGCGAAGTTGTTGACGTCGATTACATCGTCGTCGACAACGTGAAAGAAGCGCTGGCGCTGGAAAACAACTTGATTAAGCAGCATCAGCCGAAATTCAACATCCTTCTTCGCGACGACAAAACCTATCCTTATATTCAATACACCGCCTTCGAAAAATACCCTCGCGTATATGTCACACGTCGCCTAAAGAAAGACGGCTCAATCTATTTCGGGCCTTACTTTCCGGCTGGCTTGGCTTATCGCTTGGTCCATCTTATTCACAAACATTTCATGGTCCCCTCCTGCACCGTGGACCTCACGCGTAATCATTCGCGGCCTTGTTTGCAATATTACATTCACCGCTGCCTGGGTCCGTGCGTGAAGGAACTCATTACCGACGACCGATATGCGGAAGCCGCTCACGACGTTCGCTTGTTCCTGGAAGGCCGCCGTAGCGATCTCGCAAGTAGTGTGGAAGAACGTATGGAGATCGCATCCGAAGAAGAGCGCTACGAAGAAGCCGCTGGCTATCGCGACCTTCTGCGCACTCTCACAGAAATGGAGGAGCGCCAGAAAATTGCCGCAGCTTCTGGAGACGACACTGACGTACTAGCCTGGTACGCCGAGCCTCCACAAGTTGCCGTAAATCTCTTCCACTTGCGAGGCGGGCGCGTTGTTGACCGTCGCGATTTCTACTGGGAAGATCTGGAGGAGTTCGATCCCGCGGAATTTTTGCCATCGCTTCTGAAACAGCTTTACCTCGACGCGGCCTATTTGCCCCGTTACATCAATACTCCCCTGGCTTTCGAAGATTGTGAGCTCCTCGAGGAAGTTCTCACCGAGCGCGCCGGCCATCGCGTGGAAATCATTGCTCCGCAACGAGGTCCGAAACACGCTTTTCTGGAACTGGTGGAAAGAAACGCCAAACAATCCTTCATCCAACGCTTCCGTGTTCTGAAACCCAGCTCCAAAGCGATTATCGAAGCCGTGCAGTCCGCACTCAATCTCTCCACTGCTCCGCAACGAATCGAATGCTTCGACATTTCGCATATCCAAGGTTCCGACACAGTGGCGTCGATGGTCGTTTGGGAATCGGGCCGGATGAAAAAATCGGATTATAGGAAATTTATCATTCGCGGTGAAGCCATGGAAAACTGCGAGGAGAAATCCGAAGGCCGGCTTCGCGACGATTTCGCAAGTATGCAGGAAGCTGTGGAGCGCCGCTATCACCGGCTACAAAATGAAGGAAAGCCGCTGCCAAGTCTGATTTTGGTTGACGGCGGAATCGGTCAGCTTCACGCAGCGGCCAAGGCGCTGGAAGAACTTGCCATCATCAATCAGCCGCTAGCCAGCATCGCAAAGAAAGAAGAGATTCTCTATGTCTTGGGACGAGAGGATGAACCTATCGTCCTCGAACGCCATTCGCCGGTTCTGCACCTAATTCAACAAATTCGCGATGAAACCCATCGCTTCGCCGTCACCTTTCACCGGCAACGGCGTTCCAGCCGCCGACTGCGCACATCGCTCACCGAAATTCCCGGCGTGGGTGAAAAGACGGCGCGGAAGCTCCTTCGCCGCTTCGGCAGCGTTACCCGTTTGAAGCAGCTTACAGTAGGCGAACTCGCTTCCGAATTGCCACGTTCGCGCGCCGAACATATTTACGCCGCGCTCCGCGCAGCCGATGCCCCTATGGCAGCCCCCCCGGCACCGAAGTCGCAAGTTTAATCCGAGACCGACGCCGCGGTTGCTCTGGCGAATTTGGACTACGAATCCTATTTATTTCCGTCATCCAAATTAGAAGGAAGCTTCTCGGTAACGGCTGCGTCTACAAATATTTCCCGCCTTTTCTAATGGTTTCGCGCCATTGCTTGTAGCTAGGGCCTATGCTAAGGTCAAATCTAGCGAATTTAACTTTGGAGGTGCTTTGTGGGTGACAACAATGCCGGCTCGAAAGTGAGCTATTTTCTGGCAGGTTTGGGAATTGGCGCGCTCGTAGGTATCCTTTTCGCCCCGAAGTCCGGCGAAGAAACAAGAGAATATTTGACCTCAAAGGCCGACGAAGGCCGCGACTATGCGCAGCGCAAGGCGCGGGAACTTCGCGAGCGCGCGGAAGATTTGATCGAGCGCAGCAAAGAGATCATGGATCGGCAGAAGGAAGGCGTTTCTGCGGCGGTGGAAGCAGGCAAAGACGCTTACCGGCGGGAAGCGAAGGCATAGCAAGCAGCTGCGAGGAATTCCATGAACGTCTGGATTGAAGCATTTATTGTGATCGCGGCGGTCGCGATCGTTGTTCAAATGGCAATCCTTTTGGGCATGTATCTCCAGATGAAGACCGCGATCGAGAAGTTCACCACCATGGCCACGGACTTGAAAGTTCGCGTTGACCCCATCCTGCTTCGCGTGAATCGCATCCTGGAAGACTCCGAAGACAAAATCGCCAGCATCACAGGCGATACGGCCGAGATTACGCGTCTGGCGCGTGGGCAAGCCCAGAAAATTGATCGCGTCTTGAGCGACAGTCTGGAACGGCTCCGCGTTCAAGTAATAAGAGCCGACCAAATATTGACTGGCGCGCTGGAAGTGATTGAGGACACCGGCTCGAAAGTTCGCAAAACCTTGTGGGCTCCGGTGCAACAGGTCTCCGCGGTATTGAAGGGCGTAAAAGTCGGAATCGATGTGCTTCGCGGGGCGCAAGGCCGTCGAGGCGAATCTGACGGCGCTACTCAGGACGAAGAACTTTTTATCTGACCGGTAAAACCTCAACGAATCCAGCCGCCACCTAGCACACGTTCGCCCGAATAAAATACAGCGGCCTGTCCAGGCGTGACGGCCCTCTGTGGCTCTTCAAAAATAATTCGTGCGTCAGTCAGCCCAACCGGGGTGATCTCAGCATCCGCAGGTTCGTGTCGGTTGCGAATGCGAATCTTCGCCCGCACCACGCCGCCTGGAACCGCGTAGGGAATCCAATTCACGTCGCGGACTTCGCAGATCGTGCTTCGCAGCTCTCGATCTTCGCCCACGACCAACCGATTCTTTGCGCGATCCAGCGCCACCACATACATCGGACGCCCTGCTGAAATGCCCAGTCCCTTGCGCTGACCTACCGTGTAGCGATGCAAACCGTCGTGCCGGCCCAGCACTTCCCCGGCCGTCGTAACGATGTCGCCGGCCTCTTCCGGCAGCGTCCGTCCCTGCTCGTGAAGATAGCCTTCGATGAAGCGCACATAATTTCCGGTGGGTACAAAACAAATTTCCTGACTTTCCGCCTTTTCCGCCACCGGCACTTGCAAACGCCGCGCAATTTCGCGGACTTCGCCCTTGGAGAGCTCGCCAAGCGGAAAATCAGTGCGCGCAAGCTGCTCCTGAGTCAGGCCAAACAGAAAATAGCTCTGGTCTTTCGATTCATCCACAGCGCGCAAGAGTTCGTACCGCCCGGAGTCGGAATTATAGCGGACTCGCGCGTAATGCCCCGTGGCAATACGCTCCGCGCCAATTTGTCGTGCAGTCAGAAGTAACTGATCGAACTTCACGTGATTGTTGCAAAGCGTGCAAGGAATCGGAGTGCGGCCTTCCAGATAGTCGTCCACGAAAGGACGTATCACGTTCTTCTCGAACTCACGCTCGAAGTTGACCACGTAAAACGGGATGTGCAGATGTTCCGCGACCCGGCGCGCATCATATACATCGTCAATTGAACAACAACGATGTTGTGCGGGCTCGGCGCTCTGAAGCTGCGGCAAGCGTCGCTGATTCCAAAGTTGCATGGTCAATCCAATGATTTGCTGTCCCCCCGCGCTCATCATCGCTGCAACGGTGGAACTGTCAACTCCGCCACTCATGGCCACTGCAACCGGCGCAGCCTTGCCGGTGTCAGCACGATGCCCGTTCTGTTCCGCGAGGGCGGCATATTGCGCTTTCATGGACTGCTCCAAAAGGCGAGTGGCATCCGCAGATTCGCAAAAACCTTCGAGTTGGACTAATGGATTTGGCATCGAAAATTTACCGCGTGTGCACAGAACTCAACGCGCGCGGTGATAGTGCGCGCAGTCGTTCCACCGTCGGCGGAATGATAGCGGTGGCGCGATCGATTTCATCAGACGTCGTCCCCCGGCCCAAGCTGAAACGCAAACTCGATCGTGCTTCATCGGACGACAGCCCAATCGAGAGCAACACGTGCGAGGGCTCCACGGCTCCCGAAGAGCACGCCGCACCGGTCGAGCACGAAATGCCTTGGAGGTCCAGCGCGATGACCAGCGCTTCCCCGCCAGCTCCGGCAAAAGCGAGGTTCGTAGTGTTCGCCACTCGCGGCGAACGATCTCCATTCACACGCACCGCCGGCAACGCCTCCGTCAACGTTTCCTCCAAACGGTCGCGAAGCATTTCTATGCCTGCCATGTCCGCCTCGCGATTCATTTCCGCCAGCTCGGCTGCCTTGCCAAATCCCACAATACCCGGAACGTTTTCAGTGCCAGGACGGCGGTCGCGCTCGTGATGTCCGCCATGAAATTGCGGCTCAATCGGGGTCCCTCCGCGAACGTACAGCGCGCCAACTCCCTTCGGTCCATAAATTTTGTGCGCGGAGATGGAAAGCAAATTCACACCAAGACTGTCAACATTAAGCGGCAACTTTCCGGCCGATTGCACCGCGTCGCAGTGGAAGTAAACGTCGGCCTCGGCGGCGATTCGTCCAATTTTCTCAACGGGCTGGATCGTGCCGAGTTCGTTGTTCGCATGCATCACGCTGATCAAAATTGTTTCAGGCCTTAATGCCCGCCGAATGTCTTGAGGATCGACCACTCCATCGGAACCCACCGAAATGTAGGTGACTTCGATGCCCTGCCGTTCAAGCGCTTGAGCGGCGTTCAAGACAGCATGATGCTCGATCGCCGTAGTAATAATGTGCTTGCGAGGCTGATTCGAAGCCGCCACCGAGCCAAAAAGCGCGAGGTTGTCGGCTTCCGTACCTCCGCTCGTGAATACGATCTCCGCCGGCTTCGCGCCGATTAACGCTGCGACGGAGTCGCGAGCTGAATCCACCGCAGACCGTCCATCCTGGCCGCAAGAATGAATCGAGCTTGCATTCCCGAAATTCTCGGCAAAATACGGCAGCATTGCTTCAAGGACCTCGCGGTCCACGGGCGTCGTCGCGTTGTAATCAAGGTAGATATGCATGGCTGCAACGTGAAGCATTCAGAATAGCGGCTGTGCGACGATGTAGCAAGCGAGACTTGGCGTTAACGCCGCAGAAATAAGCCCGTATGCGGTTAGAGCGAAGTTTTTTGCTTTATTGGCTTACCGGAGTTTCATCCACAATCTTGTAGCTGGACGGTACCTGGAACATCGCTTGGTCAGGCTCGGCACGATTTACACGCGTCACGGTGACGCTTTGCTCACCCGTTCGTGGGTCGTTGTGTTTCACCAGCATGTTCAAATGGAGATCTTCGGAATACCAGTATTCGTCGGTCACCACGATTGCTTGTCCAGTACCGCTAAACTGCGCGGGAATAGTCTTGCTTGTCCGCGTTCCGTGAACTTCCACATTTTCCATCGTGTCGCTGCCCAGGTCTTCCCCTTGAGCGGAAGACTTTATCACCTGCCTCGAAGCGTCCACTTCCGGCTTAGGTAGAACGCTTTGCCGCGCAATGTGCGTGGAAGGATCCATGAAAGTACTCAACCGGTTTTGTGGATCGTATAAGTGCATCGAAACAATCCGTGGAGTTCCGTCGAAAGACGCTGGCACCAATGTCCGCCGTTCGTTGTATATACGGCCTGCAGAGTCGCGCGCGATGTTGTTAAACGTTTTCTTCTGTTCGGTAGAGCCGTCAGGCAACACTTGAGAGCTTTCCACCTCAACGGTTGCAGAGAACGGAACATTCGGGACAGGTGTGACAAAAACTCCGGCAATATGTTGCTCAACACCGCGATAGGGTGGCGGCGTCGGCGCGGTTTCCTGGCAAAACGCTGCCGCTGACGAAAGAATAGCGAATGCCAGCACGGCGGAAACCTTCATGCTGCGACTCCTGAGCATAGCTACCTCAACTAGGTAAATGTTAACTCATTCCTATACAAAACAGAAGGTATCCACTCCGGCCCAAGCGTTGTGGCCGGAGGCCACGAGTTGAGGTCTCTAAAACGCGCGATTTCAACTTAGAGCAGAAATACAGCGTCTACCCGATGCATGGCCGGGCTTCCCGTCGATAGCCTTCAACTTAGCACCGTCTTACGCCCGGGGCCGTGGGAGAAGAAGGAAAGATGCCCACCAGAATTTTGATAGCGGATGATCATGAAGTGGCTCGCGCTTCATTGAAATTAATGATCGCTACCCGAAGCGACTGGGAGCTGGTCGCGCAAGCCGCAGACGGTGCCGAAGCGATTGAAAAAGCCAAAACGGAATGCCCGGACGTAGCGGTGCTGGACATACAAATGCCAGCATTGGACGGCATCCAAGCCGCGCAGCAAATTTTGGCCGCGTGTCCCCGCGCCGCCGTATTAGCGATCAGCCTCCACGAATCTCCTCTGTTGCTCGACAAGCTCAAGCAAATAGGTGTCCGCGGCTTCGTTCCCAAGCGACGAATTGGCAGCGAGCTTGTCCCGGCGGTTGAAACCGTACTCAAAGGCGGCATGTGGTTCAAAGTTACTCCGGAAGAAAACGCATTACAGCGCGGAGCCACTCAGCGCTAACCAAGACACTTCCGAGACGCCGCATATTGAATTCCCTCTAACAGGACTTCCGTTGAAACTTAACGGCCTTATACTTTGGTGGTGACGAAGCTGAACCGACAACGGATGGCGACGCTGCTCGCGCTCGGCACTTTGGCACCGGCCGCCAGCTTGGTCCTAGCGCATACTCGCCCTAACCAGCTCCCGGCGAACAAACGGACCATTCAAACGCAGGAAAAAGCTGAATTGGGAGAATTTTACGTCGTGCGCCAGGCAGTTTCCAATAATGGCCCCGGTTGGTCCGACACTATTCTGGACGTGCGCGACGAAGTGGGAGCAGTGCGCGTACGCGAAATCCGAATTGCGCCATTGAACCGAAATTGTGCGCACATCATCACCGTCAAGGCGGTGGAGACTGTCCTACCCGAAGCAACCGCGGCAAAAGTGGCGGGAAAATTTAAGCTCTGTTCTTACCCCGAAGAGGATTTCGCCGGTGTGATTCAAGTGGCCAGACGAGCTGACATCGAACCGGACAGCCTAGAGTCGGCCGCAAATCAAACAATCGTCGCAAAATGCGGCACCAAGGAAACTTTGTACGAGCTCCCCGATCAGGATTTGCTGAAATTTGAAGCCTTGAAGAGAGCTGACCCCAGAATTGCGGCGCTTTGGGACTTGAAAGATGACGTCGAGGACCGCGCCTTCGGTAAGGATTTTGCCTTTGCCAAAGCCTCAGCCCAGCAAAACAAAGAGCGCCAGGAGTTGGGTGCGAAATTTGTACCAGAAATTCGAGCCGGCAAGTTCGACTCGGGTTTTTCAGACAGCAACTGCGCTTTCGCGGAATGCCGTGACCATAACGCAAAGTCAGCTTTGCAAGGTTACCGAGGGCCGATCGACGACAAAGATCCGGCATTCGTAGAACTGCTAAATGCCTACTCGCTCCATCTTGCGAAGTTTGATCTCCCTGCGTACCCGCCAGAGGCGCAACGCACGCTCGCGCAAGGCGAAGTGCGTCTAAGAATATTCTTCGACCCATCCAGCGGGCTCGTCACCAACGCGGAGCCTTTGTCGGGTGACGACAAATTGCAAGATGCGTCCGTAAAAGCCGCGCAATCCTGGCGATTTGAAACGGGAGCAGCGTTGAAGTCGCCAATTGAAGTGACCCTTCGGTTTGGATTTCACTGCCCGGCAAAATAAAAATCGCTCACGCCACTAAGAAGTGGGTGCGGATAAGCTGGATCGAATTAACGACTCCACTTGATTCCACACTTGAGGATCGCATTCAATTTCCGTGTGTGCTTTCGTCAGATGACGATCCCACCAGGGGTAATCGCCATAGCAATCCACCGGCTTGGCTTTGTAGTCGAATCGATAATTCCCGATGATGCGTGTGCGTGACGGGTCCGCGGCGCGAATTTCCGCGCGTCCATGCAGCCGTCCGTATGGTTGATAGAAATTGGCGGCTGCTTCTACGTTGGATGGAATGAGGGAGTCATCCTCATGGAATTTGGCAACGCTGTCGACCTGCACGGTGAGTAGCACCGGAATACCCGCTGCGCCAAGTTGGCGAGCGAGCTTCACCGCCGCCGCGCCTCCCCAACTATGTCCATATATGACGATTCGAGCGTTCCTCTTTTCATCGTCGGTGAGATTATCGCTGTGCCTTATAGTCAGTAGCTCTACGATTTTCTTGTAGGCGTCGTTTGTATGGCGGTTATCGAAAACCTGCACGTACACGCCGGAAGGATAGTCATGGCGCAGCCGAGTGGCGAGCTCCACTTCGCTATGCACCGGATCGTTAGGGCTCACAAACCCGCCAACAAATCCAATCACGATAGCTGGCGCCGACGCCGAATCGTAAGCTGCACGGGCAAGCTGCGCTCCCAAAGAGAAGATGATCAGCAGCAGAAACAACAAAATTTGAAAGGACCTGTGGGTTCGAAGCATTCCCTACGTCAATGATAGCAAACTGGCTCGTCTAGGCGAACTCCCCGAAGGAAAATGGCGGTAGATTGAAAAGGATGTCGAAGCCGGCTATTCCGATTTCGCCGAAGCTTCGGGCCACACAGCGGTCAATGCCAAGGCCACCGCAATGCCTAGTGAAACTTCAATGAAACGATGCAAGGAGATTATCCAGGCTGCATTGGTATGAGTGACCAACATGGTAATCGCTAGCGTGATTCCGGCAAAACGATAAGCGGCTATATCAAGGTTCAGCGCGGAACACAGAATTCCCAGGGCAAATACGCCAACCGCGAAAATGAATATGTTCTCTCCAAAGTAGGTGGCTAACAATGCTCCCGCCGCAGCCCCGATCGCCGTACCGACAAAGCGCTGCCACGAAACTTTGAAAGCGGCTCCGAATGTGGATTGCGTGACTACTAGTGTGGTGATAGCGGCCCAGTACGATTCAGGCAGCTTGAACAGTTGCGCGACCAACAACGAAATTAGTGCGCCAATCGTGATGCGCGTTACGTGAATCACGCCTTGCTTATCGAGCTTCATGACATCTGAGCTACCCCCGGCTGGCATACCGCCTCCTGGAAAGCGCGTCGATTCGTATGGGTCCACACGCAGGAAAGTCTCAGGCTACTTGTTTGGCGCTCATGACGCCGTGGGCGCGACATTCTAACCCGCTTTTGAAACATTTTCCGCGCGCAAGCGTAATAATACGCAAGAGAGGTGCACTATGGACCAAAACGATAGACCCCGGCACTTAGGCTCCATCACCGGTGCGCTATTCCTCATCGGGCTCGGAGTCTTCTTTCTCTTAATCAACTTGATGCCAAACTTCGATCCGTGGTCCGCGCTCTTTCGATACTGGCCGGTTGTGCTAATACTACTTGGCCTGGGGAAAATGTGGGACGCCTATCGCGTTCGCCAGAATCCCGGCACGCGCGACCCAGGGTCTTCGGGAACCGTAGTCGCTTTGCTGGTTTTCCTGGCCATCATTGGGTTTGCGGTGCTGGTTGGAAAAGGCGGATCCGCAGCCACCGTTCACGATACTCAAGCCATTGAATTGCAGGGCGCCAAATCCGTGAACGCCGATATTGAAATGCCCGCCGGGAAGCTTTTGTTAACCGGGGGCTCCAGCCGCTTGCTCGACGCCGATTTCAATTATCGAACCGCGGAGGGAAAACCCAGCGCCTCCTACACGGTGAATGGCGACAAGGGCCAGCTCGACGTGACCCAAGAAGAGAGGCACATCCATTTCGGCGGCAGGCGCAACGATTGGACGCTCCGTTTCGGCAACTCTATCCCCCTGGACCTGAAGCTCGAGCTGGGAGCCGGACAGAGCGATCTAAACCTGAATGGCATGAACATTACCCGCCTTGAAATCAACATCGGCGTAGGCCAAATGAATCTGGATCTCACGGGCGACCGAAAAGAGGACCTGTTAGTGGATATTCAGGGAGGAGTCGGCTCCGCACGAATCAAGCTGCCAAAAAATGTTGGAGTGCATGTGGACGCTTCCGGCGGCATCGGCAGCATCAACGCCCACGGAATGCGCCGCGAAGGCGACGCTTACGTGAACGAGGCTTACGGCAAAACTCACCCAACCATTCAAGTGAACGTGCAAGGTGGCGTGGGGGAAATCAGCTTGGTCCCGGAGTAAGGCGCAGCCGCTGAATCCTGCCGCGACAATCTTTTAGGCCGCAAGAAAAAACCTATTGAGACAAAGATTTCTCCATAAAACTCACCTGATCGCTTTTCATCTTCTTCAGCCCTTCCGTCGGCAAATAGATCATGTGGCCCGCTTCGTATGTAGCGTAAGAAACGTTATTGCGGTATTTCTGCGGCAAGTCCAGATGATCGATGGTGTAATTCGCCGCAAAATACGGAGTGGCCAAATCGTAGTAGCCCTCCATCACCAGAACCTTTAAGTAAGGGTTCTTCACGATGGCTTCTCGCAGCGCCGATGCCGTATCCGGAAAGCCCTGAATTGCCGATCCCCAGTCCCACTTGTCGAATCCCGCGCTCGCGGCAAAGATGTAGTACGGCATATCGGTCTTGTACCCCAACTCCGAACGCACGTAATTATTAAAGACCGAAGTGAACGGCGGCTCTGTCGCCGAGCCAGTTGGGTCGTAGAACTGGGTGTCCAGCAGTCCGTTGGGATCCGGGCCGGTGAAGCGCCCGTCCAAACGTCCCACACGCAGCTTCTGATCGATCAACAAATAATGCGTGAACTTCGCTACGTCGATGCGCAGATTTGCTTCGTCGATTATTTCCTTGCTGATTCCGGTATAGCGCGACAATTGTTCGATCACTTTTTGCCGCTCTTCCGCCGTGAGTGCGTCGCCTTTTGCCAGCGCCGGCGCATATTCTTCGTAAGACCATTTCTCGGATTCCGCCCGCGCTTTCGCCATATCCTGCGCCAGGTCGGGCGCGAGCTTGTGGTGATACCCGGCGATCATGGTGAAAGAAGGAACCAGAAAGATGAAAGGCTCGTCGTTGGTCTTGTTATCTTCCAGCGTCTCGAAATTCAGAACCATCGAGAGCAACGTGATCCCGTTAAAAGAAATTCCGCGATCCGCCAGGTAACCTGCCACTCCCGCCGAACGTGTGGTCCCATAACTTTCACCGAGTAAGAATAGCGGCGAACCCCAGCGCTCGTTTCGTGTGATGTATAGGCGAATGAATTCGCTGAAGGATTCGATGTCACCTTTCACTCCCCAAAATTTCTTGAATGTTTCAGAGTTCGCAGCGCGGCTGAATCCTGTGCCAATCGCGTCAATCAGCACCAGATCGGTCTTGTCCAGCAATGTGTAAGGATTGTCTTCCATGTGGTAAGGCGCCGGAGGCAGAAAGCCTTCCGGTTGTAACACCACTTTGCGCGGCCCCAGCGCTCCCATGTGCAGCCAAATGGAAGCCGACCCCGGCCCGCCATTGAACGCGAAGGTCAGCGGACGCTTGGCCGCATCCTGACCATCCAGCGTGTACGCGACAAAAAACATTTCCGCCTCGATCTTGCCGTCCGCGCGTTTGATTGGAAGCCGCCCCGCCGCTGCTGTGTATTTCAGAAGCTTCCCGTCAACTGTAATTTGATGGTGCGTCACCACCGGCGGCACCTCGGCCATGTCGAAGTGCTCTTCATTGTCCTTATCCTTGTCGCCGCCCTCTCTGGAAGTTTTTTGCTCGGGTGTAGCGGCCGCCTCCGGGTTCTTCGCGGCGTTTTCCGCAGGTTTGCTCTCGGAAGTCTTAGCCGCCTGCTGCTCCGATTTCTTGGCCGGAGGCGCTTGATTCTGAGTCGTGTTGGACTGCGCAAATACCGCGCTTATCAACAAAAACGAAAACAAAATTGCCGCTATCAAAGAACGCACTTCGGCCTCCCCAAAGGAATCTCTTTCGCAGATCAAAAACGCCTACAGTCTATCTCAGTTTGTTCTTCGCGAACAAAGCAACCGTCGGCCGCGAATCTCTGGACAAGCATTGCACCGATGTTACTGAATGGCGCACGCCGTCTTGACACGGCTGTAAGCGGGCGTTAGCGTCGAGAAGAAGCGCATGCATCAGCCACGGCGCGGAAATCACGGGAGCAAACTTTGGCGCGGCCCATCATCACATTAACCACAGATTACGGCACGAACGATCATTTGGTCGGAGTTCTCAAAGGCGTCATTCTCAATATCAATCCGGACGTGAACATCGTCGACATCACGCATAGCGTCCTGGCGCATGACGTTCTCGACGGTGCGCTCACCATCAGCCAGGCCTATAAATATTTCCCCTCGAAGACAATCCACTTGGTCGTAGTTGATCCCGGAGTGGGCACCGCGCGAAGGCCCATCCTCGTAGCCGGCGATACACACTATTTTGTGGCGCCCGACAACGGAGTGCTCTCCGCGATTTACGATAAATCGGAATCGCTCTACGTATGGAACATCACTTCGGAACATTATTTCAGGCAGCCAGTGAGTAACACTTTCCACGGACGCGATATTTTCGCGCCCGTAGCCGCATGGCTTTCGAAATCGTGGCAGACCGCGAGCTTTGGCGAAGAGGTAACCGACTTCGTTCGCTTTGCTATTCCAAAACCAAAAGCCTCTGGCAACACGGTGAAAGGAATCGTCCTGCGCACAGATAATTTCGGCAACCTGATCACAAATTTAACCACGGAAGATGTGCCCGCATTAATTGCCCCCGATGCAAAATTTACGATTCGCCTCGGAAACGCCGCGGTGACGAAGATGGTTCCGACGTTCGCGCAAGGCACCGGCACTGAACCCTTCGCAATTATCGGATCGAGCGGTTACATCGAGATTTGCGTCAACAAAGGTAACGCCGCCAGGACCATCGGCGTAGGCCGCGGCGCCGAAGTCACTGTAGAACTAGCCTAATCAGAAAATCTGCGGCGCGCCTCGCGCCAATCGTCAGCGGGCCAACGTTGTAACCACTAGATATGCGCGCATCCGCGGATCCAGCCAGTCTCGAAGCGCATCGCCCAGAAGATTGAACGCCAGCACGGCAGTCATTACCGCCAGCGCCGGAAAAATCACCAGATGCGGCGCGTCAAACAAGTGCCCGCGCGCGTCGTTCAACATGGCGCCCCAACTCGGCATCGGCGCTAAAACTCCCACACCCAAAAAACTCAAAGTAGATTCTGCAAGTATCGCTCCAGCCATCGCAATCGTCGCTTGCACCAGAATGGGCTGCAGAATATTCGGCAGTAGATGACGCACGAGTATGCGCATGTCTGAAGCGCCCACAGAACGCGCCGCCAGCACGTATTCCATTTCCTTCGCCTGCAGAATTTGCGCGCGAGCCAGCCGCGCGTATCCCGCCCAGCCGGTTATGACCAACGCCAAAATCACTTTTCCCAGCCCCGGCCCCAAAAACGCGGCGAACGCAATAGCCAAAAGAATTCCCGGAAAAGAAAGAAACGCGTTGATCAACACAATGTTCACAAAACGGTCGAACCAGCCGCCAAAATATCCTGCCAAAGCACCAATCGCGAGCCCTACAATTCCGGCGCCTAGCACCACGCTCACGCTCACGATCATCGAAACGCGCGCGCCATAGATAATCCGCGAAAGAATGTCGCGGCCAAGCTCATCTGTCCCCATCCAATGCGTCGCGCTGGGGGCCATCAGCCGCGCCGGAAGGTTCTGTGCCGTAGGGTTCGCAGGCGCAAGCCATGGCGCTCCAAGCGCGATAACAACGAGAAGCAATGTCAGCGCTAGCCCTACTCGGCCAGGGCCGCTCTGACGAAGAAACTCGCGCAGGCCGTTCATTCGAAGCGCACCCGCGGATCCACAAACGCATAAACCAAGTCGGTGAGCAGGTTCACAAAAACGTAAGACACCGCGATCATCAAAATACAGCCCTGCAGTAATGGATAATCGCGCGCACCGATCGCCTGAACCGCGAGCCTTCCAATTCCCGGCCAGGAAAAAATTGATTCAGTAACGATGGTCCCCGCGAGCAGCGTCCCGAATTGCAACCCCAGAATCGTAATAATTGGAATCAGCGCGTTGCGAAATGCGTGGCGAAACAAAACGGCAGATTCGGAAAGTCCTTTGGCGCGCGCCGTGCGCACGTAATCGCTGGAAAGTTCTTCAATCACCGAACTGCGCACCATGCGCGTCAGAATAGCCGCCAGCGCCGCACCTAGCGTCACCGCCGGCAGAATCAAATGTGCAGGGCCGCCGCGCCCCGAGACGGGAAGCCAACCCAGAATCACCGAGAAAATAAGTATCAACACAGGCCCCAATGCAAAATTCGGCACCGAAAGACCAAACAATGTGAGAACGCCAATCGCGTGGTCCGTTGACGTGCCGCGGCGCTGCGCGGCCATCAATCCCGCCGGTATTCCAATCCCGGCGCAAACCAGAAGCGCAACAAAAGCCAGCTCCAGCGTCGCCGGATAATGCGAAATCACCACTCGCAGCACCGGCTGCTGAAAACGAAAAGATTCCCCAAGATTGCCGTGAGCAATTCCTTCCAGATAACGCCCGTATTGCACCGGAATCGGGAGGTCAAGTCCGAGCGTATGACGAAGCTGCTGCAAATCGTCCGCGCGCGCGCCTTCACCCAACATCTGTGCCACCGGATCGCCCGGCACAATGTGCGCCAACATGAAAACCATGGTCACGATTAGCCAAAGCGCAGGCAGAGCAAGCAAAAGCCGTAAGGAAATGTAACGAATCATTTCGCGCGCCGCGCTTTCGCGGCAACTTTCTTCTCGGAGGATGGACCCGAATCTGTTTTCGCGGGAGTGGCGAACATATTTCTCTGCTCTGCCGTTTGCGGCGGAGCATTTGCGGACGCAGCTTCAGCCGCAGGCGGTCCAGTCACTCCAGCCGCGCGAAGAGGTTTGATCTTCACGCGCGACACTCGCCGGTGTTCCATCTCCATCACAGTGAAACGATATCCATCCGCTTCAAAACTTTCGCCGCCGCGCGGAATAAAGCCGAGCCGATTCAGCACGAATCCGCCGATCGTCTCGTACGACGGATCGTCCGGCAGAACAATGTTGTACTGCGCTTCCAGTTCGCGCACGTTGATTCCAGCGTCAAAAATCATCCCACCGTCAGGCAAAACCAACGGATGCTCCACCACGTCGAACTCGTCGTGAATCTCGCCAACCATCTGCTCCAAAATGTCTTCCAGCGTAGCAAGCCCCAGAATACTGCCGAATTCATCAACCACCATCGCCAGCCCGGTGCGCCTGGAACGAAATTCCACCAGCAACTCGCTCACCGGCTTCGTTTCGGGAACGATCAAAACATCTCGCAGCATGTTTCGCAGCTGAAACTCCGTCGTCGGAATATTTTCTTCCGTGCGCCGCGCTCGTTCGAGCAGGACCCAAATCATATCTTTAATGTGTACGAAGCCAAGAATATGGTCGAGGGTGCCTTCATAAACAGGAATGCGTGACCTCTGCGTCGTCGCAAACATTTTCATCGTGTCTTCCAGGCTAGCCTCAGCCGCAAGCGCGTGCACGTCCGGACGTGGCACCATCACCTCGCGCACCTGCACCTGGTGCAACTCCATCGCCGCTTGAATGAATTTCACTTCCGAGGCGGGCAACAAGCCGCGGTCCTGCGCCTGCTGAATCATTACCTGCAGTTCTTCAGTAGAACGCACCAGCGTATGGCTGTGCGGCGAAACGATGCCTAGAGCGCCCACAATCTTTTCAGCGAAGCCGTCAAGCAAATCGATAGCCCAGCGAAACGTGTTCAAGAACCAGTGGAATGGTCTCGCGATAATCAAAGCGACGCGTTCGGCTCGCGCGAGGCTCAAACTCTTCGGCACCAGCTCACCCAAAACGACTTGCAGCACGGTAAGCAGTGCGAACGCCATCGCTAACGCCACTCCGTGCGCAATCACCGCCGCCCACGGCCGCGGAATCGCTTGCACTAGCGGACTCAAAATTCCCGCCAGCGTAATTTCCCCAAGATATCCGAGCGAAAGACTGGCGAGCGTGATCCCCACTTGAACGCCCGAAACCACCCGGTTCAAATCGCTAAGCAGCGATTCCACGACCTTCGCCCGCGCGTCCCCCTGTTCAACCAGTTGCCGCACACGCGATAGACGCACTGCTACGAGCGAAAACTCCGCCGCGGCGAAAAATGCATTCACCGCCACCAGAGCGAGCACCGCGAAAAGGTGTAGAGCTACCATGCTTACGCGCCCTCAGCTAAGAGCGGAAGCCAAGCGTACTCCGCGCAGAGCGCCGCACGCGTGTAGCCACAACATAATGGAGGGAGAGACGGGACAGCCATCCCGGGAATTTTACCAAGTCCAGCGTCCCAGTGGGAGAATTCCAAGGCCGCGTGCGCCACTCTGACAAGCAGAGAATTTACTCGTTGAAAACAACCCAGAAGCGAGTCCTCACACCTCTATGCCGAAAGGCCGTTGCACGCTTCTCGCTCGCTCAGCTAAACTCCACCGCCAGTTGAGAGCAACAAAAAAGAGTGAAATGACGAGTGCCTACCGTATTTTCCGCAGCTTTGTCGCGGGACTTCTCCTGCTCGGCGGAATCGCGCTGATTGTCGGCTGGTGGGCTATTCGCCGCTCGCTTCCGGTTCTCGACGGCAGCGTCTCAGTCTCCGGACTGAAAGACGTCGTCATGATCGAACGCGACCACTGGGGTCGTCCATGGATCCGAGCGAAATCCGTGGACGATTTGGTTACCGCGCAAGGCTACGTGATGGCGCAGGATCGGCTGTGGCAGATGGATTTGCTCCGCCGAGCGGCTGCCGGCGACCTGGCTGAAATCTTCGGCGAAGTCGCGCTTTCGTTCGACAAAGAAAATCGCACGCTCGGTATGCGTCAGGCCGCGGAGCGCGCCGCCGCAAATTCTCCTCCCGATATCCGAAATCTTCTGGATTCATACGCGCGCGGCGTGAATCGGTACATCGACCAGCACCGTTCCCACCTGCCCATGGAATTTGCTTTGCTGCGATATCACCCGCGCCCCTGGACGCCCGCGGACACCTACCTCATCAGTCTCTACATGTACAAAACACTTACCTCCACGTGGAAAGAAAAACTGAATCGTCAGTGGGTGACCCAAAAAGTGGGACCCGAACGCGCGCGCCAATTGTTTGCCAGCGCCTCTCCGCTCGATCATTTCATCGTTGGCGATTTAGTTTTGCGTCGTTCAGAAGCGTCCACGAAATCACCGAATCCTGCGCCACCCGATTTTTTCTTTGCCAATCGTAACGAGATAAATGAATTGTCTATAGCGCCGCCCGCCGAAGTCCCACCGTTCATCGCCCAAGAATGGGATTCCGCTCGGGCAGTCTTCGCTCAGTTCGAAGAAGAATCCTCCCAAATCATCGGCAGCAACAATTTTGTGGTCAACGGCGCCCACACAGCTTCCGGCAAACCGCTTCTCGCCAACGACACGCATCTCCAACTCGGCGTGCCAGCGCTCTGGTATGTCATCCATCTCACCGCGCCGGGCTGGAATGTCGCGGGCTTCGCCCTGCCCGGCGCGCCGCTCGTAATCATCGGACATAACGATCGTATCGCCTGGGGATTCACGAATAGCAATGCGGACGTGCAGGACCTCTATGCCGAAATGTTCGATCCCGCGGATCCTTCGCAGTACCGTGCCAACGGAAAATGGCTTACCGCCGGCGTTCGCGTCGAAATAATTCATGTGCGCGGCAAACTCGATATCGCGATGGCAGTAGTGTCCACGCGCCACGGCCCCATTGTGTATCGAGGCTCGAATTCTCCTTCCGCGGTTCGTTATGCGCTGCGCTGGACCGCCCTCGAACCCGGTGGCCTGGATTTTGGTTTCCCGCTTCTCGGCCAAGCACGAAACTGGGACAAATTCTTAGCCGCCACGCAACGCATTGCCGGTCCCGGACAAAATACGATCTACGCCGACGTTGACGGCAACATCGGCTTCACCATCCCCGCGCACATTCCGATTCGCGCAAATGGCAATGGCGCAATGCCTGTACCAGGCGATACCGACCGATACGAATGGACCGGCTACATCCCGTTCGAAGAATTACCGCGCGCCTTCAATCCTCCCGATGGAATTATCGCCACCGCAAACGCCTACACCGTCGGCCCTAGTTACATGTACTTTTTGACCGATCGGCAAGCCGGCCCCTATCGCACCGAGCGAATCTACGAATTGTTGGCAAGCCGCACGGACTTGCTCCCAGCGGATTGCAACGCCATCCAGAATGACGTTCTCAGCCTGCCGAACAAATTCCTTGCCGGCCAGCTGATTGCGGCTGCCGGCAAGACCCAACCAAAAGATCCGCGTGCGCAAAAGTTAATTGCCGCCCTGAATAATTGGGACGCGCACGCGACGGCCAGCTCCGTCGAAACATCGTTCGTCGAATACACGCGCCACACGTTGTTCCACAACCTTCTTGCTCCCTATCTCGATGACGAAATTTCAGAGAAATACGAACTGTGGGAACCCGTCAGCGTTTACAACGATGTTTGGTGGCGCGATAAAGCCTTTCTGGAAAACATTTTGCGCGAACGTCCGGCTGACTGGCTCCCCAACGGTTTTAGCACTTACGATGATCTGCTCTCAGCCAGCGCCGACCAAGCCGTCGCCGATCTCGAAAAGCACACCGGCAAAAACGATCCAGCTTCGTGGAATTGGGGCCGTTTGCATCCTCTCGATATGGCTCATCCGCTCGGCCGCTCCGGCCCGTTGCACTGGCTTTTGAGTATCGGACCGTACGAACAAACCGGCACTCTCGACACCGTACGCGCCATGGGCGTCGGACATGGCCCCGCCATGCGATTCGTCGCCGACCTTTCCGATTTTGATAACTCGCTGATGGAAATCCCCACCGGCGAAAGCGGCCAGTACGCCAGCCCGCACTATCGCGATCAGTTTCCTGAATGGTTCGCAGGTCGAGGAATCGCAGCTCCCTTCAGCGAAAGCTCCGAAGAAGCTGCACGCGTGCACCGGCTGATTCTTGTGCCTGCCGCCGGCAATACACAGGGTCGCTAGCAGCAAACCGACAAGAACTTGTTGGCCTTCTCCGACGTGCGCTAGAATGCTGCCTGGCGAAATCTAAAACGCGCTCTTGGCGCAGCGCGACGAGGATGAATGAATCCAGTGCCGAATAAACCAGCATCTGCGGAGCCTCCGCGCAAAGGCGATTTCGAAAAGTCGCTCACCCGGCTCGAAGAAGTCGTGAAACGCATGGAAGGTCCCGACCTCTCTCTTGACGAGGCCATGAAACTCTTTGAGGAAGGCGTCACTCTTTCGCGCGAGTGTCAGAAGCAACTGGAAGAGGCCGAAGGCCGCGTTGAAATTCTACTGAAGAAAGCGGACGGCAAAATTGTGGCCGAACCCTTCAACCCGGACAATGGCCCGTCCCATAAGGCATAACTTGCTTCTGTTTCTTCATTCATTTTTCAGCCTCGCCCCGGTGCCCTTGTGAGCACGCCCGATTTTTTTCCGCAGGATCACGCCGCGATCGAGGCAGCGCTCGAAAAACTCTTGCCGCGGGAGTCCACGCCGCCTTCTTCGATCCACCGCGCAATGCGCTATAGCGTTTTCGCCGGCGGCAAACGCATCCGCCCTATCCTTTGCTGCGAGTCCGCGAAACTTTTCTCTCCCGATCCCGCGCTCGCCATTCCGGTTGGCTGCGCTCTAGAATTCATTCACACGTACTCTTTGATCCATGACGATTTGCCCGCTCTCGATAACGATGACCTTCGCCGGGGAAAAGCTACAAACCATAAAGCGTTCGGCGAAGCCATCGCCATCCTTGCGGGCGACGCGCTTCTCACGCTCGCTTTTCAGACGCTGGCCAATTCCGCGATTGAACCCGCCCGCCGCGTTCGCGTCATCTCCGAAATTGCGGCCGCTGCCGGTACCGTCGATGGAATGGTCGGCGGACAAGTGGCCGACATTGAGGCGGAGAAAAAGCCCGCTGACGCCGCCATGCTCGAATATATCCATCGATCGAAAACCGCAGCTTTGATTTGCGGGTCCATCGTCGCCGGCGCAATCGCCGGTGGCGCTACTGACGACGACGTGGAACGGTTACGCCGCTTCGGCCAGCAGATCGGCTGGGCATTCCAGGTGGTTGACGACATTTTGGACGTCTCAGAGTCCTCCGCCGCGCTGGGAAAAACGGCGGGCAAAGACCAAGCCCAGCAAAAAGCCACCTATCCCGCTCTATACGGTCTGGAAAAATCGCGCGAAATCGCCAATGACTTGGAAAACAAGGCCCTGCATGAACTTGATCATTACGGTCAACGTGGAACTCGGCTCCGTCAACTAGCTCAATTCCTCGTCGCGCGGCGCAACTAAGATTCGCCACAAAAATTTGCCATGAAATCGAATTCGCTCAGCGACGATGCGCGCCGCGACACTTCACAGAAGCCAGCACGCCCCGGAAAGTCGCGCATCGATGTCCTGATTGTCGAACGCGGTTTGGCTCCGTCGCGCGAAAAAGCCCAAGCCATGCTTTTGGCAGGAAATATCCTGGTTAACGGTCAGAAAACCGGAAAGCCTGGCACACAAATAGCAAACGATGCCCAAATTGAAATCATCGGCGAGACTTTGCGTTACGCCAGCCGCGGTGGTCTGAAACTCGAAGGCGCGTTGGATGATTTTGGTGTCTCCCCGCAGGGCAAAGTTTGCCTGGACGTCGGAAGCTCCACCGGAGGTTTCACGGATTGCCTGTTGCAACGCGGCGCGTTGCGCGTTTACGCCGTGGACGTCTCCGCAGATCAACTCGACTGGAAACTGCGCAAAGATCCCAGAGTAGTCGCGATCGAACGCAACGCGCGGTACCTCAGGGCCAACGACATTCCCGAGCGATCTGCTCTTATCACCATGGATGTCTCCTTCATCTCAGTCACAAAAGTTCTTCCTGCAGTTGTTCCAGTGGCAGCCGCTGACGCCGATTTCTTGATTCTAATTAAGCCGCAATTTGAGCTGGAAAAGCGCGAAGTCGGTAAAGGCGGAATCGTCCGCGACAATTTGCTACACCAGAAAGCCATCGACCGCGTGACCGCAGCAGCCACTCAACTATCTCTGGATATCCTAGGCGTGCGCCCAAGCCATTTAACTGGAGCCGAGGGCAATCAGGAGTTTTTTCTCCACGCCCGCACACGCCGGTAGAGTAGAATTTCCCTCCAAATGATTCGCGCCGCCGGCATCATCTGCAAACCAGTCAAAGAAATGGTCTCGTCCGTCGTCCCACCTCTCGCGGAATGGCTGCGAGCGCGCCAAATCGAAGTTTTGGTGGACGAAGAAACGGAAGCCAGCATCCATACGACTTTTCCCGCGTTAGCACGTGAAGCGCTGGGCCAGAAAGTCGATCTCATCATTGTTCTCGGAGGCGACGGCACGCTTCTTTCCGCCGCACGCGCACTTCACGGGCAGAACGTCCCAATTCTCGCGGTGAATCTCGGCGGCCTTGGTTTTCTTACCAGCGTTACTCTCGACGAACTTTACCCCCTCCTCGAACAAGTTATAAGAGGCGAGCACCGCATCGGCGAACGCATGATGCTCGAAGCGGAAATTCTGCGCAGTGGGAAAGCTGCTGAACGCGAGCGCGCCTTGAACGAGGCGGTCGGCAACAAAGCGGCACTCGCGCGCATGCTGGATTTCGACGTGTTTGTGGATTCGCGTCACGTCGGTCGCTACCGCGCGGACGGAATTATCGTCGCCACTCCAACGGGTTCCACCGCGTATTCCCTCGCCGCTGGCGGTCCCATTCTTCAGCCAGACCTCGACGCCTTCGTAATCACGCCGATTTGTCCGCACATGTTGACCAACCGGCCCCTCGTAATCCCCGATACGTCACGCGTGGAGCTCGATTTCACCGCAGCGCACGAGCCGGTGTACTTAACGCTCGACGGCCAAATTGGATTTCAGCTGGAACCGCAGGATCACGTGGTCATCACCAAATCTTCGTCCAAGGTTAAGTTTGTGCGCCCGCCGAGGAAAACCTACTACGAGGTATTGCGGAATAAACTTCGCTGGGGAGAACGGTAATACAGTTGTAGGTCGGAGAAGCGGAGTAGCCAGAAATAATCGGCGCGTTGTGCGTTCGGCATGACTACCCTCTGCGGATAATCATTTCACCTTCAACACCACTAGCGTGCGATCGTCAAACGCGTGCCGTCCATCTGAAAAACCGTCCACCGCTTCCAATATGCGATCCGCGATGTCACCAGCCGCCATCGCATAATTCTCGGATATTAGAGCTCCCAGCCGGTCGTGCCCATAAAACTCCATCGTCGTAGGGTTCTGCGTGTCTCCGATCCCGTCGGAGTAGAAGACCAGTATGTCGCCAGAGTTCAAAATGTAACTTTTCTGATCGTACGTAGCATCTTCAAACATTCCCAGCGGAAATCCCTCCAACGGAATTCTTTCGCACTTCCCGCCGTGATAGAGGAAAGGCTGTTCCTGCCCCGCGTTCGATACGCGCAGTTTATGACGTCCGCGATGCCACGTCGCGATACACAGCGTCATGAACCGCCCTTCGATGCGCCGCTCGCCCAAAAATCCATTAACTGCTCGCAGCATTTCAGCGGGAGGAAGTTTCTGCGGGCCCAGACTGCGTAGCGTTCCAATCGCCACGGCGCCGTAAAGCGCCGCCGCGCTCCCTTTCCCGCTAACATCGCCCATCGCAATCGCCAATTCCTGCGGGCCGTAGCGCAAAAAATCGTAGAGGTCGCCGCTCAGTTCGCGCGACGACACCACTCGCGCCGCAATATCGAGCCCGTACTCCGGCCCCGGCAATCGAGGCAGCAACGCACCCTGAATGCGCCGCGCGGCGCTTAGATCTCGCTCCATGCGCGCTTCGTCTCGCGCCACCTGTTCGTAGAGTCGCGCGTTTTCAATCGACACCGCCAGATGCGCCGCAAGAATCGAAAGCGCTTGCACGTGATCGGGAGTGAAATAATTAAGCTGGGGACTCTCCAGGTCCATCACGCCAATCACGCGGTCCTTATAAAGCATGGGCACAGCCATCTCCGACCGCGTCTCCGGATTCACCATTAAATAACGCGGGTCGGCCTTCACGTCCGGAACCACCACGGGACGTCGCGCGGAGGCAGCCGCGCCCACAATGCCTTCATGTCCGGGTACCGCAAACTTTTCCTGCGTACGCTGCCCAAACTTCACCGTGACACGATGACGAAAAACCTTGTCGTTCTCGTCGTACAACAAAATGGAAAAAATCTGATAATCGATCAACCTTTTGGTGAGTTCCGCCGCCCGACGCAAAACTTCTTCCACCGATAGAGACGAATTCGCCTCGCGCGCCACTTCATTCAGTAGCAACAACGTTTCAGCCTGATTTTTTTCGTGCTCGAACAGCTTCGCATTCTCAATGGCGCCCGCGATGCGGCTGGCCACCAGCGTCAAAATATTCTGCTGATCGGTCGTGAAATAATCAGGCTGGCTGCTCTCAATATCTAGAACGCCAATCACGCGACCGCGCACAATCAGCGGCACAGCCAACTCAGATCGCACCGCGTCCAGCGCATTCAAATACCGCGGGTCCTTTCGAACGTCCGCCACGCGTATCGGCTGGCCAGTCGCTGCCGCCGAGCCGATGATTCCCTCCGCCATCGGAATGCGCCAGTGTTTCACCACTTCCGGCCGGTGCCCGATTGCAAAACGAAAATACATTTGGTCCGTGCCTTCTTCGGGTAGCACCACCGCGAAAATCTCGTAATCGATCAGTCGTTTGATTTGTGCCGCAGCGCTGGCCAGTACTTCGTCCAAATTCAGAGAGGCGTTAATTTCCTCGCTGATCTCCGCGAGGATAGCCAGAGTTTCAGCCGGGATTTCCACTTTCGAATTGAGCCCAAGCGAATCCATAGTAAGTAAATCGCGCGCCTCAGTCCCCGCTGAGGTAGTCTTTAGCCCGCAAAACCAAACGTTCTCGTTTACCGCGCCAATTTTCGGCTAATTATAACAGGCGTACGATAAAGGCCGCGGCACAAATCCGGGAAAATTCAGCGAACTCAATATTTTCCGCTCGCGCCGGCCGAGCTTGTCGGAGTCGCGCCGCGAAACTCTTCCATAATCTTCACGCCTGAGCTTGACCCAATTCGCGTGGCCCCGGACTCCACCATTTTTTGCAGGTCGCTTAGCGTGCGCACGCCTCCGGCCGCTTTGATCCCCGTGCCGCTCCCAACGGTTTCCCGAATCAACCTCACATCCTCCACCGTGGCTCCGCCTGGACCAAATCCCGTCGAGGTCTTCACAAAATCCGCACCGGCTTTTTTGGCCAGCAGCGACCCCCGCACCTTTTCCTCATGAGTCAGCAGCGCAGTTTCGAGAATCACTTTGCACAGAAATCCCATGCGATGGCTCTCTTCTACCACTCCCCGAATGTCCGCTTCCGCCAGCGCTTCCTGCCCGGATTTCAGCGCGCCAATATTTATAACCATGTCGATTTCTTGCGCGCCCGCCTTGATCGCTTCGCTCGCTTCCAGAACTTTCACCAGCGGCAGCGTAGCACCCAGCGGAAACCCCACCACGGTGCAAACGCGCACCTCGCTGCCGCGAAGCAATTCCGCCGCTTGAGCAACATTCCATGGATTCACGCACACCGACGCAAACCCATAATCCAGCGCTTCGCCGCAAAGTTTTTGAATGTCGTCGCGCGAAGCTTCCGGCTTCAGCAGCGTGTGGTCGATCAGCCGCGCAATTTGCGATTCCGTAAGTGGCAAGCTCATTCCCCCGGCAAAGTGAGAACGCAAACGTCTTTCAAGTTGCGATAACGCTCCGCATAATCCAATCCGTATCCCACCACGAATTCATCAGGAATCGTGAAGCCGACATAGTCGCCCTTAACGTCTTTAATCCGCCGCGAAGGTTTGTCCAGTAGCGCCGCGACGCTCAACGTTTTCGGTTTTCTCTGCTGCAGAACGCGCAATAAATAGCTTAAGGTCAGTCCCGTATCCAGTATATCTTCGACCACCACAACGTTGAGCCCCTCGATGCTGCTATCCAGATCCTTCAACACGCGTACTTGCCCGGAAGACTGCTTCCCTTTGCCATAGCTCGACACTGCGATGAAATCAATTGAAGTTTCCAGGCTGATCTCGCGCACAAGATCGGAGAGAAAAATGCACGCTCCCTTCAAAACTCCCACCAGATGTACGCGCTCCCCCTTGAATTCTCTGGTAATTTGATGCGCCACTTCGCGAACGCGCTTTTGAATCGCGGCCCGGCGAATCAAGACTTTTAGTTTTTCGTTTTTCGCCCCGGCTGGCATTTTGGTTTCGCCCCGCTGGAAAGGCGGCTACTCTATCGCACAGAATTACGTATGACAAGATCGCTCTCAACGGATGAATCGCGAAGAATTCGCAAGCATATCCACTCGAACGAGTTTCTCAGGAGGTCACGTAATGGAGCCAAATCAATCTCCAGAGCCCTGGCTGCGCGGCACCCTAGCTAACGTGCCGGCTGTCCCCCGCGCCGTTTTGCACGCACTCGAGCTCGCAAAGGAAGACCTGGCTCGTTGGTGCGAACCCCTCAACGATACAGAGCTGAATGCACGTCCGGCCGCACTTCCTTCCGTAGCTTTCCACCTCCGGCACATAGCGCGGAGCCTCGACCGTCTGCTCACTTATGCCGAAGGAAACCAACTGACCGCAGATCAACTCGCCAAGATGAAATCGGAATTGGATGCGCCCACAAAACGCGAGGAATTGTTCGAAGAATTGAATGCCGCGCTCCAAAAAAGCGCCCGGCGAATTCGTGCATTCGACATAACTCGCCTCAACGACCACCGCGAAGTAGGTCAAAGGAAATTGCCAACGACTTTGGGTGGATTATTAGTCCACGTGGCCGACCACACCCAGCGGCACGTTGGACAAGCCATCACCACATCGAAGATTGTGCTGGCACAACGAAGCTAGTCGGCCGCGGTAGCCGACGCCTTTGCCGCGATTACCGGAACGCGACGTTCCGAAGGCTTCGGCGTACTTGCAGGGTTCGGTTTCACATCAGGCGAGTGTTCGAACTGTTCCGCCTCCGTAGATCCTTCCATCGCGGTAGTCGAGGCTGTACCGCTGGTAATCACTTGTTGTACCGCATCGAAGTATCCCGTGCCGACGAAGCGCTGATGCTTCACCGCCTCGTAGTCGTGCGCTCGCTCCGACTCGAATTCCTTTTCCTGCAGCTCGCAATAGGCCGTCATGCCACTCTGTTTGTAAGTGCGCGCTAGATCGAACATGGTCAAGTTCAGCGCGTGGAATCCGGCCAGCGTAATGAACTGGAATTTGTAGCCCATCGACGCCAGCTCGTCCTGAAAACGCGCGATCGTAGCGTCGTCCAGATTCTTCTTCCAGTTGAACGACGGCGAGCAATTATAGGCCAGCATTTTCCCGGGATATTGAGCGTGAATGCCTTCCGCAAATTGCCGCGCTTCCGCCAAATCCGGCTTCGAAGTTTCGCACCAGATCAAATCTACATAGGGCGCGTACGCCAACCCGCGCGCGATTGCCGATTTAACTCCGCCGCGAATGCGAAAGAATCCCTCAGCCGTACGTTCGCCCGTGATGAACTCTCGGTCGCGTGGATCGATATCGCTAGTCAAAAGCGTGGCGCTATCAGCGTCCGTCCGCGCCAAAATTAAAGTCGGCACGCCCATTACATCCGCGGCCAGCCGCGCCGCCACCAGCTTGTGAATCGCTTCAACCGTCGGTACCAGAACTTTCCCCGCCAGGTGCCCGCATTTCTTAGCCGACGATAATTGGTCTTCAAAATGTACGCACGCCGCTCCCGCCTCAATCATTCCCTTCATCAGCTCAAACGCATTCAGATTGCCGCCAAATCCCGCCTCGGCGTCCGCAACCATGGGAGCGAACCAATAGGTGTCGTCTTTTCCTTCTGCGTGATGAACTTGATCCGCGCGCATCAGCGCCTGATTGATGCGTCGCACCAAATTCGGAACACTATCGGCTGGGTACAAACTTTGGTCCGGGTACATTTGCCCGGCGTTATTCGCGTCCGCCGCCACCTGCCATCCACTTACATAAATTGCCCTTAGCCCAGCTTTCACTTGTTGCACCGCTTGATTGCCCGTCGTCGCACCCAGCGCGCGAACGAACTGCTCTTCATGCAGGAGCTTCCACAGCCGCTCGGCGCCCAGCTTCGCCAGCGTGTGCTCGATGTGCACCGAACCACGCAGCTTTTCAACGTCAGCCTGGGAATAAGGACGAGTTACGCCCTTCCAACGTGGATTTGTTTCCCAATCATTCTGTTTGTGCCGGGGATTAACGTCCGAGGAATTTCCGTTGCTGGCCATCGTTTTGCCTCTCTGAGTGAAATCTGCGTTTAAGCCTTTGCTGAAGCTAGACCATGAAGCTATTTGGGTGAGCCGGTGCGGCCTGGACGTCGCCGCGAACTCTCAAAGCAATGTTCGACTGATTATGGGTCGCACAAAGCTAATCAGTCAAACTGATTGTCCTTATCATCTCGATAGAACTGTGTTATCAGTTCCAGTACAATAGCTCTACTACCAAAACTGTAGGTGGAAGGTGCCGCGTGGAAATCGATCAAATCGAAACGTTCTTGGCCGTGGCCGCCTATGGCGGATTTCACCGCGCCGCGGGAGCCTTGCGCGTCAGCCAACCCGCCATCAGCGCGCGTATCCGTGCCTTGGAAGAATCCCTGGGCGTAAAACTCTTCACCCGTGTGCACTCCAACGTGGCGCTTTCCCCCGCCGGCAAAGCTCTTCGGCCTGTCGCTGAACAATTGCTGCGCACCGTCGCGTTAGCGCGGCAGGCCGTCCACGTTCCTCAACCTTCGGCGGGCGGAGTGCTCAACATCGCCGCCGCACTTTCTATCTGCACTTATTTTCTGCCCGACGTTATGAAGGAGTACCAATCCAAAAATCCAAAAGTACTGGTCAACCTTCGCTCCGGCAATTCCCTGCAGGTTTTAAAAATGGTTCTGGACGGTGAAGCCGACATTGGCGTGGCTCGTTCCTTGCATCATCCCGGGGTTGAAACCACCACACTGCGCGACGATCCTTTAATACTGGTCGGCCATCCCGCGCATGCGGCCGTACAACACAGGCAGGTTCGCTTGGAAGAGACCGAATCCTGGCCGCTCATATTCTTCGATCGCGGCTCCAGCGATTGGACTCTCAGCCAGGGCCTTTTCCG
This sequence comes from Candidatus Acidiferrales bacterium, assembly GCA_049693615.1. GTDB lineage: Bacteria > Acidobacteriota > Terriglobia > Acidiferrales > UBA7541 > Palsa-295. The sequence continues at coordinate 197,958 of JBAVQB010000029.1, read as the reverse complement.
CCGTGCCGGTTTGCTTCCAAACGTTGTCCTGGAAGTGGAAACCATCGAAGCAGCCAAAAAAATGGTGGAGCGCAAACTCGGCCTCAGCTTCCTTCCTCAAATCGCTGTCACCACCGAATTGCGGCGCGGTAAGCTTGTCGCTATCGAAATCATCAACGCGGAACCGCTGCGGCGAAACCTCGACGTAATCCACCCTCGCCATCGCGCTCTTTCGCGCGACGCTCAAGCCTTCCTTCTGCTATTGCAAAACGCCGCCGCCGCGCCCGTCCCGCTCACCCGAAAGCCACCGAAGCGCAAACGCGCTCGAAGGAAGCGCGTATGATTTTTTCCCCTCGCAGCCGGCGTTGCCGCTAAGTTCAGGTTCCTTTCAGATACCAAGGCATATTGGCGATTACAACGTTATCGTTCCCGCGCAATAGCATCAGCCCTTTCAAAAGCTCGGCACGATTGCTTTGCAGAAAGTAATGATACCAATGGCGCTCAATCAGTTCTGGCACTAGTAGGATTATCTGGCAGGATGGATGCTCCCCCTGAATTTTCAGCACGTAATCCACGATAGGCGTGATTACCAGTCGAAACGGCGATTTCACCTCCACATATTTCGGTATGGGCAAACCGGCTTTCTTTGCAGGTTCTTCCACCAGCCTTTTCCACTCGTCTCTCAGCTGCTCTTTCTGTTCCTCTCTGCACACATGCACTGCGTGAATATCGCTCGTCATCGTCAAGGCAATTTGCAAAGCTCTTTGAGTCACCTTGCCCCAAGTCTGAACCGGTAGAACCACCACCGGGGGTTTGCATTTTGTGGTGTCCAGCGGCTCCTTGCTGAAAAGTTCCAGTTGGACACGCACAAAATACTTTCGCACGCGGAACATCAGAAAAAGTAGCGCGGGTATAAGCAGCGCCGTCACCCAGGCTCCTTCCACAAACTTCGCAACGAGCACGACGATTACCGTCACGCCCGTCGCAAAAGCTCCCACGCCATTGATGAACATATTTCGCCCCGATCCTGGTCCTCTATTCTTCTTCCAATGCGCCACCATCCCCGCCTGTGAAAGAGTGAACGCCAGAAACGCTCCCACGGCATACAGCGGTATCAATCGATCTGTGACGCCACGGAAAAGAATCAAGAGCGAGCCTGCCAGGACTGCCAGCACGTAAATTCCTCGCGAGTAAACCAGCCGGCGTCCGCGAAGGCTGAAAGAATCGGGAAGATAGCCATTCAACGCGATAGCGCGGCACAATCGCGGAAAATCAGCGAATGCCGTATTAGCCGACAACGCCAGCACGACCAGCACCGATCCAATCGTCACGTAATAAAAAACGCCCCGCCCAGCCACCGCCGCAACGATCATCGACAGCACGCTCTGATATCCTTGCTGCCCCGGATCGGTCGCCACGATATGGTAAGCGCGCACCAGGTAAGCGATCCCTGCCAGCATTACCATCAAGACTACAATAATGATCGTAAGAGCGCGCCGCGCCGTATTCACCACCGGCTCGCGAAACGCGCGCACTCCATTGCTCACTGCTTCCACTCCGGTCATCGCCGTACAGCCGCTTGAGAACGATTTCATTAGCAGCCACACGCTCACCGCCGCTACCGCGGGTCCAGGCGTAGGCGCCGGTACCATCGGAACCGGATGTCCGCCCGCCATAATTGACTTAAACACTCCGATCCCAAGCGCAGCCAGCAGGGTCCCAATAAATATGTAAGTCGGAAACATGAAGATGATTCCCGCCTGCCGCATCCCTCGAAGATTGATGAACGTGATCAGCACCAGAATGATCAAACAGAACAACAACGTGTGCGGCAAAAGCTTCGGCGCCGCGGAAATTAGCGCGCCCACTCCCGCGGAAATTCCCACCGCCACCGTCAGAATGTAATCAATCATCAGCGCCGATGCCGCTAGCAACCCGGCGAACGTCCCAAGATTTTCCGAAGCGACGGTGTACGACCCTCCCCCTCCGGGATACGCCGCAATCGTTTGCCGGTACGAGAAATAAACGATCGCCAGCAGCACAATGATGCTGGAGCTGATCGGAATGATGTAGGCAACGCTCGCCGCCCCTAACGGTATCAATAGAGTTAGCGCCGCTTCCGGGCCGTACGCCGCGGAACTGAGCGCGTCCAGCCCGAAAATTGGAATTCCCGCCGAGATTCCCAGCTGCTCCGCTCTCTCGTCCGAAGCCGCCAGCGGTTTTCCAAATAATAAGTCCAGTATGTTCATCCGCTCCTCGAATCCGCCCTCCACTGCGGCGTTACCAATTAGCACATTAATTTGTTTAGCTTGCGAAAGGAATCCTAAACATGTAGGCTCTTCCCCGGGGTTATTGCTGCGCAAATTCGGCGCGCGGCAGAATCTATTAAATACTGTTGAACCTAGCTACCAGCCGAGAGAATTGCGACTTATACCCAGGGGAAGAGATTCTCTTTGTTGAAGTGCAGACAACAGCTAATTCCGGCGTTGAAATACACGATTCACCCGATGCGGGGATTGACTGGAAGTTGCATCATAGTGGCGTAGGTTAAAAATTTCCTGAGGAGGATTTTTACGTGCGCAAGAAGATTCTAGCTTTGGCGGCTCTGCCGTTGGTTCTGGCTTTTCTCGGAGGTTGCGGTAGCAGCGGTCACTCAGTTCCTCCGCCTTCGAATAATGTTCCTGTAGTCGTATCGATCTCGGACACGACGCCCGCCCTAGGCGAAACGTTGCCACCCGGTGTCAATTTGGTTTCTACGCAGGCCACGGTTACTGGAGTTTGCCTTTTAACGTCGTCCGACACGGGTGTCACTACTTGCCCGACCGGTCAAGCTGCTTTCCCGGCTACCGGTGGGGGCCCAAGCACCCTACAGTTTGCATTCGTGCCGACTCCATCTCAGCCTGACGTGATATCTAACGGAGCGGTGACTGCAAATACCTACACCGGCGCTCTTGTCACCTTCGGGTCCCCGCTGGAAGCCACTATCAGCGTTGATCCCGGCGACAGCTTTTCGGATGGCACAACTGCCGGGACATCAATTACCTGCGACAACACAGGAGGGGAAACCCTTTTGTTCTGCCCGGTCGCTCCGGTTCTGAGTACCACCTCGGCAACAGTTACATTTGCGAATCCGATCGTTCTCACCGCGGGAACGCCCGTATCAATCGTGGTCGGATTGGACGTGACCGGTTCCTTGACGGCGTCGACAGCGACACCGCCAGTTTTGTCGGTGACCCCGATCGTTAGCGTTACGCAAGGCGCCAATGCTGCCGACGGCGATTTGATTGACGTGAGCAATGTAACTGGTTCGATTCAAAGCATCAGCGCCACCAGCATCACTCTGGCTGACGGCACGACTGGCCTGCCTTTGACTCTTAACATCGGCTCCGGAACCACCGTCTCCAATTACAACAACACGACGGCTACCTGCGCCACCCCGAACACGATTGCGTGTCCACAGGTGGGTGATGTAGTTACGCTATCGTACGGAGCTTCCAACACTAATCCAGTCCAATTCACCGCCATCAACATCAACGGCAACCCGGGGATCACCTCCACAAATGGATTCCAAGGTACCATCATTGTAGCCGGCGAAGCTCCTGAGGTCGTAGTAACTGCTGTACCCGCAGGAAGTACGCTGAGTGGCATTGCGGTTGGACAAGTCTACGATCTGAGCTTCACGGATGGTGCGGCATTTACCAATTCGACTGGTGCCGCTCTGCCCGAATCGTTTGCGTCCGCAACGGATTTGGTTGTGGGTCAGAATGTCTTGGTTGACGTGGCCTGCACCACCAATGCCGGCGTCACAACCTGCGACTTCACACCTCCGGCTGCGGCTGTGCCTCCCGCACCGCAGGGCGCTGGATCTATTACTGCAGACGCGATCGAGTTGCTCCCAAGCACCATTCCAGGGCTTCTCAACACTGCTCCCAACCCGGGTTACACGGTAGACGGCCTCAGTTCGTTCTACACGAACAATGGCGTTACCGCGTTGAACGGGACAACGACTGCCTCTACCACATACAGCGGCACTTTGACCGGATTCGACGGCCTCACGGCCGACGAGACGTACTACTACACCGGCTTCTTGCTGAATTCAGGCACGGCCTCAGACCCCGACTTGTTTACCACGAGCATCTTTGGTGGCCCAACGTCGGAAAGCGAAGCCGTGAAAGCAAAACATCGCTAAATAAACCCTTAACCTGCGGCGCACCTTGCAAAAGGTGCGCCGCTTTTTTTTGCCCACCTAACTCTTCCCGCCTGGCCAAATCTGCAGTTACACGAATTCTTGGAACATCGCCAGCCCGCTTCAGTCGCTTTTTTGAATCTTCCGTGTTCAGATAGAGTAAGGATTCCCCTTCCCGCCATCGCATCCCAACTTTCATTTCTTCGAGCAGGATTTACTTTGATGAACATCATGTTAAGACCGGCGTCATTTCGTCATAGGTGGCCACGGCTCTTGTAACCAAATAGCGGTTTCAATCGTCGAAAAGTAATGCGCTTCTTTAGTTGGACTTATGTGTGCCCGGAGTAATCGTCCGCGCCACCCCTACTATCGCTGTGCATGAAAACGACTCGAAAGAGTTTAGTCTCGGTTAATATCAGGGGCACAGAAAAGCGAAGATTTGGCAGAACCTCGGTAGCAGGGCCTGGACAGTTCAAGATCCTATCCTAAAAGAGGAACCACAAATTGGCTGAGAATCCCCCGAACACTCCCAAGGCGCCAGGTCCTGGCAACAACCCAAATGCTCCCGGAGCCCCGAGTGCCCCGGCTGCTCCCACCGCGCCGGTCACCATTAGCACCAAGGATTCTCCTAGCACAACAGCGACCGCGCCGCCTGCTCCGGCTCCGCCGCCTCCCAAACCTCCCGATCATAGGGATGCGCGCCCTAAGAGCCACCGATGGGTCTGGATTGTGGTAGTAATTCTTTTGATCCTGGTTATTGTTTACTTTTACTCTCAACACCAAAAGGCAGCAGCAGCCGCGGCGGCCAAGAAGCCTGTCCCCAGCGCCCCCATTTCCACCACCACCGCTCGCAAAGGCGATATCGGCGTTTACATCAACGCACTGGGAACCGTCACTCCGGTTTACACCGCCACAATCACCAGCCGAGTGGACGGCCAGATAACAAACGTCGCCTACACCGAAGGCCAAATGGTCAAAAAGGGGGATCTCCTGATTGAGATCGACCCGCGCCCCTACCAGGCTGCGCTCACCCAGGCCCAAGGCACGCTGGCAAAAGACACCGCTGTGTTGAGCGAGGCTAGAATCGATTTAACTCGCTACGAGCAAGCTTACGAGCGCAACGCCATTGCCAAGCAGCAGCTCGACGACCAAGCCCAGGTTGTCCATCAGGATGAAGGCACCGTCAAGCAGGACGAAGGAAGCGTGGCCAGCGCCACCACAAACCTCGACTACACGCGCATCACCGCGCCCATCAACGGCCGCGTAGGTCTCCGTCTCGTCGATCCCGGCAACATCGTTACATCGGGCAGCACCACCGCGCTGGTGGTTATCACTCAACTTCAGCCCATCACCGTGATTTTCAGCGTCGCCGAAGATTATCTCCCGCAAATTCAAAAACAATTGCGCAACGGCCAGAAATTGCCCGTGGACGCCTTCTCGCGCGATCAAACCACCAAGCTCAGCTCCGGTTCGTTGCTTACACTGGATAATGTCATCGATCAAACCACCGGCACCGTGAAGCTGAAAGCCATTTTCGATAACAAGGATTTCGAGTTGTTCCCCATGCAATTTGTGAATGCCAGGTTACTGGTGGACACGCAGCGCGGAGCCACCCTTCTTCCCACCGCGGCGATTCAACGGAATGCGCAAGGCACCTTCGTCTACGTAATCAGTTCGGATAACACCGCAGCGCTCCGCACCATCACCGTCGGTACCACCGACGGAAATACTGCAGCCGTACAAGGCGTGAATCCCGATGAGGTAGTTGCCATAAACGGATTCGACAAATTGCAGGATGGCGGAAAAGTTACCATAGTCAAAGCCCCCGTCGGCGGAAACGGCGGAACGGGCGGTAACAACGCGAATCCCAACGGTAGCAGTCCCAACGGCAATAGCGGTAACCCGCCCAACCAGCAAAGTCACGGCTCGGCAAGCTCAACCACAAGCGGTAATAGCAGCAACACTGGCGGAGGCACTCACCCGTGAGTCCGTCTCGTCCATTTATTCTTCGGCCCGTGGCCACCTCGCTGTTGATGGCCGCCATTTTGCTCGCTGGAATGGTTTCGTTCTTGCAACTCCCGGTTTCTGCTCTTCCGGAAGTTGATTATCCGATTATCCAGGTCGTCACATTTTATCCTGGAGCTAGTCCTGATGTGATGGCTTCCGCTGTGACCGCGCCGTTAGAGCGTCAGTTTGGTCAAGTGCCCGGCTTGAACCAGATGACTTCCACCAGCTCGGACGGAAGCTCTGTCATCGTTCTGCAATTTTCTCTCGATCTCAACATCGACGTTGCCGAACAGGAAGTGCAAGCCTCTATCAACGCGGCCCAAACCTATTTGCCCGCCGATCTCCCTGTTCCTCCGGTTTACAGCAAGACAAATCCCGCCGACGCGCCGATCCTTACCTTGGCTCTCACTTCTTCCACCATCCCGCTGTCTCAAGTGGAAGATTTGGCCGATACCCGCCTGGCGGAAAAAATCGCCCAGGTAACCGGCGTTGGGCTTGTCAGCATCAGCGGCGGACAAAAGCCCGCTGTGCGAATCCAGGTAAATCCCACGGCGCTCTCTTCCTACGGTATCAATCTGGAAGATGTCAGAACCGCCGTCCAAAGCACCAGCCTCGATTTAGCCAAAGGCAATTTCGACGGCCCGCACCAGGATTATCAGATCGACGCCAACGATCAACTCTTAACCAGCAAAGATTTTCAGAATGTCGTTGTCGCCTATCACAACCGAAGTCCCGTGTTCCTCTCGGACGTCGCGCGTGTAATCGACGACGTCGAAAACACCAAGCAAGCCGCCTGGATGAACACCACGCCCGCCGTGATCATGAACATCCAGCGCCAGCCCGGCGCCAACATTATTCAGGTCGTCGACCGCGTCAAAAAATTGCTCCCGCTTTTGCAAAGCAATTTGCCCGCATCTGTGAACGTGATTGTTCTGACCGACCGCACCACCACTATCCGCGCTTCCGTGCAAGACGTGGAATTCGAGCTGATGCTCACGGTCGGCTTGGTCGTGATGGTTATCTTCCTTTTCCTGCGGAATCTTTCCGCCACCATCATTCCTAGCGTGGCCGTGCCTCTCTCGCTGATTGGCACATTTGGTGTGATGTATTTAGCGGGCTACAGCCTCAACAATCTAACCTTGATGGCTTTGACCATTTCCACCGGCTTCGTGGTGGACGATGCCATCGTCATGATCGAAAACATCGTTCGCTTCATCGAAGAGGGCGATCCCCCTCTGCAAGCCGCCTTAAAAGGCTCCGAGCAAATTGGATTCACCATCGTTTCGCTCACCATTTCCTTGATCGCCGTGCTGATTCCCTTGCTTTTCATGGGCGATATCGTCGGCCGGCTTTTTCGTGAGTTTGCCGTCACGCTTAGCGTAACTATTCTCGTCTCCGCGGTCGTTTCCCTCACTCTCACGCCCATGATGTGCTCCAAACTGCTCAAACATCAGCCCGAATCGCAACGCGGCCGTTTCTACCAGATTTCAGAGCACGCTTTCGAGAGCGTCATCGCTTTTTACGGACGCACGCTTAAGTGGGTGCTGAAACATCAGACCGCCACCCTTTTTGTCGCTCTGGCCACTCTCGTCCTCACCGTGATCTTGTACATCATCGTCCCCAAGGGATTTTTCCCCGTGCAGGATACCGGCATCATTCAGGGCATCTCTCAAGCGTCACAGACCATTTCGTTCCCGGCCATGGCCCAAAAACAACAGCAGTTAAGCGAAGTAATTTTGAAAGACCCGGCTGTCGATAGTCTTTCCTCATTCATCGGAATTGACGGGACCAACCCCACTCTAAACAGCGGCCGCATGCTCATTAATCTGAAGCCCCTCGATGAGCGCAAGATCAATGCGTCTGACGTGATCCGCCGCCTGCAACCCAATCTCGAAAAAATTGAAGGAATCACGCTTTACATGCAGCCGGTCCAGGACATCACCGTCGAAGACCGCGTCAGCCGCACGCAGTATCAATACACCCTGGAAGATCCGGACATTAATGAACTGAATTTATGGACCGCGAAACTGGTGGACCGATTAAAGCAGATCCCGGAATTAACCGATGTCGCCACCGATCAGCAAACTCAGGGATTGGCAGCTTCCCTGGTCATCGACCGCGTAACCGCTTCCCGTATGGGCATCACGCCCAACATGATCGATCAAACTCTCTACGACGGATTCGGTCAACGCCAGGTGGACACCCTTTATACCCAGTTGAACCAGTATCACGTCGTCATCGAAACCATGCCGGAGTTTCAAAAGAATCCCAACAAACTCCAGGATATTTACGTGCGCTCCGCCATCGCCCCCTCCGCAACAACCACGGGTCCTACAACCACCAGCTCTAGCTCCACTAGTCTGGTTACTGCCACCTCATCTTCGGGTGGTGCCGCAAACTCCACTCCAAGCCCCTCTGCTTCGTCATCCTCATTGCCCAGTGCCGGCTCGGCGAATCCAACCGCTGTAGCCGGCGCAAATGGATCTGCCGTTCCGCTCAGCGCCTTCACGCACTTTGAATCCAGGACCGCCCCGCTGTCGGTAAACCACCAGGGTCAGTTCCCGGTTGTCACGCTCTCATTTAATTTGGCGCCCAACGCTTCCTTAGGCGAAGCCACCAAAGCCATCGATAAAGCGCAAAAAGAAATCGGAATGCCCCTCAGCATCCAAGCCGCGTTTCAAGGCAGCGCCGCTTCGTTCCAGGCTTCGCTCAGCAACGAGTCAATCCTGATTCTGGCCGCGCTGGTAACCGTCTACATCGTCTTGGGCATTCTTTACGAGAGCTATATCCATCCACTCACGATTCTTTCCACCCTTCCTTCAGCGGGCGTTGGCGCAATTCTCGCTCTCCTGATTTGCGGCAGCGAACTCAGCGTCGTCGCACTCATAGGAATCATCCTGCTCATTGGAATCGTGAAAAAAAACGGCATTATGATGATCGACTTTGCGCTGGAAGCGGAGCGTAAAGAAGGCAAGAATTCAGAAGAAGCGATTTACGAAGCTTGCCTCCTGCGTTTTCGTCCCATCATGATGACCACCATGGCCGCCCTGCTCGGCGGCCTCCCGCTCGCTCTCGGCACAGGAATTGGATCCGAGCTGCGCCGTCCTCTCGGCATCTCCATGGTGGGCGGCTTGCTTCTCAGCCAGGTCCTCACTCTTTACACCACGCCCGTTATTTATATTTATTTCGACCGTCTGGCGAAGAAAGCCGCTAATTGGCGTGCGGGTCGCGCAGGTCAGGGCGCGCCGGAGGCAGCCCCAGCGGATTAGATATGAGCTTGTCTACTCCATTTATTCGGCGCCCCGTCGCCACCGCCCTGCTCACCGTGGCCCTCGCGCTCGCTGGCGCCGTCGCCTTCAAGCAGTTGCCTGTCTCCGCTCTTCCGCAGGTCGACTTCCCCACCATATCCGTTGCCGCCACTTTGCCGGGAGCGAGTCCCGAAATCATGGCTTCCTCGGTTGCCACTCCGCTCGAACGCCAGTTCGGCCGCATCGCTGGCGTCACGGAAATGACTTCTTCCAGCAGCCTCGGTTCCACCAGCATCACGCTCCAGTTCGATTTGAATCGCGATATCAACGGCGCCGCGCGTGACGTGCAGGCCTCCATCAATGCCGCCCGCAGCTATTTGCCCACCAATTTGCCCGGCAATCCCACCTACAGAAAAGTAAATCCTGCAGACGCGCCCATCATGATTCTCGCGCTAACCTCCGATGTATACGACCGCGGCCCTATGTACGACGCAGCCTCCACCATCATCTCGCAGCGCCTGTCCCAAATCGAAGGCGTCGGGCAGGTTATCGTCGGCGGTAGCTCCCTTCCTGCAGTCCGCGTGGAAATTAATCCCACTCAATTGAATAGTTACGGCTTAGGTCTTCAGGATGTCGCCACCATGCTGAGCTCGCAGAACGCCAACGAGCCCAAAGGACAGATATCCGACGATCGCGGAACCGCCGACATTACCACCAACGACCAACTTCTCAAGGCCCAGTTTTACAAGGATCTTGTAGTCGGATACCACAACGGCGCCGCCGTAAGACTTTCTGATTTCGCGGATGTTCAGGATTCCGTCGAAAACCGCCGCACCACCGGATTCGTAAACGGCAGACCCGGCGTCTTGTTGATCATCTTCAGGCAGCCTGGCGCCAACATCATCGACACCGTCGATCGTATCCGCGAAGCGATTCCCTCCCTGAAGGCTTCCATTCCGACCGCCATGGATTTCACCATCATGCTCGACCGCACCACCACCATTCGCGCCTCCGTCAGCGACGTCGAGCGCACTCTCGCCATTTCCGTCGCTCTCGTAATCTTGGTGGTCTTTCTTTTTCTGCGGAACGTGCGCGCCACCCTTATCCCCAGCGTCGCCGTTCCAGTCTCGTTGATCGGCACCTTCGCGGTCATGTATCTGTGCAGCTATAGCATCGACAACTTATCGATGATGGCCCTTACCATCGCCACTGGTTTCGTTGTGGACGACGCCATCGTCGTCATCGAAAACATCTCCCGCTATCTCGAACAGGGCTACTCTCCGATGGATGCTGCGCTCAAAGGAGCCAGTGAAATAGGCTTCACCGTGCTCTCCATCAGTATTTCCCTGGTTGCCGTGTTTATTCCCATCCTGCTGATGAGCGGCATCGTAGGCCGCTTGTTCCGCGAGTTTGCCGTCACTTTGTCCGTCGCCATATTGATCTCACTGGTCGTTTCCTTGACCACCACGCCCATGATGTGCTCCAGGCTCTTGAAACATTTGGACGAATCGGCCCACAACAAATTGTTCCAAGCCAGCGAGCGCGCTTTCAATCGTGTACTTGGAATCTACGAAAAGTCTTTAAGCTGGGTGCTCGACCACTCCGGTCTCACCCTGACCATCTTGCTTCTTACCGTCGTTTTGAATGGCTATCTTTTTTACGTCGTCCCCAAGGGCTTTTTCCCCCAGCAGGATAATGGAACCGTTTTTGGCGGCATCCAGGCCGAGCAGGATATTTCCTTTCAAGCCATGCAGGCCCTCACTAAGCGCTTTGTCGATATCGTGGGGAAAGACCCGGCCGTTCAAAACGCAATGGCCTTCAGCGGAGGCGCCGGCGCTGTAAACACCGGCTTTATTTACATGGCCTTGAAGCCGCTGAATGAACGCAAAATTTCTTCCAGCGATGTCATCAATCGCCTGCGCCCTAAACTTATTTCCGTCCCGGGCGCCACCGCGTTTCTCCAAGCCGGACAGGATCTCCGCATCGGCGGCCGCCAAAGCAACGCGCAATATCAATACACCATTCAGAGCGATAACTTGGACGATCTCGTCACCTGGGGTCCCACTCTTCTCGCGCAGATGCGCCAGCAGCACATGTTGACCGACGTGAACACCGACCAGCAGAACAGCGGTCTGGAAACCGAGTTGGTCTACGACCGTGAAACCGCATCGCGGCTCGGTTTGACCCCGAAACAGATAGACACCACCTTGTACGAAGCCTTCGGCCAGGCCCAGGTCTCCACGATGTATACCTCTCTGAATCAATATCACGTGGTCATGGAGGTCGCGCCTCAATTCTGGCAAAGTCCAGACGCCCTGAAAGATGTCTACGTCGAAGCTTCGCAGGGGAAAGAAGTTCCTATCAGCGCAGTCGCGCATGCCGAGACGAAAACTGCTGCTCTCGCCGTGAACCACCAGGGTCAATTCCCTTCCGTCACCGTCTCGTTCAACCTCGCCCCTGGTGTTTCTCTAAGCGACGCCGCCAAAGCCATCACCGATATGGAACAGAAAATTGGAATGCCCTCCACCATTCACGGAATGTTTTCTGGCACCTTGCAGCAATTCCAAGCCTCTCTGTCCACGGAACCTCTTCTCGTAATCACTGCCCTGTTGGCCGTTTACATCGTGCTCGGAATCCTTTATGAAAGTTACGTTCACCCCATCACCATTCTCTCCACCCTTCCTTCCGCGGGCGTGGGCGCTGTACTCGCGCTGCTGATCTTCCATATCGATTTAAGCGTGATCGCAATAATTGGGGTCATCCTTCTCATTGGTATCGTGAAGAAAAACGGCATATTGATGATCGACTTTGCCCTCGCCGCTGAACGCATCGAGAAAAAGAGTTCGCAAGAAGCCATCTACCAGGCTTGCTTGCTGCGCTTTCGTCCCATCTTGATGACCACCATGGCCGCGATTTGCGGCGCGCTCCCGCTCGCTCTGGGCACCGGCACAGGTTCGGAATTGCGCCGGCCTCTTGGTATCACGATTATCGGCGGCCTGATCGTGAGCCAAATGTTGACCCTTTACACCACCCCAGTCGTCTATCTCTATATGGATAAGTTGAGCATTCGTTGGGCGCGCACACATCACAAGCCTGTCGATCAGATTCCTGGAGAATCACTCGGTAACTATGCAGACTAATCACACCATGGAGTCGAAGTCTTGAAACATCCCGTGAATACAGTTCTTATTTCGCGTCCACATCAGGTTCTTGCCTGTGCTCTCGTTCTCGCCGTAATTCTTTCTGGATGCACCGTAGGTCCGCATTATCACCGGCCCGATGCAACCGTTCCCGAATCCTACAAGGAACTTACTCCCGCCGATTATCAGAACACCGCTGGTTGGAAAGTGGCGCAGCCAAAAGATTCTGCCTTGAAAGGCAAATGGTGGGAAATATTTAACGATCCCGAGCTCAACGCCCTCGAAGAGCAGGTAAACGTCTCGAACCAGAGCATAGCGTCTGCTGCCGCAGCGCTCCTCGTGGCGCGCTCCATGGTAAAGGAAGCCCGCTCGCAATATTTTCCCACTGTCTCAGTGGGTCCCTCGATCACGACCAGTCAGCAGTCTGGGAACATAACCACCGGCTTCTCAACCGGGTCCTCCGGCGGGAGTGGAAGCGGCGTCTTGGTCTCGCCGCAAGTGATTACCGACTATACCTTGCCCTTCGACGCCAGTTGGACGCCAGATCTCTTTGGTCGCGTTCGAAATAATGTCCGCGCAAATGCGAACGCAGCGCAAGCCAGCGCCGCCGACTTGGAAAACACTCGCCTGATGATCGAAGCCGAGGTCGCCGTCGATTATTTCAATGTTCGCGGCCAGGACGCTCTTAAGAAACTGCTGGACGACACTGTCGTCGCCTACCAGGAATCCTTGCGTCTCACCCAGGCGCTTTACGAAACCGGCATCGATTCCGACGAGTCCGTCGCCCAAGCCGAAACTCAGCTCGAGTCGGCCCAGGCTCAGGACACCAACCTCGGCATTCTTCGCGCCCAGTACGAACACGCCGTCGCAACGTTAGTAGGCCAACCCGCATCCGCTTTCTCGATTCGCACCTTGCCGCTGAAGACAAGTCCTCCGGCCATCCCGTACGGACTCCCGTCACAGCTTCTCGAGCGCCGCCCCGATATCGCCGCGTCCGAAAGATTGATGGCTCAGGCCAACGCGCAAATCGGCGTCGCCATTGCCGCTTATTACCCCACTGTCACACTCAGCGCGTCCGCGGGACTCGAAAGCAGCTCGATTACGAATTGGTTCACTTGGCCCAGCCGCTTTTTCTCCGTGGGCCCCAGCGTTTCGGAAACGCTTTTCGATGGCGGACTACGCCACGCCACCGTGCACCAGTACAGAGCAAACTTTCTTGAGACCATCGCGAATTATCGCCAGACCGTCCTCGCCGCCTTTCAACAAGTCGAGGATAATTTGGCCTCCATCAGAGTTTTATCTGTGGAAATCGCCCAGCAGGACACCGCCGTCGGCTCCGCCGAACGCAATCTTAAGATCGCCACCGACCGCTATAAGCTGGGCATCGATCCCTATCTAAACGTGATCACCGCGCAAACCACCTTGTTCAGCAATCAGCAAACGGACGTCAACCTGCGCATTCAACAAATCACCGCGAGCGTGCAGCTGGTGGAAGCGATTGGAGGCGGTTGGGACGCGTCGCAGCTCCCCTCCGTGCCCGGCCTGGTCAGCGGCCCGCTCATGATTCCGAGCCCTCCGCCACCGCCGCCTCTCTTAAACGAGTAGTGAACGCGACGTCACGATCCCGTTCGGATCGAATATTTCTCCGTAACTGTTTCTAGGTGTGCCCGCGTCTAACCGATGGTGGAAAACAGTTGAGCTGTTTTCGGCGGTGAGCTTGCAACTGGAATGAGCGATGCTCCCATCTGTAGAATTTCAGTATCGATGTTGAGGAACTTTTATGCGCTCGAAAACGAATAGAGTTTTGGGATTCATAATTTATGCTTCTCTCGCCATCGCAGTTGCCAATGCGGCCTCCGCGGCACTTGCCGCATTGCCGCCGCAAACGGCCCAGCAAAACGCAGTTCAGAAACAAGTCGGCGCCATTAAATCGATCGTAGGAACTACTGTCACCATCACCACCGACTCCGGAGCCACCGCCAGCGTAAACCTTCAGCCCACCACCAAAATTGTCCGCGTCGAACCCGGTCAGACAGATTTAAAGAGCGCCGTCCCGCTCGAATCGAAAGACCTGCAAATCGGTGACCGTGTGTTCGTCCGCTGGAAAGCTTCTGACACCGCCCAACCGGTGAACGCCATCGGAATCATCGTAATGAAGCGCGCCGACGTGGATGCCAAGCAGCAACACGAACGCGAAGACTGGCAGAACCGCAGCGTCGGCGGTCTCGTCACCGCCGTGGACCCGGCCTCCAAAACAGTGTCGATCTCCGTCACCGCCATCGGTGGAAAAAAATCCATCGCCATCAACACCACTTCCAAAACAGTTTTTCGCCGCTACGATCCTGATTCCGTAAAATTCGACGACGCCAAGCCCGGTTCTCTCGACCAGATCAAGCCCGGCGATCAGCTTCGCGCCCTCGGCACCCGCGGTGCCGACGGAACTGCGGTCGACGCGGAAGCGGTCGTCACCGGCTCGTTCCGCAATATCGCCGGAACCATCATCTCCGTTGATCTTGCGTCGAATTCGATCACCGTGAACGACTTGATCGCCAAAAAGCCGGTCGTGGTGAAGGTTTCCGACCAAACGCAGCTCCGCAAACTTGCCCCGGAAGTTGCCCAGCGAATCGCGTTTCGTTTGAAAGCCGCCACTGGCGGAGCATCACAATCCGGTGACGCCTCGGCAACTCCCGGCTCAGCATCGCCCAACGGAAATCGCTCTCCCGGAAGCGGCGCGTCCGCTTCTACATTTCCTAACGCGCCGCAGGGTGGCCCGGGCGGGGGAGCTCGTCCCGGCGGCGGTCAAGCTGATTTGCAACAAATTCTTAACCGCATGCCCGCTTCAACGCTCGCTGATTTTCAGAAAGGCGATGTCGTGATGGTCGTCTCTACCGAAGGAACAGATTCGGGCGGAGTTACGGCTATTACCCTGGTCGGCGGGGTAGATCCTATTCTGGCAGCCTCACCGAGCGCAAGCCAGGCCGTGACTCTTTCGCCCTGGAGCCTCGGCGGCTCTTCCGCGATAGAGGCCGCGGGCAACCCGTGAAAATGCTTGCAGAAACCGGCCAAGAAGCTTTGGTTTCGCGGTTCGAAATACGGACGGGCGGAGTTTCAACGCGATGTTAGCCGCTCGAAATCGGAACGGCGGGGTTTCAACCCCGCCATTGGCCGTTCGATTTCTTCAGGGGTTTTAACCCCTGAAGCTCCGAACGCAGCCCTACCAGGACCTCTAGGGGAGAGAATGAAATTTCGGCATCTCAGAATTTTTTTACAGATCGTAAGCATCGCGCTGCTGTGCTCAAACGCCGCTCGTGCTTACAGCCAATCTGCTGCCAACGGCGCTCTGCACGGCCAAGTGCTCGATCCTTCCAACGCCGCCGTCGCCGGCGCCGGCGTTGTGCTCACCGCCGCCGACGGAACTTCCGCCGGAGCAACCACCAATCAACAAGGTGCCTTCGATATAAAAGGTCTGGCTCCCGGCAAATACACTCTGGAAATCATCGCTAAAGGATTCGCTCTTTATAAAAATGAAGACGTTGAAATTGCGCCCGATCAGACCAAGAGTCTGAATATCCTCCTCACCATTGAAGAACAGCAGCAGCAAGTCACCGTCGAAGGCGAAGCGCCCACCGTGGACGTAAATCCAGCGAACAATGCCGGTGCCATCACCATATCCGGAAAAGAACTCGATGCACTTCCGGACGACCCCGACGAATTGCAAACCGACTTGGAAGCCCTGGCCGGCCCTTCCGCAGGCCCTAACGGCGGCCAGTTCTATATCGATGGTTTTACCGCCGGACAGCTCCCTCCGAAATCTTCCATCCGCGAAATTCGCATCAACCAGAATCCTTTCTCCGCCGAATACGATAAAGTGGGCTACGGCCGCATTGAGATTTTCACAAAGCCCGGCACTGATAAATGGCATGGCCAAGTCTCCGTCAACGCCAGCACTTCCGCGCTCAATTCCGAAAATCCCTTTTTCGACAGAACCGCTTCCACCACGCCCTACCCGGGCTACTACAGCACGCAATACACCGGCAATCTCGGCGGCCCGCTCGGCAAGAAAGCGTCCTTCTTCTTTACCGCCGATATTCGCGATATCAACGACGTTGACGTGGTCAGCGCGCAAATCGTCGACCCCACAACTTTCGCCGTCACGCCCTTCAGCGCCGCCATTCCCGCTCCGCGGACGCGTTACAACATTGGCCCGCGCGTCGATTATCAACTCACCAAAACCAATACCTTGTCCGTGCGCTACCAGTATTATCGCGACAATGAGACCAACGAAGGAATCGGCGGATTTGTTCTCCCGTCTCAAGGCTACGACGCGCTGAGTACCGAGCAAACTTTGCAGGTCAGTGATACCCAAGTCTTCGGGACCAACATCGTCAACGAGACCCACTTTCAATATCTTCGCGACGAAAGCAGCCAGCTCCCTCTCAGCACCGCTCCCACCGTCTCGGTTGGCGGCGCCTTCACCGGCGGCGGAAGCAACTCTGGAACTATCAATGACAATGCGAATCACTACGAACTCCAGAATTACACTTCCATCCAGTTTTCAAAACACTCTCTGAAATTCGGCGGCCGCTTGCGCGGACTCACCGATTCAAATTTCGCCACCTCCGGTTTTAACGGCGCATTCGTTTTCCCCTCGATTCAGGCGTATCAAGCCACACTAGAAGGCACCCAGCAAGGCGCCGTGCAGTACTCGCTCACCGGTAATGCAAATCCGAATCTGAACTTGACGCATTTTTCCGTAGGTCAGGTGGACGTCGGCCTCTTCGTTCAAGACGATTGGCGCATCAAGCCGAATATCACTCTCAGCCTCGGCGCACGCTTCGAAGCACAAAATGAAATTAGCGATCACGACGATTGGGCTCCTCGCCTCGGTTTCGCCTGGGGCATTGGCGGTCACGGAAAGACTGCTCCCAAAACAGTTTTGCGCGCCGGCTTCGGAATCTTTTACGATCGCTTCAACGAAACCTACGCTCTCCAGGCGGAAAGATTGGCCGGCGGAGCCGATGCGCTCACTCAATTTGTCGTCACCAACCCCGGTTTTTTTAACGCCACTACCCCGCTTCCAATCTCATCACTTCCCGCCAACCTGACCTTGCCTTCCACTTACCGTTTAGAGCCAAATCT
Source organism: Candidatus Acidiferrales bacterium (assembly GCA_049693615.1). GTDB lineage: Bacteria > Acidobacteriota > Terriglobia > Acidiferrales > UBA7541 > Palsa-295. Next base: position 180,259 of record JBAVQB010000029.1, on the reverse strand, counting down.
GCGCTCACCTTCCACCACCCAAACGGCCGTCAGCTTCGAGCGCCAACTTACAAAAATTGCGAATATGTCCGTCTCCTATTTGAACTCGCGCGGCGCCGATCAGCTCTTCACCAATAACATCAACACTCCTTTTATCGGTGAGTACATCCCTACGCAGCCCTTGCTGAATCGTCCGCTCGGCCCCATTGGCAATGTTTACGAATACGAATCGGAAGCCATCTTCCGTCAGAATCAGCTTTTCGTGCAGGCTACCGTGCGCGCCGGGGCAAAACTCCTGATCAGCACTTATTACACTTTGAACTACGCCAAGAGCGACACTTCCGGTGCGAATTCTTTTCCTTCGAATCCTTTTAACATCCTCGCGGATTACGGGCGTGCTTCCTTCGATATTCGCAATCGCTATTTCCTGATTGCTTCCGTCGCGCTGCCTCATGGCTTCCGCTTTAGCCCTTTTTTGATTGCCAGTTCTGGCATTCCTTATAACATCACCCTGAGCCAGGATGTGCTCGGTAGCTCCCAATTCAACTACCGTCCGACCTTCGCAACCCCGTCCACTCCATCGCAAAATGTGGTCACCGTTCCAGGATTGCCTGCGTTCAACACCGTTCCGACTCCCGGCGAAGAAATCCCGGTGAATTCCCTGACTAGCCCGGGACGCTTCACTCTCAACGTACGCCTCAGCAAAACATTCGGCTTTGGTAAAGCCGCGGAAGGCCCAACAGGTGGTGCCGGTGGACCAGGCGGAGGCGGCGGTCGCGGTGGTGGCGGCCGTGGCCCTGGCGGTCCGTTCGGAGGAGGTGGTGGTGGCTTCGGAGGAATAGCGGGCGGAAGCAGCAAACGCTACAACGTTACTTTTAGCATTAACGCCCGCAACGTGCTGAACAACGTCAACACCGGAGTTCCCAGTGCGGTCCTGTTCCCCCCAACTGCTACGTCCGCGGCAGAAGCTTCGCCATTCTTCGCCAGACCAAACACACAGGCCCTCGGCCCCTTCAACGCGAGCTCCGCCAACCGCCAAATCTACCTCCAAGCCTCCTTCAGCTTTTAGTAGTATGCTTGTCGGTCGTAAAACCAAAACGCAGCGCGATGCTGGCGCACGAACGGCGATTTGTGGCGGCCAAGATGCCGCCAACACTCAGGAGAATGCAATGCCGCGAAAACTTTTACGTTTTACATTGATTTTAACGACATTCATCGCACTAGCCGCGCCACTTCTCCGAGCTCAGTCGACCCAAACAATTTCGCTCACCGTCGACGCCACCCAGGCCCCCATAAAACTGGTCCGCTCCCACATCGTCATGCCCGTAAAACCCGGCCCTCTCACTCTCTACTACCCAAAATGGATTCCCGGCGAGCATGGCCCCGACGGCCCTATCGCAAATCTCACCGGTCTTAAATTTTCCGCTAACGCCAAAACGATTCCGTGGCAGCGCGATCTCCTGGACAACTTCACTTTCCACGTTGACGTTCCCCAAGGCGCCGATCATCTCGACATTGATTTTGATTACATCGAACCCACAGCTTCTGGTGCTTACACTGCGGGCGCTTCGGCCACCGCCAAGCTCGACGTCATCAGCTGGAACCAAAATGTCCTATACTCTGCCGGAACGCCCGCCGATCAACTCACCTACCAAGCAAAACTGATTCTCCCCAACGGATGGAAATTTGGCACCGCCCTGCCCATCGCCAATCAATCCGCCAATGAAGCTACATTCAAGCCAGTTTCCCTCGAACGCCTGGTCGATTCCCCCGTAATCGCAGGCGAATATTATCGCGCCATCGATATCACTCCCCCTGGCGAGCCCATTCATCACGAAATCGATATCGCCGCCGACAGCGAAGCCGCGCTCGCCATGCCTCCAGAAATTAAAGCCGGCTTGACCAATCTCGTCGCCGAATCCGGCAAACTTTTCGGCACGCGTCATTACCGGGATTATCATTTCTTGCTTACTCTCAGCGATCATGTTGCGCACTTCGGCCTCGAACATCACGAATCAAACGATAGCCGCTTGCCCGAGCGCGTCATGCTGGAGCCCACCGGCGCCTTTTCCGTCGGCGGTTTACTCGCTCACGAATTCGTGCATTCCTGGAACGGAAAATTTCGCCGTCCTGCTGACTTGACTACTCCCGATTACGAAGTGCCCATGAAAACCGATTTGCTCTGGGTTTACGAAGGGCTCACGGATTATTTTGGCCCCATGCTCGCAGCTCGCAGTGGCCTTTGGACGCAAGAGCAGTATCACGATGTCCTTGCCTCCATCTCGGCTGCGCTAGGTCCTGGCCGCCCCGGTAGGACCTGGCGTCCTCTGCTCGACACTGCCGTCGGGCAACTTGGCGGATTCGGGCGAGGCTGGATGAATTGGCGGCGCGGCTCTGACTATTACGACGAAGGCGATTTAATTTGGCTCGAAGTTGCCACCATCATCAATCGCGAAACTCACGGCCAAAAAACCATCGACGATTTCGCTCATTCGTTTCACGGCGGCCAAAACAACGGCCCTGAAGTAAAAACGTACACCTTTGAAGAAGTTGTCTCCGCGCTCAACGGCATCGCGCCATACGATTGGGCCGGCTTCTTCCACCAGAAGCTCACCTCAACTTCCCCCGACGCGCCTGTCGGAGGAATCGAAAATGGCGGATGGAAAGTCGTTTACACGGACAAGCCCTCCAAGGTGCCCGGACGCCGTGGCGGCGCCGGAGATGCCTATAGCATCGGCCTTCAAGTGGGCGAAGATGGTTCAGTGACCGATTCCATCGTCGGCGGTCTCGCATTCAACGCCGGCATCACTTCGGGGATGAAGGTAGTTGCGGTGAACGGACGCGTGTATACCCACGATCTCCTCCAAGACGCAATTAAAGCCAGCAAAGACTCCGCGAATCCTATCGTTCTCCTTGTAATCGTTGACGACTATTACAAAACTTGCACCATCGACTATCACGGCGGCGAACGCTACCCCCATCTCCAACGCGACGAAAACAAACCCGACTATTTGGACGACTTGATAAAGCCCCATGCATCTAACTAGTGGTAGCTAAATTTCGGCCGGGAATTGTTATGAAGATTGAAATTACGGGAGCCTTTGGCACATTCGCAAAAGCCCAGGAAGCCGTACGCGAACTGGAATTCGCCGGAATCACCGGCGAAGAAGTGGAAGTAATCACCGGCGCCGAACACGACGCCCGTGATCCCCAAGCAAATCCCTCCGGCTCCAAATCCGCCGAGTCAAAGAGAAAGGCTTCGCCTGAATTTTCACACGACGCGGGCGGCTTAACCAAGCAGCCCTATCCCGGACGCACCATAATCATAGTTCGCTCAAGCGATGCGCGCTCTGTCGATCGCATCACCGACATTTTGCATCACTACGGCGCTGAAAATATTTCCTATTCCGGCGAGCCTGCCGCCAAAATGCAGCAGGACAAAACCGAAACCACGTCCCCGCGCGCAATCGCTGCAACAGCCCCCGGCCTCGGTGCACCGAACGTTACAACCGGCGCCGTCGACACTGACTTGGAAGCCCGTGGCAAAGAATTCCGGACTCCTCGCAAATAATCCGCGCGATAAGGTTGCGACCAAAACTTCGATTATTTCATCAGAGGATGCATGAGCGACGAACAACAAGCCAATCAGCCAATCGTTAAAATCATAGGCCGCGGCGATTCCGCCCGCGCTTATGCCATTCGCGACTTTATGACTCGTGGCGATATCCCATTCGAATGGGTGGAATTAAGAACGGATGAAGAGGCTCGCCAATATGGCGTCGCCGGACTAAACGATCCCAGGCTGCCGGTCAGCATTTGTCCCGACGGCACCCGCATGGAAAATCCCACCATTCGCCAGATTGCAGAAAAACTTGGTTGGTACCACAACCCGTCACAAGCGGAATACGATCTCGCCATCTACGGCGCGGGGCCCGCCGGGCTGAGCGCGGCTGTGTACGGTTCGTCGGAAGGCTTGAAGACAGTTCTGATCGAGCGCTCCATCGTTGGCGGGCAAGCCGGAACCAGCTCGAAGATCGAAAACTATCTGGGATTTCCCGACGGAATTAGCGGAGCCGATCTCGCGAAACGCGCGCGCGATCAAGCCTGCCGCTTCGGAACAGAGATTCTGATGCTGCGCGAAGGAGTGCGCGGCGAATTTGAACCGGGCAAAGGTACCGGCTACCTTGCGGACGGCACAAAAATTGTCGCCCATGCGACCATCTGCGCCACGGGCGTGCGCTATCGTAAGCTCGGTTTGGAAAAGGAAGATGCTTTCTACGGCGTAGGCGTATATTACGGCGCGGGAGCCAGCGAAGCGCAACTTTGTTCCAACGAGCACGTATTCGTCGTAGGCGGCGGCAATTCCGCGGGGCAAGCTGCCATGCACTTTGCCAAGTTTGCGCGAAAGGTCACTATTGTGATTCGAGGTGATTGCTTGCGTCGCACTCTGTCGCAATATCTCCTGGACCGGATTCATTCGTCTCCGAATATCGAGGTTTTGTCGCGCACCGACGTGATTGCTCTCCACGGCGACGATGTCTTGCACTCGGTCACGCTGCGAAACAATCAAACCGGCGAAGAAAAAAGTTTCGAGACCCGCTGGCTTTTTTTGTGTTTGGGCGGCGAGCCGCAGACTGACTGGGCCAGGGATGTTGGAATTTGCCGCGACTCCGACGGCTATCTAGTAACTGGTCCGGATCTGTCTCTCAACGGCGTCCGTGCGCGGAACTGGCCGTTGGAACGCTCGCCCTACTATTTGGAAACAAGCATGCCCGGACTGTTCGCGGCAGGTGATGTGCGCCACGGCTCGGTGAAACGATGCGCGTCCGCGGTGGGTGAAGGCGCCATGGCCGTCACATTCGTGCATCGCTATTTGACCAGCGCTTAGGTTTTGGAATTCAGTCTCGATGGTAAAGGAGGATTTATTTATGGCGGCTTGTACGCATATGAATCAGATTCGGAATGTAACACCGCGCACTCCCAATGGCTGCGAAGAATGCTTGAAAATGGGCGACACCTGGGTTCATTTGCGCCTTTGCTTGGAGTGCGGCCACGTAGGCTGCTGTGATTCATCGAAGAACAAACATGCGACCAAGCATTTCCATCACATTAAGCATCCCATCATTAAATCGTTCGAACCCGGGGAAACCTGGGGCTGGTGTTATGTAGATGAAGTTGAGCTGGATCTTTCTGCGCTTCCGTTGGCTGCGCTTAGCCACACCGCCTGAGCTGCGCCAATCCAAGTGCGAGTCGCGGCCGCCCGCCTTCGCGGGTGTGTAGGATTTGTAACAGAAGACTGCAGGAACTTTTACAATCGAAAGCTTGACGCGTTTGCAAGCGATTCGTTATAGTTGCGGCTCGACCCCGCGAGTGCGGGATCGAAAGGAAAATTGGAACGCGCGATGCGATCGTTTTATTACCGTTTCGCCTTTGCTTACCGCTTCTCCTTTACGGGGAGCGGGCCGGCGAGACGCGCGCGGATGATCTGAGAAACTAGCAGCAAAAACCCGCAAAAGTCTAAGACGCCGGCCGCGCCCCTCCAAAGGAGGACGCGGCCTTTTTTCTTTTACTCAGGATTTGCACGGCAAAATTCTGGAACTTGAGGGCACGAGGGATTCACACAGGAAATTTGGAAATTATTTCTCGATATTCCGAGGAGGCCGGATGCGAGGGCTGAAGATTGGAGACTGGCGAACGAAGATCGACGCGATCGACACAACTCTGCTGCATCTGCTGAATGTCCGCGCGGCATTTGCGCTGGAGGTTGGAAAACTGAAAGGAGAGGCTGGCATGCTGCTGCGCGTTCCGGCACGCGAACGCGAGATTCTCTCGCGTATGAAGAAACTAAACCCAGGGCCGCTGGATAGTGAGGCGGTGGAAAAAATCTATCAACTCATCCTGAACGAGTCGATCCGGATCCAGGAAAGCCATGGTTACGGAGCCGCCACACGATTCAAAAGTGTTACCGCGTCCTCTCAAAACTCCGCGAATCCGGTCGAAACCCGATCGAAGCGGCGGAAGCCGCGCGTCGCATGAGACTTGCGAGCGATATCCGCGTGGCCTTTCAAGGCGAGCGCGGTGCGTTCAGTGAAGAAGCGGCGGTAAAGCTGCTTGGCAGCGAGGTTTCTCTTGTGCCGCTTCCGACGTTTGAAGCTGCTTTCAGCGCAGTCGCGCAGCACAAGGCGGAATACGTTTTGGCCCCTATTGAAAACAGTTTGGCCGGGCCGGTTCACAGGTCTTTGGATTTACTGGTGGAGAGCGCTTTGACCATCCTCGGCGAAGTAATCATTCGCGTGCAGCACAACTTGATTGGGCCGCAGGGATCCGCCTTTGAGGATGTGACCGTTGTGGAATCGCATCCGGTCGCGCTAGCGCAGTGCGAGGGGTTTTTCAGCTCGCGGCCCTCGCTGAAACGAATCGCGACGGACGACACAGCGGGAAGCGTTCGCGAGATTGTGCAAGCCGGAGATCGCAAACGGGCTGCCATCGCTGGTAAACGCGCCGCCCACATTTATGGCGGGCAAATTCTGCGGGAGCATTTGGAAGACGATCCCGAAAATTACACGCGGTTTGTCCTGCTGGCGCCGGCCTCAGAGGCCACGCCGGAACGAGCCGACAAGATTTCTCTGGTGTTCAGGCTCGCCCACGTTCCCGGCGCGCTGTTTTATGCGCTCGAACCTTTCGCGCGTCGAAAAATTAATTTGATGAAGGTTGAAAGCCGGCCCGTCCGAGGACTCCCCTGGCAATACCGCTTTTATCTGGACCTGCAAGCGTGTGCCGCGGATCCGGAGGTTCAGGCCGCCCTGGGCGAGTTGAAAAAACTTGCAGTGGACCTACGGATCTTAGGTTCTTACGTTTCGGCAAAGAACGAAAACAGCAACGCATCGTAACTTGGAGACCAATCATGATTGTCAACATGGCGCAGGGCGCAACAGAAGAACAAATCAATCACGTAGTGGAACGGATCCGAGAGTGCGGCTGCCAAGCGCATTTGAGCCGCGGAGAGGAAAGAACCGTGATCGGTGTGGTAGGCAGGAGCGCGCAGCACCAAAGCGAACTCGAAGCCTTGCTGGGCGCACCGGGCGTGGAGGAAATCATACGGATCACTCATCCTTTTAAGCTGGCCTCCCGGAATTTTCGACCGGATGGCTCAATCATTGAGCTGGGCAAAGGCGTGTCGATTGGCGATGCAGAAGTGATCGTCGCCGGCGGGCCCTGCGCGGTGGAGTCGCCTGAACAGATTAACGAAATAGCCGCGGCCGTGGCGCGCGCTGGCGGAAAACTGCTCCGCGGAGGCGCATTCAAGCCCAGAAGCTCGCCCTATTCTTTTCAGGGACTAGGCGAGAAAGGTTTGAAGTTATTGCGTGAAGCTGCGGATAAGAACGGTTTGCTGGTCGTCAGCGAGGTGATGGATCCCTCGCAAATTGAACTCATGCTTCAGTATGTGGACGTGCTGCAGGTGGGTGCACGCAATATGCAAAATTATTATCTGCTCCGCGCACTGGGAGCAACCAGCAAGCCGGTTCTGCTGAAGCGCGGCATGTCTGCAACCATTGAAGAGCTGCTGCTGAGCGCGGAATACATCATGTCCGGAGGAAACTACAATGTGATTCTGTGTGAACGCGGCATTCGCACCTTTGATACGTACATGCGCAACACCATGGATATTGCGGCCATTCCGGTGATCAAACAACTTTCGCACTTGCCGGTGATGGCGGATCCATCGCACGGTACAGGACGCCGCGACAAAGTTCCGCCCATGGCTCGAGCGGCGGTTGCGGCCGGCGCCGACGGTTTGTTGATTGAAGTTCACCAAGACCCCGAGCGCGCTTTGTCTGACGGAGCGCAATCAATCTATCCGGAACAATTTGCGCGCCTGATGGATGAAGTGCGCGTGATAGCTCCGGCTGTGGGACGCCGAATCGCAAGCGCCATGCTCAAGGCAAGATAGCCGGGTAAACCGATCATCGCGATTGCACAGCTTTCTGCATCGCCTCCAATGAATCTCTGGCGAAGCGTTTTTGCAGAGCCCTTGAAAGAGGATAGGCCAGACGCGTCAGCGCATGTGGCCGCGAGAATGCATAAATGTCATACCACACCGTTTGATCGCCGCGATTGAATTCGACTGTGAAGCGTTCTTCTCCCATTTCCGCGTGGTCGCGTAACGTCCCATAAGCGAAGCCATATCTTTCAGGCGAACCGTTATCCTCCACCACATAAACAACTCGACAGGCGTTCATCGACCACAATCCGAAATGAGAGGCGAGAACGCCAACTGTAGAACCAGTTTCAATAGGCGCGTCCGGCCAGCACAATTGAATCCAGGGCATTTCAAACATTTTCCATTGTCTGATGGCAGATTTCGCGCGATCAAAGGTATCTACACCCTTACCCAACTTGATTCGGTTATGGTCGACGGTATATCCATCCGGAGCTTGTTGCCGGGAACTCCCAACTTCAGGATATGAAAAATCTTCTTTCTTCTGTGCAGAAAGGAACGCGTTAATTGAAGCCACAGAAGGTTTGGACCAGCACAACATACCCGTGAGCTTACTTCATGCCTGGATTATTTCTGCGCGGGAAAATCTTCGGAAGCGGCTTGCGCGGTGGGAAACACTTGAATCACCCGGTTTACCTGGGTCATGTTCAAAACGCCTTCGACCATGCCTCTTACGCGCGCGAGACGAAGCGTGCCGCCGGATTTTGAAAGTCGCGTAAACGATTTCACGATTTGGCCGACGAACGCGCTATCGATATGATCCACATCATGCATGTCAAAAATGATGCGCGTTTCCTTTTTGTCAATGTGATTCTCCACCTCCTGGTCCACTCGCTTGCAATCAGCACCCATCTGCACGCGCCCGCTCATTTCGAACACCCAGATCCCCGGCTTAATCTCCTGCTTTTTTAGCATCACGGAATTTTGTGCCTCATGTGCGCAGATTTTTCGTCGTTCTGGCGGATTCGTGCCTTCCTATCGCTGCCTAGTCTTCGAACGGAAACTGTCGGATCAATCGCATACAATCCGCTAAGGCTTTCAACGTCGAATCTCCCCAACCCGAGGGAACAAACGGCGCGGTTTTTTGATTCACCTGTTTGTCTGCTTCAGCGAAGAAGCGAAGATGTTGTCCTTTCGGTGGCGTCGCAAACTCTTTCACCGTGATATTGAACGGAATGTCGCGGCCGTCTTCGCGTTTTGTCATCGTGAAATGATGCAGCTGAGCTAACTCTTCTACGGGGTTAGCCTGCGCGTACTGCCAATCTTCCACCAAGGCCTCCTGGGCCACCACGTCAACACGTCCCCATCAATCAGTAAGGAGAGACGGAATAGTAGGATGCGCTGGCTGCCAAGTCAAACACAACATCTCAATAATCAAAAAAAATGCGAGAGGCATCAAGCCTCCCGCATTCTTGTGCGAATTAAACTCTTACGACCCCTATATCTTTACTGGCACTGCGCTGTAGTATTTTCCGCCGATTCCGTGGTGCAGTAAGGCAGTCGGAACGTCTCATAATGCTTGATGATCCACAATCCTTCGTTATTGGCCGCGTAGATCAACTGCCGTCCGTCGTCTGAATACATGCTCGTAACGCCGGTAAGGGTCTTCACCGTACGCGGATGCTTCGCGTCGCTCAGATCCACTAGCCTGACGGTCTGAGTGGGAACCGCGCCTGGTCCCGCTTCGTCGGATTGCACGGAGATTGCCAGCCCCGCTCCTACCTCAGCCAGCTTGCCTTGCTCCGCCACACGGTCAACAATCTGCGGTTTTTTGGGATCGGTAACATCCACCACGGTGAAATGCACGTTCTGCTGCAGCAAAAGGTATTGCTTGCCCTTCTCTTCTTGCACAAAAATCTGCCGTACCGCTGATCCAGGGAGCGGCAAATGCGCCAGCACCACAACCTTGTCTTTTGTCGCCGGTTTGTTATCCTGAGCTGCCGCCCGGCCACAATTGGCCAAAAAACACGGCGACACAGTCACCATTGCAGCGATTGCGACGGATTGAAAGATCGTGTTTCGAACCCAACGCGCTGCGAAACATTTCATCATTTTCTCGCTCCTTTGAAATCGAACCGATATTTTGTAGGGGCCGATTGAAGGGACCTATTAGAGCCGGAGTTCGCGCGTAACATCGCGCTTATACTAAATTATTGTACGTCCTTCAAGTACTTGCCATAGGCTAAAGCCTGTAGGAATAATTGACCCTGACCCTTACCGTCCAAATCTTTAATTAGTGCCATGCATTGATTTATAATCCCGCCCAGCCAACCGCCCCGGCGCGGAGAACCTCAACGATATGAAGGAGATACTGCCATGAACGGCAATCGAAGGGATTTCATGAAGGATACCGGCGCGATTTGCGCTTTGGCAATGACGGGCGGTTTGCCGACAGCATCTTCGCAACCGAGACTGGCCCCCACGGAATCACGCGGAATGGCCCACGGACTCACCTTACTGGCCATTCGCAGCGGCTCGGAATGCCGCCTTGGCGTGAAGGCCCAGAAAGGAGTACTCGATGTAGTCGAAGCCTCCAGAATTCTCCGCATGCATGCGCCATCCACAATTGACGATTTGCTCCAGAACGAAGATGGCCCGAGCCTGAACGCGTTAGTGGATGCCGCCGCCAAGTCCAAGGCTGCGCAGAAAACATTCCTCAAGGAAGACTCCATCGAATACGGCCCGGTGGTGACGCGGCCGCAAAAAATTGTTTGCGTCGGCCTGAACTACCGCCACCACGCTATCGAGATTGGCGCGCCGATTCCCAAGCAACCTGTGCTGTTCAACAAGTTTAATAACACGCTCAATCATCACAATGGCACGATAAAACTTCCCGTGGATTACGCTACGAAATTCGACTACGAAGTCGAATTGGTCATGGCCGTCGGACGAGAGGCCAAAATGGTGAGCGAAGCCGACGCTCTTTCTTACGTGGCTGGTTATGCTACTGGCAACGACTTCACCGCTCGTGACCTGCAGCTTGAAACCGGCGGGCAGTGGATGGTGGGCAAGACCCCGGATCAGTTCGCGCCGATTGGCCCCTACCTGGTCACCGCCGATCAGATCGATCCCGACAACCTGAAGCTCGAATGTCGCGTCAACGGCGAGACGCGCCAATCTTCCAACACCAGCGATTTCATCTTTAACACACGCAAGATGATCGCTTACATTTCGCGCGTCATCACCCTGAAGCCCGGCGACATTATTTTCACCGGCACTCCTCAGGGCGTGATTCAGGGCAAGCCCAAGGACCAGCAAGTGTGGCTCAAGCCAGGCGATAAAATCGCGTGCAGTCTGGAAAAGCTTGGCGAATTGAAATTCGACTTGGTCTAACCACAAACAAGCTAATCATCCACATTGCAGCCTTGGGTCACCGCCGTTGGATCCGGCATGTCAAACTTCATGCTAAACGGCGCTCCCGTGTCATCATTCGTGGTTATATCAACGGTTTGAGCCCGAAGCAGTTTCTTCATCGCATCTTTCGGGATCGATGCAGAAGCCTTGTCGTTTCCCGGCGCCCATTGTTCTTTCACATCTTTGCCATCGTTGATGCGATATTGGATGAGAACTTTCGGGTAGTAAGACGTTCCATGTATCTCCGCCGGCTCTACGTAATGAATCTTCAAGCCCGTGCCGACCAGAAGGCTCGCGGATTCGAACTTGCCCTTGCCATTGCGTGTTTCCTTGGGAGGGTTGCAGTCCACAACCAACGCTGGCCGATTGGCAAGATCGCCATGCTGAGGCGCTTTCAGGAATTTGCCCGTCAGCGTGTACCGATCGTAAGCAGTCCCACGGGCGGCATCTGTCGTTAGAGACTGTCGCCACACATGCTCTGGCGGCGTTTGAAGCGCCTCGGTTGTTGAGAACCCGACTGACACCAAGGCAAGAGGCAACACCAGAAATAGTAGAACTGGCTTCATTGTTCAATCTCCTTGGGCTTGCGCGAAACAGTCGTCTTGAGCCGTGTCAATGTCTCCAATGTAAGAGCACCCTCACAAACTTCTATCTTTCATCCTGGCCAAAACATATTTCCACCGCAACTTGCCGGCGGCCGGTCGAATTAAGGCTCGCATGCTGTGAACTCTGCTTTGACTGTGAAGCAGCAGGCTTGTAAGATTCGCAGCGCTCAATCGAGGAGAATGAAATGCGGAATGGCATTCTTTGTGTATGTCTCGCGCTGGCGCTTCCCTGTCTTGCATTCGCACAGCAACCCGCGCCGCCGGACAAGCCTCCCTCTTCAACGTTCGTGCCGTTACAGAAGTTGGATGCCGCTCAATCCAAATTGGCCGAATTGCTCGAGGCTAAAGTACGAGCAGCCTGGGCCGCTTTCAAGAAACGAGATAAAGACGCCTACGCACAGTTTCTAACCGACGACTTCCAGGGCGTCGAGTCCGACGGCGATGGCGAGCGCAACAAGCTTCAAACCGTCCGCGAAGTGGAACACAGCATGTTCACCGATTATCTTCTTCAGTTTTTCCAGCTGCAGCCACTCGGTTCACATTACGCCTTCATCACCTACGAAAGCACCATGCAATTCCCCAAAGGCTCTCCCCTCCGTTTGAGGAGGGTTTTCATCGGCGAGCTTTGGACCAACCGCGACGGCGACTGGAAAATGATGCGCTACCAGGAGACCGTGGTCCGCTAGCTTCACCCTCGAAAAACGAAGGCCCGAATCCACTACAGTGGAGCCGGGCCTCCATTCAAAATAACTCTCGATCAACTATTGGGACGCGTACACGCCCACGCAACCATCCGCAGCAACCGATTGACAGTTGGCACTGCTGCCGGAAGGTAGCGGCACGTATATGTGATTGTTGATCGGATCCGCGGCCACGCTGTGGGCATTGCCATTCGTCGGTACGTTTTGCAGCCACAGTCTGGTCTTGGCATTAATCACTCCAAGAACCGGACCCGTAGGCATGTCTCTCGCCGCTAGGTAGTAATTACCGTCGCCGGGGTTGTACCAGGTCTCGTCAACGAATCCGACGTAGTTGATCGTCGTCAGCACCTCGCCGGTGGTTCCGTTGATAATGACCGAAGAAGGCGCGAACGCGCGGCCATCATGGTCGGCGCAACCCACAAAGACGTCCGTACCTGGTCCGAGATTCAAACTGGTAGGCATGCAACTGTAAATTGGGTAACTGTTGATGACGGCTGGCACATATTCAGTAACTCCGCCGACAGTAATCGGGTGCAGAGGATCAATTACATCCACGCTACCCACCGTGATGTCGCTGGTTGCGTTCGCGTTAGTCAGGAGAAAGGCGTTCAATGGCGGGTAATAGACCATTCCTCCCAAGCCGGCCGGAGAAATTGCTCCCACGCAGCCCGCAGGTGTGCCGGGGCCTGCCGCGCAAAACACCCCGCCAGGCACTCCGCCGACCGTTGCGGTAAGTTGTGGCCCATGATGGCAAGGAACGTCCGGATTGAAGCCACCCGCAGCCGCGTGGCCTGAGACACCGCTCGGAACCGACGGCCCGGGAACACCCGGAACTGACCCTGCGAACTGGAGCGAAGGATCCGGGCAAGGAAATGCGGGACTCCCGACAGGGCCATTCGCGCCTCCGTCATCAATAAACACTGTGTCGTCATTCTGGGCTGCGCCGTCATAGTAAATCTGGCCCAGGATGCATGAGGGGTAATTCGCTGGAAACTGGGTTGTTATTGGGGTGCCACCGAGACCCTGCACATAGGTGCTGATTCCCGGACTAAAGGGTGCCTGAACCGTGGGATCCGTGACTTGAGAATAGGCCAGACAATGCTGTTGCGCGTCGGTCCCCGTTCTCGTCACAACGCCCGTCACGTCGATTATGGTAACGAAGGGAAATCCCGGGTCTCCGTTGATGATCGAAACGAGGTAACGGCTAGAGCCATCTTGCGGAAACGTAACCACGCCGCCTGTTGTCGCAAGTTCATCGCCGCGCAGGTCGCCGCAGGTCGGATCCGAAAATGCCCTTCCGTTTGCAGACGCCATGCACGGGCCGATTCCACTCGGGAGCCCGTCGTAGTCGGGCGAACTACCCGTCGGTATCACGGCGGTTAGCAAGGGCGGAGCCGTATAACCGCTCGAAATCATGGGGACCAAGTCGAATATCAACACCTCTGAGCTGCCATTTCCCACAAATAGGAAGTTCCCGTCCCCCGATATTTCCATCCCGTTCGGACCTGACAAAGGATTCAGGTTGTTGGAGCGGGAGGCGCAGCATTGCCCGCCTACAAATCCGCCGAAATTGCCATTGGGACCAAAGCCCCCTGGAAGCCGGAAACCATCCGTCTTGCATCCAAAACGCGTGAAGTTGCCTTGCGCGGTCGTGATAGGAGGAATCGTGGCCAACGCGTTCTCGGGGTCAACCCAGCATAGACTGCTATTGTTTCCGGCCTCGGCCACTGAATTCTGACCACCAATCGCCCACAACGCAGTATTGCTCACCGTGTTGAACACTGGAACGTCGAGTCCGACGCGGTCGGACACGACAAAATTGCGGTTCACCGGGTCCACCCAACTGATGTCGAAGATATTGAATGGGCCGCCCGGCTCGCCGTTGGGGTTGTGTTCCGGCACCAGCAAGACGTCAATCAGCCCGATCGTTCCGTTCTTATCCGTGCCGCACACGGGACAGTTTTTCTCGCTGTTTCCGCAACTGTTCAGGATAAACACCGCCAACAGCGCGACGAAGGCAACAAGGGGAAGCGTTTTCGATTTCATCGAATCTCCTCCAACGATATTTGCCGGGGGCCGAACTGCGATTTCAAGCAACCTGCGCCTTCGATTTGCAACGCTCTCGGGTTCGTTTTTGCCGGCCCCCTTGACAACCAGCAGTCCACGCAACCCGAGGCGGTCGAACTTGAATTAGAACCGGAACTGAATACCTTCAATGAACACGTAGTAATTGCGCGGCAGAATACCCTGCACGCTTGGATCATGGAGCTGGTTCAAGTTAAAGTCTGATTTCACCAGCACCCAATAGTTCAGGTACCAGTTAAAACCAAACGTCCACTGCGTGGTGTGGTCGCTATAGGTCGGTGCTATGACCGGCGTAATAGGGCAAGCCGGTGTAGTTGTAGCGTCGCAAGTCGCACCCGCCGCCCGTCCTTCCAGCCAGGCGTAGCGTGCTTTCAACTCCCAAGCGCCCCAGCCCGGGCCACCGGTTTCACCCGGAGAATTGGGCCCGATCACAGGATGCTTTACGCGCGGGATAGCGTTTTCCGGCTCTTTTTCCCCCGTCAGCAAATAATTCGCCGATATGTATGTGCCCTTGCCCACGACACCGGGAAGAGTGTTGAACCCAATACCGCCGGGCGTAAATGATCCGATGTTGCTGCGCTTCTGTAGCAGCTGAGTGTATTCTCCGCGAATACCCAGCCCGCCACGCAGCCACGAGAAGAAGCCGTTATAACGCTCCACTCCACCATTGATACGGAACTGTGGAAAGAAAGTGTAAGTCCCGTCGGTCAAGAGTCCGCTGAAGCTGAGTTCGTTGGAAAGGGCTCTTGATCGGCTATGCTCCGCGGAACCGCCAAACGAAAAACCCTTCAGAAAGAAACTGTCGGTATCTTTCCAGGGCGAGAAGCGGACTCTCCCCGTAACTTCCACTTCGTTCGTGGTGGAAGCCGTCAGTAGTCCTTGGCCGTTAAAAATTCCAACCCAGTACTGCGCACGCCCATCGTACAAATCACCGTGAACATCAACACCGGGCGCTCGGAACGCTCCGCCAGCATCGGGATACAACACGGTATTAATAGAACGTTCCGCGAACTCGACGTTGGTGTCACCAGTTCCTACTTCCATCGAGAACGGCACCTTGTATTGGCCACCCATGACCTTGAACCAATTCCAAGGCTTGAAGTCGATGTAGGCGTCTCGGATGGTCAACGACGATGCCGTCTCGAACAGGAATGCATAATCGAGTTGGCTTCCGTAGTTGCCTTGAACACCAAAGCGTGCGCGCCTGATTGCGAACGTATCCGCAGGGGCGCCATCGCCATTATAGAAAGTGTACTGCGCGTTCAAATAGCCCACCGGCATGATCGTGAACTGGCCATCCGGGCTCTTCAGGAAGAAGTGCTCACCGTTAAATCCAGCGGTGGGCGTAGGCGTGCTGTTGGCCTTGTTCTGAAGAACGTCAATCTCCTTTTGAAGAGCGTCGATATCTGCCGGGGTAGCCGCCGCGGGCGAAGAGGAGTCCGCATTAAGGGTGGCGCCAGTACTTGCTGTGGGATTCGCCGGAGGCGCAGCAGTCGAGGCGTTGGCATCCGGGCTAGCCGCAGAGGTAGCCTGCACCAGATGTGCACCGCCGACGGGCGCGGGCGCGCTCGCCGCAACGAGTCGCTGAATCTGAGCTTTCAGATCCGCCACCTCACGGCGCAATTGCTGAACCTCGTCCTCGGTTGCAGCCTTCGGCGCTGTTTTCGACTGCGTCGAGTCGTCGGCGGGTTTAGCGCTCTGACCAAACGCAACCGGACCAATTACCGTAAAAGACAAGGCCACAAGCAAGAATGACCACTTAGGCGAGCGCATAATTATCCCCTCCGCGGAGATTTTTCAAAGCAATCTGCAGGTTCTCAACGACCATTATCGGGACGATGCCGATAGTTAGCAGGATCCAAGGGCTGGGAATATGCCAGGGGTCAGCAGCAGAAGCGGGAGACGCATCCATCGGCATACCTCCGTAATCGCACGCTATAAACAAACGACCACTAGACGACCCGCTTCCCCCGCAGGATCGTCCCGGTTCACCTGCGTTGCTCAACTTGAATTGTTTCGGTTCGTATCGAACTTGGCATACTGGTCCGCTAATCGAACCAGTTTTTTCACAAAAAGCAGGCAGGTCTTAGCATAGGGCTTGGGACGTGTCAAGCGTATTGTGAGATTTAGCTCTGTCGAGCACGATAGTTGTCCGCGCGTGCTGCATGCGGCGCCGCTTTTATCAAATTGAGATCGCGTTTCTGGGTTGTGTTGTTCGGTCGGCGGCGCGATGCCTGGATCGAAAGCGAGCAGCAGCGATGAATGGTGGCGGAAGGAATTTCTCGCAGGTGCACTTCGCGCGCCAAGGCGTTACCGGAGAGATGGACCACGTCGCTTAACGTGAGAAGCTTGCTCCGGAGCTGGTCCGCAGCGAAGTCGCGCGCCGCCGCGCCATTATCCCTGCCAACATTCATCACCGCAATCTCGAGCCCTTCGGTATCGGCGTCGCCGCTGGGCGACGGGCTGCATCCCGGCTGTCTGGCCGATGCCAGCGGCGAAGCGCAAACGCAGACGATGTTCGCCAGGGTGTGATCGCCTACAAAATCGCCGCACACGCCGCGGACGTCGCGCGCCGAAATCTATCAGGGGGCTGGACCAGAAAGACCGCGAACAGAAATTCGCGCAACTGCTTGAGAAGGCGCAACCTGATGCGAAGCCTGTGGCGACTTCCTGAGCGTTGAGCAGGGGCTACGCGCGGACGTGAATTCGCGCAACTCGTTGAGAAGGTGCAACCTGATGCGAGGCCTGTGGCGATTTTCTGAGCGTTGACCAGGGGCGACGCGCGGACGTAAATTCGCGCAACCTCCTGACAAGGTGCAACCTGCGGGGACGAAGACTGCGGCGACATCCTGAGCGTCGGGAAAGTACAGCCCCGTGCGAAGTCAGGTGAGGCGGAGGATTAGAGGCGGCAGGGGGATCCCGTCGGCCTCGGCCGTCCAAACGTCTCCCTTGACGATCGGATGGCCCGCCGTGAGGGTGCCGGAACTGACGATTTCTCCGGCACTTAAGGGATTGGTTGGAAAGCGGCGGCGTATAGCGGCTCCTAGTTCAGCCAGGCATAGCGCGGGGCTCTTCAGCGAATTTTTGCCGGAGCCTTCCTCGACAAGTTCAGCATCCTTCACGGAAGTTTTCAGAGAGGTTTTATCCGCTGATGCGAAACTCCCTGCGGGATTTTTGCTGGAGCCGTCTTTCACAAACTCAGGGCTTTTCGCGGAGGCTCCATCTGCTAACGCGGAACTCCCGGCGGAGTTTTTGGGGAAGCCTTCATCTACAAACTCTGCGCTCGTCAAAGAATGCTTGCCTGAGCCGTGAGCGGCGAGTTGTCCGGCCTTGGAGATGCGCAATTTGAAGGCGCTAAGTTGGTCAAGTAGATTGACCGTTTGGCCGTGCTGCACGGGGATCTTATCGCCGATTACCAAGGCGGCGTGGAGTCCAAACGAGGCCACGAAGTCACCAGGCTGGAATTTCCAATCTGGGAAAGGGCAATCGATGATTTCGAAGCCCAGAGCGAGCCAGTCGACGGATGCGAGCGCGGAGGCGGCGTCCGAGGGTTCTCCGGTGACCGCGTGTTTCAGGCCGAAAACAATTTCGGGTTCAATCTTCAGGGAACGTGGATGCGGGATATTGAGGGTGGCGAAGTTGTTGTCGTCGTAATGGACGGTATCGTCATACATGTGGGCCCAGACCAGGGTTTCAAGTTTGAAGACGCGCCACATGGCTTTGTTCGCGTAGCCGACTTTGCGGCCCACAGCTTTATGTCCAGCGGCTTCGCGGAACTGCTTGAGTCTTGCTTCGACTTCATAAGCTGTATTGAGGTCGAAGCCTGGCCGCGCGGATGGAGGGACGGGGACCATTTGGCCTGTCTCGTAGGCGGACATAAGCTCGCGGGCTAAAGCTTCGACTTCGTGGCCGGACATAGAAGCGTCGGACATAGTTGGTGCATTTATCGTGCGGCGTGCGGGTGTGGGAGTCAACGGCGAAAAGAAGGGTGGCGGCTCTGCAATCCTTAGAAACCATGACTCCTACCAAACCGTTGCCGTGGCGATGCAGGGTCGCTCACAGTGTAACGGCCATGCGGGATTTCTCATTCCCTTAAGGGGTTGACGAATGATATCGTGATATTGAAACGCGATATGGCAAAACTCGCTCATGATTTCGCTCCCAATCCCGGTCTATTCGCCCCACTGATGGATAGACTCCCAAGAAGGTGCTCGCTCTTCTTTCGCTTTCTATTTTTAGCGGCGCTACTTTGCCCCCTCGGCGGTGCCGCTGCGGCTAGTCCAAATGATCAAAATCCGCGGGCTAACACCCTTGAGCCAGGACTGCCTTTTGCGATTGCGGATTTCGACGGGGACCGTCACCCGGATTTAGCAAGTGTTCAAACTGGGCCGAACAACTCAGGCAAAACTGACTACTGGATCCAGCTCCAACTTTCGGCGTCCGGGCGGCAAACGATTCGACTCGCCGCACCGACGGGCGGCCTCTTCATCGAGGCTCGCGATGTGAATGGAGATCGCGCGATTGACCTGGTTCTGGTTACTGCATGGTTCAGAGAGCCTGTGGCGATATTCCTTAACGATGGCCACGGCAGTTTTTCGCGAGTAGAACCGGCGGCCTTCCCGGCGGCGTTCGACGCAGTCGGGCCACAGTGGACTTCAAGCTCCGACCGGGCCATGTATTCTGTCGGTGTTCCGCCGCAGTCGCGAGCGGAACTCTGGTTGCAAGCTAAAGTTTTGCCGCATTTCGGACGCCGCGTAGACGCAATCGCAGTTTCGAATGCGGGATTTCCTCTCAGTTCTTTCGTAATCTCCCACGCAGGACGAGCACCTCCCTCCCGACTTCACCGCTCCTAATCGCTCGGCTTCCAGCTCCGTAACCCATGGGCTTCACACTTTTCGGTGTAGGTCTGGTGACGAAGCCGCGTATTTTCCATAACTTATATTTCCCGAAGGGCTCGAGCCTTCTCGAGAATTAGTTTTACCGGCCGGCTGCATCGAGCAGCCAGGTGTGAGGTTACTCATGAGATGCGTGAAGTGGCGTGTGTTTGCACTGGCGATTCTCGCCACATGTGTCCTAGCAGGCTGCGGAAACAGCAAAGGCGATCCTGCATCGGAGGCGCCTCCGGCGGCGACGCTGGAGCGCGAATCGGATGGCAGCATGGTCCAGGTGGATCATCCTGAACAGTTTCCGCTGGTCACAGCGATTGCGCACAATTCCAAGCCGGAACTGGTGGTCACCGGCGTGGTCGCTCCCGATATTTCGCGCAACGTGCCGGTGATAACGCTGGCTTCCGGACGCGTGGTTGATATTCACGCGCGTCTGGGCGACACGGTAGAAAAAGGCCAATTGTTGTTGCGCGTGCGAAGCACGGATGTCTCCGGCGGATACTCCGATTACCGCAAGGCGGTCGCCGACGAGATACTCGCGCACACGCAATTGAATCGCGCGAAAGACCTCTATGCGCACGGGGCGATTTCGACCAACGATCTCCAGGTGGCCCAGGACACGGAAGACAAAGCCAAAGTCGATGTGGAAACTTCCGCCGAGCACCTGCGCCTCCTTGGCAACGATCCCGACAAGCCAAACAGCGTTGTGGACATCTATGCGCCAGTTTCGGGAGTGATCACCGACCAAGAGGTCACCAATGCGGCTGGTGTGCAAGCGTTAGGCACCAACCCTTTCACCATTTCGGACCTCTCCCAGGTCTGGGTGCTGTGCGATGTGTACGAGAACGATCTGCCCAATGTGAGCGTGGGAGACACCGCCGAAATACGCATGAACGCCTATCCGGGCTTCCTGCTCAAGGGCCGGATCAGCAATATCGGTGCAATCCTCGACCCGAATATTCGAACCGCCAAAGTGCGCATCGAGGTGCACAATCCGGGCCAGATGCGCTTGGGCATGTTTGTAAGCGCCACGTTCCACGGCCAAAAGCAGGAAGTTCACACGGCGATTCCGGCAGCAGCGATTTTGCACTTGCACGACCGCGACTGGGTGTTCGTCGCTGCGGGCGACAACAAGTTTCGGCGCGCAGCAATCACGCCTGGAAATAGACTGCCGGGAGATCTGCAAGAAGTTGTGGCCGGCATCCAGCCGGGCGACCGGGTGATTCAAAACGCGCTCGTGCTGCAGAACACGGTGGACCAGTAAATGATTCGAAGACTCGTTGATTTTGCGCTGGAGAACCGCTTTCTGGTAATCGCAGCGGCGCTCGTGCTGTTTGGCTGGGGCGCGATTTCGTTCCACCAACTCCCGGTCGAAGCCTATCCGGACGTGGCGGACAACTACGTTGAAATCATCACGCAGTGGCCGGGAATTTCGGCGGAACAAATCGAACAGCAGGTCACCATCCCGCTGGAAATCGTGATGAACGGTATTCCTCACGTCACGCACTTGCGCTCGTTCTCGCTGTTCGGACTCTCCGACCTGAAGTTGATTTTCGATGACAAGGAAGCCAACGCCTGGGACCGCGAGAGAGTTCTCGAACGGCTCTCGCAAGTTACGTTGCCGCCCGGCGTGCAGCCCCAAATGGGGACGGACTGGAGCCCGGTGGGCCAAATCTATTTCTTCACGTTGCGCAGCAGCAATCCGCAATACGACGTGATGGAGTTGAAGTCCATTGAAGACTGGGTGATCGAGAAGAACTTCAAGGCGGTCCCCGATGTCGTCGATGTGTCCAGCTTCGGGGGTCCCACGCGCGAGTATCAGGTTCGCGTGGATCCCAACAAACTGATCGCCTACGGGCTCAGCCTCGCGCAGGTGGAGCAGCAACTCACCAACAACAACGCGAATGCAGGGGGCAGTTTCATCGAATCCGGACTGCAACAGGTCAACATCCGGGAAGTTGGTTTGATCAAGAGCGTGCAGGACATCGAGAATACCGTCATCGTCACCAAGAACGGTACTCCGCTGCGTGTGAAGGATATTGCCGTGGTGGCGCAAGGGCCCAAGGTTCGTCTGGGTCAGTTCGCGCGGGCCTTTCATCGCGAAGACGGCGAGATCATCGATAACGACGACGTAGTTTCCGGCATCGTGCTCTTGCGCAAAGGCGCCAATGCGGACGAAGCGCTCGCCGGAATCCACGCGAAGGTCGAAGAGCTGAACGACCACATCCTTCCACCCGGCGTGAAGGTCGTTCCTTTCATCGACCGCAGCGACCTGGTGCACTACACCACTCACACAGTGCTGCACAACCTCACGGAAGGCATCATTCTCGTGGCCATCGTTCTGTTTCTATTTCTCGGAAATATTCGCGGGGCCTTTATCGTGGCCCTGACGATTCCATTTGCACTGTTGTTTGCCGCGACCTGCCTGAACATAAGCGGCATTCCCGCAAACCTGCTGTCTCTTGGAGCGTTGGATTTTGGAATGGTGGTGGATGGCGCGGTGGTGATGGTGGAAAACATCGTCCGCCACATGACCCAGCGGCAAAACTCAACTAGTTCGACGCCCGTGCTTCAGGTGATCGGCGAGGCCGCGCACGAAGTCCAGCGGCCGGTATTTTACGCGATCGCCATCATCATCACTGCGTACCTGCCCATTTTTACCTTGCAGCGCGTCGAGGGGCGCTTGTTCAAGCCCATGGCTTGGACCGTGGCATTTGCGCTGCTTGGAGCGCTGATATTTTCCATGCTCATCGCCCCAGTTCTCTCGAGCTTCTTTTTCAGCAAGGGAGTAAGCGAGTGGCACAACCCTGTAATGGAGTTTTTGAAAACGAGATACCGCAAATCCGTGAAGTGGGCGATTGAGCATCGCAAAGTGACCGTTAGCGTGGCCGCTTTGGGGTTGGCTCTGGCAATTTTTCTCACGGTGGGCGGAGTGATCGGATCCGAATTTCTGCCTCACCTGGACGAAGGCGCGCTCTGGGTTCGCGGCACTCTTGCGCCCAGCACCGGACCGACGGAAGGCATCCGTTTGATGAATCAGGCTCGCGTGCTGCTTTGTTCTTTTCCGGAAGTTCCTCAATGCACCAGCCAAGTGGGACGCCCGGATGATGGGACGGATACGACGGGATTCTTCAACACCGAGTACTTCGTGGATTTGAAACCTAAAGAACAGTGGCGTCCGGTGTTCCACGAAGACAAGGACAGGCTGATCGCGGCCATGGATCGCGAGTTGGAAAAACTTCCCGGCGTCACCTGGGGTTTTTCTCAGCCCATCGAAGACAACATGGAAGAAGCGGTGAGCGGAGTGAAAGGCGAGCTGGCCACAAAAGTCTATGGCGACGATTTGAAAGTTCTGGAGCAGAAGGCCGATCAGATCGTCAACGTTCTGCGCCAGGTGAAGGGAATCGAGGATCTAGGAGTTTTTCGCGCGCTCGGTCAGCCGAACATCAACTTCCAAGTGGATCGGGAGCAAGCTGCACGCCATCAAATCAACGTCGCGGACATCCAAGACGCGATCCAAACCGCCGCCGGAGGCAGTGCCCTCACGCAAGTGTTGCAAGGCGAGGCGCGATACGACCTGGTACTGCGCTACCTGCCACAGTACCGCGCAACGAAAGAGGCCATCGAAAATATCCGCTTGTTGTCTCCTTCAGGTGAAAGAGTCTCGCTCGCGCAGCTTTGCAAAATTCAGGAACAGGACGGCGGCTCGGAAATTTACCGCGAGGCGAACCAACGATACGTCGCGATCAAGTACAGCGTGCGCGGGCGGGACCTGGGCAGCGCGGTGAAGGAAGCCATCACCAGAGTAAACGCTCAGGTACAACTCCCGCGCGGATATCACATCGAGTGGGAAGGAGAGTACGAAAGCGAAACGCGAGCCGAAGCGCGGCTTCTCGTCATAGTTCCATTAACCATCCTGATGATTTTCCTGATTCTCTACACCATGTTTCGCTCGCCGAAATGGGCTGCGCTCATTCTGGTTACAGTGGCCATGGGCAGCGTGGGCGGTCTTTTGGCACTTCTGTTCACTGGGACTCATTTCAGCGTTTCCTCCGGGGTGGGTTTCCTGGCGCTGTTCGGGGTCTCGGTTCAAACGGGAGTGATCATGTTGGAATACATCAACCAGCTCCGCGCCCGCGGTCACTCGATCGAAGACTCCGCGATCGAAGGAGCCGTCCTCCGGCTGCGCCCGATCATGATGACCATGCTAGTGGCGACGCTGGGACTGCTTCCTGCCGCTCTGTCGCACGCGATTGGGTCCGATTCGCAAAGACCGTTCGCCATCGTCATCGTGGGAGGACTGATGGTGAATCTGGCCATGAGCATTTTCATTCTGCCCACTTTTTACGTTTGGTTCGCGCGCGGAGGAGACAAGCTACCCGAACCGGAGGAAGACTTTGAGACCTAATGCTAAGGCCGATCGATGATCGCAATAGCATTTCTTGTTCCTTGGGCGCGGCTGCTGTCGGATGTCGGCGATTGGGTTGTTGTGCTGATTGGAATGATGGTGTGGGCCGCCTGCTTGTTCAGCCTGTTTGGCCTGGGAGTGCGGGCAATGTCGACTGGGCAGTGGAGGTCGAGAAGGCGCAAAACCGGGAGGCGCGCGAAACAGCATTCCTAGGCGTTAGTAACAACAGTGTGACAATGAGGCTCTTTTCGCCAACCTTTACGATCGGTCAAGGAACGTAAGTTATGGAGTCTGATACGCACACAGGAGTTCTTGGGCTAAAGCTTCGACTTCGTTGTGCGAGCGATGTTCGTCCGGAATATGTTGACTCTGTTTCTTGCTACTTGCTACTTGCTACTTGCTACTTGCTACTTGCTCCAGGGAGCTCACCCGACGCGTTCTTAGGAATAAAGGTTGGCGTTTGCGGCAGAGTCGTTCGATGATGCGATTGAGGAAATTGCCTGAAGAAGATCCCATTGAAAACGGCAAAGAACTGATTTTATAATCCCGCATCGGCATGCTGTGCTGATAAGGAGGTGATCCCTGAGGTACACGAAAATTTAATTCATTATCAGTGAGAGGCGCGTGTGATTCAGCCATGCGCCTCTTTTTTTTTTCGTTTTTTAAGTGGCGCTACATTTATTGAGTGGCGGTTTGCGCGCGCTGATTTCGTGTTATGGGTTCGGACGCGAACAATGCGCCTAGACCCTCCGAAAGAGTTGGGTGAGTCAGGACAGCGTCGCGAAACGCGGTATATGGAAGGCCGGCGAGCATGGCAACCTGAACTGACGCCATGATCTCGCCTCCCTCGACGGCGAAGGCAGTGAACCCCAAGATGCGATCGCCGTTGAGTTCAACAAGCGCCTTTAAAAAACCGCGCGTTTCGGAAAGTGTTCGCGCGCGCAGAACTTGTTCCATGGGGATTTTGAAAAGGCGATAGGCGATGCCTTGCGCCTTAGCTTCCTTCTCACTTAGGCCGACGCGGGCGAGTTCGGGATCGGTGAAAAGGCAGAACGGAACTTGCCTGCCGGTTGTCACGCGGTTACCGCCAGTGAGGTTGTCATGGACTACGCGGAAATCGTCAATGCTAATGTGGGTGAACTGCGGGCTGCCAGCGACCTCACCGATGGCCCAAACTCCGGGCGCCGTCGTCTGCAGCCGCTCATTGACCTTTATGTATCCGCGATCTGTTAATTCAACACCGGCTAACTCCGACCCGATTCCCTCTGTGTTCGGAGTGCGGCCTCCGGTGACCAGGAGATGACTACCTTCGATCGTTCGCTCCACTCCATTCTGTTCGAGGACGACTTTTACGGACTGCCCGGATTTCCCCGATATCTGCTTGATCTGCGCATTTAGAAGAATGTCGATGCCTTCGTCCTGGAGCAGACAGCGAAGAGCTTCGGTCACATCTTCGTCTTCGCGATCGACCAGGTGTCTGTTGTGTTCGATCAACGACACCTTGCTGCCGAACCGGCGCATGGCTTGGGCCAGTTCCAACCCGACGTAGCCGCCGCCGAGCACGAGAAGATGTTTGGGGACCTCGCCCAGCTCGAGTGCTTCGACATGCGTGAGTGGCTGTGCGTCAACAAGGCCGGGAACTGGCGGTAACGCAGCGCGCGTTCCGGTACTGATGATCACGTTGGTCCCGCGGAGTTGGCGTTTTGTTCCATCAGAGAGCGTCACCTCCAGAGTTCGCGGAGCTATGAAACGTCCCGAGCCGAAGATAAGGTGCGCTCCGGTGTTCTTGTAGATGTCCAGGTACATATCGTTTAAGCCTGAGACCATTTTGCGTTTGCGGTCACGGACTTTGGCCATATCGACGGTGAAGGCTTTGTTGGCGATGCCGAAATCTTCACCCCCGCGAACGTACGATGCGACTTTCGCGCTGTGAATAATGTTCTTGCTGGGCAGACAGGCGATGTTCGGGCATGATCCGCCGATGTATTTGCGATCGACGACCGCGACACGCTGTCCCTGCTTGGCAAAAGTCCACGCGGCGACAGTCGATCCCGTGCCACCACCGAGGATCACAAGATCGTACTCTTCCCGTTTCATATCCTCATGCAATTGGTCCGGAGCAACTCTTTCCGTGATGTTCATACCAGCTCCTTTCTTAGAGGTGTAAATATGAGTTGAGGGCTAGCGACGGCCGCT
Source organism: Candidatus Acidiferrales bacterium (assembly GCA_049693615.1). Classification (GTDB taxonomy): domain Bacteria; phylum Acidobacteriota; class Terriglobia; order Acidiferrales; family UBA7541; genus Palsa-295. The sequence continues at coordinate 154,046 of JBAVQB010000029.1, read as the reverse complement.
GCGCAGTCGCCGCCGGTAGGCCGCGACCTTGTGGCGGTTGCCACAAAGAATCATGCTACACCAGCGCCGATGATGCGACTTAGTGTTGTCGGAGAACCAGAGCACGCAGGTCTCGTCCTCACACCGTTTCACCAAACGAAAGTCGGCAGCGGCAAGAAGGTCGGCAGCGGCTTCCGCCACGGGTCCAAGAAGCGCCTCGGCGGTATTTTTTTGCCTAACTTTTTCAATCTTCACCGAGCTGGGCTTATTCCAAACAAGCCGGTGATGACTCTGGGCGTCCGACAGAAATCGGTTCAGGACCGCAGGATCTCCGGGCTGTCCAGCCTTTCGTTTCTCAACGAGGGAGCGAATATTCTCACGTAGTTTTCGGGCAGAATTCAAAAGGGATCGCCGCGCCGCGCCAGCCGGAGCCTGGGGGACCGAAAGTCCAGCTATCTTGAGCCAACGGATTACATCCTCTTCGCGCTGAAAAAAATCCACGAGCTCTCCATTCACTCGCATCCGAGTGTTTAGAAAGTCCAGCCCGAGATTTCCTGCCAGAAACATCGGGCCGGACTGTGGATTTCGCTTGGTCTGGGACCGCGTCAATGAATAGCGCTCAAGGACACTGTAACCGGGAATTGCAGCATTGACAAGTTACAGTTTTTGTGATGTAACCAGAGAAGCATAGTTTGTACGGTGTTGGAGACCGATGCTAAAACACTCAGGAGGAAGCACACATGGCTCAAGATACTTCAGCACAAAAGCAAAAAAGCGGGGCGGCGAGTCCGGAGTCCCGGGTGCCTTTCACATCCATGCACAAAGTTGAAGCGGATGGCGTTCAGGTATTTTACAGAGAGGCAGGTAATGCGCAGGCACCGGTAGTTCTTCTGCTGCATGGATTTCCTTCATCTTCGTTCATGTATCGCGAGTTGATTCCGCGTCTGGCAGATCGCTACAGAGTAATCGCGCCAGACTTGCCTGGTTTCGGATTTACGGAAGTGCCGGAGAAGCGAAAATACACGTATACCTTCGACGCGTTGGCGAAGACGGTAGATGCCTTCACGCAAGCGATTAAAATCGATCGGTACGCGCTTTATGTTTTCGATTATGGAGCGCCAACGGGCTTTCGGCTGGCAATGGCGCATCCTGAACGGATTTCAGCAATCGTTTCACAAAACGGGAATGCCTATGAAGAAGGACTCGGGGATGCATGGGCACCGATTCGGAAATATTGGGCCTTCCCTAACGCCGAGAACCGCGAAGTGATTGCGAAAAATGTGCTAACGCTTGACGGCACACGCTGGCAGTACACGCACGGAGTGGCCAACCCGGATAGCGTCGCGCCAGAATCCTACACGTTGGACGCGGCGCTTATCGAGCGACCAGGAAACAAGGACATTCAGTTGGATTTGTTTTTGAACTACGCTTCCAACGTAGCGCTCTATCCGGCATTTCAAGAATATTTCCGGAAATCAAAGCCTCCCTTGCTTGCAATTTGGGGCAAAAACGATCCCTTCTTCATTCCCGCAGGGGCAGAAGCATTCCGAAGGGACATACCTGGCGCGCAAGTGAAGATGCTAGACACCGGGCATTTTGCTTTGGAGACGCACGTAGTGGAGATTGCTGCGGAGATGAAGAAATTTCTTGACGCTAACGGAATATAACCTGGGAAAGGATGGCGGGATGGGCGAGATGAATACTGACAAGGGAGCCGTTGTGAGTGCATGGTGCGTGGGCTGACGGATCGTGTTGGCAGCATGTGATCGATCCGCTCCTATCCGTTGGATCCGATGTACCGGAGCGAGTATCGTGGTTGATGTCATCTCGGATGCGATACGCGACACGCTTTCGATAGAGGTCTCGGCGCGGACTTCGCGTTAGCAAGCCGTAACAGACAAACCACGCAGGTTATAGCGTTTTAAATTTCTAATAAGGGGAACCAACCATGCCGAACTCCGTAGCAATTGTCACTGGGGCTAGCCAGGGAATCGGGAAAGCCACCGCGCTCCGGCTAGCGCGCGATTTTTCGGGGCTCGCGTTGGTTGCACGAAACGAGGCGCACCTTCAAGACACAGCTCAACGGGCGAAGTCCCTTGGATCTGAAAGTCTAGTCCTTCCGCTCGACCTCAGTGAACCAGCGGCCGCTGAAGAAATCGTGAAAAACACACTCGGCCGCTTTGGCCGGATTGATGCAGTTGTGAATATCGCCGGGGCCGTGCCACAAATCGATCTGTTCGAGATGACAGACGCGCAGTGGAACGATGGTATGGCGCTGAAGTTTCACGGCGCTCGCCGCCTTACTATAAAGGCCTGGGACGCCTTAAAGGCAGCTAAGGGTTCGGTTGTACTGCTCTCGGGCCTTGCTGCTTTTGACCCTAAGCCTGGCTTTGCTGCAGTTGCTGCGACCAATGCAGCGATTATCGCTCTGGCGAAAGCCTTCGCCGAGCAAGGAATCAAGGATGGCGTTCAAGTCAACAGCGTTTCGCCCGGGGCGGTGATGACGGGCCGGCGCAAATCGTTTTTTGAAAAGTGGGCGCCGGCCAATAATCTGACCGTGGAGGAAGCAATTAAAAAGTATCCGGAGCAATCCGGTATTTCTCGTTTTGGCGAGCCGGAAGAGATTGCGGACCTTCTCGCTTACTTGGTGTCGCCTGCGGCGAAGTGGATGACCGGAGCTTCGCTACGAATGGACGGGGGCGAATTCAAAGGGATCTGACAGGCTCGGCACGGATAGTTGAGCATCGAGTGGCGCGGCTCGACTCGCTCAGCACCGCGTCATATACTTTTACTTTGCAGAGCGAGAATGGCCGGATCGGCTGAACGCAATCGAACTGCCAGCGACCGGGACACATCGCAATTCCGCTGTCGAAAATAACCTCAGGGGAATCACCGTGAACACTTTCGATCAATTGTTGCAACGTAACAAGGAATTTGCAGCCAAGCAGTCTGCTGCGGGCACACTCATACCCTCGCTTCCACAGGCGATGCTCAAGGCAAAGGCGCTCATTATTGCTTGCGCTGACATGCGCACGGATCCGGCTCATGTCCTTGGAATTCGACCGGGCGAAGCCGTCGTGCTGCGCAATATCGGTGGACGAATCACACCAGGGTTGCTGCAACAGTTGGCTTTGCTCGGACGAATCGGTCAGCTTGCCGGAGAAGCTCCGGGAGGCGGCGGGGAGTTTCACATGATCGTGCTTCAGCACACCGCTTGCGGCATCACTCGTTTGGCCAACGAGCCCGCTCTGCTGGCGCCCTATTTTCAGATACCGGAAGGTGAACTCAAGACAAAAGCGGTCACCGATCCTCGCGCCGCGGTTGCCGCCGACGTGGCTACGCTGCGAGCGGTTCCCGCATTGCCAGGCACGTGGGTTATATCGGGCCTGGTGTACGATGTGTCGACCGGGCTTGTTGAGATCGTCGTGCCGCCAGCGCCGATTCGCACGACGTGAACAGAAATCCATAAAGAAGCGCGACGTCAAATAGTTTTACCTTGCGGAGTGGGGATGGCCGAATCGCCGGAACTCAATCGAATCGTTAGCGATCTGAATGACGATCGCGAAGTGACTCTCTCGGATTTGGCCGGTACGCGACTGCTCGATCACTGGCTCACCGCGCTGGTTCAACAAGGTGGGAGCGATTTGCTCCTGGTTCCCAATGCTCCACCGTGTTTGCGCTTTGAGGGAAAAGTTCGCCAGCTGGAATCCGGGGCACTCGACGGCACAGAAATTGAAGCGGCAGTACTGCCCGCACTCACTTCTCACGCCTTGCAACTCTATCGAAAAAACCAGATCGCTGATTCGTCGTACCGCGTTCCAGGCCTTGGACGTTTCCGAATCAATTTGCATCGTGAGCGCAGCAACGCCGCGGCGGCCGTGCGGGCCTTGCCCGCGAGAGTTCCATCCCTTCCCGATCTACACCTTCCGCCGTCGGTGGAAGCTCTCGCGCACCTGCCGCGAGGACTTGTGTTGATCGGAGGCCCCGCAGGAGCCGGGAAGACCACAACGCTCGCAGCGCTTGTTAACGAGATCAACAAAAACGAATCTCGGCATATCGTCACGATTGAAGATCCAATCGAATACGAGCACAAGCACATTCACAGCATCGTAGAGCAGGTGGAAATCGGTACAGACGCTCCGGATTTTCCGACGGCGCTGCGCGCGGCGTTGCGTCAAGCGCCCGACGTGCTAGTAGTGGGCGAAATGCGCGACCCTGAAACCATGCAGATTGCAGTGGCCGCGGCGGAGACTGGGCACCTGGTTCTTTCCACTTTGCACACGACTGATGTTGCAACAACGATTGGACGCGTCTCCGATTCATTTCCAGTCGAGCGTCAAAATACGATACGGCAGGAATTAGCGATGGCGGTGGCAGCTGTTCTTACGCAGATTCTTGTGCCGGTAACGGGCGGCGGGCAAATCCCCGTGGCCGAGCTTCTGATGATTGGTTTTGGAGCGCGCCAACACATTCGTCATAACGCTCTTCAGTATTTGCGGCAGGAAATCACGCTGACTAAGAAGAGAGGCTCGTTCAGTCTGGAAGAGTCTTTAGCGCGGCTTATTACGCAAGGCTCTTTGAGCCGAGAAGACGCTACGCATCTGGCCTTCGATCCCGGCGAACTCGACGGCATCCTTAAATCCGAGGCACGCGGCAACTCAGTGTAGTGAAACATGGCGTGATTCCATCAGACCTGCTTTCAGTTTTGCCGCTTTTCTGTCCGCAGTTTCCCTTAAAACCTTTGACGATGCCGCGCTAGGTTATAGTTCTGACAACAACGGTCCTTACGCAAAGCTTTGCAGCCACACGAGGATGGTAAGTTACGGATATAAGCTGCCTTGGGGCCCCCGGTGGCCAAGAGCGTGATCTCGAATTACATGCTCGGCTACGATCAGGAGGAGCGCGCATGAATTTGCCCGGAGCATTCCTGGGATGGAGCGTCACCCAGCGGATATATAGCCGCCATTCACTTTCGATTATCGGACTGTTGTTCCTTTTCACGATGGCGTTATTCAACTTTTCGGCGCAGGGCCAGAGTGCAATAGTGCTGGTTGGATCCGGATCGAGCGTACCGGCGCCTCTCTATAATCGCTGGACGCAAGAATTTGACAAGCGCAATGCCAAGACTCAGTTCCGGTACGTTCCGATAGGCACCAGTGAAGGAATTAAAGAGATTACTCGTGGTGCGAGCGACTTTGGCGCCGGTGAAGCTCAGCTCACCGAGAAAGAGCGGAAAGAAGGCAGTTTGATTGAACTGCCGGTGGTGCTGATTGGAATTGTGCCGATATACAATCTCCCGGATGTGCACCAAGACCTGCGGCTTTCAGGGGAAGTGCTGGCGGCGATTTATCTGGGAGATATAAAGATGTGGAACTCGCCGCAGATTGCAAAACTGAATCCGGATATTACTTTGCCCAATCTTGCGATCCAAGTGATCAACCGGCCGGCGGGAAAAGGCTCCAATTATGTTTTCACCGACTTTTTGTCGAAGGCGAGTTCCAAGTTTCGTTCTCAAGTGGGAGTTTCGCCTTCACCGAAATGGCCCGTCGGGGAAGCGGCCGAACGAAGTTCCGATATGGCGGACAAAGTGAAGAACAATCCGGGGTCGATCGGGTACGTGGAGTATCAATATGCAGTGAAGACGAATATTCCTCAAGCGGCGGTGCTGAACGCCGCTGGAAAATTTGTGAAGGGTTCCAAGGAAAGCATTTCCGCGGCGTGCAGGGCAGCGGAAGAACCTGGCTGGAATAATTTCACCGGTTCGTTAGCTAACGCGCCCGGAGCCGATTCTTTTCCGATTACAAGTTTTACCTGGATTTACCTGCGAACTCCATCGTCAGATGCAGCCCGCGCGGCTTCACTAGGGGATTTCCTGGACTGGATGTATACGGATGGCCAGCAGTCCGCAGTTTCGGAGGGGTACTCCGCACTGCCACCGCAGCTATTGGCCGCAGTGAGGAAAAAAGCCAAGGCTGCGGTGCAATAGCGGCTTGTTTGCGGCACGCTGCCAAGTCATATTTCCCTGCGCAACAACATTGTAGTTGAGAGTCGTAGCATCTCGTCCGATCATCTCTTATTTCATGACATTGCAATTCAGCCAGGCTGCCTTTCTGTTCTTCGCCGCGGTGATTGCGGGAACGCTGAATGCGCTAGCGGGCGGCGGGAGCTTCGTCTCTTTTCCTGCGCTGCTGTTCACCGGAGTGCCTCCGGTGCAGGCCAATGCCACGAATACGGTCGCGCTTTGGCCAGGGTTGGCGGCGAGCTCTGTTGCGTACGTAAAACGCCTGGACGTGCCGAAGCGTCTTTTGATTCCGCTGCTGGCTACCAGCGTTGGCGGGGGCTGGGTGGGTGCCTTGCTTCTGCTGAAAACTCCACAGCAGACTTTTCTGCATTTTGTTCCGTGGCTGCTGCTGAGCGGCACGTTGCTGTTCGCGTTTGGCAATAAGATCAGAACGATAGCCGGGAAGAGCGCGCTGAGTGACGATCTTCAAAAAGCGTCCTGGCGCGCGATTACGGTGTGTTCGTTTATTGAGCTGGTCCTGGCGGTGTACGGTGGATATTTCGGCGCGGGGATCGGATTTGTGATGTTAGGGATGTTCGCAGCGCTGGGAATGCGGGATATTCATGCCATCGGGGCGATCAGGACACTACTGGCGGCAGCGATTAATGCGGCTGCCGTGGTTACGTTCATTGTGGCGGGGGCGGTGTTGTGGGCGCAGTTCGCGGTAATGGTCGCAGGCGCTTTGACCGGGGGCTGGTTTGGGGCGCGTTTTGCGCAGAAGGCCGATCCGCAAAAAGTGCGAGTCCTGGTGATCGGAATAGGCCTGGCGATGAGCGCATACTTTTTTGTTACGGCGCGCTAAGGACGCGCGCTTGGGGCTTACATTGGCTTACATTCATGATTCAGAACGCAAGCGAAGACAGAATTGATGGTTTCTCGGATTCAACGATTTCAACCAAGTATCGAAAATCGGGGGGGGGTTGTGAGGGCGTACTAGGTCTTTAGTGCCAGCTACGCCGACGGTTTAAGTACCTCTAGGCGTTTGACTCCACATTAAGCCCCTGCCATCATGGCGCAAGCTTGTGTGAAACCTTGAGGATGACGGGCTTTGCATGAACGACCGTCTTTCAACCGATGAGCTACGCGCCTACTGATTTAAATCCCGAGAAAGACTTGCCGAAGGGCTTCTTCGAGTTTCTGTTGCCGCTGCACAAGGAATTCACTCCGCGGCAACAGAAGCTAGCGTCGAAACGCGGGGAAGTTTTGCAAGCGTCGCATGAAGGACATCCACCGGATTATCTGCCAGCGTCGCAGGCGACGAGCAGCGACTGGCGAATCGAAGTTCCGGAGTGGTGCGCGGATCAGCGGAATCAAATGACTGGGCCGGCGGACGACGCAGAGTTAACAGTGAAACTACTGAACTCGGGATCACCGGCAGTGATGCTGGACCTGGAAGATTCCACTGCAAACCGTCGGGAAAACGTCATGCTGGCGATAAAAAACACCATCGCGGCGTACAAATATGAGCTGAGTTACGAGGACAAGAAGCGAGGTAAGAAAGTAACAGTGAGTCGATCGAAGACGGTGACCTGGGTGCGGCCGCGCGGGCTGCACATCAGTCAGGGCGGAGTGGTCAAGAACGAGCTAGTGTCCGCTTCCCTTTTCGATCTAGCCATGATTTGGTACCAAATCGATCCGGCAACGCTGCCGCACAACTTCTCGGTGTACATCCCGAAGAGCGAGTCTGCCGAAGAAGCCTTCTGGTGGCGCGATCTGTTCCAGGCTCTCGCGAAATCCAAAGGGCTGCCCAAGGACTACATCAAGTGCATGGCGCTGGTGGAAGCGCATCCACTGGCCTATCAAATGGAGGAATTTCTCTTTAATTTGCGCGAGCATTGCCTGGGATTGAACCTGGGGCGCTGGGATTACATGGCGTCGTTGATTGATTTCATGATCGAGGACCCCGACTGGATTTTGCCGGACCGCAATACGATTCCGCACGACGTGGCTTTCTTTCAAAACTTTCGCACGCTGATGCCTGAAATTTGCCATAAGCACGGGGCGCACGCGATCGGCGGAATGACCGCTCTGTTTCCGAGCCGCACGGACAAGGAATTGAATGAACGCGCGATGAAGGTGCTGAAACAGGACAAGGAGAACGAAGCTCACTGTCTGATGGACGGCGCGTGGACCGGGCATCCGGATCAGAACGAAATTGCGGTGGCGCAGTTCCCTTTTCCCAATCAAATTTCAAAACGGCCGAAGCTGGCGAGCGTCCATCCGGACCTGCGGCCGATTCCGAAGGGCGTTGGGAAAATAACGATGGATGGAACGCGTGCTGCGGTGCGCACGGTAATTCGTTATCGCAATGGAGTGCTGAACGGAAAAGGCGCCAGCTTGCTGGATGGTTATATGGAAGATCTGGCCACCGACCGAATCTACCGTCTGATGATCGCACAGCGAGTGCGGCACAAAGTGAAGGTTGCCGGCGAAGATGGCAAGACGGTGGAACATACGCCGGCGCTCGTGACGCGTCTGTTTGACGAGGAACTGGCCAAGATCCAACAAAATCTGCCTAGCGAAATCGATCGCAACGCGGCGGCGACACTCCCCGAGGCGCGCCGGATTGCGGAAGAACTGATTGTGCAAGGACGGCACTCGCCGATTTAGCCCCGAATGCCTGTGGCAGGCAATACAAAAAGCTTATTACGAAGATACAGCGAATTTGTTTGACAGCACTGGGGCGATGGGCGCTCAGTGTCAAACTGCAGGCAGTGCGGACGTTAAGCGCGGTTTTGAATAGGTTACGCGGAGCGGATGAGGCGGCGGCTGCAGGACGGGGGAATGGGAGCGCCGTTCCGCAGGCCAGCAAGTGCGCGACGCAATTCGATTACTGAAGGACTGCGTTCGAGGCGGAAACGAATGAGACTAAAATCGGCTGACACACTTCTGGAAGTCTTACAGTTCGCTGACAGCCACACAGCGGTGGTGGTTCCCGAGCTTGGCATTCGAGTGACTTACGAATCGCTGCGGGAGCAGGTCCTGGACATGGCGAAGGCGTTGGCTTCGGTGGGGATCCGCCGCGGCGATACGGTGGCGATCGCACTGCCGAATGGGTTGCCGTCGATTGTGAGTTTTCTGGCTGCGTCGATTGCCGGAACAGCGGCGCCTTTGAACCTGGCTTATCCGTACGAGGAGTTTCTGTTTTTTCTGGGTGACACCAACGCGAAAATTCTGCTATGTCCGCCGGTGGGAGCGGAATTCGCGCGCAGCGCGGCGGCGGACAAGAAGGTCCGCGTGTTGTCGGTGAAAATGAGCGAGGAGGGCAACGTGCGGCTGGAGGGCGCCGGGAACGGCGGGTCCGTGACCGAGCCTACGGCTGACGATATTGCGTTGGTGTTGCACACGAGCGGAAGCACGGGGCGGCCAAAGCGCGTTCCTTTGCGGCATTTTAATCTGGCGGTCTCGTCGGCGAATATTGCGAACAGCTACGCGCTTTCGCCGGACGATGTTGCGCTGTGCATTATGCCGCTGTTCCACGTACACGGGCTGATTGGGTCGTTGATGGCCACTTTGCTTTCGGGCGGTACGGTAGTCGTTCCCACCAAGTTCAACGCGCTTTCCTTCTGGCGCACAGTAAAGGAACACCGCGTGACGTGGTATTCGGGCGTACCCACGATGCATCAGGTGCTGTTGGCACGGGCACACCGTAAACCGGCGGAAGCGGCTACTTTGCGATTTATACGTTCGTGCAGCGCCCCTTTATCGGCGGAGCTGATTCATAAAATCGAGGGGTTGTTTGGCGTTCCGTTCGTGGAAGCTTATGGGATGACGGAAGCGGCGCACCAGATGACGACGAATCCGCTGCCGCCACGACATCGCAAGGCGGGATCCGTCGGTGTTGGAATAGGGCTTCGCATCAGCATCATGGACAAAGAAGGCAATCACCTAGGAACGAATCAGCGAGGCGAAGTAGCGATACAGGGAGCGAACGTATTTCGCGGATATGAAAATAATGCGGAAGCGAACGCTCGCGCATTCGTGAATGGATGGTTTCGCACGGGCGACGAAGGAATGCTGGACGATGATTGCTATTTGCATTTAACCGGCAGAATCAAGGACATCATCATTCGCGGTGGCGAGAATATCGCGCCGCATGAAGTGGATGAAATTTTGCTGCGGCATCCGGCGGTGTCAGCGGCGGTCACGTTTGGCTGCGTGCATCCGACGCTGGGTGAAGAAGTGGCCGCAGCGGTGGTGTTGCACGAAGATAATAAAGTTAGCGAAGCGGAGTTGATCAACTTTTCCCGCGAATTGCTTGCGGAATACAAATGCCCCAAGAAGATTTACCTGGTGAAGAGCATTCCTACGACCGCGACTGGAAAAATTCGGCGGCGAGCTGTGGCCGCAGCACTCGCGGACCAAGCATGAAATTTCTGATCGTGGGGGCGGGGGCCATCGGCGCTTACATCGGCGCACGCATGGCGCATGCCGGGTTTGACGTGACGCTCTTTGCACGGGGGCCGCATCTTCGCGCAATGCAAGAGCGCGGCGTGCAGGTGAAAAGCGTGGAGGGAGATTTTGTGGCGCGGCCGGCGATTGCGGGTTCGCTGGAAGAAGTGGGGCCGGTTGATGTTGTTTTTCTCGGGGTGAAGGCGCACGGGCTGCCGCAGCTTGCGCCGCAGTTGGCTCCCGTGCTGGGGCCGGAGACTACCGTTGTCAGCACGCAGAATGGAATTCCGTGGTGGTATTTTCAGGGATTTGGCGGCGAGTTGGAAGGATTGAGGCTGGAGCGCGTGGACCCGGGCGGAGTGATTTCTTCGGCCATTCCAGCGCGTTCGGTGGTTGGGTCCATCGTATATTTCTCGACCGAGATTTCCTCTCCTGGAGTAATTCAACACATCGAGGGAAACCGGATTACGCTTGGCGAGCCGGACGGCTTGCGCTCCGAGCGTAGCCGGCGGATTGCGGAGGCGCTGGTGGCTTCGGGCTTACGCTGCCCGGTTACCGCGCGAATACGGCACGAGATTTGGGTGAAAGTGCTGGGGAATGCGTCGGTGAACCCGGTGAGCGCGCTGACGCGCGGCACGGTGGCTCAGATCATGCGGGATCCGGGGGTTTCTCCGGTAATTCGAAAGATCATGGAAGAAGTGGAAGCGGTCTCCAACAAAATGGGAATGGAATTACCGATTTCCATAGACCAGCGAATGGCAGGAGCAGAAAAAGTTGGAGAGCATAAGACTTCCATGCTGCAGGATATGGAAGCTGGACGGCCTATGGAGCTGGAAGCACTGGTGGGGGCGGTACTTGAGCTGGGCGAGAGGGTTGGCGTGAACATGCCGTACACGCGGACGGTTTACAGTCTTACGAAATTGTTAGCGCAGAGTGCGACGCGGCAGGCAGCCAAGTGAACAGCAGGATTTCCCATAATTTTCTTGTATCCTCGCGATAAAAATAATTGCTAGAGGATTGACGGCGGGGTTATACTGCGGCTGTTAGCTGGTCCGCTTATCGGACCACTCATCCCATGCCAGCGCCCGCCAAATCGGACTTCGAAGTTGTACGCAAGAATAAGGTCTATGAAGAAGTCGCCAAGCAGATCGAACGTCTGATCATAAAGAAACTGAAGCCGGGTGACAAGCTGCCATCGGAGCGCGAGTTGGCCGAGATGCTGCAAGTTAGCCGCAGTTCGATTCGCGATGCGATTCGCAGCCTGGAACTGATTGGGCTGGTAGAGCCGCGTCAAGGCGCTGGGACGATCGTTCGCGAGCTATCGGCGGGGGCCAAGATCAGCCCTTTTGCGAACGCGCTGGAGCGCAAACGCGAACAAGTAACCGAGCTGCTAGATTTCCGCAAGATGCTGGAACCGCCGCTGGCGGCGCGTGCCGCAACACATGCTTCCGTGGAAGAACTCGCCGAGATGGAAGATATTTTGAAGCGGCAAGAGGAAAGGCAGAACCAGGGAGAAGCGGCGATAGCTGAGGACGCGGAATTTCACTACAGCATCGCGCTAGCTTCCGGGAACTCCGTGGTCTTGAAGGTGATTGACACGCTGATGGACTTGCTGCGCGACACGCGGGAACGGTCTTTGCAGGTGGAAGGTCGCTCGCAGAAATCGCTGGCAGGACATCGGCGGATATTGGGAGCTATCAAGCGGCACGACGCAGAAGCGGCCAAGGCTGCGATGCGACGGCACATTGAAGATGTGGAAGAGATCGTACTGAACAACGACTTCAGCAAGTGAGGGTTTCAGGTGGGCAGGATCGTGGCGACTAAAATAATCGACTTGGGAATTTTTGTAGCTGGAATTTTTGTGGCGGTGATTTTCGACGGGCTCGACCGCCAGGCTCGAAAGAGGTTGCGCGTCAGACCATGACGGAAATTTCCAAATCGTCTTCAGTTAGAACGCTGACATTGAGAGTGGCAGAGGCGCGTGTAGAGGACATCGGGCACGCGATTGCGCGACTGTCCCCTGCCGACATGCAGCAGATTGGCGCGCGAGCGGGCGACGTGGTGAAAATCACCGGCGGGACAGTCGCGGTGGGACGGGCGGAGCTTTCGGACGACGGATTCGAAGGCATGATTCAGATCGACGGCACATGTCGCAGCAATTGCAGCGCGGGCTTGCAGGAACAGGTGACGGTAACGCCTGTGGAGCACGAACAAGCCGTGGCCGTTCGTCTTTCGCCTTTGTGGGTGGGAGCTGCGCCGGCAACGATCGCGCCGGAACGGATGCTCGAGGATCTCGTGGGTGTCCCGGTGATGGCGGGCGGCGTGGTGCGTGTTCCGACCTTTGCCAAAGCGGTGAACTTCCAGGTTGTACGCACGATTCCCTCCGGACCGGTGGTGATCGGAAAGCGCACGGACCTGCGTGTGGTGGAAGGCGAGAAAACGGCGGCACGCGCTCCCGCGGTTTCTTACGAAGATATCGGGGGACTCGAGCGCGAAGTGGAGCGGGTGCGCGAAATTGTTGAGCTGCCCCTGAAGTACCCGCGTATCTTTGAGCGGTTGGGAATTCTGGCGCCGAAGGGCGTGTTGTTGTATGGGCCGCCAGGAACGGGCAAGACGTTGCTGGCCCGCGCCGTCGCGGCCGAAAGCCGCGTCCATTTCATTCACCTGAACGGTCCCGAAATCATGCGCAAGTTTTACGGCGAGAGCGAAGCCAAGCTGCGCGAAGTTTTCGAAGAAGCAGCGCGCCATTCGCCATCGATTCTTTTCATCGATGAGATCGACGCGGTGGCGCCGAAACGCGCGGAGGTTTCTGGCGAAGTTGAAAAGCGCGTGGTAGCACAACTTTTGAGTTTGATGGACGGATTTGTGGCGCGCGGCCAAGTGATCGTGATCGGGGCGACAAATATTCCCGAGGTTCTCGATCCGGCGCTGCGGCGTCCGGGGCGTTTCGATCGCGAAATCGAAATCGGGGTTCCGAATACGCAAGCGCGATTGCAAATCCTGAAGATCCATACGCGCGCTATGCCGCTGGCATCCGATGTGAACCTGAAGGAGATCGCCGAGCATTCTCACGGGTTCGTAGGCGCGGACTTGGAAGCGTTGGGACAAGAAGTGGGCATGATCGCATTGCGCGGGTTCCTTTCGTCCTTCCCATTCGAGACCGACGGCGCGGTATCTACGGAACTCGACGAGTTGCAGGTTACGCGCGAGGATTTCCTTGCCGGGCTGAAGGAAGTAGAACCGAGCGCGACTCGCGAATTCTATATCGAGAAAAGCACAACGAACTTCGCGTCGCTGGGAGGGCTCGAAGAGGTGAAGCGGCTGCTGGAAGCGGTGATCGAGCATTCGCACATGCGCGACGAGATCTACGAGCAGGTTGGATTGGCGCCGCCGCGCGGGATTCTGCTGGCGGGCCCATCGGGAACCGGAAAGACCGCGATGGCGCGAGCGCTGTCGGGTGAAAAACAGATCCCGCTGATCGCAATCGATGGACCGCAACTCTATTCGAAATGGCTGGGCGAATCGGAAAGAGCGTTGCGCGAAGTTTTCAAGAAAGCCAGACGAGCGGCGCCCTGCATTTTGTTTTTCGACACGATCGACGCGCTGGCGCCAAAGTTCGGCGCCGATCAATTCGGCACGGACGTTTTTCAACGAATCCTGAGCCAGCTTCTGCGTGAGATCGACAACTTGCGCGATGTGAAAGGCGTAATTTTGCTGGCGGCAACCAACCGGCCGGAGCGCATTGAGCCAGCGCTGTTGCGAAGCGGACGCTTCGACTATAAAATCCCGTTCGCAAAACCGGACGCATCCGACCGCGCAGCGATCCTGCGGCTTTGTTGCAAGCGCGTTCCGCTGGCGACCGATATCGATTTCGAGGAATTCGCCGGGCGAACGGAAGGTTTAACGGGCGCCGATATTGAAAGTCTTTGCAAGAAAGCGACTCTCTTAGCGATTGCGGAATTTCAGGATGGCACGAGAGGCGCGCCGTTCGTTGTGTTGCGGAACGATTTCCTGAAGGTTCTGGAATCCGATGGCAGTGGTTTCAAGCAATTGAATCCAGAAAGCTCGACGGGCAACCAGGTAAAGAACAGCGCCGGGGATTCCTGTCCTGACGCATCCACCGAAGCGCGAGGTTAACTATGGCTTATACGGAACTTACTGTTTGGACCCGCGGCATCATTATGGACAAAGAAGGGCGCGACATCGTGAACTCCATCTCCGCTTCCGCGCGGCTGGAAGGCAAGCACGCGCAGGCGATGGAAAACTATGTGGACAATCCGGACCGCACGAACGCTCCGACCCGGAAGTATTGCCGGGTGAGCGATGAAGTGCTGGAGAACGAACTCACCTACGAAAACGAGCACCCCAATATCGTGGTGCTGGTCGAGGGCACGATGGTAAAGGGTTGGGATTACATGCGCGGAATGCCTCCTGGCGGAACGCTGGTGATCAACACGCATTACACGCCGGAGTACATGATTCGATTCGTTCCCGGCGCCGAGCGGCTAGCACAACTGGTATGCGTGGATGCGGCGAAGATAGCGGACCACAAATGGCTGTATTACCGCCTGGGGGAACTCGGGCTCGATCGTCTTTCGACCGAGGGTGCCGCGGAGCGCAATAAATCGATTGCGCCGGATATCGCTGCTCCGCTGATTGCAGCGGTGATCAAGACCACGGGCATCGTGAAGATGGCAACGATTCAACCGATGATCGCGAACCAGCATGCGTTTAAATTGGCACTCGAAGAATTACACATCATGCCGCTGAATCCAGTAGCGGCCTAGGGAAGGAAATACATGTCAACCAAAGGCACACAGATACCCGAGTGGCTGAAGGTCCCGTTCGCCGGGATCACGCCCGCGCCTACGCAGGAGAAGGGGCAGGATTTATTTCCCACCGGCAACTGGCGTTCGATTCGGCCGGTGTATCGGGACAAGCTACCGCCCTGCAACAACGCTTGCGGCACGAACGAAAAGATTCAAGGCTATCTGGACCTGGTGAAGCGCGGAAAGTATCTGGACGCTTATGCGCTAATTAAAGAAGACATGCCCTTCCCTTCGGTGACCGGGCGTGTGTGCTACCACCCATGCGAGCAAGCTTGCAACCGCGGAAAGTACGATGAGGCTATTTCGATTCGCGCGGTGGAACGGTTCCTTGGCGATCTCGGGCAGGCGTTGGCGAAAGATGTGGTGAAGCCCGGGAAGCCGAACGGCAAGAAAGTCGCGGTAGTGGGTTCGGGTCCGGCGGGGCACAGCGCTGCGTATCAACTCGCGCGGCTAGGCTATAAAGTTACGATTCTTGAAAAATCGCCGAAGGCGGGTGGACTCAATCGCGGAGGAATTCCTGACTGGGTGCTCCCGCAGGATGTGCTGGACAGAGAGATCGAGCGACTCGTTGAACTCGGAATCACGATCAAGACCAACTGCGAAGTCGGTAAGGACATTACCTGGGAGCAATTGAAGAAGGATTACGACGCTTGCGTTCTGGCCGTGGGCCTGATCGATCCGAACAGCGTGCGAGCAGAAGGCGAGAATAAGGAGGGCGTGCACTACGGACTTCCCTTCCTTCGCGACATCGGCATGGGAACATCCAAGGTGAAGCTGGGCTCTCGCGTAGCCGTGATCGGCGGCGGAAATACCGCTATTGACTGCGCTCGCGAAGCGCTGCGACAAGGCGCCGTGGAAGTGACCATGATCACGGTGGAAGCGAACCCTCAAGAGATGCCGGCCTCACCGGAAGATCTGCACGACATGTTGGAAGAAGGCGTTGAGCTGATGCACGGGCGTGCGGTGACGGCGGTACTCGGCAACGGGCGGATTGAGGCGTTGCAACTGCATCCGGCAAAGTTTTCGGGTGCGATTAATGCGTCGCCGATCAACGTCGATAAGGAAACCAAGCCAGAGCGCTTCGCGGTGGACAACGTGATCATCGCGATAGGACAGCGGGCTTCGCTGAAGTGGTTGCCGGATGAGTTTAAGACGGAGCGCGGCACGATTAAAATCGATCGCTTCGGCCGACTGGGCGATACGAACTTTTTCGCGGCAGGCGACGTGGTGCAACTGGGATCGGGTCAGCCGCTGATGGTGGTAAATGCGGTGGGCGACGGGAAGCGGGTCGCGTTCAATCTGGATAAGGTGATGCGCGGAGAGAAACTGGAACCGCGGACGATTCCGGTGGACGTGATATTCGACTTGAATCGCATGAACATGACGTACTTCCCGCACTTTCCGCGCGTGAAACAGGAACTTCTGCCTCCGACCAGCCGGCGCAAAACGCAGGAGGAAGTGATTCAGGCGTACACGGAAGAACAGGCAGTCGAAGAAGCCAGTCGCTGTTTCAGCTGCGGCACTTGCAACGCTTGCGACAATTGCTATCTGGTCTGCCCGGAGCCATGCATCGTTCGCGATGTGCGTTCGAACGGGCTCTATAAGATTTTGGTGGACTATTGCAAAGGATGCCGAGTATGCATCGAGGAATGTCCGACGGGCTGCCTGGAAGGCGTGCCGGAACTCGACTTTGAGACCGGTGTAGTGCGGATGGATACGGCGTTCGCCATCTCGCCGGGATTGCATGGACGGCAGGCGGATGAATTGAAGCATCTGGGCGATCGAGCGGCGAAAAACATTTAGGGATATTTTCAGGATCGGAGTGAACCATGGCAACAGCAACGGATGTAAAGAAAAGAATGGTGCGGATCAATGGCTGCGTGGCATCGGCGCAGGCCGCCAAGTACGCGGACGTGGACGTGATTGCGGCGTATCCCATACGGCCCTACACCGCAACGATGATGGCTTTGGCACAGATGGTGGCCAATGGAGAACTCGACGCGGAGTACATCGTGGCCGATAGCGAGCACTCGCAATTGAGCATCTCGCACGGGGCGTCATCGAGCGGTGCGCGCGTGTTCACTGGAAGTTCAGGTGTGGGAGTGCAGTTTGCCTACGAGCTTTATTCGCCGATTTCGGGCAGCCGTATGCCGGTGCAAATGATGATCGCTGATCGCACGCTGGATCCTCCGGGCGATTTCGGGTCGGAACACACGGACGCACTTTCGACGCGCGACATGGGTTGGCTGATGGGGTGGTCTTGCGACGCGCAGGAAGCGTTTGATAATCACTTGATTGCCTATCGCATTGGCGAAGATCCGCGCGTCCTGCTGCCACAGATGGTCTGCCAAGACGGATTCTTCGTATCACACATCACAGGCGACGTGGAATTGCCAGACACGGGGCAGGTGAAGGAATTCCTGCCGCCCTACAAGCATCCTTATCCGCTTGATCCGCGGCATCCGGTGTCGCACGGGCCGCAGATCATGCCGGAGCAAGGGCCGCCGCTGCAGCTCGAGCGCGCGAGGGCGATGGAAGAATCGATGCCGGTGATTGAGCAGGTACATGAGGAGTTCGCGAAGATCTTCGGGCGAAAGTACGATGCGTGGCTTGAAGAGTTCATGACCGACGATGCGGAGGTGGTGTTCTTTTTGCAGGGCGCGCATGCGGTAACTGCGCGCTTCGCGATTAAGCATATGCGCGACCGGGGAATGAAGGTCGGCATGGTACGGCTGCGAACGATCAGGCCATATCCGACCGAGCGCGTGCGAGAAGCTTTGAGCAAGTATAAGGTAGTGGGGGTGATCGAGACGAACATGGGTCTCGGCAGCGTGAGCAGCGGTGGCGTGCTTTATTCCGAGGTTTGCGCGGCACTGTACGAAAGCGACAAGCGCCCGCTGGTGATGTCGTTCATGGCTGGAATGGGCGGCGAGGCTATTGTGTTGAAAGAGTTTTACTGGATGACTGAGAAAATGTTGGAAGCGCAGAAGAAGGGCAAGATCGAGAAACGCACGCATTGGGTCGGGTTCGAACACTAAAACGTATTGTTAGAGGTACGGAAGGGCCACACAACGACATTGGAGGAAATGAGATGCCGACGATTGAAGTTCAACGACAGCTACTGCCGATTCTAGGGAGCCCCAACCAAGGGGCGCGATTCTTCAATCCGGAATTGCCCTCGTCCGAACCTTTCGTACCGGGCCACCGGACTTGCGCGGGTTGCGGGCCTTCGATTCAGTACCGCATGACGAGCAAAGCGGCCGGCGACAATACGATTCTGGTGGGCCCGACCGGCTGCATGTACGTGGCGAACAGCTCGTATTTGTGTACGCCGTACAATGTGCCGTGGGCGCACACGCAAATTGGCAGCGCAGGGAGCTTTACCGCGGGCGTGGCGGCTGCGTACGAAGCGATGATCCGGAAGGGCAAATGGCAGGGCAAGTTCCCGAATATTATTTGCGAAGCGGGCGACGGCAGCGCGTCGGACATTGGGTTGGCGTCGATTTCGGGAGCGCTCTATCGCAATCACGACTGCCTGATTATTTGCTACGACAACGAGCAGTACGCGAATACTGGAATTCAAGCGTCGTCGCGCACGCCTTATGGCGGCATGACGACCTTTTCGCCTCCAGGACCAGAGGTTCCCGAGGGGAAGAAGCTGTTCCCCAAGGACTTGGCGCGGATGATGGCGGCTGGGCACCCACACTGCTATGTGGCAACGGCGAGCGTGGGCTATCCCATCGATCTAATGAACAAGGTGCGCAAGGGGTTGAACAACAAGGGCGCGTCGTACTTGATGGTTTACACGCCATGCCAGAAGGGTTTCGTGTATGAGACGCCGCGGTCGATTGATCTCGGACGGCTGGTCGTGGAGTGCGGGCTCTATCCTATGTGGGAATGGAACCCGGAGAAGCGCGCGTACGATTACAGCTTCCGGCCACAGACGATGCGGCCGGTGTCGGAATATTTGAAATTGCAAGGACGCTTTGGCCACTTGCACGCAGAACACATAGCCAAGCTGCAAAAGTTTGCCAACGAACAGTGGCGCATGATGGGAGTGGAGCTTCCA
Organism: Candidatus Acidiferrales bacterium; assembly: GCA_049693615.1. Lineage (GTDB taxonomy): Bacteria > Acidobacteriota > Terriglobia > Acidiferrales > UBA7541 > Palsa-295. The sequence goes on along the minus strand of JBAVQB010000029.1, from coordinate 134,716 downwards.
GAGGCTTTGATTCAGGCCGCGGATGCGAAAAACCTGACAAATATGTCGGCTGCAGCGGAGGCCGAGACGGTGGCGCAAACCATATGAACACTAAAGCAACAGTACCGCCTGTGGCACCTGCCGCTCCCGAGGCGCAGGAAAGCTATATCGTCAGTGAGGGAAAGAAGAGAGGATCGACGCGCGATGTGCGGCCGGAAGCGGCTTTCGACCGCTATTATACTGTACTGCGCGTCCACGGCGGCGACGCAATCCTCACGGACAACTGGCACACGAATGAAGTGCTGGACCACGCGCGCAATAACTTTGAGGGTGTGACGTTCGCGATGCGCACGCTGGAGGCGTGGGGCGCGATGGTGGAGAACGACCACCGCGCTTACTACACAGCGGGCGGACGAATCTGGGTGATGGATCTAGAGCCTTGCGAAGGAAAGAAGAAGCGGCTGCCCGGAACAGGAAACGTCGGCAAAAAGTAGAGTGGCTTCTCGCCGGATACTGCTGATCGACGACACGCCGGAGATTGCCGAGCTTTTGTCTTTTGCGTTGCGTGACGCCGGGTATGAGGTGTTCGCGGCGGGATATACCGTCGCCGTCAACGAATTGCTCACAGAGCACCGAGCTGACGCGCTCGTGCTGGATTGTTCCTCTTACGATATGAGCGAAGCGCTCTTCGATGCCGTGCGCGAGAATGCGGAACATGCCGAAACTCCCATCGTAATCATCAGCGACACTCCGGAAGCGGCGGACGCGAGCCTGCGTTCGCGAAAAGCACAAAAAACCCTTTTGGTGCCAAAGCCGTTTACCGGGTCACAGGTGGCAAGAGCGCTGGACCAACTGCTGGAATAAATATGCCGCTTTGGAGCATGGACGAATGGCAATACATCGAGCGCGAGGTCGTCAGGGACCCGAAAGGCGTGCAGTGGACGGTGGCGCTGATGGACGTGTTGGGACAGGAAGGCGATCCCGACATGCCGAACAAACTGCTTGAACTTCAGTACGCATCGGGTCGTTATTTCACGCTGATTTACTCGGAAAGTGGTGCGCTGCAGCGAGAACGCGGATACTCGTCGTTGGAAGAGGCTCGGAACGCGTTTGGGAATCTGCTGGTGGCGGTCATCGATGGAAGCGTGAATCCTTCGCAGCCGGTTTTTCGGCAAGATTTGGAAGATTAGTCCTTCGATCAGCGCAGACTCAAAATAGAAATCCACTGCGTCTTCAGAGAGTCTGTCTGTGAACCGCAAGATTCGCTCCTCAGCGGCTGAAGCCGCAGGGATTTGGTTCCCATACGGCGCGACTAAGTTCCGCACTCAGGGCAGAAAGTCGCGCGGCGACGATATTCGGAGTTGCTACGCGCTCTTTAACGGGTGGGATTTAAGTCACGCATGATGACGTGGAGGACCTGCCCGGCTTGCCGCGCATCGCGTTCGGAAACTGGCTCAGTTGCCTCGCTGTTGACGTCCGCGTGGTCTCGATACTTTCGCGCCACTTTGGGCAGGCGTGCGCAGCCGCCACGAATTAGGCCGGTATTTTCTGCGACAGCGAGTCGCGCCTCGAACGGCCAGTCGCCAATCTTTCCAGCCGGCGCGCCGGGTGCGGCTAGCACATCGGGGCCTTTGAACTCCAAGGCATCGGTGATGATGGCTTCCAGGATTCCGCAAGAAGTGCGCAACGCCGTGTTGTAATCTTTTTGCTCGAGCGCTTGACGGCTATCGGCATAGGCGCGCTCAAGTACCGGACGAATATCGGAGTTGTGAACGAACTCGAATCGGCGGGGAGCGGGCGCTTGCGCTGCTGCGGATCCGGGCGAAAATTCAGAGGCGTCGGCGCCATTTTCCATTGCGGAGAGTGTGGCGATGGCTTGCTTCATAACGTCAATCAATCGATTGACGATCTCGGCAGGAGACGCGCCTTCGACGGCGCGGCCGCCGGCTGAACGCATCAAAAACGCTTCGCTGAAAGCGCGTGCCAGCCAATGCGACTTACTGCCTCCGGACAACTGGTTGATGGTTACGCCGCAGTCTTCCTGCCACGTGCGAGTTGCCGCCATCGCCGCTGGATCGGAAGGATCATCTGCCAGCTTTTCGCGAACTTCGAGGCCGCGGCGGATCAGACCATTGAGATGAGTAACGTAGGTTCCGATTTGTGTTCGCAGGGTTTCGTCGATGGGCATTTTCGAGTTCAATACTTCCGAATTGATCAGAAGTTAGCTCGCGCTGGGCGCATTTTAAGAGTCACTTGCAAGGCTCTTGACAGTGTAATGCCAGCCTGCTAGATTCCGAGTCCGCAAGTGGTTCGATTAGCAGACCAGTATATCAAACTTCGGCGCTCGCGAGACTTTTCGAGTCTCGACCGCACGGGTGAATTGTGACGAATCTGCAGGGGAAATTGAACCAGCAATACGTCTTTAAAGATTAGCGCGCTCACGGAGGTATGCCTATGGCTGCATCTCCAACCGCTCCAGTAACTCCGGCTTCCCTGATTCACCCTTCCCGCATTCCAAATCGATGGATCCAGTTGATTGCCGGCATCGTAGCGATGATGGCGATCGCGAACCTGCAGTATGCCTGGACACTTTTCACCAAACCGATACAAGCTCATTTGGGCGTCTCGCTGGTAGCTGTGCAGTGGACTTTCACTTTGTTCGTCGCACTGGAGACGTGGCTTGTGCCGTTTGAAGGATATCTGGTGGATAAAATCGGGCCTCGATTCATGCTGGGGTTCGGCTCGATTTTGGTTGGCTTGGGCTGGGTGGGATCAGGCTACGCCGAGTCGATCAACGGCCTGTATTTTTGGTACGGGGTCGGGGGCATCGGCGCGGGAATCGTCTACGGCGGCGCAATCGGTAACGCGCTGAAATGGTTTCCGGATCACCGCGGTCTTTGCGTCGGGCTAACGGCTGGGGCTTTCGGGATAGGCACAGCGACGACGATCGCGCCCATCGCCGAGATGCTGAAAGTTTCCGGCTACCAGCACACTTTCATCGTGTGGGGGATTATTCAAGGAGTCGTGGTGTTAGCCTCTTCCCTCTTCCTGGCCAGACCGCCGGTGGGATGGACGCCGCCTAACTGGAAAGCTAAAGAAGCAAAGATCAAAGCGAAAGTGAACACTTCGGCCGTGGACATGACGCCGTGGGAGATGCTGCGACAGCCGTCTTTCTATGTCATCTACGTGATGATGACGATGTTGGCCTTCGGCGGCTTGGTGGTGACGGCGCAACTGAACCCGATGGCCTCGTCGTACCACGTGGACAAAGTGGTAGTCGCTTTCGGAATGACGGCGTTGGTGTTGGCCATCACGGTCGACAGGCTTCTGAACGGGCTAACACGCCCGTTTTGGGGATGGGTCTCTGACAACATTGGCCGCGAGAACGCCATCTTCATCGCGTTCGTGCTAGAGGCGATTGCGGTGTACGCATTGCTGCAACTGATCAATCGGCCGGTATGGTTCGTGGCGTTGTCGGGGCTATGTTTCTTCGCGTGGGGCAATATTTTTTCGCTGTTCCCCTCGATCACCGGGGACCTGTACGGAAACAAATGGGCTACTACGAATTATGGGATCGTGTACACGGCCAAGGGAGTCGCCGCCGGATTTGCGGGACCTGGGGCTGCATGGCTGTTTGCGAAAACAGGATCGTGGTCCAAGGTCTTCTGGGCCATGATCATATGCGATCTGATTGCGGCGTTTATGGCGTTGTTGTGGCTGAAGCCACTGGCAGCCAAGGTCGTGCGCAGATCGGAAACGGCTGCTGAGGTTGCGGAGGGGTCGGGGACGCCGGCGAAAGCGCGCGGCATCGCTTAGCAAAAATTATAGTGAAGTTTCGAGCCAGGGCTCGGCAAAATGCGTTGCGGGTGTGAGTTCACGGAATATATGGAATCGTACTTAGTCGATGTTACGAAAATATTTCAGATTCGCTACAGGAAAGCGGTACCGGTCAGGTGGTAGGCGAGCTAGGTGGGCAGCGTGTTGCCGCGCGTTTCCGCGGACAACGGAATCAAAAGAAGGCCGAGAGCAAAAGCGATGGAAGTCATGGCCACCGGAATTCCAAGCGAGCCGTAATGACGCACGCCTGCTCCGACGAGGAAGGTAATTCCTGCGCCGCCAAAGCGGGCAAAGGATGTGGAAAAAGCGAAGGCGCTGGCACGGCACTCGGTGGGATATTGCTCGGGCAGCCAGAGGGTATAGACGGCGAAGTTGGCGCCGCCCAAGCCCAGGAAGAACAGGGAAACGAAGAACCATGGGAGCGCGCTGGGCCCCAGATAGAAAATTTTACCGAACGAGAGCGAGATAAAGAGCATCATCAGGGCGAAGAAAATAGCGAGAGCACCGCGCCGACCGACGGCCTCGGCAAGCCTTGGCATTGCCAGGCAGCCGAGAATCGTCGCAAAAGAGACAAGCATAATTCCCCAGGAGGCGAGTTGGGTAGCTTGGGGAGCGGCGCGTCCGGCGGCCTCGGCGAGCGCCGTGATCGCGGAGGGAACGTATACCGTACCGGCCCAGAGGCCGCAGATTGAGACCAACATCAAAAGGGCGTTCACAATGGTGCGGCGGCGCCAGGGCGCTGAAAACAGTGTCGCGAAAGGGCGCCAAACGGCCCACGACCGGATGACAGTTTCTTTCTTCTTCCAGGCGGCGGGCTCGGTAACTCCATGGCGAATCCAGGCCAGCAGGAGCGCCGGAACACCGCCCACGATAAACATGGCGCGCCAGCCGTAGTGGCTGCCGATGCCGTAGTTGGCGAGAGCAGCGAGAAATATGCCGACGTAATAACCGGTGTGCATCAAGCCTGCGCCCACGCGGCGCCGACTTTCAGGCCATTCCTCCGCAACGAAGGTTCCACCCATAGCCCATTCTCCGCCAATACCAATGCCAGCAAGGAGCCGAAGAATGGCAAGCTGCCAGACACCGGTGACGAAAGCGCTCAAAAAAGTGAATAGCGAATACCAGACAATCGTCAGCATCAGGGTGCGAACGCGGCCGAATTTATCTCCGACCGGCCCCCAAAGGAACGCAAGGCCCCAGCCAATCAAGAACAGCGCGAAAAGCAAACCTCCGTAATATCCGATGTTGGCCTTGGTGGCTGCAATGCCGGAGCGCGGAAGAAGCTCGCGTAGCGAGGGAACAAGGACGAGCGCGTAAACGAAGGAATCCATACCGTCTAGTGTCCAGCCGCCCCACGACGCCCAGAAACCTCGAATCTGATTTCGAGTGAGAGGCTGAGCCGAGCCAGGATGATGGGAATCGTCCGCCGAAGTACGGTTCACGTTGGCGGCACACTATATCAAAGAGGCAGGTTTTGGTATTGAAAAATCTTAAGAACATGCGGCTTCAAACGCTTGCGCGCACGATTATGGTAGACTCCGCCGCCAGTTGGCAACCGTATCGCGACTCGATCTCGTAATTTGGCGACCTCTTTCAGGGCTGCAAAGGCGCCCTATTTAGCTCCAATCCGGATGACAGTGGTCGCGGAACAGATCGAAATTTCTTATTAGCGATCCTGCTGGAAGGAGAATAGACGATGGGAACTTCCGGTCATAAGCCGACTTCCGCGAGGTCTTCCAATGCGGTACGTGGTTTGAGCAAAAAACCTTTCTATCGGAGTTTGTGGGGGCAAGTGCTGGTGGGGATTGCCATAGCGGTCGTGCTCGGATATTTCGAGCCGCACACGGCTGTGGCCATGAAACCTCTGGGCGACGCTTTCATACGGCTGATCAGCATGATTATCACGTTGGTGATTTTTTGTACGGTGGTTACGGGCATAGCAAGTATGCAGGATATGAAGAAGGTAGGGCGAGTCGGCGGCAAGGCGCTTTTGTACTTCGAGATCGTGTCGACGATGGCTTTATTGGTCGGGATGGTGGTCGGGAACCTGGTGCATACCGGCGCGTCTTTCAACGTGAATCCGGCGGCGCTCGATAGCAAAGCGGTGGCTAACTACGCGGGCGCGGCCAAAGCGCAAAGCGTGACGGACTTTATCATGCACATCATCCCGACGACGGTGGTGGACGCGTTTGCCAAGGGCGACATTTTGCAGGTGGTGCTGGTTTCGATTCTGTTCGGGTTCGCCTTGTCGGCCATGGGCAACCGAGCCAAACCGCTGGTGGATTTCCTCGAATCCCTTACGCGAGCGGTTTTCGGAGTGATCAATATTGTCATGAAGTTCGCTCCGATTGGGGCGTTTGGCGCGATGGCTTTTACGATTGGCGCCTATGGAATTTCCTCATTGGGGCCGCTGGTGAAGCTGGTGGCTACCTTTTGGATCACGTGCATTCTGTTCGTGCTAGTCGTGATGGGAGGTATCGCCTGGTTGGCGGGATTCAGCATCTTCAAATATCTCACATACATCAAGGAAGAAATCATCCTCACGCTGGCGACCAGCTCTTCGGAGCCGGCGTTGCCAACACTGATGGAAAAGATGGAGCAACTGGGGTGCTCCAAGGCATTGGTCGGGCTGGTGGTGCCGACTGGGTATACTTTTAACACGGATGGCAGCAGTCTTTACATGACGCTGGCGGCGCTGTTCGTAGCGGAGGCCACCGGAATTCACTTGACGCTGGGGCAACAGCTCACACTTTTTGCGGTTGCGGTGTTGACGTCAAAAGGGGCCTCTGGTGTGCAAGGGGCCGCCTTCATTGCGCTGGTAGGCACGTTAATGGTGATTCCTTCGATTCCGGTAGCGGGGATGGCGTTGATTCTTGGAATCGATCGGTTCATGAGCATGTTTCGCGCGACGGTGAATATGTTGGGCAATGGAGTGGCAACACTGGTGGTTGCGCGATGGGAACACGAGCTTGATCCGGCGCTGTTGCGGCGGAATCTGTCATCGCCCGACGCGTGGCGGCAGCAGGCCGCTGTAGTTGCAGAAGTGCCTGGGGCTCCACAGTAGGAACCGACGCCACACTCTCAGGGGATGAACCAAATGTGGCCAACGGAGGAAATAGCTGGTAGGGGCGGTGGGAATCGAACTAAAAGCGACGCTGAAAATTCGTAACTTATTGATTCTATTAAACGCGAAAAATCGCTAAAAACACTGGATTCGCCCAATCGAGGTACACGGCGGGTACACGGGTCGTGCCTGATTTTACAAGCGCATTGCTTCTTGGCATTGTTTGATCTTTTCGAACCGTCTAACGGCCTCTCTTTCTCTGGAAGCGCTCGATATTTTTGGCGCGATGAGCCTGTTTTGTCCCCGCTCGGACTACGTCTCTGATAGGCTCCGCGTTTCCTAAGGGGCGATTCCAAGAATGTTTTCCCGAGCTCGCTTTATACGGCGATTGATGCCCTTTCGGCTCGCGCATACGATTCCTTCGGATGCGTGCCATTCTACATTGACTCCGTCCCAAACAAACTCAATGTGGTGTGTTTTGTCGCTCGGTTCAAGTTCGCCACGATAAAATGTTGGGAACTTCTCTTTATTTCGTTTGCGCCACTTCTTTAGCTGACGGAATCTATCTTCTGAAAGAAATAAACGCATCCGACGATGGTGATCGATTTTAGCTAGAGGCCCTTCGCCATGCTGTTGCCGCAGCCGACCCGTGCGCTGAGCATCTTCAAAATAAAGGGTCTCTTCGCGGCCATCCACCTTAGTGCTGAATTCGAAGTTCTTACCGATGAAGAACTCTTTGTAATTGCGTCGGACGACGAACTCTTTGCCATGGGGTTGCAGGATTTTCCGATTCCGCCGGACTGCTTTTTGAAATTCTTCTCGGCCATCGAAGCAATGTTCTAAAGTTGGGCCGCTCCACGTCTTCACGAGATGCTTCACACGATGATCGTGCCGCGCGGGGGCTAATTCAACTGCTCGCTGCTCGGATATGACCTCATTGCGGATAAACATCGTCATAGTTTTGTTTGTGCGACATCAGCGCGTATGGCCGGAGATCGCACGGAAATCGAAGCCGCCCTTCTTACTCAGAGTCGTTGTATATTATGGAACCGAGAACAAGGCCAGCGATTTCGAGTTGCAAGCTCCGCTAGCTTGCACAGGGTGCGGCCATGCACATGATGAACTGCCCAAACTGCGGAAGACTGACAGGATTTAAGCGGCTGTCGGGGTTCGGAACGTTTTTTATAGCCCTGTTCACCTTCGGCTTTTGGCTGCTGCCGATTCCTTTCTCTGCGTTGCCTACTAGCGCCCAAACTACTCGGCCAGACACGGTGGACAAGCCAATCCACGACGCGTTTGAGGCTACTAAGATAATCCCCGTGTCTTGCGAAGTTGAAGACGGTGTAGTGAGCGCGGACGTTTGCAGATTTTTCACCAATGCCCTATACGTGAAACTGGGCAAGGATATTACCGTTCAGACATTCGATGATCCCGACGAAGATGCGGCTAGGAAAGGCGTGCTTGGCGCGTTTGGCTCGTCTGGCAAGATTAGCTTTTTCATGTCGCAGCGTCTGGGCACCTACGTGGTACTGCGGCTAGTGGAAACCGGCAGCCCTGATGCCACTCGCTTGTACGTCGGCGGGACTGCTTATGATCCGAGTGGCCCAACGATACGGCAGCAGTCCGCGATACAAGCCATGCAAAATTTATGCGCCAGCGAGGGCGGCACAGGTCCAGCGTGTGATGCAGTTAAGCAGGAAGAATCTAAAGTCAGTCAGCAGCCGAATCACCAGCTTCCGGTATGGTCAGCCAAAGAGGGGATTGGACGCGACACCGGACCCACCGAAGCAGAGAAAGCAGCGGCAGCAAGCCAACTGGCCGGAGACCTTGCGGCCTATTGGTATAAAGTTCTCACGACACCTCCCCAGGGGCCGACGGACAGTCATTCTACCGTGCCACAAGTGGCGCGTAACAATCAGCTCTCGGCAGACAAGTTTGCGTTACTTCTGAAGGAATCCAGAGACGGTAATGCGACTGCCCAGAAGGACCTTGGCGTTATGTACCACACCGGCGTGGGCGTACCGCAGGACGATGCACAATCAGTGGTCTGGACACGCAAGGCCGCCGAGCAAGGCAACGCTGACGCACAAAACAACCTTGGGAGTTCATATTACTCAGGGCAAGGCGTGCCTCAGAGCTATGCAAACGCACTTTACTGGTACACCAAGGCCGCCGAACAAGGCGATCCAATTGCGCAAAACAGCCTCGGAGCGATGTACCACGACGGTCAAGGAGTGCCTCAGAACTACGCGCAAGCCCTCTACTGGTTCCGCAAAGGAGCCGAGCAAGGCTATGCGGCTGCACAAGCCAATCTCGGTATCTCGTACTACCACGGCCAAGGTGTACGGCAAGACTACGCTGATGCTTATTTCTGGATGACACTCGCCACATCGGGAAAGGTCAATGGTGGGATCAAGAAGGAAGACATTAAAGGATGGCGAAACGACGCCGCATCTCATCTCACTCCCACAGAGTTATCTCAGGTGCAGGAACGCGTGCAGAAGTGGATCGCCGAATACCCTTCCAGAGCAACGGCCTCCAACAAACAGTAATCAACGATTTCAGCGCCACGCTCACCGCGAGCGGCAAACTCATTTCGGTGCTTCCGTTCCTGGGTAACTCGAATGCGGTTTCGCCTTCACTCACCCTGCCCAGTTGAACGCGTGCACTGCGCCAGTTAAGCGATCCAAACAAATCATTACGTAGGGCCCTTTATCGGCTCCCCTCCGACCTTGTCCATAAACTCATAGCGTTCAAGCAAAATGAGAAAACGAACCGAGGAAATAGCTGGTAGGGGCGGTGGGGATCGAACCCACGACCTTCGGCTTAAAAGGCCGCTGCTCTACCACTGAGCTACGCCCCTGAAATGGTTTAAACATCTTACACGAAAAAAAGTTGGCGCACATGGGTGGTAAACGCTGCGCGCAGGAACCAAGGGATACGAGAATTTCGGCGCAGGAACACGCTTGCTCCTCGCGGATGAGAGAGCTGACACGCGACACGCCGGGCGGCGCCCACTGGAGTGTTAATTCCAATCACTACTGGAACAATCGCGACACTAGAACTGAGCCGGGTCATATTTTCGGGCGAAAGTTTCTCTGAGGTGGGCTCGTGTTGTATGCTCATGCTGCCTGTGAAGTAAACTTCCTTGGGAGAAAATCACTTCATGTACCCGTCGTCGCGAGCGGTTGTGCGTCTGCTGATTGGGCTGGGGCTTTCTGTATTTGGTTTCCAACAAATCCAAAATAACGGGACGGCGCAACAGTTTTCGCCAAGCCTCTATTCGGGGCTGCACTGGCGGATGATTGGTCCATTCCGCGGCGGGAGGTCGAATGGTGTTACCGGCGTGCCGGGTCAGCCAAATACTTTTTATTTCGGGTCTGTTGGAGGCGGGGTTTGGAAATCCGAGAATTCAGGACGGACCTGGACGCCGATTTTCGATTCGCAGCCGGTGGCTTCGATTGGGGCCATCGCAGTGGCTCCGTCAAATACGAGCGTGGTTTACGTTGGAACGGGCGAGTCAGACATGCGCTCGCAGATCTCGTTTGGGAATGGCGTGTACAAGTCAATCGATGCTGGAAAAACGTGGAACCACGTTGGGCTTGATGACACGCGGCAGATCGGACGCATCCTGGTCGACCCGGGGAATGCGGACATTGTTTTTGTTGCGGCACTTGGGCACGCGTACGGCGCCAACCCGGAGCGGGGAGTGTATCGCTCGACCGACGGCGGCGCGTCCTGGAAAAAAGTGTTGTTCAAGAACGAGGATGTCGGCGCGATCGATCTGGCGTTCGATCCGCGAAGCTCGCGCACGATTTATGCCACGCTCTGGAATACGCGCCGTCCACCGTGGAGCATTTATCCGCCGTCCTATGGACCGGGGAGCGGAATATTCAAATCCACGGATGGCGGAGACACCTGGCAACCACTTACCGGCGGACTGCCGACCGAGCGAGTGGGGCGGATCGGAATCGCCGTCGCTCCCACAAATTCAAATTTGGTGTATGCCATCGTTGACGCGAAAGAAGGCGGGCTTTATCGCTCGGAGGATGGGGGAGCTTCCTGGCACAAAACTTCGGGCGATCATCGAATATGGGGACGAGGCTGGTATTTTTGCAATGTGGTCGTAGATCCAAAAGATTCCGAAACAGTGTACGTCTCGAATACCTCACTCTATCGTTCGAGGGATGGCGGGAAAAACTGGACGTCGATTCGAGGTGCGCCGGGCGGCGACGATTATCACCAGTTGTGGATTTATCCGGACGATCCGAAGCGAATGGTACTTGCCAGCGATCAAGGAACGGTGGTCACTGAAGATGGCGCGGCAACTTGGAGTTCCTGGTATAACCAGCCGACTGCGCAGCTTTATCATGTGGCTGCGGATTATCGTTTTCCCTACTGGGCTACGGGCGCGCAACAGGATAGCGGGGCTGTAGGCGTTCCGGAGCGCAGCGGTCACACAGAAATTTCGATGCACGACTGGAGCGGAATCTGCGCAGGTGACGAAGCCGGCTACACCGCGCCCGATCCGCTGCATCCTGAAATACTTTTCGGCGATAACGTGACGAAATGCAACGTGATTACCGGCGAGCTGCGCAATGTTTCGCCCGAGTTGAGCCGGAAAGGACCGTTTCGGAGGACTTGGACTCTACCGCTGGTTTTTTCTGAGGCTGATCCGCACGCCCTTTATTTTGGCGATCAGTTTTTGTTTAGGACATTGGACGGCGGAAACAACTGGGATCGGATTAGCCCGGATTTAACGCGCGAAGAACCTGGCGTGCCTCCCAATTTGGACGAAGCCACGGCGGCTGATGCACCATTGGAGAAACGGCGCGGCGTGATTTACACAATTGCGCCTTCGCCGATTGCCACGCACGCCGATTTGATCTGGATCGGCACGGACGATGGCTACATTCAGAAGACGGCAGATGGCGGCAAGACTTGGGAAAACGTGACGCCGCGCGAGATGACAGCCTGGAGCAAGATCGTCATGATGCAAGCGTCACGCTTTGACGCGGACGAAGCGTATGTGGCCGTCGATCGTCATCGGTTGGAAGATAACGACCCATATATCTATCGCACCCGCGACGGTGGCAAAACGTGGCAGCGCATCACGAAAGGCTTACCCGCGGGCGTGTATATGCAAACCGTGAAGGAAGACTCGAAGCGCGAAGGTTTGCTCTATGCTGGAACGGAACTTGGCGTGTTCGTTTCATTCAACGATGGCGATGATTGGCAATCGCTGCAACTGAATTTGCCACCCGTTTCGGTGCGCGACCTTGCGATTCACGACGATGATTTAATTGTCGCAACACATGGGCGCGGCTTTTGGGTTTTGGACGACATCACGGCACTGCGCCAGATTAATGGCGAAGTGGCGCGATCCGAAGCGTATCTGTTTAAGCCTGCCGAGGCGATTCGCATGCATCCGGGAACGGACTACGGGTCGCCTATGCCGCGTGATGAAGCACTGGCCGAGAATCCGCCTGTTGGCGCGATGATCGATTATTATTTGAAATCACCCGCAACTGGCCCGGTGCTCATAGAAGTTCTCGATGCAAAAAACCAAACGATTCGGCGGTATTCGAGCGAGGACAAAGCGCCGCCAGCGAAACCCGAGACACTCGACTTCCCCGCATTCTGGAGGCCAACGTTGCAGCCTCCATCGACCGAAGCGGGTATGCACCGCTGGATTTGGGATCTTCATTACACGGCGGTTCCGGGAAGCACTCATCTGGTAGGAGACGAATTTGTCGTCGCGCCTCGCGGAGTAACGGCGCTGCCCGGAACTTACACGGTGAAACTGACAATGGGCGGCCGAAGCTACTCCCAAGCGCTGACACTTAAGATGGACCCGCGCATAAAGACTTCTCCTGTAGACCTGCAGAAGCAATTCGAGGCCGCGACGGAAGTATCGCGCCGGCAAGCTGAGATTAGTGAAGCGCAACGCAGCGTAAATCAACTTCTCTCGCAAGCCCGTAAACTTCACTTGCAAGTTCACGATAATGCTTCGCTCGTGTCGGCCCTGGATGCGCTCGCCGCCAAGGCAGAAGACATCGCTGGAGAGCCGCCAGCTCACTTCGGAATGGTTCCATCGAAACCAGCAGTGGAGCGAGCAGATTTGGAATTTCTGAGCAGGAAGCTTGCAAAAATCTTTTCCGCGATAAACGACGGCGACGCTGCCCCCACCGTCGAGGCCATAAAAGCATTTAACAACGCAAAGACAGATCTCGCGGCCTTGACGGCAAAATGGAATGCTCTAACGGCTACAGACCTTCCCGAAGTGAACAGCCAACTGAAGCAATCCGGGCTCCCGCCAATTGTAATCGGAGCGCAAGGCCCTGCGCCCGTGGAAGAAGCGCCTGGCGATGATGACGACATGAACTAACCCGTTAGGTTTCTAGCCTAAACGAATCTGCCAAGATGCGCCGGTGGCAGGACGTATTCGCGACTCAATCGGCCGAGGGGACTTCGGTCGGTGTTGCGATTGGACGTTTACGTTTCCAAAGATAATCTTTGCGGAGCTTTTCCTGATGTTTCTTCACTTGGCGTTCGATTTCGGCGAAGGCCGCTTTGGCGCTGGCACGAACGTCGGAGTCGGGGCCCACACCTGTCGCGTGCAAGGTTCCCGTAGTAAGAGTCAGGTTCAGAGAGAAACTAAACTCGCGCTGATGCGGATTTTTTTCAAGGGATTCATGGAGCAGAACGGAATCCGCTGGATAGCGTTTCAAGAGTCTGTTCAGTTTCGCAACGAAATGCGTGGTTTCACGTTCAATCGTTTCGCGCAATTCCGGTTCTATATGGCTGTAGCTGATTTTCATTGGAGCACCTTATGTAGTGTAGATGACAAAGCGGAAGGAGGGGTCGCATAGAAGACGATTTCAGGATAGCGCTCGGCTCGCCGCGTTGCAACCCTATGTTCGGCAACTTTCCCCGCCGAGAACACCTGCAGTTTTTTTTGGAGGTTTCCCGGACTAAGACGCTGGACATTGACACGCTGGACAGGCGCATCATACGCTGGCAAAAGATGAAGCGCTTAACCGGTGAGGCCGCAGAAAAACAAGTGGAAGCTGTGCAGCGCGCAGAGGTACTGGTAGGGCCGGCTGGATGGGCTTACAAGGATTGGAACGGGATCGTTTACCCGACGCCCCGCCCACGCGATTTTCATCAAGCGACCTATCTGGCAGAATTCTTCGACACGATTGAAATCAATACCTCGTTTTATCATCCGCTACAAGCATCGCACGCAGCACAGTGGATCAGGCGCGTGGCAGCGAACCCGCGTTTTCTTTTTACCGCAAAGCTATGGCAGAAATTCACCCACGAAGGCGGCACAAACCCGGAGGACGAGAAGGCCGTTCGAGCCGGATTCGATCTTCTACGTGGCGCAGACAAGCTCGGCGCGGTATTGCTGCAGTTCCCTTTTTCGTTTCATTTCGAAAACGAAAGCCTCGCTCGCTTAACACAGATACTCGATTCGTTTCGAGATTATCCACTGGTGGTGGAAGTGCGGCATTCCTCCTGGGCCAACCTGAAGTTCTACGAACTGCTGCACGAGCGAGGCGTGGGTTTCTGCAACATCGATCAGCCGATCATTGGGCGGTCGATCGAACCAAGCGAGCAAGTGACCTCGCCAATCGGATACGTGCGATTGCACGGCCGCAGGTACGACACGTGGTTCAGCGACGATCCGGCCGCGCCGGTGGAAGAGCGCTACAACTACCTTTATTCGGAAGAGGAATTGGAACCCTGGGCTGAGCGAGTTCGCAAGGTGTCAAAAGATGCTAAGACGACATTTGTCATTACCAACAATCATTTTCAGGGCAAAGGTGTGGTGAATGCGCTGCAGCTTATTCACATGCTGGATAACAAACAGGTGAAGGTTCCCGAAACGTTGCGGCACCATTATCCGCAGCTTGACTCGATAGCGACGGAGCCATCGAAAGAACCGACGCTTTTCCCTCTTCCTCCAAAATGAATGGAACGCCGGAAGTAGAGACACGCGTGGCTAAGTCGGGACAGAAAAAGTCCAGCTTTCGGGAAAGCTACTTCTTGAAAAGATCCTCGAAGGCCTTGCGCGCGTCGTTGGGACGCCCAGGAGCGGCAGCAATCGGGGCAGCTACGGCGTAGTTCACGGGAGACGTATCTTTTTCGACGGTCATGCGGAATTCGAAAAAGGTGCAGTCGTTTTTCGCATCTTTTTTGGCAATACGCTCCGGGATGGGCTGAGTGCATTCAAACTGCTTGCCGGTATCGAAGTGAACGCACTGCTTGCAGCAGTGCAATTCCGCGTGGCAACGAGGACACTGGCCATTCGGATCGAAACCCGGCATCAGCACCGCGCCGCAACTGGAACAGCGCGCCCTCATCACGGTTCCCACCATGCGAGGAGTTCGCGGGCCCATCATTTCCTGCTTCGGGCGGGGCTCACCCTTGGGACGCGATTCGCCGTTTGAGCGGTCCCCTCTGTCCCTTTTCTTGTCTTCGGAGTCCCGGTCGCTGTAGCCACGCT
This sequence comes from Candidatus Acidiferrales bacterium, assembly GCA_049693615.1. Lineage (GTDB taxonomy): Bacteria > Acidobacteriota > Terriglobia > Acidiferrales > UBA7541 > Palsa-295. Next base: position 119,324 of record JBAVQB010000029.1, on the reverse strand, counting down.
GCTTATACTTCCGGTCCATCGGACCTCCTGGGGGGTGCCAAATCATACTTGCAATTGCGCGTTGCCGCGAAAAATGAAAATGTTCGTGGATACCACACAAGTAACAGAGCGCTTCTGGTGCTTAACATGGTCACGATCCTGCCCCGTTGCGGTTGGCCCAGAACTTTGAAAGACCTTCCAGCGGGAGATCTGGTTGCAAGAAGGTTCTCGGCTCACCAGATACAGCGAGGATGGCTTCGGCGGCCAAGTAGCCGCTTCGAACTGCGCCTTCCATGGTGGAAGGCCAAGCCGTCCGAGTCCAATCGCCAGCGAGGAAAAGATTGTTCACACTGGTGGTCTGCGCAGGGCGCCAGCGGTCCACACCGGGCGCAGGCGAAAACGTTGCGTTGATTTCCTTGATCACAGTGGCCTTGCGCAAACGTGCGTCGCGAGTGGCCGGCAAAACTTCGGCGAGTTCCCGGCGGCAAAGATCAATAATTTCCTGGCGTGACTTCTGTACCAGATCATAGGATGCGCTGATTACGAGCTGGAGATACTGGCCGTCCGCGTCCGTGGCGAAAGACCGATCACTTTGAAGAGTTTGACGCGCGGCCGCTCCATCGGTTTCATCGGTACCATACAACAAAGTCTTGTTAAAGACCCATTGCGTAGTGTGGTCCAGGAGCGTAAGGAAAGGCTCAGTCATCACCGTGCGGTCGTACCACAAGTGAACTCCGGTGATGGGCGAGGTTTTGATATTCGCCAAACCGGAAAGAGGACCATTCTCTTCGCCCATTTCCTTTGGCAGCAGATTTAATAACGTGTTATGCGACACTGCGGCAACACAGGCATCTGCCGAGATTTCGGCACCGTCATCCAGCACGACGCTCTGGAAGCGATTCTCCCGGACACGAATTTCGCGTATACCTGCGCGCAATCGCACCTCTCCACCGCGCCGTATCACGGCTTCGCGGCAGCCTTCGTATAATTCAGCTAGAGGCACCGAAGGAATCCCCACACGATATCCATTTTTATTTGCAAGAAAACCTTTCCAAAAAACTTCAATCCCGTAGCGCGCGTCGGTTCGCGATAACTCTTCATCGAGAGCGCTGACCAAGACCACACGCCAGAAACGTTCTACGGCGGTCGGCGTCTGCTTCATCCGGTGCAACCAATCGAGCATCGAAATGCCGTCGATGCCGGGCGGATTGCCGGCTGCCATCGCGATGGCCATCATGGCGTTCGCGATGCTGCGCTTGTCCGCAAAACTCAACGAACTGAAGAGCAGGAACGATGGCGCCAAATGCATGGGCGCAGGCAAAGGCGACGCTTCCATGGTCGAACGGCGGCCCTGGACATCCACAAAATAAAGCCGGTTGTAAAAACGAATCTTGCCGGCAGCGCCAACGCGAGAATAAAAATCAGCTAAATTGGTGCAGCATCCCAGCGTGACATGCTGGCAGTTGTCTACTTCGCTGCCATCTGGCAACGTGTAGGATGTAGCGCGTCCGCCCAGGTGGGGACGCTTTTCGAACAGGCGGACTTGAAGGCCAGCTTCAGCCAGCGCGACGGCGGAGGACAGTCCTGCCAGACCGCCGCCGATCACTAGAACGCTTTGCGAGGGCATCCTTCTTCCACCAGCCGCTCATCCCCGCCGTCAGGAGATATTGAATTTTTTCGGCACTGGACAACGAAACACGCGAAGAAAACACATCGAAACCACCTTCTTCGATCCGTGCCAGGAGACTGCTGTACGTGCGAATCAAAGCCCAGAGTGTGGCGCGGCTGTCGGCATCCACGCGGTCGACTAAGGAGGCGCCTTCACGATAAAAATGCCAGGCGCGATCGGCTTCAAATTCGAGTAACTCTTGAAGCTGCGGAGTGAGCGGGCCGGAAAGCTGCGACTGAGTTATTCCGAACCGATCGAGATCTTCCTGCGGAAGATAAACCCGGCTCATTTCGAAATCGCCGCGGACATCGCGAATGATGTTGGTCAACTGAAAGGCGAGGCCCAGGCGTTCTGCTAAATCCGGAGCTTTCGGATCTCGGAAACCGAAAACGTGCAGACAGGTAAGGCCTACAGTGCCTGCGACACGATAACAGTATTCGGAAAGGCGGTCGAATGTGGCGTAGGACGAGACCGTCAGATCCATTTCCGCGCCGAGAATCAAATCGTGAAAGTAGCGCGACGGAATTTCAAAACGAGCAATGGTGTCAGCCAGAGCTGGGAGAATTGCGTTGGCTGCGGTACGGCCGGCGATGGCGTCGTCGAGCATGGCGCGCCAGCGTGCGAGGCCTTCGCGCTTGGAGTCGAGGTCGCCGGGCTCGTCGGAAACGTCGTCCACCAAGCGCATGAAAGCGTAAAGGGCGCAGAGAGCATTGCGCTTTTCTTTGCGCAGTCCGAAGAAGGCGAGGTAGAAACTGCTGCGGGACTCTTTCGCGATTCGCGCGCATTCGGCGTATGAGGCTGACACCCGTTCGGTATCGGACCTCATGACTGCAACGGAATTCGTGGACGGGCGCGTGACGGGACGCGGCTCCTGCAATGTTGCCGCGGATTCGGCCGGGGAAGCATCAGCGCCGCGCGAAAAAACGCGCGAGGCGAGGGCACCGGCCAATAGGCGCATCTGGGTCCATTTCGTCAGCGCGGGACGATGCTCGAGCGTATTGTAGCCTGAAGACTCGATGGCGTCGAGAATGGCGAGTCCGCCGCGGCTGAACATTTCCAGATCGACGCGCAGAAACGGCTCGACCGTCTGTGAGAGAGGAAGGCCGGCGTGAAAAAGGGCACGGGTGCGCATTATAAGTGATTTCATCAACGCGACGAAACGCGCGTCGAACTTTCGAGCCAAAACATCGGTTTCCGTTAAACCGTGTTCAGCCAAAGCATCGATGGGAATATAAATGCGCCCCTTCTCGAGGTCGCGCGAAACATCCTGCCAAAAATTCGCAAGCTGCAAAGCGGTGCAAGTGTAGTCGGAGAGTTCTTGACGCGCCTCGTCGCGGTAACCGCACAGATAAAGGACCAGTCTGCCGACCGGATTCGCCGAATAGACGCAATAGTCGAGCACAGAATCCCAATTCGCGTAGCGGTGGACGGTTTGGTCTTGCCGAAAAGCTCGCAACAGATCGCCGAACGGCAGGATGGGAATGTTCTTATCGCGGATCGTTTCGCGCAGAGCGATTAAAACCGGATGAGAGGGCGCGCGGCCGTGTTCGTAAATCGTTCGCAGCTCAATTTCCCAGGCATCGAGCAGTTCAAGCGCGCGCGCCTGATCGGCGACTTCGTCGCCCAAATCGTCCGACCACCTGCAATAGGCGTACACATTATAGAAATCCTGATGCAGGCGGCGCGGCAACAAGCGAGAGACAACATTGAAATTCTCGTAGTGATGATTTGCCAGCCAACGCGTATAACGCTGTGCCGCGGCGGGGTCGCAGCGCTCCGCGGGGAGATTGCGCGCAATTTTCAATTCAGGTGTGGCTAACATGGTGCCCTGATTCGGGCGGCGGTTGTTCCAGTTCAAATTACTACAGCTTCTGCATTTGATGCCACTGCGAACACCTAGGGAATGACAGCCGTCTTCATCTCGCCATTGCGGTTCTTCATGTGCTCAAAAACCTGGGGCAGGTCAGACAACGGCGCTTCGCCGCTTATGAAGTCGCTGGCTCGGATTTCACCGCGTGCAATGGTTTCCAGCGCTTCGCGCATGAACCGGGGCGTGTGATGGAAAGTGGATTTGATTGTAATTTCAGAATAATGCAGCGCGGTGGGATCGATTTTCACTTCGGTGCCGCGCGGGCAACCTCCAAAAAGATTTACGGTTCCGCCCTTTCGCACCATTTGAAGCGCCCATTGCCAGGTGGTTGCGGTGCCGACCGCTTCAATCACCGCGTCTGCGCCGCGGCCTTCTTCGGTGATCTGCCGAACCAAGCCGACCGGGTTCTCAACTTCGGCGGCATCAAACGCCGCGACAGCTCCCAGGCGCTCAGCCATGCGCATCTGGCTCTTGCGCTTTCCGATAGCGATCACGCGCATGCCGCGCCCGGAAAGAATGCGTATAAATTTCAGACCGATGGGCCCGCAGCCGATTACGACTACGGAGTCGCCGCGATTGACTCCCATTTCATGAATCCCGCGCAGCACGCAGGCGAGCGGCTCGGCCATGGCGGCGTCAACGAACGAAACATTTTCGGGAATCGGAAGCATATTCTGGCGCACGATTCTTCCTGGGATGCGGATGTATTCGGCATAGGCGCCATTGTTGAAAAGCAAATCTTCGCAAAGATTCGGCTGTCCCTTGCGGCAGTAGAGGCAAACATTGCAGGGCGCGGAATTTGCAGGCACCACGCGCATGCCTTCGCGGAAGCCACCGTTTACCGCGATTCCCTTCAATTCAATCACGCCGGCTAGCTCATGACCGAAAAGCGAAGGAGGTTTAATCATGCGCTGATGAAAGCCCTGCTTCCAAACTTTCAAATCGGTGCCGCAGGTAAGGGCCACCTCCACGCGCACCAACACTTCGTCATCAGCCAGCGCAGGAATATCAACGCGCTCGATTTTCAAGTCTTCAGCGCCGTACAGAACGGCCGCTGTCATATGTCCATTGCGTTCGCGATCTGCTCTCATTCGTGACGTATCACCACTTTCAAAGTATCATCCGCCGGACGAGCGGCCAACTCCAGCGCTTGTTCGATTTGCTCCAACGGGAAGCGATGCGAAATCAGCTCACGCACGGGCAACTTGCGATCGAATACGAGCGCCGCCGATTCCGCCTGATCGTCCACCGACGCGCTATAACTGCCGAGAATTTCCTTTTCTTCCACACCCACGGCGGCAGCCGGGAACGTGACCTGCATGACCGGGTCATTGTGCGCAAACAATAGTATGCGCCCACCCGGCCTGGTTAGGGCCAAAGCTTCTGGAACTAATGCCGGACTAGGCACAGCCACCAGAACAGCGTCCGCCCCTCGGCCATCGGTGCGGCTGCGAATCTCCTGCAACAAGTTCGTAGCAGCCGGGTCAAAAGACTCTTTCGCCCCAAATCGTTTGCTAGCGGCGCGACGCCCGGGCACGGGGTCGCTGGTGAACACTTCGCCCCCTTCATATTTTGCCAGCAACATCAACAGCATTCCAATAGGTCCCTGGCCGATCACGAGAATCGTCTCGCCATTGGCCACCCGAACTTTGCGCACAGCCTTCAGGCAAGTATTTACCGGCTCGACAAAGGTGGCTTCTTCGAAGGTGACGTCCGCGGGCAGCGCGATCATTCCGCGCTCGACAATCCATGGCATTGCGCGAACGTATTCGGCAAAACCGCCGCCATTGGGATCGAAGCCAGCAGTAAGCCCAACTTTCTTGTACCCAGCGCACTGCGAAAAAAGCTCTCGCTCGCAATAAAAACAGGCGCCGCACGGAATGTGATGGAAGCTGACCACGCGGTCGCCGGGCTTAAATTTCGTGACACCTCGGCCCACTTTGACTACGGTGCCGGCCAGCTCATGACCCAGAATTTGCGGAGGCGCGATGAAACCGTGGTGAATCTTTTTAATATCCGTGCCACAGATGCCGCAAACGGCGACTCGGAACAGAAGTTCACCCTCGGCAATTTCAGGAATCGGCACAGATTCCACCGCTACGCGGCCTTTGCCGCGATAAACGCCCGCACGCATGTGTCCGACAGCCGGATGATGATTTTTCCGGTGTGAAGATTTCTCGGATTCGATTGGACTGATGGTTAAGCTCATACGACTTCTAGAACGCTCCCGCGGTTAATTTTGTTTCAAGCGGCGCCGTGCGATTTGCCAGTGCGGCAACGTAGGTGTCCAGGAAACGTGATAGCGACTGCGCAGCTACCTTGCTATTTTTGCCGAGGCGAACCAACCCCGGAAGAGACTGCGGCTTGAGGGCCACCTGGCCGAGCACTCGAGGGATGCTGACTTGTCCTTCATCCGTGAAAATTTCACTCATATCCATCGGCAAATCTTCATCGAGAGTGTCGCTAATTGCGCGAACGGAAACAGCCGGGACTCCTGCGCTTTGCGCTTCACGCAGGATCTCAAAACTCTCCATTTCTACGGCGTCCGCTTTGGCGCTAAGAACCTGCTTCTCGCGCGCAGTTGAAATCACATGATCCGCGCTGTAAAACCGCTCGACTACGATCGCGCCGGATTCAGCGGCGAACGACACAAGCGCGCCGCTGCATTGGATTAAACGACCTGTTCCGTCAGCAGGCACCGCTTCAGAGAAAACGCTTCGGGCAGCCAAGACTTCCCCGACGCCGTAATTGCTTCGCAGACCACCAGCCAGCCCGCACGAGATGCAGCAATCGAAGGCATCAAATTCACCGCGCATGATTTGTGAACCAGCCAGCGCGGCCTGTCTGGCGCCAACCCCGGTTAATGCGACCGTTACTTCAGTCGAAGCAAATTCCGCGATATTCACGTGCACGTTGCCCAGCTTGGCCGGCTTGAAATCGTGCGACGCTTGCCAGGGAGCAAATTCATTGTCCAATGCGAAGGTGACGAGAATTCTCACTGCCATTCCTTACGCCGCGGTTGCATGCGCGACGGACTTGTTCCCTGCACCAGCGTCCAAATATCCGTGTTGCTGATACCAGCTTACAGCGCGTTCGAGAGCGGCTTCAACCGAAGTAAGCCTGTAGCCGAGTTCCCGCTCAGCTTTGTCGCTCTCCACAAACATGCGATGGCGAGACATTTTTACGCCTTCGACCGGAATCTGCGGCTCGCGGCCAGCGAGGCGTGAAAACAACTGATCCGCATATCCAGCGGCCAGCGCAACGGCGTGCGGCAAGCGGAGTCGTGGGGCCGGACGCCCGGTAATCGCCGACAACGCGTCGAGAATCTGCTTCAAGGTCATGTTCCGGCCGCCCAGAATATATCGCTGACCGGCACGCCCCTTGTCAGCGGCCAACAAATGTCCCGCGGCGATATCCTCCACCGGAGCCACGTTCAAACCAGTATCGACGTAAGCGGGCATCTTGCCTTTCAAGAAATCAAGAATAATGCGGCCAGTCGGAGTCGGCTTCCAATCCCACGGCCCCACGGGCGCGGTGGGATTCACAATGACTACGGGCATGCCAGCGGAAGCAGCTTCGACGGCAACCTGCTCGGCCAGAAATTTAGAGCGCTTGTAATTCCCGATCATTTCGTCGAGCGCCGCCTGAATACCTTCGTTGGGCAACGCACCATGCCGAGGAACTGCAATCGTTGCTACCGTACTGGTGTAAACAATGCGTTCGATGCCGACGTGGCCGGCAGCGTTAAACAAGTTGCGGGTGCCTTGGACGTTAATTTCGTAAATCTCTTCGGGCCGAGGCGTCCACAAGCGGTAATCGGCAGCTACGTGAAAAACGCGCGCAATCCCCTTCAGGGCAAGTTCCAGCGATTTCTGCTCCCGCAAGTCGCCTTCGACATACTCCACTTGTAACCCAGCAAGCGCCTTTAAGTTGCTGTTCGGACGAACCAGAACTCGAACCGCTTGTCCTGCGTTGACAAGTTGACGGGCGACGTGGCTGCCTATAAAGCCAGTGGCACCCGTAACAAGCGTGATCATAAAATGCGGAACACCTCATCCTGCCGCTCATTCGATGGCGCAACCGGGAGCACACGCTTGCTTGACCCATAGCCGTTGCCGTGTGTATCGGAATGAGCGTTGCCATTGCCCTGGCCGTTTGCCTTGGCCTGAAGTTCTCGTTCACTCGGCTGGCCGATCAGGCCGCCCATTTTTCCTGAGAGTGTCCAGGTGAGCATCTTCCAGGTATCGCCGAGCTTTTTGTTTCCGCCGAGAACGGCGGAAGCTTCGTAACCGGCATGGACCATGCAATCCTCGCAACGAGGATCGCGGCCACGGCCGTAGTTTTCCCATGGAGTGTTATCGATGAATTCCTTGAAAGTGGCATGGTGCGCGTCGGTCATCAGATAGCACGGGCCTTTCCAACCACGAGGGTTGTAAGTCGGATTGCCCCAGGCGGTGCACATCAACTCGCGTTCGCCGCGGAGATATTCCATGTAAATGGGCGAAGTCACAATGTTGTAGCGTTCAAGCAGCTTGCTGGCTTGCTTGAACTTGTCGCGAATTTCATCACGCGACATGAAGATTTCCTTGGTCATCACGGCCGCGTAGGAATAAGCGGGAGAAATCATGTGGCCATCGACGCCTAGTGTTTGCAGGTAGGCGAAAAGGTCGGCAATCTCTTCGATGTCTGTTTCCTTGTAAACGGTGGTGTTGGAGGTAACCAGAAAACCCGCGGCTTTGGCGGCTTTGATGCCTTCAATTGCCTCGCGGAAAACGCCATCACGCTCCACGCAAATATCGTGCGTTTTTTCGAGACCGTCCAAGTGGACGTTGAAAAACAGGCGCGAAGTGGGCTTAAATTCCTTCAAGCGCTTGCGGATGAACATTCCGTTCGTGCAAAGGTAGATGTGCTTTTTGCGGTCGAGGATTTCTTTTACCAGGCGATCGAGCTCAGGATAGATCATGGGCTCGCCACCGCAGAGCGAAACGATGGGCGCGCCGCAATCATCCACCGCTTTTAGGCATTCCTCGACGGTCAACATTTCGTTGATGGTGGATTTGTATTCGCGAATGCGGCCACAGCCAGTGCAAGTAAGATTGCAGGCATGAAGTGGCTCAAGCATCATCACCAGCGGATATTTCTCGGCGCCGCTCATCTTCTTATTGGTCAAATACCCGGCCATGCTGGTGGTCAGGCTTAAAGGTACTCTCATCCATTACCCCCGTTGTCTTCCGATTAGATGCTGCAACTCCGCCGCAGGGATCTGCATACCGGCAAAAGGGCGCCGACCTTTGGACAAATTGTCATAACGCGCCAAGGCATATAGCGGGAAGGAGTTTCGATACAAATGATATTTAAGATAAAAAACACAGGGGAACCCGGTACCCGTGAATTCGGGCTCATCCCAGGTGCCGTCAGAATTCTGTTGCTCGAGAAGCCAGGCGACAGCTCGTTCAACTGCAGGATCCTCAGGACCCATCGTCGCAAGCAGGCCGATTAAGCCCCAGGCAGTCTGCGAGGCGGTGCTCTCCCCTTTTCCCTTTAGAGCGGGGTCGTAGTAGGAAAGGACAGACTCGCCGAAACCGCCATCACGATTCTGGACCGAGCGCAACCAGTCGGCAGCGCGCTGGCAATCGGGCTGATTTGACATGCCGATCTTCTCGAGCGCTCGCAACACACCGCTCGTTCCATAAACATAATTGACACCCCAGCGTCCGAACCATGATCCGTCTGGAGTTTGTTCGTGACGAATGAAAGCGCGCGCTCGCTGGATAACCGGATGATCGGCGGACCAGCCCATTTGTCCAAGACATTCTACGGTTCGAGCGGTGACGTCAGCGGTGGAAGGGTCCAGCATCGCATTGTGGTCGGCGAACGGAATGTGATTTAGAAACTGCAAATTGTTTTCGTGATCGAAAGCGCCCCAGCCGCCGTCGCCATTCTGCATGCTGACCAACCATGCAAGCCCGCGGCGCATGGAGTTTCGCAGACGCTCAGAATCGGGGTCGGCTACGCGGCCGAGAGCCATTAAAACGAACGCGGTATCGTCGACATCAGGGTAAAAATCGTTGCGAAATTCAAAGGCCCAGCCACCAGGGTCAGCGTTTTGATTTTTTACCTGCCAGTCACCGGAACCCAGAATCTGATTACGGACAATCCAGCGCTCGGCATTGATCAAAGCTGGGTGTGCAGGATCGAGTCCGGCTTCTTCAAGGGAGACCATAGCGATGGCGGTGTCCCACACGGGCGAAATGCAGGGTTGCACACGAATTGTTTGGTCTTCCTCGATTTCGTAGCGCGCCAAAAACTTAATCTCGCGGTCGACTAGAGGATCGTTCTGATCTTCGCCCTCGGCGAGCAATGCATAAATCGAATTCATCATCGCAGGGTAAATCGTCGCCAAGCCCTCACTGCGTTCCAGGCGCTCCAGCATCCACTTGCGCGCATAGGACAGGGCGAGCTTCCGGAATGGTTTCCAACGCGAGCGCTCATAGATTTTCAGGCCGCGGTCAAGAGCGAGAAACACGTTGCGCCAGGTGATGATGCGCTTGTCCCAGTCGAATGAATGTGGCTTTTCGCCTTTTGTTTTGAAAAGCTCGTTAACCGTGACGCCTGGCGGCAAATGCCAGTCGGGCTTGTTGGCATAGATTATCGAAAGAGGTATAACGATTCCGCGGGTCCAGGAAGACATCTCGTAAATGTTGATGGGGACCCACTCGGGGAGGAGCATCAGTTCCGGCGGAATGGAGGGAACGATGCTCCAATCGATGGCGCCAACCATTGCGAGGTAAAACCGTACGTAGGAATTTGTGGCTTCGATACCACCCAAAGCGATCACTTTCTCTTTTGCGCGCACGACGTGAGGCGCGTCAACGCCGTCGCCAGCCAACCGCAGCGCCAAGTATGCTTTTACGGTGGCATTCAGCTCAGAGGGGCCGCCTTCAAAAATGTTCCAGCCACCGTCGGGGAGCTGCTTTCTGCGGATGTAATTTGCGAGTTTTCCCACCTTCGGGGAATCAAGTTGGCCGAGTACATGCAGATAGACAATGTAGTCGGATTCAAGAGTAGTGTCGGCTTCGAGTTCACCCCACCAGTAGCCTTCCTGAGACTGGGCGGATAATAGCCATTCGGCACTTCGAGATATGGCCTGCTCGACTTGAGACTCGAAGTCCCGGACTGGAGCCGTGGCTTGTGCGCTGGCTCCAAATGAGAAGTCTGTCCGCGATCCCGCTCTCGGTGTCATCATCCCTCAGAATACCTCAGTCATATATCATCAACAGACGGCCCAAAGCGTGCCGGGCAGTTTTCAAGCGACCTATGAAGCAACCCTCGCTCTGTTAGTTCCGTACTGGTGAACGATGGACGGCGCTGCCCTGCCAACGGCTGCACCGGTGTTCAAATTCCGTGATTCTTTGCAATTCCTGTTAACCCCTCGATCACCGGACGGCCTACCCCGTTCCCTAAAACGACCGTTACGGCGAGAAAGTTCGCCCTTTCTTTCTATTCCTACCTAATCTCGGGACTATCCGGAACTGTAACGGTAACATTATCTTTGGGTTTGCCTCCCAGGTCAACCAAAAATCTCAGTTCTAGTCCTATGGGATGACTGGGGAGGTCAAATGGTGCACGCAAAAATCGTCCGTTGTTACAGAGGTATAGCAAAACGGCCGCGAAGCCGAAGGTCTATGGTTGCCCCGGGGGCCGAATAATGGCGAATAGAAGACGAAGTCCTAAGAGGATCGATGCGGCACTCAAACCGAGCTTAACCTTTCGCCTTTTCGATGTTTTCAACGCGCTCCATCAATTCCGGGAGGCGCGCGATTGCAGCGTACTGCTTCTTGAATTTTTCCAGGGGTCGCGCCGGGGTTCCCCAGACAGTCTGCCCCTTACGAATCGTTTTCCCCGACGGCACACCGGCTTGACCTCCAACAACGACTCCGTCCTCGAGATTGCAATGATCGGCTACGCCGACCTGGCCAGCGAGCGTAACGCCTTCCCCTAAAGAACAGCTTCCCGATATTCCTGTCTGCGCCGCCACGATTGAGTGCTGGCCAATGGCGACGTTGTGGGCAATCTGCACCAAGTTATCGATTTTGACGTCCGCATGAATGCGAGTGACACCGAGCGAGCCTCGATCCACGGTTGTGTTTGCGCCGATTTCGACGTCGTCGCTGATTTCCACGGTGCCGACTTGAGGAAATTTCGAATGGCGGCCTTCGCCGAAAACGTAGCCAAAACCGTCGCTTCCGATTACCGCGCCTGAATGCACTTCAACCCTGGAGGCTAGTTTCGCGCCGGGATAAAGAGTGACGCGCGGATGCAGCCGGCATTTCTCGCCGATGGAACTGCCACGACCGAGAAAACAGAAAGCCTCTACGATGCTGCCTTCGCCGATTTCCACTTCGTCTTCAATCACTACGTACGGGCCGACAAACACATGTGGCCTCAAGCGCGCACTCGATGCCACGATTGCAGAGGCGTGAATACCCGGAATGGGCGAGTAGATCGGCAGCAAACGAGCGGAGGCTTTGGCGAAGGCGAGCTTTGGATTGTCCACCACCAAAATTGTCTTGTTTTTCAGAGACAGCCCGTCGCGCGCTAACACACATTTGGCCGCCGATTCTTCGGCTCGGCTTTGATGGCGCGCGGATTCTACATAAACTAGATCTTGGGGCTTGGCGCTTTCCGGCAGAGCTACTCCCGACACGATGGAGTTGCTATCCCCGACAAGTTTTGCGCCGAGAAACGCTGCGAGTTCCTTCGCGGTAAGAGCCATGAGCTACCTCTCTTTCGTTAAATTTCAACAGCGCAGAAGACGGCCGGCTACGCGGGATAAATTTCCGGTTCGCCGGGCGGACGCGTTTTCCACCTCTTATGTACCCAGAGCCATTGGTCCGGATTCGCGCGCACGTAATTTTCAATGATTCGCGTGAAACGCGCAGTGCTCTCGCGAACATCCTGCTCCTCGTCTCCCGTGCGCGAAAGTTCTACTGCAGGTTCGAAACGTAAACGATATTTTCGGCGCTCCCGATCCCAGGAAAGGAAACCCGGAACCACCGCCGCATCGGTCCGCAAAGCGATGCGCGCCAGACCAGAGGTCGTGGAAGCTGGGATGCCGAAAAAATCCACGAAGACGCTTTCTTCCAAAACAGTATTGTGATCGGAAAGGATGCCAACCGTGCCGCCGTCAGCCAGGATTCGCAAAATAGAGCGCGCCGACTTATTCTTTTCAATGGGCTGATTGCCGGAAAGGCAGCGATAGCGGTTGACTAGAGCATCCACGCGGCGATTGGCGATGGGCCGCACCAGAAAATGGAGCGGATGTCCGTAGAGAGCGTGCGCAAATGGCGCCAGTTCCCAGGCGCTCATGTGGCCGGTGAGGAAAAGCACGCCCTTTCCACGCCGCCGCGCCGCGTCGAAATTTTCGAAGCCATCCAGCACGACGATTTTCTCGATATTGGAGCGCGTGTACCGCGGGAATTGAGAAAATTCGGCGCCCATCCAGCCAATCTGCTGAATCATGCCGCGGATCACGCGCTTTCGCTGCGCTTCGCTCCAGTCGGGGAAAGCCAACGCTAAGTTGAACATTGCGGCGCGCCGTAGCGGATGTCGAAACGCGTAAGCGGCGGCCGCGAAGCTTTCGCCGGCAAATCGCGCAATCGGTCTGGGCAGCAATCCGAGCGACTTCACACCGATCCACGTTGCGGCGTACTCAATCCATTCACGCATGCGGGAGCCATTATGCTAGAGGCGGTAAAGGTGACGCCAGCAGTAGAAACGTCGCAGATTCGTGGCGCAATGTTAGACTCATCCCGCTTGAACTCGCTTTCAAAAGAGCGTCGCAACAATATCCGGGCGGCGGTGATCGCGGCTTGTGTCGTCTTCATTTGTCTCTTTTCAGGATTGGGGGCTGTCGGTTTACTGGGGCCGGACGAGCCGCGCTACGTGTGGATCGCTCGAGCGATGGCGGAGACGGGCGACTGGATTACTCCGCGGCTTTACGGACAGCCGTGGTTTGAGAAACCAATCCTATACTATTGGGCCGCGGCACTTGGGTTTCGCGTGCATCTGGCTTCCGAAGTAGCTGCCCGGCTCCCATCAGCGATCGCCGCTCTGGCGACCGCGTTGGCGATCGGCTGGCTGGGGTGGAAACATTACGGCGTTGCAGAAAGCTTTCGGGAAAGTCCCGCCATTTTGGCTCCGTTGATTTTTTCCACTTCTGTGGCGGCCATCGGATTTTCGCGCGCGGCTACACCAGACATGCTTTTCAGCGCATTTATTGCTTTGGCGATGGCTTCCGCGTCGAACATCTTGCGGTCATGGGAATTATTGCGTGGAGAGCCAGAAGTGGTTTCAAGAAACTCGCGGCACGAAAATCTCAACTTCGCGTTCTTCGGTGGATTTCTTGGGCTAGCAGTCCTGGCAAAAGGACCTGCGGCGGTGATACTCGCAGGCGGGGCGCTCGGATTGTGGGCTCTCGCTACCTCTCAGTGGCGTCCGGCAATTCGACTCGTCCACGCAATCGCCATCGGATCGTTTTGCATTGTCGCGCTGCCCTGGTACGTGATGTGCGCCGCGCGGAACCCGGATTTCATACGCGTTTTTATTCTCCAACACAATTTTGAGCGCTACCTGACACCTGTCTATCAGCACAGGCAGCCCTTTTGGTTTTTTGGCTGGGTCACGCTGCTGGCGATGTTGCCCTGGACTGTTCTTCTGATCTCCGCCGGTCGGGAGGGGTTGCAGCTGTGGCGCGAAAGATCTTGGAGTAATTCGCCGGGATTTTTTTATGCTTGTTGGGCAATTTTTCCGATTATTTTCTTCAGTCTCTCGCAATCGAAATTACCGGGCTACATTCTTCCAGCCATTCCACCGCTGGCGCTTCTATGCGCGGTAAGCGCGCCGCGCGTTTTTCGACGAAGTCGCGTTGGCGCAATTTTGGTATGCCTCGGTATCAGCCTCGTGTGGGTCGCGCTTTCGTTATTTCTCTTTTACATGGCGCGCAAATTTGCGTTGGGAGGAATAGGAACGATCTCGCCGCCAGTCCTTTCTAAATGCGCGATAGCGATCAGTGTTTTGCTAGCGATGATCCTGCTTCTTGCCGGCGTTCGCCGAAAACTATCGATGACAGTCGCGGTGACCTCTTTGTCTGTAGCGGCCGCGGTCATAGTGGCGAATGTATCGATTCTCCCCACGCTGGATTCTGATCTATCGGCGAGGCCACACGCCGCCTTTCTGCGAGGCGAGCTGCGCCCCGATCGCATCTTCACTTACCGTTTGAATCGCTCGTGGAATTACGGACTCGCTTTCTACTTTCGCCGGGAACTTCCGGAGTGGTCGCCGAACGAACCCGACGCAGCGCTGGTTTTGACCAATCAAAAAGGACTAGACGAAATTATTAGAGCGGGAAGGGTTCAGGGCGAATTGAACGAAATGCAACAAGGGATTTTGTACGTACCTATCAGCCCGCTGCCACGCTAGTGGAGAGCGGTAGGCGACATATTTACCAGAAAGAAGCTGACCACGATATTTTCGTAATTCTTCCTGTCCTCGTCGGTCATCTCGGAATACTTCGTGCGCGTGCGAACCATTTGCTTTGGCTCGGGAGAGAGAATGAATAACTGCAAAGTTTGGTTCGCTAGCGCGGGGCGGCTGTCCGATTGGAAGAAAAGCTTTGGAATGCCTTTGAGCAAAGCCAAACGAGCGGTGACGGGAGGCTCGCTCCGGTATTGATAGTTCAACAAGCGGAATCCCCAATCACAGAAGCGGCTCACGTAGGGCAGAACCGCGAGACCCGATTGTGCCGCCTGTATCTGGACCATTTCGCGAGGGTCCGAATAGGCGTCGTCAACAACCAGCGCTGAGACACGAGGTTCGTGCGTGGCCTCTTCCAAGGCAACGTATCCCCCAAGATCGACGCCCCACAATCCGAAATGCTTCGGGTCAATGTCATCTCGGGTGGATAGCACGTCGACGGCGGATTGGAGTTCCTGCCTCTCGCGATATCCCATAGTGGTGATTCCAGCGCTGGTACCATGCCCGGAGAAATCGAATAGGAAGACGTTGAACTGACTGTCCTGAAGAGCGGTCACGAGCGTTAAAACATCGGCACGTTGGGAAAGATAGCCGTGGCACACGATAACGGTGGGTGCCCCGCGGCGCCCGGGGAAGAACCAGCCCTCGCGCGAGGTTCCATCCGCGACCGGGAAGGAAACGGCGCTGGGATGGCCCATCATCACGGTTAAGTCGAATGTTGCTGGCGAACGGGCCGGGCGCAATATCTGGTAAAGAAGAAATCCGGAAATCATAGCGATGGCGACGAAGGCAAAAAGGAATATGGCCAGCAGGCTGGAGAGAACCTTAGCAAGCCGCGTTGTGGGATAGCGTAGCTCTGAGAAGACGGCCATCCGTTGGGCGCGAGCGCAAGAATTCTGCACTTCGGCGCGAGAATCTTAACACAATTCGAGCAAGCCTATTTAATTGCTCGTTACCCTTGGGACAAATCAGTACATCCGCGCCAGCTGGCCCAAGTTCGCCGCCTAAGTTGGGTTCTGCCGCCGCGGAAAGCTATAATGTTTACGGAATGATGCCAGGAACTTCATGCAGATTTTAGATCTCCGCCAAATACCGTCGCGCAAACTGGATCCTTTGTTCCAGGAGGAAACTCGCCACTGGCGCGACGAACTCCATTGGGACTACCGGCCGTCCGTGGATTTGATTCGCAGGTTCGTGGACTCTCATTCGTTAGGCGGTTACGTGGCCATGGAGGACGACAAGCCCGCGGGCTACGGTTTCTACGTTCTGGAAGACCACAAGGGATTGATCGGAGGGCTGTTCGTTTCCTCGCGAAAATCGCAGGAGTCGATCACGAAATCGCTGATAACGGAAATGGTGAGCGCCCTGAGAGCTACGCCACGATTGAAAAGAGTAGAAGCGCAACTGATGCCGTTTGGAAGCGAATTGAACCCAGAATTTCTGTCGAAATATTTCACGCTTCACACGCGGTTGTTTATGTTATTGCCTCTCGCTGAGGCAAGGCTGAGCAACAAGCCAATCTCGAGCGGCTTGCGTCTGGAGCCCTGGACGGATAAGGCCTTCGAATCGGCCGCCAGGCTGATTCAGCTGGCATACGCCGATCACGTGGATGCGGAAATTAACGATCAGTATTGCAGCGAGGCGGGCGGGATGAAATTTTTGCGTAACATCGTGCTCTTGCCGGGTTGCGGCCAGTTTCTGCCGGAAGCATCATTTCTAGTGCAACCGATCACGGGAGAGCGTCCCATCGGCATGGTTCTGACTTCCACGGTGGCGAGCGGTGTGGGCCATACGACGCAGATTTGCGTGATGCCGGGCTATCAAGGTCACGGTATTGGACGCGCCATGATGGAAAGCGCAATACAAGTGTTGAAGCGCCGAAAGTACGAATCACTTTCGCTGACCGTCACGAGCGCCAATTCGCAAGCCGTGCAACTTTACGAACATTTGGGATTTCGGATTATCAAAAGGTTTGCAGCCGGGGTATGGCAAGCACATCCGCGCTGAGAATCACTTTTTCGCGCGTTCTTTCAACAAACTCTTCAGTTCATCCATGAACTCTTTCACATCTTTGAAATCCAGATAGACGGATGCAAACCTGACGTAAGCTACTTTATCGAGCTTCTTTAACCTATCCATAATCAACTTGCCGATTTCGGTGGTGGTGCGCTCACGCTCGGGGGCTTCGCTGACGAATTGTTCGGCCTCATCGACGATGGTCTCCAGCTTTCCAACCGGCACCGGCCGTTTCTCGCAAGCTTTCAGCAGGCCTTGCAACAACTTTTGACGTTCAAATTTCTCACGCCGGCCATCTTTCTTAATCACCATGTAGGGAATTTCGTCGATGCGCTCGTAGGTGGTAAAGCGGCGGTTGCACTTCAGACATTCGCGGCGACGCCGAATCAGATCCCCTGTGCGCGCTTCGCGGGAATCCACAACCTTATCATCGAGGTGGGCGCAAAATGGACACTTCACCTAGGCCTCTCTTCTATGCGTTCAACTTTCCTAGCCCACTCTGCTGATTCAACCGCTTCGGCTGCTTCTTCCTCGGCGGTGGCCATACGGCGGAGTTCGCCCATGGACCAGCCTTCCCGGAACAACAAAGGCAAGCCTACCAGGCAGCAGCCCGCGAAGGTCACGAGCCAAAGGACGATCGAAACCGTTGCCGCCGGCTCCTTTTCTACTCCAAAGATAAGCGTTAAGACAAGAAATGTGGCGAGCTGCGCGCCTCCGCCCACTCCCGGAAGTTGAACCGCTGATCCAATCAGCGTGAATGCGAGAACTAGCAACGCGCCTGAAAGGCTCATCGTCGCTAATGCCGGTTGGCCACTGAAAGCATGCGCGATCCAAACGTATACCAGGAGAACGAGAAACCAATGCGCTGCGGAATAAGCCAGAACTGCTCCGAGATCGTTCCAGGTGCGAATGCCTTGAAGGCCGTCGCTGAATCCTTCGAGCAATGCGACGATTTTTCCTCGCCATCCACGCTGCCAGGCTGATTTCTTCAATCTGCGGGCTAACCACTCCGCTCCGTGGAACCGAAAATAAAGCAAGAATGCGATCGCGCTCCCCAGTAAGACGAACAACAGTACGCCCCCGGTGCGAGCTAACGAAACGATACGATAGTTCTGGGCAGCGGAGCTCGCTCCTTTGTGCTCGTAAACCAGCAGCGCGACCCCGGCGATTACGGCAGCCGAGGCCATGTCAAACACGCGCTCGAGTACATACACGCCGAACATGCTGGGAACCGGAAGGGAGTCTTTTTTGGCAATTAACACTGGACGGATTGGTTCTCCTGCGCGGCCCAATAGGAAGCTGCACGTGAAACCCATAAGCGTAGCGCTGTAAACGTTCCAAAAATTCATGTGCCCAATGGCGTGCGAAAAACGCATCCAGCGAACAGCGCGTAGTGCAAAGCATCCGTAGATTGCAACCAGACCTAACATCAGTAATGAAATGCGGGCGGTGCCGACAGAATGGGCCACCATCCCCCACTGAAAGCCTTCGAGGGCGATTGAATTGCGGAATTTGTAAAACAGGTAACCAAGAGCCAGAAGTGCCAGGAGGAGCAAAACAATCTTTCGTAATTTTTGAAACATTGATTTTGCACCGTAGCAGTAAGGTTCGGAAGGTGTCAAGGCGGCGAGACAGTTTCTAGTCGGGGGTTACGTTGTCGCGGATCCGATCGTAGCTTTCTTCTGAAATGATTCTCTTGTTAACCAACTCATTTTTGCTGTGGTAGGGACGGTTGCGAATAATCTTTTCCGCGTCGGTCTTGGTAATTCCGGGGAGGCTCTCGAGGTCGCTTTCCGTCGCCGTGTTCAAATCGAGCGGATGGCTGTGGTCGCGGCTCCAACCATCTTTTACGCCCTGAGCCGCGGCACGAGCATCGTCGGCAGCTTCACGAGCAGCTTGGCCTAGCTGCTTGCCAGCCTCTTTTAGCTCGGGCTTAATGCGCTCAGTTGCCTTAGCAGCTTCCTCGCGGGTCTTTTCGTCGCGGCGGCGTTGGTCCTCAGAGCTGGTTGAATTACAGCTAACGGCGGCGGTGACTAGGACGAGCATGCATATGAGTTTGGTGATGTTCAGAACGCTTGAGTTCACGACACCCTCCTGATTCAGTAGACGACAAACGCGCATCCCGGGGTCGGCTAAAAGCTAGCAAAATAACTTTCTGATCCACAATACACTGATGAAGGTAGATTGGGCATGCTTGTCCGCAGGACGAGTAGCCAGGGCGACTGAAAATAAATGGAAGAAGATATTGGATTTCAGCCGAGGTCACGGAGGCCCAGCCGAGAAGGACTCTGCAGTGATTGCCAACACTCGCGGAGGATTGAATCCGATCGTGGGACGATGTTTCTTTTGTGCGAGCTTTCCAAGAGCGATCCGAGATTTCCGAAATATCCAGCGTTACCTGTGCTTCAGTGTAGCGGCTGCAAACCAAGAACCTAGGCACCGTTTTCCATACCATTAAACTTGTGTGCGAAGCAATGACCCGCAAACAGAGCCCAAAACAGCAAGATAGTAGTCGGACGTTATTGGACTTAGTGACACGCAGGACCAATTTGGGCAGTTCCTTCTTTTCTGCAGTCGCGTATCACCTTGTTTTTTCAAGCACAACACAGATAAGATGCCCGCCATACGTCACAACTTTCGAAGAGGAATGCAAACGTTCGGAACCGCACACAATGGGGAACTTTTCAGGAGCAAAATGCGTTTCACTGTGTGAGGCCGATAGGAATGCGGGATGAAGCGAGGTTGAGGGAGATTGGAGGCCGACGCCCAACTGGTGCAGCGATGTCTCCGGGGCGAAGGGCTGGCTTGGGAGGAGCTTGTGCGCCGCCACACCCGGCGGGTGTTCAATCTGTGCTACCGGTTCACGGGCAATGCGACGGAGGCCGAGGATCTGACCCAGGAGGTTTTCCTGCGCATCTACCGCACGCTCTCGAGCTATCAACCGGCATTTGGAGCCTTTCCAACGTGGCTGACGAGCGTGACGCGCAATTTGCTGGTGGATCATTACCGGCGGACTCGGCGCGATCGGCAAACGGATTCGATAGACGACTCGATGCCGCAGTTGGAAGAAAAACATTCTTCGGCACGAGCGCCGGACAAGCTTGCAGAGGCGGGGGAATTGAGCATTCAACTGCAGCGCGGTCTGGCTCGGCTTTCGCCCGAATTGAGGGAGTCGGTAATTTTGCGCGATTTGCAGGGTCTGGAATACAGCGAGATTCAGGCGGTGTTGCAGGTGCCGGAAGGCACGGTAAAATCTCGAATCAACAGGGGTCGGATTGAGCTGGCGCGTATCCTGACGGAAATGGGTTTAAGACCGAATTAATTTTTCGGCATGATTTGGAGCAAGGACTTATGGATTGGAACTGCACACTGACGGAAGAGCGGCTGAGCGATTATCTCGAAGGCAAACTTTCGCCCGCTGAGGCTGCGGCTTTCTCCGCTCACATGGCAAGCTGCGCAAGCTGCACAGGGACCGTGGCGCAGGTGGGTGCCCTTGTCAACCAGATGCATGGGATCGAGATGGTGGAAGAGCGGCCTCAACTGATTTCCAAGATCCTGGATGCCACCCTTGGTCCGCGAACCCGGAAAGAATCCTGGCGGCAATGGTTCGGATGGATATCGGTTTTATGGCAGCCGCGATTCGCCATGGGGCTGGCTGCGGCTGTGGCCTCCGTGGCGATCGTTTCCTACGCTGCTGGTCTGACACCGGCGAAATTGAAAAAGGCTGATCTGAGTCCGGCAAACATGTTGCGCTCGGCCAATCGCCAAGCGCACCTCACTTATGCTCGAGGCGCTAAATTCGTGAACGATTTACGCGTGGTGTACGAGATTCAATCCAAGCTTCAGCCCGAACCGGAACCCATGCCGGTGAGCAATCCCGCCCCGGCACCTCAACAAGAGCATAATTCGATTCCGCCCAGCTCGCCACAGCAGAAGTCGCAGTCCTCACCGCCGGCCAGCCGCACGCAGGTTCGTAGCGGGCCGATGTTTGCGTTTCTGTCAACCGAGAGCCTAGCCGATAATCTGGCCGCATATTTGATCAACGGTTCCAGCCGGAGTGCTCGATGAAATGCGCCACGCACCCGGATGTGGACGCTAGCGGATATTGCCGCAACTGCGGCAAGCCACTATGCCCCACTTGCACGCGGGAGGTTCATGGAGCGCTCTATTGCGAGAGTTGCCTGGCGCCAGTCGCCTTGCAACCCAACATGCCTCCCCAGACGGGCCCGAATCCGGGACTGGCCGCGACGCTTGGTTTTATACCGGGACTCGGCGCAGTTTATAACGGCCAATACATCAAGGCGTTGATTCACGTGCTGATATTCGGCGGGATAATCGCGCTGTTGAGCAGCGATTTGCCCGGAGGCTACGACGCGTTTTTTGGGATTGCACTGGCATGCTTTTATTTTTACATGCCTATTGAAGCCTACCGCACCGCGAAGGCCAGAATTAGCGGCGAAGCCGGTCCCGCCGATTTTGCTTCCGTGGATGGCCCCAAGCCGCTCGGCGCAATTATTTTAATTGTCATTGGAGCTTTGCTGTTGATGAGGAATTTTGGATTGCTGGACTCCGAGTGGTTCGCGAAAAGCTGGCCGATCGGACTAATCGCCCTGGGCGGATGGCTTGTCTGGGATCGCATGCAAAAGAAGTCGTAGGAGAGATATTGGATGGCGGATTCGAACCGAATTCACTGTACTTGCGCGCACTGCCGGCTCCGAAGCCTCATGGGGCCTTTGATTATTATCACTGTGGGCGTTCTCTTCCTGATTGCGCAATTCAGCCGGTATAGTTTTGGCGATCTTTGGCCAGTCCTCCTGATTGTGATAGGCGCGGTGCTCGTGGCGCAACAACTCGCCTCCAAACAAGGCCACATCAGTTCGTGAGGACTGAGTGAGCGACGCTCCCAATCAACGCGGTTCGATATTCAGCGGATTACTGTTGATTTTTCTTGGCGCCGTTTTTCTTTTTGAGCGCTTCCATCCTGAATTTCGGCTCTGGCACTACTTTTACCGTTATTGGCCTTTGCTGCTTATCCTCTGGGGCGTGGCGAAAATAATCGATTATCTTTCAGCACAGCGATCTGGCGAGGGGAAACCTCCGCTACTATC
This sequence comes from Candidatus Acidiferrales bacterium, assembly GCA_049693615.1. Taxonomy (GTDB): domain Bacteria; phylum Acidobacteriota; class Terriglobia; order Acidiferrales; family UBA7541; genus Palsa-295. The sequence goes on along the minus strand of JBAVQB010000029.1, from coordinate 97,147 downwards.
CGGCGGAGAAGCTGCGTTGATGGTTTTAGTTATTTTTGTGTTTATTGGTCTGGGTGTGAAGAGTTGGGTGATGGAAAAAGATCCAAATCTGAATTTGAACATGGATGTGTTCTCGAAAGATTATTCCGAAACCGAGGAGCTACCGGCTAAAACTTTGCCGTCAAACGCGCACGTAACATTGAGCACTGGCCGCGGAGATATTTCCGCGCATGCGGGCGAAGGAGGCGGCTTGCGCGTGATGGTGAACAAGTCGGCTTCCGGGCCTACCGAATCAGCGGCGCAGGAACGCATGAAGAAAGTGAAAGTTGTAATCGAACAAACGGGAGGCGGCTACGTCGTCCATCCTGTAAATCAAGAAGATCCCGAAGGGCTTGTAGGCGTGGATCTGAATGTGACGCTCCCTCCTCAGACTGCGCTGTGGGCGAATACTTCGCACGGCAACGTTAACATTTCGGAAATCGCTGGAAGCGTAACTGCGGGGAGCGGCAATGGTGACATTGAAATCCATGATGGCGAATCAGACGTCAGCGCCAAGATGTCGAAGGGTGATGTTCGCATCACCGGGATCGCTGGAAACGTCAGCGTCGCCGGACACGGCAACGAAATTGAGATATCTGACGTTAAGGGAAACAGTGCAATTGACGGCGACTTCTTTGGGCCCATACGGGTGAGAAGTGTGGCAGGCACCACTCGTTACCATTCGCAAAAGGCCGATATGACCCTTGTTGGCGTGCGCGGGCGTTTGGAACTCGATTCCGAACAAATCGAAATTTCGGACGTTACGGGCGCCGCCAAATTGAACACGTACGACAAGGACATCGACGCGGAAAATGTCAACGGACGCCTTGATATTACAGACACGAAAGGCGACATCAAGGTGCGCTATTCCCAGGCTCCGCGCGAAGATATCAATATCGCGGATGATTCCGGCGAAGTGGACGTAACGTTACCCTCGAATTCCAGCTTCGAAGTTTCGGCAGCGTCCCAATCGGGCGAAGTTCAGAGCGATTTCGAGGAATCCGGACTGAAGCTTACGAATGAGAACGGCACAGGAAGGCTGAATGGAAAACTAGGAACGGGCGGGCCGAAAATTCATATCACCACAAGTTACGGAACCATTTATTTGCGCAAGTCTTCCTAGCTGGCGGGTCCTTGGCCACGCAGCCGGCGCAAGGTATCGAAGAATTCCGGAAATGACACGGCAACGCAATCGGCATCGCGAATCACAGTGTCATGCTTGGCTCCCAGAGCCGCGATCGACAGCGCCATAGCGATGCGATGATCCCCGGCAGCGTCAACTTTGGCGCCTCGCAGCGGCCCCGCTGAACGTCCTTCCACACGCAAGCCATCTTGAAATTCTTCCACCGTCGCACCCATGCGGCGCAAACCGGCAGCCAGCGCGGCGATGCGGTCGCTCTCTTTCACACGGAGTTCCTGCGCGCCGCGGATTTCGATTCCCTTCTCGGTGAACGGCCCGAGAGCGGCGAGCATGGGAAGCTCGTCGATCATTTCTGCGGTTTGCGCGCCTGCTATTTCTCCACCACTTAAAATGGAGTGCTTCACCGACACGTCTCCAATCAATTCGCTCTCGCGCAACTGCACGGATGCCAGATGAATTGCGGCGCCGATGGAGATCAAGAAATCGAGAACGCGGGTGCGCGTGGGGTTGAGCCCCACGTTGTGCAATATCAACGAGGAATCCGGAAGAATCAGTGCAGCAGCAATGAAGAAAACGGCGCTGGAGAGATCGCCTGGTACGATCAATTGGCGGGCTTGGAGCTTCGGGCGCCCATGGATACGCACGAACTTGTTCAGGCTTTCAATGGTTGCTCCAAATTCGCGAAGAGCCAGTTCGGTGTGGTCTCGCGTTCGCACGGTTTCGCGCACGATAGTCACACCCTCGGCGTAAAGGCCGGCCAACAGGATCGCTGACTTCACTTGCGCGCTCGGAATGGGCAAAGAGTAGTCAATCGGATGCAAAGCGTCGCCATGAATTTCCAATGGCGCGCGATCCCCTTCTTGTGCACGAATTTCCGCGCCCATCTTTCGCAATGGTTCTACCACCCGGCGCATCGGGCGCGCGCGCAAGGAACTATCGCCAGTTATCGTTGAGGAAAAAGACTGGCCGGCGAGCACTCCCGAAAGCATGCGGATTGTACTGCCTGAATTTTCCGCGTCGAGCGAGCGCCTAGGAGCTTTTAAGCCATCCAACCCATTTCCGGAGATGCGCAGACGTTCCCGTTCGATATCGACGCTTACACCTAACCGGCGCAAACAGGCTAGCGTGCTCTTGCAATCCGCCGCGGAGGAATAGTTCAGTATTTCGCTGCGGCCTTCGGCCAGGGCAGCAAGGATGGCGTAACGATGAGAGATGGACTTATCGCCCGGAAGCTCAAGAACGCCATTTATATTGTCCCCGGGCGAGATGGTTCTAGCGCGGAACATCTTCGGCATGCGCAATTCTAGCACGGGCGATTTGCTTCCCGCGGACACGGCGGGTATCATTCAAGTTCATGCCTTCAATCTATCAAAAGCGCGGTTTATCATATCTATTTGTATTAAGTCTGCTTGTTTGTCCGGGTCTGTTCGCGGGTGATACCTCAACGACCTTTCCCTTGGATCAAGTGCATCCCGGGTTGAAAGGTGTGGCTTACACGATTTTTGCGGGCGATGAAGTCGAGAAAGTGGACTTAGTTGTTATCGGAGTTCTGCACGACGCGATCGGTCCGAAGCAGGATGTGATCCTGGTTCAACTCCTCGGCGAAAAGGCCGAACACACGGGCGTGGTAGCGGGAATGAGCGGAAGTCCTGTTTATTTCGATGGAAAACTCGCGGGCGCGCTGTCCCTAAAGCTAGGAGTGTTCACAAAAGAAGCGATCGGCGGAGTAACGCCGATTCAAAGCATGCTCGACGTCGAAAGAGATGCGACTAATCCCAAACCAGACGGCGCGACGCTTTCTCCATTAGCGGTAAATACAGGAAGTTTCCCCGCCGTTTCGCGCGTTCCGTTGCCGCAGGAATTTTCGAGCCGTACTGGCGCTGGCGCAGGGCAATTTCTGGTTCCAATTGAAACTCCGCTGATTTCCGCGGGGCTGTATCCGGAAACGATCGCCCAATTCAACAAAGAGCTTTCGGGTTGGGGAATGAGTATGGTGGCGGGCGGAAATGCCGAGCCAAGCCCGGAAGATGCGCAGTTAAAACCTGGAGACATGGTCGGCGTCGAGTTAATTCGCGGCGATCTTTCTATTTCGCCCGGATGCACGGTGACGGCAGTGGAGAGCGACGGAACGGTGCTGGCGTGCGGCCACCCGATCTTCTCGTTCGGTTCGGTTTCGATGCCGATGACTAGAGGACATGTGGTAATGACCCTCGCTTCATCGATGGCTTCGACGAAAATTATGACGTCCGGAGCCACCATCGGTACGCTGACGCAGGACCGTACTACGGCCATCATGGGGAAACTCGGCGCCGGTCCACCAATGATCCCGGTGGATGTGACGCTCGCGATGCCGAACGTCGAGAAGAAATTTCATTTTGAAGTGATCGAGAGCCCGCAACTGACTCCGTTGTTAGTGGCCCTTGCGACGTTCAATGGAATTGTGGGGAGCCCGGCGTATGGTGAAGGCTCGACGCTGCAGCTGGATGGTGACATAGAATTAAAGGGCCACACCCCAGTGCATTTGGAAAACCTTTTCGCGCCCAACGATATCCCGGTTCCGAGTGGCTTCTACGTGGCGACCGAAGTTCAAGGTATTTTTTCGCGGATTTACTCGAATCCGTACGAACGTGCGCATGTGGACGGGGTACACATTAAAGTGACGGCATTGGCCGAACGACGCTGGTCCATGATCGACAATGCCTGGACGGAAAAGAGCGAGGTGGCACCCGGAGAGACTGTGGCGGTGAAAGTGCTGTTGCGGCCCTACCGAGGCGAGCCGTTCATTCAGGAAATTCCTATCACTATCCCTCCGCAGACGGCCCGCGGCCCGCTGCAGCTATTAATCAGCGATGGTGAGACGTTGGATCGGACCGTGGACCCGATGGCTGCTACACAGGGACCGCTTCCGGGACTCGAGGAGCTCATCAAATTAATCAATCGCGAGAGACAAAACGACTGCCTTTACGCGACGCTTCTGCAACCAACCACCACGCTGCTCGTCGAAGATAAGGTGATGCCCAACGCGCCGTCTTCAGAAATCAACGTTTTGGATCAACGGCAAAGTGTAGGTGGCGCGCGACTGTTGCGTCAGTCACTGGCAGGCTCGTGGTTTGCGGAAATGCATCAGGTAATCACCGGCGAACGCACACTGACCATAACCGTAAAATGAAGTTGCCTTGAAAGGAGCTTCGGATTGACAGGCTCGCGAAAACTACTTGTGTGCGCTTTGGTGATTGGGATCGTAGGACCTGTTTGCGTTTTCGCGGAGCACACGCGCACGTGGCGGCAATCGGACTTCTCCGAATTCGAGCGTGGCACGGCGAATGGCGTGGCGATACGCAGCGACGGGAAGCTGATGCCCGCGCCGAAGTTCACAGCTTTTGCTGACCCGAATCTAGCCTACCTTTGGGCATTGCGCATGGATTCGCGAGGGCGCATTTATGCGGCGGGCGGGTCCAACGCGAAAGTATTGCGGCTGGACGATCCCGCAAAACCAACCACCGTTTTCGAGTCGGGCGAACTCGCGGCGCAGGCTATCACCTTTGATTCCCACGACGATTTGTACGTGGGAACGTCGCCCGATGGAAAAGTGTATAAGGTGACGCCGGACGGCCAGAAAAGCGTTTTCTTCGATCCCAAAACGAAATACATCTGGGCTCTGGCGATGGATTCGCAAGGTACTTTGTTCGTGGCAACCGGGGATTCGGGCGAAGTATTTGCCGTGACTCCGGATGGCAAAGGGCAGCTCTTTTATCAAAGCGACGAGCGGCACGCGCGTTCCATAGCGTTCGATCAAAAGGGAGACCTTCTGATCGGGACAGATCCAAACGGCTTGGTTTTGCGAGTGGCGATCGTGCGCAAAAATTTGCAAGCAGCGCCGGAGCCGGGTTCGGTGTTCGTGATCTACGAAACGAGTAAGAAAGAAGTGACTTCCCTTCTGACCGATGAGCAAGGAAATATTTACGCCGCGTCGATTGGAGAGAAGCAGCGCGGCGCGGCGACTGCACCGATCCTGAATCTGCCGCCGCCTTCGGGACAACCGCAAGCAGCCCAGACTCCTCAAGCAAGCGTTTCGCTGCAACTGCAAGCGCAAGCATCACAACCGATTGTTTCTTTTCCGTTTATTTCATCGCCGACTGGCGGCGCGGAAGTGATAAAAATTTCTTCCGACGGCTCTCCGCAAACATTGTGGTCCTCGCGTGATGATTTGGTGTTTTCGATGGGACTTTCATCGTCGGGCCGTATTCTTCTAGGCACCGGAAACAAGGGCACCATACTTTCTCTGGATGGCAACGATGTTTACTCCAGCATCGCGAAAACTGCTTCTGCACAGGTGACGAGTTTGGTGCCGGGCCGCAACGGCGCGATTTTGGTGGCCACCGCGAACCCGGGAAAAATCTTCACACTGGGGCCGGGATATCAGCAAGGCGGAAGTTTTGAGTCGGACCCGTTCGACGCCAAGATATTTTCACACTGGGGCCGCTTGTCGTGGTGGGGAGACAACGCGGCGCAAGGCAACGTGGAGTTCTACGTGCGCTCCGGAAATACTTCGAGCCCGCAAAAGAATTGGAGCCCCTGGGCTGGACCTTACAAGAATGAAGCGGGAGACACCGTAGGATGCCCTGCGGGGCGATTCGTCCAATGGAAAGCTGTATTTGTCGATACGGACAAAGGCACCGTGCCAAACGTAGCCTGGGTAAGCCTGGCATATCAGCCGAAAAATGTTGCGCCGGTGATTGACGACATCGCCATTCAAGACCCCGGAATTCGCCTGCAGGGATTCGCGCCTCAAGCGTCTGGGCCGACGATTCCTACCTCCGTTCAGCTTCTATTGCCTCAACGAAGCAGCGCAAATTTCCCGGCGCCAGCAAGCGCAAATCCGGAGCTCGCCGCACGGCCGCTGAAGATCGAGGCTCCGCCGCAAGGCTTTGAGGAAAAGGGTTGGGCCAGCGTACTTTGGAGCGCGCATGACGACAACGATGACGATCTCGTCTATACAATTTATTATCATGGTGAAGGCGAGAAAAACTGGCGGCTACTGAAGGACAAGCTCACGCAGAAATATTATTCGTGGGACACCACAACCATGCCCGACGGCGCCTATTACCTGAAGATTGTGGCTTCGGATTCACCGTCCAACCCGGCGGATCAAGCGCTGACGAATGAACGTGAAAGCGATCGATTTGAGATCGAAAATACCCCGCCGCGCGTGGAGAATTTGCGGGCAGATGCGTCTTCGCCGGTGGTGAGAGTGACTTTCGAAGGGACCAGCTCTGCAAGCACCATATCGAAAGCGCAATACAGCGTTGATGCGGGCGATTGGACCATCCTTTTCCCAAATGGACTGCTTTCCGATGCGCCGAAAGAAAGCTATGAGATTTCGCTTAAAGGACTCTCCGCGGGCGAGCACACGGTGGCGGTACAAATCTCTGACCGCTTCAATAACAGCACCGCCGCTAAAGTGACTTTCATCGTGGGACCTCGCGGCTCAAAATAAAGGCAGAGATATGAACGCGACATCGATATTGACGGGGGCTCCAAACTTTGAGGCGATTCTCGCGGCCCACAAGCGCATTTCTTCGCACATTCATCGCACACCTGTAATCACTTGCTCCTCTCTCGACGAGATGGCCAACGCTCGCCTATTTTTCAAGTGTGAGAATTTGCAGAAGACCGGCTCGTTCAAGATACGCGGCGCCACAAACGCTATTTTTTCACTAACGGATGAGGAAGCGCGTCACGGAGTAGTGGCTCCTTCCTCTGGAAATCACGCCGCGGCAATGGCATTGGCCGCTCACTGGCGCGGCATTCCGGCGCATATCGTGATGCCTTCGAATTCGTCCGCTGCGAAAGTCAGGGCCGTTGAGTTTTATGGCGGCAAGATCACTTATTGCGAGCCGAATATGCCATCGCGAGAGTCTACTTGCGCGGAATTGATGCGAAAGACCGGCGCGCACTTGGTTCATCCCTATGACGACGCTCGCGTAATTGCAGGCCAGGGTACCGCTGCCCTCGAATTGCTCGAAGAGGTCAGCGATCTCGACGTGCTGATTACCCCGGCAAGCGGCGGCGGGCTTTTGTCTGGTTCGGCAATCGCTGCGAAAAATATCCGTCCGGGAATTCGCGTCATTGGAGGCGAGCCAAGCAATGCGGACGACGCCTTCCGTTCACTGAAAGCTGGGAAAATTGAGGCAGCGGCAAAAAGTGAAACGATGGCGGACGGGCTTCGGGCGACGCTCTCGCCGTTAACATTCTCAATTTTGAAATCTCTCGTGGATGAGATTTCGCTTGTCACCGAAGAAGAGATCGTAGCGGCGATGCTATCACTGTGGGAACGCACCAAGCTGGTTGTGGAGCCTTCCGGAGCAGTAGCAGCTGCCCCGGCGTTAAATCGCAAGATTCGCGCCGAAGGCAAAAAAATCGGAATCGTCCTCTCCGGCGGAAATCTCGACCTGCGTAAGCTTCCTTTCTAGTTGATTCAGTCTCCGAGACCGTTTTACAAATCGTCGTGCGGACGCCAATCCGACGGCGGAAAAGCGATCCGCCAGAAATTCGGCGCAGGCGAATCAAATTCCAGCGGTATGTGGAAACCTTCCGGCATTTCGCGGGCAATTCTGGCAACCTTACACGCCACGCGCTCTTTCGTCCCGCTATGCTCCAGCACCAGCCTGGTCTCGCAAGGAAGGCTCTGTTTCAACACAACCAGTGCGCCGTGATTGCTGACACTTAGCGTGACCGTGTCGAATGTTACCGGCTTTCCTTGCAGCGCGACATGAATGCTCGCGCGCACGCGTAGAAGAACGCGGTAACTGCGGCGGCGCTCTTCACCCGGGGTCGCCGGCGCAGCGAATTGCGAACCGGACTGGGTTGATGGCGAACGCGTCGGAACCACGGTTGGTTTAAGAGATGGCGCGATTATTTTCGCCTGCGAGCCAGAAAGTTTAGCCGGAGGCACCTTCAGACTTTCAAATTTCACAGTTCCACACCCCAGAAATCCAGACCCTGCGTGGCAATTTCGACTCCCATGTCCCAGCCGTCTGGTCTTTGAACACCCTTCCACACCACCACACCTTCCACGGTCCGGCGCGTGGACAAATTCGTGAGTCGCAAATGCTGCTGCAATTCAAGTTCCTTCGGGCTCACAAGCAAACAGCCGTTCGCGCTGACCACTCGGGTGAACGCTGGCTCGTAGGACGGCGGACCGTTATGCTCATTGCACGCAATGACTACCGGTACGCGAGAGTTCATACGTGGTCCGCGCCGTCTCGGCCGCATTCTTATGTCTTTTGGGAAATCTTCTCCATAACGCATTCTGGCTGGGTTCCTGCGGACCAAAACGAAACACGGGGAAACATTCCCGTCTTCCGGGACGCATCTGCATCCTGATTCATAGTAGAGACGCGTTGAAATAGGGTCAATGGTACGCAATGACAGCGAGATTAGTACCCTACGACAGCGAAGAAAACTGTACGGAAGGCCAGTAGGGCGAGGCGAAACTGCATAAAACAAAACCTATCTTTCGAAATTTCGGCGGCTTCAATCGGCTGATGAGTGTTCGTCGGCGAGAACCGCGTTCCGTTTCCGGCTTAGTTTCCCGAAACGGTTCTCGGCCCACGTCTGGAAGCGATCCATGTAGGTGTAGAAAACCGGCGTTAGATAGAGGGTCACAGCTTGCGAAAAAACGAGGCCCCCTACCACAGCAAGTCCCAGCGGGCGCCTGGAATCTGCGCCGGCGCCTGAGCCCAAGGCGATGGGCAGCGTACCCATCAACGCCGCCATGGTGGTCATCATGATGGGGCGGAAACGGATCAGGCATCCTTCGTAGATCGCCTCTTCGGCCGTCTTGTTCCCGTGGCGTTCTCGCTCGATTGCGAAATCAACCATCATAATCGCGTTCTTTTTTACGATGCCGATCAGCATGATCACGCCTACAAATCCGTAAAGATCAAGGCTGAGATGAAATATCTGCAATGTTAGAAGAGCGCCAAAAGCCGCGGACGGCAAGCCGGAAAGAATTGTGATCGGATGGATGAAACTCTCATACAAAATCCCCAGAACAATGTAAATCACGAGAATTGCCATGAAGAGCAAGATGCCCAAACCCGACAGAGAAGATTGAAACGCTTGCGCCGTTCCTTGAAATTCGGTGGTCACTGTGGGAGGTAAAATTTCGCGAGCAAGTTTATTCACGCTGTTTACAGCGTCGCCAATCGCGACTCCATTTTTAAGGTTGAAAGAAAGCGTGACGGCAGGAAGCTGGCCGAGATGATTCACGGAAAGTGGCCCGAGACTCGTAGACAGCGTGGCGACCGCATTCAATGGCACCAAATTTCCGCTGCTCGAATGAACGTACAGCATGGAGAGAGCCGCCGGATCCGCCTGATATTTGTCTTCCAGTTCCATCACCACCCAATATTCGTCATTGGGCGCGTAGATGGTCGAGATTTGGCGCTGGCCGTAGGCGGTGTAGAGAGCGTCTTCCACTTGTTGCGCGGACACTCCGAGGGCGGACGCTTTATCCCGATCGATATTCACGTTCACTTGCGGATTCGCAATCAGCAAATCTGTGGTCACATCCTGAAGGCCAGGGAGCTTTGCCATCTCCTTCATGAACATCATGGAATCGCGATAAAGCTCTGCCGTGTCCGGACTTTGCAGGGCAAGCTGATATTGACTTTTAGTGAGCTGCCCGCCGACCTGGATAGGCGGCAGATTTTGCATGTAGGCATTGATTCCGGTGACGGTTGCAAACTTCTCGCGGAATTCCTCGATCACTTCATCGATCGAAGGATGATGGGCGAATAGAGGAGCTATTCCACGAATCGTGCTTCCGACGATTGGAACGTCGCCATACTTCTGCTTCAAATGCAATATCGCGGCCGGCTCCGTCGCTGGACGATCTTTGCGTTCTTTCAGATGCATGAAGATGATTCCGCCGTTGCTGGCTGTAAAACTGCCGATGCTCGAAAAGAAATCGTTGCGATTGGGATCGTTTAGAACAATTTTGTTCAATTCGAGTTGATGCTGCTTCATGGATTGGAAAGAAATGCCTTGAGACGCTTCGGTGAACGCAAATATCTGGGACCTGTCTTCCGCAGGCAGAAATCCTTTCGGGATCACGGCGAACTGCCACACCGTGATAACCAAGATGATTCCAGACACGACCATCACGAATACGCGGTGGCGCAGCGACCAGCGGAGCGAGACGTCGTAAATTCTCAGCATCCAATCCAGAAATCTTTCCAAGGCCATGTACACCCGACCATGTTTCATTTCGCCGGCTGGACGGAGAAACCGGCTGCACAGCATGGGTGTAAGCGTGAGCGAAACAACGCCGGAAACAAGAATCGAAGTCATGATCACGACCGCGAACTCGTGCAGCAGTCGTCCCATGATGCCACTCATGAAAAATACCGGCAGGAATACAGCGGCCAGCGAAATCGTCATGGACAAAATTGTGAATCCGATCTCACGAGAGCCGCTTAGCGCCGATTCCATTACGCCTTCGCCCATTTCCATGTGCCGTACGATGTTCTCTAGCATCACGATGGCGTCGTCCACTACGAAGCCCACTGAAAGCGTCAAGGCCATGAGCGACAAATTGTCGACGGTGTACCCCAGCAGATACATCACGGCAAAGGTGCCGATGATGGACATCGGCAGGGCGAAACTCGGAATTATCGTTGCCGAAAGATTGCGCAGGAACAGGAAAATCACCAGGATGACTAAGGCGATAGCAAGGTAAAGCGTGAACTTCACATCGGCCACTGACTTGCGAATTGAATCGGAAGCATCGTACAGAATTTGCATTTGTACTGAAGGCGGGATAATGGCGCGAAATTGTGGTAGCAGTTGTTTTACCGCATCCACAACCTCCACGGTGTTAGTGCCAGGCTGCCGCTCGATCGCGAGGACCACCGATTCCGTGTCGTTCCACCAATTGGCCACACGATCGTTCTGAACGCTGTCGTAAACCTTGCCCAAATCTTCTAGGCGTACTGGCGAGCCGTTGCGGTAAGCCACGATTAAGGGACGATAGAGCGAAGCGTGAGTCAGCTGCCCGTTCGCTTGTAAGGTGAACGCGCGATGTTCGCCGTAGAGCGTGCCAACCGGCAGATTCACGTTGGCGTTCTGCACCGCGGTGTGAACGTCGTCTATGCCAATTTGCCGCGTGGCCAGAGCCTGGGGGTCGAGCTGTATGCGCACCGCATATTTCTGCGAACCGTACACCTGGACTTGCGCTACACCCTTCACCATCGAGATGCGCTGTCCCATGAGCGTCTCGGCGTATTGATCCACGGTGTAAAGCGGCAAACTCTTCGACCCCATAGCAACGTACAGAATCGGCTGATCAGCAGGGTTCACTTTGTTGTAGGTCGGCGGGGTGGGCATGCTGGGAGGCAGCTGCGCAGACGCGCGCGCGATGGCTGCCTGCACGTCTTGTGCGGCGCCATCGATATTGCGGCTCAAGTCAAATTGCAAAGTAATGCTGGTAGTCCCAAGCGAGCTCGTCGAAGTCATCGAATCGATGCCCGCGATGGTGGAAAATTGCTTCTCGAGGGGAGTCGCTACCGCCGAGGCCATGGTATCCGGACTCGCGCCAGGCAAACTGGCGCCCACCTGAATCGTCGGATAGTCCACGTTCGGAAGTTCGCTGACGGCGAGCGCGCGGTAACCGAGGATGCCGAACAGTAGTATCGCGGCCATGACCAACGTGGTCATGACTGGCCGGCGAATGAATGGCTCGGCAATATTCATCGCTGATTCTCTAACTTCCCTGCGGCGCAGTTTTGATCTGGACTTTAATGCCGGGGATCAAACGAAGCTGGCCGTCTGTGACCACCGTCTCTCCCGGCTCAATTCCCTTCGCAATCACCGATTCGGTCCCCAGCGTCCGAGCAACTTTTACGGGACGCGATTCCGCGGTCTGATCCGGCTTGATCACAAAAACGAAATCGCCGCTCTGTCCGGTTTGCACAGCTTGCGTCGGTACTACTGTCGCGTTTTCCTGCTCCGACAAACGAAGCGCTACGGTCGAGAATTGTCCCGGCCACAAGCGATGGTCTGTATTTTCGAACGTCCCTTTTAGCTTGATCGTTCCAGTTGTGTTGTCCACCGTGTTATCGATAAAGGTTAGGTAGCCGGTTTCCGGAGCGGTATCACCATACGGCGTGGCTTCAATTTGAAGGCGGCCTCCCGCCATATATTTCTTGATGACGCTAAGGTATTGTTCCGGCACGGAAAAATCCTCGTACAACGGAGCAATCTGGTTGATTACCACCAGCACCGGGACATCGTTTTCTTTCACCAAGTTTCCGGGATAGACCTGTAGAGCGCCGGTGCGGCCGTCCACAGGCGAATAAATCGAGCAATATTGAAGTTCGAGTTTAGCCGATTCAACCGCAGCCTCATCGGCGTGTACCGAGCCCTGCTGCGCGGCGGCGTTGGCCTGCGTTTGATCGTATTGTTCTTTGGGTGAAATGCCTTCGTCGTAAAGTTTTTTATAACGTTCCGCCTGAACCACCGTGAGATCTGCTTGGGCTTTGTCGCGGGCAAGGTTTGCTTGTGCTTGCGCCAGGGACGCCTGGAACGGGCGCGCGTCCAGCGTAAAAAGCAAATCACCCTTCTTAACAAAATCGCCTTGCTTGAAGTGCACTTCTCTCAACACTGCGTTCACTTGTCCCTTGATGGAAACCGTTGAATAGGCCTCGGCCGTACCGATGGCGCTTAACTCGATCGGAACAGTTTTTTTCACGGCCTTAGCCACGGTGACCGGCACAGCCATATCCGGCCCGACGGCGGCCGTCTTCGAGCTGCACGAGACGAACGAGAGAGATGCCGCGAGAATCAGCGCGAGTGACGCCAAAATCTTGATTTTTCTACCCAACAATTTCCTCATGGCCTGTTGTTGCCCGCACTTTTACTGCTACTTTATCGACAATTCCATATTCCGCTTGTGATTCCGAGTCCTATTTTTACAACGGTCCTGCTTGTGACATTTAGACGTTTCGTCTTAGGAAAAGCTTCAGCAAAACGCCACAGTAGACGGATTTTACCCAGCTGCCGCTTGGTCCAGGAACCAAACAGGCTCTTTCGCAGGGTGAATTCTTGCAGCGGGATACCGGCTGCTTTGAACGTTGGATTCTTCGCGGATAGCTGACAGTATCGCGCGTTTGTCTTCGCCAGCCACCAGGAAAAACGTGTTACGCCCATTATTGAGAATGACCGGGGTTAAAGTAATTCGTTCTGGTGGCTCAGCCGGAACACGAACAGCAGCTACCCAGTGTAACTTTTCACCCAGAACGGGCGAATCCGGAAACAAAGAAGCGGTGTGCCCTTCCGGCCCAATTCCCAGAAGCTGAACGTCGAATGCGGGAGGCTCCGAACCAAAGAATTTCAGCAGCTCAGTTTCGTACGCGCGCGCACATTCTTCCGGAGGAGACAGGTTCGTCGGCACCGGATGCACGTTCTCTGGCGGGATGGGAACGCTCGAGATCAAAGTTTCGCGCGCCATATGATAATTGCTCAGACGGCTATCCGACGGTACGTATCGCTCGTCACCCCAAAATAAATGAACGCGATCCCATGGAGTTTTGTCGCGATATTGGTCCGTCCGCGCCCACAGCGAATACATTTTTTCAGGAGTATGCCCACCCGATAAAGCGATCGAAAACCGGCCGCGCTTGGCGACCGACTCCTTAATGATAGGAAGTGTTTCTTCCAGCACAGCGCGGCTGAGCGAAATGAGATCTGGAAGTACGCGCACGTCGAGCTTCATAATTTTCAGATCCGCAAACGCCGGCGTTTAGCTTGCACTTTTCTTTACCGCGTGACCCCCGAATTCGTTGCGCATCATGGCCAAAAGTTTGTTGGCAAAAGGTTCGGGGTCTTGCGAGCGGAAGCGATTGTCCAACGCTGATGAAATGGCCGGCAAAGCCACGCCGAGCTCCACCCCTTCGATCACCGTCCAGCGTCCTTCACCAGAGTCGGTAACATACGCGGCGATGCCTTCCAGCGTTGGATTCTTGCTCAACGCATCTACTGTCAAATCAAGCAGCCAGGAACGGATTACACTTCCGTACTGCCAGATTTTTCCAACTTGGAGCAGGTCGAGGTTGAATTCCTTTTTGTGCCGAAGAAGATCCAGGCCCTCTGCATACGCCTGCATGATTGCGTACTCGATGCCGTTGTGAACCATTTTCACGAAATGGCCAGAACCAGTCGGGCCGACGCGGCCCCAACCCTTATCAGGTCCGGGCGCGAGCGTTTGAAAGATCGGTGAAATGCGTTTGATGAGTTCCGCATCGCCGCCAACCATCATGCTATAGCCCTCTTTCAGACCCCAAACCCCACCGCTCGTACCGGAGTCCACAAAATTGATTTTCTTCGGCGCCAGCGCCGCACCGCGACGAATCGTGTCCTTGTAATACGAATTGCCTCCATCGATGATCGTGTCACCCTCCGCCAAGTGCGGAAGAAGCTGTTCAATCGTTTGATCCACTGGCGCACCCGAAGGAACCATAAGCCAAACAACGCGCGGCGCCTTGAGCTGCGCGACCATTTTATCCAGCGTATTCGCGCCCGCAGCGCCCTTGGCTACCAAGCCCTGCACCACGGATGGAGTGCGGTCATATCCGACCACGCGATGGCCACCCTTCAAGAGCCGTTCCGTCATGAACCCGCCCATTTTGCCCAGACCAACCATTCCCAATTCCATAAACTTTCCTCCTAATTATTCTCTATCGACAAAAATGCCAAACCTTGCCAAGTCGCGGCGCAACTGCGCTAGATCCTTAAAAAGTATTGTTTGCATACCCAACTCGGCCGCACATTCCAGATTCAGTCCGCGGTCATCGATCAGAATACACTCAGCAGAGTTTTGCTGACTGATTTTCAACGCTAGCCTATAAATCCCAAGTTCCGGCTTTCGAATCCCCAGGTAACAGGAACTAAAGAAAGCTTTAAAGTAGTCCCGCAATTTGAATTTCTCAATTCGGTATTCGTTAATTTCACGTGACTCGTTATTGAGCGACGCCAGAAACAGGTTGGTACGAGCAATCTGGCCCAAAAAAGCAAGCGGCTCAGGATAGGGCTGCGATTGTTCGAACATAAAGGCCTTGAAATCCTCAGCTGGAAAAGGACGCTCACAGTAAAAGACCGTGCGGTGTAGATATTCGTCGAGGGTCGCGCGGCCGGTTTCAAAAGCATCCAGCATCAGCTCGTGGCGGTCCTCAAAGTCGTTCCAATCGAGCTGAAATTTCGCAACGGCCGAGCGACGCGAATGGCGGTCCCAACCATTCGTCAGGATCACGCCACCGTTGTCCCAAAATAAAGCCTTGATTTCGGCCATATTCCCTCAGTTCAAATCCACCGCCATCTGCCCGCGTGCCTATGAAGGCTTTCTATTATCGCCGTTCGGCCGTCAGCGCTGAAGCAAAATTCTTGGTCCGGAATTCGACGGTTAGAAGACACCTATCGTATGATTCATCGATGAGTCCGAAAGCTCACAAAACCTCTAAAGAAGAAAAGCAGACGATCTTTACGATCGGGCATTCGACCCGCGCTTTCGAGGAGTTCCTCGAATTGCTACGCGCACATGGAATTCAACGCGTGATTGACATCCGTACGATCCCTCGTTCACGTCACAACCCGCAATATGGCATCGAGACGCTGGGACCAGCGCTGAAGGCTTCCGGGATTGAATACGTCCATTTGAAAGAGCTGGGCGGACTGCGTCGCCCGAAACCAGATTCGAAAAACATCGGCTGGCGTAATGCAAGCTTTCGCGGCTACGCAGACTATATGGGCACACCTGAATTCGAAACTGCTCTATCGCGCGCTATCGAACTTTGCCGAAACGAGCCGACCGCCTTGATGTGCGCTGAGGCGGTGCCGTGGCGCTGCCACCGGTCGCTGGTGGCCGACGCGCTGATCGCGCGTCATATCCAGGTCAAGCACATCATGAGCGTGAACCTGGCAAATCAGCATAAGCTGACTCCTTTTGCGGAACTAGGCGGTGAGAAAGTTACATATCATTCAGACAAGCCCGTGCGGCAAAAGTCCACGGCCGGCGAATCGAAACGGCAGTTAAAACTGCGCCTCAATTCTTGAAATTGGCAGAATTTACGGAATGTCGCGTCCTTCACCGGTACCTAATATCCAGAAACGGTTCGCCTCTTTGCGTAAGGAAAGCGCTTTTTGCAATTCCCGGGCAGGCTGATCTTCTGCATCATCCGCCAAATGGAAAGTGCCGAAGTGAATGGCGATGCTAGTGGCTGCCCCAAGCTTCTCGTGAGCGCGCACCGCGTCAGCTGGAGAGATGTGCACCGGCCCCATAAACCATTCCGGAAGGTAAGCGCCGATAGGAAGAAGAGCAAGACGAATTTCCGGAAATCGCTGCTTGATTTCCTCAAAATGAGATCCGTATCCGGTGTCTCCTGCAAAATAAATTACGCCCGCGGGACCTTCGATCACGTATCCGCACCAAAGAGTTCTATTACGATCGCGCAATCCGCGGCCGGAAAAATGCCTGGCCGGCACGCAGGTGATTTTCAGTTTTTCCGCGATGGTTGCTGATTCCCACCAGTCGAACTCGCTGATCTGTTGAACGGGAGCGATCTTATGTCTTTCGAGTCGAGCGCGCACCCCAAGCGGCACAACAAACCTCGGTTGCCATTGAAAACCGATTCGTCGCTGCGTGGGAATGTCGAGATGATCGTAGTGGTCGTGGCTTTGTAAAACAATATCGATAGGAGGCAAATCTTCGAATCGAATCCCGGGAGTGCGATGTCTGCACGGCCCAATCCACGAAAATGGGCTGGCGCGCATAGACCAAATCGGATCGCACAGAATATTCACTCCGCCTGTTTGAATGAGGACGGTAGAATGGCCGACGAAGGTAGTCCTGATTTTCTCGCCGCTAACACGCTCCGGAGGCGGCACTCCCAACGGTTCATCGATCCATTTGGGCCACGACCCGGGCTTGCGATTCATCATCCACTTGAGCGCGCTGCCCGTGCCACGCAACCCATCGCCCGGATTGTAAAAACATTGGCCGTCAAAATGGTCGGTCGCGGGTCCTCGATAAAATTCCATCTAGCTGTGACCAGATTACTTTTCGGCCGCATTCGCCTTCGGTTTCTCCCCGGATTTTTCCGACGGCGCATCGGGTTGAGGGCGGGCAGGAAACCAGGCACGCACTGGATTTTCTCCCTTTACCCTGTTTTGAATAGACGCCTCGAAGAACGTGTAGGGGTGGAACAGTTCAATTGCGCTGGCATCATTCAGACGCTTTCCAAGTTCCGCGGGAATCGTGAATTCAATCGCGCGGAGATTGTCTTGCAGTTGCGCAGTGTTCGACGCTCCGATGATGGTTGAAGTGACTCCCGGTTGCGTTGTGACCCAGTTCAAGGCCACCTGCGCAGGCTTCTTATTTAGTTGTTTGGCGACATCGAGAAGGGCGTCCAGCACGCGCCAATTGTGCTCGGTGAAGCGGTCAGTGAGCTGAGCGAATTTCGCCCCATGAAGCCGGCCTTCTCCCCTTCCCGTATTCCCTTCGCGCGTATATTTCCCACTGAGAAAACCACCTGCCAGAGGGCTCCATGGACAGATTCCAACGCCAAGTTCCTGCGCGGCTGGAATATGCTCGCGTTCGATGTTGCGCTCGATAAGCGAATACTCCAGTTGAAGAGCGATGAGCCGTTCCTTGCCTTCTGTTTCTGCCAGCGTTTGTGCGCGAGCTACATACCATGCCGGCACGTCCGAAAATCCAAAATGACGGATTTTGCCGGCGCGAACCAGATCGTTCATGGTCGAGAGCACTTCTTCAATCGGCGTGACCATGTCCCACACATGCATCCAATACAAATCGATGTAATCGGTCTTGAGCCGACGCAGAGAACCTTCCAGCGCCCGGTAAATATTTTTGCGCCCGTTGCCACCAGCATTCGGGTTCACTGGATCGGTATTAAAAGTAAATTTCGTAGCGAGCACCAAGCGTTCGCGCAATCCGCGCTCGGCGATAAAATGGCCAAGTAGTTCTTCGCTCTTTCCGTTGGTGTACGCATCCGCGGTGTCGATAAAATTGCCTCCCTGCTCGATATATCCGTCGAACACTTGTCGCGCGACTGCTGGTTCACTTCCCCATCCCCATTCAGTGCCGAACGTCATGGTGCCGAGCGCCAGCGGGCTTACCCGCAGTCCGGAACGTCCTAGCGTCACATACTGTTTCAAACTCATCGAAGAACCCTCCGTCTCACATTTGGATGCAAACGAGCGATCGATTGATTCGGTATTCCTACGGCAAAGAAAGCTTATAGAATGGTCTCGAAAGAATGTTTCGGACTTCTTAATACGAGGGGCTTGCATGAACACTGTTACGACAGAGAAAGTTTCGCTGAGAGTAGCCGACGGAACCGAGATGAATGCCTATGTAGCTCGTCCTGCGGGCGACGGAAAGCATCCGGGCGTGCTCGTGTTCCAGGAAGCCTTCGGCGTCAACGCGCATATCCGGGACGTCACCGAACGATTTGCTCGCGAAGGCTACGTCTCAATCGCTCCAGAACTCTACCATCGGACAGTCCCCGGATTCGAGGGGAAATACGACGACTTCCAGTCTGTTATGCCTCACATGAAGGCAATGGCAGAGAAAGGCACCGTCGAAGACATCCGCGCCACTTACGATTGTCTGAAAAACAAATCGTATGTCATGCCTGAAAAGATCGCGAGCGTCGGATTTTGCATGGGTGGACGTGTTTCTTTCCTAGCGTGCGCGACGCTCCCCCTGCAGGCATCCATTTCATTTTACGGTGGGAATATCGCTCCCGCACTACTACCAAAAACCGCCGATCTGCATGCGCCTATCATGTTTTTCTGGGGCGGCCTCGATAAGCATATAGGCGTCGAACAGATTCGCGCGATCGTGGATGAATGTAAGCGTCTGGGTAAAACCTACGTTAACGTTGAGTTCTCCAATGCCGATCATGGTTTTTTCTGCGACGCTCGGCCCGCTTATAATCCAGAGGCAGCAACTCTAGCGTGGAGTCTCACCACAACGTATCTTCTCCTCCATCTGGGCAAGACCGATCAGCGCACCCGCTTGCGTGAATAGAAGTCTTTAAGATTCTTATCAGGAACACAAAAGTCTCGGCGGACTGTCAAGAATTCCTATTCGGATGCGCAACAAAGTCTTGGTCGAATGGTTTAAACCGCTAGGAGGGAAAAATCCCAGTCGAAATCGGCATTTTTATTCCCGAGTTGTGCGCGTATCTGCACGTGCGCGGCTAGCATCTGCGGCTTGACTGGGACTTGTTCCGCGGCCACCTTGTGCTAGCATCTGTCAATCGCAGTGCATCATCCGCAACCCAACTGAAAGTTACGACAGCTCGAGGTGAGATGGCCGCGAAAGATCGTCTGAGAGTATTGGTCGCCGACGATTCAGCCGTTTACCGCAAGCTGGTCGAACAAGCTTTCACCAACGCCGATTATTCGCTCCTGGTAGCTCGTAGCGGCCAGGAAGCCATCGATCTATTAGCCGAGCACCTCCCAGCCATCGTAATTACGGATTGGGTGATGCCAGATCTGACCGGCATCGAGCTATGCCAGCGGATACGCGCACGGTCTCAAAATCCCTATACCTACGTAATAATTTTGACTAGCGTGTCCGACAAAGAAAATGTCGTAAAAGGTTTGGCTGCGGGCGCCGACGACTATCTCACCAAGCCATTCCACCCCGAAGAATTGCTAGCGCGCGTCGAAGTCGGACGCAGGCTGGTGGAATTGCACCGGCAAGTGGAAGCCAAAAATCGCTTATTAGAAGAATTGGCGCTCACGGATTCCTTGACTGGCCTTCCCAACCGCCGCGCCATCGATGAATGGGCTCCCCGCCAGCTCAGCGGAGCGGCACGCCACGGTTTTCCTTTCTGGGTGGTAATGGCAGATTTGGATAACTTTAAGAGCGTGAACGATTCCAGCGGTCACGACGCCGGGGATAAAGTTTTGAAGAGATTTGGCGAGATACTAAGAACAAATTCGCGGCGCTCTAATATTTGTGGACGCATTGGCGGCGAAGAATTTCTTTTTATTTTGACTCACGCGGACAAGGAAAACGTCGCGTCTGTGGTAGAACGTGTTCGAAAACAGTTTGAAGAGCAGGACTTTTTCTTTGGGAACCGGGTAGTAAAGGTCACCGCAAGTTTTGGTATTTCCGGCCTTCACAGCCAACCGGGAGTGCTGCCTCCTGATTTCAGTTCTCTCCTAAGCCAGGCGGACTTGGCGCTCTATACCGCCAAGCATCGGGGCCGTAACCGTGTCGAGTTCGCCCCTGAATAATTCCGGAGCTCTCAGTTTGCGTCGATCGTGCTCCCAAATGGAACCCATTCCTTGCCGTCGAAACGCATTAAGAACAACTGCTTGATGGGTTGATAATCAGTGGGGCTTGTCGTGATTTTTATTCCGGGGCGGAGCATTCCCAGTTCAAGGTCCAAACTGGCCGCTTGCTTCATCACGTTCGCGCGTGTGAGGTTGTCTCCACACCTCTTCAACACCTCCACCAACACTTGCGCGCGTTCGTACCCGGCAACATTATCTTGATCGCGCGGACTCGCCTGCGAATTATACTTTTTCATCCAATCGAGGAAATCGCGCACAGCTGGATCATTTTGCGCCCGAGCAAACAACCAACCTTTGGACCGCGCATTTGTGATGATGCCCGCGGATTTCTCGACACCGGCGGGATCGAGAAACGCAGCTACTGAGAGCGACGCGTTCGGGATGAACTGCAAGGGATGCCAGTCATGATCGTACGCTGTTCTTATTGCTCGCGTAGCGAAAGGCCCAATAGAGAAGTTGAAGAAAACATCGGCTCCGGAATCCTTGAGCGCAATGATTTCAGGATCAAGAGTTTGTCCCGATACCTGGTACGAAACTTCCTTGACGATCAGCGTCGACGCCTTCTCACCTAGCCCATCGTGCACTCCGGCGAGATACTCTTTGCCGGGATCGTCATTCGAGTAGAGAATCGCGATCCTCGCGGCCGGCTTGTTCTGCAGAATATATTTCGCGTAGGCCAACCCTTCGCTTCGATAGGTGGCAAAAAATCCCATGGTCCAAGGAAAATGCGAAGGATCGTTGAAAACTGCAGAACTGGACTGTACGAATAATTGTGGAATTTTCTTCTCGTTCAAATAATCACGGATCGCAAGATTGCCCTCCGTCCCGATGGTGCTGAAAATGAGCAGGACCTTTTCATCCTCGACCAGCTTGCGAGCGAGGGCGACCGAGTTGGGTACCTCGGACCCATTATCCATGCTGACGAAATCTATCTTCCGCCCGTTGATTCCTCCGCGGTCATTGACCATCTGGAAATAAGCGGCTTCAGCGCGCGCGATAGTCGCATATTCCTTAGCCCAGCCTGTATAGGGAGCGATGTTACCGACCTTTATTTCACTGTCGGATGCACCAGGGTCGTAGGACTTCTGCGCGGCAACAGAGGCCGCGATCCATGCCACGACAAGCCACGTGATAACGGAAGAACGAAAGAATGATCGGTTCACGAAGTAGCCCTTTTCCGGTCAATGATAATCCCAAAGGCACGTGTTCATCTCGGGAGCTTACACATCCGACTAGGCTAAGGCTAAATAGGCTATCAACGACAAACGTCGTTGCTGATGGTGGGTTCCGTGCACACGTTAACAAAAATTGGCCCCAAATTCGAGCGTGAGATGTGGAAGCTTGAAAAGGCAATCCTTCCAAAGTTACAGTTGTGTGAATGCGACGGAACGGCTCACTTCACTTTGTATTTCATAGTGCTTGACAAGCCGTGGCCCTAAGCTTAATAAGTAAACGTCCGCGACTTTTGGGCGGACGCGGAGGTCCTTGATGCAGACGTCGCGCAGAGACTTCTTCAAGGTAGCGGCTGTCGGCGGTGTTGCCGCCACTGTCTTCGGATTCGACCTCAAGCCTGCCTACGCTCAGTTGAAAGAATTAAAGATCGCGCGTGCTGCCGAGACACGCTCCACTTGTCCCTACTGCGCGGTTGGCTGCGGCGTTCTTATTTACACCATCGGCGACAAAGCCAAGAACGTCACTCCACAGGTGATACACGTAGAAGGCGATCCCGACCATCCAACGAATCGCGGTACGCTGTGCCCCAAGGGCTCTTCGCTTGAGCAGGACATGCTGAACCCGCGCAGGCTCACTAAGCCGCAAGTGCGCAGGCCCGGCGCGACGGACTGGCAGGATATTTCCTGGGACGACGCCCTGAACGAGATTGCGCACTGGACCAAGAAAACCCGCGACGAAACCTTCGTCGAAAAGGACGCAAACGGGCATTCCGCGAATCGCTGTGAGGGCATTTCGTTCATCGGCGGGTGCACGGACACAAATGAGTTCAATTACCTGGTCGTAAAGGCCATGAGGAGTTTGGGCTTGGTGTATTTAGAAAACCAAGCCCGTGTTTGACACGGCCCCACGGTCTCAAGTTTGGGACCAACATTCGGACGCGGGGCGATGACCAACGGCTGGATCGACATCAAGAACACCGACATGATGTTGATCATGGGCGGAAATCCCGCCGAGAACCATCCCTGCGGATTCAAATGGGCGATGGAGGCCAAACGTAATCGCAACGCCAAGCTAATTTCGGTAGATCCGCGGTTCACCCGCACGTCTTCCACTGCTGACCTCTTCCTGCAAATTCGCGCCGGCACCGACATTGCATTCCTCGGCGGGTTGATCCACTACGCTATCGAGAACAACCGCATTGCGAAAGAATATCTGGTCAACTACACAAACGCCTCGTTCATTGTCAAGGAGGGTTTCAAGCTGCCGGAGGACGGTCTCTACTCAGGCTTTGATTCCGCGACGGGCAAGTACGATCTATCCACATGGAACTATGAAGGAGTGGGCGGTTCAGGTGGCCAAGCTGGAGCCAGCGGTCACGCGCCGGAATCGGTGCCGGGCAAGGTTGGCGGCGCGGTCCCTCCTCCCCATCTACCGCCAAACGTCGCCTACGACCCGACGCTTGAACATCCGCGCTGCGTCTTCCAATTGATGAAGCAGCAGTATTCGCGCTACACGCCGGAAATCGTCGAGCGGATTACCGGCATTCCCAAAGAACAGTATTTGAAGGCCGTCGACATGTTCACTTCCATCCGAAAAGACGGCGACATGAAGAAAGTTGCGACCATCATCTATGCGGTAGGCTGGACCCAACACACCTTCGGAACGCAAATCATTCGAACCGCTGCGATGATTCAGCTGCTGCTCGGCAACGTTGGGAGAGCGGGCGGCGGTGTGAACGCGCTGCGCGGACATTCGAATATTCAGGGCGCTACAGACATGGCTGGGTTGTACGACAGTCTGCCTGGCTACCTGAAAGCGCCAGTCCCCAACGATACCGACTTGGCTACCTATCTCAAGCGTGTCACGCCAACGTCGTCAAAGCCCACGCCGTGGGATTCGATGAATTATTACCAGAACACGCCAAAATTCTTCGTTTCCCTTCTGAAAGGGATGTACGGGGACGCCGCCACCAAAGAAAACGGTTTCGCGTTCGATTACCTTCCCAAGATTGACCGCGATTATTCCTGGACCCATATTTGGGACGATATGTACAACGGTAAGGTCAAGGGCATGTTCGCCTTCGGAATGAACGGAGTGATGATCGGTCCGGACACCAACAAAAACATTAACGCCCTGAAGAAGGCCGACTGGTTGGTCGTCGGCGAAATTTATCCGGATGAAACCAGCGAATTTTGGAGAGCGCCTGGAATTACCGCCGACGAGCAAAAAACCATCAACACCACGGTGTACCGTTTGCCGTGTGCCGGCTTTGCGGAAAAAGATGGCAGCATGACGAACTCTGCGCGCTGGGTTACCTGGAAATACGCCGCGGTTCCGCCTCCGGGGGAGGCCCGGCTCGATCAGGACATCGTCGCGCAGATTTTCCTGCGTGTCCGCGACCTGTACAAGAAAGACGGGGGAAAATTCCCCGATCCCATCCTGAATTTGAGTTGGGCCTACGCCGACTCCGCTCACCCATCGCTTTCCCAAGTCGCCATGGAACTCAACGGCAAAGCGCTGGCGGACCTCACAGATCCTGTCACAAAACAAGTGATCAAGGCGGGCCAGCAGTTGCCAGGTTTTGCATGGTTGAAAGACGATGGCACGACCATGTGCGGCAACTGGATCTACTCCGGGTGCTGGACGGAAGCTGGAGCACAAATTCAGCGCCGGGGCACGGAGGATCCATCAGGAATGGGCGTGTTTCCGAACTGGGCATGGTCATGGCCGGCCAACCGGCGAGTGCTCTATAACCGCGCGTCATGTAACCTCGAAGGAAAACCCTGGGATCCGACACGAAAACAGGTATGGTGGAATGAAGCCGCGGGAAAATGGGCCGGCAATGACGTGCCTGACTTTAAACCCGACTCTCATCCCAAAGATCACATGGGGCCCTTCATCATGAATCCAGAGGGCGTCGGCCGATTGTTCGCTCCTATCGGCGTACTGGCTGACGGGCCTTTCCCCGAGCACTACGAACCCATCGAAAGCCCGACCAAGAATCTTTTTCATCCGCAGCAATCGAACAATCCACTGGTGAAGAAATTTAAGACTCCGTACGATAAGTTCGGCGCCCCGGAAGAATACAGCATCGTATGCACCACCTACCGGCTGACCGAGCAATATCACTACTGGACGAAGAACAATCCGATGAACGTGCAGCTGATCCCCGAACCGTTCGTCGAAATTCCAGTAGAACTCGCAAACGAAAAAGGAATTCGCGGGACGGACATGATCCACGTGATCAGCGCGCGCGGGACTTACACCGCCAAGGCCTTTGTCACGCGTCGGCTGAAGCCCATGATGATCGACGGCAAGAAGGTCTATCAAATCGGTCTGCCGATTCACCAGGGATTTCGCGGAATCACCGAGGATGAAGGAAAAGACGCGCGCACTCCGGCGAATCTGCTTACTCCGGCGGTGACCGATCCAAATGCACACACACCTGAATCGAAGGGCTTCCTCGTGAAGATCGAAAAGGCCTAGGAGCGGACCATGAGCCAGGCGTCAACCGACATAATCCGGATTTCAGGTCATGCTGGCACCGTTCCAGGCGCCGGGCTCAATCGCGAATATCAAGTCTGCAAACTTGTGGACACCACCACGTGCATCGGTTGCAAAGCCTGCGAAGTAGCGTGCCTGGAATGGAATGGCTACACCTTCAGCGAAACCAAGTTTGACAACTCCTACCAAACCATGCCGGAAACCGCGTGGAATTATTGGAACCTAATCAAGTTCAACGAACACGAGCGCGACGACGGCACCATGATGCTGCTGATGCGCAAAGACCAATGCATGCATTGCGAGGATCCCGGCTGCCTGGCGGCTTGTCCGGCCGACGCCGCCATCGTGCAGTACGCCAATGGCATCGTGGATTTTCAGGAAGCACATTGCATCGGGTGTGGCTATTGCATCACCGGCTGCCCGTTCAATATTCCAAAGTTCAGCCCGACTGCCCACAAAGTTTTCAAATGCACGCTGTGCAACGACCGCGTGTCGGTCGGACTCGAACCGGCATGCATCAAAGCCTGTCCCACGGGTTGCCTGCATTTCGGCACAAAATCGGAAATGAAAGAACTTGCCGAAACGCGCGCCGACCAACTTCGACATCAATCCGGCTTCCCCGACGCGGGAGTGTACGACCCTGCCGGAGTTAGCGGCACTCATGTAATTTACGTTCTTCACGATGCCAAGAATCCGGAGCTGTACGGCGGATTGCCGAGAGATCCGCACATTCCTCTGTCGGTTCGCCTGTGGAAAGGCCCGTTGAAATGGATCGGCAATTTGGCGATGTTGGGGGGATTGGTCGGTTTGGCGTTGCATTACATGCGAGTCGGGCCGAAAAAGGAAGAACCGATCCCGCCCGAAGATCGGAGGCCGTCATGAGCACGACCGATACTACGCCGCGCGCGAGAACAATTTCGGCCGTCGACGAAGAACTGATTCCACGTTACACCATGGTCGAGCGTGTAAACCATTGGTTTGGCGCAATAACCTATACCTACTGTTTGATCACCGGACTCGCTTTCTGGACGCCCTACCTGTACTGGCTGGCTGCAATTGTCGGCGGCGGACCAACAGCGCGGTTCTGGCATCCATGGTTCGGCATTTTCTTCACCGTGTCCCAGTTCATGATGTTCCTGCATTGGAGCGGTGACATGGAAGTGGATAGCGACGATCGCGTCTGGGCCGATAACATCCAAGCCTATATCGAAAATGAGGACGACAGGCTTCCCCCCGTAGGCCGCTTTAACTGGGGGCAAAAACTTTACTTTTGGGTAATGATCGGCAGCACGATTCTTCTCTTGCTGTCCGGCTTTGTACTCTGGTACGTGGAAGCCGTTCCGTGGAATTTTCACGTCCTGCGTTACGCGGCCATCCTCGTCCATGCCAGTGTCGCGCTGATCACCATTGGCCTCTTTTTGATTCACGTTTACATGAGCACGACCCTGGAAGAAGGAAGCTTCGGTTCCATGATTCACGGAACGGTTACGCGTGCTTGGGCCTGGACCTTCCATCGTAAATGGTATTACAAGGTCACCGGTCGAGCTCGGCCCAACGGATGACGGTATCGCAGTGGGACCGCCGAATCCGGCGTGCCAACGAATTAGTTTCAACCTATCCATTCGCCGCCGAAGGACTGCGTTTCTACTCGCGCGTCGCCACACTCCAGAAGAGTCTCTATGAGGAGATCCAGAAGACCTTGGCGGCTTCGCCGAAAAGCCTGAGTGAGGCGCCGTTGCGAGACGAACTGGACTTCTTCGCTCTCCTCCCGAAATTTCCCGGGTTTCTATCCGCGATCGAGCGAATTGCTCCAACGCCGCTTGCGCACGCCGCCGCCGGATTGTCGCAGAAAGGTTCAGCAGCATGGCGGGACGCAATACAGGATTTTTGGCAAGCTGAAGCGGAATCGCCGGCAGAAGTCATTGCGGCAGAAGAGGACGGAGCTGACGACGCAGGCCAGCAAATTCCATCACAACGATTGCTGGCCTGGATTTTTCTTCAACCCTACGCCGAGTATCTTGCCCAGCGCGGAGCTGCCATACATCTGGATGGAACTCCATCTCTTTGCCCTCTGTGCGGCGGCAAGCCCGTCGTAGGAGTTTTGCGAGGTGAAGGCGACGGGGCGAAGAAGTCGCTGATTTGCATGCTCTGCGCGCATGAATGGAATTTCCGAAGAATTTATTGTCCGGCGTGCGGTGAGGAAAGAGAGCCGCAGATGGCGTTTTATTCGGCGCCGGAAATCGCCCACGTGCGCGTGGACGTCTGCGACACATGCCACACATATCTAAAGACCATCGATTTGACGAAGACAGGCCTCGCTGTTCCAATCGTGGATGAGCTCGCAACAATTCCGCTGGATCTATGGGCGCGCGAGCACGGCTATCAGAAGTTGCAAATCAACTTGCTGGGAACCTGATTTCTCCAACGCCCACGTTGCGCAGTACTCTGCGTCTTCGATGTGACGACCCGGCTACTTATGCTGCTGCCCGTCGGAAAAATCGATTCGAGCAAGTCTCGCATCGAAACGGAACGATGGTGAGAATGTACAAGAGACTTTCGATCTTTCCTCGTCGGCGCGAGCGGTAAACTGTCTCGCTGCCGCAGTTAGGGCAAACTCGCGTTGCCTTTTTGCTTTCTTCTTTTGACATCAGAACACGTCCTCACTAAACGCTGGACTGCGAAGCTTACACAGCCAAATAGCCTGATCCATTAAATCAGGGTTAAAAATTGAATAAGTATTTGGCATGGCCGCCGGCGCCAGCCAATCATTGATCTCTTACAGTAGCCATCAAAAAACGCAACTTTGCGGCGGGCGCTTTTAGACGGGTTACACAATGAACTTCGCCGATAGCGAAGCCGGTATTGCAGAGCGCGAGGGGGCGCTCCTGTGGGTTGCTCGAAATTGTCTCTAACTAACGAAAAATTTAGCGGGCGAGCTTGTAAGCCGGATTCTGTCCGCCGCGCGCCAGCGTCCCCGATTCGCGTCGAGATTCGCTAACGCACAACGCGATGATCATTCCTCTAGGTCCCGGATCGCTCCGGGACTCAAGCAGCCTACCCGAGGGTCGCAGCAATCAGTCCTTCAAGCGATCGCATACGGGCTGGGCCAGCCCTCCCCTCCTATTTGACCTTGCTCCACGCGGGGTTTTCCGTGCCCCGGATGTTGCCACCCGGGCGGTGGGCTCTTACCCCACCTTTTCACCCTTGCCAAATGCGCCAACCGTTAGAGGCGAGCCTCAGGTTTTGCCTGCGGCCTGCCGCCGAAGTTCAAGCGGCACCGGCGGTTTATTTTCTGTGGCACTTTCCGTAGCCAGGCTTCAAACGTGCTCACGCACATTTCAAACCTAGCCCCCTGGCGTTACCAGGCGCGTTGCCCTTCACCCTGAGAGGCTGCCGAGGCAGCTTCAAGGTTGTGGAGTCCGGACTTTCCTCCCACCCATCTCGCTTTCGCGAGACGGACCGGCGATCACCCGGCTCACCCGCTGAATAAATTATACGCCGTCATATCGCCGGCAACAATGAGGGACGATCTGGATGATTATCGCTAAGGAAATATGTCCGCCCCTTATTTTGCAGAAACAAGTTTTTCGAACTGGCCTTCATCCAGGATCGAAACGCCGAGCGATTGCGCCTTTGCCAGTTTTGACCCCGGATCCGCCCCCACCACCACGTAGCTTGTTTTCTTGCTAACCGAGCCGCCGGCTTTCCCGCCGTGCGCGGCTACCAGGGCTTCGGCAGCCTCCCGCGTGCGATTCGCTAGCGTGCCAGTAAAAACAAATGTCTTCCCGGCAAATTTCGCGCTGATGGGCGCAGCGCGTTCTTCCTTCATCTTTACGCCGACCGTCTTCAACCGTTCGATGAGCTTGCGATTCGCCGATTCGGAGAAAAATTCCAGTACGCCTTCCGCCACTTTCGGCCCCACTTCTCCCACTTCCATCAATTGCTCCGCCGAAGCTGCCTGCAGCTTATCCATGGAACCAAAATGTTCTGCCAACAGTTGCGCCGTGCGTTCTCCCACGAACGGCATCCCAATCGCGTAAATCAGTCGCGCCAGGCTATTCGCTTTACTAGCCGCGATTTCATCAATCAGGTTCTGCGCCGATTTCTCCGCCATGCGATCCAGACCGGCAAGCGTTTCCGGGTCTAGCTTGTACAAATCCGCAAAATCCTTCACCACATTTTTTTCAAGCAATTGATCGACAATCTTCTCGCCCAGCCCGTCGATGTTCATCGCATGACGCCCCGCGAAATGAAGGAACGATTCCCTTCTGCGCACTGGACAAGAAACATTCACGCAACGATAAGCAATCTCGCCTTCTACGTGATGCACGTGCATTCCACACACCGGACATTTGTCCGGCATTTTGAATTCCTTCTCTTCACTTCCGTGCTTCAGCACCTTCAGCACGTGAGGTATTACCTCGCCCGCACGTTCTACTAGCACAGTATCTCCCGGGTGAATCCCCAACCGCTGCACTTCATCCATATTGTGCAATGTGGACTTCACCACAGTGACTCCGCCGATCTGTACCGGCTCAAAGACCGCGAATGGGGTCAGCACACCCGTCCGTCCCACGCTGACAAGAATTTCTCTTACAACGGTCGTTTCCTGATGTGCAGGATATTTATATGCGATCGCCCATCGCGGAGACTTCGCGGTGAAGCCAACCTCATTTTGCAGCACGATTTCGTTGGCCTTCACCACGATTCCATCGATCTCGAAGGGAAGTTTCTCGCGCTTGGATTCCCATTTATTAATATACTTGTCCACCGCTTCGATGGACTCGCAAACTTCCCAATCCTCGCTGACCTGGAAACGCAGATCGGAGAGAGCTTCCAAAATCTCAGAATGCCGTTTCTTTGGAGGCCGCCCATCCACCAATAAATAGTAGGCAAAAAAATCGAGCCGTCGCGAGGACGTGATATTCGGGTCCAATACACGAACGGAACCGGCTGCCGCATTGCGCGCATTCGCGTAGCGCTTGCCGCCGGTGGCGTCCTGCTGTTCGTTCAATCGCTCGAAGGCTTTGCGCGTCATGATTCCTTCACCGCGAACCTCGAACGTGCCCGGCAGTCCGGCCTTCTTCAGAAGCCCAGCATCCAAGGTCAACGGAATCGTTCGAATCGTTCGCACGTTGGCGGTTACGTCCTCGCCCGTTCTACCGTCACCGCGCGTTACGCCACGAACCAGAGATCCTTTTTCGTACAACAACGACATGCTCAGCCCGTCAAATTTGTGTTCCGTCGTATAGTCGATCTTTTCGCGGCCTGTCGCTTGCCGCATGCGCCGGTCAAAATTCGCCAAATCCTCCATGGAGAACGCATTGTCCAGGCTCACCATCGGCGTCCGGTGCTGGACTGTCTGAAAACCTTCGCGCGGAGCGCCTCCCAATCGTTGCGTCGGTGAATCTGGGGTCACCAGCTTGGGGTTTTCAGCCTCCAATTGCTTCAGACGCTTCATCAGACGGTCGTAGGCCGCGTCGGAGATCTCCGGATCATCCGCCACGTGGTACAAATAATCGTGGTGGCGTATTTGCTCGCGAAGCTGCTGAATCTCTTTTACGACCTCACTACTCTTGGACATGGAAACCCCGGATGGATGCATTCGGTTCGAGCATCCAAATATTATACAATGCGCCCTTGTCACTGATAATTGGACGGAGCTATGACCCACGGCATCACTGACGCCTTGCTGATCTATAACCCGACCAGCGGACGCCGGCGCAACCGACGTTTCGCCGAGATCGAGCAGAGTGTCCGGATACTGAAAGAAGCAGGGATTAAGGTGGAATTGGCGCCCACCGAGGCGCGTGGTCATGCCAAATATCTCGCGCGTCACGCGGTCAAGCAGAATCGTGGCATGGTGATTGCTTGCGGCGGCGACGGCACGGTCAACGAAATCATAAACGGGCTTGCCGGAAGCCAGGTTCCTCTAGCTCTGCTTCCCGCCGGAACAGCGAATATTCTAGCTAAAGAACTGGGAATCCCATGGGACATCCCCCACGCGGCGCGCCTGATCGCCGACGGAGTTGTCCGCCGCATCGCCATTGGAGTTGCCATACCCGCAAATGGAAATCACTCCGCAGGTCTTCCGAATGAAGGCCGCTACTTTCTTTCCGTTGGCGGCGCAGGTCCCGACGGCGCAATTGTCCACGCCGTCGATGAAGGATTGAAAAAGCGTACTGGCGTAATTGCCTATTGGGTCGAAGGATTCAAACAACTTGTCAGTTACGGATTCCCCGAGATGAACGTCCATTGCGACGGTCAAACGCGCCGGGCCTCCCTCATCGTCGTGGGAAGAACCGTAAATTACGGAGGTCCATTCAAGATCACTACTGGCGCAAGTTTGTTCGAAGATTCTTTTGAGATGGTCACGAATTCCACTTGCAGCCGTTTTCGTTATCTCACTTGCTTGCCGGCGCTCTGGCTCGGAAAACTTCGCAAGATGCGTGGAATCGACTCCTGGAAAGCCACGGAGATAACCTGTGAACCTGTAGGAACCGGCGCGGTTTACGCTCAGGTCGATGGCGAACCCATCGGTCCGCTGCCTCTGATTTTTCGTATTGTGCCCAACGCGTTGTCTATCGTCACTCCAGCAGCGTTGCGGGCGTAATTTTCCTCGGAGGACCAAGCCTGGATCCCATTACTCATGCGCTGGCCTCGCTTACACTCGCGCGTGCCGGCAGAAATCACCTGCCGCGGTGCGGCGCTGCAATGCTTGTCTTCTCTGGCGTTGCGGCTGACTTGGATTATCTAAGCTACTTCGGAGGCCCCGCCACATTCTTGCGTTTCCATCGCACCTTGCTGCATTCCTTCGTCGGTTCCACCCTAGTTGCTCTAGCAACCACGACAACATTTTTCTTCTTGAACAAGATATCGAAGTCGAAAGACCTAAGGAACTCGGAGAATGGAGTGCGGCCGGGATTCGCCGTTGGCGTCGCGCTCTTGGTTTGCCTGGTTGGCGCGTGCGGTCACATCCTGTTGGACTTGGTCAGCGGAGTCGGCGTTCAGCTTTTCTGGCCGTTTCGTGCAGGTTGGATCGGCCGCGAGTTAATCTCCAGTCTCGACCCGTGGATCCTGGCATTACTGATAGCAGCTCTTCTGTTACCAGAATTGCTTAAGTTAGTTAGTGAGGAAATAGGCGAGCAAAAAAAAATGTCTCGCGGCCGCGGAACAGCAATCGCCGCGCTCGCGATTCTCCTTCTTTACATCGGAACCAGAGCGGCCCTGCACACACAAGCGGTCAGCTTGCTATCTTCCCGCGAATATCACGGCAGGCCCCCTCTCGCATCAGCGGCTTTCCCACTGGCTGCGAGGCCTTTCACTTGGCGAGGAGTGGTCTCCACAGGTGCCACAGTTGAAGAGTTAGAAGTTTCTCTGCTGCCAGACCAGGACTTCGACACCGATCGCAGTTTCGTTCGCTATAAACCGGAACCGTCCCCGGCTCTCGATGCCGGGGAGAATACCCAAGTCGCCAAAACCTTCCTCGCCTACGCACGGATCCCCTTTGCCACCGTTAACCGCATCGAAGAGGGCTATCGTTTCGAATTGCGCGACCTGCGATTCGCTCCGAACGACGCGAGTCCCGAAAATATAGTCGCCCGCGTGGATTTCAACCGCAACCTGCAAATCGAAAACGAAGAACTGCGCTTTGCGTCTTCAAAGAATCCCTAATTTTTTATTCGATACTTCAACGCAGTTCCTACTCTTTGGCGGGCGACTCTCGAAATGTCAAGTGCGTCGCGACATACAGCATGATAAGGACCCCCACTACCGAAAGCGCGAACGCACGGCTATGCCTCAGCAGAAAATCAAGCGCCGCGTCACCGTACAAAACAGCAAGCACTCCCTCGACGCCGTAGCGCAGGCTGCGGCCCAGCAAGACTCCCAACACAAACGTACGCAGCGGAACTTGAAAAACTCCCTCTGCTAGAACGAATGGCTTAAACGGCAGCGGCGGCGGAAGTATCGCGGGAACGAAAATGCTCAAAAATCCGTTTTGCTCCACCCAGTTTTTGATTTTCCCCGCTTTTCCGCCCGCGTGCCGACGAAAAAATGCCTCACCGCCCTTTTTCGCAAGCAAATAGAGCCATATGCATCCCGCTATCGAACCGATCGCAGCCATTCCTGCGTAATACGGCATCCGATTCGGATGTACGTAGGAAAGCTGGATCACCAGCGCATCGGTGACAAACGGAAAGGAAAGCACCGAAGAATCCAGGAACGCGACAAGAAACAGTCCTCCGCCGCCCATTGTCTCAACGAGATGTTGCAGCCAAACCGGCAGCTTATGTGGATGCATTTTTGGAGATCTTCGCGATCAAGTCGCAGGGATTGTAACAGACTTAGTTCGAAGGTTTTGACAAGAAGACGCCCAGGCCCATCTCACGGGTTCGCAAATTTGCTGACTAGCACTTCCTGCTGATGCATCGGCGAGAAGCCTTCACAACAACTCAACACACGCGCAAGCATACTGTAATAGAACGTATTATTATCGCTGTCTCGAAGATCTTCCGCTGAATCCCAGACCGAAATCGCCATGGCTTCGCGGGTCGATTTATCTTCGCCGTGCAAAACTAAAAGCACCCGAAACCCCTTCAGTTTGTCCATTGCGGCGGTAAGCGACTGCACCGTAGCTACGAATTCGTCGACTTTCCCCTCACGAATGCGATAGTGCGTTACGCGGGCGACCATGGTGCCTCCCGGTTCAAAACGAACGTTGCGGGCGCGCTAATTCTATGCCAGCTCGCCCAAGACGTAAACGATCCGCACTCTCACATACATGATTCGAAAATTGCCGATTCATCTCCGGTCGGATAGAATTCACTCCTTGAGTGCTCCGCACCTTTCCATGACTCTCCTCAATTCTCTGAACGAACGCCAGCGCGAAGCCGTGCTCACCACCGAAGGTCCGTTGCTCGTCCTCGCTGGCGCTGGCACTGGCAAGACGCGCGTTATCACCTATCGCATCGCGCACTTGCTCGAACAGGGCATTCCGGGCAACTCGATTCTTGCGGTCACCTTCACTAACAAAGCGGCGGAAGTGATGAAGCAACGCATCATCGATCTGTTGCGCTCCAGCGGGCGAGACGCTTCCGATGTTTGGGTCTCCACCTTTCATTCCTTTTGCGCGCGTCTGTTGCGCCGCGAAGCGAAAAACCTGGGCCTTCCGCGCGATTTCGCCATCTACGATGATGACAATCAGAAAACCGCAATAAAACGCGCCATGGACCAGCTGGGTTTCTCGGCGGAAGACTATCCTCCGCGCAGCGTCCGCGCGCAGATCAGCCATGCCAAAAATAACGGCATTACCGCGGATGACATGGAAGCGGAGGCCGGACGATCTCGCGATCCTGACCGCAAAGACGTCGCCGGCATTTTCCGCGCGTATGAAGCCATGCTGCGAAACGCCAACGCTCTCGATTTTGATGACCTCCTGCTGCGCGCCGTGGAGCTTCTCCGCGAGCACCCCAAAGTTCGCGAAGCCTGGAACTTCCGTTTTCAATACTTGATGGTGGACGAATTTCAGGACACCAATCACGCGCAAGAGGAAATCGTGCGCCTCCTCGCCGGATCGCAAAAGAACGTCTGCGTGGTAGGCGATGAAGACCAATCCATTTATGGATGGCGCGGCGCTCGAGCCGGAAACTTGAAGCGTTTCACGGAAGATTTTCCCAATGCGAAGATTATTCGCTTGGAAGAAAATTATCGCTCCACGCAAACTATCCTTGACGCCGCGGCCGCCGTGGTTGAAAACAACACCGGGCGTCTGGGCAAAACACTTCAAGCTACGCTTGGCGCCGGGGGCAAATTGCGTTTTTTTGAGGCCCACGACGCTCCCGCTGAAGCGGAATTCATTTGCGGCGAAATCGCCACGCTCGTTCGCAACGATTCAGACGCGCGTGTCGCGGTTCTCTATCGCACCGGCGCTCAGTCGCGATCGTTCGAAGAAGTTCTTCGCCGCCTGGGAATCCGCTATCGCGTCGTCGGTGGCTTTAGCTTTTATGAACGCGCCGAAGTGCGCAATGCCCTCGCCTACGTTCGTTTGCTTTTTCATCCCGAGGACGATGTTGCGCTTCTGCGCGTGTTGAACGTGCCCCCTCGCGGCATCGGCGCCGTCACCGTTTCAATGCTGGAGTCGCGTGCTAAGGAAACCGGCCAGTCCCTTTGGGATGTGATTCGCTCCGGTGAATTCCTGACTGGCAAAAAATTCAGCGGCGCTCTCAATTACTTTCGCCAGATGATGGAAGACCTTCAGACAGAATGCTCCGAGATGTCTCCGTCGCATTTAATTGAAAGAGTGCTGGAGCAAACCGGCTATCTTGATTGGGTCGAGCAGCAGGATAATCTGGAGCACACTTCTCGTGCCGACAACTTGCGCGAACTCGCCAACGCCATGGCTGAAGCCACCGAGCAAGGTCAGACGCTGGAAGATGTTTTGGATCGCGCCGCACTCGTGGCTGACTCCGACGAATACGACGAGACGATCCCTGTTTCCTTGATGACCCTACACAGCGCCAAAGGCCTGGAATTCGATGCGGTTTTTCTCGCGGGGCTCGAAGAGGGCGTTCTACCTCACAGCCGCTCGGTCGATAAAACTGCCGACGTTGAAGAAGAGCGCCGCCTGTTTTACGTCGGCATGACGCGCGCAAAACAATCCCTCTGTTTCTCGCGCGCCATCTACCGCCGCACGTATGGTGAAGAGCGTTTGCGCGCATCCCTTCCATCGCGTTTTCTCGCCGAAATTCCCGGCGAACTGATCGAAGCCGTGTCCGGTTCGTTAGCCGAACCCGGCGAAACACGCCGCTATGAACCCGATCCCGACTATGCCGAGCGCTATTCTTACCGCCCCCAAAAAAGCCGGACTTCCTACGGCCAAACGCCCAAGCCCCCGCGCGGTTCGAAAGATCCGCTGATCGGTACGCGCGTTCGCCACTCAAAATACGGCGTTGGAACCATCATTGAAATCGAAGGCGAGGGCGAAGAGCGTAAGCTGACCGTAAGCTTCCAGAACTACGGCGCAAAAAAACTTATCGAGCGCTACGCTAATCTCCAACTTGCTTAACGATAAAAGAATTCTTCTCAGCAGCTCAGCCTGACTGCTGTAGGATGTGTGCGCGCCGCCGCCCACTGTGGGGTGTGCCGTTTGAGCTGAGTCGAAGCAGAGCGGTTGCGCGAATCCACTGCACAAGGTAAAGTTTTTCTCTAACACCGGGAAGGTGGCGATTGGGCGCACAGCTTTTTCGCAAAAAAGATATTGACCAGCTTATTACCGATTCACAGGATCCCGAAAAAAGGCTAAAGAAATCCCTCGGCTGGCTCAGCCTCACTTCCCTCGGCATCGGCGCGGTGATCGGCTCCGGAATTTTCACCATTGTTGGAACCGCCATCGCAGGGCAAACACTTCAATTCAAATCCGTTCTCAACGCCCCGCTTCTTGAATATCTGATTTATCATTCCGCATCTTTCGGACGCCCTGGCGCGGGCCCTGCCATTGCTCTTTCGTTCGTTCTCGTCGCGGTGGTTTGCGGGTTTGCGGCTCTATGTTACGCCGAGCTTGCGGCCATGATCCCCATCGCCGGCAGCGCCTACACCTACACCTACGCCACCATGGGCGAACTGATTGCCTGGATCATCGGATGGGATTTAATCCTCGAGTACGCCGTTTCCAACATGGCTGTAAGCGTCGGCTTTTCCGCGCACGTTGTCGATCTGCTGGATTGGTTTGGCATTCGTCCGGCCCTTCGCTGGATCGTTCCAGCCTACCTTCCAGCCGGTCTGACAGACCTCCAGGGAAACACGCTTTACGGGCCTGGCTGGCACTTCGGATTCAACTGGCCGGCTTTCTTAATTGTGATGTTGCTCACCATAATCCTGGTGCGCGGCATTCGCGAATCGGCCGAAGCCAATAACGTAATGGTTCTCTTGAAAATTATTGCCATTCTTATTTTCGTCGGTTTTGGATTGCACTTTATACATCCCAGTAATTGGCATCCCTTCGCTCCAAATGGCTGGCCGGGAATCCTGACTGGCGGTTCCATCGTGTTTTTTACTTACATTGGGTTTGACTCGGTTTCAACTGCAGCCGAAGAGTGTAAAAACCCTCAGCGGGATTTGCCCATCGGAATTATTACCACCCTCGTGGTTTGTACCGTGCTTTACATCGCTGTTGTCGTCGTCTTGACCGGACTGGTTCCCTGGCACACGCTGATGGACGACGCGGCTCCGGTCGTCAACACCATGAAGAGGCTCCATTTCGGAAACGTGGAGGTAGTGGTTCTGATAGGTGCCCTGCTCGGTATGATCTCCTCGCTCCTTGTTTTTCAGTTGGGGCAAGCGCGCGTATGGTTCGCAATGTCGCGCGATGGATTGCTGCCTGGCGTTTTCAGCCACGTTCATAAAACCTTTCGCACGCCGGATTTTTCCACCTGGGTCGCGGGATTCCTAGTCGGCATTCCCGCGGGATTGTTAGACATTGGCACGCTCGCGGATCTCTCCAATATCGGCACGCTCTTCGCCTTCGCGCTGGTGGCCGGAGGTGTCTTGATCCTCCGCTACACCCAACCCGATCGCCCGCGCGCTTTCCGCGCACCGGGCGGTCCAATCGCTCCCGTTCTCACTATTCTTACCTGTTTGCTGCTTATGGCCGGTCTGCCCATTACGAATTGGATTCGGTTTGTCGTCTGGCTGATCATCGGCCTCGTTTTTTATTATTTCTACGGACACAAACACAGTCAGTTGTCGAACGCCGCCTTGCAAGCCGCAGGGGAGAAAAAGCGATAATGCGCATAAGGCTATTCGCGGCGTTGGCGCTTATAGCGTTAATTCTGGCTCTCGGCTCGCCAACTTCTTTCGGTTGGGGCGAGAACGCTGACCGCCTGGTTGCCAATAAAGCCGTGGATACTTTGCCGGAGGAGATACAGCCGTTTTTCCAGGCGAACCGCCAATTTCTGGTTCAGCACGTCACCGATCTTCAGGAATCGGCACCCAAGAGCGTGATCCCGTTCGAGCACCCACGTACAGCTGATTTCATCGAGCTTGACCACTATGGTCCCTTTCCTTTTTCTACTCTTCCTCGCGACTACAATCACGCCGTTTTGAAATTCAATCGCCGCATCCTTGAGCAACACGGCTTACTTCCGTGGCAAATAGGACTTTATAGCAAGCGCTTGACGGATGCTTTCCACGATCATAACTGGAACGAAGCAAAACTTTCCGCGGCCATGCTCGCTCATTACGTCACTGCGGCGCACGATCCTTTCAAAACAACCGTTAACTCTGACGGAAAGCTTACCGGCCAGGCGGGAGTGAACGATCGCTTCGGCGCTGGACTGGTCGATCGTTATCAGCTTTTTTTCTTCGTAAAGCCCGGCGAGGCGGTTTTCATCCACGATCCCACCGACCATGCGTTTGAAATCTGTTTGACTGCTCACTCTTTGCTCGAAAGCGTGCTTCTCGCGGATCGTCGTGCCCACGTAGGCTTAACCGGTTATACGGACGAGTATTACGATCGCTTCTATGCGCAAGCCGGAACGCTTCTGGCAAGTCAGCTTTCCGACGCGGCGACTGATGTGGGCTCATATTGGAT
The DNA here is from genome assembly GCA_049693615.1 of Candidatus Acidiferrales bacterium. Classification (GTDB taxonomy): domain Bacteria; phylum Acidobacteriota; class Terriglobia; order Acidiferrales; family UBA7541; genus Palsa-295. Next base: position 58,334 of record JBAVQB010000029.1, on the reverse strand, counting down.
GACCGCGTGGATCAACGCTGGCCGTCCACAACTTCCGTCTCAGTAAAGCGGCAATGGTCACCGAAACAGCTCGGCAACCGACACCGATCGACAATCTTCCCAAGGCTGAACTGCACCTGCATCTCGAAGGAGCTATTCGTTCGCATACAGCTATACAACTCGCCGCGCGCCACGGAGTAACTCTGACTCCGGAAGACGTCGCTGCCCGTTACAACTATTCCGATTTCCGTGGATTCTTGGAAACTTTCAAGTGGGTCACTTCCTTCCTGCGAGATCCTGAAGACTACGCTCTAATTACGCGAAATCTTGCCGAAGAGCTCGTCAGACAGAACGTCGTTTACGCTGAGATCCTTATTTCCGCCGGAGTAATGCTTCGCCGCACCCAAAACGTAGAAGCAAACTTTCAGGCTATCCGCGAGGTCGCGCAGAGTGTTCCTTTCAGCCGCTTGAAAACCGCCTGGATTTTTGACGCCACGCGTCAATTCGGCCACGACGCCGCTATGGAAGTGGCGCGCTGCGCCGCGAAACTCCAATCCTCCGGAGTTGTTGCGCTCGGAATGGGCGGTGACGAGCTGGCTTTCCCAACTGTCAACTTCCGCCCCGCATTCGATTATGCGCGCCAGCAAGGATTGCACACCGTTTGTCACGCCGGAGAAATCGGAGGCCCGGAATCCGTCCGCGAAGCCATCGAATTGCTGGGAGCGGAGCGAATCGGCCATGGAATTGCCGTCATGCGCGATGAAGCCTTGGCAAACTCGCTCGCCACCACCGGGCGTGTGGTGCTGGAGAATTGTCTGACGAGCAATTTGTGCACTGGCGCGCTTGCTAAACAAACTGGAAACCCAGCCGCAACTCTGATTGACCATCCTCTGCCGAAGTTTCTCAAACTCGGACTGCCGGTTACCCTATCCACTGACGATCCCGGCCTCTTTCACACCGACCTGCTCTCTGAGTACTCTCACGCGGCGTCTTTGGGCCTTTCGCAGGAACAACTCGTCCGGCTGGCGGAGCAAAGTTTTCTCTCTGCCTTTCTTGTACCGGAAGACAAACGCCAGATGCTTGTTGATTTTCGTGCCGCGGTGAAATCCGCCGGGCTGGTATAATCCCCGTATGAAAGCACATGTTTGGGTAATGTTGAAATCGACGGTCCTTGATCCTCAGGGCCAAACGATTCAGCGCGCTCTCGGTTCATTGGGCCACACAAAGATCAAAGACGTTCGCCAGGGGAAATTTTTTGTGCTCGATCTCGACGGAATGTCCCGCGACGAAGCCAAGTCAGAAGTCGAGCGAATCGCTAAAGACGTGCTCACCAATCCCGTAATCGAGGAATTTCGCTTCGATATCGTTGAGTGACCGCAGTACCGGTACCTCTTTTCGTACAAGAATCGCCGGCAGCGTTTGCCTCATCAAAAATTGTGCTAACCTAACCAAGTTGGACTTGCCCCGCTTTTGACGCTGTAGGCCACTTAGGAGTTCACACTGTGTGCGGAATTGTCGGCTATATCGGCCCTAAACGCGTTGTGCCGCTCATACTCGACGGCCTGAAACGCCTCGAATATCGTGGCTACGACTCAGCCGGCATCGCCGTCGTGGGAGAAAATGGCGGCCTGAACATCCGCCGCGCGCCCGGCAAATTGCGGAATCTCGAAGAATCCATTCGCATCACGCCGCTGGATGGTGTTTATGGAATTGGCCACACACGCTGGGCCACGCACGGACGCCCCACCGAAGAAAATGCGCATCCTCACCGCGACTGTACCGGCGAAATCGTTGTGGTCCACAACGGAATCATCGAAAACTATCTCGAACTGAAACACCAGCTGATCAAAGAAGGCCACAAGTTTGTCACCGAAACGGACACCGAAATCATCGCGCACCTGATCGAAAAATATTCAAAAGATACTTCGCTGGAGGAAGCCGTCCTTAAAACTGTGAAAGTGATGAGCGGAGCCTACGCGCTGGTCGCGCTCTCCACGCGCGATCCGCTGAAGATCGTCGCCGCACGCCTCGGTCCCCCCATCGTCGTGGGGCTGGGCGAAAACGAGTTTTTTGTCGCCAGCGACATTCCTGCGATTCTGCAACACACTCGAAATGTTTTCTTCCTCGGCGACGGCGAGGTAGCCGTGCTCACGCCTCAAGGCGTCCACCTGATGGATTTCGAAAGCCACGCGATCAATCGTCCCGTGCAACACGTCACCTGGGACCCCATCATGGCCGAAAAGGGCGGCTTCAAACATTTCATGCAGAAAGAAATTTTTGAGCAGCCTCGAGCCGTGCGCGACACCTTGCTCGGCCGAATCTCGCAGGAAACTGGGAAAGTGTTCCTCGACCAGATGGACATTACCGAAGCGGAATTCCGGAATTTCCAGAACGTCAAGCTCATCGCCTGCGGTACCAGCTGGCACGCCGCGTTAGCAGGCAAATTCATGATCGAAAAGTTGGCGCAACTGCCCGCCGAAGTGGATTACGGCAGCGAATTTCGCTATCGCGATCCCATCCTTGATAGTAAAAGTCTGGCCATCGCCATTAGCCAGTCTGGAGAAACAGCCGACACGCTAGCCGCCGAGCGCGAAGCGCGTCAAAAAGGCGCCAAGGTTCTTGGGATATGCAACGTAGTAGGCTCCATGCTGACGCGTGAAGCCAACGGCACGATTTATACCCACGCAGGCCCGGAAATCGGCGTCGCCTCCACCAAGGCATTCACCGGCCAGCTCACCGCCCTCATGCTCACCGCTCTGTATCTCGCGCAGGTGCGCGGAAAATTGACGCCCGCTTTGGCGCAAAGCCTGATGCAAGAACTCACTCGCGTCCCGCATAAAATCGAGTCGATTCTGCAACGCGACGCAGCGCTGGAAGAACTCGCCCGCTTGTTCTTCCGCCATACTGATTTTCTGTATCTCGGCCGCGGCATCCACTACCCCATCGCCCTGGAAGGCGCCCTCAAGCTCAAGGAAATTTCCTATATCCACGCGGAAGGCTACCCCGCCGGCGAAATGAAACATGGTCCCAACGCGCTGATCGACGAAAATTTGCCCGTCGTCATTATTGCCACGCGTGACGAATCCGATCCTGCCTCCATGATCCGCTACGAAAAAACCATCTCGAATTTGCAGGAAGTGAAAGCGCGCGACGGAATCGTAATCGCCATCGTCACCGAGGGAGACAAGCTCGCTCGCGATACCGCCGACCACATAATCGAAATTCCCGCTGTCCCCGAACTTCTCGCGCCGATCCTCGAGATTGTGCCCCTTCAACTTTTGGCCTATCACATCGCGGTGCGCCGCGGATGCGACGTGGATCAGCCGCGCAACCTCGCCAAGTCCGTGACCGTCGAATAAATAAGGCGTTCGCCTTCCACTTTTATCCGCGGTACCCTAAAATTAAGAAATGATAAGCATTCGCCTTTTTTCGCCCGCATCCAGGCGGATTTTTTCTCGCTCGTCATCCTTGATTTTCATCCTGATGCTCGGGGCGTTGCGCGCACCCGCCGCGCAATCCCAGCAGTCGAAAGGCGGCGCCTCGCACCTCGATTCCGTCGAAATTGCCGGCTCCAAGAAATTTACTTCGCAACAGATTGCCACGGCAGTTGGTTTGCGAGCCGGCAACATCATCACTCGCGCGGATCTTCAAGCCGCTGCCGACAAGCTTGCCGCACTCGGCGTTTTTTCCAACGTGCAATATCACTTCACCACAGTTGAATCAGGAGTCAGGGCGACTTATGACGTTTCCGACGCGACCACCGTCGCCGTTACATTCGATAATTTTCCCTGGTTCACCGATGATGAATTGACCGCTGCTCTCAAACGATCGGTTCTCCTCTTCGATGGCAGTTCTCCGCAAGGCGGCACAATTCTGAACGCCATGTCCACCGCTCTGGAGAATCTGGTTCAATCACGCGGCGTGCTAGGAACTGTCTCGCATACGCTTGTAAATTTCCCTCTGGGTGGCCAGCGCATGCAATTTCGCGTCGAAGGCGCCGACATCACTGTAAAAGCAGTCGAATTTTCTGACACGCTCGCCACCAATGATCGCGCCGTGCAGCAAAGCGCGAGCCAGCTAATTGGCAGGCCGTATTCACGAAGCGCAATCGAACTCTTCGAATTTGAACAAGTGCGCCCCATATATTTGACGCACGCATTTCTGCATGTGCAATTCGGTCCGCCCTCTGTACAAGTTGCCAGCGCAGGCGCCCAACCCGGCTTAACCTCCGTTGTCGTCACTATACCGATTACTCCCGGCCCCGCATTCAAATGGGGCGGCGTCGCTTGGAACGGAAATGCCGTGATCCCGGCCGCTGAATTGAACGCGCTTATAACTCTGAAGCCTGGCGAAATTGCGGACGGCAATAAAATCACCGCGCTATGGGAGGCAGCTCGGTCTCTTTACGGCCAACGCGGCTATCTCGACACCAAGTTAGATCCTCGGACCGAGTTCGACGAACAAGCCGGACGCGTCGCATATACCGTGACCGTCACCGAGGGTCCTCAGTACCGCATGGGAAATTTGGTCCTTAGTGGTCTCTCCATTGACGGCGAGAAACGCATTCGCGCTGCGTGGCGTATTCCATCGGATGCGGTCTTCAATGAAAAAACGTATGAAGATTTCCTGGATGCCGGCGTGAAACAAGCCTTTGCCGGAACCCCAGTGCATTACGAAAAGATTGGCCGCTTCCTCCAGGAAAATTCCGGCACCAATAAAGTGGATGTCCTTCTGGATTTTCAGTAGACGAATTTAAGCTATACTCGAATTGTCATGAATGTCGGGCCAATTCCGGCGCTACGAACCGCGGCGCAGTCGCATCAATCGAACCAGGCCGCCATCGCCAAAGAGCGACGCCTTCTCGACTCGCTGCGGTCGCTCGATTCCCTGCTGGTTGCTTTTTCCGGTGGCGCCGATTCGGCATATCTCGCCTGGGCTGCGCACACTGCTCTCGCTAATCGCGCCCTGTCTGTTACCGCGCTCTCCGCGAGTTTTTCCCGCCACGATCGTGAGCAAGCCGAAAGCTTCGTGCGCGAAAGCGGAATTCGCCATGAATTTATTGAGACGCAAGAATTCCAGAATCCGCTCTACCTTGCAAACAACGCCGATCGCTGCTACCACTGCAAAGATGAGCTTTTCGATCGCATGGAAGCGCTGGCAACTGCCCGTAATTTCCGCTCCATCGCATATGGAGTCAACGCAGACGACACGCGCGATTTTCGCCCTGGCCATCGCGCTGCGCACGAGCACCGCATACTCGCGCCTCTGCTCGACGCAGCCCTATCCAAGCCAGAAATCCGCTCGCTCTCGCAACGTGCAGGCCTCGCCACCTGGGACCGTCCGGCATCCGCATGTCTTTCCTCGCGCGTGCCCTACGGCACTGAGGTGACCCCGGAGCTAATGGATAAGATTGATCGCGCCGAATCTGTTTTACGTGATCTCGGTTTTCGGCAATTCCGCGTCCGCGCTCACGGCGAGCTGGCGCGTATCGAGTTAGCTCGGGACGAATTGTCGCGCGGGCTGGAACCGGCAATGACCCGCCAAATTCTGGCAGGTGTGAAACAAACCGGCTTCTCAATCGTAACCATCGATCTCGAAGGATATCGCCAGGGCTCGCTCAATTCTCTCCTCAAAACTAAATGACAGAATCCTCCGCGGTAGCGGATGGATCTCTCGCCAGCTTCTTTTCACGGAACTTCCAGTTGCACCTTTTCGTATAACTTGATAGGAAGGGTGCTCGGTAATCATTGGTTCTAAACCGAAAACAAATCGAAATGACGCAAACAAGCAGAAGCAGCTGGCTGGCAATCGTCGCACTGTCGATGAGCGTCGTCGCCGGCTGCGCCTCAAATTCGGGTGTGGAAGGCAGCTTCGACCGTCAATTCACCGTGAATGGCCCAGTCAGTCTGGAGCTCACCAGCGACAAAGGTGACGCGCATATCACCAATGGTCCGCCAGGCGAAGTTCGCATTCACGGTGATATTAGTGTCAAGGCATGGTCCTCCGAGAGTGGACGCCGCCGCTTGCAACAGATCGAAGCGAATCCGCCGCTCTCGCAGGAAGGGAGCTTGATTCGCATCGGTGGTGGAAAACAGGGCGGGGGGGACGTGGATGTGGACTATACCATCGTCGTTCCGCAGGATACCCAGCTCCGCAGCGTCGCAGGTTCCGGAGATTTGGAAGTTCGCGGGATTGAAGGGCCGGCGAATTTCACTAGCGGCTCCGGAGATGTCCACGCTTCGGAAATTAACAGAGACGTGCAAATTGTTTGTGGCAGCGGCGATGTCGTGCTCTCTAAAATAAAGGGACAGGTGCAAGTCAACACCGGATCCGGCGACATCAGTCTCGACACAATCGGTGGTCAAATCCGCCTTCAAACAGGTTCGGGTTCGATCGAAATAACCAATCCCTCCCAAGCTTTGGAAGCAAGTACCGGCAACGGAGACGTCACCATTAAGGAAGCATCGGCGGACATTCGCGTGCGTACTGCATCCGGCGATGTTGACGTCGAAGGAAATCCAGGCGAGTCAAATTACTGGGATTTTCATACTGCCTCGGGCGAAGTGGTGCTCCATGTGCCGCAGAACGCTAGTTTTCGTCTCTACGCGCGCTCAAAATCCGGCGACATCGACGCAGCCATTCCCATCATGATGGAAGGAACCGCCGCCAAGCACGAATTGCGCGCGCGGATTGGGGACGGCAAAGCGCGTGTGGAAATTCAGACTTCCTCCGGAGACATTTCTCTCCACTAAGCCTCGGCGATTGCAATTCGAAACACCTACCGTCTTCTTTCGCGCTAGAATTGCAGCATACGAAATGCGCTCGATTCATATCATTTCAATTTTCGCTCTCTGGCTCGCGCTTGGCTCGTCGGCGCTGCCCCAAAAATCGCCTTCCAGCACGCAACAACCCAAGGATTCAACGGCCAATAACTCCAAGCAAGACGCAGACGCCGAAGCGCAATTGCAGAAAGCCATTGCCGACGCCGGAAACGATCGTGCCGCTCTCGTGCGTAACTTGAAGAATTACTTGTCCCGATTTCCTGACGCTCCACGAAAAGCGGGCGTATATCGCGCGCTCGTGGAATCTTGCCAGCAACTCCAGGACACTGCGTGCGCCCTCGATTACGCCGAAAGGCTCGTTGCCGTTCATCCCGACGACTCTGAAATGATGCTGCTGGCAATCGGCCTGTTGCAGAAGGAAGGCAGCGAGGCCAGTCTCACTCGCGCGGCTGGCTACGCTACGCGCGTGCTCGACCGCATCGAGAAAACTCCGCCGGAGGAGAAATCAGCGCGCATATCGCAAAAGGATTGGCAGGACCAGCAAGACCGCTTCCGCACCGCTCTATACAGCCTGCGCGGTCAGATCGAAAAATCGCAGATGAATTACGATGCCGCCGCCAAGGATTTTCAGCAGAGCTACTCGCTGCACCCCAATGCCATGGCCGCGGAACAACTCGGCGAGATCGCCGAAATGAAAAACGATTACGCCAAAGCAATTGAAGAATATTCCTTGGCCTTCGTCCTTCCGGAGGAGGGCCCATCGGGCAAAGTCGATCGGCGAGAAGTGCGAATGAAACTGGGGAATGTTTGGCGGCGAGTGCACGGTACCGACCAAGGTCTCGGCGACAAGATTCTGGCTGCTTACGATAGTCTGGGCGCTACCCCTGCCGCGGCTGCGCCTTGGGCGCGAAACAAGGGTGCCAAGGACTCTTTCGCATTTGTGCTGCGCAACCTCGATGGCTCCTCTTTTCCTGTCTCGCCATTGAAAGGCAAAGTCATCGTTTTGAGTTTCTGGGCTACTTGGTGCGGTCCGTGCCGTGAATTGGAACCGGAGTTTGCGCAAATCGCGAAAAACTATACGGGCAACTCGAATCTCGCGTTCTACGCCGTCAACACGGATGAAGACGAGAGCTTGGTGCCGGGTTTTTTGGCCAAAGAGAAATGGAATGTGCCAGTGGTCTTTGCCGATGGGCTCGATGATTTTATGAACGTGAATTCCCTGCCGACCGTTATCGTTCTCGACCGCGGTGGAAAAATCGCCTTCCGCATGGATGGATATCCGCCCGAGGGCTTCACCGAATCTCTCACCGCAGCTATTCAGGATGCTCTCAACCCAGCAAAGCAATCGGCGAACTGAAACGAAATTAGGCGCCTTGAATCGCGCGCTTTAGATCTTGTTGCGCGGAATCGCGAGCCGCGAGGATTGTGTTCACGTGAATCCTTACCGTATCCTCAAGGTACCGCGCGTATCCGCCAGCCAACGTAATCGCCACCGGAATCTTCTGGCGACGCGCATAATCGAACACGAGAGCGTCGCGACGCATAAGGCCTTCCAGGGTCAAAGCCAAGCCGCCCAATTGATCTTCGCGATAGGGATCTGCACCGGCAATATAGAAAAGTATCTGCGGCGAAAAATTGTGAAGAGCCTCTCGCAAGTTTTTTTCAAGAATAGCGAGATAATCGTCGTCGCCGATACCGTCTGGCAGATCGACATCTACCGTCGAGGGCGGCTTGGGATACGGATAATTGTGTTCCTGATGAATCGATAATGTAAAAACATCTTCGTCGCCACCGAATATTGACGCTGTGCCATTCCCCTGATGCACGTCCGTGTCCACCACCATGGCAGTTTCAATCGCGTGATCGAATTGCAGGCGCCGTATGGCGACTGCTACGTCGTGGATCACACAAAACCCCTCGCCATGATCGGCATAAGCATGATGAAAACCGCCCCCGATGTTGGACGACCATCCATCCGCAAGCGCTCGCTGACCCGCTAGAATCGAACCCCCCGCCGCGAGCCAGCAGGCATTGACGAGTTCCTTTGAGTAAGGGATCTCCATGCGAAGAATTTCCGTAGGCGTAAGAGAACCGTGTTTGAGCTTGTACACATAGTCCTGGAAATGGACTCGCAGAATGTCTGCGTCCGATGCCGGCTGTGGCGCGAGAAAATCGTCCGGCGTGGCGATTCCGTCCACAAGCAGCTTGTCGTGAACCAAACGGTATTTCTGCGATGGAAAAACGTGCGCGCCCAGATTCAAATCGTATCGCTGATCGTATATAAGCTTGAACGGCAGCATGACTCGTCCAGACTACCGCGAAGTTTTTTAGAACTCAAATGCTTGAGTTCAGTTCGCGAGAGACACAATGCGTCTTGTACGCCCCATCTTCTCTGCGCTATGATGACGCCTCGACATGCGCCGCGCTCAAGCCATTCTGATTATCATCGCGCTGCTCGCCACCCCATTGGCTTTGCTGGCCCGCAGCGCGGACGGAAGTATGTCCGGTTGCACCGGCATGTGTTGCCCCACCCACAGGTCTTCTCACGCTGCTCGCGTGCTTCCCGAAAAGATGCTGTGTCACCACGGCGAGGCTGGGCACCTCTTCAACTGCACAATGATGCCCGGCCATCATGGCATCGACTACGGCCTCATCGCGCCTGTAGCGCCCACTAGCCCTTCGGCGGTTGCCTTCATTAGCGCCCCTGACGTTAGTCGCGCGACCGCTGGCCGGCTCCATGAAGTTGCAACCTCTGGTTTTCTTTCAACTCCGCTTCAACCTCCGCGACCTTAGTCTCCGTTTCACTGCTTGCATAATCTAAAAATCTAGATTCGACGGAGGATTACCGTGCGGAAGCTCTTATTCTGTCTTTTTGTCGCTGTTGGTGTGCTATCGGTTTTTTCGACCTATGCAACGATTTTTGGAAAGATTCAAGGGATCGTTCACGACCCTCAGCATCGCCCAATATCGGGAGCGACAGTTAAGCTGGACGCTGTTACGTCCGACTGGTCCCAAACGACTAAGACCAACGACAACGGCGAGTTTATATTCACGACCGTGCCGGTCGGCGATTACAAGATTACGGTGACTCAACCGAAACTTCAGACCGCGGAGCAAACTGTTACGGTCGCGTCAGGCTCCTTTCCGATTCTCCACTTTCAGCTGGCTATCGCGAGCATGAATCAAACAACCGTTGTTGTCGGCCAAGCAGAAGTGGCCAATGTGGATTCGGTCACTCCCACCACCCTTGTTGATCGGCAGGACATAGCCTTGACTCCCGGTGCGGACCGCACGAATGGTCTTGAGATGATTACCGATTACGTGCCGGCTGCCTACGTCACCCACGACTTGTTGCATATACGGGGTGGCCACCAAGTGGACTGGCTGATTGACGGCGTCCCCATCCCGAATACGAATATTGCAAGCAACCTGGGTCCGCAAATCGATCCGAAGGATATCGACTATCTCGAAGTTCAGCGAGGTAGCTACGACGCCGACTACGGAGACCGCACCTACGGAATCTTTAACATCGTGCCCCGAAGTGGTTTCGAGCGAAACAACGAAGCGGAACTCGTCACCAGCTTCGGCAACTGGTTTCAGACCAATGACCAACTCAATCTGGGCGGACACACAGAGCGTTTCGCTTACTACGTGAGCTTCAACGGTAATCGCAGCAATTACGGGTTGCAAGCTCCGATCGGCCAAGTTGTTCACGATGCAGATAATGGCTATGGAGGATTCGCGTCCCTGGTTTTTAATCCAAATCCTAAAGACCAATTTCGCGTGGTCACTTCTCTAAGACAAGATTATTACCAAATTCCGATCGACCCGAATCCCAACTCGATCGGAAACCAGATCTTTCCTAGCTTTGGCCTTCGCGACAGTGAACGCGAACCCGATGGTTACGTTGCCTTCTCCTGGATCCATACATTTAATCCAAATCTGATCGTGACCATTTCGCCGTTCTATCATTACAACCAGGCCAGTTATAACGCGTCGCCCAACGATGTGCCGGTGATCACCGATGTGCGCCAAACTTCCAATTATGCAGGCACGCAAGCAACGCTGGGCGCGACTGTTTGGAAAAACAGCGTCCAAGTGGGACTCTACGGCTTCGCTCAGCACCAGAGCAATTATTTCAACAACGTTTTCACAGTTTGTACTCCGCCGAACAACCCGTCCTGTCAGAACTTTCCCGCTTCTTCGGCTGCAATAACCGGTGGGCTGGCCGAGGCGTTCATCAGCGACAGTTTCAAGGTGACCTCGTGGTTGACCATAATCGCAGGGCTCAGACAAGCGCATTTTTACTCGCCCCCGTTCGGAGCTAATCCTGAAATCGTGGAGAACGCCACGGATCCTCGCGTCGGAGTAGCCATCCGGGTTCCCAAGTTGAACTGGGTTTTTCGCGGATTTTACGGGGAATATTATCAGGCTCCTCCTTTGCTGACCGCCACCGGCCCGTTGCTCGATTTAGCTAGCAGCCAGAACTTCACGTTCAGTCCTCTGCGCGGCGAGCGGGATATTGAATACCAGTTCGGCGTCACGATCCCCTATCACGGTTGGGTTCTAGACGCCGATACCTTTCAAACCCGCGCGCGCAATTGGCTCGATCACAACAATATCGGAGAATCAAATATCTTCTGGCCGATCACTTGGGATCACGCGCTAATTCAGGGCTGGGAGCTTACGTTGCGCTCCCCGCGCGTTTGGCATCGCGGGCAGTTTCACCTGGCCTACTCAAATCAAATCGCACAGGCCAGTTCGCCCATAACCGGAGGCTTGATCTGCCCCGCCGGTGACACGTCATGCCCACTGCTTATACCCTCCGGACTGTCACCCGTGGACCACGATCAGAGGAACACATTGAATGTGGGTTTCAACGCCAACCTTCCCTGGCAATCGTTCGCTTCGACCAACGTTTACTATGGGTCGGGATTCACTAACGGCGGAGGCCTTCCGCAATATACGGGACCCTATTTGCCGCAGCACACTACGTTTGATATTTCGTTAGGGAAAAGTTTTCAGGAGAAGTACACCGTGTCCGTGACGGCTTTGAACGTCGCGAATCGGCGCGTGCTGCTCGACAACAGTTTGACGTTCGGCGGATTCCACTTTAATGATCCACGCGAAATTTATGCTGAGTTTCGCTGGCGATTCCATTACTAGCCGCCACCGGCGGGCAACTCGGAGTACAAAGCCAGCGATGTCGGAAAGTATCGCGGCGACTAGTCGGCGTTGGAGAATCTTCGCGTGCGGCAAGCCGATCGCTTCCGCAAGCCGAAGGCGCATCGCAAGCAAAAAATGATCAATTGCCGAGGAGTCATGGGTTATAGCGATTCAACCAATCGGCCATTTCCGTGATGATGTCGCGGCGCTGCTCGGCTAACTGGGGGAAGTGAGGCGAGCCAGGATAGGTGACCATGCGAACGGTTTTTCCGCGCTCGGCGAGCAATACATAAAATTCGCGGCCTTGGAATGTTGGCACGCGCGCGTCGGCTTCTCCGTGTAGGATCAGCAGAGGCGTGGTGACTTTATCCGCAAACATTACTGCGGAAAACTGAAGCATGGGCGTGGGATCTTTTTCCTGCAAGCGGGCATCGTAATCGACTTGCCATAAGTCGCTGGTAGGAATGAAGCTGAGCCAGTCGGTAATACCGGCACCTTCGATGGCCGCTTTGTAACGATTGGTTTGCGTAACGGTCCACGCCGTCATGAACCCGCCCGCGCTCCAGCCGAAAATGGCGAGACGGTTGGGGTCGGCCCAGCCTTGAGCGACTGCAAAATCAGTGGCGCTATCGACGTCGCTATAGGCGCGGTCGCCGAAGTGCTGATAAATCGCGGCTAAGAAATCCGCGCCGTAACCTGTGGAGCCGCGATATTCCGGCTGCAAAACCACGTAGCCCATCGCTGAAATCGAGCGAACGAGAAAATCGAACGCGAGGGCGTCGTTACCTTCCGGGCCGCCATGCGGCATTACCAGGAAGGGATATTTCTTGCCGCCGACGTAATCCGCCGGGAATGTGGCGATTCCCTCCAGCTTAATTCCAGCTTTCGATGTCCAGTGCTCGGTTTTTACTTCGCCGAGGTTTACTTTGGCGAGCGTGTCGTCGCCCTCATGCGTGATTTTCTGAAGTTGGCCGCCAGAGACCACCGCAACATTTGTGGCGTGCGAAGGATCGTCCACATTGAATGCCAACACGTCGGGCGCGGACGCCAACTTGGAAAAAACTGGCAAGCCTTGAACAATACCGTCCGGCCAGCGATAGGCCGGCTCGAGTTTTCCATCGCGGTAGGAATACGTCTCGATGACGACGCCTTTGTGCATCTCCACCCAGATATTGCCGTGCGGATCGCCGTCCAAAGTTACAGCGGTAAAGGGGAGGTCGGGAGTTCGATCGACCGGCTCACCGCCACTCACTGGGACGGTCCAAATATGCTCGGGAGTGATGACCGCGGAAGTAGTGCTGGAGAAGACGAGTTCTTTCCCGCCTGAGGTCCAGGCGAGGCCGCTGGTTGCGTCCGGAATTTCCGCGAGCCGGCGCGGGCCGCTCGCGCTGCAAATATCCACGAAGGAATGCAATTCGTGATGCCCGATTTTCGTCCATTGCGATATTACGGCGATTTGCGAGCCGTCGGATGACCAGGCAATTTCGGCCACGTCGGTCAACGAGGGGCACCACCAGCCACCCTCCGCGCCATTTACTCCAACAACGTACAAGCTCGTTTCATCTGCAGCGGCAACGGTGCGGACTGCTGCAAGTGGATCGGGCTTGCGGGGGTCTGCCAGGACCGCGAAGCGGGCGCCATCGGGCGAGATTGTCACGGAACGGATCCCGGAAGGGAGCGAAAGGATTTGAACCAGCTTCCCTTCTTGCAGCGGGACGATTGCGAGCTGCGGATATTTGCCCACGGGATAAATCCCGTAAAGCGCGCCGTCTTTTGTGAAGCCTGAAGGCTCGAAGTGTTCCGGCAGATCAAGTTTTCGGGAGTTTTGCCCGTTGAAGCCGATCAAGCGCCATTCGTGTTTATTGACCGGGCCGGAAGCGCCGTCCCAGGAGACGCGGTAGAGAATGGTTTTGCCGTCGGGCGAGATGGCCACGGCGCGCGCCGAGCGCAGGGCGGAATAATCGTCAAGGTTGAACGCATGTTGATCGGCGGCGAGCGCGGATGGGCTGATTGCTATCGCAAATAATGCGGTTGCTGCAATGAGCATTAACAGAGATTTGATGGCGTAATTCTTCACGATGCTCTCCGATTTCTCGCGTGATGCGACATTATTTTTGAGTATAAATCGTACCGATCGGTGATCGGGTCACAGGTGGTTGTGGCCCCGGGTAGAAATTCTCCGGTCGTTTGTTTTGAGAGAGTTACGTCGTTTTCTACATTTTGGGCAGAACCGGGTAGAAATGCGGAAGAGCCGCAAGTGGGTCGTGGCCAGTTACGAGGGTGGCGAAGCATCCTTATAGGTTTCGTTTGGAACGGAGGAATAGAGTTGAGGATGTCAGGCCGGCCGGAATTGAGGCGGGCAGTACCCCTGAGAATGCGGCGAGCAGGCCGCGTTGATGCCTGGCGAAGCGTTCCAAACCTTTCTAATTTAATCACGCTGAACGGTAGCACGCGATTCCACGAATTTCAAGGACCTGTGTGTGTGGACAGCAAACGCTCCCAAGACTTACGACCGCGATTCGACTTCCCCCTGGCGCAAGGTTGGCCTCGTCCAAATCTTCAGGGTCTAACCATTGTCGTGGATCGGATCGACGCCAAACGATCTTCCACGTTTTCAGCTTCTTTGGGCCGCCCCAAGCTGCGGAGAGCTTGGGCTTCGCTAGTCAAGGTGCTAACGAGTTGCGGACTGTTCGCGCCGTATTGTTTTTCGAGCACTGCGAGGAGTTGGCGATCACAAGGTTCCAGCTTGTCAGGTTTGCCCCATTTGTCGTAGAGAGTACAGACGTTGAAAAGAGGCATGAGTATATCAATACCATCGCGGCCAAATAACGATTCGTCGATGTTCAGCGCGCGCACGAGGTACGTTTCCGCTTTGGCGTAATCCTTTTGTACGATATACACGCTGGCGGCCATTAGAAGGCTGTTGGCGACCTTATCGCTTCCTTCTCCATAGACCTTTTCGTTCAGATCCACTGCGCGGAAAAAGAATTTTTCAGCAGTTACGTAATCTTTTTGCTTCAACGCATTGCGGCCCAGGGATTCGAGCGGTGGCGCCAGATTCGCGGATTGCGGGCCATATATTTCCTCGCTAACTTTCAATTCGCGCTCGTAAGCGGCTTCCGCCGCGGCAGGATCTTCTCCGAAATATTCGTTACCGAGATGATCGAGTGCCGACACCAGACGCTGATCGTGAGGCTGAATTTTGTCCGCAAGTTCCACGGCTTGCTTGAAGTCCCGCTTAGCAGCTTCAAAATCGCGCTGTCTGTTATCGGCGGCGCCTGCTTGCAGAGCCATGTCGAGTTTTTCCGAAAGGCCTGGAGCAGCTTGTGAATTCTTCAGGCTGGCCTCCAACTGGGCAGCTTCAGAAGATTTTCCCGCGGCTTTTAGAGCCACGATATGTTGGCTCAAACGCTCCTGGGAATATTTGTATTCGTTTTGCGGGTTGAGTTCGTCGGAGCGGGTGATTTTGCCACGCCAATCGACGCTCGCGTCGGTCAAGGCCGCCTTACGATATTCCTCGCTGGAGGCGACCCAGTCTCCTTTTTTCTCCAAAGCCGCCGCCAGTCTCAACATCACCTGAACAGCTTTCGAATCTAGGGCGATAGCTTGCTTGAATTGACTGATAGCGGCGTCCGTGTTTCCAGAGCCCATGTAGGCTTGTGCATAATAATCATGAATCACCGGTTGGCTGGGCTGCAGATACTCGGCTTGTTTCAAATCATCGAGCGCACCAGCAAAATCTTTCTTTGCTATCAAAACGCGTCCAGCAGCCAGATGCGCATCCCAAGAATTGGGATTCACTTTCATAGCGTTGCGATAATTTTCTAAAGCCTGGTCGTAATGCTTCTCTTCCTCCTGTATACCGCCGAGGCCAACCAGGGAGGTGGCATCGGTTGGATCCAATTGAATGGCCATGGAGTATTCGGCTTCGGCACCCTTAAAGTCCCAGGTTCTGAAAAGAGCCATGGCTAAACAGACATGACACATTTCCGAGTTAGGAAAAATCTTCTCCATGTCCCGAAATTCAAGCACGGCATCCGCGGCGAAATCATGATTCAGCAGGTCCGCCGCCAAATTCTGGCGTCCGTCAAAACGGTGCGGATCAATACGCTTCACCTCGCGATATTCGCGAATGGCCGACTGGAAGTCGCCGGTCTGGTCCAGGCAATAGCCGAGATTGTAGTGGGCCTCGATGTCGTCGCGATTCAGCGCAAGAGCCTTTTGGAATTGTGTGATGGCGTCGTTCCAGTCACGCATATCCGTAAATGCAAGGGCCATATCCAGGTGGGCGGACTCATAGTCGGGCTTGAGACGCAGCGCTTCCTTGAATTCCGCCATGGCGGCATCGTATTTTCGCAAGGTAGTTAGGGCTAAACCCGCAAATTTGTGGGCTTCGGCGTTTTCGAGAGTGATGGCCAAGGCCGCCTTAGCTTCGCGAAGAGATTCTTCGTAATCTCCTAAACGGATAAGGATGAAACTCAACTTTGTGTGTACTTCGGGGAAATTCGGGTCCCGGCGCAATACCTCGGAGTAAGCCTGGGCTGCTTCCGGCCACTGCTGTTCGAGACGAAAGAGTTGGCCCCTTACGAACTCGCTTTCGGGGCTATCAGAGCTCGCTTTCGTGGCGGCGTCGAGCTGGGCGGTGGCCTCGGGATAATTCTTACCGTTCATCAGTTTCGCGGCATTGCTGATGTGCTCGAGAAAATCTTTATCGGGTGCTTCCTGGGAACCGTTTGGCAAAACGACTTTCGCAGATTCGAGTGCCGCTAAAACTTTTGGGTCGGCGCCAGCCTTCTCCATCTCGGCACGGTAAAAAGCGTCCGCACGAAAGTTCAGGCCTCGATCGCGGATTTCTGCGACAACATTCTCCGGAAGCGCAGAGCCTGCCACCAGCGCCAGCAACTCATTTTGGCCGAGAGGACCCTGGTGCGTCTGCGTTGCCCAGTTACGGCCGACGAAAAAGAAGGAACAAGATGCGATGAGAAGAAGGCGCGCAACATGCTTGTGCATGGCTCCCCCAGAAATCCTGAATCACTTTTACCTTATAGTCATTAATTCGCAGTTAGTACGTTGGTACCACAAAGGCGGGTCTGTTTCTAATGAAGCACCGGCGGTGAGCGCGGTTACGGGCAAACGTTAGTTGACCTGCTCTTTATTAGGCGTGATTATCAAGTTGGGTTGCGCTTTGCTGCGGCGACGAGTCATTTGAGGCCCTTGCCTGTTGTTGTAATCACCAGCTGGCCGTGTTTTACGCCACGCAGGCTGGGCCGACGGCTCCGACTGGAAAGGCGCTTACGAGATCCTTGAACTGAGAGTTTGGCGCAAGTGAGCGGCAATGGTACAAAGCAGAGGGTTTGAGACGTTTTTTGAAATATTCGCATGGCTAACTCCTACACAAGTATTTGCTGGGATGCGAGGATTGTTTAGGACTTCTCTTGCTGTCGAGAAACGGTAGCCATTTTCCCGCGAAATTCATGCGGCGGCAACTTTCTTGGCATGACGCCAGACTGCAGACAGGTGGGTCGCGACTTTCCTTTAGGATTTCTTTTTGGCTGTGGCGCAGGAACTTAGTTTGACCCATTGCTGAGGATTTTGTGGCACGCCATTCACGTAAATAACCCAGTGGAGGTGAGGGCCGTTGGCGCGGCCGGTAGCGCCGACGTAGCCGATGACGTCACCTTTGTTTACGCGGGCGCCCAGCTCTACGTTTAATTTCGACATGTGCAGATACATGGTTTCGAGGCCCTGACCGTGATCGATGGCCACTGTGCCGCCGAGAACGTTGAAAGGCTGCACGATCTTTACGACGCCTGCCGCCACGGCACGAATGGGAGTGCCGTCGGAAGCGCGTTGGTCGACTCCGGCGTGAATTTCGCCCGTCGGCTTTCCGTTATGAAGGCGCTTCACGCCGAAAGGCGATACGACGCAGCCGGGAAGCGGTGCGACGAGCGGATCTTCCCAGTACTTGACGTCGGATACGGAATCGCGGAAGGCAGTGAGCGTTTGCATTTCTTCGGTGGTGGAATGGAGCGCTTCGATTTGCGGCGCGAGAACAACATTTTGCGATGGAAAAAAGGTTTTGCGAATGGTTAGGTTGACGGAAACGAGGGTGGCGCCGTCCGCTGAGAGAAATTCGATCGGATAGGTGCCGGGTGTGTCGGCCGCAGCTACAGGCATCAAGCCTTGCCAATCGCCACTTTCTTGTTTGAAAAGACGGACCGTGCGGCTGTTCAGGCGCGCGGTAGCTGCGGGCATTTCGCAGCGGAGGCGTACGGTCTGGCCCAGCGGGATCGACGGAGGCTTTACGGTGCACTGTTGCGCGCCGGCCGCGGAAGCGAACATTGCAAGTGCGAGCGCTACGAGCAACGCTCGAAAGATGCGCCATGACGTATAGCGGAATATCCGATATTTCATTCTTCCTTAATTTACACGTTTGAGTGCACAGGTCGTGATTTTGAAACAAACGCGTTCCTGATTGGCCAATAACCGTCGTAGTCTTCAAATGTTTATTTGCAAAGGCCGCGGGGCGGAGTATACCTTCTCGCAAAGTTTTCGGGGCCTGGGGTCATTTCTCGACGGACCAGCCGCGGTAATGGGTCAAGTAAAACCAGGAGGAAACAAGATGGATTCCGATTCGAACAACACTCCGAAGGCGGAACATGTTGTGGCGCAGCCGATTGTTGCCCCGCTCACGCGCTCCGCGATCTTTCTGGTGGTGACGCTAAAGCCAGGCGGTGATACTCGCGCGATTTTGCGGTCGTTCTGCGGAGACCTGAGCGGGATTTTCCGCGCGGTGGAGTATCGCAACATCGAAGCGGGGCTGTCGTGCATTATGGGGATCGGATCCGATGCGTGGGACCGGCTCTTTGGGCAGCCGCGGCCAGCGGAACTTCATCCATTTCGAGAGATTCGAGCGGGGGCGCGAGATGCAGTGTCCACGCCGGGCGACCTGCTGTTCCACATACGCGCGAGGCACATGGACCTATGCTTCGAACTTGCGACGCAAATCATGGCGCGCATCGGAAATGCTGTCTCTCCGGTGGACGAAGTACACGGCTTCAAAAATTTCGACGACCGCGATCTGGTCGGCTTCGTGGATGGGACGGAGAATCCGCGAGGTGAGGCCATTGCCGATGCTGCGCTCGTGGGCGAGGAAGATGCCGCGTTCGCCGGCGGAAGCTACGTGATGGTGCAGAAATATCTGCACGATATGAATGGATGGAATGCGCTGTCCACCGAGGCTCAAGAAAAGATCATCGGCCGAAAGAAGCTGTCCGATATTGAATTGGACGCTGCAGTGAAGCCGACCTGCTCGCACAGCTCGCTGACGACGATTGAGGAAAACGGCAAAGAGATGAAAATCCTGCGCGACAACATGCCTTTCGGCAGCGCCGCACAAGGTGAATTTGGAACTTATTTTATCGGCTACTGCCGGACGCCGCGCACTCTGGAACAGATGCTGGAGAATATGTTCGTCGGGCGTCCGCCGGGTAACTACGATCGGCTGCTCGACTACAGCCGCGCCGCCACTGGAAATTTATTTTTTGCGCCGTCCGCAAGATTTCTGGATTCGATGGGCGACGACTAGCTCACGGCGTGGGTATCGAACTCAAGAACTTTGCGAAGAGAAGTTCCAGATCGCCACGGCGATTGCGGCATCTGCGGTGAAGCTAGATCCCATGTCTGATGATCGGGTGACGGGGGTGTAACCGTGTGGAACGATTATGTCAGCGGCGGTTATTACGTCCTAAAAACCATTTCTCGACCGAGCGACGTTTCGGGCATTCTTCCGAGCAGGTTACTCACGATGTCTGTGTGCTTCACGAAGGTAGTGCGCGAGATAATCCAACTCAAATGGGATGACTATGACAGCGTCCGCGATGCGATTGCGGAGGAAGCGGCGGAGTTCAGCATTCCACCGGCTGAGATTCCAGAATTGGTGAGCTGGGCCAAAACGCAGCACAACTCAAATTACAATGTTTATTCTGAGGTCGAACCTGCTCTCGAGTTGCGACGGCGTTTTATCACAGACACTTCAACGCGCGTAGTGGGCATCGGTTTGCACAAGAGCTTGCTTGATTCTTTTGGCTCTCAGCTCGTGAAGGATGCCAACCGAGGTCTGGGCTTGCTAGAGGTGGTGAATGAAAAACGCCCGCCTGCGGACGGTGGTTCTCCTTTGGGGTTTGAACCATTAGGATTCGATGCGACGACGTTTCACTCATGGTTATGCCACAACGCGCCAGACGAAGCCTACAAACGCTTTGGCATTTGTCCGAATCGACTCGGCCTAATCGACAAGTTGGACGACGCATGCACGGTGAATGAATACCTTTTGGAAACCGGAGCGGAAACAGCGATCTGGGAACCCTGGTTACTGCTCGATTATGCTCCAGAGGGAGGCGGTTAGGTGCCTTCGGACCAGGAGGCGAGGTATTGCTCTTGGTCGGGCGTGAGTTTGTCGACCTGGATGCCCATGGAGTCGAGTTTGAGTTTGGCGATGTGGCGGTCGATATTTTCCGGCACGGAATAAACCTGGTGCTTCAGGCTGCTGGCATTCTTAACTAGGTACTCGGAAGCGAGCGCTTGGTTCGCGAAGCTCATGTCCATCACCGAAGCTGGATGGCCTTCGGCGGCGGCGAGATTGATCAGGCGGCCTTCGCCCAGCAAGTAAAGTTTGCGGCCATCTTTCATCACGTATTCGTCAACGAAGGGACGGACCGGCTTTTTGGAGCTGGAAAGTTTTTCCAGCGCGGGAATATCGATCTCAACGTTGAAGTGGCCGGAGTTGGCGATGACCGCGCCGTCTTTCATTCTTTCGAAATGATCGTGGGTAAGAATTGATTTGTTGCCGGTGACGGTGATGAAGATGTCGCCGATCTTTGCGGCTTCGGGCATGGGCATCACGCGGAAGCCGTCCATCACTGCTTCGAGAGCGCGGACAGGATTGATTTCGGTGATGATTACGTCAGCGCCATGGCCCTTGGCGCGCATGGCGACACCTTTACCACACCAACCGTAGCCGGAAACGACCACGCGAAGACCCGCGATCAGGAGATTCGTGGCGCGCAGAACACCGTCAATCGAAGACTGGCCGGTACCATAGCGATTGTCGAAGAGATGCTTGGTGAGTGCGTCATTGACGGCGACGATGGGATATTTCAAAGTGCCGTCTTTGGCCATGGCGCGAAGGCGGATTACGCCAGTGGTGGTTTCTTCCGTGCCGCCAATGATGTTCTGCACCAGGTCGGGGCGCTTGGTGAGCAGGATGGTGACGAGATCGGCGCCATCATCCATGGTGATTTGCGGTTTGTGGTCGAGCGCGGCGTTGATGTGCGCGTAATAGGTGGCGTTATCTTCGCCCTTAATGGCGAAAGTGGGGATGTTGTAATCCTTCACCAGGGACGCGGCCACTTCGTCCTGGGTGGAAAGCGGGTTCGAGGCGCACAGAACGACGTCAGCGCCGCCATCGCGAAGAGTAATCGCGAGATTAGCCGTTTCGCTGGTGACGTGCAAGCAGGCGGACATGCGAACGCCCTTCAGCGGCTGGTCTTTGATGAATTGTTTGCGAATGAGTTGCAGAACGGGCATATGCTGATTGGCCCATTCGATTTTGCGTTTGCCCTTTTCTGCCAGGGCTATGTCCTTCACGTCGCCGGTCATCTTCTGTGCAGTCGTCTCCACGAGAACTCCCTTAATTTTTTTATTTTGCGGAAAATTCCGAAAAAGGCGCCGGACTAAAGCCCTTCGCAGGTTCAGGGCAACCAACGCTACAAAACCCGAAACACAGACCAATCCCCTCAGAATCGCCCGCGAACTATGCGCGTGACGAAGCTACTACTCCGCGCGAGCCTGCTTCTTTCTTAATGGCCTGCGCCTTATCAGTTTTCTCCCAGGTGAAGCCGGGGCCCGTGCGTCCGAAATGACCGTACGACGCTGTGGGACGGAAAATCGGCCGACGGAGGTCGAGCGTTTCGATAATTCCCTTGGGCGTGAGCTTGAAGAACGCGCGAATCAGCTCAGTGATCTGGGAATTGGGAATCGTCCCGGTGCCAAACGTGTCAGCCATTACGGAAACCGGCTCCGCAACCCCGATGGCGTAAGCAAGTTGAACTTCCACTTTGGTGGCGAGGCCAGCGGCCACGATATTTTTCGCGACGTAACGCGCCATGTAACATGCTGAACGGTCCACCTTGGTTGGATCTTTTCCGGAAAGCGCGCCGCCACCGTGACGGCTGTATCCGCCGTAGGTGTCCACGATGATCTTGCGGCCGGTAAGTCCGGCGTCACCCATGGGCCCGCCGGTAACGAAGCGGCCGGTGGGATTGATGTGGTATTTGGTTTTCTTGTCGACCATGGATTCGGGGAGGACGGCCCTGATGACTTCGTTCATCACGGCTTCTTCGAGGTCGCGGTGAGAAACTTTATCGCTGTGCTGCGTGGAGATCACCACAGTGTCAACACGCACCGGCCGACCATCGATATATTCAATCGTGACCTGGGATTTTCCGTCAGGGCGGAGGAAATCGACAGTTCCCTTCTTGCGGACTTCAGCGAGCTTGTGCGTGAGACTGTGCGCGAGTTGGATAGGCATGGGCATCAACTCGGGTGTTTCGTCGCAAGCGAAGCCGAACATCAAGCCCTGGTCGCCAGCGCCGCCGGTATCAACTCCCATGGCGATGTCGGGAGACTGCTTGTTGATGGCGCAAATTACGCCGCATGTCTCCGAATCAAAACCGAACTTCGCGCGAGTGTAGCCAACGTCGCGAATAACTTCACGAGCGAGGCCGGAAAAATCGACGTAAGTGCTGGTCGTAATTTCGCCGGCGACTACGACAAGTCCGGTGGTGACCAATGTCTCGCAGGCCACGCGACCCATGGGGTCGTCTTTCATGACGGCGTCGAGGACGGCGTCGGAAATCTGGTCGGCAATTTTATCCGGGTGACCTTCGGTTACAGATTCAGAGGTAAACAGGAATTTTTCGTCAGCGTGCGCCAAAAAAGTATCCTCCAGCGGATTGATGGGCAATTGTGGGGCCAAATCGCGCTACGTGCAGTTTGGGCCGACTTCTGAACGT
This sequence comes from Candidatus Acidiferrales bacterium, assembly GCA_049693615.1. Classification (GTDB taxonomy): domain Bacteria; phylum Acidobacteriota; class Terriglobia; order Acidiferrales; family UBA7541; genus Palsa-295. Next base: position 35,332 of record JBAVQB010000029.1, on the reverse strand, counting down.
AGCATAGGGGTATAGGGGTGTCAATCTTATGCACTGAAAGGTCTTAAATGAGAACTGAAGTGTTGCTTTTCGACATCGAAAAGTGACGCAGAGAGACCTGCTCAATTTGCGACAGCCCATGCAACGGGCCACTATTCCATTTGAGTTCAGATAAATTCCGCCTCCGTTCCCTTGGACAGAAATCGTTCGTCCCGTCGAAGGTTCTTTAGCGGAGAGCCGCGCCGGAGAGTCCCGCCGTGGAAGAATCGAGCGGGACCGTTGCCCACTCGCGGAGAACCTCCGCGAAGCGGTCCATGGCGCGTGGATACCAATCTTGACCAACTCCAAAGCCTACGCGGAAATGGTCCGGGATGCCCCAACAATCGCCCGGGGCGAGCAAAAGTCCACGTTGCAGAGCCGCCTCGCAGAATGCACGGCCGCTGCCGCCGGAAACCAATCGCGCGAAGGCGGTCATCCCTCCCATGGGGCGAATCCAACCGAGAATGTCGGAATGTTCTGCGAGCACGCGATCCAGAAGTTTGAGATTCGCGGTCGCTACTTCACGGGTCCGGCCTATTACCTTCTGATGATTGCGAATCGCAATTTCGCCGAGAAATTCGCCGACGGGAGTATTGGACACGCTGACGTATTCGCGCGCATTCAGGTATTCCGCCCGGCGGGCAGGGTCACGCTCGATAACCCAGGCGAGCCGCAGTCCGGGGAGAGACAGCGCTTTCGAAAAATCGCCGATGACCGTGGCGTGCGGAAGCCGGGCTGCGGAGTCGGTCTCACGACCGTGATAGATCGGATGAAAAACCTCGTCGGCGACGAATTGGATTCCTTTTTCTGTGGCGAAATCGTGGAGCGATTTTAATTCCTGGCTGCTTAGAGTTGCACCGGTGGGATTGTGCGGCGAATTCACGACCAACATCTTGGTGCGATTATCAGCGAGCCGCTTTACTTCATCGAGATCGACAGAGTAGGAAGTCTCCGGGCGCAGGTAATAATGACGGACTTCAAGTCCGAGCGATTGCGGCATCATCTGATGCGACGGGAAACACGGAAAAGGAACGATCACGTTCGCGCCCGGCTCGGCGGCCAGATAAAAAACATGGAAGAGAGCTTCGGCAGACCCGGCGAGAACCACTACTTGCTCGGCGGGCACTCCATGCATTTCGCCGATGGCTTCGCGAAGACTGGCGGCTCCGGCGGTGGGCGGATAAGTTAATTCGAGATCGAGAGCACGCTCGCGCGCGTGATCGTCCGCCAGGGCGAGCAGTTCGCGCACTTTCCATCGTGGGCCGGTGCTACCGCCGAGATCGAACTCGGCCCCGGCATTCTGCTGAATCCATTGGTCGAGCAGAAATGCGTCGAATTTCATTTGACCTCCCGTTTCCAGACGGGTCTTTCCGTGATGCCTGGATCAAGTAGGCATTCCCTTTAATCCTTTGTCGAGAACCATATTGGCTCATCCGGGCCCGGGGAAATCGACGAGGTGAGAGCAGCTATTTTCGCGCGCCATCTTCATTATCACGCCGGAAGAGAAGGTAGGCGCGGATAAAAGGGTCGAGGTCGCCGTTCATTACTTTGTCCACGTCGCCCCGCTCTAACTTTGTGCGGTGGTCTTTGATTAGCTGATAGGGCTGCATGGTGTAGGAACGAATCTGGCTGCCGAAGCTGATTTCCGGTTTGGAGGCGTCGAGTTTATGCAGGGCTTCGCTGCGCTTCTCGAGTTCCAGTTCGTAGAGTTGCGAGCGCAGAACTTTCATGGCCCATTCGCGATTCTTGTGCTGGCTGCGCTCATTCTGGCATTGAACCACGATGCCGGACGGGAGGTGGGTAATCCGGACCGCGGATTCAACTTTGTTGACGTTCTGTCCGCCATGACCGCCGGCGCGAAATGTGTCGATGCGCAGGTCATCGGGCTTGACCACGATGTCAATTTTGTCGTCAATCTCGGGAATCACGAAAACGGAAGCGAAAGAAGTGTGGCGGCGGGCGGCTTGGTCGAACGGCGAAATGCGCACCAGGCGATGCACTCCGCTTTCACCTGCGAGCATGCCGTAAGCGTTCTCACCTGCTATCTGTACCGTGGCGGTTTTAATGCCGGCTTCTTCACCGGGAGTCGAGTCGATCACCGTGGCGTTGAAGCCTTTTTGTTCCGCCCAGCGAAGATACATGCGCAGGAGCATCTCGGCCCAGTCCTGCGATTCGGTACCGCCGGCGCCGGGCTTAATGGTGACGATAGCGTTCAGCCGATCGTTTTCGCCGGCGAGTAGCGTTTTCGTTTCCAGCTCGGATAAATAGGTGTCGGCGGAGGCGATTTCCTTGCTGACGTCGTCGAGCAGAGAGTCACGCTGCGCGTCGTTGGATTCTTCGCGCGCAAGGTTGAAATAAGTTTCGATGTCACTGGATTTAGTTTCGAGAAGCTTTTCCGCGTTGACGCGGTCTTCGACCTGTTTGCGCTGCTGCAAGACGGCTTGCGCTTTTTCCTGGTCTTGCCAGAAATTTGGATCGCTTACTTTCTCTTCGAAGGCGGCGAGCTGTTTGCGGGCCGAATCGGCGTCAAAGAAAGCTCCGCACGAGCTCAATGCGTTTCTTAAGCTCGGCGTAGCGTTGCTGCAGATCTTCGATGTGTTCTGCCATTCTTTTTTTGCCTTTATTCCCGGGAGCGGGGAGTGAATCTAAACCCGCACCCTTCAAAAACCGAAGGATGCGGCACCCTCAAAATCGACCGCTAGCTTTGCCTTTGGACCGGCGCGCTTCTAGTGGCGCATGGGCCGGCCGCGGTAACGCAGCGCCCGGCTTCAGAGCGAAAAATAAAAGTCCGACAGCGATTATCACGCAAAGCCACGCGAACCAATCGCCGAAACGAACATAGAGCGTAAGGTTGCTCTTGAAATCGTACGGAGCATCGAGCTCGCCGCGAATGTCCGTGGGAAGCTCGGCTACGATACGGCCGTATGGATCGACGGCGGCGGTGAAACCATTGTTGGTATCGCGCAACAGCCAGCGGCGGCTTTCAACCGCACGCACTCGCGACATCATCAGGTGCTGTATCGGCGCCGCGGAACGTCCGAACCACCCATCATTCGAAATATTGATCAGTAGTTGCGCGCCCGACGCTGCAAACCGGCGAATTTCACCGGGGAAAATTGCCTCATAGCAAATGAACGTTCCGAACTTGCCTCCGGGAATTTCGCCTAATGCGTAGGCCGTTCCAGGAGTGAAATCGGAAATGTCGGCAGTCAAGCGTCCGGCAAACGTGAGCCACCGGCGCAACGGCACATACTCGCCAAACGGCACCAAATGAATCTTATCATAGGTGTAAATTCGCCTGCCGAGCGGGTCCAGGAGTACGGCGCTGTTGTAGAAGAACCAGTTTCGTTGCGCGTCCTGCCTGTCGTCCACGACGCCTACCAGAAAATATGCTCCCGACGCGCGCGCGATGTTGATGGCGCGGGCGGAAAAGGCGGGATCTTGCAAGCTGAATGGCGCGGGCACTTCGGGCCAGACGATTAGTTCCGGGCCTGCGGGATTTTTCTTTGCGGCAGTAATGCTGATGCGCGCGAGTTCATCCAGTTCGCCTGCGTGGATTTGAAGCCAGTCGTTGGGGTAACGCTCTGACTGCGGAAAATTCGTTTGCACCAGATGAGCGGTGAAACGCGGAGTTTCCGTGGGGACGAGATAACTGCCGAATACCGCGATAAGGGCGAGCACTGCCGTGCTGATCAGAACTATTCGCCAAGCTTGGCGCGTATTCGTCAGGACTGCAAACGCAAGAAGCGAGCTATATGCTGCGATCAGGAACGATAGACCGTAAATTCCCGTCACCGTGGTGATTTGCAGCAGCGCGAGACTTTTTATGGCGGCGTAGCCTGCAAGGTTCCAAGGAAAACCGATGTAAGGCAAATGCGTACGCACGAATTCCAGGGTGACCCACAGGAACGGGGCAAGTACGCAAGCAAGCACGATGCTTTTTCTGGATGCTCTGGCGACGCCCCACGAAAATAACGAGCAAAGTAGGCCACCTGCTACTGCCATCAAGCCGAGGATTCCGGCGGAGGTCCACGGATCCAGGTTGCCGTATTGCCGCATCACGGTGTCGATCCAAGGGACGCAAACCGGATAAAACACCACGCCGTGAAGAAATCCGTAGAGCGGCGATTCGCCCGGACGCGCGCCGACCGACGCCACGACAAGCATGCCGATGGAAAACCAAGCGAGTGGCCAAAGGTTGTAATCGGGGAATGAAAGAGCCAGGGCGGCACCGCTCGCCATGGCGAGCAGCGCTCGCGTTGCACGCGTAAATTTCATTCAGCGTTTAATTATAGGCTTGAAACCCAATTGTTCGAGCGCACGTTTCGCTGATTCGGCGGAAGCGATGTCCTGGTAGGGCCCCACTTGCACACGGTAATAGTTGTCGGAACTAGGCGTGGCTACGAAACACGGGAACTTTTTCTGTTGAATCGCTTCCGCCATTTCGAGCGCATCGCCTTGGCGGCGCAGCGCGGCGATTTGCAGAACTATCGAAGCTTTGGGAATTGAAGGTTGCTGGAGGTGTGACGCAGCCTTTGCGTCGTTTGCCGATGGCTTAGGTGCGGCAGCCGGGGTTGAAGCATTCGGGCTGGGCTTCGGCGGCGCACCCGAAGCTGGCGGGGATTTCACCGCAACAGCCGGCGGCTCAAGATGACTTGTGTCTTTATTCTTGTCGTAAAAATCCCAATCAGGAGCGGTGGGCGCAGGTTGCTCGGCCGCCTTGGATTTCGTCGAGGACGGAGGCGTGTTTCTTATCGCCGATTCCGCGTGAACGGAACCGCCGAACTGATTTCGGCCCATCACGTAGCCGAGCGTAAAGAACACTCCGCACAAAAGCACCACACCGAGAAACAATCCTACTAGGTGCCTGCTCTCCAGGACACGCTCGCCGCCGCCGCGTTTTCCGCTCCCTGCCATCGTTCCTATTTGCTTCCAGCCTGTTTCATCCATTGCGAAATAATGTCAACGGGCAAAGGGAAAACTATAGTCGTATTTTTTTCCACGCCGATTTCCGTCAAGGTCTGCAAATAACGCAACTGAATCGCGGCGGGCTGCTTCTCCAGCACTTCGGCGGCATCGGCCAGCTTCTGCGAAGCTTCGAATTCGCCTTCCGCGTGAATAATCTTGGCCCGGCGTTCGCGCTCGGCTTCCGCTTGTTTAGCGATGGCGCGCTGCATATTCTCCGGAATGTCGACTTGTTTGACCTCAACCTTCGTTACTTTGATACCCCAAGGCTCGGTATCTTGGTCAAGGATTTGTTGCAGCTTGGCGTTTACCTTTTCGCGCTCGGAGAGGATGGAGTCCAGCTCGAACTGGCCGACCAGGCTGCGCAGGGTCGTCTGAGCGAGTTGCGAGGTGGCGTACAAATAGTTTTGCACCTGCGAGAGCGCAAGATTGGCGTCCACCACGCGAAAATAACACACCGCGTTCACTTTTACCGAAACGTTGTCGCGCGTGATGACGTCTTGGGGAGGAACGTCGAGCGTTTCGATGCGCAATGAGATGCGGGTAAGTTTGTCGATGGGAAAGAAAACGAGCTGCAGGCCCGCGCCTTTCGCTTCGGGGAGCATGCGTCCCAGTCGCAGCACGACTCCGCGCTCCCATTCCTTGATGACGTACACGGAATTCACCAGCCAAAAAAGAAAAATCAGTACGGCGAATCCCAGCAAAATCGTCGCAAAGTCCATTCGCTGTCTCCTTCGATATTTCTAGGAAGAGGCCGATTGCGGCGTCTTCACCGGCTCGACTTCGAGCGTCAGCCCGGCAACTTTTCTCACTCGAACGCGAGCGCCTTTGGGAATTTCTTCACCGTGACGCGTGATGGCGCGCCATAACTCACCGTGAACGAAGACCATGCCTGCCTGGCTGGAAGATTCCAGCGGCTCGGTAACTTCGCCTACTTCTCCGATCAATTCTTCTTTTCCGGTGGACTGCTTCCAGTTGCGCGAGCGCAAAACCAGCCGCATCAGAATAATTATGATGACCGCGCAAGGAATGGCCACGCCGAGCGCCGCGCCGAGGCTGACGCCTCCTCCCGTGAGCGGTGAGTTGATTAAAAATAGCGCGCCCAGCACCATGGAGATCACTCCTCCGACACCTAGTACACCATGTGTCGGATATTTTGCTTCCATCACAAAAAGCACCAGCGCAACGACAATAAGCAGCAAGCCCGCGAAATTAATCGGCAGCATGTGCATGGCGTATAAAGCAAGCACTAGCGCGATCACTCCGAAGACGCCGGGCGCGAACATTCCCGGGTGAGTGAACTCCGCGTAGAGGCCGAGAACACCGATGATCAGCAGAATGAAAAACGCGTCGGGCTGAACGATGCGCGAAAGGAATTTCTCGCGCGAGGTCATTTCCGTTGCGACGATCATGGGATGCGGAAGCTCGAGTTTCTGTGTGTTGCCATCGAAGCGTGTAATGGTGCGGCCATCAAGCTTCGCCAGCAATTCTTCGGGCGACGAAACGACCATATCGATTAGCTTGCCATCGAGCGCTTCTTTGTCGCTGAAGGCTTTTGCGTCGGTAACCGCAGTGGCTGCCAGATCGGAGTTGCGGCCGCGCTTGCTGGTGTACGCGCGGAGGTAAGCTGTGGCATCGTTGACGATTTTCTTTTGCAGCGTTTCGTCGATCTTTACCGGCTGGCCGCCCAACTCGATCAGCGGCGACGCAGCGCCAGTTTCCGTTCCAGGAGACATGGCGGCGATATCGCCAGAGAGCAGGATGAAGAATCCGGCGGATGCGGCGCGCGAGCCGGTGGGATACACGTAGGTGACCACCGGCACACCAGAGCGCAGGATCGCCTGAATAATCGAACGCATGGAAGTGTCCAGGCCGCCCGGAGTGTTCATGGTGATCAGGATCAGGTTGGCGTGCTGGTCGTTGGCTTCGGTAATTCCGCGGATCAGGTATTCGGCGAGGATGGGCTCGATTTCGCCATCGATGTGGAGCTCGACAATTTTGGATGTCGTCGCAGGAGATTGGGTCGGAGACGATTGGGCGACAACGGCGTGATTGAAGCCGAGAAACGAGCCAACAGCCACACACACAAGCAGAATCAGCAAGCGAAATGAGCGGGGAGCCATTCCGGCGGCTATTATAGCAGCAGAAGCGGGCGGCTTCGCGAATGTTCCGTAAAACCTTCGCAATTTGAGAGCAGTGGGTGTTGCTGTCCTTGCGCGGAACAAACAACTGGAGTATCGCGTATCTTGTGCTGAGGAGAATTTATGACGAAGGTGCAATCTATCTCGGGCATGAAGGTGAAATGTTTCGGGTGGCATGGCTCCGCACTGCCAGCAATTGTGTTTGGATTGATGCTCGCGGCGCTGCCACTAGCCGCGCAGGACAAGAAGGATAACGATGCCGGTAAGCAGGATAACGACAGCATTGGATTCGTCGCCAGCAAAAATGCGAGAGCGAAGGACATTGGTTTGCCGCTATATCCCGGCTCGCGGAAGCACAAAGATAACTCGGACGATAGTGCGTCAGTACAACTCGGAGCTTGGGGTGGATCGTCGGGATTCAAACTGGTGGTGCTTAAGATGGATTCGGAAGACGCGCCTGATAAGGTTACGGCGTTCTATCGCAAGGCGCTGTCCAAATACGGCAAAGTTTTGAACTGTTCCGAGTCCAACGCAACGGCTGCGGCGAAAGAGAAGTCTTCGAACGGTCTGGATTGCGAAGATGACCATGCGGATGAGAATGAAACGGTGTTAAAGGCTGGGACCAAGGAAGCGAAACGCATTGTCAGCGTGAAACCGAACGGCAGCGGGAGCATTTACGACCTGGTGTACATCGAAGCGAGAGGTTCCGTAAACAGCAAGTAAAGTTCTCTGGCGCCGACCGGACTCCGGAAGTAGAAACCCGTTAGCGGAACGGCATGGCGTGCGGGCGATTCTCTACCGCGGATGGCTGAACAGAAATCGCGTTGCGAGTTACTAACTAACTCGAACTCCGCAGCGGCTAGTTCGAATCCTGCTTTTTGGACGGGCCGACGTAGGACGGGGGCATTTGCAAGACTTCCTGAACACGCGGATCTTTAATCACGCGCGCGAACGTGACATCAGTCTGCGCCGTCATGAAACCAAGGTAGCCATTGTCGCGCGCCATCTTTAGGTAGTGGGCGGCGCGCTCGGCATCTCCATTTTGCGCGTACGCTTTTGCCACGAAGAAGTAAAACATCCCGGGATCAGTGGCCTCTCTTTGCTGGATCATGGAACCGTTCTCGCTTTTCTTCTCAAAGAGGTGAGGGTCAATCGCGAGCGCCTTGGCGAAAGTGCTCATGGCCAGCGTGTATTCCTTGTTGCCGAAATAGGCATAGCCGAGATTGCTGTAAATGGTGGCCAGGTCCGTGTGATATTGAACGGCCTTCTTATACTCGGTGATGGCTTTTCCGTAATGCTTCTTTTCGTATTCGATGGTGCCGTAATTGTTGATGGCGCTGGCATACGTCTTTTCGGCGTGTATGGATTTCTTGTAGTAGCGCTCGGCTCGCTTCAGATCGCCCAATTGCTGGTAAGCGACTCCCACTTTGTTCAAAAGCTGGGCGTTTTTCGGCTCCGACTCAATCAGCTTGGAGTAAGCGACCACCGCCGAAGGGTACTCCTTGCGCGCCATCAGGATGTCGCCTTGGAGTTCAGCCATCTGGCGCGGCGTCATCGTTGAAGTGGCCGACGAGGAAGCGTCGGAAGATTGTGCCGGCTTGGTGTAACTCACAGGGGTTTGCTGCGCGTGGCTCGTTGTGATGAACAAGAGAGCCAGCGGAACGGCAAAAAGAGTCGATCGACTCATTGCCCAGCTCCTTTTCCGCGCGTGACCTACGGTTGCGGCTTCGGGGTGTCCGCAGGTTTCTTGCTTGATCCAAATATACCAAAAACCTTGCCCAATAAGCCTTTTTTCTTTTCCGGTTCGGGCGAAGAAGTCTCCCCCGGGGCGGCAGCCTGGTTCGCGGGATTAGACGCACCGGACGCTTGTGCGGCAGCAGGCGCAGCTGGGTTTCCGTTCTTCCCGAAAAGATGCGACAGCCAATTTCCCTGGGCCAGGTGTCCGCCGTGCAGCTCGCACATCTGGGTCGGCTCGGTGCCCGAGACGAAGTATTCGTTCACGCTCTGGGGACAACTTGGGCCGGCAAGCTGGCCGGTTTGGGGATCGATCGATACAGCAATCACGCCGGGAGGCGGAGCAAAAGGCTCGGTGTTGCGATATTGCGGCAGAGCAACAGCGCGCTTCATGAATTCCGCCCAAACGGGCGCGGCTGATTGGCTTCCGGACAGTTCCAAGTCGCGGTTGTCGTCAAATCCTATCCAGACCACGCACAGAAGATTCGAGGTGAAGCCGGCGAACCAGCCGTCGCGCGATGTTCCGGTCTTGCCCGCTGCCGGAGCTTCGAATCCCAGGGAGCGAACGGTGACGCCGGTACCGCGGTTGATCACGTCTTCCATCAGGCTGGTGACCAAATAGGCGACGCGCGAGTCGAGCACCCCGCGCGTGCGCGGGCTTGCGGATTCTTCCACGCTGCCGTCGGCAGCCAGCACGCTTCGAAGGAACAGCGGTTCAGAGCGATACCCATTGGTGGCGAATGCGGTGTAGCCGGCTGCTACATCCACCGGAGTCATCTCGTAGGCGCCCAGAGCAACAGCGGGCGTTGCCTGGATGTTATTTCCGAGTCCCATCTGACGGGCAACATCCACCACTCGTTGGTAGCCAATCATCTCCGCCACTTTCACGGTGGCCACGTTCAAGGAATGGATCAGTGCGTCTTGTACTGTCACGGTGCCGTAGAATTCCTGGCCATAATTGTCGGGCGTGTATTCCTTGCCGTCGAAATCAAAGGTTGTGGGGACGTCTTCTACAGTGGTGACCGGCGTAACAATCGGCTGCATGCCTTGCGCAGCGTTCTCAAACGCAGCGGCGTAAACGAAGGGCTTAAACACCGACCCGGGCTGGCGATGAGCCAGAGCGTGGTTCAACTGGCTTTCTCCATAATTGCGTCCGCCGACGAGGGCGCGTATTTCTCCCGTGCGCGGATCCAAGGCCACCAAGGCAACCTGAACTTGAGGCACGGCTTGGCCCTTCTTCTTCCACGCGGCATAGCGCTTGGCGAGAAGTTTATCCACGCCTTGCATTCCGGATTGGACGGCCGCGCTCGCGGCTCTCTGGAGCTCTGGATCGAGCGTGGTGTAGATGCGATAGCTCTGGGTCTGAAGATCTGTCTCAGAAAATTGATCGAGGAGATGGTCTTTCACCATGTCGACGAAGTAGGGGGCAGAACTGCTTTCGATGCCTCCGCTAACGAAGTGAAGTTTTTCTTTCTTGGCGGCGTCGGCCTGCGCTTGCGTGACGTAGCCATTCTCGACCATCTGTCCTAGAACGCGGTCGCGAGACTCGATGGCGCGGTCCATGTGGCGTTCGGCGGCTGAATAGCGGTTGGGCGCTCGGATGATTCCGGCCAGGAACGCAGCTTCGCCCAGGCTTATTTCGCGAACATCCTTGCCAAAGTAGGCCTGCGCGCCTTCGCCGAAACCTCGTATCGAAAAGCTGCCACGATTGCCGAGATAAATCTCGTTGGCGTACAGCTCGAAAATCTGCTGCTTGGTAAAACGCTGGTCAATTTCGAAGGCCATCAGGGTTTCTTTGATCTTGCGGCGCCATTCGCGTTTGGTGGTGAAGAAAAAGCTTCGCGCCACTTGCATATCGATGGTGCTGGCGCCCTGCGCCCGATGCCCAATCTTCAGGTCGGCCAATCCCGCGCCGATTACGCGGACGATGTCGAAGCCCCCGTGCTCGAAAAAGCGCTTGTCTTCAGCGGAAAGGACGGCGTTGACCATTACGCTCGGCAGGTCGTCAAAACGCACAATGCGGCGCTTCTCCCGCGAGCTGTCAAAAAGATTAGTGATCACTTCGGGCTCAAGCTCAGCGGAATCGCGAACAGCGCCGTCGGAAATCTGCGCTATTTTGGAAATGGACGGACCGGTGAAGACCACGCGCAGCGCATTCCCGCCGTGGAAATAGGAGTCCTTGGAAGGCCGTATCTCCAGAGTGGTTCCTTTTATGTGTATCTGCCCGGGGGCTCCGGGCACTTCGCCGTCCTGATAGCCGGCGCGCAGGAGGTAGGCGCTAAGGTCAGCTAGCTTTAGTTCCTCTCCGGTATAAATGCGTCCAGGGGCGGAATAAAGGCGGGAAGTATTCTGGAAGATCTGCCCGGTGAGACGCTGGTCAACCAAGTGGCCGAACTGTATGTAGTAATAGGCGAAGATCGAGGTGGCTGTCAGGAATACACCCAATACAGCCACCAGAACGGCTATTCCGACTCGAGAGGTCCAGAAGCCGGGGGCAATTCGAATCCGCAATCAGTTTCTCCGCTGAGCCTTGAGAGGGTCGGCTGAAGCCCAGAGCCCGCAAATCGGCATAATGATTCCCAGAGCAATACTCCAGCTCTTACTATATTAGATTGGCGGCTTAAAGCGAGTGGTTGTCCCCACGGGCATGGAAATCCATGGTGAACTGAGTGAACTTCATATCAACGGGAATCGAGTAATCAATGGTAATTTGAACCGTGTTGTTCTCGTTCACAACGTGGATGTCTTCCTTCTTTACCGGAATCTCGAGTTCCTGAACTTTCTTCCAAACATCGTCACGAATTTCTTCGTCGGTCTTGCGGTTGTAGCCGGCGAAACGAGCCTCGGTTTTCATGGCATCCTGAAGCTGATAATTGTTGAAATAGGGCGGGGCAATCATTACGCCGACAAATATCATGCCACCCAGGATTAGCAGGGTCAGGACGAGGTTGATCTTAGCTCCGCCTCGCTGCTTATTTTGTTCTATTGCAGCCTTCAAAATGGGACGCCTCCCCAGGAGCGGGTCCGTGCAGTGTTCATGCTATCACCGGCGCAGCCGTGGGGAAGTGGCACGGCAGGACCTTGTTCAGAATGAGTCAATGCTGGTTTGGAACGTACCGGGCGGCTTAGTACGCGCGTGCGAAGATAGCCTTCTCTTTGGCCGATTGTCCGCAGTGAATGCACTTCCCTGAACCGCCGGGTTGTTCCAGAGGGATACAACGCATAGTGGCTTTGGTTTCTTCTTTGATATTCGCCTCGCATTCGCTACTGCCGCACCACCAGGAAAAGGCAAAGCCTTTCTCCACCGCTTTTTTGAACTCGTCGTACGTCGCGGGTTCGAAAGTATTGGATTTCCGGAAGGCGAGAGCGCGGTCGTAGAGCGATTGCTGAATTTCTTCCAATAGTTGTGACACCGCAGCGGCCAGCCCTTGCTGCTGCACGAAGGACTTGCCTTCTTTGCCAGGACGGTCGCGACGAGCCAGCACCACGGAACCTTTGGCCACATCCTTCGGCCCAATCTCCATGCGCAGGGGCACTCCGCGCATTTCCCAGTCATTAAACTTGAAGCCGGGGCTGACGCCTTCGCGTTCATCCGTCTTGACGCGAATACCCGCAGCAACTAGCTCCTTGTGAAGTTTTTGAGCGCTTTCCATAACACCGGATTTCTCTTCGTCCGTCTTGTAGATGGGCACAATGACCAGCTGGAACGGCGCCAGGCGAGGCGGAAAGATCAATCCCTGATCGTCTCCGTGCACCATGATAATCGCGCCGATGAAGCGGGTTGAAAGGCCCCACGAAGTAGTCCAACAGTGCTGATGCACTCCGTTTTTGTCCAGATAACGTATCTCGAAGGCCTTGGCGAAGTTTTGCCCCAGGTTGTGAGAGGTGCTGGCCTGAAGGGCCTTGCCGTCGCCCATCATGGCCTCGATGGAGAATGTCTGGTCGGCGCCGGCGAAACGTTCGGAATCCGATTTGCGACCGGGAATCACCGGCACAGCCGCTTCGCGAACCGCAAAGTCGGTGTAAATATCGAGCATCTGGCGCGTCTCGAAGTTGGCTTCTTCCAAGGTGGCATGGGCGGTATGGCCTTCCTGCCAGAAGAATTCCAGGGTCCGCAGGAAAAGTTTGGTTCGCATCTCCCAGCGCACCACGCTGTTCCACTGGTTGATCAGCACGGGCAGGTCGCGGTAGGACTGAATCCATTTCGCGTAGCTGTGCCCAATGATCGTTTCCGAGGTCGGACGTATCACCAGAGGTTCCTCAAGCTCTTCCCCACCGCCATGCGTTACCACCGCCAGCTCGGGTGAAAATCCGGCCACGTGCGATTTCTCTTTGTCGATAAAGCTGCGAGGAATCAGCAGAGGGAAGGCTGCGTTTACGTGGCCGGTGGCCTTGAAGCGGCTATCCAACGCCGCCGTGATGTTCTCCCAAAGCGCCCAACCGTACGGACGAACGATCATGCAGCCGCGTACCGGCGCATAATCCGCTAACTCCGCACGGAGCACGACCTGGTTGTACCACTCCGAATAATCTTCCCCGCGAGTGGGAAGCTTCTGGTCCGACATACGTTATTGGGCTCTTTTCTGCGCCTGACGGAACCGCCGCACAGGCCTAGGCGGCGCGAGGTGAAGACGCAATCGAGTTAGGTTAGGGGAGAGCGCTTCCGAAGTCAACCAGCCGTCTGCTTTACGTATTTTTTGCGTGAACGAAAGACTATTTCGGTGTAGGCTGTCCGGCGCGCCTGGTTCCCGGCCAGTGTTGCCCAAAATCAAAGGAGTTTAACCAGATGAAGATGTGCCGCGCCGTAATCTTGTTTGTCGCTATCGCAACCTTCGCTATATCCCGGCCAACGGCTAGGGCGCAGTCCTCGAGCGGTTCTGGCACGGCTCAGAGTCAGACGCAAACTGCACCGCCGCCTGCGCCGAGCTCCTCGAGTTTGCAGCTCACGCTGTCGTACCATCGCCCATCGGAAACAGAGAAGCTGAAGAATTACGCCTTCGATTCTTTCGGCCCGTATGCGTTTTTCGGCGCTGCGGTTGCGGGCGCCTACCAGCAAGCGGTTACCACGAATGCGACTCCTCACATTTCGGGATCTCCGCCAGACTGGGGCCAGGGCTGGGATTCGTATGGAGTTCGAGTGGCAAGCAATTTTGGAATCAACCTGGTCACCCAGACCGCGCGATATACTTTGGCAGAGGTCTTCCGCGAAGATACGCTTTACTATCGCTGCGAATGTTCCGGCATTTTTCCGAGAGTGAAACATGCGTTGATTTCAACCGTTACCGCACGCCGGGGAGAGGACGGACATCGCTTTTTTTCTTTTGCCTCCTTGGCAGCTCCTTACGCGGGTGGAGAAACGGCCGCGTTGCTGTGGTACCCGGGCCCCGACAGTATTCGCCCCCGCGGCTTCGGTCCGATGGACGGCTTTAGAATAGGCAACTATAACTTGCTTGTGCAGGCAGGGCTGAACTTGGCGCTGGAATTTGTTTACGGCGGGCCGCACACGCTCCTGAGCCAGCATCACGTGCCGATGCTCTCGAACGCGACAGGCTCACATCCTGACCAACAGTAAATAGCTCGGTACTCGGGAGCGCTAGGAGTTGGGCTGGCCCCGCTTAGCGCTCTATTTTTTTGTGCAGGTAATCTCTACCGATGGTTGGAGCCCGAAGAGAGAAGAAAGAATAGATCTTCCGTACCGACTCTCCTCTGATATGAAAGTTGAAAGCCCCGGTTCTAGGGCTGCTGTGGCGTTTTGTCCTTATGAAACTTGCGCCGTATGTCCGGCCAGAATTCGTTCAGCACGATCCTGATAGCGTCATAGGCGACCTGCGTTCCCCACACCGAGGCGGTGTTGGTAAACGTCTTGTCCGCTTCCGGATGGTAGGAATAAGTGGATATTGCCGCAGCTATGCCGCTGCCCGCGATTTCACCGAAATTAAATGTGTTGTGACCCGAGTCGGTTCGCGTGATGAAAAGACGGCTTAGCGCGTAACCCGTACGATGCATGAAAGTCCCATTGCCCAATTGATAGTAGCGTGGGTCAGTGTGCAACACCGCAGGCACCACGGCATTGACCATAAAATTCTCGATGGTGCCGTCGGCAAACGCCGCTCCATAGCGCTTGGCATATCCTTCCGCGCCCTGGCCGTAGCCAGGCTCGCTGTTCTCCGCCTGGCTGATTCCCGCTAATGCCGCGTACCACGGATACTGGACGTAATCGAAGGACGACCGGAACGCAACCTTGAATTTTTGTCCGGCAGTCATAGGCGGAACGTGAGCGGAGTTTTCCAGCGTCAGAAAGTTAGGCAATGCGAAAAACAGCCGGTCGTTGGACCCGCCGTTATTACCCGAGCTAGTTTGTCCAGGTTGGGTGTTCTGCGGTGGAGCAGTTGTTGGAGGCGGAGTTTGTTGCTGCTGTGGAGGAGGTGCGGACGGCGACGTCTGACTCGAATCGCTCGCGGGTGGATCGGTGGGCTGGCTGCCGGCCTGCGCGTGAGTGGACGCTGCGCACGCGAGAGCTGAGAAAAGAGCCACGCATCTGGTTATTGTTCCAAACGAACACTTCAAAATAAGGCCTCCCTGGAGTATTCCGCGTTTTAGGGCACAAAGTTCCCGCTCTTTCACGGCCACAATCAGCGCTCGATCTTTTCTGAAGTAAAGAGATTACCGTTGGAGCCAACAGCACAACGTCCCCGCTTAGTTTGTTCAGATGTCTAAACAGCTTTTTTAGTTATCCACACAAGAACAAGAATGGTACAACAAATCGCGCTCGTATATTCAGGGATACTTCGCACGAAAACGAAAGGGTGAGGACCGGGCGATTCGGTGATTCATTGCAAACTTCCAGTGCGCTTCGATAGAATCACACTCGCATTGTTACCCTTGGATTCAACCCAACTGGTGCCATTGAAATGACACAGGAAAGCGCTGAACTCGTACGAATGAGCCGCACTCTCGATGAAGTCGATCCCGAAGTCGCCGAGGCTTTGCGGGATGAAGTGCGGCGGCAAGCGACCGGCCTTGAGCTGATCGCTTCTGAGAATTTCGTCTCCGAAGCGGTGCTGGAAGCTGCCGGTTCCGTGTTCACCAACAAATATGCCGAAGGCTATCCCGGCAAACGATACTACGGCGGCTGCGAGAACGTGGACCGCGTGGAACGCCTCGCTATCGAACGCGCGAAGCAGCTCTTCGGGGCGGAACATGCCAATGTTCAGGCGCATTCCGGGACGCAAGCGAACATCTCTGTTTATATGAGCGTGCTGGAACCTGGCGCCACCGTATTGGGAATGAATCTGGCGCACGGCGGACATTTAACCCACGGCCATCCGCTGAATTTTTCGGGCAAGACTTACAAGTTCGTGGCCTACGGCGTCACGAAAGATACTGAAACAATCGATTACGACGAGATTGATCGGCTGGCTCGCGAGCATCAACCGAAAATGATTGTGGCGGGGGCGAGCGCTTACGCGCGTATCATCGACTTCCCGCGCATCGCGAAGACTGCCCGAGCGGTCGGCGCGCTTTTCTTTGTGGATATGGCGCATATCGCAGGACTGGTGGCTGCCGGGGTGCATCCTAGCCCGGTGCCGCACGCCGATTTTGTTTCCACCACTACGCACAAAACTTTGCGCGGGCCGCGCGGCGGATTGGTTCTCTGTCGCGAGATATACGCGAAGGATCTGGACCGCGTCACGTTTCCCGGCGTGCAGGGCGGACCGCTGGAGCACATCATCGCGGCGAAAGCTGTGTGCCTGAAAGAAGCTGCGGCGCCGGAATTCCGAGACTATCAAAAGCAAGTTGTGATCAACGCGCGTGCGCTGGCCGCCGGTCTGGCAAAGTTGGGCTTCCGTATCGTTACGGGCGGCACGGACAATCATTTATTTCTTGTCGATATGCACTCGCGAGGAATTACCGGGCGTGACGCTGAACTCGCGCTCGAACGCTCCGGCATGACGGTTAACAAGAATGCGATTCCGTTCGATCCTCTGCCGCCCATGAAGGCCGGCGGAATTCGTGTGGGTAGTCCGGCGGTCACGACACGCGGAATGCGCGAACCGGAAATGGAAAAAATCGCTGGATGGATCGCCGAAGTGCTCGCGCATCTCGGAGACACCGCTATCGAACAGCGCATTCGCAAAGAAGTGGCAACACTTGCTGAAAAGTTTCCGCTGTACGCGCGGCGTTTGCAAGCCGCTGATAAAATCGACGCGAAACATAGTCATCGCGCCAGCAGTTAGACTCACACCGCTAGCGATACAGGTTCGCTGATTCGATCCGGTACCTCCCCGCCCTTTTTGGCGCCGAGAGCGAGCATTCTAAGAAACTGCCTTCTATCTCTCCGTAACTCAGCGTAATCCACATGCTATACTTTTGTTCAGAAGCAAGCTTGGATGTGCCCTTCCTCACATTTCCAAGCGTCAAGATCAGGTTCCAGTGCTCTAACAAAGGCTCACCATGAGTACGGTGTTCGTAGTGGAAGCGCCTCCCTGTACCCACATTTGCAATGCGGAGAAGGACGAAGCGCGTAAAATTCAGAATTCATTGCTGCCATCAGGAACGCTCCGTAATGCCTCCATCGAAATCGCGTACAGATTTTCGCCGTTTGGAGAAGTAGGCGGAGACTTCGCGGACTTTTTCATTCTCCCCAATGGAATGGTGGCTCTTTATATTGGTGACGTAGTCGGCAAAGGTTTAGCTGCTGCCATGTATGCGGCTCTTGTCATGGGAATGCTACGGGGAATCAATAAAACAGACGAGCAAACATCTACCGTGCTCGCAGTCTTGAACAAACGTCTGCTCGTGCGCCCGGTGCACGGACGTTTTGCTACGACGCTCTACGCGGTATACGATCCCACCTGCCGTGAATTAACTTTCTCCAACGCAGGAATGCCATATCCGCTGCAAGCCTCCGACGGCGGCTGCCACCAGTTGAAAGAAAGCGGCTTGCCGTCAGGAATGTTTCCCGGCACTTGCTACGATATCCATCGCGTGTCTCTCTCCCCCGGAGATTCCGTGTTGTTCGCCACGGACGGACTTCACGAATTGCGTGGTGTTAACGGCGACGATTTCGGCTGGACGAGAATGGGAGAAATTTGGGGACAGTGCCGCGAAGCAACCGCGGACGAATCGTTACAATGTCTTCTGCATGGAGCGAAGAATTTCGCCGTGGGTGGAATTCAGCATGACGACATTACCGCGGTTGCGCTGAAGATTCCGCTCCTTTGACGACTTCGGCTGTTCTCAAACGATTTGAATATTCAGTTCGACGGCTTTTCCATTTTGAATGGCAAAAGCGCGAACGGGATTCGGCGCGTCATTGCGCGGCGACAGAATGAAGTACGCTACGTCCGGGTAGTAGGCCTGCTCGATGTCGCGCGGTGACGGTTTGTTGTCGCCGTTTGGATGCGAATGATAGATCCCCATTAGTTCCAATCCAGCTCCACGGATTTCGCGAATGTGCTGAAACAATTCTTTGGCCGAGATTTCGTACTGCGTGGCGCTCGCTAGCGAATTATTTGCAGGGAAAATCCTCGTAATCACTCCATCAAGGCCTGCCAACAATCCACAACATTCCCATTGCCTATTTCCGGAGGCATGATCTGCCATCTCTTCCAAGATATTTTTCTTGATTCGAATCATCTGTAGGAAATCTTAGCGGAAGATATTTCCTGGAATATCAAAGCACATACACCCGCGCGCGAGTCCGGTATCCGGCGAACGAAGACCTCGGGCTGCCGCGGAAGCAGCCGGCAAACTATTCAATAATCTTTGCGCGTTAAGCCTTTTGAGCCTGACGCCGGAGAAATGTAGGAACGTCGAGATCGTCAGCCGGCACTTCATGAACCTGACTGACATTGCGGGCGACTTGGTGGACAACCTCGTTGACGTTCCTGGAAACCTGCTGCACCACATTCGTATGTTGCGGTTGTGGCATGGTGGGCTGCTCCGGAGCGGGCTCGCGCGTGGCTTTCCAGGTCTTCGGCAAGTACGAAGGACGCGATTGGCTCTTCCGGCTTGCGACTTCGCGGAAACCGGCGGCAATTACCGTAATCTTCACCGATTCTTTCATCGCATCATCCATTACCGCGCCAAAAATGATGTTCGCGTTTTCGTGGGCCGCTTTCTGAATGATGGATGAAGCTTCGTGCACTTCCTGCAAGCTCAAACTCGATGATCCGGTGATGTTGATCAAAATCCCCTGCGCCCCCTGGATGCAGTTGTCTTCAAGCAGTGGACTATTGATTGCGCGGTTCGCTGCATCGATCGCCCGGTTCGATCCAGACGCGACTGCCGTGCCCATTACCGCGTAACCTTGACCGGACATGATGGTTTTCACGTCCGCGAAGTCGCGATTGATAATACCGGGAATGGTGATGATGTCAGAAATGCCCTGGACGGCTTGCCGCAGAATATCGTCGGCGATGCGGAACGCTTCAAAAAAGCTGGTCCCGTGTTCAACGCATTCCATCAAGCGCTCGTTCGGAATCACGATGACAGTGTCCACGCTGCCGATCAGTTCGCCGAGAGCCTGCTCGGCCTGCTCCATGCGCCGTTTGCCCTCGAAGGCGAACGGCTTGGTGACCACCGCGACGGTGAGCGCGCCAAGTTCGCTGGCAAGATTCGCCACCACCGGCGCCGCGCCGCTTCCAGTTCCTCCACCTAGTCCGGCGGTGACGAAAACCATATCTGCGCCATCGAGCGCTTCCAGAATTTTTTCGGTGTCTTCCAGCGCCGCTTTGCGGCCGACTTCAGGATTGGCGCCCGCTCCCAAGCCTTTCGTTAACTTCGCGCCGAGTTGCAGTTTCACCGGCGCTTGCGAAAGCTTCAGCGCCTGCAGATCTGTGTTTGCGGCAATGAATTCCACGCCTTCCACTTTGGCGCGAATCATGCGGTTGACTGCATTGGACCCGCCGCCGCCCACGCCGATCACTTTGATCTTCGCGCCGTTCTGCGCTTCTTCGCTAAACGAAACTTTAAAGCTCGATTCTTTTGGTGACATGCTTCCTCCCCAGTCTTTCGCCCTCTTGAAATTTTTGTTCAATGCTTAAGACGCTCCTGCAAACATACTTTTCAGCTTGCCCACCCAGCCGCTAGGACGCGCTCCCGCGTTGCGCCTGGTGCGCGCACCGTAAAGCACAAGTCCCACGGCTGTTGCATATTCGGGCCGGGAATCTTCTTCGCTCATGCCCGCAAGTCCGCGCGGAATGGCCACACGCGCCGGCAGGTTGAATATTTTCTCAGCGAGTTCGCAAAACCCGCGCAGGCGAGCTCCTCCGCCGGTAAGAATAATTCCGGCGGGGATGGACGACTCAACACCGCCGCGGCGAAGTTCGTCGCGAACCAGCATCAACAATTCCTGCGCGCGCGGTTCCACGATGTCAGACAGCATGCGAGCGAAAACCGTTCGCGGAGGGCGATCGCCCACACTCGCGATTTCGATGGCGAAATCTTCTTTGAGAAGCTCGCGATTCGCACAGGCCTGCTCGCGCTTGATTTTTTCCGCTTCGTCGATGGGTGTGCGCAATCCCACGGCCAGATCGTTGGTGAAATGATCGCCTCCAACCGGGATCGCCGCGGTGTGCCGCACAACAGCGCCGGTGTATGCGAGCAGTTCTGTTGTACCACCGCCAATATCCAACAGGCAGCAACCTAGTTCGCGTTCATCCTGAGTCAGACAAGCTTCCGCGGAAGCAAGCGGCTCCAGGACAGTATCGTCCACGCGTACGCCCGCGCGATTCACCGCGGTAACGATATTCTGCGTTGCCGTTCCGCTGGCGGTAACGATATGGACGTTGGCTTCCAGCCGCTGCCCCACCATTCCAATTGCGTCGCGGATGTTGTCCTGCGCGTCGAGAAAAAATTCCTGTGGCAGGACGTGCAGCACTTCGCGGTCTTCCGGCAACTGAATGCCACGCGCAGCTTCCACCGCCCGGCGAACGTCTTCGCGCTGAATGTCGCGTGGCCGGCTTCCCACCGTAATTCCGCCGCGGCTATTCACGCCGCGCACGTGCGTTCCCGCCACGCCAATCAGCGCCGATTCCACCGGCACGCCGACGATCGTCTCGGCTTCTTCCACTGCCCGGCGAATCGAACTGACCGCGAGATCCAGATTTACGATTTGCCCTTTACGCCAGCCCTTCGATTCCGCGGCGCCCAGCGCCGCAAATTTCACGCTACCGTCGTCACTAAGCTCTCCGACCAGCGCACAGGTTTTGGCGCTGCCGATGTCCAACGCTACGATATGCCGCTCCTTCTTCGTCAAATCCGCTCCTTATAATTTCTTCCGGTCAGTTTCCATTGTGAGGTTTCTTTTTCGCCTTCTTCGAATTCTTTTGCGCTGCTTGTATGGGCTTCGCTGGTTTCCTGGCCACAACTGGCGCTGGCTTCGAAGCTGGTCGCGCTGCTGCCAGTGGCCTCGGCGCAGGTTGCGCTATCACCGGCGAGTCTGGATTCACAATAGCTTCGCCGTTGAAACGCAAGTCCACCGACTCCACGCGCCCCGTTTTCGAGCGCCATTGTGCGATTCCGTCCAGCAATGTTCGATACTTCGTTTCGAAATCGTTGTCTCCAAAGTGGACCAGAACAGGCGAGTCCGTTGGCGCCACGGATCCATGGCCTGCATGGTCTGACAATTGATTCAAACTGTCGCTTCTGAGGACATCATTGCCATTCAGACCGGAGATGCTCGCGCGCAAATCGCTGGCGTCGGATAGATCCACTTCGCTTACCTGTTCCATCGCGCCCGCGCGCGTTAATTCCGCCTGCTGTGAAAATCCGGCAAACAGTTGCATGCGTCTTTCGCGTTCCTCGGAGGTCATATCCTCGCGAATGCCGGTGACCACCGGAAAATGAAAATTCGCTTTCAGGGGACGCTCGAGTATCACGCCATGAATATCCACCAGCGCCAGATCGCTTCCTTGCCGAAGAAACGCGATGGGCGTACGCTCGGTGATTTCCACTTCGATCTTATTTGGCAACGCTCGCCTGACGATCGCTTCGGACACCCACGGAATTGCCCGGATCTGCTGCCTTCTTTCACTCAGTGGAATGCGCAGGACGCTGCGCCCTTGATCCGCTCTAAAAATCGCGAGCACGTTTCCCTGCGTCACGTAATGATTTCCTGACAGTTCCACTTGTTCCGGATGAACGAGCGCCATCTGCCGCGACGCCAGCAGAAAATGTCCGCCCGCGTACGCGGCGCACGCGCCGGCGATTCCAATGCCCACACCAAACGTAACGCGCAAATACGTCTTCCAGGCTTTCCGCCCGAATTTCCGCCGCTTAATCTCCAAAGGCTTTTGCCTGCGAAGATACTTCGGCTCTTCGTCGGCCAGGAGCTCCTGGGGATAAGCGTCCGCGTCCATGGTCTTCAGTTTTTCCAGAGAATGACCTCGTTCTCAAGTTCCACACCAAAACTTTTGTGCACGCGCTCGCGAACATCGTCGATCAATCTAAGCATGTCGGCGCAACTCGCGTTTCCCGCGTTGATAAAAAAATTCGCGTGGCGATCGCTCACCATCGCGTCGCCGGCTCGATGACCTTTTAAGCCGAGTTCGTCAATCATGCGTCCAGCCGAACCACCCGGAGGATTTTTGAAAATGCATCCGGCGCTTTTCTGATTGAGCGGCTGGCTTGCGCGGCGCTTTTCGTTGCACACCTTAATGCCCGCGAGAATTTCCTTGAAAGGCTTGGACGGAAGCTCCAGTTTTACGCGCAGCATCACGTCTTCTGGTGCAAAAGAAGTGTGGCGATAATCGAAGCGGATATCGTTCCCGCGAACGGTTTCAATTTCTCCGCTGGCCGCGCGATAGAGCTCCACTTCGCGCACGTACGAGCCAATCTGCGTGCCGTAAGCGCCCGCATTCATGCGCAACGCGCCACCCACGCTGCCTGGCACGCCGATCAGGCCTTCCATCCCGCCGAGATCATGTTTCGCACAAAATGTGACCATGCCACCGAGATCCGCAGCCGCATCCACGTAAGCCGCATTGCCTTCCACTCGCATCCCCGGTTGGGACGTTGGCAAATGCAAAACGATCCAGGGCAGCTCGCCATCATCAACCAGGACGTTAGTGCCGCCGCCGAGGAAACGGTACGGAATTTTTTCATTCGCCAACAAACGCATCACCTCAGGAATGGTGTCAAACCGGCGCAACAAAAGCTCGTCAGTGGTCCCGCCGATTCCCAGCGAAGTTTTCTCGCTGAGTGAAACACCGGGCCTCAATTCCACTCCTAATTCCTTCAAACGCGCGGCGACAGGCTTCTCGCTAATCCGCATAAGGACTAGGAACCTTGGAAGCTAGCAGCATGGCGAGTTGGTCGAGCACGCGGCCAACGCTTCCCGCGCCAATGGTAAGAATGGCATCTCCCGGACGCGCTTCTCTGTATAGAAATTCCATGCCCGCCTGCATGGTGCTGGTAAAGACTACGTTTTTGTGTCCGGCGGTGCTGATCGCCTCGGACAAAATTTCGCCGTTTACACCTTCTAACGACGATTCGCCGGCGGCGTAGATTTCCGTGATCACTAAAATGTCGGCCTCGTTGAACGAACGCCGAAAATCTTCCCAGAGCAACTTGGTCCGCGAATAGCGGTGTGGCTGAAAGAGCACGAGCAGACGCTTGTAGCCGCAGCCGCGCGCCGCTTCCAGCGTGGCGCGAATTTCGGCGGGATGATGGCCATAGTCGTCAATTAAAGTTACGCCGCCATATTCGCCTTTGATTTCAAAACGCCGCCCGACCCCCGAAAAATTCGCGAGACCGGCACGAATCAAATCTGCGGGGACATTGAGAGAGAGTCCTACAGCGGCCGCCGCAGCTGCGTTGCGCACGTTGTGAATTCCAGGCGGCGAAGGCAGACGGAAAATTCCAAGATCTTCGTCGTGATATTTCAGGCGGAATTCGCTGGCCAGGCCATTGAGCCGCACTTCGCTGATGACCAGATCCGCTTGGCTCGATGTACCGTAAGTAATCACCGGTCTTTTTACCTGCGGCAGAACTGCCTGCACGTTGGGCTCGTCGAGGCACAAAATCACCGTCCCATAAAATGGCACGCGATTCGCAAATTGCAAGAACACTTCCTGAATCTCCTCGAGCGAGCGGTAATGGTCCATGTGCTCGCGGTCGATGGTGGTAATCACGGCGACGACCGGCGCCAACAGCAAAAACGAGCGATCGCTTTCGTCCGCTTCCACCACCATGTATTCGCTCTGGCCCACTCGCGCATTCGAGCCGGCATGATTCACGCGCCCGCCCACAACAAATGTAGGATCGAGTCCCGCTTCAGCCAGCACAGAGGCGACCATGGAAGTCGTAGTGGTTTTCCCGTGCGCGCCGGCTACGGCGATCCCTGTCTTCAGCCGCATCAATTCCGCAAGCATCTCAGCGCGAGGAATTACCGGAATTTTCAGCTTATGCGCTTCCACCACTTCCGGATTGCTGGAACTTACCGCGGAGGAAACCACCACGACATGCGCTCCTCGGACATTCTCAGCAAGGTGACCTTCAAAAACATTTGCGCCCAATCGTCGCAGCCGCTCGGTTACCGGAGTAGCCTTCAAATCAGAGCCGGAAACCGCGTAACCGCTCGAAAGCAAAACTTCCGCGATGCCGCTCATCCCGCTGCCGCCGATGCCAATCAAGTGGATACGCTGAAAATTTCGAAAGGTCACCGTCATTGCCGCACCATGCTTTCCAACGGGTCTTTGATTTGGGCTTCCAGCAGATCTACAATGTCCTCGACCGCGCGCGGACGCGCCAGTGCGCGCGCTCGCCGCTGCATTTCTGAAATTTTCCCGGGCTGGTCCAGCAGGGAGAAAATTTCCGTAGTGAGCCGCTCGGGCGTCAGCTCAGTTTGAGGCAACATCCGCGCAGCGCCAGCATCCTGCATCGCTTCTGCGTTGCGGGTTTGGTGCGCGTCAGTAGCGGCGCCGAAGGGGATGAAGATGGAGGCGCGTCCGGCGGCAGATATTTCTGCGACCGTGATCGCGCCCGAACGGCAGACGATTAAGTCCGCCTGGGCAAACCGCTCCGCCATATTCTCGATGAAGGGCACAACCTCCGCTCGGAATTCGCGACGCGCATAAGCTACTCGCACCGCATTATAGTCGCGTTCGCCGGTTTGATGCACGATGAAAAGCCGATTTTTTCGCGCCGCCAAAAGATCCAGCGAATCGACCACCGCGCGATTGATTGGCAGCGCGCCGCGGCTTCCACCCGTAATCAAAATTGTGAAGGGCTCGCGCAGTTCTTTCCGTGGTACGGCAAAAAATTCCTGGCGCACGGGACAGCCGGTGACTTCGGCTTTCCGTCCCAGGCGCCCGGCGGTAGCTCCGTTAGCCACGGCTATGCGAGTAGCAATCGTGGAAAGTACGCGGTTGGTGAACCCGGGCTCGACATTTGGCTCGAAAATCACGGTGGGAATCGAATGCATCCGAGCTAGAAGCATCATCGGGCCCGACGCATAGCCGCCCACGCCAAATGCCACTCCAAAATTATGGCGGCGTATGATCTTTTCCGAATCCGACAGCGCCAGCGGCAGCATGGCGGCATTCTTCAGGAACTTTGCACCGCCAATTCCTTTCAAGCCCGCGACGCGTATGGTCTCGAGCGGCAGTCCGGCTTGCGGCACCAGCCTCGCTTCCATTCCGCGCTCGGTTCCAACGATCACCACGCTTCGTTCCCCTTCTTGCCCGCGTTTGAGCCATTCACGCGCCACAGCAATCGCCGGGAAAACATGCCCGCCGGTGCCGCCGCCTGCAATTAGCAAACTGTTTGCATCCGCCTTCACGTCTCGTCCGCGTGCTGACTGATGTTCAACAGCACGCCGGTTGCCAAGAGCATTCCGATCAAACTCGACCCGCCGTAGCTGATGAAAGGGAGCGGAATTCCTTTCGTGGGCATCAATCCCAACACGACGCTCAGGTTGATCAGGGCTTGCCCCACCACCATCGCCGTAATTCCCAGCGCGAGCAGCCGGCCAAATTCGTCCGGAGCTTTCATCGCAGTCACGAAGCCGCGCCAGCCGTACACGGCAAAAAGTGTGAGCACAATCACGGCGCCGATAAATCCGAGTTCCTCGCATATCACCGCGAAAATGAAATCTGTGTGCGCTTCGGGAAGGAAAAATAGCTTCTGGCGCCCTTCCATCAATCCGACTCCGGTAAATCCTCCCGAACCAATGGCGATCAGCGATTGAAGCAACTGAAAACCGTGTCCTTGCGGGTCAGCACCTGGCGACATGAACGCTTTGAAACGCTCCAGCCTGTAAGGCGTTCGCGCAATTAATAAATAAACAGCCGGAATGGCGGCCAGTGCGGTGCCTAAGATATAGCGCATGTCGAGCCCTGACACGAAGAGCATAGCCGCGGCGATCAGAACGATCATGCACGCTGTACCCATATCCGGTTCCGCTAGAATTAAGGTACCGATTAGCAGCACAGTCCCCAAAGCGGGGAGAAGCGTGCGCACCGGGTCGTTCACTCCAAAACCTCTGGGCGCTCGCCGAATCTCAAGGAACCATGCAAGGAAGAAAATCAAAACCAGCTTCGCAATTTCCGAAGGCTGCAAGCTCAAAGGCCCCAGACGGAACCAGCGGTGCGTGGCATGCGAGCGGTCCAGAAAGAAAACTGAAATCAGCATCACTAGAGTGAGTGAGACGGCGGTGAAAATCACACGCGGCTGGCGGAATTTGCGATAATCCGCGTTCATCAGCCAGAACATCCCGGCCAGTCCGATAGCGATCCAAAGCAGCTGCTTCAGCAAGAAGGTATAGCCGTTGCCGCCCGATTCCCGCGCGGTAATAGCCGACGCACTGAAAACCATCACCGCGCCGATTAAGCAGAGGCCAAGTGTGACGCCAAATAATTTTCGGTCCGGTTGCAAGCTACGCGGCATTCGTCATCCTTTTTGCGCGGAAGCGCCCGCGGCAGATTGGTTCTGATTTTCAAGATTCGCAACTAATTCCTTGAACGTTCGGCCGCGGTGCTCGAAGTTTTCAAACTGGTCGAAACTAGAACAGGCCGGAGCAAGCAACACAATGTCGCCGGCCTGCGCGTTTTTCATGGCAATTTCCACGGCGCGGTCGAGCGTTCCGGCAATCTTTAGCGGAACAGAATCGCCAAGGTCTTCCGCAATTTTGTCCGCAGCAGCCCCGATGAGAATGGCTATGCGCGTCCGCTGGCGCAGCAACTCGCGCAATGCAGTGTAGGGGCTGCCTTTGTCCTTCCCCCCGAGGATTACGATAAGCGGCCCAGCAAAAGCTTCGATCGCCTTTACTGCGGCGTCCACGTTGGTAGCTTTGGAGTCGTTATAAAACTGTACGCCCGCGACTTCCGCTACGAATTCCAGACGATGCTCGACGCCTTTGAAAGTTTTTATGCCGGTGGCGATTGCTCCGGGATCGGCGCCGGCAAGATAGGCGGCAGCACAAGCAGCCAAAACGTTTTCGACATTGTGTTCGCCGCGTAGAGAAATTTCATCGCGACGCGCCAGGGCGACTTCCGAACCTTCATTCCGAAAGAAAATCTGTTCATCGCGCAAGAATGCGCCGGCCGCCACTCTTTTTTGCCGGCTGAACCAGAAAATCTGCGGCTTGGTGGGCATGCGGCGCGTGATCTCCGGATCGTCCGCGTTCAGTACGGCGATGTCCCGTTCGATCTGGTTCTCGAACATGCGCATCTTCGCCAGCGCGTATTCTTCGAAAGAAGCGTGGCGATCGAGGTGATCCGGGGTCAGGTTTAGCAGCACGCCAATTTCGGGCCGGAACTTTTCGATCGTTTCCAGTTGGAAGCTGCTGATTTCGGCCACGGTCACGTTTGTGTCCATTGAATTTTCAACGAGTGCTAAAAGTGGCGTGCCAATATTGCCGCCAACCAAGGTGGGAATCGATGCAGTCTGAAGAATGTGCGCGACCAGCGAAGTGGTGGTGGTCTTGCCGTTCGAACCCGTAACTGCAATGAGTTTTCCGCGCAGAAATCGCCAAGCAAGTTCAATTTCACTCCATACTGGAATACCGCGGGCACGCGCCAATTCAAGCGCGGGAAGCTTTGCCGGAACGCCAGGACTGACAACAATCAAATCCTGATTAACGAAACTCTCCGAGTTGTGTCCGCCAAGCTCAAGCTTTACTCCCGCAGCGCGCAACTTCGCGGCAGTTTCTGCCAACTCTGCTTCCGGACGTTCGTCGGTCGCGGTGACGGTAGCGCCGTATCCCGCGCTAAAGAGCGCCGTGACCACTCCCGTGCGCGCCAATCCCACCACCAGCACTCGCTTTCCCGCTAGATCGATTCCGGGCCTCACTGCTGTTCACCTCAATTTCAAAGTAGTCAACGAAAACAACGCGAACACCAGCGCCACAATCCAGAAACGCACGATGATTTTGGATTCGCTCCAACCCATCAATTCAAAATGGTGATGCAGCGGCGCCATGCGAAACACGCGTTTGCCGGTCAATTTGAATGAGCCAACTTGAATGATCACCGATAAAGCTTCCAACACGAAAACGCCGCCAATCGAAAGCAGCAAAATTTCCTGCTTGATAATCACGGCCACCACGCCTATCGCGCCGCCCAGCGCCAGCGATCCCACGTCGCCCATGAACATTTCGGCGGGATGCGCGTTGTACCAAAGAAATCCCAGTGAAGCGCCGACTAGCGACCCGCAGAACACCACCAGCTCGCCGGCGGCCGGTATTTTTTGAATTTCCAGGTACTCCGCCATGCGCGCGTTGCTCGACACATACGTAAGAACCGTCAGCGCGGTGGAAGAAACCAGCACGCATCCGATGGCCAGCCCGTCCAAGCCATCCGTCAAATTCACTGCATTGGAGCTGCCCACGATTACGAGCACCAGAAACAAAACGAAAGGAACGAACGCCAGCGGCCAGAAGTAATTCCGAACCAACAGTGAATCGATCACCAGGTTCGGGTGCAGCCGTTTGAAAAATGGCACGCTCAACTGCGTGGAATAGGCGCCTTGCGATTGCAGTATGAGCAATGCCACGCCGACCGCCACACACGTCAAAAACTGAAAAAAGAACTTCTTCTTCGGCGACAGTCCAAGATTCCGGCGTCGCACCACTTTATTGTAATCGTCCACAAACCCTATCGCGCCAAACGCTACGGTGGCTCCAATCGCGAGTAGCACGTAGGGACTGCGCAAGTCCGCCCACAGCAAAGTGGGAATCACGATGGCGGCAACAATCAAAACCCCGCCCATGGTCGGAGTCCCTGCTTTCTTTTGATGAGCCTTGGGACCTTCCTCGCGAATGTATTGCTTCACCTGCAACGCGCTCAGCCGTTCGATCACCCACGGCCCCATCATCAGGGAAAGCAACAAAGCCGTAACACTGGCCACCGCCGTGCGAACCGTGATGTAACGGAAAACATTCAGCGGACTGAAATAAGGCCGCAGCACGTAGTAGAAAAGGTAGTAGAGCATCAGCGCACGCCTTTTTGCCCCGCTTCGATTGCTTCCGTGCCGAGTGCCGGTCCGATTTTCTTGTGCCGCGCTTCAACCGCCTCCAGGATTTTTTCCATCTTCACGCCGCGAGAACCCTTCACCATCAGCAGATCTCCAGCGCTAACGAACTCAGCCAGGAATTTGGCGGCGTCGTCTGAGTTGTCAAAAAAATTTGTGCGCTCGGTCGGGTGGCCGGCTTCAATCGCCGAGCGTACCAGTGCCGCTGCGTCGCCACGCACTCCCACAATCCAATCAATTCCCTTCAACGCGCCGGCGAACTTTCCGCATTCGCGATGCAACTCCTTGGACGTGGTTCCCAGCTCGAGCATTTCGCCCGCCGCAAGAATCCGCCTGCGATAGCCCGGAGCATCCGCAAGAAGCTGCGCCAGCGCATTCAATGCCGTCGGGCTCGAGTTGTAACTGTCATTAATCACCGTGAGGCCGCCTTCAAACCGAACTACTTCGCCACGCTTGTCTGCGGGCGCCAGAGTCGGAAATACCTCTCGTGCCTCTGCAGCGCCGATACCCCACACGCTCGCCGCCGCCAACGCCGCCAACGCATTCATCGCGTTGTGCCGTCCGATCAACGGTAATTCCAACCGCGCGCTTCCACTCGGCGAAATAAAGTCAAAAGCCGACCCTCCGACGCCGCGTTCTTGAATTTTTTCGGCGCGAAACTGCGCACGCGCGCTGGTTCCAAACCAAATCACGTTGCCGCTCGCCACATCCGCAAACTTCGCCACACGCTCGTCGTCTGCGTTGAGCACCGCGGTCGCGCCGGGCCATGCCAAATTTTCGATTAGTTCGCGCTCCGCCAGCGCAATCTCTTCAATGGACGAAAAAAATTCCAGATGCTCCACGGCGATGCGCGTAATCACTCCCACATCGGGCGGAGCAATCCGCGCCAGCCGCGCCAACTCGCCCCGATGCGACATACCCATTTCCACCACCGCCGCGTCGTACTGATCGTCCAGTTGCAGTAAAGTGAGCGGCAGACCGTACTCGTTGTTCAAATTTCCCTGCGTCTTCAATACGCGGAACCGCGCGCCCACAAGCGCCGCAAAGATTTCTTTGGTGGTTGTTTTGCCGAGGGAGCCGGCCACCGCACCGATTCGCCTCCCCGGTTTCGCGCGCCGCCAAATCTCGCAGGCGCGCGCTGCCAGCCGGTGCAGCGCCACGAGGGTGTCGTCCACGGCGAATAGCGTTCGCCTGATTCCCCCCGGATATTCTTGTAGCTTTTCGCGCGCCACCACCCCGGCCACAGCCCCGCGAGAAAGTGTCTCAGCGACAAAGTTGTGTCCATCGTGACGCGGACCGTGTATCGCGACGAACAGTTCTCCAGGCCGAATCGCGCGAGAATCAATCGAGACGCCGGCCATCCCGGCCAAGGGATCGACGCCCGTGGGAAGCGCGACACCCAGAGTTTCGGCCACTTGAACCGCTGTCCACCGCATTGCGTCTCCAATGGGCTGATAGTCGCTCGCAAAACTACTTGTTCGAAACCAATTCGAACACTGCAAATTTCGAGCCGAAAAGGCTACTTCTTGACGCTTTTCTTGGAATAACCTTTGCGCCGCAAAATCGCCCGAGCCTTTTCGCGATCGTCAAACTCAAACGTGCGGTCGCGCAAAATCTGGTAGTTTTCGTGGCCCTTGCCGGCGAGTAACACAATGTCTCCAGGCTGTGCTTCGTCGATGGCTATCTCCAGCGCCACTTCACGGTCCGGCTCAATTCGATACTTCGCATTCACTTTCTGCAATCCCACCACCACGTCATTCATGATCAGTAGCGGGTCTTCTTTGCGAGGATTGTCGTCGGTAAGAATCACCAAATCGCTCAAGGCGCCGGCTGCTTCTCCCATCAGCGGACGCGTGGAGCGGTCGCGTTCCCCTCCCGCTCCGAAGAGCGTGATGACTCGGCCGGATGGATTCAGTTCCCGCGCCGTAGTAATGAGGTTGCGAATGGCGTCGTCCGCATGCGCGTAATCCACCACCACCAGAAAAGGCTGCCCTTCGTCAATTTGTTGGAAACGCCCGGGTACCAATTCCAGATTCGCGATTCCCTCTTCGATTTTTTCGCGCGGAATTTCCAGCGCGATGGCCGCGCCGACCGCGCTCAAAATATTGTAGACGTTAATGCGCCCCACCAATCTCGAGCGCACTTCAATTTTCCCCGCCGGTGTTTGTGCGGTGAACGACAGCCCATCAAACCGCAGCGAAAAAGTCTTCGTAGTCAGTTCCGCAGCCTCATTCAGCCCATATTTAAGCGTGCGCTTCGCTAAGCCTTCCAGGCGCGGCGAATAAGGATCGTCCGCATTGATTACGGCGACATCCGGCGCGCCGGCGCCCATGCCTTCAAATAAGCGGCGCTTGGCGGCGAAGTATTCTTCGAAAGTTTTGTGAAAATTCAGATGGTCGCGCGTCAGATTTGTGAAGATCGCGACAGCGAAATGGCACCCCCACACTCGCTCCATGGCCAGCGAGTGCGAACTTACTTCCAGCACCGCATGCGTTCCGCCGGCATCGCGCACTTCCGCAAACATCTCCTGTAAATCGAGCGATTCTGGCGTGGTATTCACCGCCATGCGAGTCCCGCGCGGAGTTTCATAACCAGTCGTGCCGATTCGTCCCGTCGTAAACCCGGCAGCGTGCAAAATCGAATCGATTAGAAAGGTTGTGGTGGTCTTTCCGTTTGTTCCGGTCACGCCAATCAGCTTCAGCGAGTTCGCCGGATGCCCGTAAAAGTTCGCTGCTGCGGCAGCCAGAGCACGGCGCTCGGTGCCGGGAACGAGTTGAATCCAGGCGATCGCGGCGTTGGCATCCGCGTTTCGCGGCTCGGCGCTCGCGATGGCGACAGCACCACGCGCGGTTGCCTCGCTTACAAATTTGTTGCCGTCTGCTTTTTGTCCCGGCAAAGCGAAAAACAGTGCCCCCGACCTGACTTTCCGGCTATCACAAGCCACTGAAGAGATCCTAGGGTCTGCGGCTCCGCTGGCGCCAACTCGCTCGATTCCTCTCAATATTTCTTGCAAGCTTGATTCGCGTCTCTTCGGCGTCTCCGAGCTGCCTCCCGCATTTGCGTCCGTCCCCGGCTCCATCACAAATCTCAATTTACGTTCCTTTGTAGATCCTTGGATCGCGCATCCGCCACCATGCGTCCAAAGCGCACGGCCACTCTGGTTCCCCGCGCCACGCGCGTGCCCGCCTCGGGCGACTGTTCCAAGGCAACTCCGCTGCCAATCAGCGAAGGCGCCAAGCCCAGCCGCGAACATTCTTCCGTCACTCCGCGAACGGTCTGTCCGGTCAGATCCGGAACCACCACCGCGTCGCCGTCGCTAACCTCGACCGCCGTGACCTCCGAAAAATCAGGCTGATCTTTTGCCGCATTAAAACGCGCTTCGTTAATTCCCGCGCTGATGTCTTCTTCCGGCTTTTGCGAGTGCTTCACGTTCTTCGCGGTCTCCACGGTGGATGCTCCCGGAATGTCGTGGTCCACGTCCATGTACGCCAGCACCTGTTCCGCGATGCGCTTGAAAACCGGCCCGCCGATTTCTCCACCGTGGTGCGCTCCTTCCGGTGAATCGAACACGACGAGTATGGATATGGCCGGTTCGTTCACCGGCGCGAATCCGACAAACGAAGCGATGTATTTATTCGGCGAGTAGCGGCCGGTGTTTGGATCGATTTGTTGCGCGGTCCCGGACTTCCCCGCTGCTGTGTATCCATTGAGCTGAGCCTTCTTGCCCGTACCGGACAGCACTACTGTTTCCATCATTCCCCGCACAGTCGCCGCGGTCGTCGCGTCTGTTACTTGCTGCGGAGCTGGGTGCGAAACGACCAGCGGTGGCGACCCGCCTTGAATATCCTTCACTATTCTAGGCTTGTAGAGCATCCCCCCGTTCGCCACCGCCGAAATCGCAGAAATAATTTGCACCGGCGTCACGCTAACTTCCTGCCCGATGGCCACGGAGCCAATGGAGCTGGCGATCCAGTCATCCACAGGACGCAATATTCCGCGGTTCTCGCCCGGCAGTTCGATTCCAGTCAGCTGTCCGATTCCAAAGGAATGAATCACGTCGTAAAACTTCGGCGCACCCAGACGCATGGCCACCTTAATAGAGCCGACATCGCTGGAATTCGCCAGCACATCGCGCACGCTGAGAATTCCGAACGGGTGCCAGTCATGAATCAGCCGTCCGGCCACCACGATCGAACCCATCTGGCAGTCGATCATTTCATCCGGATTTGTAACTCCGTTCTCCAGCGCTCCAGTCATGGTTATTACTTTAAAAGTTGACCCTGGCTCATACGCAGCGGAGACTGCGCGGTCCATGCGTACTTTGTCCGGATAACTCCCCGCATCATTCGGATTGAACGGCGGATAATTTGCCAGCGCCAGCAACTCGCCAGTATTCGGGTTTTGAATCACCACAGTCCCATACGTCGAGTGGGTCTCCTCCATTCCGCGAGCCAATTCTTTTTCGGCGATGAATTGAATAGTTTCGTCCACGGTGAGCACCACGCTTCCGCCGGGATCGGCGGCGGCTTCGCTGCGGTCGTACCAGCGGCGTTTGCCGTCCGCCATCACCATCATGCGCCCAGGCTTCCCGCGAATCTGCTTGTCAAACGCGTACTCGATGCCGCCAATCCCTTTTTCATCGGTATCCACATAACCCAGCACATGCGCCAGGCTTTCTTTCTCCGGATACACTCGCCGGTTTTCTTTCTGGAAGAAGACTCCCTTCAAATTCATGTCCTCGATGCGCTGGACGGTTTCCGGCGAAAGCTTCTTGGCCAGGCGAACGGGCGTTTTCGCCTCTCGTATTTTCGTTTCGATTTCTACGGCGGGAATATTCAGAACGCGCGAGAGCAATTCCGCCACGAGGGATGCATCTTTGATGTCGGTGGGATCGCCAAAAACCGAGTCCATCGGGATACTGACGGCCAGTTCCCGGCCTTTGCGATCGTAAATCGCGCCGCGTTTCGGGCTTATTTCAAATACGCGCCGTTGTTGATGCTGGGCTTTCGCGAAGTATTCCGCATAGCAGACGAGTTGAAGATAACTGAGGCGGAACAGCACCGCCGCCATCCAAATCAACGCCACGACACCAACCACTAACCAGCGTCGACGCAGGCTGCGCTGCTCCATGATGCTCCGGCCTATCCCGCAAAAAACTTAGCCCCGCGAATGTTCGAAATGCTTCGCGGGGTTCGGACCCGGTCAGCCGGGTCTCTGCCAATTTCGTAAACCAAACTTTCTAGGGGCGCTGGTTTTGAGAAACAGGGCGCGCTTGCGCTAACACTCCGTCGCTGTCCGCTGCCATCGTGGGCGCCTGGCCAACCACTGGCACCGTCAATCCCAATTCTTTCCCAGCGATTGAATAAACCCGGTCCGGCGCGCTCAAAGTGTCCACTTCCACATGAAGCTGTTGATTCAGAACCGAACTCTGCGCTCGCAGCGTTTCGAGTTGCTCCACTTCATAACGCAGCTGAATGCATTCAAAATGCTGCCAGGTATAAACCAGCAGGCAGGTCGCCATGGCCGCTCCCGCTGCCACCCGCCGCCAAAAATCCTGCATACGCGCTGGAGATGTCGGGCGGACCAGCCGCGAATTATCGATATGTTTTACTGTGTGATATTCGATCATGACCATGCCTCAGGCGCCGAGCTATCCGCCGTCGCCACTTTCTCCAATACGCGCATCTTGGCGCTCCGTGAGCGAGGATTGTTTCTGATTTCCTCGTCTCCCGGCTGAATCACTTTCTTGGTCAGCACGCGAAAATTTCTTTCGCGCGCGAGCCGCTGGAATTCGTGTTTCACCATGCGATCTTCCAGCGAATGGTAACTAAGGACGATCAGCCGTCCCGCTGAAGCTAAAGTGGCAGGGGTCCGCGAAAGAAACTGCCCGAGTTCCTCCTCTTCTCGATTCACCGCTGTCCGCAGCGCCAGAAACGTTTTTGTCGCGGGATGCAGTCTCTGCCTTCCCCTTGCTTTACGTCCCCCTGCCACAACCGTTG
>JBAVQB010000028.1:0-160207 GCA_049693615.1 Candidatus Acidiferrales bacterium | reverse complement strand
GCCCTTCGGAGCCGCGCCGTCTTTTTTATGCAAGCATTAGCATTGCGAAACCGCAGTTGCGTAAGACTCCATGTGACCCTACCGTGCAGTTACAATAGAAATATCTTTAAAGATAACAAATTCATGCCCAAACGAAGCCAAGCGCAGCGAGTGTTTGAGCTAGAGCGCGAAACCCTGTGCGCGCTTTGCATACGCGGAAGCGCAAATGCGCGGGAGACAACCGTGATGCGCGAACTTTCCAAGCACGTCTGGCAGGATGCCGAGCATCGCGTAGTCTTCGAAGCAATTCAGAGATTGAGCAGCAGCGATACAAAGCTTTTGCAAGAACAGCTGCCGGCGCAAGCCACGCGCATGGGGTTTCCGGACGTTAGTTGGGACAACTACTTCTCACCACCGCCAGGAGCGAAACTCGATTTCGGTTTGCTGGTGCGTGAGTTGCTCGCTGTGTCGAAAGACAAGCAATCTTAAACCGGCGAAGGATGCCAGACTGAAGATTCCTGCGGCGATCGGCGCCGCGAAATGTTACTTGGCGGCGAAGCCGAAGGAGCGGGAATGAAACTCCAGCGATGCCGGAAAATGCTCCGCCACGTAATTCCAGTCGTGGCCACCGGGATATAGATGGAATTCGTGGGCGATGCGGCGGGAGCCCAGTAGGTCGTGGAAAGCCTTCGCGCCGTCGTCGAACCCGTAATCATCTTCCGTGCCGCAATCGAAATATATTTTCAGTCCTGCCGGACGCGCCTCCTTCTGAACGATAGTGAAGGGATTATTTATCTTCCAGTAAGCAGCGTCCGGAGGCGAGCCGAAGGCACTGCCGAGAATCCGATTGAGTATGGCTCCCTCATAACCAGAACTGCTGACCGTGGGAAGCGTCGCCAACAGTGCGGCGCTGTGCGCACTCACGGAACCAAATAATTGCGGGTAGCGAAACGCAAATCGCAACGCGCCGTAGCCTCCCATGGAAACTCCGCTGACGCCACGATGTTCGCGGTCGCTGCGGACGCGATACTGTTTCTCGATGTAGGGAATAAATTCGTGGATAAAGAAATCTTCGTAGCGCACTTTCCCATCGCGCGAGTTGATGTAAAACGACCGGCCGGCGTCCGGAGTGACGATTAGAAACTCGCCGATTTTGTTCTGAGCCCACAGATCGTTTATTAGATCCATTCCGCCGGAATTAATCAGGATTTCCGAGTTGGAGCCCAGCCCATGCAGGAAATACAAAACGGGATAGGCCTGTTTGTTGGAATCGTAGCTCGGCGGGAGGATGGCGCAGTATTGAACGGGGTGGCCGAGACTTTTGCTCGGCATCGAGCGGCATTCGCCCCGTCCGAGCGCGGCAGCTTGCGATGTGGAAGCTATGGCGAACCACCCTAACAACAAAATCAGACACGGCCAAAGGGCGGTGCTGAGTCTGGAGATTGTTCCACGATGGTGCTCGCGGGTTGCGTGCTCACAGCTATTCATACCTCAATGCCTCAACCGGGTTTAGCTTCGCGGCGCGCGACGCGGGATAAATTCCGGCAGCGAGACTTACTACAATCGAAAACGCGATCGCGCTTGCAACCATCCACCAGGGCACGGAAGACAAATCAATCGGAGGCAAGTCGCGTTTATGCAGATAAATATTTGTGCCTAAGGTGAGCGCGCTGCCAATCAGCCAGCCAAGTATTGCGCCGAAGATGCCGCCGAGAAGGCCCATCACGCCCGCTTCGGCGAAGAACAGGCGACGAATATCGCGGTCGGCGGCGCCGAGAGCTTTCAAAATGCCGATTTCGCGCCGGCGTTCGAGAATGGCCATCACGAGAGTATTGACGATGCCGAGCGAGGCGACCGCCAGCGCTAAACTCCCGAAAATTCCCAGAAATAAATCGAAGACAGCAAAGACGAGACGCAGACTTTTTGTGGCGTCGAGAAGCGAAAAAGTGCCGTAGCCCATCTGCTGGACGGCGTCTTCTACACTTTTCACGTCCGAAGGACTTTTCACGCGCACTGTGAGGCTGTCGTAAGTTTGTTTGGAGCTGGAACGCCGTAAGAGACCGCGCAAATCGTTGGCCTGAGCGACACGCAGAACTTCGGCGACTTGCATAGGGATCAAGAGGCGACCGCGGCCAAACGAGCCAACGCTCGTGGCGGGTTCCGTTTCGACGATGCCGACGATATGGAAAGTCTTCTCGCGCGGAACGATCGAAAATCCGGGCGATTGGCCGGTGATTTCGTCGGCCGATTCCGGGCTTGATGGGGTCGCGTTGGCTTTATTCGTGCGCGGCTCCGAAGGTAACGGCTGACGCTCGGCGTAACGAAGGACGAGATTCTTTCCGATCAATGAGTCCGGCTGGCTGGAAAGATCTTTCGCGAATTCGATCTGAAGGATGGCCTCGTCGGCACCCGGGCTCGAAAAGAAATTCCCTTTCATGCCGTCGAACGCGCCTTCCGTTTTGGCCGAGGGTGGGATTCCCGCAACGGTGGTGGAGTACGGCTTGCCTTCGAATTGAATTTCCGTGGGGAAACGAATCTCAGGATACACTTCCACGACATTTGGAAGAGCGGCGATTTTCTGGCGCGCGTTGTCATCGAGGACCTTCACCTGCTCTCGAGGCGCCGTTTCGGACTGTGCGGGGCGTCCAAAGCCTCGCTGATTCGTCCGCGAACTTACAAAGACGGCGTCAAACAGGCCGGACTTCGATAGCTTTTTGTTCGCCAGTTCCTGCAGCCCGACTCCGAGCGATAGCATGGCAACGAGCGATGCGACCCCTACAGCGATGCCGAGCGTGGTGAGCGAATTCCTCATCAACGCTTCGCGAAGGTTGCGGGCCGCTAGTTCGGTGAGGTCGTGCGCCTTCATACTTTGTTCCCGTCGCTGAGCAGTTTCCCGTCTCCCATGGTGACGATGCGATGCGCATAGCGGGCCGCTCGATCACGATCGTGCGTCACCATCACAATGGTCATGCCCAGCGAGTCGTTAATCTCTTGCAAGAGGCGAAGGATGGCGTCGCCCGTAGCGCTGTCGAGATTTCCAGTGGGCTCGTCTGCCAGGAGAATTGTCGGACGATTTACGAGCGCCCGCGCCAACGCGGCGCGCTGCTGTTCCCCGCCGGACAATTCGCTGGGACGATGCGTCAAACGCGCGGAGAGGCGCACGCGTTCGACAGCTTCGCGCACGCGGCCAGGGCGTTCCGCGCGGTCCACTTCAGCCAGACGCAGGGGGAGTTCGACATTCTCTTCGAGCGTCATGCGCGGAAGCAAATTGAACGCTTGGAAAACCATCCCGACGGTGTGGTTGCGATGTTGCGCGAGGTCTTCGGAAGTCATTTCGGCGAGATTGCGTCCGTGGGCAAAAATCGCGCCGGAAGTGGGACGGTCGAGTCCCGCAATCAAATTTAGCAGGGTGGACTTTCCGGAACCCGAACTTCCGAGCAGCGCTACGAATTCCTTTGGGCGGATCGAGACAGTAACGTCATCGACCGCATGCACGAGCGCGTCGCCCATTTGATAACTTCTGGAGACCCGGTCGGTTCGGATTGCAACTTCATTGGCTGATTCCGTCATTTTCTCCACAACATTGTTATTACGGATGGCCGCACAGATTAGTTACTTCAATCTTGTTCTCAGAACACGCAGGCGGGCTATAGGTTCAGATGGCCGTATCGCTCCGTCGAGACGGATTCCGCTTTCTGCAATACTTTTGAAGGCGTCGTGCCGCGAGGATTGCTCCAGCGTCCCGGAATTTTCAGGCCGCAATTGGGGCAGCGGCCGTCATTCAGGCGATTGGCTTGCACCTCATGCCAACTGCGGCGAATAAGGAGCGCCTTGCACGAGGGGCACGACGTGCTCGCTGCATCAGTGTGAATGTTTCCCTCATATACGTAGTGCAAGCCCGCCTCCAGCGCGATGGCGCGGGCGCCATGGAGTGTTTCGGGCGGCGTTCGCGGCTTGTCCTGCAACTTAAAGTCTGGATGGAAGGCGGTGAAATGCAACGGCACATCCGGTCCCAGGTTCTCGAAGATCCAGTCAGCCAGGCGGCGGAATTCTTCCGCGTCATCATTGAGCGTGGGGATAATTAAATTTGTGATCTCGAACCAGACGTTTGTTTCATTTTTCAGCCATTTCAGCGTGTCCAGGACGGGTTGCAGGTGCGTCAAAGTGATGCGTCCATAGAAATTTTCGGTGAACGCTTTCAAGTCCACGTTAGCCGCGTCAACATGATCGTAAATATCGTGGAACGCGTCATAGGTGATATACCCGTTCGTCACCATCACGGTATTTAGGCCGTGATGTTTCGCAGCGTGGCAAATATCGATCACGTATTCGCCCCAAATGGTCGGCTCGTTATAGGTGAATGCGATGGACGGGCAATTATTTCGAATCGCAAGGAGCGCTACATCTTCAGGCGAAACGTGCGTCGAATGCACCTGGTCCGAGCGCGATTTTGAAATGTCCCAATTCTGGCAGAAGAAGCAACCCATGTTGCAGCCGGCCGTGCCCATGGAAAAAACGCGCGTTCCGGGCAGGAAATGATTGAGCGGCTTTTTCTCAATGGGGTCGATCTGGATCGCAGCGGGCGAAGCGTAACCAAGACTGTAAAGTTTGCCACCCTCATTCACGCGTATGAAGCAAAAACCTGCCTGGCCATCGCCGATATGGCAATGCCGCGGACAAAGATAGCAATGCGCTTTGTTGTTAGGCTCGGACTCCCACCAGCGCGCGTCATGAAGCTCGGCCGTTTTTTGCAGGATTTTTAGATCTTCCATACCATTGCGTCGACTGCGGCGGCGCTAACGTTTATTATACGCCAAAGCGCAGTTCGCGAATTGAGCGTAAAACCTCGCAGAACAGGGATAATAGGAGGATGTCGGTGTGGCCACCGGGCTTCCTGCCGCGAACAATGTTGAGAATCGTGAACATCAGCGCCGCATTGCTGATTTTGCCGAGCGCCTTTGGTCAAGCTCCTCCACCCATTGTGGAATACAAGGAAGTGGTCCCTATCAGTTCGGGCCAGATCCGCGACGGCAAGATTTGCGTTAATTTTAATCCGGTGATGACGGCCGGAGATTTCTTCGACGGCTTAGAGCGGCGTGAAACCGCGTCGGGCGACGAATTTCGGAAGAGTTCGCAGGTAGTCAGAAATTTCCCCGAGCAGATCACCGTGCAGGTTCAGACTTTCATCACAGTTTGCGACGCCGACATCTACACGGCCGCACCGCTGCCACCGTTCTTCAACGGGATTCAGTTCAAAGCGCAATGGAAGCGCGGGCTGGCGATGCGTGCGGTTTCGCAGGTCACGGTGCAGCGCGTGATATTTGCATCTGAAGATGGCAATAACCGGTTGATGTTTCTGCTGAAAATTCGCGATCACGATGTGCCGTTGACGGACCACTTGATTATTTCCGTATTGTCGCAGCAGGGGAAATTACTATCGAGGATGTCCGGGAAACTTTAGGTCGCTGCAAACCGGAGATTCGGGTTAGAGATTCCGGTCTGCAGGCGTCACATAAAAAGCTCAGGAACTCCCGCGTTGTGCCGAACGTTTGCGTGAGCGGAGTCTTCAAAGCTTCTGAGCGGCGCGGCGGATGGCGACCCACTCCAGGAAGCGTTCCATACGGGCGCGCTCTCGCCACATCAAAGCAAAGAATTTCCCCGCATCGAGTCCGGTGGCTTCTTTGCCAAAGAATGTTTCCATTCGCCAGCGAATGTAAGGCGAGGCCCACGGTCGCAATCGATAGCCCTTCGAGATGATCCAGTAGTAGCGCAGGGCGTTCAGCATCGCGCGCACCCCACTGTCGCAACCCGCCCATTATGGGATGGTAGAATTGAGACGTTCGCAAAAGGATTGTGATGACCGCGGAAGACCACTACTACGCTGGAATCGATTTTTTTGGCGAGGGCAAACTTGAATCCGCGATTGAAGAATACAACCGGGCGCTGGAGCTCGATCCAAAGTTGATCGACGCGCTTCATGGCCTGGCGCAAGCGTATCACGCCCAGGAAGATTTTAATCGCACGATCGAAGCAGCTCGAAGGATTTTGGTTCTGGAACCTGACGACATTCTCGCCTGGACCACGATTTCTCGCGCGTATCAGCGGCTGGGCATGATTCCCGAAGCCGAAGAAGCCGGTAACAAGGCGCGCATTTTAGGTTGGAAGCAGCAGTTGCGGAACCAGCAGACCAAAGCGCAGTAGCCGAA
The DNA here is from genome assembly GCA_049693615.1 of Candidatus Acidiferrales bacterium. GTDB lineage: Bacteria > Acidobacteriota > Terriglobia > Acidiferrales > UBA7541 > Palsa-295. Next base: position 154,022 of record JBAVQB010000028.1, on the reverse strand, counting down.
TCCAAAAGACTCTGGTAGACAACAAAAGGGGCCGCGTCACTATGTGACGCCGGCCCCTTTTCTATTTGCGATACCAAGTCTACAGCGCGGCGCAGACCGACTTGACCTCCGTGTAATTCTTGAGGACTTCGTGGCCCATCTCGCGGCCCCAGCCGGACTGCTTATATCCGCCGAATGGGAGCGCTGCGTCGAACACGTTGTAGCAATTGATCCACACGGTTCCCGCGCGGAGTTTGGACGCGAGAGCATGAGCCTTCTTGATGTCTCGTGTCCAGATTCCTGCGGCAAGGCCGTACTCCGTGTTATTCGCCTTGGCGGCAATTTCGTTGATGTCACTGAACGGAATCGCCGTAAGCACCGGTCCGAAAATTTCTTCCTGCACCACTTTCATTGTGTCGGTAGTGTTGATCAGCACGGTGGGTTGCACGAAGTAGCCTCGATTCCCTGATCGCGAGCCGCCGGTGACCGCTTTGGCGCCTTCCTGCTTTCCGGATTCCAGGTAGCCACAGACTTTATTGAATTGCTCTTCGGAAACCAGCGGGCCCATGTCAACGTCGGGATCAAATCCCTGTCCGATGCGGATTTTGCTGGCGTTCTGCGCCACGCCATCGACGACTTTATCGAAAATTTTCTTGTCGACGAAAAGACGCGAACCCGCGCAGCAGGTCTGGCCCTGATTGAAGAAGATCGCGCTGGCTGCGCCGGGGATAGCGGAGTCAATGTCGGCGTCGTCCAGAATGATGTTGGGAGACTTGCCACCCAGTTCGAGCGAAACTTTCTTCAAGTTGCCGGCGGCAGCGTGAATAATAAGTCTGCCGACTTCGGTAGAACCGGTGAAGGCTATCTTGTCCACATCGGGATGCGCGGCTAACGCAGCGCCCGCCGTCTCGCCAAAACCAGGAACGATATTTACGACTCCTTCCGGGAATCCCGCTTCCATGATGAGTTCGCCCAGTCGCAGTGCGGTGAGTGGTGTTTGCTCCGCCGGCTTCAATATGACGGTGCAGCCAACAGAGAGAGCCGGAGCGAGTTTCCATGCCGCCATTAGTAGAGGGAAATTCCAGGGAATGATTTGTCCGGCGACGCCCACAGGTTCGCGGACGGTGTAGGCATGGAATTTTCCACGATTCGCCAGGCCCAGCGAAATTGTGTTGCCTTCAATTTTCGTGGCCCATCCTGCGTAGTACCGAAAATGATCGACGGCGAGCGGAATGTCGGCAGCGCGCGCGACCTTCAGCGGTTTGCCGTTGTCGAGCGATTCGAGCTGCGCAAATTCTTCGGTGTGCTTCTCGAGCAGGTCGGCGAGCTTCCAAAGCAAACGTCCGCGTTCGGAAGGTGAAATTTTCGACCACTTGCCGGTTTCAAAAGCAGCGCGTGCCGCCTTCACCGCTCGGTCGATGTCTTCCTTGTCGCCCGCGGCAACGTTAGCGAGGACTTCGCCGGTGGCGGGATTGTATGTAGCAAAAGTCTTGCCTGAAGCCGCATCTACCCACTTGCCGTTGATGAGAAGCTTGCCTGTCTTGGATACGAAACCGGTAACACTGCTATCGGGTTGAACCACTGCCGTTGCCATGTGATTTCCTCCACTCCATTGAGATAGGGATGCTACGATCAAAACTTTGCATGGGACTTAACCGGCCTTCTGCAATGACTTGAAACGTAAGCGCACCTGCGCACGAAGGACATTTTGCCTACAAACGAACTGAGCGCTTGTTTAAAGTTACTCCCGCGCAATGCAAAATTCAAGTCTACCACCTGGAGCGGCTAAGTTAGACAGCAGCGCCAATGTGATCCCGCGCGCGTTTGGTTGGTTATTCGTGGCGCAAGGCTACCATGGGGTCAACCTGCGAAGCTCTGCGCGCCGGCAGAAAACAGGCCAGCAGCGCCACTGAAACTAGCACCGCTGTAACACTGGCGTAAGTGACTAAATCCGTGGGCCCAACGCCGTAGAGCAAGCTGGACATCAGGCGTGTAAGGCCGAGCGCACCCACTAGCCCGATCGCGATGCCCGCGAGTGCAAGGCTGCTTCCCTGTTTCATGACCACACCGAGAACATCGTTCGGTTGCGCCCCCAACGCGAGACGGATTCCGATTTCGCGGGTTCGCTGAGCAACCACGTAGGCCATCACTCCATAGATTCCCACGGCAGCGAGGACCAACGCTAATCCGGCGAAAATGCTGATCAAAAGCATGCTGAACCGCGCTCCGGAAAGCGAGCGTCCGAGCAGTTCGTCCATCGCCGCCACATCCGAGACGGGCTGATCAGGAAGGCGCTGTTGGATTAAGTCGCGGACCGTTGTTGCCAGTGCAAGCGGATCTCCAGAAGTGCGCACGGTAAATACCAAGGTTGAACTCCAGCCTTCGTTCTTATATTGAAAATAAGGAGCGAACACAGTCGGAAGCGCCGGCTGGTTCATCGAAGTGTTTTTCATATCGGCGATCACGCCGACGATCGTCCGGACCGGCGCCAAGTGTTCCGGATCGCGAGCCTCGGGCGGCAAAAGATCGAGCGGAGGAACCATGCGTATGGATTTGCCGATGGGATCTTCGTTGGGGAAAAACTGGCGCGCGAGAGCCTGGTTGATAATCGCAACGCCAGGCGCTTGCTGGTTGTCTTGATCGGTGAAAAGGCGTCCCTGACGCAAACGAGCGCCAATCGCGGGCATGAATCCAGGACTGCTCAATTGAAACCGCACAATGGGAACTTGATCCAAGGAAGTCGCCGGAGTATGCCCCAACACATCAAGATTCTTGCCCCATCCACTCCCGAACCCCAACGGCAGTGTGCTGGTCACACCGGAAGCTTTGACGCCTGGTAGAGCGTCCACTTGAACGGCAAGGTCCTGAAAAAACTGAATGGCTTGGTTCTCGTGGCCGTCAGGAAAATCGGCGGGCGAGAGTGGAATATTCATGGTGAGGACATGACCCGGTGAAAATCCCGGATCGGTGTGGCGTAACGCACCAAACGTCGCGATAAGAAGGCCCGAGCCTACCAGCAACAGCATTGCGAGCGCGAGTTCGGCCACAACCAGCACGCTACGCAGGCGGCTACGCCCACGACCGTCTGCACCACTGCGACCGCCTTCGCGCAGGGTATTCTGAACGTCACGCTTTGAGGCATGAAAAATCGGCGCAAGCGAAAAGAGTACGGCGGTCAGCAAAGAGAGCGTGGCGGTGAAAACTAATACCGGCGCATTTATAGCAATCGGACGAAACTGCGGCAGCGAGGTAGGGATCAGCGCTTCCAGAGCGTTCATTCCCCAAATCGCGAGCGCTATCCCGCCGATATATCCCAGAAAAGCAATCAGCAGGCTTTCCGTTAAGAGTTGACGCACGAGACGCAAGCGACTCGCTCCGAGCGTTGCGCGGACGGCAAATTCCTGTTCGCGTGTGGTGGCTCTCGCCAACATGAGATTGGCGAGATTGGCGCAGGCAATCAGCAAAACGAACCCGACGGCTCCGCATAAAATCAGCAATGCCTGGCGCACGTCGCCGACAAGTTGTTCGCGCACCGGCACTACCCTCGCGCTAATTCCCTTATTTGCCGGAACTTCCTTCGCGATCTCCGCAGCGACACGGGACATTTCCTCCTGCGCCTGGGGCACGGTCACACCGGGTTTCAAACGCCCCACAACGTTCAGATAATAATTCGAACGCGTATTCATATTATCTTTCGGCGCGAACGCTAACGGCTCATAGACGTCAACGGGCGGCACGTTATCGAAAAACGGCATTCCGCGAGGCATGACGCCGACGATGGAATAGTCTTCGCCGTCCAAATGAATCGTTCGCCCGAGAATGTTGTTATCTCCGGCGAACTTCGACTGCCACAAGGCGTAGCTCAAGATAGCGACGCGATGTCGTCCCCATTGCTCTTCTTCGGGAAGAAAGCCGCGTCCGAGCGCAGGATCGACGCCCAGCAACGAAAACATTCCAGGCGTCATCGCCACGGCTTTCAGGCGCGCTGGCCGTTCGCCGGGAGCCGCAAGATCCACGTCGAGATAATTCGAAGCGGATATATCGGAAAAGACTTGATTACGGGAGCGCCATTCGCGGAAGTCCGGCGCCGAAGAACCAGAGAGGTTGATGCCGCGCGAAACCATGGTGGACCAAACGAAGACAAGTTTGCCGGGATCTTTGTAAGGAAGGGATTCCAATAAGACGGCATTAACGACCGAGAAGATAGCGGTGTTGGCGCCAATACCGAGCGCCAACGTCAAAACGGCGATAAGAGCGAACCCGGGATTCTTCAAGAGCATTCGGATTCCGTAGCGGAAGTCCAGCCATAGAGCTCCCATGCGTTTCGCCTCCGGCACACTTTTGCCCAAAGTGCACGCACGCCGCATGCCGAGATTGGACGTCGTTCTGCTCTTGAGAGCAAAGAACTTAATGCGGTCAGGGCGCCAAAGGAGGGAGGCTTCTGCTCGTTCTTGGGATTTTCGTGTGCGCGCGCCGGACAGCTATACGGCGTCGCTGAGAAATTGTCCTGCTAAGAGGACAGGCGCCGTACCCATATGCGCTCGGTGGCTGGTTTGCCTAAGTGGACGCGGGCAGCCCGGTGCGCGATGGACACGGCCATGGTTTCGTCGTATTCGCGCTGATGGACGCGGACGTGCGTGCCGGGGCGGAGTTGCAGACCTTCCATGAATTCGAGAAACTTGGGGTCTTTTTCAAACACGCGCAAAACTTCATAGGAGCGCGCCACTTCCGCGTCGGACAAGCGCACCGCGCCGAATTTTTTGCGCAATTTCGACATACCTCCGAAGAGAGGTACCCCGTGAGGGCAGCGAACGTCGCGGCCAAAGCGTTTCAACAGAAGTTCGGCTACCTCCGGCGAAATGCCATGTTCGAGGCGTTCGGCTTCTTCGTGCGCGCGAGACCAATTGATGCCGATCACTTCGGTGAGAAGTTTTTCAGCGAGCCGGTGACGAAGGACAAGATGCTGAGCAATTCCCTTCCCTTTTTCGGATAGCGCGATGCGGCCACCGCGCATCACGCGCAAGTAGCCCGTGCGGGTCATCCGTTTCAAAGCGGCAGTTACCGCGGGCGGGGTTACGCCAAGGTCTTCCGCCAAACGCGCGCTAATGGGAATCTGCTCTTCCTGCACGATTTCCCAGATAGCTTTTAAATAATCTTCCTGGGAGACGCTGGTTTTCTCGCGGCGCAAAATGCCTCGCAAAGTAGCGCCGGCATCTTGCCGGCTGTTTTTGGCTTCCTAGAGTGCCACATCCGAATCTGCCGGCGGGACGCCGGCGCTACGGACTCTCGCTATCCGTTTGCGAGCCGGCATCGGCGTCCTGTTTCGGTTGAGACCGGCGCAAGCGGACAGCCAATTCCTTAACGTGTTGTTCGATATCATCGCAAATGCTGCGGTGGAGTTCTATAGCCTCTCCGAAGGGATCTCGGATCTGCCAATCTTCAAATGTTAGACCGGCAAAAAGCGAGGCTCCGGAAACGCCCGACATATTTACGATCAGGTCCGGCTTCTGAAGCGAGTGGTCACGCGTGCCCTTTGAGAATTGGCCGTCGAAAGAGATGCCGCGCTCGCGCAGGACGCGCTGCGTAGTGTTGTCAATGAACCCGAGTGGATGAACTCCTGCGCTTTCCGCTGTGATGATGTCGGAAGCATCGTGGCGCGCAATCGCTTCGGCCATCTGACTGCGCACACAATTTCCCATGCACACGAAAAGAACTTTTACAGGTTCAGCCATGAGCATCGCCTAGGTAGCATTGTTTGCAATGCTTAGGAAATATTCGTGGATGGATGGATCTCCACTGAGTTCCGGATGGAAAGTGGAAGCCAGAATTTTCCCCTGGCGCACGAGGACCGGATGGCCCGCGTCTTCAGCCAGCACCTGCACGCCTTTGCCGACCGATTCGATAATCGGCGCGCGGATGAAGACCATTTCCACAGGCTCGGAACGGAGCTTGGTCTGACCCAGATGCACGTCGCTGGCGAGCTGACGGCCGTAGCCGTTGCGCAAAACTGACACATCGAGCAGCGCGAGGGATTCCTGCGCCGGACCGTGGACTTCGCGCGCCAGCAGAATCGTTCCAGCGCAGGTGCCGAAAAACGCGCCGCCGTCTGAGGCAAACTGTTTCAGCGAATCAAACAGGCCTTCTTCCGTCATTACTTTCAAGTGCGTAGTGCTCTCGCCCCCCGGCAGAATCACGCCGGAAACGTCCTTCAAATCTTCCGGGCGGCGCACGTAGGTATAGGACGCGCCAATGCGGTCAAGCATCTTGGCGTGGGCCTCGTAATCGCCTTGAATCGCGAGTATTCCAATGGTCATTTGTGCCTAGCAGGCATTGAGCCTGCCTGCTGGTTTTCCTGGACGAATTACCAGCCGCGGGTTTGCATCAAATCTTTTTCTTCCAGCTGCCGAATATCGAGACCTTTCATCGCGTCGCCCAGCTCTTCGGAAGCTTCCAGCACAACTTTCGGGTCCTTGTAATGCGTGGTGGCTTTCACGATTGCGCGCGCGCGTTGCGCTGGATCGCTGGACTTGAAAATGCCGGAGCCGACGAAGACTGCTTCAGCGCCCAACTGCATGACCAGCGAAGCGTCAGCAGGAGTCGCAATGCCGCCTGCCGAAAAATTCGGCACGGGCAACTTCCCGTTCTTTGCAACCCATTGGATCAGTTCAAAAGGTGCGCCAAGCTCCTTGGCTTCGTGAACCAATTCCTCTTCACCCAATAGCGTGAGGCGTTTCATCTGGCTCACGATGGTGCGGATGTGGCGCACAGCTTCGACGATATTGCCGGAACCTGCTTCGCCCTTGGTGCGAATCATCGCCGCGCCTTCGGTAATGCGTCGAAGCGCTTCGCCTAAATTGCGCGCGCCACAAACGAACGGCACTTTGAAGCCGTGCTTCCAGACGTGGTGCTCGTCGTCGGCTGGGGTCAGCACTTCACTTTCATCGATGTAATCAACCTCGAGCGACTCCAGCACCTGCGCCTCCGCAAAATGGCCGATGCGCACTTTAGCCATCACCGGAATCGACACCGTGTTCATGATTTCGCGAATGATGCGGGGAGCGGCCATGCGCGCCACGCCGCCGTCCTTGCGAATGTCGGAAGGCACGCGTTCGAGCGCCATCACCGCGCAAGCTCCAGCCTGCTCGGCAATGCGCGCCTGCTCCGCGTTTGTGACGTCCATAATCACGCCGCCTTTCAACATCTCCGCCAAGCCCACTTTCACGCGCCACAAATTATTGTTCATAAGATCCATAATGTTTCTCCTGTTCTCAAATCAAAATTAAGAGCTTTTGCTGCCGCCGGCAATCCCCGCCGTGTCTTTATCGCGCGATTCCCTGGGTTCGATTATCACAAAGCGGCCGCGCCCTCGCGCCAGTACTTGTCCGGCTTGATTGCGAATTTCTCCCACGTGATGCAAGTTGCGTCCGGACTTTTCCACTTCGTGCGCTTCGACAATCAAGTCTTCATCAACCCGCACAGGCTTCAAATACTCCACATTGAGTTCCGCGGTAACCGCACGCACGCCGCGAAAGCGATTGACCTTGCCCATCACTTCATCCAGCACGGTGGCGATGATCCCTCCGTGAATGAAACCGGAGCCTCCCTGATATTCCGCGCCCAGTCTGAAATTTCCCACGATCCGTCGAGCGGTATCATCTTGCTCGAACGTAAGCAGCATCCCGCGCGCGTTCGCGCCTCCGCAACCGAAACATACATTCGTCGGGTTGGGTTCAAGCAGCATATCGCTAGACCAAAGCTACGCGGGACGGCGATTCGTTTCGCGCACCGCGTTGCCGCTTCCTTATTTCGAGCTTCAGGAGTTCGCTAAACATCTGCACGCCTTTGGCTATGCGTTTCTCGTCGAGCGCAGCGAAGCCCAGCCTCAAAGTACTGGGCTGTGGATTTTGCAAATAGAAATATCGGCCTGGCACGAACACCACACCGCGCTCGCGAAGGTGAATCAGAAGTTCGCCGGAATCGAAGCCCGGCGGCAGAGTAACCCATACCGACATTCCGCCCTCGGGACGCGTCCAGGTAGTTTCTTCGGGCATGTGTTTTTGCAGCGAGGATTCCATCGCTTCCAGCCGGCCGCGATAAATTCTCTTCATCTTTGACAAATGGCGCGCCAGATAGCCGCGGCGCACAAATTCCGCCAAAGTCGCCTGGGCGAGCTGATCTGTATGTAGATCGGTTGATTGCTTCACCAATCTTAATCGCTCGATGGCGTCTTCCGGCCCTATACACCAGCCGACGCGCAGGCCCGGAAACGCAATCTTCGAAAAACTATCGATCTGAATCACGTTTCCTGCGCGGTCCAGCGATTTCAGAGATGGCAGAGCAGTGCCGCGAAGACGAAGACGCGCGTAAATTGCGTCTTCAATAATTGGCACTTGATAGTGCGAGGCAATCTCCAGAATGCGCCGGCGTTCCGCCAGCGGTAGCGTTGTGCCGGTTGGATTATGAAAATCCGGAGTAACGAAAATAAACTTCACGCGATTTTGCAACAGCACCGATTCCAGCGCGTCCAGATCCATTCCCACGTGGCCCGCGGGCCGAGCATTTGTTTCCACGCCAACGGCCAACATGCGCACTCTCGCCCCCGCGAAAATCGCTACCGCGCCGGGATAGGCGGGATTTTCCAGCGCCACCGAATCCCCCGGGCGCAAGAAAGCTTTGCAGACCAGATCGATGGCCTGTTGGCAGCCATCCGTAATAAGAAGCTGCTCGCCGCGAACTTGTAGTCCGTCGGCGCGAAGAAATTCGATTAAGACGCGCTTAAGCGGCTCGTAGCCATCGGAAGAGCCAAGCTGTAACACGCGCCTGCCATCGTTGCGCAGCACCGCGTTGCAGCAGCGGCGAAATTCTTCCACTGGAAAAAATTCTTCAGAGGGTCGAGCGGTAATAAACGCGATCGAATCCGCCGGGACTTCCGGCATCAGCCGCGTCAGATTTTCGTCGCCGCGCTCGTCGGCAAAGATCGATTCCCAACGCATGCCGCCGCCATTGCCATTTGCGCGCGGAGGCGGAGTGAACTGCTTGGCCGGTGCGCCGCAAATGTATGTGCCGCGGCCTACATGGCCTTGAATCATTCCCTCAGCTTCGAGTTCAGCGTACGCGTTCGCTACCGTGGTTCGGTGCACTCCGAGTTGCGTGGCTAACTCGCGGCTCGCGGGAATCCTGTCACCGGAGCGCAGCTCGCCGGAATGGACCAGCGCGCGGAGTTGATCACGCAGTTGAACGTAAAGAGGTATGTGGCTTTCGGGCTGTAAATGAAGTGGAAGCATTGGCTCGTCCCTGTAGGCCAATATAAAGAATTAATTATAGCTGTAAAGAGCCAATTTGTCTTGCGGCAAGAATTGCGGTTAGCGGATAGTTTCCGGTTGTCGCCTATCAGGGCTTTGGGCTTCGCCGAGACTAGGCTAGTCGCCTCTCTTGGATTCCTGCCGCAAATCACATACGATGAGCCAGGGCCATGTGTCGATGAGTTTCTTAGAATGGACAAACTGCTCCAACTACTCTATCCGGCTTCGGTAAAGTTCAAATGCCCGAAGTGTAATTCGGAAATTCCCTATTTCGACGTCAAGATAGGCTTCGGAGAGAGATGGGTTAGGGAACAATTTCCATGCCCGTCGTGCAAATGCTCACTCTGCGTTTCTGGCACCTATGCTTGGCTTGTTTTTCTTGGTTGTTTCCTATTGGCTGTTTCGATTAGTGTCGGAATCGGTGTTCATCCGTGGCTGCTTCTTCTCCTCAGTACATTTTGCATTTGGTTTCTGTTGGGCATGCTAGCCGGAGCTTACGCGAAGGTTCTTTTCCCTCCTAAAATTAAGCAATTTTATCCAAATGACCTTTCTTTAAACTTGGGAAAGAAAGAGTGACTAAAACCTAATCGAGCACCAGCTAGAGAAGCCTGCACCTACGCACCTACGCACCTACGCACCTACGCACCTACGCACCTACACGCCTCCCCGACCTGCCGACCTTAGACACTCGCTCAAGAGGATCGAAGAAGAAAGCGTTGGATTTTGCCTGTGGCGGTTTTCGGCAATTCGGGGACGAAGCGGAATTCGTGGGGGCACTTGAAACCGACCAGGCGAGTGTGCAGCCAGCCGTTGATTTCGCTGTCCAAGCCGCCCGACGGAGTGAGCAAGCCTGGACGCACTACGATGTACGCGACCGGACGCACCAATCCCATCGCATCAGGCCGCCCAACCACGGCGCATTCAGCCACGGCGGGATGCGAAAGCAGAATATTCTCCACTTCCCCGGGCGAAACCCACATGCCGGAGACTTTCATCATGTCGTCGGCGCGGCCCGCGTAATGATAAAAGCCTCCGGCGTCGCGTGAGAATTTATCGCCGGTAAACACCCAGCCGTCTTTCTTCACGCGTTCCGTTAGCTCAGGAATTTCGCGGTACTCCGAGAATGCGCTGTCGCCTTTGACCCACAGGTTTCCTATTTCGCCGTCAGCGACCTGTTCGTTTGCCTCGTTCACAATACGCACCTGGTATCCCGGGACTTCGCGGCCACACGTCCCAGGGCGAGCTTTTCGGGGTCGCGTGGATAAGAACACATGCAGCATCTCCGTGGACCCAATGCCATCCAGAATCTCTATACCTAGGCGCTGGCGACATTTTTCAAACACTTCAGCCGGCAACGATTCTCCGGCAGAGACTGCGATGCGAACAGACGAAAAATCCAGCTTCAAACCTTGCTCAGCTTCGCGCAAAAGCGCGGCGTAAAAAGTAGGCACAGCGAAAAAAATCGTTGGACGATATTTCTCCACGATCTGCGCCACACGGTCCGGACGCGGGCGTTCGGGATACAGCACCGTACTCGCGCCAAAAAATAACGGAAAATACATTCCGTTCCCCAAGCCATAGGCGAAGTAGAGCTTCGAAACCGAAAACATGCGGTCCTCTGCGCGAAGTCCAAGGACCCCGTCCGCATAATTTTGCGAAGTGACCAGCATATCGCGATGCGCATGCACGGCAGCTTTCGGTGGTCCACCACTGCCGGATGTGTAGAGATAAAATGCGGGATCCGTCGCGGAAGTCGGATAGGTCGGCGGAGCCTCTCGCCCGAAAGGGAGCCAATCGCCCCAATAAACCGTCTTGCATCCGATACTTTGCAGACGCGGAACGCGCCGTCCGGTGACCACGGTCAATTCGAGGGCGCTAGCCAGCTGTCCAGCTACGAATTCATCGAGAATCACGTCCTGCACGACCGCAAATCGTGCGCCAGAGTTTGAAACGAAATGACGATAGTCCGCCGCGCGCGCCATCGAATTCACCGGCACGGCAATCGCGCCAATCTTTGCCGCGCCAAAGAAGCAAGCGATGAACTCGATCGAATCAGGCAATGCGATCAGAACGCGGTCGCCCGGCTTACAGCTCGAATCGAGCAGCGCGTTAGCTACTCGGTCTACCTCGAACTCGAGCTCACTGTAGCCTGCCCCTCGCTCTACGCCAAGTATTGCAGGCTTGTCCGGATGCTGGCGCGCAGGCCTGGAAATAAATTCATCTGCAATATTAAAGACACCGGTAGAAGATACGGAGGAATGCGCCATGGCGGCGATTCTACATCACAAGCATTTCCGTCCTTGCATCGGAATTACTAAAGCTAAGAGCGATGAGACGAGCACCATTGAAGGAATAAAGCGCTGTTGGAGGCTCCCGATTACTGGGTGGCAGATTTCTCGCCGAGCCGCCGCATGCGCTCCTGCAGCTTCTTGCGTAGATTGGATGGAGCATTGGGGTTAAATGCAACCAGATACCACAGAGGTTGGGTGCGATCCCGGCTAAGCCGCGTGAGCGTGGCTGCGTCGCTATTCGGATGCCGCGCAATATTCTCGCGAATAGCGGAATACGGATGATGCGAAAGGTGCCCCAACGTCTTGGCGGAAACTCTTGGGTGCTCGCTGATCAACCGCAGCAGGTAGTAATCTTCCTTCGGCGCCTGGCGAGACAAGCTGTCCAGCGTGTCCGGTTTAACTTCTGCGCTTAGCACTAAGCCAATCTTTTCGTCCCAGCCGGCGTTGATGCGGTTTAGCTCCTGCGTTCGCGCATGGATCAATTGCTCGATCACACGCCGCTCTTGCTCAAGCCGAGGCGCGGGAAGGGCGCTGCGTTCCACGGAATCCAGCACGCGCAACAAGTGTTGGCGCTCGCCAAAAACAATTTGCGAGGTCCGCACGGTCTTTCCCTTCGTGGCATTTCGCACCAAGTCTGAACGTCTCATCGTTCGATCACCCCGCAGGTCTCATGGGCCGCAATGATTTCCCAGGAAGCGGCTCTGGAGCAAGTAAACTCGCGCCTAGGCGCGACAATTTCTTCGAGGTTCCCCGTATTGCTCCGTCTATTTGGATAACGCGCCAAATTATCCGGCCTTCGCGCAGAAGAGTAAAGGAAACTAGGGCTCGCTGTTCCGTAGGGCGCAACAGCCGGTTCTAGAACCCTCTGAATCAGACTGCCTCGCGTAATCAATGTGGCTCTGATTTTGAGCCTGCGTAGCACTGCAGAAGCCAGACCTTTGCGCCCAAGGCGCGTCATTAACTCAGCTTCACAGTGACTCGATTTTGACGACCGTTGTGTTCATACGAAACATCCGGTACGGGAAAAGTACAGGTACCTTTTCAAACCGCTAAGTCTCGGTATTACACAACTATTACAAATCCTTTAGGCCACTACTGATAGTCTAAGCACAATGTAAGCGCATCGAGCGAAGCGAAAGTAGATCGAAAATCAGCAACGGAAAGAAAGGGCCAAGAAAATGGGAGTTGAACTCACCGATTTGGAAAGACGACCGGCCGCTCGCGACGAGATCAACTGGGTTACCGCGTCCTTCATGATGTTATTCCATGTGGGCGCAATCGCGGCGCTGTTCTTCTTCACCTGGAAAGCGTTTTTCGTCGCCGTGATCCTTTGGTGGATGGCTACGAGCTTGGGCATCGGCATGTGCTATCACCGGCTGCTCACTCATCGCGGCTACAAAATTCCCAAGTGGCTCGAATACACTCTGACGGTTTTCGCGACGCTCGCTCTCGAAGGCGGGCCGATTTTCTGGGTAGCCACGCACCGCATTCACCACAAATATTCGGACCATGAAGGCGACCCGCATTCACCTATCGACGGCAAGTGGTGGGCGCATATGGGCTGGATCCTCATGGGGAAGTCCATGCACCACGACACATCCACGCTCGCCCGTTACGTCCCTGACCTTGCCAAAGACAAGTTCCACGTCTGGATCACGAAATATCATTACGTTCCGATGATCGTTCTCGGACTTATTCTGCTTGCGGTCGGCGGCTGGCCTTTTGTTCTTTGGGGAATTTTCTTTCGCACTGTCATGGGTCTGCATTTCACCTGGCTGGTCAATTCTGCCACGCATTCCTGGGGCACGCGCCGCTTCCAGACTCGCGACCTTTCCACCAATAGCTGGTGGGTCGCAATACTCAGCTGGGGCGAAGGCTGGCACAACAATCACCACGCGCATCCGGTATCGGCGCGCCACGGATTGACGTGGTACGAAATTGACGCCAACTGGTACGGCATCTGCCTGCTCAAGAAACTCGGCCTGGCGACACAAATTCACACTACGAAGCTTGAATCCATAAAGCGCGCTGAACCGGCCGCGGAAGAAAAGCCGCAATTCGCTGCTTCCGAGGCTCAGCCGGAGCTAGCCTCCGCGCAGTTCTAAGAACATCCAAAATTTAACTCTTTGCTTAAGCCGCGGCGTAACAAACCGCAGCTTATTTTTTTGTCCGTTCAATTCCCTGCGATAACGATCCCGCGTTCGATATGCAACAGCCGCACAGGAAAGCGCCTCTCCGCGGTACAATCGGTTGAGACTCCGCCAAAACGATGCGCATCGCAAGCCGCCGAAAGACCATTGCATTTTTCCTCGTGCTAGGCATATCCCTGGTCGCCCTGGCGGTTGCCTTGGACGTCGGCTGGATCATCCTCAACTGGCGTCAAAGCGTCATGCTGTTCCTCGGCGTAATTGTCTTCGCCACCATCATCCTCGGCATGATCCTGAACACCACTTACCTGGTCCGCGAAATTCGGCTAAACGAGCAGCACGGCAGTTTCATCAACGCGGTCACTCACGAGCTGAAGACGCCTATCACCTCTATCCGTCTGTACCTGGAGACGCTTCAACGCCGCGAGGTGGAAGAAGAGCAAAGACAAAAGTTTTACGAACTGATGCTGAATGACACGGATCGTTTGTTGGGGACTGTTGAGCAAGTTCTGAAGGCCGGCCAGGTGGGATACAAGCGCGGCGAGCCATATCGCGCGCACATCGATCTGGGCAGCCTCGCCGCGGAGTGCATGGACCTCGCGCGCACGCGGCACCATCTCAGTCCTTCCGCTTTGCATTTTGCGGCTGTAAACGGTCAACCGCCGGCCGGTGTCAATGCAACCGACGCGCACGACTCAAAGCCTGTCTCGGAATTTCCCGTGTCGGGCGATCCTGAAGAACTTCGCACCGCCATATCAAACGTCATCGATAACGCCATTAAGTATTCCGTCGGAAACGTTGACGTCGCGGTGAGCATCGAATCGCCCGACGACAAGCGCGTGGTTCTCCGCGTGCGCGATCGCGGTGTTGGAATTCCAACCGACCAGCTCAAACGCGTCTTCAAGCGCTTCCACCGCGTACGGCGCCGCAGCACATCGAAAGTGAAAGGTACCGGCCTCGGCCTCTTTATCGTTCGGTCGATTGCGCGCGCACACGGCGGCAAGGTTTATGCCGAAAGCGAAGGCGAAAACCAGGGCACCACCGTCACTCTGGAACTTCCGCGGAGCGCCGCATGAGCCGCGTGCTGGTGGTCGAAGATGAGACACATCTCGCTGACGGCTTGAAATTCAATCTCGAGGCCGAAGGATACTCGGTGCAGGTAGTGGGCGACGGCGAGTCCGCGATTGATCAGCTTCTGAAGTCCAACGAAAAATTCGATGCCGTCGTGTTGGACGTAATGCTTCCCGGGATCGATGGCTTCGGCGTGGCCTCCGCTTTGCGCAAAGCTAAAAACTACGTTCCGGTGCTGATGCTCACCGCGCGCGGACGTCCCGAAGATGTTCTCGAAGGCTTTGCGGCCGGAGCGGACGATTACCTTCCCAAGCCGTTTCAACTGCCCATATTTTTAGCCCGTCTTCAAGGACTTCTGCGGCGTTCGGGATGGCTGATTGGCGCAAACAGCGAAGTTGGGAAAAAATCCGCAGGCCAAAAAGTCACCGCCAAGACCGAAGCTCCGTCCGCTGCGGCGGAGATGTTGTTCACCTTCAACGGAAAAACGCTCGACTTCGACACTTTGCAGCTTCGCACTAAAACAAACACTATCCAACTCACTTTGATGGAAGCGAAACTTCTGCGCCATTTGATCAAGCAGAACGGCCGCACGGTATCGCGCAAGTCAATTCTAGAAGATGTCTGGGACTTGCGGGAAGACACCGACACCCGTGCCATCGATAATTTCATCGTGCGCCTGCGGCGTTATATCGAAGACAACCCGGCCAAGCCGCGCCACCTGCTTACCGTACGAGGCGTCGGATATCGTTTCGTGGCCTAACGTCCTCTTCAGAGTTGAATTTGAATTGCAAAAGAATTACGTGAGGCGAACTTTGATGACAGCCTTTGACGAGCATCGCGAAGAATTGGAACATTACGAAACGATGATGGGGCCGTATCGCGGCCGGCTAGCCGTCACGCTGGATCTGCTGACCAACGCGCTCGTGCTAGTCGGCCAACACGGCGTTTATTGCCACAGCAATCGCGACGCAAATGTTCCGGTGATGGATATCCGCATCGTTACCGCCGAGATCGGCAAAGCGAAAGAATTGATTCAAAGCGTCATGGAAGGTCTTCGCGCCGAAAGAAATGCCTAAGTCCCTGTAGAGGTTCGCCAATACCCAGCATCCAGTTTTTCCCCCCGGGCTATAATTAAAATTCCGCCAAACAATCCTTATCTATGGATACAATGCGTTCCCGGCTCTGCGAAGCAGCCCTTTTCGACGGTCGTCCAGTTTATTATCGGCTTCGCCCAGCTTTCGCCACGAGGGATTCGGGAATGGATTTGCACAAAGGATGGAAAGTGGGGCCTCCGCATCCTCAATTCGAACTTTCCATGCCAAGCGAAATATCCGCCATTTCACCGTTTGTCGACGATTTCATGGAACGAATGAAGGAGTACACCCGTTTTGACGGCGATCCGAACGACATTGAAGTGGCCTTGCGCGAGGCTATTGCAAACGCCGTACTCCACGGTAACCAGGAAGATCCCAACAAGCGAGTACACCTGAGCTTTCGATGCGAACCTACCGGCGAACTTTTTTTCGTCGTGCGAGATGAAGGACCAGGCTTCGACCCCGAAAAGGTTCCCGATCCGTTAGCTCCCGAAAATCTCGACGCCGAACACGGCCGCGGAATCCTGATGATGAGATCCTACATGGACCACGTGCATTACGATCGCGGCGGAACAGAAGTCCACATGCACAAAAAACCGCCCTCAGCGAAACCGGCCCGGTAGCCCAAGCGCCTCAGGGTCCGGATAGCGCACCGTACGATATTTCCAAAGTATCAGTAGAGATGCGATCACGAGTGAGATCAGCGTGAAGATGCTGGCCTCCGGGCCGGTACTTCCGCCGGTCAGCCATTTCGGTCCATGAAACTCCGAATGCAGGAAATTGTGGCTGGCATTCAGCCCGCTGTCCGGCACCCCATAGAAAAACGTTTGTCCCCAATCCCACGCGGCGTGAAAACCGATCGGCCACCACAAATTTCCGGTCCGCTGCAATGCGATGCACGCGAAGATGCCGAAGGCCGCGACCTGTATCAGACCGAAAACCGATTCGCCCGAGTTGCCGGTGTGGGCGTACGCAAATAGCGCTGACATCAGAAGGGCGGCCGGCCAGAATCCTATACCGGTAGTGAGGGTAAATTGCATGTAACCGCGGAACGTGAATTCCTCGGAGAACCCCACTGCCAGGAAAGCGAGCGTCCATTCCACAGTTGAAAGAGCCAGCGCCGAGCCGTGCGTATCGACCCCGGTGATTCGAAATCCATGGAACAGGAAAATTACAAAAAGCACGCCGCTAATCGACAAAAATCCCCACAACAATCCTTCCCAAAAATATTTCGGAAAAGGCGTTCGCAGCGGCAGCCCGTAATGCGCGAGCTTACGGCGCTCGATTCGCCCCATGATCAAGGTAACGACAAGAATCACTGCGAGGCTCGCAAGCTCTCCCACGGCGACCAAGCCCGGCGTGAGTGTTGTTATCTGACTGGTGTTGACAGGATTGTGCCCATACCTATGCGTCAAATAGTGGCCAATCTTGTTGATAAGAAAAACAATCGAGACCAGAATCGCCACGAAAATTAGAACGCGCCATCCCGCACGCAATCCATTGGGCCCGTAGAATATGGCGTTGCGCTCGGGCTCAGCGGGAGGCGGCGGTGTATTCTGCGGTGCTATATCTGTTGCTGGAGGTAAGTTCGCTTCATCCATCCGAGAAGGCCTCTCTTTTAATGACGCGAAGTCGCGCTAATCGCCGTCATTGGTAATACGGCTGCGAAGTATAGAAAGTTCCAGCCCAAAGCGCAAAGATTGCTACGAGACTCGATGGTGAAGGCCGGTATTTCGGCGTAACCTTTCCTCTCCCCGGCGGTTTATGTTATTGGAAGGCGACATTCGGAGACGCGGTTGAAGGCACCCGTACAAGATGTCCGCGAGCGGCGCTTGGTCGAAGCAGCTCAAAAAGACCCGACCTGTTTTGCGGAGCTTTACGAAAACAACTTTGCGCGGGTGTACGCCTACGTTTCGCGTCGCGTGAACAATCGCGAAGAAGCGCAGGACCTTACCGCCGAAGTGTTTCATCAGGCGCTGGCGAACCTCGGGCGTTTCGAATGGCGGGGAGTTCCCTTCGCGGCATGGTTGATCCGCATCGCAGCGAACGCGATTGCCGATCGCTGGAAACTCGCCGCGCGGGAATACGGTAATCCCGCGCCCGGCGAACTTGCCTCGAAGGGAATTAGTCCGGAAGAAGTTGAGCATCGCGCCAGGCTTTTCCGGCTGGTGGACACGCTCCCAGCCGATCAACGCCGGGTAATCGAGATGCGGTTCGCGCAGGAGAAGAGCATCAGCGAAATTGCGACCGAGATTGGACGCACAGAGGGCGCAGTAAAGCAGTTGCAGTTTCGCGGCCTGGAAAGTTTGCGCTCCCAGTTGGATGTTTCATCGCGGAAAAGTATCGCCGACAAATCGGCCGGCAAAATGGGTAGATTGAATGGCTAAGCAAAACCTGAGCGAACAACTCGACTTGATTGTGGAAGCGCTCATGGCGCGCGCGGAAGCCGCACCACCCAAGCGCGAACCGAAAGCGAATGCGCAATTGCAAGCGCTTGCGCGAATCGCAGGGGAATTGCTCGATCTGCCGCGCCAAGATTTTAAAGATGGCCTGAAATCTGATCTTGCAAGGAGAACATCAATGGGAAGCAAGCCAGCTCTGAAAGCGGAAACTCGCCAGACCGCTACTGCTTATTTGACTGTAAGAGACGCGGCCGCTGCAATCGAGTTTTACAAGAAGGCTTTCGGCGCCACCGAAGCGATGCGGCTCGTCGGACCCGGGACGAAGATTGGCCACGCCGAAATTCGAATCGGCAATTCCAAGATCTACCTTTCCGATGAGTTCCCCGACTTCGGAGCCGTCGCGCCGCAAAGGCTAGGTGGCTCGCCGGTGAAAATGGATATCGTAGTGGACGATGTTGACTCCGTTGTAGCACGCGCCATCGCGGCAGGCGCCAAAGAAGTCCGCGCAATCCAGGACCAGTTCTACGGCATGCGCACGGGCCAGATCGCGGACCCCTTCGGCTACGTCTGGAATATTTCCACCGTACTGGAAGACTTGACCGGCGAGGAAATGCAGAAGCGTTACGACGATTTGGTAAAGCAAGGCGCATTCGCGCAGCCGCAACAAAAGTCTGGCGAAAAACGCGCTCCGCAAACGGTCAGGCCGATACCAGAAGGCTTCCACACATTGACTCCGTATCTCTCCGTAAATGGCGCAGCCGGCTTGATCGACTTCCTGAAAGGAGGCTTTGGCGCGGTTGAAAAATTCCGGGTGAACAGGCCGGGCTCGGAACAGATCATGCATGCCGAGATGCGCATTGGCGATTCAGTGCTTGAATTGGCCGACGCCAACGAAGAATTCGGCGCTCGGGTGCTGGGCAACTCTCTTCATGTCCACGACGTGGAAGCTGTGTACCAGCGCGCGCTAAGGGCAGGCGCGACATCCCGCTTTGCGCCGATTGAGCAATCTTATGGCGACCTGGAGGCCGGAGTGAGAGACCCGGCCGGGAATTTCTGGACGATTACCGAGATCCGCAAAACTGACCACAGAACCGAGGACACGCGGACTATCCTGCCTTACTTGAATCTCGTCGGCGCGGCTGATTTCGTCGAATTCGCCAAGCGTGCATTTGGTGCCCGCGAAGTATCTATGTTTAGTGCGCCCGACGGTAAAGTTATCCATGCGCGCCTCCGCCTTGGCGACTCGATTCTGGCTCTAGGCGAAGCTCACGGTGATCGCGCAATAATCCTGGGAGCTTTGCACATGTACGTGCCCAACGTGGACGACGTGTACGCAGCAGCCGTGCGCGAAGGTATCAAGGTCCTGCGCCCGCTTCGCGACGAGCCCTACGGCGACCGAGCCGCGGTCTTGCAAGATGCCTTCGGCAACTGGTGGTTCCCGTCCACCCACATCAAGGATGTGCAACTTTAGCGTCTGTTCTATGGCTCACCGGATCGTCGGAATCACGTGCGTAGATCGACCACACAACGCAAAGGCGGCGCCGTTGTAGCGGCGGCCTTCAGGCCGGCGTACTTGTCCGGTGTGGTCTAAATTGAGTCAGCGAAGGTAGGGATTGCTCTCACGCTCGACGCCGATGGTTGTGTTGGCGCCGTGGCCCGGCGTAACCAGTGTCTCGTCCGGCAGCGTGAGCAATTTCTCGTGAATCGATTTTAGAATATCTTTGGTCGAACCACCCCACAAATCCGTTCGCCCAATGCTACCTTGAAAAAGTGTATCGCCAGCAATGAGCCGTGTGGACTCACTCGAGGTAACGCCCAGCTTTATAGCCCGGGGATGAACATGTTCATTTGCGCCGTAAGAAGCGTCGGAATGCTCCGATGAGCCGGCGTTCCCCTCTCCGCCGCGTTCTACCACCAAACTGATGCTTCCCGGTGTATGTCCCGGCGTATGCAAGACTCGCGCCGCAAACCCACCCCAGCGCACAGCGTCTCCTTCCTTCACAAAATCCTGAATCCGCATCATCGCCGGAGTCGCGACGCCTAGCCACTGCGCCTGCATATCGAGGTGGGTATAGAGTTCCAAATCACCTTCGTGGATTAAGACGGGCGCCTTGGTTGCAGCGTGAAGCTGGGCGAGCCCGCCCACATGGTCGATGTGCGTATGCGTACTGACAATCGCGCGAACCTTTAAATCATGCCGCCGCAAAATCTCCAGGATGCGGTCCACTTCATCGCCGGGATCCACCACAATCGCTTCGCGCGTCGCAGGATCGCCCAGTATGGAGCAATTGCATTGCAACACTCCCACCGGAATGATTTCGTGGATCAGTTTTTCCGCCATCATAGCTCTAGTATACTTGGTGGTCCATGCTCTGCATGCACATGATGAAATCAGCCAGCGAAGGCAAAGTTAGCATAGTTGAACTAACCTACGTGACCCTGCTCGCTTTGGGGGCTATGGGTGGTTGGGTGTTTGGCAAAGTTCATTTTGGATTTTGGGGCATGTGTTTTTTTGCTGTGCTCGGTCTCGGCCTCGGCTTCGGCGGATGTTTCGTTTTTGCCTTTATCCTTAACACGATATTTCCGCGACCTACCAAACCGAGTGAGCAATAATCAATGAAGATATTCGCTGTTGGGAACTTCACCTGAAGTGGGTCTGCCGTCCTGACTCGAAATCATGGAAACTCCACTCCTCCACGAACATCGCGCCGCAAACGCACAACTCGCCGAGTATCACGGCTGCCTGCTGCCCGAAAGATTCTCGGATCTCGCCACAGAATATCGCGCAGCCAAAGAAACCGCAGCCATCTTCGACACCAACTGGCACGCCATCTTTTCGCTTTCCGGCCCCGACCGTGTGCGCTATCTGAACGCAATCGTCAGCAACGACATTAAATCCGTTGGCGAAGCCTATGGCACACGCGCGCTGCTCCTGAATCCGCAAGGCCACATCCTCGCCGAACTCGAAGTGTATGCTCTCGCCGAAAAATTGTTCGTGCGCACGCACGCTTCTGTTCGCGAACGCACCTTCGCCACGCTCGACAAATACATCATCATGGACGACGTCACGCTGGAAGACCTCACCGACCAACTTGGCAGCTTCGCCGTGGAAGGCCCACAAGCCGGCACCATCATCGCCCAAGCGTGCGGACTCGCTCTCGAAGGCTTTTCGGAATTTGCGAATGCAGAACTTCCCATCGATGGCGTTCCCTCTCATCTGATTCGCCGCTCTCACTTCGGCGGCCACGGCGCAGAAATAATCGCGCCCCGCGAACATCTCCCGCTTCTTTGGCAGAGTATGCACGCCCGCGTGCACGCCGCGCACGGCACGTCCATCGGCATGGCGACGCTCAACGTGCTGCGCCTTGAAGCCGGCATTCCATGGTTTCCCGACGATTTCAACGACTCGGTAATCCCGCACGAAGCCACATTGGAAGCCACGCACGTCAGCTTCACCAAAGGCTGCTATACCGGCCAGGAAATTGTGGAACGCGTGCGCTCGCGCGGCCACGTAAATCGCCGCCGCGTGTTACTCACCTTCGCCGATGCGACAGCTCCCGCGCCGGGAACAAAACTCCGCGCCGCCGCGGCCGAAGTAGGCTACGTCACCAGCAGTGCGTTCTCTCCTGCATCCGGCAAAGCCATCGGCATGGGCTACGTTCGCCGCGAACACAACTCCCCCGGCAGCGTCCTGGAATTTGACGGTGGAACAGCAACAGTGGCGAGTTAGTCGAGCTGAAGTATCAGCGGAAAATCAAATCTCGAGATTCTTAGACTAAAGCTTGCTCGATCAAAGGCCCGATCCCAACAATCGTTTTAATCTGGTCGTCACTCAGCCCGAAGCGCTTCTTGATGTACTCAGGGTCGTTATAGCTCAACCAGACTTTGCCGTCTGCGTCTTGCCACGCCAAAGCCTTTAAGGGGAGGTCGATCGCGGCGGTCGGCGCAGCCAGCATCAGAGGCGTGCCCCCTTTTGGATTACCGAAAATCAAAAGCTGCGTGGGAGGCATCTTCAATCCGACTTTCTCCGCCTCGCCACTATGGTCCACGCGAACAAAAATCTTAATCCCCTTCGACCGCAACAGCGCGTCCACCCGGTCCAAAGTTTGCGGCACAGAATACTTACTCGCTTTACTGATGATCCCTTCGCCAGTTTTCATCGATTGGCTCCTTAGGTCAGAACCGAAGATTATGTCGTTGCTCTTCGAAATGCGAAATAGGAATTGGTGGATGTTAAGGAAGTGATGAAGAAAATGTTGCGTGAACTGAACTACTTGGCAGCATCTGCTCCGAAATTCATCGACTTCATAAAACTTCCGCGCGTGGTATCAATCTTTTTCTGAAGCTGCATGATGGCGTAAAGAAGCGCCTCGGGACGCGGCGGACATCCGGGCACGTAAACATCCACCGGAATCACCTGATTCACGCCCTGCACGATCGCGTAATTATTAAAGACGCCACCCGACGTAGCGCAAGCACCCATCGAAATTACCCACTTCGGCTCCGGCATCTGCTCGTAAAGCTGCTTGATTACCGGCGCCATTTTCACCGACACGCGGCCGGCAATGATCATCAAGTCCGACTGGCGGGGCGAACCACGAAAAACTTCCGCGCCGAATCGCGCAATGTCGTATCGCGAGGACGCCATGGACATCATTTCAATCGCGCAACACGCCAGTCCAAACGACATCGGCCAGATCGAGCTTCGCCGCGCCCAGTTCACCACTTTATCCAGCGACGCCAGCAAAATTCCTTCGTCCTTCAGGAAGTTTGCGTCCTGGCCCGGCGCTTCCAGCGTCACGCCCTTCGCAAGTTCAATCGCCATGCTTCGCGTTTAGCCTCTGGTTATCATTTTGCATCTTTAGCGCGATCCTTGCAATTGTTCCAAGACACCAAGGCCCCTCGCAGCCCGTTCGTTCGCTAAACAAACCCCGGTGAGCTTTAGCATGTTTACTCTTGCGCTACATATCCGACGCTCAACTCCCCGCGCGGTGCTACCCTCACCTTATGCCGCACAGAGCGAGTCATCGCCATCATGCAGCTTACTTCGATGGTACCGACCCTGCCGTGCACATGCTCGGCCTTCCGAAATCTCATTCGCGGCTTGGGAAGTGGATTGTCCTCACCATCGTGGTAGCAACAATGCTGGCTCTCTCCGTCGTTGCGCTCGGAAATTTGATATTTTGATCCCGCGTCATCCACAACTATAGACGCTGGCTCGCGTCGCGTTGCAATAACAAAATATTGTGCCCCTCGGGATCGTGTAGCACAGCCCAATTCGCCTCCGATTGCACGAACCGATCAGGTCCAATCGCCGCCTTCGCCGCGTCAAGATCCGGAACCGCGAAGAACAGGGTAGCCTTGTCCTTCGACGGATACGATTCCGACCCTTTCTGCTCCAACGTAAGAAAACTAGTCCCGCTGTCGAACTTGGCGAAGTGGCCGGGCTGATGATCCGCCAGTTTCAGCCCAAGCGTTTGGGAGTAAAACGTCTTAGCCTCATCTAAATCATCGAAGTAAACTCCAGCGCCAAGAAACCGAGCTGCAATTTCCGTCATGTCTCCTCCCTGCTGCATTGCGGAGCGTCACTTCACCTCAATCGTAAATTCCGCCGTCTTCTTATTCCCCTTCCCATCGTCAGCGGTGAAAGTATATTTCGTCGTTTTCTTCGGCGTGATTGGAAAACAGCGATTCACCGACGGCCAAACATCTCCCACCGGAGGATCGATGCTCACTGACTTGGCGTTCGAGGTCCCGTAGCACATAGTCACATCCTCGCCGCGATGGACTTCGCCAGGCGACGCGTAAAAGCTGATAATTTTGAATTCTTCTCCCCCCAATGTCTCCACCGTGTCGGCAGCCTGCTGCTTTTCTTTTTGCGCTTGTTGCGTTTTCACTTCCTGGTTGATTTCTGAGTTTTCGTGCCATCGGCTATAAAAAATCCAACCCACATAAATCAACAGCACCAGCGCCGCGGCCGAAAATCCAAGCCATAGTTTCCGGTTCAACGACATCGGCTTCGTTTCCGGTTCTTGCCCGCCCCTCAACATATGTTTCCTCTCATAATCAGAACCATCCTGAATGGTTAGATTGCTTGGTCAGGTCACGCGTAACACGATCTTGCCGAATTGTTCGCGAAGTTCCAGCCGCTGATGTCCTTCCGCGCATTTCTCAAGTGGCAGCACGACGTCTATCACCGGGCTCAACAACCCGCGCCGGTAAAGTTCCAGCGCGCTGAACAAATCAGCTTTGCTGCCCATGAAGGATCCCAGCAATGAGAGTTGCCGTGCAAAAAGATAGCGAATGTCGATTTTCGCTTCGTACCCAGTGGTTGCTCCGCAGGTGACCAGGCGTCCGCCGAACGCGAGGCTGCGTATGCTTTCCTCCCAGGTGGCCTGCCCGACGTGCTCGAATACCACATCCACACCGCGCCTATTTGTCATTCGCTTCACTTCTTCAGAGATCCGGTTCTCCGAGTGCAGAATCATCGAATCCGCGCCCAGCTCTTTCCCCTTCAACACCTTTTCCTTGGTGCTGGCCGTGGAGATCACTCGCGCGCCCGAGGCCTTCGCAATCTGAATCGCCGCGCTACCCACTCCGCTGCCCGCCGCCAGAACCAGCACCGTTTCGGCAGGTTTCAATTTCGCGCGCACGATCAGCATGTGCCACGCAGTAATGGACACCAGCGGAAACGCAGCAGCCTCCTCAAACGACATTTTCTCGGGGATCGGCACTACATTTACGGACGGCGACTTCACATATTCCGCGCATCCGCCGTCCACCATCTGTCCGAATAAAGTGTAATGCCGGCACTTGTTGTCCTCGCCCGCCAGGCATTTCTCGCATTGCCCGCAAGAAATCCCCGGCTGCAGCATCACGCGCTCGCCGATCTTTACGTTCTTTACTTTCGCGCCAATCTTCGCCACTTCCCCCGCAATGTCGCTGCCCGGTATATGCGGAAGAGGCATTTCGATTCCCGGCAAGCTGCGACGCAGGAAAAGATCCAGGTGATTCAGCGCGCACGCGCGCACCCGTACCAGCACTTCATACGCGTCAATTTCCGGTGTAGGCGCTTCCACATATCTCAACACTTCCGGGCCGCCGTGCTCGGAATAAACAATCGCTTTCATAATTTCCTCTCTGCTTACGCACCGCGAAACGAAAGTAGCGCACTGACGCCCTGGCAAAAGAATTCTCATGCCGAACGCAGGCCGAATTTCGCCAAGCCCACTCGACAGCAATCCCTGACAACCGGCCCGCAATATGCTAGCGTTTCCTAGGGTGCAGAGCGAGAAAATCCATGGACGTTTTCGAAGAAATCGTGCGAATCAGAAAATCCGGACAGCGCGCCGCGCTGGCCACCATCGTCCACACCGATGGTTCGATCCCCAGCTATGAAGCCTCGCGCATGCTGATTCGAGATGACGGCTCCATCGCCGGCACCGTCGGCGGCGGATGCGTGGAAGCCGATGTGTGGGCCGCGGCGAAAGAAGTAATCCAAACCGAGCAGCCTCGCAAAATGACGTTCAATCTAAACAATGAACCTGGCTTCGATTCCGGCCTCATCTGCGGCGGCACGCTGGAAATTTTTGTTGAGCCGATTTTGCCGCAGCCAACACTTTATATTTTTGGCGGCGGACATATCTCGGTGGCCCTGGCACGCATTGCAAGCCAAGCCGGATTCGCTATCGGGGTCGTTGATGATCGCGGCACGTTCGCAAACGCCGAGCGCTTCTCCATGGCCTCGGAGATTCTCACATCTTACGAGGATGCCTTCGAGAAAATCCGACCGAACTCAGCCACCTACCTTGTTATCGTCACACGCGGACATAAAGATGACATGCGCGTTTTGTCCTGGGCCGTTGAAACGGATTCCCGAGGATTCTCGCCTCGTTACATCGGAATGATCGGAAGCCGCCGGAAAGTAATCTCCGTGTACAAAGCTCTGGAGAAGCAAGGAACCTCGCTCGATAAGTTCGACCGCGTGCACGCGCCCGTCGGGCTGGATATCGGCGCGCTGACGCCCGAGGAAATTGCCGTCAGCATCGCCGCGGAGCTGATCGCCGTTCGCCGCAACTCGGAAAATTTTCCCAACAAGTCCGTAAAACTCTCCGAACTCGCAAGCCTGCGCCGCGACTGAGCCGAATGCTCGCCGTTGCGATCCTCGCCGCCGGTGAATCCCGGCGTATGGGACAGCCGAAAGCGCTGCTCACGTATCGCGGGAAAACTTTCGCCGAGCATCTGGTTTCTGCTACTCGCCATGCGCGCGTGGACTTCACTCGAATCGTGCTCGGCGCTCAAGCCCAAGAAATCAGCCGCCTTCTTCCATTTGATCCGTCCTGGATTCTCGCCAATCCGGACTGGCAGCGAGGTCAGCTTTCTTCCATCCAGGCCGCCATTCGCAGCCTTCCGCCAGACGCCACCGAAGGACTCATTCTCTGTCCCGTGGATCATCCGCTGATTTCAACTTTCCTGGTAAGCCGGCTGATTCACGAATTCGATTCCACTGGAAAGCAAATCGTCTTGCCGACGCATAACCGAAAGCGCGGCCATCCAGTAATTTTCCGCTCTTCCCTTTACGACGAGCTGCTAGCAGCCTCGCCCGGCGTCGGCGCGCGCGAAGTAGTCTGGTCACATGCAGCCGACGTCGCGGAAGTCGAAACCGAGGAAGAGGGCGTGATCCTGAATTTAAACGATCCGGAAACATTGAAGCGAGCGCTAAACGAATAGTGCGTGTCTGTCGCTTTTGCCGTGGTTTTGATTTTGTTTTTTCGTTTACGTTGTCATCCCGAAATCGGCGTCTTTTCCCGACCGACCTGAGGGACCTGCTGTTCCGCTCCGCAGCCACGACTCCAGTCCGCATCTCGCCCTGCCTTGCTTCAAGT
Source organism: Candidatus Acidiferrales bacterium (assembly GCA_049693615.1). Lineage (GTDB taxonomy): Bacteria > Acidobacteriota > Terriglobia > Acidiferrales > UBA7541 > Palsa-295. The sequence continues at coordinate 126,851 of JBAVQB010000028.1, read as the reverse complement.
GAGTTTGGAAGCAAGAGCATCGAGCGCGTCCGCGCAAAGTTGAGCCGCGTGAAAAGTGGCCGGCGGCAGCGTTCCTAACTCTTCCGAAATTTGTTGTGGCGTGATCGACCGGAACTCCGCCACCGACTTCCCCGCCAGCAAATCCGTCAAAACCGAGCTTGCAGCAATGGCAGATACACACCCTTGAGCCTTAAACCGAGCTTCAGCCGCGCGTCCGGCTTCCATGCGCACCGATAACCGCAATACATCGCCGCACACCGGATTCACTACTTCAACGGTCGCGCTGGCATTCGACAACTCACCAGCATTGTGCGGCTCGCGGAAATGTTCTAGAACCATTTGATTGAACATGGCGCCCAAGGTCGATGCTAAAACTTACTTCCGACGATTCAGTTGGCACGTCAAGAATCACAGCTCGTATAATGTTCCCAGCGCGTGTCAAAACGGAACATCTTCCGGATGTTCTTTGCGAAAATGCGCCTCCTCAGAAATTAATAAACGCATTGCACAAAGCAGTATAGAGCCAACCGCAGTATGTTTAGTAGTTGATACACGGGTAGGCAAAGGTCCTGACAACATCGTTCGCTTTTTCTTTCAAATTTATTGACAGAATGCGCCTACGAATATACCTTCTTGGTGCGGTCCAGCCAGCGCTTTACCGAACGGGCGCGGAAGCGCAACAAAATAATCCGCCTATAAGAATCGTCAGGAGAAATACAGATGCGAAGAATTGGACACATCTTGATCCTCGCGGTGGCAGTCGCGCTTTGTGCAAGCGCCGGCTTCGCTCAAGATGGAAAGCTGAAGATGAAAGTCTCACCGCCTCAGGCGTATGTGTTCGTGGATGGTAACGCGATTCGCGACGGAAGCCACTCGGTTAGACTGGCCCCTGGAAAGCACACCGTGGTAGTTGTGAACTACGGCTACAAAATTTCCACGCAGGACGTCAATATTGAATCCGGAAAAACCACCGATCTTGCCGTGACCCTGGAGCCTTATGGCGACAAGGTCGCAGGTCCATGGGGCCGTGTTTACATCAGCGGAACTGACGCGCGTGCGGCCGTTCTGTCGAACGGAAAAACCCCCGGATATTTTGTCGGGCACGTGGACGAGTTCGACAATGATTTCTGGATCTGGAAGCAAGAGTTACTGCTGCCACCGGGAACCCATCACCTGACTATTACCCGCGGCGGCAAAGATCTGTGGTCCGGTGACGTGAAAGTAGAAGCCGGAAAGAAAGTTTCCATTAACGTGGGCAAGAACACACAGGTCACCACGGATTGGAGCAAGCGCCAAGCGGATCTGCAGAAGAAGTCTCCGCTGCCTCGCTTCCATGCGGGCATCGCCAGCGCGACCGTAGTCATCGCGCCGGTAAGAGCAGTCGTCACGAATGCCACTGCCAACATCAACTGCAGTCAGAATACCGACCTCGCTTGGCAGACCACCGATGCAGTCGATGTAACTATCGACAACGGAGTCGGCAACGTCGATTTGAACGGCAGCAAGTCTGTTTCGCCGCGCGCAACCACAACGTATACGCTGACTGCTTCGGGACCCGGCGGAATCGTCACTGGAACCGAGACCGTCAATGTGAACACGAAAGTTGACGCGACTCTGACGGCAAACCCGACCGAACTCCACTATCGCAAGATCGGTGACAAAGTGATCACCGACGACAATGGAACGCTCACCTGGACGACTTCAAACGCCGACTCCGTCAGCATCGAGCCGTTCGGCAAAGTGGATCTCAACGGCACTCAAGCCATCAAGTCCGAGCCGAAAGATGTCACCGAGATTCCCGAAGGCCAGCCTGCTCGTACAGTTGACGAGCAACGCGCCTATACCCTGACCGCCACCAACGTCTGCGGCGGAAGCACCACCCAGACCGCAAACGTACACGTGGTAGGTTCGGTAGAGCCGATTCCGTCCGTCGTTCTGCAAAGCATCTTCTACCCCACGGACTACCCGGACAAACCGCATCCACAAGTTGGCCTCGTCAAGAGCCAGCAATTGGAGCTCGCTACTCTGGCCGATGGGTTCAAGAAGTATCTTGAATACGATCCCGATGCCAAGCTTTCCATCGAATCTCACGCGGACATTCGCGGCTCCAAGCCTCATAACCAGGATCTCAGCGAACGCCGCGTCGAACGTATCAAACAGTATCTAGTTGACCAGGGCATCGCCGCCGACAAGATCCAGACTGCCGCGTACGGAAAGGAGCGCCAGATGGAAAAGTCGGAAGTCAAGAACCTGGAAGATACCAATCCCAACAAACCACCCAAGGCTCGTGAACGAAACAAGCAGGCCGACTGGCTCGCTTACAACCGGCGTGCGGACATTGTGCTGTTGCCTTCCGGCAAAAAGTCGGCGCAATTCTACCCGCACAATGCCGACGACTCCGGAATCATCTGGCAGGTTCCAAAGCCGCAGCTCAAGAAGGTTGAAGCAGCTCAGTAGCAGCTCTTAACCTCAGATTTACTTGCCGCGCCGGAGAGCATCACTCTTCGGCGCGGTTTTGTTTTGTATCGCAACTTCGCGCGCCATTTAGCCGCCGGCTCTGTATAATTGCCCATTCATAATGTCGCTTTCCTCCGGCACCAAGCTTGGCTCCTACGAAATCGTCTCGCCGCTCGGCGCGGGCGGCATGGGCGAAGTGTACCGCGCGCGCGATACGCGCCTGGGCCGCGAAGTCGCTCTGAAAGTTTTGCCCACGGCATTCGCCTCTGATCCCGAACGCATGGCGCGTTTTCAGCGCGAAGCGCAAGTCCTCGCATCGCTCAATCACCCGCGCATTGGCGCGATTTACGGCTTCGAAGATTCCAACGGCGTTCGCGCTCTGGTGATGGAACTGATCGAAGGCCCCACGCTGGCCGATCGCATCGCTCGCGGCGCTATTCCGGTTGACGAAGCCCTGCCTCTAGCACGAGAAATCGCCGAAGCGCTCGAAGCTGCTCACGACCGCGGCATCGTTCACCGCGATCTGAAACCCGCCAATGTCAAAATCACGCCGGACGGCAGCATAAAAGTTTTGGACTTCGGTCTCGCCAAAGCTGTGGAAGGCGACGTTTCTTCCACTGACATTCAGAATTCTCCCACCATCAGCCGCATGGCCACGCAGGCCGGAATTATTTTGGGTACTGCCGCGTACATGTCGCCGGAGCAAGCAAAAGGCAAGACCGTGGACCGCCGCACGGATATTTGGGCTTTCGGTTGCGTGCTTTATGAAATGCTTACAGGCAAGCATGCGTTCGAAGGTGAAACCGTCACCGACACTTTAGCCGCAGTGATCCGCGGCGAACCCGATTGGACGCTGCTGCCCGCGACCACTCCGCAAGCCGTCAGAAACCTTTTGCTGCGTTGCCTGAAAAAAGATATGAAACAGCGCCTGCAATCGATCGGCGAGGCGCGCATCACCCTCGACGAAATCCTCTCCGGCTCCACGCAGGTAATGTCCCCAATCCAGAATTCTCAAGCATTGCCCCCCGCGAAGAAATCTTCGCTGCGCTTCCTGCCCTGGGCGATTGCTGCGCTCCTGGGTGTAGCACTCCTCGTCGCTCTGTTCGCTTTGCGTCAAGCATCGCGTCCTTCCGCGCTAAAGCCGGTCGAACTTTCTTTGTGGATTCCTCCCGATCAGCAGCTGGACACAATCAGCGGACCGGCTGTGGCTATCTCTCCCGATGGATCGCGGTTGGCGTATGTGATCAGGGATCGCGGATCATACTCCAGCAAGCTCTACGTCCGCGAAATGGACAACAAGAATGCCATGCTGCTGAGCGGTGCCGGCGGGGCCGACGTTCCCTTTTTTTCTCCCGACGGGCAATGGATAGGCTTTTTCGGCGACGGCAAATTGAAGAAGATCTCCGTGCGCGGAGGCGCGGCCATTGCGTTGTGCGATGTCACCGGCTATCGCGGCGGAACCTGGTCCGAAGACGGCACGATTGTTTTCCCAACGCAATTTACTTCTCCGCTCTACCGTATTCCCGCAGCGGGAGGCACGCCGCAAGAAGCCACGCATTTGGATGCCGGGCGTTCTGAGATCACGCACCGCTGGCCGCAATTCCTGCCGGGCGGGAAGGCGGTCCTGTTCACCTCATCCGCGGACAATAATTTTTTTGAGCACGCCAAAGTGGAAGCGGCGTCGCTCGACAATGGCGTCGGCAAGGTCTTGGTCGAGAACGCTTACTTTGGGCGCTACCTGGCAGGCGGCTATTTGGCTTACGTGTCGCAGGGCATCGTCTTCGTTGCTCCGTTTGATGCACAAGCGTTAAAAATAACCGGCACGGCGATTCCAGTTTTGCAGGGGGTGGACGCCGATCTGTCCAACGGCGCAGTACAGCTGAGCGTCTCGGAGAACGGCACAGCGGTTTATTTGTCCGGCGGCAAGATAAACCAGAACATGAATATTGCGCTGCTGGATCGCAAGGGAAATGCTGCTACGCTAATGAACGACCAGCCCGACGCCTCCTCACCGCAGATTTCCCCGGATGGGAAGCGCGTAGCGTTTCAGAAGATCACCGGCATCTGGATCCACGACCTGGTACGCGGTACAACTTCACCGGTGACTCCGGGTTCTACCGGAGCGAGCTATCCCGTCTGGTCGCCGGATGGGGAGTGGATCACTTACTCTCACCCGCGACCTACAAGCAAAGGCACGGGACAAGGCATCTTCAGAAGACGCTCTGACGGAACCGGAGAAGAGGTGGAGCTTACGCCGGACCACGTTTCGAATGCATATCCTGGTTCCTGGTCGCCGGACGGAAAGGTTCTGGCCTTTTACGAGCTCTCGGAGAAAGACGGCTCGTGCTGCGAACTGTGGACTCTCAGCATCGACGAAAACGGAAAGCCCCAGGATCCTCGTCGATTTCTCCAGCAAGGGAGTAATGCGAAAGCCGGGCATCCGCAGTTTTCCCCCGACGGGCGCTGGTTGTCGTACATGTCCGGGGAATCCGGACTTATCCAGGTGTACGTGGTGCCTTTTTCCGGCGGGGTCGGGAAATGGCAAATCTCGACGAACGGCGGAATGGAGCCGCACTGGTCAAAAACGGGGCACGAACTTTTTTACATCACAGGGAACGGGAGCACATTAATGTCTGTGCCGTATACCGTGGACAAGAATTCTTTCCAGCCCGGGAATCCGCAGGAGCTCTTTGCCGACCGCTTCGAACCGCGCGCTCCGTTCACGTCCTACGACGTGATGCCGGACGGCCAACATTTCGTGATGTTCCAATTTGCAGGAGGCAGGGCCGCTTCTACATCCGAGCCTACCGTAGCGCTGAACTGGCTCGACCAGGCCCGCCAGATGGTCGCCGCCGGCCAAAGCAGCGCAGAGAAATAAATCCGCCATTCTGTCGCATTGATTTCCAGCATTCTGAACAAAACTCCCTTCCTTATCGATTGCAAGATCAGAACTCTTGGGGCTGACATCCGCCGGCGCTAGCGAAGTCCCTGCGACATTTCGTCAACAACGCGCATCGAATAGCTAGGAGCAAAATGCGACGACAACGTTTGATCCGTTTCATTGCAATCATTCAGACCTTTCTTTTTTTGATCCACCTATTCCTCTACAAGACCTGGACATTTGCGTCTCCAGGAAGTAACGAGCCAGGGACGTTCTGGCCCAAACTCGTGCTTGGCTTTCTGTCGGTGAGCTTCGTCTCCGCTTCGCTGCTCGCGTATCGCTACACCAACCCTCCTCTCCGCGCGTTTTATCGAGCAGCCGCCGTTTGGATGGGCGTGCTCACTTTCCTCTTTTTCGCCGCTGTTCTCTCCTGGATTATTTTTGGCGCGGCGCAATTAGTGGGCTTAGCCGTGAACTTCCATCGCATCGTGGAACTGCTTTTCGCTGTTGCCGTGGCGGTCGGACTCTACGGGGTTTTCAATGCAAGCTGGACGCGGATCACTCGAACAACCGTCCAACTTGCGAACCTGCCTGCAGCGTGGCGCGGCCGAAAAGCGGCGCTGATCAGCGATGTCCACCTAGGCCACGTGCGAAACGGCAGCTTTCTGCGCCGCATGGTCGCCAAGATTTTGAAGGAAGAACCCGACGCGATTTTCATCACGGGAGATTTGTATGACGGCACCGCCATCGACGCGCACCGCGCGGCCCAGCCGTTAAACGACCTTGTGGCGCCTCACGGCGTATATTTCGTCGCGGGAAATCACGAGCAATTTGGCGATGACGGTAAATATATGCGAGCCATTTCGGACGCCGGAGTCCACGTCCTCCGCAATGAAAAAGTCGAAGTCGACGGCTTGCAAATTGTCGGAGTCGCCTATCGTCACGCTACGAACGATGGCCACCTCGCCTCGGTGTTGCGCGGTGTCCGCTTGGACCGCGATCGCGCGAGCATTCTATTGACGCATGCGCCGGACCATCCCGATGTCGCCGAAGCCGCCGGCGTTTCCCTGCAACTTTCCGGACACACTCACCTCGGCCAGTTCATTCCGTGGAGTTGGATCGCGCGCCGCATTTACCGCCAGTTTGTTTATGGCTTAAGCCGCATCGGCAAAATGCAGGTCTTCACGTCCAGCGGAGCGGGCACCTGGGGCCCACCCCTCCGCCTGGGATCGAATCCGGAAATCGTAGTCCTCGAATTCCAGTAGCAATTTACAGCCTCGCTAGAAAACCGAAAAGAAAATCCTAAAGCGCGTGTGTAGTTAAATCGCCTTTATCTCAAGCTAGTGGATTCAGAGCGGAGCAAGTAGAATTCTGGCGATGGCGGCAAACAAGACAATTCCGCGAAACCGAATTGTTTCGCTCGCGCCCAATGTCACATCGATCCTGCTGGAGCTAGGAGTTGGCCGCGACCTCGTCGGCGTCAGCAAATGGTGCAAAGACGTTGCCAACGTGGGCCGCCGTTCTCAAGTCGGCGACTGCTGGAAGATGAATATCGACGAAGTAATGCGGCTCAAGCCCACCATGTTGATCGGCTCAGTCCCCTTCGCACCCGACACCGTAGCGAAAATCCTCGAGCAGCCTATAACTTTCCTCGCCATAAATCCGCGAACACTCGCAGACATCGAGCGAGACATCCGCGTACTCGGAAGAATTGTTAGTCGAGACGAACGCGCGGAGAAATTGATCAAAAAGATGAAGCAAACCTTCCTCGTTGTGTCGAAGGCCGCACGCGAAAAGCGCGCCGCCCACCCTCCGCGAGTTTATTGCGAAGCTTGGCCCAAGCCGCGCATCAGTTCCCCTCCGTGGGTCGCGGAACTAGTTGCGATTGCAGGCGGCAAGATGGTGGTAGCGTCAGGCCAGCGCGTAACCGACGAGGATGTGGCGGCCGCGAACCCGGACATCATCGTGCTCGCCTGGGCCGCCACCGGAAACAGATCGAAGCCGGCAAGCGCCCTGCAAAATCCCGCGTGGAAAACTGTTTCAGCGGTAAAAAACCGTCTCGTTTTCACGATCCGCGACGAATTATTAAATACTCCCGGCCCTCCATTGATCGAAGGCGCGTGGGAACTGCTCCGATTAATTCATAGCGCGCCGCCTGAAGGCCTCCAATGAAGACAGTCGTAGCCGCGCTCATCGAATCCGACGGCAAACTTCTCGTGTGCCAGCGCCGCCGCACCGATTCCTTCGGATTGATGTGGGAATTTCCCGGTGGAAAATTGGAACCAGGAGAAACGCCCGCCGAGGCGCTCGCGCGCGAGTTACACGAGGAACTGGGAGTCGTCGCCCAGATCGGATCGGAAATTTATCGTACTAGCCATCAATATTCGGAACTCGCCGAGCCCATAGATCTGATTTTCTTCCCCGCGGCTGTAAATCCCGCCGAGATTCGGAACTATGCGTTCGAAACCATGGAATGGCGCGTTCCCTCCAATCTGTCGGATCTGAATTTTCTTCCCGCAGACCGGGACCTAGTCGAAAAATTACGGTCCGGAACTCTAAAGGTGCCGAGAGCTGACTGACCGGAGGTGATATGAACATCTCAAGAGAAGATCTGGATTGGGCCGCTTCCGAGAAATTAATTTCCCCGGAGCAAGCGACGCTCTTATGGGCGCGACTCGAAGCGCGTCATTCCGACCGCTCTAACTTCGGCGTCGCCAACGTCGCCTACTATCTGGGGGCGCTGATCGTTATGTCCGCAATGGGCTGGTTCATGACCCTTGGCTGGCAGAAATTTGGCGGCGGAGGGATTTTTCTGATTGCCACCGGCTACGCGATCGCATTCCTTTTGGCCGGTTACTATCTCTGGTTCTCTCAGAATCTTAAAATTCCCGGCGGACTTCTTTTTACCTTAGCGGTATGGATGGTGCCGCTGGCGATTTACGGCCTCGAAGAATTCACCGGAATCTGGCCGCAATCCAATCCCGGTACGTTTCGCGATTACCACATCTGGGTCAAGGGCAGCTGGATTCTAATGGAGATCGGAACGATCTTGGCGGGTTCGATCGCTCTGAAGTTCATCCGCTTTCCTTTTCTCACCTTTCCAATCGCGTTTTCGCTTTGGTACATGTCCATGGATCTCACTCCGCTACTGCTGCGAAAAAACGAATTCAGTTGGAACGAACGGCTCTGGGTCTCTCTCATCTTTGGGGCTCTAATCTTGATACTTTCCTATGTTGTGGACCGCCGGACGAGCGAGGATTATGCCTTCTGGGGTTACTTGTTCGGCTTGATGGCTTTCTGGGGAGGCCTTTCACTCATGCAAAGTAGTAGTGAGCTCAATAAATTCTTCTACTGCCTCATCAACCTAGGACTCATGCTGCTCGCGATCTTTCTTGATAGGCGCGCATTCTTGGTCTTCGGAGCTCTGGGTGTATTCGGCTACCTGGGCCACCTCTCTTATGAAGTGTTCAAGGACTCCATGATGTTTCCGTTTGCTCTAAGCGTTTTGGGCCTGCTGATTATTTTTCTCGGAATAAAGTATCAGCGCAATCACGAAGCGATCGAGGCGGCCATCTTGAATTTTCTTCCTGACGGCCTGAAGAACCTCCGCCCCACCGCTCGCTAGAAGTCTTCCTCGAATATTTCTCCTAAAGAAAAGACGCCGGCTCCGAATGCACGCGGGGCCGCTATGGGTGTATTCTAGAAGCTCAGCGATGACCGGCGCGGAAATGTTCCCGCAGATTTGGCATTTTGAAGAGTACGAGGGCAATCGAAGCAATGGACAACGAACTTAGTACACCAATACAAGGCCTGGACGACACCGAGATTCAGGAGTGGCTTGAATCGCTGGATTCCGTTCTGCAATCCAGCGGCCCGGACGTCGCGTCCTACATTCTTGAAAGGTTGCAGGCCCACGCAAAGGTAGTCGGCATCGATATTCCCTTCACCGCCACCACGCCCTACGTAAACACAATTCCTCATCAATTGCAGCCGGCCTTCCCTGGCGATCAGCAACTCGAACGGCGAATCAAGAGCCTGGTCCGTTGGAACGCTATCGCCATGGTCGTGCGCGCCAATCGCGAAGAGCACAACATCGGCGGCCACATTTCCACCTACGCTTCCGCCGCCACCCTTTACGAGGTTGGCTTTAATCATTTCTTTCGCGCGCGCACTCCCGAGTTCGAAGGCGACATTATCTATTTTCAAGGACACGCTTCTCCCGGAATTTATGCTCGGGCATTCCTGGAGGGCCGCCTCTCCGCCGCGAAGCTTGAAAATTTCCGCCGTGAGCTGAAATCCGGCGGCGGCCTTACATCCTATCCGCATCCGTGGCTCATGCCTGAGTTCTGGGAATTCCCCACCGTTTCCATGGGACTCAGCCCGCTGATGGCCATCTATCAGGCTCGCTATAACCGCTACCTGGAAAATCGCGGTCTGAAGCCTGTAACAGACGCAAAAGTTTGGGCGTTCCTCGGAGACGGCGAGACCGACGAACCGGAATCTCTGGGCGCCATCGGTCTGGCCGCGCGAGAAAAACTCGACAACCTCATTTTCGTTGTGAACTGCAACTTGCAGCGCCTCGATGGCCCCGTGCGCGGCAACGGCCAAATTATTCAAGAGCTGGAAGCAGAATTCCGCGGAGCCGGCTGGAACGTCATCAAAGTCCTATGGGGCACCGAGTGGGACTCGATTCTCGAGCGCGACACCGAAGGCCTCCTGGTCAAACGCATGGGCGAACTCGTTGACGGCGAATATCAAAAGCTCGTCGTTTCTTCCGGCGCATACGTCCGCGAACATTTCTTCGGCTCCAGCCCACAGCTTCTGAAACTCGTCGAGCCGCTTTCCGACGAGCAGCTCCGCCGCCTCCGCCTCGGCGGTCACGATCCCAGAAAAGTGTATGCCGCATTTAAAGCTGCTGTGGAACATCGTGGCGCGCCCACTGTAATTCTCGCGCGCACTATTAAAGGCTACGGCCTCGGCGAAGCTGGCGAAGGCAAAAACGTCACGCACCAGCAAAAGAAACTCAACGAAGATGAACTCCGCGAATTCAGAACCCGCTTCGATATTCCGGTCACCGACCAGCAATGCACCGAAGTTCCCTTCTACCGTCCTCCCGATGACAGTGAAGAAATCCGCTACCTCCGGGCGCGCCGCGAAGAGCTTGGCGGCTACGTTCCACAGCGCCATGTCCGCTCGAAACCAGTCGCCGCGAACCTCGAGGAGTCTTTCAAGGAATTTTCCGCTGGCAGCGACGGGCGCGAAATCTCCACCACCATGGCCTTCGTCGCCATCTTGCGTAAATTGCTGCGCGATCCGGAACTCGGCAAGTTCATCGTCCCCATCGTTCCGGACGAAGCTCGCACCTTCGGCATGGAATCGCTCTTCCGCACGGTCGGAATTTATTCCAGCGTGGGCCAGCGTTACGAACCGGTGGACGTGAATACCCTGCTCTATTATAAGGAAGCTAAAGACGGCCAAATCCTGGAAGAAGGAATCACCGAAGCGGGCTCGATGGCTTCGTTCATCGCCGCCGGCACCGCCTACGCCACGCACGGCATCAACACCATTCCGTTTTTTATTTTTTATTCCATGTTCGGCTTCCAGCGTATCGCCGATTTCATTTGGGCCGCTGCCGACATGCGCGTCCGCGGATTCATGCTCGGCGGAACTTCCGGCCGCACCACGCTTGCCGGCGAGGGACTTCAGCACCAGGACGGCAACAGCCATGTCCTCGCCCTCTCGGTACCCAATCTGCGCGCCTACGATCCGGCCTACGCCTACGAACTCGCCGTCATCATTCAAGATGGCATTCGCCGCATGTACAAAGACGGTGAAAGCATTTTTTACTACATTACCGTGATGAACGAGCCGTACGCCATGCCCGAAATGCCCGGCGACGTCACCGAAGGCATTCTCAAAGGCATGTACAAATTCCGCGCCTCCCGCAATAAAAAATCAAAATTGCGCGCGCAACTCTTTGGCAGCGGCGCCATCCTCAACGAGGCTCTCCGCGCTCAGGAAATTCTGGAACAAAAATATGGAGTGGCTGCCGACGTTTGGAGCGTCACCAGTTACAAGGCGCTCTACAGCGATGGCATCGAGACCGACCGCTGGAACCGCTTGCATCCCGCTGAAAAGCCGCGCGTCCCCTACGTTACCGAATCCCTGAAAGATTCGCCCGGAGTGATTGTCGCGGCCACCGACTACCTGAAAACTTTGCCGCACATGATCAGCTCGTGGATTCCGCGCCGTATCGCGTCGCTGGGCACCGACGGCTTCGGCCGCAGCGAAGGCCGCGCGTCGTTGCGCGATTTCTTTGAAGTGGACGCGCGCTTCATTACGCTCGCAGCGCTCAACGAACTTTTCCTCGACGGAAAAATCGAAGAAAAACTCGTGGAGAAAGCCATCGCCGGCCTCGGCATCAACGCCGAAAAGCCCAACCCCGTAACGTCGTAGCGTGTTTATCAAGCTCTCTTCGCGGCAATTCGGCAAACGAACATTACTCGCCGCTTTCGCGGGCGCCAGGCTTTCGCTGTTTGTAGCGCCGGCGTCTCGCCGGCCCTTTTGTCCCGCGCCGTTGCTTTCGTAGCGCCGCGATTCAGTCTGGCATCTGCTCGGTGGATCTCAGCGCGCATCAATCTTTTTTCGCGAAGGCGGCCGTAGCTTCTTTCGACGTAACCACCGGCGCAATTTCAAAATCCATCAGGTCTTTCCATTCCGCAATCCACTGTTGAAACAGTTCCGGACGCTCGCACTCCATCAATTGGAAGCAACGGTCGAAGTTTCGTTCGATCCAGCTGTCCACGTACTTCAACCCATCGGGCATCATGCGTCCCTTATTCTGCAAACGCTCGTAAATCGGTGCGGCGTCGCGCTCCTTGAATCGTTCAATCACCATGAAAAGCATTCGCGAGCCCTCCTTCTTTTGTAGCGGCGGCCTTCAGGCCGGCGTTTTTCTCCAAACTTGTTTTCTATACGAACGACCCGTCGATATCCCTCATGATCGTTTGTTCCCACACTGTCATTCCGAGGAGCGCAGCGACGAGGAATCTGCTCTTTCCTTTTTTTGTCCGCGTCATATCAGTGACCTTCCTCCATCCACCACGATGGTCTGCCCGGTAACGAAATCCGCACTCGCCAGGTACGCGACGGCGTCTGCAATGTCGTCGCCGGTTCCGGTGCGACGCAGCGGGACGCGTCGAATATATTCTTCGTCGGGCGGCTCGCCGGGAAACTGGATGGTTCCGGGCGCCACGCTGTTCACTAAAATTTCAGGAGCCAGCGCGCGCGCCAGGCAGCGCGTCAACATGATCGTCCCCGCCTTCGACACGCAGTAGTGCGTGTAAAGCGGCCAGGCCAGCAACCCGCCGAGCGACGACAAATTAATGATGCGCCCGCGTCCCTGGCGTTTCATGATCGGCGCGGCCGTCTGCGCGCACAGAAATTGCGATTTCAGGTTCGCGTTCATGATGCGGTCCCATTGCTCTTCGGTCAGGTCTTCAAACTTGGAGGGGAAAAAGATGCCCGCGTTGTTCACCAGAATGTCCAGCCGCCCGAATTCGCTTTCCGTCGCCCGAAATAATTTTTGAACGTCGGCCCGCTGGCTCACATCCCCCGCCACCGCAATGGCCCGCCGCCCCTCGCGCCCCTGGCGATCTTGCAGCTCGGGGTGTTCCTGATCACCTTGCTGCTCCTGCTGTCCTTGACGAACTTGCTGCCTTCGCTGTCCCTGGTCAATGTTCCCCGCGCGAATCTCTCGCACCAGCTCTTCCGCCTCCGCCTTCGACTCCATGTAATTCACCACCACGTCCGCGCCCTCCGACGCAAGCCGCAGCGCAATGCTCCGCCCAATCCGTTTCGCCCCGCCGGTAACCAGCGCCACCTGTCCGCCCAACACCTTCCCCATCGGTTCCCCCGTGACGTTCCTACTTAGCTGTGTCCTAGGTTTCAATGTAGCGCCGGGGCCTTCAGGCCGGGACCTACTGTGGCAGTGTTCCTCGTTCGCACCGCGCTCCGCTGAACTCCTCGCCTGAACTCCACACGTTAGCATTATCCCGGCGTTTGAAGAAAATGTAGCTCACCTCTTTAGAGGTGAGGCCTTTGCCGTTCGTAGCGCCGGCATCTTGCCGGCTCTTTTGCTTCGCGGGCGGCTGGCCGACCCTTTAGCCACACACCCCACGCCGACTTGCGGCAGGAACAGAAATTGAGGGTGCCGCATCCTTCGGTCTTTGAAGCGTGCGGGTTTTGCTGTTCCCTTGCTATCTTCCCCCTTCTCAGATCTTGACTTGTATTTGTATTTCTGCAAGTATCGAAATATGGGAGCGAGCCCATCCAGTAGGAAGAACTCAGAGCAGGTGGCCAGGTTCGCCGATATGTTTTCGGCGATGGGGACTGAGCCGCGCCTGCGAATCATGCAATCGCTGCTGTCGGCGCACCCCGAAGGACTGGTTGTCGGCGAAATTCAATCCGAGCTGGATATCCCCAACTCCACGCTGTCGCACCACCTCGACAAGTTGAGAAACGAGGGCCTTATTCTAGTAAACCGCGAAAGCACATTCTTGCGATATACGGCGAACACCGAGGCGCTGCAAGAACTATTGCAATTTCTATATGCGGAATGCTGCACGCGAAATAAGGCAATATCGCCGCGGGACGTGATCCAAATCTGCAAGTAGCGAGCCATCATGACGGACGCAAACATCAAGGATGTGGTGAAAGAAAAATACGGAAGCGCGGCGCTGCGCGTAACGAGCGGCGGGAGTTCGTGCTGCGGCGCGGCGCCGGCAAACAGTTGTGGCTGCGACCCCATAACATCCAATCTCTACGACGCTGACCAGTCCGGGCAAATTCCAAGTGAGGCGATGCTCGCTTCGCTAGGCTGCGGGAATCCCACGGCTCTGGCGAAGCTCAATGCCGGGGAGATCGTGCTTGATCTCGGCTCCGGTGGCGGCATCGATGTGCTGCTCTCCGCCAAGCGTGTTGGTCCCAGCGGAAAAGCCTACGGCCTGGACATGACCGATGAAATGCTCGCATTGGCAAACGAAAATAAGAGAAAAGCGGGAGTGGATAACGTGGAATTCTTGAAGGGAGAAATCGAGCAGATTCCCCTTCCCGACAATTCTGTCGATGTGATTATCTCCAATTGCGTGATCAATCTTTCCGCGGACAAAGATGCGGTACTGCGCGAAGCGTTCCGCGTTCTGAAACCGGGCGGGCGTTTTGCTGTCTCTGACGTCGTTACACGCGGTGAAATGCTTCCCGAGATTCGCAAAAGCGTTCTTCTGTGGGTCGGGTGTATCGCGGGCGCGCTGGAAGAAAATGAGTACTTGAGCAAACTTGCCGGTGCCGGATTCACGGAGGCAGAAGTGGAACCCACGCGCATCTATCGCGTGGAAGATGCTCGCGAATTTTTATCCGGCCAGGGCTTCGATGTGGATGCGCTCGCTCCGCAAGTGGACGGTAAATTCTTCAGCGCCTTTATCCGCGCGGTAAAGCCGGCGTCCCAAAGCAAGGCGTGTTGCGGCCCGACCTGCTGCAACTGAGAATTGCGAGGGAATATTCATGCCGCAACATTACAACGTTCTATTCCTCTGCACGGGCAATTCCGCTCGGTCCATAATGGCCGAAGCCATCCTCAACGGTAAGCGCCATCCGAATTTCACCGCCTATAGCGCGGGAAGCTCTCCCTCAGGAACCGTGCGTTCGGAAGCGCTCAAGCTATTGCAGTCTTCCAACCTGCCTGTAGAAGGTGCTCGAAGCAAAAACTGGGAGGAGTTCTCCAAGCCCGGCGCGCCCGCCATGAATTTTGTATTCACGGTGTGCGATAACGCCGCGAAAGAGGTCTGTCCCATTTGGCCCGGCCAGCCCATGACTGCACACTGGGGAATACCAGACCCAGCTGCAGTTACCGATGCGCCGGAACAAATCGAGCGGGCGTTTCGCGAAGCCTTTCTCACATTGAAAAGGCGAATCGATTTGTTTCTTAGCCTGCCGCTTGCAAGCCTGGACTCTCTGGCGATCAAAAAAGAAATCGATCGCATCGGGAAGCAATGACGCACACTCTTCTGCGCAAAATTGTTTCCGAGTTTGTCGGCGCCGGATTTTTAGTTGCGGCTGTCGTCGGTTCCGGCATCATGGGAGAACGTCTGGCCGGCGGCAACGTTGCGATAGCGCTTTTGGCCAACACCATTGCAACCGGTGCAGCGCTGCTCGCGTTAATCCTCACTTTCGGGCCGATCTCAGGCGCACATTTCAATCCCGCGGTCACGCTCGTGGATGCGATGGAGCGCGGTGTGTCGTGGATGGTGGCCGCGTGTTACATTCCCGCGCAGTGCGCTGGAGCGGTATGCGGCGCAGTCGCAGCGCATTTGATGTTCGGTCTGCCGCTGATTTCAGTGTCCAGTCATGCGCGGAGCGGCGCAGCGCAGACCTTCAGCGAGTTCGTCGCGACATTCGGTCTCATTTGCGTGATTTGGGGCTGCACGCGTCAACGCTCGGACATGGTGGCGTTCGCGGTGGCCGCCTACATCACCGCCGCGTATTGGTTTACGTCCTCAACATCGTTTGCGAATCCGGCTGTCACAATCGCCCGGTCGCTCTCCGACACTTTCACAGGAATTCGTCCGGTGGACGTGCTCCCATTTTTAACGGCGCAATTCGCCGGCGCAATCGCAGCAACATTCTTATTTCGTTGCCTCGTTCCCAGCTTGCGCGCCCGAGCTAGCCATACGCGTTCAATGTGAATCCCATTTTGGGATTCACATGCGCAACTTCGCTCTGGCCCCGTTTGTCGGGGCACAAAAATATTATTAGATTATTTTGTGGGTAAAGCTTTGATAGCACGCTTTTCGCGCGATTTCAAGGAGGCGTGTTCTGTGTGCACGAAATATTTTTGCGGCGCAGTTCCGTTTTGGGAATGACGAAGGCGGACTTGCGAGATCGCTCTTCGCACCAGGTCTTGCTGTAAACATTCTGGGTCACGCCGATATTCGACGTGACCCATGTTGTCTTGCACAATTTCCGGCCTTGCGCCTTCGCGCAGCGTATGCCTAGAGTACACCGCGCGGAAGCTCCGAAAATGCCCGTTAACGCTGGAATCGGCCGGGTCCGACTCTCTGCAAAGAGTGATTGCAAGCATTCGCGGACAAAACAACGGATTGCGGGTGTGTCCGTGCGAAATCTGCCATCGAGGCCCCCTCCATGCGTCCCTTTTCGGGGGTCAAAAGATAGGCGTGGATGTCGCCCTTATGGGGCCCGGCTTGCACCGTTCCCATGCCCGAGATTTGTCCAAGCTCATTGATATTGCTAGCCGAAATTATGAAGAGGTTGGAATCCGCGGGAATTAGCGCGTTGAGGTCGGTCATCACACCGTCCTGCCAGATGAAGCCGTGGGACCAGTTGAAATTGGAGTCAAAGTTGTTTCCCACCACTTGGCCCCGGTTGTTGATGCCGGTGGCAAAGGCGGCAAAATCTCCCGGCAGAACGCCAAGATCTGTGACTGCACCGTCGGCGCCGTTCAGCCAAGCCCCGGCATGGAAAGTCGTGCCGTCGGCAGTGCCGACTTGTCCGGCGATTTGGCCCCGGCTGTTAATGGCGTAGCCGAAATTGGAACCTGTAGCTCCGAGATCCTGAAGCACGAAGGCAGTCTTGTCTTTCCACATTACGGCGTGTATCGCTGCGGTACAGCTTCCGGAGTAGCCTACGGCTAGGCCTTGATCGCTAATCCCCCATGCGACACCATCTACATCGTTACTCACCAGAGGAAGGGCTTGGACTTTGCCGTTTTCCCACAACGCCGGCAACGTAATCCGATTGTTGGTTGTGCCGGCTGGGCATGTGGGGTCCACGGGGCCGTTTTCGGCATATCCGACGACTTCTCCGACGTTATTGATGGCGCTGGCCTGCCCATTGTTTCCGCCGAGCGTCGGAAGAGCGCTCATGTGGCCGTATCGCCAGAGAAACGGAACGCACGTAAGGTGTGTGCCGAAGCCGCAAATGTCTTCACCGTTCGGATCTAACTCAGCTGTTTCGGACTGACCAACGGCTTCCACGCGATCGTTGATTCCGCCCCAATTAATCCAACTGTTGGCGCCGGGTTTTCCAAGCGTGCCCAGGTCGATGTTGAATCCGTAGAGACTTATCACCGCGCGGCCCCTTGCGACTGTCGTAAACAAACTAGTCTCGGGAGGGTTCACCGTCCCGTCCATGTTCTCCGTCCAGCCCTGATTATTGAGGCCCATGGCCATACTGAAGTTATCTTTGCCGTTGTCAATACCCAAATCGGTAATTTTGTAGCTCTGTTGAGCGACCGCATCACTGAAACAACCCAGAACAATCATCGCAACCCATGGTATCCAGAAATTCCGCAACCGTCTTAATGCGTTCATATCTTCTCCTTTTTGTCCGAGCAAGGTTTTCGTGCCGAGATGGCTGGGCGAGAGCTGACGCAGCATGCGGTATTCCAGGTTCGCAACGATTACGTGACACAACAGGCCCAACACTTCAGCGTTCTGAAATGAGTGGCGGATTAACAAAATACTGGGGCGATGACAAAACGGCTGGAGCGACTGTTTCTCCAACTTTTCATGTTACACAGGCGAGAGGTTATGAAATTCGAGAACGTCAGGAACCAGAAGTCAGGCCACTCAATTGTTGACTTTCAGACAATTAAAGTACATACCAGTTGGTATGTTTTAAGTGGGGCCCTTCCTATGCGGCGGGTATTAGATCTCTCTTGACGCGCTGATAGTTACCATACATGCTGGTTGGTATGTTGGCGGCACGCAAGTATCCGAAACCTAGAGCGACCAGGATGCGTGATCCCGAGCGCACGCGGGAGCGATTGCTGCAAGCGGCAGCTCGCGAGATCTACAGATCGGGCTTCCAGAGTGCGAGCCTGGACACGATTCTGGCCTCTGCGGGCGTCACGAAGGGTGCGCTGTACCACCACTTCAAAAACAAAGAAGCCTTGGGATATGCCGTGGTTGAAGAAGTCATCTCCCCCGACGTGCGCGGCACATGGGTGCGGCCTTTACAGAGCGTCAAGGATCCTATCGACGCTTTGATCGGCATTGTTCGACGTATACCCGTTCGGCCCAAGGATGTGTGCGGCGGCTGTCAATTGAACAATCTGGCGCAGGAAATGTCTCCTCTTGACGCGGGATTCCGGAAGCGGCTGGAGATAATCTTCGATGCCTGGCGCGAGGCCACTGCCTATGTGTTGCGAGAGGGGCAGATCCACGGAAGCGTTCGCCGCGACGTGGAACCCACCGACGCCGCCGGCTTACTGATTGCGATGGTCGAAGGCTATGGCTCACTGGGAAAGAACGCTCAGGATCCGAAAGTTATAAAGGCGGGGATCAAAAATATCGTGAGCTGGCTGAGTTCCCTGCGCCGGCCGGGCAACCGCAAGCGGGTCTGATTGCATCGGCTCTAACGTATGGCTCCACAGGTACATACCAACCGGTTCGTAGGATCCGCGAGTCCCCGGATCGCGTTTAAGGCAAAAGGTAGCATCCTCCTCTTGGATTTAGCCGACATCCTGGCAGTGCAAGCGGAAGGTAATTACGTTTCGCTGCGTCCTCGAACTACTCCCTATTTGGTGCATGAATCCCTCTCGTCGATGGCGGAGAAGCTCAAACCCTATGGTTTTATTCGCATCCACCGCTCCGTCGTTGTGAATATTTCGGCCGTGGAGGAGGTTCAACCTTTGCCGACGGGGGAGTACAGGCTGCGTGTAAAAGGTGGGAAGGAATACTTGGTAACGCGTACATACAAACATAACCTGAGAGATCTGGCTCAATTGTGGATCGGCTCAGAGCGGCTTTGCGGATAACAGGCAGCAAGAGGTTTTACCTCGGTATTCCTCTGCGCTGCGCGACACGCCGTTTCAATTTCCAGATAATTTCCTCGCAAGACAGAACACGAAAACCTGCAGCGCCGGAACCGGAATCCAAACCTGCACGCACGGACGGACGCCGCTTCACAATCCGCCTACTTGCCCGACAAGTCGCTTAACCTCGCGCGGAGTTATTCGTGGAGGACGATTTTCCGGCGGGTAGCTCGGGTTTGGCTCTAATGCCGGACATAAAGGCTTGCTGAACGCGGTTAAAACTGCGTCCATGCACCACCGCGGCGACGATCGTTCGAGTGGCCTGAATATCGCTGAGGCGCACGTACCGGCAGGCGACATTGCGGTCAATAGCCATCTCAGGGACGAGCGAGACGCCGACACCGGCCGCAACCATGCCCAGGAGACTGCTGAACTGTCCGCTTTCAAAGACGATGTTGGGCGTAATGCGGGCGCGTCTACAGGTGTCAATACTCAGATCGCGGAAACAGTGGCCGTCGCGCAACATAACGAACGATTCTCCGCGGAGGTCTTTGAGGGCGAGCGATTTTGCGGAGGCCAGCGCATGATCCGCGCTCAACGCCGCGAAGAGCGGCTCGGTTCGGATGGGCGACAATTCCAGCTCCTTGTGGCGCAGGGGCAGTGCAAGAATCGCCACATCGATCGACAGGTCGCGCAAACCTTCTACCAGGACCGAAGTCGTTTCTTCAACGATGCGCAGTTTCGCATCAGGATATCTCTTGGCAAAACGGGCCGTATAACTCGGCATCAGATAGGGCGCAACAGTTGGAATGACGCCCACGGCGACGCTGCCGCGAAGATCCGCATTCCGATCGGTCGCACTGGATCGCGCTGCCTCCATCTGGTGCAAGATCGCGCGGGCGCGAGGGATGAAAGCCTGGCCCGCCTCGGTCAGGCGAATGCTGCGACCCAAGCGGTCGAAGAGCTTGGTTCCCAGCTCTTCCTCGAGTTTCAGCACCTGCTGTGAGAGCGAGGGCTGGGCGATCTTGCAGCGCTCGGCAGCGCGGCTGAAGTTGCCGGTATCCGCGATGGCGCAAACATATCGAAGCTGATGAACTTCCATAGGGTGTCCCTATACCTAAAATGGGAGTTATATATTGGAACTATGTCCCATTTGGATGTTAACTTAACTTCCGGGAAATCGCTGTATGGATTTCAACGAACTTATTCGGCCGAATTTAGATGCTTAAAGGAGATTACGCATGGCTTCCGAAGCGAAGTGCCCGTTCCCTCATGGCGGCAGCCCCAGCAGAACGAATCGTGACTGGTGGCCGAACCATTTGAATTTGAGTCTTCTAGCTCAGCACTCATCGCTGTCCGATCCGATGGGCGAGAATTTTAATTACGCAGAAGAGTTCAGGAGCCTGGACTACACGGCCTTGAAGAAGGATCTCGCGGCGTTGATGACCGACTCGCAGGACTGGTGGCCTGCCGACTTCGGCCACTACGGTCCGCTGTTCATTCGCATGGCGTGGCACAGCGCCGGTACTTATCGCACGTTCGACGGTCGCGGAGGCGGCGGCCGAGGCCAGCAGCGTTTCGCTCCACTCAATAGCTGGCCTGACAACGTAAATCTCGATCGCGCGCGCCGCCTGCTGTGGCCGCTTAAGCAGAAGTACGGCAAAAAGATCTCCTGGGCCGATCTGATGATCCTCGCGGGCAATGTGGCGCTGGAAACGATGGACTTCAAGACGTTTGGATTCGCTGGCGGACGTGCCGACGTTTGGGAACCGGACCTGGACGTCAACTGGGGTCATGAGACGACCTGGATGGGAACAGACAAACGCTATTCGGGTGAGCGCGATCTCGCGCGTCCATTCGGCGCTACCACTATGGGCCTTATTTATGTGAATCCGGAAGGCCCGGAAGGCAAGCCCGATCCGGTTGCGGCCGCGAAAGACATCCGCGAGACTTTCGCGCGGATGGCCATGAACGACGAAGAGACCGTCGCTTTGATCGCAGGCGGTCACAGCTTCGGAAAAACCCACG
Organism: Candidatus Acidiferrales bacterium; assembly: GCA_049693615.1. Classification (GTDB taxonomy): domain Bacteria; phylum Acidobacteriota; class Terriglobia; order Acidiferrales; family UBA7541; genus Palsa-295. The sequence continues at coordinate 105,654 of JBAVQB010000028.1, read as the reverse complement.
GAGCCGGCGCCGGCACCCACCTTGGTAAAGAACCGGAAGGCTCGCCGATTGAGGAGCAGGGCCTGGGCTGGTCGAGCGCCTATGCTACTGGTATCGCAGGGGACGCAATTACGAGCGGCCTGGAAGTCACCTGGAGCAGCACGCCGACGAAATGGAGTAACAGTTTCTTTGAACACTTGTTCAAGTACGACTGGGAGCTGACCAAAAGCCCGGGCGGCGCATACCAGTGGAAGCCGAAAAATAATGGAGGCGCGGGTTCGGTTCCGGACGCCCATAATCCCTCCAAGCGCCACGAACCGGCGATGCTGACCACGGATATCTCTTTGCGAGTCGATCCAGTGTACGAAAAAATCTCGCGGCGTTTCTACGAGAATCCAACTTTGCTTGCCGATGCGTTCGCGCGGGCCTGGTTCAAGCTGACGCATCGCGACATGGGGCCTCGCGCACGCTATCTCGGTCCAGAGGTTCCCAAGGAAGACCTGCTTTGGCAGGATCCCATCCCGCCGGTAAACCATAAATTGGTGGATGACAAGGATGTCGCGGCCCTGAAAGAAAAAATTCTGGCCTCTGGGCTGACGGTCTCGCAACTCGTGAGCACCGCTTGGGCTTCCGCGTCCACCTATCGTGGGTCCGACAAGCGGGGCGGCGCAAACGGCGCGCGCATCCGGCTTGCCCCACAGAAGGACTGGAAGGTTAATCAGCCCGAGCAATTGCAGAAAGTTCTGAAGGCGCTGGAAAAGATTCAGAGCGAGTTCAACGCCTCGCAGTCCGGCGGCAAGAAAATTTCGCTGGCCGACTTGATCGTCCTGGCAGGTTGCGCAGGTGTCGAAAAGGCCGCGAAGAATGCCGGCATCAATGTAACTGTTCCCTTCTCCCCCGGCCGCATGGACGCTTCGCAGGAGCAGACTGACGTGGAATCTTTCGCCGTGCTGGAACCAGCGGCCGACGGCTTCCGCTCCTACTCCAACGCACGCTCTCATGGGAGCGCTGACGGAACCGCCGAAGTTGAGCTGCTGGACAAAGCGCAGCTGCTCACGCTGACGGCTCCGGAGCTCACCGTGCTGGTCGGCGGCATGCGGGTGCTGAACACCAACCACGGACAGACCAAGTTCGGCGTCTTCACCAAGAAGCCGGAGGCGTTGACCAACGATTTCTTCATCAACCTGCTCGATATGCGTACGGTGTGGAAGGCGACCTCGGATGCGCAGGATACGTTTGAAGGACGGGATCGCAAGACGGGCGAAGTCCGCTGGACGGCGACACGAGCCGATCTGATCTTCGGTTCGAACGCGCAACTTCGAGCGCTGTCGGAGGTGTACGGAAGCTCGGACGCGCACAAGAAATTCGTCCAGGACTTCGTGGGAGCCTGGAACAAAGTGATGAACCTCGATCGCTTTGACCTCGCCGCATCCCGCAGCGCGGCGTGAGGCCAATGAATCGGCTAGCGCGTCCAAAGTAGTTTTCGGTGGGCGCGCTAGCACTTTAGGGCTCCGCGGCGGAGCGACGAAAACCTTTGGGCCGCCCGGAAACGGTCGCGGGGGTGTTGTATCAACTGGCCGAAATTTCGTGCCGCAAATGGCCAAAATTTGAAAATCCTTAATGTGTGTTCTGGTGTCGGGTAGAAATTTTTCCGTCGTTTGTTTTGAGCAAGTTAGGACGAATCCTGCCGGTAGTGCACTGTCGAGTAGAAGTGGGCGCCCACTGGGGCGTTTTGGAAGCGACAACTGGCTCATTTTGGTGAGCGATTTGGGCGTTTGGCGCGGCGGCTGCGAGCGCCGCGCCATCGCCGCTTCTCTTTTGCCAATTGCTAACACATACCCTCCTTTAAAGCGGCTGCCACTCGCCGCGAAGAGCGGGTTCACGACGAATCCCATTTTGGGATTCGCGCACCGACCTCGATGGGCAGGCTCGCCTCGGAGATTAAACGCAGCTCCGCGCTGGCCCCGTTTGTCGGGGCACAAAAATATTATTAGATTATTTTTTGGGTGAAGCTTTGATAGCACGCTTTTGGCGCGATTTCAAGGAGGAGTGTGCTGTGTGCATAGAATATTTGAGGCGGTTTGCGGCTCCGGTCGTGGACGTGCTGTTAGTTTCGAAATAAAGAGAGTTCTACCCGGCTTGAAGATCATCCACACTCGCGTAGCACTGTCAAACCGGCCCTGCTCAATTAATTTGGCTTCACGTGGTGCTTACCTGTGGGGGCAAAGGTCTTCAATAGAACCTTTTTCAAAGATTGGCTCATTTTTGGTGAGCGTCCAGCATCGTCATTGCCGCCGTGTCTTCGATAAATTCGGCGCACAATTTCGAGATGTGCCTTGAGCGATTCATCCGTAATCTCATCTACTTTTATCTCGGCAATTTTCCCAGGTGAACAATAAGCGTTCTTAATTGCGTCGCACGCAGAATATTTGGCTAAATAAAATCTGATGTTTCTTTTGGCTTCTGCATCTAGTCTCAATTTGGGGGTATCTAGAAACTGATCTACGCGCCTCACAAGTAGAACGCAATTCAGATAAACATCTATGCCGAATGGCGGATTAGAAAGGACTTCTTGGTCTCCCGTAATCTCTGCGTCGTCATAATCATCGTGTCCAAACAGGCTCCACCTCTTGGTTTTATCTTGTATATAGCCCTTGGGTCTGCCACGAGCATCGTCTTGACGATCGGTCATAATTGCAATTACCGCCGGAATCAGTTCCGGTGTTGTTACTATCTGTGATATCGGCTTATTCTGGTCACGATAAAAGCCCTTGCGTCGTTCGTAATATAAGTTGTGTTCGAGAAAGACAGTCTCAATCTGCTTGTGTATCCTAAAAGTTGTAAATAGGGCTTCCGCAGGCATGGGGTTCTGGTTGTTTGTCGCCTTAATTACTTTATCTCGTACATCCTCCACGGAATTTTGGATAACGCGAACCAATATCCGCCGCTTATCATTGGAAGGCGGATTGCCGGAAGAATAGTAGGCGTATACCTGACGGGATGTTTGTAATCCATTGACGATCTGCGGGTCGGCGATTTCTAGTTTTCGGGATGATTTCGGCTGTACGTTGGATGATAGGACGGTAACGCCGTTGTTAAGAAGCCAGAATTCGGGACTCTCCGCCGGCTTTGAGAGAGTCTCTTGAATTGACTGGTTGACAGCCGTTTCTCGTTGAAACCCTCGAACATTATCGTCGAACATTGCTTCGTTTCGCTCTCCATGCTCATCCTTGAGAAATGTATAAAACTCTGGAAGCGAGACTAGCCCTATCCACCCTTCTGGCGCATCTATAATCTCCGCGAACGATAAGGTCTTTGTTGTAGGAGACCTCATACCGATCTGGGTATAAAGTTTAGCTGCATTAATGAAGTGGAAATCGTTTATGACGGCCTTAGAGATATGACGCCTCGCTGTAGCTGTTACTTTTTTAGCCGAAACTTCGCATCCTTGGTTTTCCAGAACGTCCTTCCGTGTAATGTAGTAGTAGTCAATTGTCGTTTTTGGAAGAGACAGTTGGTGATACTTGTCCTTAAAGATTCGCACTAGGTCTAACAGTTTGTTGTGATATTTCCTGCCGTATCCAGATGGAATTCTGGTTAAATCGAGTAGGTCATCTGTAAAAGTTTCGAACTTATCCACCGACGTTGGTGAGAATCCCTGGCCCTCTTTCGTTTGGATCAATACTAAGTGCACTGATTGGCCCTGTTGCGGGGAAACTTCGGTATCGTCCCTTACCAACATTCCATTTAGGATGAAATAGAAGGAATCAACGCCGCCGTCGTCACTCTTACCGACTATCCCGGCCAATACATCTTGGTCCGAAAGCAAAACGTGCGGCTTAAGAAATTGCTCAGCGCAGAACACGTCAAAAGGGTTGATATCGCGGGCAAAAGAAGAAAATCCAGAAGTTCTGCTAGCAACCCACCTATCATACTCGGCGTTCAGACCAAGCACGTCATTCTGACTCAAGATTTCCTCCTCGATAGCGCGGCTCATAATATATCAGCCTTGGGTGACCCATTGGCGGAATCGTTATCATAAATTTGGTACCGATATGCGCGCTCACAACACAGAGCGTTGACTCGTTCCAGACGGTCGTACTCGAACTGTGGCCACGAACGACAACGACCAGTAGAGACAAATTCGTACACCTCGTAGGTCACGGCAAAAAAGAAGAAGCAGGTCTGACAAATTTCGGCCACTTCGTGGCCTCTTCCCCAAGCTCGACTGTCTGATCTCCCGGGCTCGACTAACCGTCGACCCGAGAGCCCTATCTTCGACTTGGGCGGCCCCGGCGGGATGACAACTTTAAAACAAGCGACAGCCCGCCATGGCGGGTGAGCCACAGCGGACTTCGCTCGCTTGCTTCCGTCAGGGCAAGCGGGATGACGGTGTGATGCACGTAAGCGGAGCAACAGCAGGTCCCTCAGGTATATCCGCTAACGACGCGGATTTCGGGATGACAACGTTTAAAACAAGCGACAGCAGGTCCCTCGTCGCCCATAAGGCGGGCTCCGTCGGGATGACAACGTTTAGCTTGCTTCTTCCGTCAGGGCGAGCGGGACGACAACTTAGAAGCAAAAGCTAGTCCACGGCAAACACTCCACCTCACGCGTTCGATGCACCACACTTTACTCTCTCGCGCGCGGCGGGTGACGGAATCGGCGCGGTCGTAGTATCTTTGCACTCCGCAAGAAGCTTCTGCACACGCGAATGTGCCTAGGAAATACGGAGGCGGCATGCTGACGGGGTTCGAAGACGTACTGGTGGTTTTGGGATGCATGCTGGCGTCGCTGGTTTTTGTGTGGGTGCTGAACCGCATCTGGCCAGCGGAGCGGCGGCGGGACCACAACGACATCATCGGCTGGCAAGTGGGCGTGCTGGGCACAACGTATGCGGTGATTTTGGGATTCATGCTGTACGCGGTGTGGACTTCGTTTCAGGATGCGGACATCAACGCGGAGACGGAGGCGAATTGCCTGGTGAGCGTTTACCGGGTGGCGAATGGACTGCCCGCGGCGCAACGCGATGAAGTTCACCAACTGGCGCGGCAGTACGCTGATATCGTAATTACGCAAGAGTGGCCCACGATGCACGGGGGAGAGCTTGGTTTGGCCGGCCACGAAACCATCGAAAAGCTGTGGTCCGCTGTGCTGCAAGCGAAGCCGGACTCGTTTGCGCAGCAGACAGCCATGAATCTGGCGCTGACGGAAATTGACAGCATGACGGAACATCGGCGCGTACGGCAACTTCAAAGCCAATCCAAACTGCCCGGGATACTTTGGATTGTGTTGATCTTCGGCGGAATTATCACCATGCTTTCTTCGTGCATGTTTGGCATCGATAATTTTGCTTTGCATGCGCTGCAAGTGGTTTCGCTGACGTTGCTGCTCGCGCTGATTCTTGTGGCCATCGCTGATATTGACCGGCCGTTTCAGGGCGTGGTTCACGTGGAGCCGCGCGGATTCGAGCGGGCGCGCCAGACGTTCGCACAACTTCCTTAAATCTTCCGCACATCCGGCGTGAAGCCTCAGACAGCCTTGCGTGAATGAAATGTTACAAGGCAGGCCTGCGTCTTGACATTTTCTATTTGCGAAGATATACGAGCGCACAACGTGCCGGCGGTGGAAGCAGCCGTGCTTGAAGGAGCGCCGCGATGAACTGGACTCAGGTGTACGACCCGCTGGGCCACTGGTGGCTTTCCACGCTGGTTGCGGCGCTGCCGATCATCGTGCTGTTTACGCTGCTGGCGGGATTGCGGGTGAAGCCGCACTGGTGCGCGATTGCGGGCGCGGGCACCGCGATGCTGGTCGGCATACTGATATTTCATATGCCGCTGATATTCGCCGCGTCGGCGTTTACTTACGGCGTGGCGTATGGCGTGCTGAAAATTGCGTGGATCGTTCTCGCCGCGGTTTATTTGTACGACATTTCGGTGGAAACCGGGCAATTTGAAATTATGAAGGAATCGATTGCCGGAATTACGCCTGACCGGCGTCTGCAAGTGTTGCTGGTGGCGTTTTGTTTTGGCGCGTTCATCGAAGGCGCAGCGGGATTTGGAGCGCCGGTCGCGATTGCGGGCGCGTTCATGATCGGATTGGGATTTAGGCCGTTCCATGCGGCGGCGCTGAACCTGATCGCGAATACCGCGCCGGTTGCGTGGGGCGCGATTGGGACGCCGGTACACGCGCTGGCCGCGGTTTCGGGACTGCCCGAATCGGACCTGAGCGCGATGATCGGACGCATTCTGCCGTTTACGGCGGTGATTGTGCCGCTATGGCTGGTGCGCACGATGGTGAATTGGCAGGAGACGTTCGAAGTGCTGCCGGCGATTATCGTGGTGGGCGTTTCGTTCGCGGTGACGCAATTCATTTGGGCCAACCACGTGGACAGCAATTTGGTGGATATCGCGGCGGCGGTGGTGTCAATCATCGTGACGATTGTGTTTTTGCGATTCTGGAAGCCGAAACGAATCTGGCGGTTTGATTACGACAAGGCAGAAGGCGCTGCTGTTGGCGCGAGGCCTTCCGGCGAAGTTGACGACGATATGGGCGGGAAATGGCCCGCGAAGGAATACGATGGCTACGTCGCGCCGAAAAAATATCCTGCGGGAGTGGTGCTGAAAGCGTGGATGCCATTTGCGATTCTCTCGTTGTTCGTACTGCTGTGGGGACTGCCAACGGTGAAGCTGGCGATTAATCAGGCGACGACGCCTGCGTTTCGCGTGGTGCAAGCGGACGGGAAAGTGCGTCCTGGGCCGCCGGGATGGAACTGGCCGTACCTGCACAATGCGATTTCGCGGTCGACTCCTGTGGTGGCAAAGCCAACTCCGGAAGGCGCGCGCTACGATTTCAACTGGCTTTCGGCGACCGGGAGCGGCTGCTTTCTTGCGGCGCTCGTTTCGGGATTGTTGCTCGGGATGAGCCCGGTGGCGCTGATGAAAACATTCTGGCGGACGCTGGTGCGCATGCGTCTGGCGATGGTAGCGATCTCGTTCATGCTGGGTCTCGGATTCGTGACGCGGTATTCGGGGCTCGACGCGGTGCTGGGCTTGGCATTCACGCGCACAGGCTGGCTGTATCCGTTCTTCGGGACGTTTTTAGGATGGCTTGGCGTTGCGCTCACGGGCAGCGATACATCATCGAACGCGCTCTTCGGCAGCTTGCAGCGGATTACTTCGCAGCAGCTTGGCATCGATCCGATCCTTATGTGCGCAGCGAATAGCGCCGGCGGCGTGATGGGCAAAATGGTGGATGCGCAATCGATCACCATCGCCACTTCGGCAACGGAGCAGGTTGGCAACGAAGGCATGATTTTCCGATTTGTTTTCTGGCACTCGATTGCCTTGGGCGCGATCGTCGGCGTGATCGTGATGCTCTACGCGTACGTGTTCCCGCATTTTGTTCCGCACGGCTTAACCTTCGTGAAGTAACTCCGGAGGAACCAGCAGATGCCACCTACTGCGCCATCGGTGGAAGGAACTTTCCGAGCCCTTCGAACTGTACATTTCGTCTTGCTGGCCTCCATCCTTCTCTACATTTGGGCCGGCGAAAAAGTCATCCGGCATAACCAGCAGGTTCCAGGTCGTGCCTTTAGCACGGCGTTCGGACTATTTGCCGCGGCAACCAGCGTTGCCGCACTCGTGGTGCGGACAAAAACGATCCAGCCAGCGCTCGATCTGCTACAGACACAACCCAACGACACGTCTGCCCTTAATCGCTGGAGATCGGGCAGCATACTCAGCTACGTTCTGGCGGAAAGCGTGGTGCTGTTCGGCTTTTCACTGCGGATCTTCGGAGGAACGCTTGCTTTGTCGGCGCCATTTTATATCGCCGCTATCGTGCTCATGATTTTCTTGCGTCCTCAGCGCCCGTAGTAACCCCTTCGTGGCTACTCCCCGGGCTGCGAACGTCCGGTGTGTAGTCTTTTCCCTGTTAGAATCAGAGCGCGTAGGGAGGGGGCATGAAGATTGATTTGCTGGCGATTGCGGCGCATCCGGATGATGTGGAGCTAACCTGCGGCGGGACGGTGTTGAAAATGGCGCAGGCGGGTTACCGCACGGGCATTCTCGATTTGACCAAGGGAGAAACGGGGACGCGCGGGACGCCGGAGGTTCGTCTGCGCGAAGCGGCGAGGGCTGCGAACATTTTGAAGGCTAGCGTGCGGCGCAATCTAGGGCTGCCGGACGCGCGTCTGGAAATGCGCGAAGAATACAAAATGGCGATCGCGGAAGTGATTCGCGAGCTGCAGCCGAAGACGGTGATACTTCCCTACTGGGAAGGACGCCATCCGGACCATTACAACGCGGCAAAACTGGGGTATGAGGCTTGCTTCGTGGCCGGGCTGAAAAATTATCCGTTGAGCGGACGCGCCTTTCGTCCGTTCAAGGTTCTGTACGCGGCGGCGGATGCGAATGCGCGGCCTGCGTTTTGCGTGGACATTTCGAAGCAATTCGAAAGGCGGCGGCGAGCGATCCTGGCATACAAATCGCAGTTTGAGCCGCAAGAGAAAGAGCGCAAGTCCAAGGTGTATTTGCCGCTGGACGAGCTGGAGGCGCGCATGAATCTGATGGCTGCGTCGTTTGGGCGCATGATTGGGGTGAAGTATGCGGAAGGCTTCGTCGTGAAAGAAGTGATGCGCGTGGATGATGTGGTGCGGATGCAGGTGCGATCGATTTGACCAACATTGCCTAGCGCAGCAAGGCTAGAGCAGATTCTTCGTTGCGCTCAGAATGACAGGCAAATGCCACGACCAACCCGAACCCGTCAAAAGCATGAGCGTGCAATCGGAACAGAAGGCGCCCGGCTGAAGGCGGCCGCCACAAAGTCGAATAAACGCGCGAACGCGTCCCGGGGGCTGCTAGAACTGGTCGGATTCCTGGGTGTAGGTGAAGCCGGGGAGGGCTTGGGCGGTGCCGTGACGGTCCACTTTGACCTTTACCGTGCCTTCGGCTTCGGCACCCGTTTTGCGCAGCAGGGCGTAGGTGGCGATGGCTTCGCTGTAAACCTTAGTAATCAAATAGGATTCGCCGGAATCGTCCTTCTTCCAGACTTGGCCGACTTGGATTTTGCCGACAGGCATAGTAAGAATGTAGACAGATTTGAGTGGCCCGTCAATGACGGCGCGAGACGAAGATTCGCAGGTGAAACCTCTAACGCTGAGCCATGCTGACACCGAATAAGATGTCGGGCCTGCCTGCCGGCAGGCAGGCTAAAGACCCCGGCATTACGTTCAAACCCAGGCATACGGGGTTGCGATTGTCGCCGTGACTTTGTACTCCGGAGGGCTGGGGGCACCGGGCGCAGCATGCTGCGCCCCTAGAGGGTGCAGACTGCGGCGCCACACTTAGACCTAACACATGAGACAAACGAAGAGTTGGGAGCCGAATGTTAATTCTTGACGAGCGGGAAACTAAATGGCGTCGGGTGCCATCCAAGCAATTATCGTAACGGAGCTGGGGTGGGGTGTATAATCCTGGCAAAGTTGGTGGGAGGTCCCATGAAGAAAAGCCTAGCAGGCCAATTGGGAACGCTGATCGTAGCCGCCTCACTACTCAGTCCAGCGACAATCGCGGGACCCATTCAGCAATCGTCAACGCCGCCTCCCAGCCAGCAGCAAAATGGATCGTCGCAATCCGGCCAGCAACCGTCAACGGCGCCAGCGCAAGGTAGCCAGCAGCCGCAGTCCGGTCAACAAACTACTTCGCCCCCGCAGACTCCGACCCCGCAGCCGGAGCAAACTCCGCCATCTGCGCAGACGCCTCCACAATCCGGACAACAACCGCCAGTTTCGCAAACTTCGAAGCCAGATGAGTCAACGGCGCAGGACCAAAGCGCCCCGGGAACGGGCGATAAGAATCCCGATACGCTTCCGATCCAGCAGATGCCGACGGACCCGAACGTCAAGGCCGGCTCCAAGCAGGATGTGAACGCGATCGGCAACCGCAGCGTTGGACACGGGCTGAATTTTTATTCGTTGGAACATGAAATCGCGCTGGGAAAGCAGCTGTCGCAAGAAGTGGAGAAGCAGGCGAAATTTATTAATGACCCAGTGGTGAACGAATATGTGAACCGCGTGGGGCAGAACCTGGTGCGGAACTCCGACGCGCAGGTGCCGTTTACGATCAAAGTGATCGATTCCGACGTAGTGAACGCGTTCGCGCTGCCGGGCGGATTTTTCTACGTCAACAGCGGATTGATTCTGCACGCGGATGAAGAATCGGAGCTGGCCGGTGTGATGGCGCACGAAATCGCGCATGTGTGCGCGCGGCACGGCACCAAGCAAGCGACTAAGGGAGACATCATACAGATTGGCGCGATGGTCGCGACCATTTTCATTCCGTACACCTGGGCCGGATATGCCATCTACCAGGGCATGCAGTTTGCGATTCCGTTGACGTTTTTGAGATTCACGCGTGAGAACGAAGCGGAAGCCGACTACCTGGGGCTGCAGTACATGTATAAAGCCGGGTACGATCCGAACGCGTTTGTATCGTTCTTTGAAAAGGTGCAGGCGGACGAAAAGAAACAGCCCGGGACGATCCCAAAGGTTTTCTCCACGCATCCTCCCACGCCCGACCGCATCGTGAAAGCGCAAAACGAAATTGCGACGATTTTGCCGGCGCGCGACGAATACATCGTTACCACTTCGGAATTTGACACGGTGAAGCGGCGCCTGCAAATGATCGAAATGAATATGAAGGTGGACGACAAGAAGAATCCGAACAGGCCTTCCCTGCGCAAAAAGACGGATCAAAATCCCAACAGAGGGTCCACGACCGGAAGCGATCCGCAGTCAACGAGCAGCGATCCTACATCGAGCGACGATCCTGACCGGCCAACGCTGCAGCGGCGGCCGGATCCAAACGCTCAGCCGTAATCACAAAGTTTGCAATATTGAAATTTTGAAGGTCGCTGAATTCGGCGCCCTTTTTCATTAGACGGCGATGCATTGGAATAGCCAGCGTGGGATCGGAGGCTATGTTCCTGGAAGTTTGTAGCGCCTGTAAAAAGATCAAAAGAGCCGGCAGGATGCCGGCGCAACGAAAACCAAGTTCCCAAGGCGATCGGCAGACGAGCCGGATTTCGCGATGACTACGGCAAAGGCGGGAGCGGTGCGAAGGCTGGGGTAAAGGCTTGGGAAACTAGCGGACGTGGACTTCGGCTACGCCCAGGCGCTTGAGGCCTTCGGCGTAATATTTGCGGTAGAGAATGTCCCACTCTTCGCTGCCTTCCAGGATTTCCTTTTTCTGCGAAGCAATTTTTGCGCGGACTTCGGTGTCCACCTGCTCTTCGACCTTCAGCAGCGAGGACAAAATGGTGACAATTTCCTGGCGAATGGTGTCGCGGTCTTCCACGAAATCGACATCCGGGCTGGACACAAGAAGATCGATGATTCGATGAGAGATGCGGACGGTTTTCTCGCGGGTCAGGCGCATATCAGCGGAGAATTAATTTCCTTTCACGGGCGAGCTGGCCTTTCACTTTCTTGAACATTTCCTGATACGAAACGCCCGTGCGCTTCATTTCATCCGAATATTTCGCAAGGATCTCGCGGACTTCCTCATTCACGCGGTCTTCCACGGTGACTTCATCGGCCATCACCTGACGAACCTGCTGCGTAAGATTTTCTATGTTCTTTATTTCGACCATCTTTTGGGCCGCGAGGCGTTTTACCACCTCTTTGGCCATATAGCCGACATAATCCCGCGACAGAAGCATCCCGTTTGGCTCCGCAACTTATGACGAGCATTTCAGTCTACTGGCAGGATATTCAAAGTGTCAAGGCGGGGCGTTTCGAGCGTCGATGCAAGTCAGAGCGAAAAACTCGGGCTTGAGGAAGCCGATAAAATCGTTTTGTAAACCGCAGGATCAGTGCCGCGGCAATTAGACCAGCAAGGATTGAAAGCGCGAGAGCAACGTAGATGTCCCTCTGAACAACTTGGTCCGGCCGAACGAATAAGTGGGTCCAAGCGGTCGCCAGGACGTAGTACGTTGCCATAAAGCCGGCCACAAGCCCGCCAAGGGCTAAAGTCATTGAAACAACCACTCGGCTTGCTTTCCGCACAGTTTCCCCCTGAATTCGCCCGCAAATAATGCCACGAGTTTTTTCCTCGCGATTGCCGGATATTGCCGCGCGTGCTCATTCATATAACGGCGCGTAATGGTATGTAGTGGCGCGTAACGAGAGGCGCGCGCGGTTGGGCGCTGCCTGTATCCTCGTATCACTTCGTTTGATCTGATAATCTGAGTCGGGATTTGCGTAGCGCGCGAGCAGACGAGCGCGGCGTTCATCACCAGAAAGAGAAAAGCCAGAGTGACCACTTCTCCTGTTGCAACTCCACGCGGCGTAAAACGCGTTTTCAATTTCAACGCAGGGCCCGCTACTTTGCCGCTCGCCGTACTCGAGCGCATTCGCGAAGAATTGCTGGATTACCGCGGTACCGGAATGTCGGTGATGGAAATGACGCACCGTTCTCCAGAATTCGAAGAAATACTTTTTCGCGCGGAACGGAGTCTTCGCCGGCTCATGGCCATACCCGACGAATATGCGGTGATATTCCTACAGGGCGGCGGAAGCCTGCAATTTACGATGGTGCCGATGAATTTGTATCTGCCCGGGAAACCGGTGGATGTGCTGCATACCGGAATGTGGACGGCCAAGGCGATTGTCGAGCTTGAGAAAGGCGTCCCGTTCAGGCTGGCGGCTTCCACCGAGGCGCAAAAATTCACGCGCGTGCCGCACAAAGACGAAATCGCGCTTTCGCCGGACGCTTCGTATGTTTACATGGCCTCGAACAACACGATTGAGGGAACACAGTGGAGCGAGTTTCCTGAAACCGGCAACGTGCCGCTGGTTGCGGATATATCCTCCGACATTACGTCGCGGCATATTGATGTGAGCCGCTTCGGACTGATTTTCGCCGGCGCGCAGAAAAATCTGGGGCCGTCGGGTGTGACGGTTGTGATCGTTCGCCGCGATTTGGCGGAGCGCGCGGACAAGAAACTGCCAACGTTGCTGCAATACCGCACGGAGATCAAGGAGCGTTCGCTATTCCATACGCCGCCTACGTTTGCGGTTTACATCGTGGGCCTGGTGCTGGAATGGCTGGCTGCGGAGGGCGGAGTCGCTGCCGCCGAGAAGCGGAACGAAGAGAAGTCTCGCTTACTTTACGACGCGATTGATGCCAGCGGCTTTTATTCCTGTCCGGTCTCGGAGGAATCGCGGTCGCGCATGAACGTGGTGTTCCGGGTGGCAGGCGGAGACGAAAAAATCGAGAAGAAGTTCGCCGAGGAGTCAGCCGCGGCGGGCATTGCGGGCGTGGCCGGACATCGGTCGGTGGGCGGCATGCGCGTGTCACTGTACAACGCCGTAGGGCTGGATGCGGTGTCCGCATTGGTTAGCTTCATGCGGGAATTCGAGAGAACTAACGACTAGGTACCTCTGGCGAACGGGAAGATGAGCGTCCGGTCTCAATCTCCCCTGCGATCTGTGGGTATTAGAGAAAAACAGCCACAATGGTGTGGTAGATGAGCAACACTTCCTTGACAGTCCGTAATTTGCCCTCTAAGCTACAGTTTCCATGCCAAATCGCCCAAATCCGACGGTAATTGACGCCTTCTGGCTCGGACTCCCGCCGTCAGAACGCAACAAGGAGATGGCTCGGTGAAGGGGGAGCGATCAAAGCGAAAGCGGCGACTGTGGTTGACGCTAGGCCTCGTAGCGATTGTGCTGCTCGCCGCCGCGGTGTTTACGCTGGGTTCGTTGAAGATTCCCCTGCAGCCGGAACAAGGGAATGGCCTGGTAGTTTGGTTCGCCCTGAATACGGTTATCGCCGCAGGGCTTCTGATTTTCACGTTGATCATGACGCGCAGCCTGGTTCGGCTGTGGAACGAGCGGCGGGTTCGCCAGATAGGTTCGCGATTCAAGGCGAAAATGGTCCTGGGCGCGATGGGCGTTTCGCTGCTTCCGGTTGTGTTTTTGTTTTTCTTCAGTTACGCGCTGCTGAATCGAACGCTCAATCTGTGGTTCCCGCGTCCGCTGGAAATAGCGAACGAAGAGAGCCAGGTGCTGTTGAACGGTTTTGGCGCATCCGAAGTGAAACGCCTGAACTCGCTCGCTTCCGAAGCCGCCGTGCGTGAAACGCCGGACGAGAGCCTTCTCATATTAAGCCGCGCCACAGACGCTGCATGGATTGCGGACTCGCAAAACCGCGTAGGCGCGGGTATGGATTTCGAGAGAGGCTGGAATTTGGGCTTGCCGAGCTCGCGGGAAAAGGATAATCGCGGGGACAATCGCGGTCCCGGTCCGCCGCAACTGGTTCGGACGCTCAGAAGCGGCGCTCAGGTGTGGCAAGCGGGCAATCAACTCTACATTGCAGGAAGCGCGCCGCGGCAGAACCTCACGTTGTACGCCGCGCGTCATTTGCCGGATGATTTCCTGCAACGCTACAACAATATCGAAACGCAAACAGCATCCTACTCGCAGCAGAAGCAGCGTTTGCGTGCTTACAAGCGTGAAATTCTGCTGACCTTGTTGTTGATCACCTTGCTGCTACTTTTTACCACCACCTGGGTCGCGCTATTTCTTTCCAAGCAAGTGACCGTTCCGATCCAAGCGCTGGCTGAAGCCACTCGAGAAATTTCGCGCGGCAATTTCGACCATCGCATCGAGGTGCAGGCGCAGGACGAACTGGGCACGCTGGTGCGTTCGTTCAATCGAATGACGGAACAGCTGGGAGAAGGGCGGCGCCAGATCAACGAGTTTACCAAGAGTCTGGAGCAAGCCATCGAGGAGCGCGAAGGACGCCGCAAGTTGATGGAAGCGATTCTCGAAAATATTCCCACGGGAGTAGTTTCGTTGAATTCTTCGGGCGAAGTGGCGCGCGTAAATTCGGCGGTTACGATGATTCTGGGCGAGCATGCGCGCAACGCGCACACGCTGACGGATTTGCTCGGCGAAGAAGCGGGGCGCGCGGTGCTGCATTTGATGAGGCGTTCGCTGCGAATGGGCGCGGCGTCGCGCGAAATTGAAATCGCTACCGCAGGGCGTTTGGTTCGCGCAGCGGTGACGGTGAGTTCGCTGGGGCCGCGGCGCTCGAATCCGGGATTTGTGGTAGTCATCGACGATTTGACGGATCTTTTGCGCGCGCAGAAGGCCGCTGCGTGGCAGGAGGTGGCGCAACGCATCGCGCACGAAATCAAGAATCCGCTCACGCCTATACAGCTTTCGGCTCAACGTTTGCTGCGCCATTTGGATCGCGCTGCGTCAGCGCAACCTAATGGCAGATCGGCCGAATTTGAGGGGTTGGTGGCGGAATGCGCCGGATTGATTGAACGCGAAGTGCAGACGCTGGAATCGTTGGTGAACGAGTTTTCGCAATTCGCGCGATTCCCTTCCGCGCGGCTGGCCTCCGCGGATCTGAATTCGATTGTGTCCAGCGCGCTCGATTTGTTTCGCGGCCGCCTGGAAGGAATCACGCTGAAGACGGAACTCGCGCCAACGCTGCCGCCGGTGAAAGCCGATCCGGAATTGCTGCGGCGCGTGGTGGCGAATTTGATTGATAACGCGGCGGAGGCGATGGAAGGCTCGACCGTTCGACGTTTGCGCGTGGCGACGAGTGTGCGAGGAGACGGCGACGCGGTGGAAATCGAAATCTCGGATAGCGGTCACGGCATTTCTCCGCAGGACAAGGAACGGCTTTTCTTGCCGCATTTTTCCACGCGCGAACGCGGAACTGGATTGGGACTCGCGATCGCCAGCAGGATTATCGCCGAGCATTATGGAACCATTCGCGTGGAAGATAACCTGCCCAGCGGCGCTCGTTTTCTGATTCGTTTTCCGGCTGCGGAAACGGTGACGGCACAAGTTTCGGCGGGCGTTCCGGCCGGGTAGGAACCACGTTGCAGCGGCAGCTTTTTTATCGAAAGATTCAGAGAGCCAGCATAAGGGTTAGAAAAACAAATGGCGGCGACGATACTGGTTGTTGATGACGAACGCGGAATCCGCGAATCGCTCGGAGCTTTGCTGCGCGACGAGGGATACGAGGTTGAAGCGGTAGCGTCTGGCGAAGAATGCCTGGAACGCATTGGGCGGCGCAAGTTCGATCTGATTCTTCTGGACGTATGGCTCAAGAAGATGGACGGGCTTGAGACGCTGGAGCAGATTCAAACCCGCGACGATGCGCCCATGGTGGTGATGATTTCGGGGCACGGCAATATTGAAACAGCGGTGCGCGCCACGAAATTAGGCGCGTTCAATTTCATCGAGAAGCCTCTCTCACTAGAGACGGTAATTCTGGTGGTACGTAACTCGCTCGAATATTTGCGCCTGGAGTCGGAAAACCGCCGGCTGCGCGCGGAGCTGGAAGAGAAGCACCAAATCCTCGGCAGCAGCGTGCCCATGAAAGCGTTGAGGCAGCAGATTGCTCTGACCGCACCAACGAACGGACGAGTGTTGATTTACGGCGAGAGCGGAACGGGCAAGGAGCTGGTTGCTCGCGCGTTGCATGCCAGCAGTTCGCGCGAGTCCATGCCATTCGTGGAAGTGAATTGCGCGGCGATACCGGAAGAGCTGATCGAATCGGAAATGTTCGGGCACCGCAAGGGAAGTTTTACCGGCGCTAGCGAAGATAAAGTCGGTAAATTTCTGAAGGCCAACGGCGGAACCTTATTTCTAGACGAAGTTGGCGACATGAGTTTGAAGACGCAGTCGAAAGTTCTGCGCGTGCTGGAAGAGCAGCGCGTGGAGCCTTTGGGCTCGAATACGCCGGTCACTGTGGACGTTCGCGTGATCGCAGCCACTAATAAAAAACTCGAAGAGGAAATCGGGCGCAACGCATTTCGCGAGGATTTATTTTACCGGCTGAACGTAATTCCCTTTTACGTCCCGGCGCTGCGCGACCGCATTGAAGACATCCCCATTATTGCGGCACATTTTCTGAAAGCGTTTTGCGAGGAGTATGGCAAGAAGCAAAAAGAGTTCAGCGCGCCGGCGTTGGATGTGCTGATGGGCTATCCCTGGCCCGGCAACGTGCGCGAGTTGAAGAATTTAGTGGAACGGCTGGTTATTATTTGCCCCTCGCCGCGGATCGAGCCACATCATTTGCCGCCGGAGTTATTTCGCGGCGCGTCAAAAAGCCCGCAGAAGCCGTACGAAAGCTTGCATGAAGCGCGGTCGGCCTACGAGCGCGAGTTTGTGTTGCGCAAATTGGAAGAGAATCGCTGGAACATGACCAAGGCGGCACAAGTCCTGGGGCTGGAGCGCAGCCACTTGTACAGGAAGATGCGTTCGCTGGGAATTGCACCGGCGCGGGAATAGTTTGGGTAGCGCCAGAGTTTGAGCAGAAGGTGAGAAACGGAACTTCAGCGGCTGAAGCCGACTGGCGCCCGCAGGTTTTACGCCGTGGCTTCAGCCACGGCCCGCAAAGATTATTCCTGGTAGTCGGCGAGTTGTTCTAGCTGGCGGCGCCAATCGAGTTGGCGAACGATTGCAGAATTCTGGCGCCAATGGGGTTGAACTTTTACCATCAGCTCCAGAAAAACTTTTGTGCCGAGGATCAGTTCGAGTTCCTGGCGCGCTTGCGTTCCGATTTTTTTGATGGTAGCGCCGCCTTTGCCGATCAAAATCCCCTTCTGGCCTTCGCGCTCCACGTAAATCGTCGCTCGAATGCGCGTGAGTTTCTCTCCTTCTTCAAAACCATCCACCAGGACAGCAATGGCGTGCGGCACTTCCTCGCGCGTGATCAGAATCGCTTTTTCGCGAACGAGTTCGGCGGCCAGAAAACGTTCAGGTTGGTCGGTGAATTGATCGGGAGGAAAATGCGGCGGCGCTTCGGGGAGGAGCGTCAGCCAGGAATTAACGAGGTCAAGACAGCCGGCGCCGGTCAGAGCTGAAATGGGGAAAATTTCCGCGAACTCAAATTCTTTGTTGTAGCGCTCGATGAGAGGCAGTAGAAGCTGTTTGCGAAGCTTATCCACTTTATTCAGCAAGAGAAAAACGGGGCCGCGAAATCGGCGCACCCATTCAATCGAGAAGCGGTCGCCCGCGCCGAAATCGGCAGTGGCATCGACAATCAGCGAAAGTATGTCGATTCCTTCCAGCGCGTACTGCAATTCGTCCATCATCATGCGGCTCAGAACGTTTTCGGGCTGGTGAATGCCGGGAGTATCGACCAAAACGATTTGCGCGTCATCGCGATTCAAGATTCCCTGAATGCGATTGCGCGTAGTCTGCGGTTTGGGCGAGACGATGGCGACTTTTTGGCCGACCAGCGTGTTTACGAGAGTAGATTTGCCCGCATTGGGGCGCCCAACAATCGCGACAAAGCCAGATTTGAATGCCATGAGTAGAACAATTGTACGCCTTCGAGACTGATACGAACAGTTCGAGGGGAATGTCCGACGAGCTGAAATATTTCCGGCAATGTCGTTGGAGAGAAATTTAATTCAAGCGGGCGCGCACGCGAAGGACTTTGCGCTGATTGGCTTCGAGGACTTCGAAGCGCACACCGTCGGCGTCAATCACTTCGCCGGTGCGCGGCACGTGGCCGGCGACGCTGTTCAGCAAGCCGGCAATGGTGCTGGCGCTGGAATGTTGCATGGCGGCGTCGAGCTTCACTCCGAACAGCTCGCCAACTTTATCGACCGGGACGCTGCCTCGAACAATCAGGGCGCCTCCGGATTCGCGAATCACATCGGGCGCCGGCCGGCGATCTTCTTCGCCGATTTCCCCGACAATTTCTTCCACCAGATCTTCGATGGTGACGACGCCAGCCATCAATCCATATTCGTCAATGACGATGGCCATTTGCTGATTTTTGCGCTGCATTTCTTTCAAAAGCTCGGAACCGAATTTCGTTTCCGGGACGAAAAGAGCAGGACGCATCAGTTCGCGGACTCTGCGATTGGCGGCATCGCTGTCGGCAACTTCGAGCATGTCGCGCGCCATGACGATGCCGACGATATCATCCAGCGATTTTTCGAATACCGGCAAACGCGAAAACTTGGTGTCCACCACCAGCTCGCGCAATTCTTCCAGCGAGGCGGTGGTGCGTATGGCAATCACGTCCGGACGCGGCGTCATTACTTCGCGAACGCGCTTGTCACCGAACTCGACTACTTGTTCAATCAAACGCGCTTCGTCCTGCTCGATGATTCCCTCTTCGGTGGCGGCATCCACAAAATTTTCAATGGCTTGCTGCTCGGCAGCGGGCGCACTCTGTTCCTCCTCTGAAAGATGAAGGACGGATACGAGGAACTCGAGAACGGCCAACACCGGCCAGGTGAGAAATACGAATATGCGCACCACCGGAACAAACGGTGCGATCCAGTTTCCGGGCGCGCGCGCCAGCAGCAGCGATGGCAGAAATTGCATGGCCACCACTACCTCCGCGCCGAGAAAAAAAATCATTTCGAGGGCGGCTTCCCAGGTGCCGAGAGCGAAAAATATTACGGCGCGCGCGGTGATCGCCGCCACCATAACCAGCCAAAGGCGCGCAAGCAGACTGAATGCGAGAGAGGCGCGCTGGCGATCCATATGAAAGCGCGGCTCGACTTCGGCTTCGAATAATTCCAGATGAGCGTGCGTGCGTCCCGTGAAAATGTGTCCGAGTTCTCGATAGACGCGGTCGAGGTAAGAGAAGAACAGCAGAATTGCGGTAAGCGCGAGAATGCCCAGCGTATAAATGAGGATCGGCATTACTGAACTAGACCAAGTTGGCGGCGAAGACGCATTTCGCGCCGATCCATTTGTCCGTTATCGGTTTCGTGATCGTAACCCATCAGATGAAGCATTCCGTGGAGAATGAGGATGCGCATTTCGTCGTTGAACTCGCGTCCAAAGCGCCGCGCGTTTTGGCGGGCAATGGCGGGCGCGATGGCGATATCACCCCAGTACGGGGTTGCATCATCGACGTCCGATTTCGCGGACGTTCGCTTGCGAGGCAATTTTCCAATTCGCCGCTTAACACTTGGCTCATCCGTTGTGAATGACAATACATCGGTGGGCTTATTTTTACCACGGTACGCGCGATTCCATTTCGCGATGTCGGCGCTGGAGACCAGGCAGACGGTAATTGCATCGGCAGGAATTTTCAGAAGCTT
Organism: Candidatus Acidiferrales bacterium; assembly: GCA_049693615.1. Classification (GTDB taxonomy): domain Bacteria; phylum Acidobacteriota; class Terriglobia; order Acidiferrales; family UBA7541; genus Palsa-295. The sequence continues at coordinate 85,572 of JBAVQB010000028.1, read as the reverse complement.
GCGAACTCTGGCGGAGAATTTTTCGAGGTCATCCACGGAAATACGGACTTGGCGCTGGCGATTGAGAATCATGTGCGCGAACTAGGCTCGGTGATACTTGTCGCGGGGGTTCAGCGCGCCATGTTCGTCGTAGGCTTTGATGATTCGCTGGACCAGGCTGTGGCGCACAACGTCGTGCTCGTCGAAATAAACCATGGCGATGCCTTCGATTTTGCCGACGATTTCAATGGCTTCGACGAGACCCGAGCGTCGCGAATCCGGCAGATCGATCTGGGTGACGTCACCGGTGATTACGGCTTTTGAGTTGAAGCCCAGACGTGTGAGGAACATTTTCATTTGTTCGCTGGTGGTGTTTTGCGCTTCGTCCAGGATTACGAAGGAATCATTCAACGTGCGGCCGCGCATGAAGGCCAAGGGCGCTACCTCGATGATGCCCTTTTCGAGATAACTCTCAAGTTTATCCGCTTCTAGCAGGTCATGAAGCGCATCATAGAGGGGGCGCATGTAGGGATCCACCTTCTCCTGCAGCGTGCCGGGCAGAAAGCCGAGGCGCTCGCCCGCTTCTACCGCAGGGCGCGCCAAGATGATGCGGTTCACTTGCTTTGAAAGTAATGCAGAAACGGCCATGGCCACGGCAAGGTAGGTTTTTCCGGTTCCTCCGGGGCCGATGGCAAAGACCATGTCGAAAGTTTCAAGCGCTTCAATGTAGCGGCGCTGGTTCGGACTTTTCGGCGCAATGCTTTTCTTGCCAAACGAGCGAGTGCGAGTAGGCGAAAAAGCGCCGCGCAGTTCGGATGAAGGCTCGGCGGTTGCAATGCGCAGGAGCGATTTCACTTCCTGGCTGCCGGGGACGCGGCCTTCGCGAATGCGATTGTTGTATTCGGACAGAATTTGGGCGGCGCGTTCCACTTGCGCAGGCGCACCTTCGATTTCCAGATCGTGGTCCTGCAAGTGGGTAGTAACGTGCAAGGTTGACTCGAAGAGCTTGATATTTTCATCGAGGGTGCCAAAAAGCTCGTTGATGCCGCCGGCAAGTCGGACGGTTTGTTTCATTCAGTATCGCGGGCGCAGCGCCCAAGAGGAATTTGCATATCGTCTAGCGTAACGCGGCTGGGAAAGAGGGTCAAGGCATCAGGTTCCGTGGCTTTCAAAGAGCGATAAACTGTTCATAGAAAAGGCCCTTTCGAAAAGCGGGCTTTAAGAACTATTGGAACTAATCCAGTGGACTACGGAAAGGTAAGAGTAACTTTTATTTAACTTTGAATCGATATGGCGCGATGCCGGCCAAATAATATGCGATTCTTATAACGGTTCTTTTGCAACAGGAACTGAATTCGGTCCTGACTTATGTGCGACCTTGAGTTTCCCGGAGCGGGAAATAGCGTTGCAGGGCATGTCGAAACGGAACGGTTAGCGAGGTTGTTCGCTCAATATCGGAGAATTGGATGTCAAAGCTGAAAGAACCATCGCGGGACGCCGAGGGCAAAACATATGCTGAGCCGCGGCGAACGCAACGCGTGAGTATAGGCATGTCCGTGGTTGTGCGCGGAACGGAGCCCGATCACACCTTCGAAGAAAAGACCAAAACTATCACGGTGAACGCGAACGGCTGTCTGGTGCTGCTGGGAACCAAGGTAAAGCGCGGTCAAAATCTTAGAATCATCAATCCTCAAACACAGGAAGAATTGGCCTGTACCGTGTGTTTTCTTGGCGAAACCCGGGACGGCAAGTCAGAAGTAGCTTTCGAGTTTTCGGAGCCTGCACCCAAATTCTGGCGCATCGCGTTTCCACCAAACGACTGGGACCCGTCCGAGCGCAAACGCGCAGGGGCACCACACTCTCATACCCCAACGCACGCTAAATCATCGTAACAATTCTGCAAATTGCGTTTCGCCCGCGTCTCGAAATATAAAAACTAGCTAGACCGCTCGATTCGAGCTATGGCTTGGCAGCGGGAAACTCCACTTTGGGCGCCTCGCGCGAAGTCTGCGACGCCTGGAAATATGCATCGTTACGTTTGAAGCCGGCCCATCCTGCATAAATATTATTCGGAAATTGACCGATGTAAGTGTTGTAGGCCTGTATGGAATCGTTATAGCGTTTGCGTTCAACGGCGATGCGATTTTCCGTGCCGGCCAGTTCGTCCTGCAAGCGCAGGAAATTTTCGTTGGATTTCAGCTGCGGGTAATTTTCGACAATCAGAAGCAAGCGGCTGAGCGCGCCGTCGAGTTGACCGTTCGCGGCGATTTTATCTTGCGGCGTCTGTGCGTTCATCAACGCGGAACGAGCTTTCGCGATATCGCCGAATACCGTTTCTTCGTGCGCGGCGAAGCCTTTCACCGTCTCAACCAGGTTGGGGATTAGATCGGCGCGGCGCTGCAGCACCACGTCCACCTGCGCCCAGTTGGATTTTATCGTTTCGTTCAGCGTGACCATCTGATTGCGGTGCGAGACGTAAGACCCGCCGATGATCAGCGCGAAGATTACCAGCACCGCAATAATCGCTAACACTGCTTTCATGCGCTCCTCCTATCAAACACGTGTTGTTCGCTCAAACACTATTTGTGCACCGGCAAACTAAAATTGGCATTTCTAAGTTCCAATCTAGGCCACACCCAGCCGCCGATCAACTTCGTTAGTTACGACGCCGACCAGGTCGAGGTAGGCATTCAGTGTTACTTCTACATCGAGGTCCTTTACCTTACGCTTCCCTTCCCGCACGTCTAAAATGGCCTGAAATGCGCTGGGATCGGCTCCGGTCAGTGCCGCAATTGCGTCAAGGGCTTCGCGTTTTGTAGCGGGCATAGCGTGGCCGAGCGCGAGCAGCGCGTGTCGAAACAGCGCGCAAATCGGCGAAACAGATTTCAGCATGATATCGACGTGAACTTTATCGCTGAGCGGCGCGCTCAGGACCGCTTGCCGCAGACGCAGCCAGTCCGTGCGAAGCTCGCGCTCCACCTGCAGACGGTGTAGCTGGAGCGGGACTTCAAAATCGGCGAGAAAATCCCCGCCGTGAAGAACGCGGTGATGCAGCTTCATGTCCAGAAGCTCGATGGCAAAGACGTCCGCCGATTGACGCAGCTCGTCGTGGGTGAATATAAGCGGAGCCAGGTTGCCCTGTTTAATCCACCACTCAGCTACGGGATGCAAGTGCTCCAAAGCTGTCGCGTCGGCTCGTTCAACCACGCACAAAATGTTCAGGTCCGAATGTCCGGCGCGGAATTCTCCGGTGACCGCGGAGCCGTAAAGGACAACCGTTTTTATGCTGTCCGGAATCGCGGCTTTCAGCCGATTTACAAGTTCAGAAAGCTTAGCTTCCATTTCGTATCCTTCGCTACTTACGCGCGCTGCGCGTTAGAAGCTACCAACTGCCGCTCGCACCACCGCCTCCGAATGACCCGCCGCCAAAACCGCCGAATCCCCCGCCGCCTCCCCCGCCACCAAATCCTCCGCCGCCGAAACCGCCTCCGCCTCCCATCATTCCGCCGATCATAGGACCGACCCACCAGCCACCGCCACCGCCGCGTCTGCCGCCTCCGCGCCTAAACACGGATCCAATCAAAAAGAATATAAAGAACAAAAGCAGAATAATGGTGAGTGGTCCGGGCCCACTATCTTGTAATCGTTGCGAAACGCGAGGGGCCGGAATCGTTGTTGAACTGGTGAGCTTTACCCCGCGATCCTGAGCGATCACGTCCGCCACACGACGGGTCATCAAAAGTAGCGCGGCATCGTAATTCCCTTCCTTCAGGTAGGGTACTGCTTCGCGCATAATCCCGCCGACTTTTCCGTCAGGCAGAATGGGCTCGAGGCCATACCCAACCTCGATGCGGTATTTCCGATCTTGAACCGCGAGGAGAATTAAGACTCCGCTCGAAGATTGTTTGGGACCGATTCCCCATTGCGTGGCGAGCGCGATGGAATAGTCTTCGATGGGTTTCCCGTCCAAAGACTGCACCGTGACGACTGCAATCTGCGCGTGCGCTTCTTGGTCAACCTCTGTGCAAAGTGCTGTGAGCTGGGCGCGAGCCGATTGGCTTAAGACGCCGGCGAAATCGTTGACGTACCCGGCCGGCTTGGTTTTGGGAAGGCCTTGCTGAGCGCGCGCACCGACAGCGAGGAATAGCCACGCAGCACAGAGCAGCGCAAGCCTGGCCGTTCTGGGGCCGCGATTCAGGATTCTCCCCTTGTTCATGGATGGCATGTGTGGATGGCGGGCATGTTAGGCCCTTGCGCAGTAAAGTGTCAAATTGGCGGGTTGACCGCTCCCTATTCAGTGATACGCGGCAGTCGAACCAGAAATTTCACAAGCGTTCATCGGCGCGCTTCCGTCGGCGCAGATTGGCGCGTTTTCGCAAGATTGTCAGAGGTTGAGGGCGATGCTACACTTCGGTGTCCGTTTGTTCGATTGCGCACAGTAATGTTCGCTAATGAACGAGCTGTGAGCTGAAAATCCCGATTAACCGTCTAAATTCAACCGGATATGCGTGGCCGCTTCGTTGCATCGAAATAGGCCATTTGAAACAAAGTGGTGTGCGCGCGCGTTTAGGAAGAGTAAAGCGCGCGAGCGTTTCAACGTCCCACTCATGCTGAGAGGAAAAACGACGATGATTCGAAGGTTCACGAATGTTGCTCTGGTGTTTCTGACGATTTTCTGTTTAATCGTCTCTCCGGTCTTTGCGCAGGCTCAAGAAGGTCAGAATCCGCCAAGCCAAGGCGCTCCGCCACAGGACCAGCAGGGGCAACAGGGACAACCCAGCCAATCGCAGGCCGCGCAATCGCAGCAGACACCCGGACAAGCTCAACCGGGGCAGACGCAAGAGCCAACTGGCACCGAGCTCAAAGAGCAGCCGCAGACCCCGGCCGCCAAAGAGGCGCGCGAAATGAAGACGAGTCTCGGCCCGGATTACGCCAAAGGAAAGCCATTTTTTCCCAACATTATCGGGCCTTACACCACAGCCAAGGTTCCGCAGCCGATGCTGACGAATTCGCCGCGTCTGGATCAGCTGATTCAGAACGGCAAGCTGATGCTAAGCCTGGAAGACGCGATATCGCTGGCACTCGAAAACAATCTAAACATCGTGGTGCAGAAGTACACGCCGTGGATTGCCGAATCGCAAATCCTAAAAGCGAAAGCCGGCGGAATTCCGGAATTTGCCAATACACAACAAATCGTGCTGGGCACTTCGCCGTCGGTTTCTTTCGATCCGATCGTTTCGGGGACCGTGGGCTGGGAAAGATCAACAATTCCGGTCAACAATCCGCTTATTACTGGAGTTGGAACGACGTCCACGATCCCGAGCCTGACGACGAACGGCTACCAGTACAATTTCGGCTACACCCAGGGATTTCACACCGGTACGAATTTCACGGCTACATTGGATACCACTCGAGCGGCATCCAACACGCCGGAAAACCTGTTCAATCCTTACGTGAACCCTATATTGACGGCGACGCTGACCCAACCGCTGCTCAACGGTTTCGGCATCCTGGTGAACACTCGCTACATTCTGGAAGCCAAGAACTCGCTGAAAGTAGCGGACTCGCAGCTAGCGCAGCAGGTAATGGCCACGGTTACGCAGACCTCCAACGATTATTGGGAACTGGTTTACGACCGCGAAAACGTGAAAGTGGAAGAAGCTGCCGTAAGTGTTTCAACCAAGTTGTGGGAGGACAACAAGAAGCAGCTGGAAATCGGGACCATGGCGCCGCTGGACGTGCTCACGGCGGAATCACAGGTCGCTACCGATCAACAGAACTTGATTTTGGCGGAGACTACGCGTCTGCAGCAGCAGACCGTTTTGCTGAACGATATCACCAAGAATCTGTTGGCGCCGGACCTGCAAGGAATCGAAATCTTGCCGACTACCACGATTGCGACTCCGGAAATCGTCGAAAACATTCCGTTGGAAGACGCGGTGAAAGAAGCGTGGCAGAAGCGCCCGGAAATTTATCAGGCGGACCTGAACCTGAAGAATGCGGGGATCGAAGCGAAGGCCACGAAGAACGCTCTTTTGCCGACGCTCGATTTGTACGCGCAGTACAGCGCGCAGGGTTTATCGGGAAACTCCTTGGTTTCCACTTCCAACACTCCCACTTCGATCCAGCCGATTCCGAGCGAGCCAATTGTTGACTCGCTCACGGGGCTTCAAATCGGCAATGAAGTGGTGGGCTTCCCCGTGCTCCCCACGGCTTTGACAACGAAGGGTCTGGGAACTGCCCTGTCCGGCTTATTCTCAAATAACTATCCCACTTATGCGGTTGGGGTGAATTTTTCGATTCCTATACGCAACCGCTCGGCGCAGGCGGACAATGCTCGGGCGCTTTTGAATGAACGGGTGCAACAGACGCAATACCGCCAAACACAAAACACGATTGTGCTGAATGTTCGCAATACGATGATCGCCCTGCAGCAGGACCGCGCGCAGGTGGCAGCCGCGGAGAAAGCGCGAAACCTGGCGCAGCGAACACTCGATGCCGAACAGAAGAAATACCAGCTCGGCTCGTCCACCAGCTACAACGTCGTGCTCCGCTCTCGCGACTTGACCGCAGCGGAAGGCACCGAATTGCGGGCCAAGGTCAACCTGGAAGAGGCACTGGTGAATTTCAACCAAGCCATGGGGCGCACGCTGGAAGTGAACCGGATCACCATGGCCGACGCGCTGCGAGGCAAAGTTTATCGCGACAAGCTTATCCCTGGAACGCCGGATACAGACGGCTCGATTGGCGCGAAGTAAGCCGGTTGTAGCGGGCTTTGCGCGATTCGTCCTCGCGATTCCGGATTCGTTCACCGCGCGATCAACTGCGCACGCTCGAATTCCGCAGCTTGCCGCCGCTATGGCATTGCCCTAGAATGAGCAATAGAGAGTTTTTGTGCTGAGAAACTCCCGTCGTCCCAGGAGCGTCGCTCATGGCCGAAAAAATTGGCGAAAAAACCGCCGACCCGCTGAAGCGTCATTCGATGACGGAACTGGACACGAAGCGGAGCCCCTCAAAAGCGGAACGCGACTGGGAAGAAAAAACTCTGAAGCCAACTCTGGAGAAATCTCCGGAGCGTCCCGCCGACTTTACGACAGTCTCCAGCTATCCTATCCGCCGCCTTTACACCGAAGCGGATCTGCCAGACTGGAATCCCGAACGTGATTTGGGCTATCCCGGCGAGCCACCGTACACGCGTGGAATTCATTCCACCATGTACCGCGGCCGGCTGTGGACCATGCGTCAATTCGCCGGGTTCGGCGCCGCTGAAGATACCAACCGCAGATTCCGTTATTTGCTTTCGCAAGGACAGACTGGTCTTTCCGTGGCTTTCGACTTGCCCACGTTGATGGGTTATGACTCGGACCATGCTTTGTCAGAAGGCGAAGTGGGAAAGTGCGGCGTGGCCATCAGTTCGCTGGCCGACATGGAAACGCTCTTCGACAAGATTCCACTCGCGGACGTCACCACGTCGATGACCATCAATTCCCCGGCCTCGGTGATTTGGGCCATGTATCTGGCCGTGGCTGAAAAGCAAGGCGCTGACTGGAAGAAAATTTCCGGAACTTTGCAAAACGATATTTTGAAGGAATACATCGCGCAGAAGGAATACATTTACCCGCCGGAACCTTCGATGCGTCTGGTGATCGATAGTTTCGAGTTTGGTACCAAGCATACGCCGCGATTCAACCCCATTTCTGTGAGCGGCTATCACATTCGCGAAGCTGGTTCGACGGCCATTCAGGAAGCAGCGTTCACGTTGCGCGACGGAATTGAATATGTGGAGTGGGGCATTCGCCGCGGGCTGGAAGTGGACGAATTTGTCCCGCGGCTTTCATTTTTCTTCAACGCGCACAACGACTTTTTCGAAGAGATCGCGAAATATCGTGCGGCTCGCCGTATTTGGTACAAGACCATGCGGGAGCGCTTCGGCGCCAAGAGCCCGCGTTCATGGGCGCTGCGTTTCCATACGCAGACTGCCGGGTGCTCGTTGACCGCGCAGCAGCCTTACAACAACGTGGTGCGAACGGCGTTGCAGGCTCTCGCCGCGGTGCTGGGCGGAACGCAATCGCTGCACACGAATTCTCTGGACGAAGCTTGGGCGTTACCCACCGAGTTTGCCGCCACCGTGGCTTTGCGCACGCAGCAAATCATCGCGCACGAGAGCGGCGTCACCAACACAGCCGATCCACTGGGCGGCTCGTATTTTGTGGAAACGCTGACCAACGAAATCGAGCACGGCGCGTGGGATTACATCGAGAAAATCGATGCGCTGGGCGGCATGGTGCCGGCCATCGAGCGCGCGTATCCTCAACGAGAAATTGCCGAGGCCGCTTATCGATACCAGGTCGCCGTGGACCGCAAGGATAAAATTATCGTGGGCGTGAATGATTACGTCGCCGAGGAAAAGCCGCTGGACATTTTGCAAATCGACGAAACCGTGGCCGAAGGCCAGACGCAACGGCTGCGCAAGCTTCGCGCCGATCGTTCGAATGACGAAGTTGCCCGGCGACTCGCAGCCCTGCGGAAAGCGGCTGGCGGCACCGAAAATACCATGCCGTATATCTATGAAGCGGTGAAGGCGTATGCCACGCTGGGTGAAGTTTGCGACACGCTGCGCGAAGTGTTCGGTGTTTATGAAGAAGTGGCCATTACTTGAGAAAACGTTCCTCGAACATTGTTGCCGGATTTTTTAGAGGCGGTCCGCAATTGAAGGCTTTTAGCCCCATTCGAAATCTCCCATTTGTGGTGGTGTCGCTTTCTGTTTTTGCTTGCGCGGGTGTTCACTCGACGCGTGCAGAAGTAAAAGACAAGAAACCCGCGGCGGTGAAGAGCGCGTTTATCACCACGCCTGACGGCGTGAAAATTCATTATCTCGAAGCGGGACGCTCTGCAAACGTCGAGAGCGCTCAGGTGGGCAATCCTCTTCCCGCGGACGTAAAGCCTACAAAGGGCAATATCGCGGTTACGGGCGCGCACAATTTCCCGTCCCTGCTTTTCGTGCCTGGATGGACCATGCCCGCGTGGATATGGGAAAACCAGATTTCGTATTTCTCGAAAGATTATCGCGTGGTAGCGATGGACCCTCGTTCGCAGGGCGAATCGTCGCAAACTTCGGATGGTCTGTTTCCCGCTGCGCGAGCACGCGACATTAAAGCCGTTGTCACCCAACTGCATCTCGCGCCGGTCATCATTGTAGCGTGGTCGATGGCGGTGGTTGAGACCATGTCTTACGTCGATCAATTTGGAACGGGAGATTTCGCCGGGCTCGTGTTTGTTGATAACGATGCAGGAGGCCGCGGCAAAGGTGATGCCGATCAGGACTTCGGAATTCTCAAGGGCGTCCTGGAAGATCGGCAGAATGCCACGAACGGGTTCGTTCGCAATCTCAATTTCAAAAAGCCGCAAGCGGAAGAATATTTGAAAAGAGTGATTCAGGCGTCGTTGCGCGTGCCGACGAATACGGCCGTCGCGTTGCTGGTTGGATACTTTGTCTCCGACTATCGCTCGGTGCTGCCGAAAATCGATAAGCCAAGCGTGGTCTGCGCGGCGAAGAGCGATTACATGAATACAATTGTGGAGATGCAAAAGCAGATTCAAGGCTCTCAGCTTGAGGTTTTTGAAGGCGCGGGCCACGCTTTATTCGTGGATGACGCCGACCAATTCAATTCCATGCTGGAAGAGTTTTTGCTCGACTTGCGATAGCTACTGCCCAGGAAATTCCGGCGCGCCGTGACTATCGTTTCAAACGCGATTTGAAGTATCCTTGCCTGCCATGGCCGATAAGAAAATTCGTGTGCTGATTGCCAAGCCGGGTCTGGATGGACACGACCGCGGCGCCAAGATTATTGCTCGGGCGTTGCGCGATGCCGGTATGGAAGTGATTTACACCGGTTTGCGACAAACGCCGGAAATGATCGCTTCCGCCGCCGTGCAAGAAGATGTGGACGTGATTGGTCTCTCGATTCTTTCCGGCGCGCACAATACGCTTTGTCCGCGGCTGATGGACTTGTTGCGCGAGAAACGCATGGACGATGTGACCGTTCTGATCGGCGGAATTATTCCCGAGGCGGACATCCCCGCGCTAAAGAAAGGTGGAATCGCGGAAGTTTTTCTTCCCGGAACGCCCACGCAAGCGATCGTGGATTTCATTCGCCAGAGAATTTCGACTGCTCCGAAAAACGCGTAGTTTTCTTCAAGCTAGCCCGCTGACGCGACTCCTCGACAATTCAGCCGTTTGAGATTACGACAATGCGCGCATCAGTTTGGTCCGGGTGTAAGCGACGCGAAATCCCTGGCGCTCGATATTGCGGTGCGAAGCGCTTCGCGGTTGCGCAATGCTTACGGCGACGTCGCAGCCTTGCGCGGCAGCCCACGCGAGGCGAGCCTGCAGCAAAGCTGTTTGCACGCCGCGACCGCGAAACTCCGGAAGCGTGCTCGCACCGAAGAGACCGCAGACTCCTCCGCGCGTCGAAACCGCTCCGCCTCCTGCCACTGAGCCATCGACGAGCGCGAGAAAGCAGTTAGCCGCTGGGAAGAAACCTGCCATCACGTCGAGGATGGATTGTGTTACTGGATTATGCTCCGCGAATCCTTCGGCTACCGTCTTGGTCCACAGCTGCGCTTCATCAGGCGCGGCTGGGCGGACGACAATATTCGAAGGCGCCGCTTTCGCATCGGCGTCCATCGGAGCGAGCTTTCGGAATAACACATCGGAAACTTCGAGCAAGCGGAATCCGCGCTCAGCAAATCTTTCATACAAGGACATCTCGACCAACGGGCAAAGCTCGACGGCGGCCGTCGCGCCACGACTGATGAAAAAATCCTGGAGGCGGTCGAGATCAGAGTCCGATACGTCACCGTGAAGGCCGACGCCGATTGCTTGCGTAACGGGCGAGTCCACGCCGGCAAAAACCGCGAAGCCGCCCGCGATTTCCTCCAACGCAACCGGAAACTCCGGATGCTGCGAGTGGAATGCTTCCGCGCATGCGCGGCACGCACGGGCTTCCGCCATTTCCAAACGGCGTGCGAGATCCAAGTCCACGAATTCCATTTGATTCTCCTTTTTTGCGGCGCCAATCCGGCGATTCTGGGTTTTCAGTGAACACCCACAGCTATTAGCTACACCATTAGAGTGAACTCACTAGAAAATGGGGTTTAAGGAGAGGACGTGGGCCGAAGACTTACGTCAAGAATTCGGAGGCAGACCTCTCCCTCGGGTGGGAATCGCAGGGCGTAAGGCATCCTCCGAAAAGAATTTGGCTCAAGGCGAAGGCTCGAACCGCGCGGATTTTAGCGCGCACCCGTGCGCGAAGTCAAAAACCAAGTGTGGATGGTACAATCTGATGCCGTATTTTCGTCCGGCGCGCGACCTAACAGCATGGCCGGCTTGTAAGAAAGGACCCTTTGAGCAGCACAAAAAACGATACGCACGTTGATACGAAATCTGCCGATTTTCAGAAGCGCAGCCGGCAGATGCTCGATAAGTTGGCGGAAATAAAAAACGAGGAAGAGCGCATCCGTCAATGCGGTGGCGCGAAAGCCATCGAAGCACAGCACAAAAAGGGCCGGCTAACGGCCCGGGAGCGCATCGCCAGGCTGATTGACCCTAAGAGCGAATTTTTCGAGCTGGGCCTCTACGCCGCGTACGAGATGTATGAGGAATGGGGCGGCGCTCCAGCGGCTGGAACCATCACGGGGCTCGCGCAAGTTTCCGGACGCCGCGTGATGATCATCGCGAATGACGCAACCGTGAAAGCGGGCGCGTTTTTTCCGATGACGGCGAAAAAAGTAATTCGCGCGCAGAATATCGCGATTGAAAATCATATCCCCACAATCTACCTGGTCGATTCCGCCGGCGTTTTTCTACCGCTGCAGGAAGATGTCTTCCCCGACACCGACGATTTTGGCCGGGTGTTCCGCAACAACGCGGTGATAAGCGCGATGGGTATCTCGCAAATCACGGCGATCATGGGCATGTGCGTCGCGGGTGGCGCTTACCTGCCGGTAATGTGCGACAAAATACTAATGACGGAAGGAAGCGGCCTTTTTCTGGCCGGTCCAGCGCTGGTGCAGGCCGCCATCGGCCAGAAAACTTCCGCGGAAGAACTTGGCGGCGCGCAAATGCACGCGCAGATCAGCGGCACCATCGATTTCCGCGAGCCGGACGACGACGCGTGCATCAAACGCATTCGCGCTCTGATGGACAAGATCGGGCACTCCGCGCGCGCCCCCTTCGATCACAAACCGGCAGCACAACCCAAACATTCCAGCGACGAAATTTATGGAATTTTCTCCGCTGATGCGGGCAAGCAATATGACATGCGCGAAATTATCGCGCGCATCGTGGACAAGAGTGAATTTGAGGAATACCGCGCGGAATATGGGCAGACTCTGCTGTGCGGTTACGCGCGCATCGGCGGCTGGTCGGTGGGAATCGTAGCTAACCAAAAGAAATCCGTCACCGTGGCTGCGCCCGGCACGGGCGACAAGCGAATCGAATTTGGCGGAGTGATTTACACCGAATCGGCGGATAAAGCCGCGCGTTTCATCCTCGATTGCAATCAGAACCTGGTGCCGCTGGTCTTTCTTCACGACGTGAATGGATTTATGGTGGGCAAGGAAGCAGAATGGAGCGGAATCATTCGCGCCGGCGCGAAAATGGTGAACGCGGTGGCGAATAGCGTGGTGCCGAAGATCGCGGTGATTTGCGGCGGCAGTTTCGGTGCAGGCCATTACGCCATGTGCGGAAAAGCCTACGACCCCCGATTTATTTTTGCGTGGCCCACGGCGCGATACGCTGTGATGGGTGGCGACGCCGCGGCCGGGACGCTGGTCGAAATTAAAATCAAGCAGCTCGAGCGCGAAGGCAAAAAGTTGAGCGAAGCGGAGAAGAAGGAACTTTACGAAACTACGCGCGCGACCTACGAGCACCAGACCGACCCTCGTTACGCTGCCGCCCGCTTGTGGGTGGATGCGATTATCGATCCCGCACGCACGCGCGAAGCTTTGATCGAAGCATTGGAATCGGCGGCATTAAATCCGCATGTAGCAGAGTTCAAGACGGGCGTGCTGCAAACTTAAATGGACGACGAAAATGCGGTTGCGAAGCGCGGAGGAGTTGCCACCCTGCTGTCCACTTTGCTACTCGTTTCGCCGTGTTTCTTTGCCTGGGCGTGCTCGTGGGTGATTTCGCAGGGCGGCCCGAATTCGCATTCAGGAACGTGGTTCATTTATCAGGTGTCCCAATATTTGGCCGGTCTCGGGCTGGTGGTTGCGGCAGTTCTTACAATCATTAACGGCACGCAGCATGCGATATCGCGAGTAATTGTTTTTTTGATGGCGCTTTCCATTTTGTGCGGAATTTCGGCGCTGTGGTATGCGGTGCACATTTATCGGAGCCCTTGGTACTAAACATATGGCAGAAAATGTAACGATTGTTGAATGTCCGCGGGATGCCTGGCAGGGTCTGAGCCAGATTATTCCCACGAAGGAAAAAGTTCATTACCTGAGCCGTTTGCTCGCGCTCGGATTTCGGCACATCGACGCGGTCAGTTTTGTTTCGCCGAAACACGTACCGCAGATGGCTGACAGCGAAGCCGTCATGCAGGGCTTGAGCGAGTTGAAGACTACTCCAGGACATACGCCGGACATTATCGGTATTGTGGTCAATGCGCAGGGCCTCGAACGCGCTCTGGCCACGCCCGGCGTCACTACCATCGGCTATCCGTATTCCATCTCCGCGTATTTTCGGCGCGCGAACGCGAATATGTCGCGCGAGGAAAGCCGCTTGCTCGTGGAGAAATTGCAAAATGACACCAAGGCCGCGGGCAAGAATCTGGTAATTTACATTTCCATGGCCTTCGGAAATCCGTACGACGAACCGTGGGGCCCGGAAATTGTGGAAGAGACGCTTGTGTGGCTGAAAGATGTGGGCGTGCGAACTGTTTCTCTGGCGGATACGGTGGGTACCGCATCGCCCGAGGACGTCGCTCGCCTGTACAACGCGGCGAAAAATGCGGTGGCGGGAGTTGAAATTGGAGTTCACTTGCACAGCCGTCCGGAGCGCGCTCCGGAAAAAGTGTTGGCGGCTTATGAAGCGGGCTGCCGGCGCTTCGATGGCGCGTTAACTGGATTGGGCGGCTGCCCCTTTGCGGGAGACGAGCTGGTGGGAAACATTCCGACGGAAGCAATCTTGACCACGTTGTCCGCACGAGGCGTTTCCACCGGCATTGACACCAAGTCGCTCGCGGTTGCCTGCGCGATGACCGACGAGCTTCGCGAAAAATATACGCACGCGCCGAAGACCATTGATCCCATAACTTCGACGACAGTAAACTGAAACCGAGGGAAGCTTTGGAATATAGCACTTTAAAATTTGAGCGCGACGGCCAGGTCGCGACCGTAATTTTAAACCGCCCTGAAAAACGCAACGCGATTTCCACGCCGATGATCGAAGACCTGTTCGCCGCGCTAAATGCAGCCGAGGCGGACAGCGCCGTTCGCGTCGTAATCCTTACAGGCGCGGGAAAAGCGTTTTGCTCTGGAATGGACCTGGAGACCCTGCAGGCGATCGTGAACCAAACGCCCGACGAAAACCTGGCTGATTCACGGCGCATGGCGAAAATGTTTCAGCTCGTTTACAGTTTTCCCAAGCCGCTTATTACGGCCGTAAACGGCGCGGCGATTGCTGGCGGCTGCGGGCTGGCCACGCTTTCAGATTTCACCTTGGCGGTACCCGAAGCGAAGTTCGGATACACCGAGGTGCGCATAGGATTCATTCCAGCGCTGGTTTCGGTAATGCTGCGCAGGCAGGTGGGAGAAAAGCACGCCCGCGATCTTTTGCTGACTGGACGCATCATTGGCGCCGCGGACGCATTTCGCCTCGGCCTTGTAAACGAAGTCGTGCCGCTGGAGAACCTGATGAAACGCGCGCACGAAGTCGCCACGATGTTCCTCGAATCGAGCCCAGTAAGTCTGGCGATGACCAAGCGTCTGTTGATGAGTCACGATAACCGAATGCACCAAGAGTTGGAATTGGCCACTCAAGAGAATGCGAGGATTCGCGGAACGGAAGATTTTCGCGAAGGGCTTGCGTCTTTTCTCGAAAAGCGCCGCCCAAAATGGTGTGGGCACTAAAAGACGCGCAGCACTCCATTAGATTCGCAGACCATTGGAAATCCACTCACTTCTGTAAGTACGGTTACGTCACGGGTTAGGAACGCAGGCTCCTTCTGGCTCATGCGCTCGCTTTACGCCAGTCAGTGTGTCCGGTAGAATCTTTCGTTCGCGCGTGTAGGTTTGTCTCGTAGGCTGATCGGGAGAAAATGCTTCGATTTGTAACTGCGGGCGAGTCTCACGGCCAAGCGCTGGTGGCGTGGATTTCCGGCTTGCCTGGCGGTCTCGCGGTGAACCAGGATTTCATTCAGCGCGAATTGCACCGCCGCCAACTGGGACACGGGCGTGGCGCGCGCCAACGAATCGAGAAGGATCACGCCGAGATTTTCGCCGGGGTGCGACACGGTAAGACTATCGGCGCGCCCATCGCGTTACGCATTGAAAATCGCGACTGGAAAAATTGGGAGAAGGCGCTGCCGGTGGAAGATACCGAAGGCGCCGAAGATTCCCAGCGTCCGCTGACCGCAGCCCGCCCGGGACATGCAGATTTAGCTGGCGCGCTGAAGTTTAATTTTCATGATGCGCGCTACATACTGGAGCGCGCATCTGCGCGCGAGACGGCAGCGAGGGTTGCGGCTGGAGCGTTTGCAAAATTACTCTTAAGCGAGTTTGGCGTGACGGTACTGAGCCATACGGTTGCGGTGGGACACGTCCGGCTGGACCGCGCCGCGGAGTGGCAGGAAATCGTTGCGGCATGCGAAAATCTGGAATCGCCGTTGCGTTGCGTGGATGCCGCCACGGAATCGCGGATGAAAGCGGACGTGGAACGCGCGTTGAAAGAAGGCGATTCGGTCGGTGGCATTTTCGAAGTTGTAGCGCGCGGCGTTCCGCCAGGTTTGGGCAGCCACGCGCAATGGGACGAAAAGCTGGACGCAAAATTGGCCCGCGCGGTGATGTCCATTCAAGCTGTGAAGGCTGTTGAGATCGGCACGGGAGTGGAAAACGCCGGAAGCTATGGCTCGGAAGTTCAGGATGAAATTCGTTACGATGAGTCGAGCAAGAGATTCGCGCGCTCTTCGAATCGCGCCGGAGGAATCGAAGGCGGCATCACCAACGGCAGCGACATCGTTGTTCGCGGATATTTGAAACCGATTTCGACGTTGCGCCGGCCATTGCAAACGGCGGACTTGAAAACAAAACAGCCGGTGAAAGCGGCCTACGAGCGTTCGGATGTTTGCGTCGTGCCTGCTGCCGGGGTGATTGGCGAAGCAATGCTAGCGTTGGAATTGGCCGGGGCTTTCCTGGAAAAATTTGGCGGCGATTCCGTACAAGAGATGCGCCGCAACTATGATGGATACCAAAAACAGCTCGACGCGTTCTAGATAAGCAACGAGGTCAAAAGGAATGGCGCAGCAAAGATGATTCACCCGATCGTAAAGTATGGCGACCCGATTCTGGAAACTCCCACCAAGCGCGTGGAGAAATTCGACGCCGATCTGCAGAAACTCGTGGACGACATGTTTGAGTCCATGTACGCAGCTTCCGGCGTAGGACTGGCGGCGCCGCAAATTGGGCTGGGATTGCGAATTACGGTGATCGATGTGAGCAACGGAAAAAATGCGGAAGCCAAGCTGGTCTGCGCGAATCCTGAGATTATTCATGCGGAAGGCGAGCAGCGCGAAGAAGAAGGATGCCTTTCCGTTCCGGGTTTTCGCGGACATGTCCCACGGCCGCTATACGTGACCGTGCGCGCACAGGACGCTACAGGAAAAGGGTTTGAAATGCGCGGCGAAGGCTTACTGGCTCGCGCGTTTTGCCACGAGATCGATCACCTGAACGGCATCCTGTTCATCACGCACTTGAGCATGCTGAAGCGCGACATGATCAAGCGCAAAATTCGCAAGATGAAAAAAGCCGGCGAGTGGTAGGGCGCGCGTGCCGCTCAGAATTGTTTTTTGCGGCACACCTGAGTTCGCGGTGCCTTCTCTGCGTTATCTGCGGGCGCAACCTGATTTTGAAATCGTAACCGTGGTGACGCAGCCTGACCGGCCACGCGGCCGCGCACTCGCAATGTCGAGCTCCCCGGTCAAGGATGCTGCGGTTGCCGCGGGCATTCCCGTCTATCAGCCCGAAAGAATCAAATCCGAAGAGTCGTTTGAATTTTTCCAGCGAACTGCGCCAGATGCGGTGGTGATCATCGCCTATGGACAAATCATTCCCGCGAGGCTGATCGCAATTCCCCGGCTGGGCTGGATTAATCTCCACGGATCGCTGTTGCCAAAATATCGCGGAGCCGCGCCAATCCATCGCGCAATCATGAACGGCGAAAAACGCAGCGGGCTGACGACGATGAATATCGACGCAGGCCTCGACACGGGTCCTATGTTGCTCAGATTTGAAACTGAAATCGGCCCGGACGAAACTGCGCCTGAATTGTACGGGCGGCTTTCCGAAGCGGGTGCGCCGCTTGTGGCGGAGACTTTGCGCGGCCTCGACGCCGGGACAATCAAGCCCGGGCCACAGAATAATTCGCAGGCAACTTTCGCGCCACCGCTGAAGAAAGAAGAAGGAAGGATCGATTGGTCGCAATCCGCGCAGCACATTTACAATCAAATTCGCGGATTGCAACCGTGGCCCGGCGCATTCAGCTCATTTCGCGGAAAAAACTGCGCGATTTGGGGCCGACCAATTTCATCACCTCTGAAAGCTGGCGTGAAAGTCTCCCATGCGAAAGGTTTGACGTCACCGGGAGAGATTTTGAAAGCCGACGGCAAAGTAGTGGTCTCGTGCGGCGCTGGGACCGTCATGCTCCTGGAATTCATACAGCTCGAAGGACGAAAGCGAGTCACTGGACTAGAATTCGCAAACGGCGCACGCCTGATTCCCGGCAACAGTTTCGGCAGCTAATTTCCTGCGCGGCCGGTTACATGTGTGATTTTTTGTGAAATCCGACACTTATCTGAACACACTGCAAAAAAGAAAAATGACGGTCAGTATTGCCAGAAAAATTGCTTACGACGTGCTGCGACGTGTGGAAGCGGAGGGTGCGTACGCCACCGACGTCCTGCACACAGAGCTTGGCGCGCGAGTAAGAGCGGACGACGCGGCGCTGGCAACGGAAATTGCGCTGGGAGTTCTTCGCTGGCGCGGGCTTCTGGATTTTTTGCTTCAGCGTGCGTTGAAAAAGCCCGTCGAGCGGCTGGATCTGCCGGTGGCAATAGCGTTGCGCATGGGCTTGTACCAGCTTCGTTTTCTCGAACGCATTCCCGCGCGCGCCGCGGTGAACGAGTCCGCGGAACTGGTTAAGAGCGCGCGAAAATCCTCGGCTGCCTCGCTCGTGAACGCGGTGCTGCGGCGTTTGGCCGCGGAAGCGAAAGAACCGCCGGAGAAATTCCTGCCAGCGGACATCTCGCTCGCCGAACGGCTCTCGATTTTGTATTCGCATCCGGCTTGGTTGGTGCAACGCTGGCTCGTGCGCCTCGGCGAAACGCAAACCACTTCGCTGCTGCGCGCGAACAATCAAACACCGCGAATGGCATGCTCTTTGCATCATGCCGAGCGTCGCGACGAAATTCTTAAAGGTCTGCAAAACGCCGGACTCGGCGTGGAACCCGGACATTTGCTGCGATCGGCATTCGCGATAATCGTCGGCAGCCCAACTCGCACCGAATCTTTCCGTCACGGGGATATTTCAATTCAAGACGAAGCTTCGCAAGCTATCCCGCTGCTTCTCGATGTCCACCCGGGCAATCGCGTCCTGGATCTGTGCGCTGCTCCGGGCGGAAAAACGCCCACCCTCGCGCGACGCGCCGGAAAAAATGGACTGGTCGTAGCCGCCGACCGCCACGCCCACCGCTTGCGGGCGATGCGCGAACAATTCAAGCGCCTTCAGCTAAGTGACGTTCGTATAGTTGAATTGGACGCGGCGAGGCCGCTGCCGTTCGGCATTCAGTTCGACCGCATCCTTCTCGATGCACCGTGCTCCGGCACTGGAACTCTCGCGCGCCATCCGGAAATTCGATGGCGGCTGAAGCCCGAACAATTGAGCGAGCTCAATCATTTGCAACGGGATCTGCTGGTGTCAGCTTTGAAGCAACTAGCACCCGGTGGCCGCCTGGTGTACTCCACTTGTTCGCTCGAGCCAGAAGAAAACGAAGAATTGATAGCCGAGGCGCTTCGCGACACGCCTGGGGCAACTCGCGTGCCACCGACCGAAGCGGCATCATCCATTTCCCCGCATCTAGCCGAGCGAGTCGAAGCAAAGAATCTCTTCGACAATGCGGGCCAATTTCACACCATGCCTGGCGCCTATCAAACCGACGGCTTCTTTGCCGCCCTCCTACAAAAAAAGTAGGGTGAAACTTAAAAACACCTAGCACAAAGAGACAGCAGCGCCTCGCGCCCGCCGTGTTACGCTTTCTAAACAAGGAGCGAGCCAATGACGCTGCGGGACCGCCTGCAATGGGTCTTTCGAATGTCGCTACTAGCATTCATTCTGGCGTCCGTGGCATTTCTGAGCGCGCTGACTGCCGTGCGCTTCGCGATACAGGGCCGCGAAGTGGCGATGCCCGATGTAGTCGGCATGAAAGCCGTGGAGGCGCAACACACTCTTCAAAGCCGCGGCGTCGGGATCAAGGTTGAAGACCGCATCTACAATCCCCTACCAATTGATACGGTTGTGAGACAAAGTCCGGCGCCCGGCTCCCGCGTAAAAACAGGGCAATTCGCGCACGTGATGCTCAGCTTGGGCCCGCAAAAAGCCACAATTCCCGCGTTGGTGGATCACAGTTTACGCGCGGCGCGCATTGAGATGCTGCGCAGTGGATTGCAATTGGGCGAGGTGTCCAGCGCATACCTGCCGGTAGGCGAGGACGACACTGTGATTCAGCAGGAACCCGCTCCGGGCAACTCCGACATTACAAGCCCGCACATGGATCTGCTGGTTTCGTTGGGATCGAGGCCGCCCGCTTATGTGATGCCGGAAATGGTGGGACTTACGCTGGCGGAGGCCGAATCGAAATTATCCGGCTCGGGACTAAAAGTATCGAAGCTCACGTTTTCGCCGGTCCCGGGCGTTCTGCACGGCACGGTCGCGTCGCAAACTCCTGCTCACGGCGCCAAGGTAGACGCCAATTCCACGATTGAGCTGCAACTCGCCGAGTAGCATCTGTCCGTAACCTCGACCCGCCTGTGCTAAAATCCGCGTGAACGAATGGCCCACGCACGCATAGAGATCGCTCCCTCAATTCTCGCGTCAAACTTTGCCCGGCTCGGCGAAGAAATTCGTATGGTAGAACAGGCCGGCGCCGAAGTGATTCACGTGGACGTGATGGACGGCCACTTCGTCCCCAACATCTCCATCGGGATTCCGGTGGTGCAGTCGCTGCGCAAGGCAACCCATTTGCCCCTCGATGTGCATCTGATGATCGAGCAACCCGAGGAATACATTGAGGAGTTCGTTCGCGCAGGAGCGAGCCGCGTTCTGATCCATGAAGAAGCCACCGTGCATCTGGACCGCGCTTTGGCCATGATTCGCGAACAGGGAGCGGAGGCTGGTGCGGCGATCAATCCGGCCACTCCGGTGGTGATGTTGAGCGAGGTTCTCGACAAGCTTGATACAGTTTTGGTGATGTCGGTGAATCCTGGTTTCGGCGGGCAGAAATTTATTCGCGGCGCGGTGGAGAAAATTCGCCAACTCAATCAGTGGCGCTCGCGATATAATGGCAGCTTCCGGATCGAAGTGGATGGGGGCGTCGATCTGGAAAATATCGCCGAGCTTGCCCAGGCTGGCGCGAATACGTTCGTTGCAGGGACTTCGATTTTTCACGCAAGCGATCCGGCTGGAGCCACGCGGCAGTTGCGAAAGCTTGCGAGCGATGCCCTGAGCCAAAAAGTTTGAAGGATTCGCGGGATTTTGGGGGCCGTTATTAAGGGTGCGATGGCAGGAAACTTCAGATCCACACGTTGTCTGGTAATCCTGGCTTTGGGCGTTTTCTTCTCGCTGGAATTATGCCCCGCGGCAAAGGCGCAACAGCCCGCCGACGGATCTCCACAAACCGCGCCGCAGAACCAAGGTGCGCCGGTAACTGCTCCGTCTCCCCAGTCCGGGCCCCAAGCGGCTCCGGCATCGCAGACGGCACAAACACCGAAACCGGCGCCAAAAAAGAAGTCCATTCTGCCAGCCAGGAAAACCAAGAAAAAAGTACCGGCCGCAAAACCGATTCCGGACGCTTCGGAAGAACCCGACAAGGTTCTCTACGATCGCGCGCTCAACGACGTGAAAGGCGGGCGCTATACTGAAGGACGCCTCGCGCTACAAACTCTGATTAACACTTACCCCGATAGCGAGTATCTCGCCAAGGCCAAACTTTCCGTGGCCGATTCGTATTACAAGGAGGGCGGCACTTCGAATACCACGCAAGCAATCTCCGAGTACAAAGATTTCATCACTTTTTTTCCGTTCCTCGACGAAGCGGCCTACGCCCAAATGCAAGTCGGTTTGGCGCACTACCGCATGATGGAAAAAGCGGATCGCGATTCAACCCAAGCGCAAGCAGCGGAAGACGAATTCCAGGCCTTCATACTGAAATATCCTCAGAGCCCGCTGCTGCCCAAAGCGGAACAGTATTTGCGCGAAGTGCAGGAAGTGCTGGGTGACGGCGAGTTCAAAATCGCGCGTTATTATTATGTGAAGACGGATTATCCCGCCGCCGCCGCACGCCTGGTGGAAGTGACCGACCGCTATCCGCTCTATAGCCAGACCGACGAAGCCCTGTGGATGCTCGCCAACATTTATTACAAGGCGAAGCAAAACGTGAAAAACGAGGACGCCAAGAACCACTGGGGCGATCTGGCGACGAAGTGTTACGACCGCATTCTTCAGGACTATCCGCTCTCGAAAAGAGCAGTGGATGCGCGCGCTCGGCTCGTATCGATGGGCTTGCCCGCTCCTTCCGCGGATCCGGAAGCGTATGTGCGCATGAAGAACGAACAGCTATATCGCGAGCAACACCATCAAGTGGCGATCATTAAGACGCCAATGTCGATGCTGAAAGGGAGCCCGGACGTGTCGTTTGCGGCTCGTAACGGCACTCCCCAGATGAACCCGCCGGACGACGCAATTTCGGCGACGGACATTCTGAAACCGGGAGCCAAAGGCCCGGCTTTCACCGTTTCATCAACTGATGCAGCGGCAACCGGGACGGACCAAGGCAGCAGCGATGCAGCGCCCGTTGACGCCACAACCGTGCCGGCGGGAGCTGCCGCCGTCTCGGCACCGGGAAATAACCTGGGATTTCAGATCATAGCGGCTCCAAACGACCCGAACGGCGCCGCCGAGCCCGCTCCTGCGGCGGAGGCTACGGCACCGTCGTCCGGCTCGACGTTGGCCCCCTCCGGCAACGTGCCGGTCCTGGCTCCCACGCAGCCAGCGGCAAATAGCTCTGGCGCGTCAGCCGACCCGCCCGCTCCACACGAACCGACTCCAAACAGCACTACAACGGGAGCGCCCGTTACGGTCCCCGTATCCAACTCTACCGTGCCATCGGCATCGGGGGCGGCTCCAGCAGGAGCGGCCACGCAACCGGCGGCCCAGGCCAAGACCGAGCCTGCCAAAGAGGACAAAGCAGACCCCAAAGAGGAGTCCACCAGCAAGAAAAAGAAGGGCATGAAGAAGCTGATCCCCTGGTAACTACCTGTTAACACCCTGCTAACAACTGTAGCACTTCTATCCTTCGAGTTTGTTGACGCCTGCGTTTTCCAGTGCTGCAATACAAAGTGAAAAGCGTGGGCGTGTCGCCATCCGGGCCGCCTCCGGGGGAATACAGTGCCCAGAATTCTGGTTGCAGACGACAATTCCAATATCCAGAAAATGGTCACGCTGGCGCTGGAAGAGCGCGGCGTTGATGTGGTTGCCGTCGGCAATGGCGAAGCCGCTGTGCGGCGCTTGCCCGATGTGAATCCCGACCTTGTGCTTGCTGACGTTTTCATGCCCGTTCGCAACGGCTATGAAGTTTGCGAATTCGTCAAAAAAGACTCGCGTTTTGCACACATTCCCGTGATTTTGCTGGTGGGCGCGTTCGATCCGCTGGACGAAAAAGAAGCGCGTCGCGTGGGTGCGGACGGAGTTTTGAAAAAGCCTTTTGTTCCGCCGGATCCGCTGATTGCCATGGTCATGCAGGTTCTGGAAAAGAATCCCCGTATTGCGGCCGAAATCGCGAAACAGAAAGAAGTGATCGCCGAGCCGCCGCCACCGCCTGAAATGTTGGAAGCTCCTCTGCGCGTTGAACCGAAACCGCTGCCGGAATTTCCCGAGCCCACCCCGGAAGAGGCCGCGCAGATTTATGGTTTCGGAAAAGGCGTGCGCGCGCTCGCCGGCGATGACGATGAGGAAGAAGAGGAAGACAAGCGCTCGAGGAGTTCCAAGAGCTCCAAGGGTTCTAAAACAGCGAAGGCTCCCATAGCCGCCGCGGCCGAAGCCGACGAGTTCGACGATGTTGCTACGGTCAGCGACTGGCGCCGTAACGCCGCGGATTTCGAAGTCCCCGAGAACGTAGCGCAAGACACGGTCGAGCCGGTGGATAACGATTACGATTCAAGCGTCTTTCCTTCCGAAAAAGACGTGCCGCCGAAACACATTCGCAACGCAAGATTTTCTGACGAGGAAGAAACGCCCGAACATCGCGACGGGCCAGCTCCCTTCCCGGCAAGCCATTCGATGGAAATGCCGATACTGGCCGAAGACCAGGCTTCGGAAGCGTTTGACAAATCCTCGCCCGCAGAAGATGTGTCGGAAACCTCGCACGCAAAGTGGTTGCGCGAACCTGAGCCAGAACCTGCGCCGACGCCCGAGCCTATGGTGGCTGCCCGATCCTTTGAATCACAAGAACCCGTGCGCGAAGAGGTTCGCCAGGAGTTTCAGCACCAGCAAACTGAAAGTAGTGTCGAACCCACGCCAGCCACGCGCGCAACCGAGTGGATGGACATGATGGCTCCCCCGCCCTCCGAATATCCCGATGGCGGTTGGATGTCGAACCTTTCTTCTCCGTCAACGCACGCGGCCGCAACAACACATGTGGAGCCGGAAGCAAAATCGACCGTGGAGCACTCCGAGATTTCTTCAGAGAATCACGGCAATGGCAACGAATCCGCCGTTGGCGCCGAAGAACCATCGCATCAGTCATCGGAGCAAGAAGACGATTTTGAATTCAGCAGGAAGCCCGAGCTGGAAGACCGCTTTTTCGCAGCATCGCCCGAAACGCCGAAATCCTCCTATCACTTCGCCTCGGAAGAATCGCACGAAGCATCGCAGCGCCGCGTGGAAGAACCCGCGGTTGCACCGGACTCCAACAGCGCCGCAGAGCAGGCTCAGGATCTCGTTCCAGCCCCAGCTGACGCCAACCATCAGGATAACGATTCCGCGAGCCAGCCATCACCCGAACCGCTTTTGGTTGACCAAGAGCACAGCGAGCCATCTCTATATTTGCCCGCTCCCGAACCGGCGCAACATATTCTCCCGGCCTCGGTCGAACAGCAGAACGAACGTCCCGATGCCCTGCTCGAGCATCTCGAGCCTTCCGTATTCGAGCCGGCTTTCCAATCCGCTGAAGTGGAAGAGTTCAGCGAGCGAATTCCCACTTTGCCGCCGCCGAATCGCGAAGCTCTGGCCGGGATTCCTTTCTTGATGCCGCCACCTGAGGCGCCGTCACACGAGCCCGTTGAAACGCAGCCGCAACCGAATGACGCCAACGCCATTGACGAGGTGGTGCGCAAGGTTCTCGAAAAGCTTCAGCCTCATCTGCAGGAATTGTTTTCGCAGGGCGTGAAACCGCTGGTCGAGAATCTGGTTCACAGCGAGCTTTCCAAGAAAAACCAATAAGCTGCGGGCCAGCGTAACGCGTTTAAATCCAGGGTTTTTGATTTCCAATTTGCCTGCAGGTTTTTGCCCGATAAGGTTTTCTAGAAACCTGGACGCCCAGCCAGTCTCCAGGACCACATCAAAAATGATGTAGCCGTCAAGTCGATCCCCGGCTCTGTGGTGCTAAACGACTGCACGTTATCTTTGTAAACCGCTACTTGCGACGGATCGAACTTCCCATTGTTCCCGTTGAAAATCTTGAGGGTGTCCACTCCGCCTGCCGGACACCGGTTCATTCCATCCACAAATCCTGAACTGGAGTAGCCGTCCGGGCCCTCTGTGGACGCGCCCCAAAGAATCGGAGTGCCGCCGGAAGTTCCGTTGAGCGCTCCGGCAAGATTTGCCACCTGATGTTGAATGCAATTCGGAAAAATGCTGCCGTCGCCCACGATGAATGACGACCCCCAGGCATTCGCGCCTAAAATATTCGCCAGCCACCTCTGCGCGTACGTGTCGTACGTATTGGAGCCGGTCAGGTAAAAGGCTTCGCTGGCCATCACCGAAAGTCCCGCGCCATGCGACGTGGTATCTCCGTAGTTCCATTGGCTTCCGTAGCCCCACGCATCGGTGCGCGATTGAGAGATCGCATCGCCCACTTGTTTCAAGAATTGCGCGCGAATGCTGGATTTCGAAACGGCCAGGTCCGCCGGATCTCCCGCCATTTCCAGGGCTCGATAAAGCTCAAAATGCGCCAGGCCGCTGACGTCATATAAATTGAGCGTGTCGGCAAATCCAGGGTCGTAAATCTTCGTGATGTAATTTTTCGCGAATTGCGCGGTCTGCTTCAGATAGTCAGCAGGATCTGTATCGAGCAGCCCAGCCGGTAGATCGCCGGACTCGCTCGCAGTTTGCAGCGCGAAGTAAAGTTCCGCCGCGCCCAGCTCCATATCGTCGTCCCAAACATTCTCCGGATATCCGTCGAACGGCGTGATCGTTACCAGGCAGCTGCCGCAATTGCCGGAACCCGCTGACGGAGCTGGATCGGCATAAGAAGTATTCGCCAGTGCAAAAATCTCTTCCGCATTTTTCAGGCACTGATTTGCGAACGCGGTGTCCGTCGCGCGGTTTAGCTGGTAGCACAACGCAAAATCCGCAGCCAAGCGCCCGGCGAGATTTGGACTGATCGGCGCTCCCGCCGTCCCGGCCGGAAACACCGGACGATTGCAAATAAAGTATGTCGTGTACTGGTCGCAGGGCTCGGGATCGCCGCCCTCTTCGTAATCGTCCGCCGCCTGCGGCAAAGTCCAAATGTCGTACTCCGTAAGCAGGCAATACCGGCTCGAATAATTTCCGCCGCAATCGGGCGCGGACGAAGTCGGGTCGCCTTCTCCGTAATAATCCCAGTCCTGGCTGTTATCCACCTGGTAGTAGAGCGTTTTGGTTTGGCTGTCCCACATTTTAGTGAGCCATTCGATTCCAAAACGCGCTTCCTCCGTAAAATCTGAAGAGGCTGGCGCTCCCGCACCGCTGTTCCCCGCATAAGAAATCGAGCCCGGAGGAACTCGCGGATTCACCGGCGCGTTCGCTCCCATCTGGTTGGGGAAATCGCGAATCCCGATTTCCATGAGCGCAGTGGTGTAACTCACCGTCTCCACATACTTCATGTAGTCGCCTGCGTCCCACCAGCCGCCATCCGCGTTTATGTTCGGCGTATTAGCGGGCACGAGCGGCTTTATCGGAGGCTTGTTGTCAATGAAGTCTTCGCTATCCAGTGGAGGCGTTTCGTAAACCTGCGCGCTTTTGTCCTTCAAATGCCCCGGAGCGCTGCGCAACGCGTTGCGCACATAATTCGGCCCGTCGCGTTCCGTTTGGTAAAAAAATAAAGTGTTCAAGAGCAGCCCGGGGTAGAGCACGTCCGGTTCGTCCACCGCGAAATGTGGAGAACTAGCAGGCACGGGACCGGCGACCGAGATCGTGTACAGATCGTTTTGCGTGACGCTGAAATCGAGCGCGTACACCTGATAGCTCAGCTTCCGGCTATTCGACCAAATCCCCAGCAAAGTGCCAACGCGCCCGGAATACGCAGTTTTGCCCTCCGAACTTACAACTCTGAATGTCACCCCAGTTTCTGCCGCTGTGGACATCAAATACGCCCGAAACGGCGCGTTCCCAGCCTCATACCCAACCTGATTCACGCGCACGTATGCAGACTGCGCGTGCACTAAAGATGGGGTCGCCAGCGACGCGCCGAAAATGAGTACAGCGAGACCGGCTCGTAGATAGATTGCACGATGGCTCAGAAACACGGCAATTCCCTGCCAAACGCTTAAGTTTTATTGAATTTTAATAAACGATGAATACTGGCGTGTCGCTTTCGCAGTGTCAAGCGAAGACGAATCGAAACTTACATTCAGATAGGTTCGAGAAGATCGGATACCGACCCTTGCGCGTGCGAAGTTTCGGATGCGCCGAATAGGCTAATCCGGGCAAGCCGCTCCATCGTTCGCCCATTCCTGCATCGCGGCGGCAAAGTCGGGACGGCTCAGCGGCGGCAACGTGCGCCCGTCACCCGGATGCCATCCCCAGCCAACGAGATCGTCTGAAGAAACATGCGTGATGATCTGCGCGATAGTGCGGCCGCCATTCTGCTTGGGATCTTTTAGCTGGCGGCAAAGCTCGCCCGCCGTCTTCCCCACAAAAACCATCTTCGTTTTCGGAGGCGGCAAACCCCATTTCGGATTTCCCGGTGGCATATTCGCTCCCGGAAGATTCGCATCCTGGTGACAGGTGTGGCAGGTCATTCCATACACGCCGTGGCCGTCAGGTCCGCGCTTCACGTACTGGGCGTGCACGTGACTGTCGTCGCCTTGCAAAGGCGCATCACCCGCGGGATGGCAATTCTGGCAGCGTGGCGAAACGAAAACTGGATAGGCGCGTTCAAACGCCGCCTTCGCCGCCGCAGCATCCGCATCTGGAGCGGGTGTTACGCTCGCAGACGCAGCGAACAAATTCCCTTCCAGCCTTCCGCGCGCTTCCGCCGACCTCCCCGCCGTGTTCGCAAACGAGGACTGCTGAGACCAAGCCGAAATACTTGCGCCGCCCAATCCCACGAGCAAAAGTCCCGCGACAAAACCCCACTTTATTTCTTTCGCCATCTCAAGGTCCTCGAAAAATGCTTACGCAGAACGCAAATCTTCCGGCTTAATCGGCAGGCGCCGCACTCGTTTGCCGGTAGCGGCAAAAATCGCATTGGCTACCGCTGGCGCAACCGGCGGCACTCCCGGCTCTCCGACACCAGTGGGGTGCGCCGTGCTGGGAACGATGTACACTTCAATTTCCGGTGACTCGAACATGCGCACCATCGGATAGTCGTGGAAATTCCGCTGCTGCACGCGCCCTTTATCCAAAGTGATTTCCGTTTTCAACGCCGCGGTAAGTCCGAAAATGATTCCGCCTTCGAGCTGCGCCTTCACCGTGTCCGGATTCACCGTGCGCCCGCAATCCACGGCGGCCACCATGCGATGCACTCGCACAGTCCCGTCTTTTTCGACCGATACTTCGGCCACCTGCGCTACGTAACTATCGAACGAAAAGTGCGTAGCCACTCCGCGCCCACGTCCGGCCAGCAGCGGCCCGTTCCAATGCGACTTTTCGATAACAAGATCGAGCACAGCGAGCATTCGCGGCTGATCGGCCAGCAGGCTGCGGCGAAGTTGATAAGGATCCTTGCCGCCCTCAAACGCCACTTCATCGAAAAACGCTTCCACCGAAAATCCGGTGTGCGAATGGCCCACTGAGCGCCACCACTGCACCGGCACTTCGTTCTTGGGGCTGTGCAGGTCCACCTGGATATTTGGAATCGTGTAGACGATATCCGCTGCGCCTTCCACCGAGGCGGAATCGATCCCATCTTTGATTCCGAAGCTCGCGAACATGGTGCCGTCGAAAATCGACTGGCCCACAATGGTGTGCTTCCACGCCACTGGATTGCCGTTAACATCCAGCCCCGCTTCAAAATGGTCGTACCACATCGGACGATACCAGCCGCCGCGTATGTCGTCTTCGCGCGTCCACACAACTTTGACCGGAGCCTTGGCAACTTTCGCCACGTGCACCGCCTCAGTGACAAAGTCGCAAGCAGGATTCGCGCGGCGTCCAAAACCACCGCCAAGTAGCGTGGTGTGGAGTTCCACTTGCTCCGGCTTTAGACCTGCCACTCCGGCAGCCGCGGCGCGGTCGCCGGTTTGAAATTGCGTGCCGGTCCAGACTTCGCAACGATCCTCGCGCAAATCCACGACTGTGTTCAGCGGCTCCATCATCGAATGCGAAAGATAAGGCACTTCGAACTCGGCGGTAATTTTTTTGGCCGCTCCCGCAAGCGCTCCGGAGGGATCACCCACTCTCTTTGCCACCGCGCCAGGAGTCTTCGACAGCGCCGCGAACTGTTCGCGCATCGCCACCGTGGAAATTTGCGCGCCTGGGCCTTCGTCCCAAATAATGTCGAGCTTGTCGCGGCCTAGCTTCGCCGGCCAAAAACCTTTGGCGATCACCGCCACGCCGGACGGAACTTCCAAAACATTCACGACGCCCGGAATGGCTTTTGCTTTCTCGGCGTTAAAACTCACAACCTTCCCGCCAAAAACAGGCGAGCGCGCCACAACGGCCGTTAGCATCCCCGGAATGTAAACATCCAGTCCAAATTGCGCGGTGCCGTTTGTTTTCGATGGAGTGTCCAGCCGGTGCTTAGGCTTGCCGATGATCGTGAAATCTTTGGGATCCTTGAGCGCAACATCTTTGGGAGGCCCGATTTTCGAAGCCTCCTCGGCAAGGCTTCCGAAGGACGCGCGGCGTTTGCTCGCCGCGTGAACCACATACCCCTTTTCCGCGTGGCAGGTCTCCGGGTCTACGCCCCAATCTTGCGCCGCCGCATCAATTAACATCACGCGAGCCATCGCGCCCATCTTGCGGAAGCGATCGTACTCGGAATTCGTCGTGGTGCTGCCGCCAGTCATCATCATGCCGAATACGGTGTGGTTATAAACCGCCGCCACGGGAGAGGATTGCACCCGAACTTTGCTCCAGTCGGCTTCCAGTTCTTCCGCGATCAACATCGGCAGCGAAGTATAAATTCCCTGCCCCATCTCCGAATGGTTCGAGATCACCGTGACCCAATCGTCGCTGCCGATATGGACGAACGCATTCAACGCAACCGGCTTGCTCGATGCTTGAGCCGCACGAGCGGGTGCCCAGTCCGGCACGTAAAGATTCAAAAGCAAGCCGCCGCTGAGCGCCGCTCCGGTCTTCAAAAAATCGCGCCGCCTCATTTGCGTAGCGACCGTCATTTCGCACCTTGCTGCGCTTTGATTTCCGCAGCACGATGAATGGCGCGTCGAATGCGCGGATAGGTGCCGCAACGGCAAATGTTTCCGGACATGGCTTCGTCGATATCTTCATCGGTGGGCGAAGCCTTTTCCGCCAACAGCACTGCCGCACTCATGATCTGACCCGATTGGCAGTAGCCGCATTGCGGAACGTCAATTTCGATCCAGGCTTGTTGCAGCGGATGCGTCAGGTCAAGAGAAATTCCTTCAATGGTAGTAACTTTCTTCCCCTCCGCGCGCGAAACGGGAGCTACGCAGGAGCGCACCGCCTGGCCGTCGATGTGAACGGTGCAAGCGCCGCAAAGCGCCATCCCGCAGCCGAATTTCGTCCCGGTAAGGTTCAGCGAATCGCGAATGACCCACAATAGCGGAGTGGATGGCGGATCCTCCACGCTAACCGGCTTGCCGTTAACAGTGAATGAAATCAAGGACGCCTCCTTCTTTAGGCCTGGCTAAAATGTGAAGGGTTATTGTCCAAAAACGGAGCATCAGATCTTGCAAAAAGATCTTGTGACGCGAGAGACAAACGCGTCGGATTGGGCAAAGAGGATTATCTGTCGGAAATGAATTCCTTGCAACCCAATGTGGGCGAGCACCAAAGAATATTTCCGAAAAGCCGCTCACCGCAAGAAAACCAAGGAACCGTTAGCGCAAATAGCCCCAGTTGTGGAGACGATCGCTGTCTTCTTCCCAACGGTCGCCGATATCGGTGCGGTAATACATGTTGGGAATCAAAACGTTCTTGATGCGCGAATACACCTGTGCTTTGGCCTGTTTCATGGTTTGCCCGGTACCGACGACGATCAGAATCACCCCGGATGTTCCCGCAATCAGCCACTGGCCGTTGAGCTGCTTTACGTCTTCAATGTGCGTTTCGTCTGAGGGCGGCTTTTTGAAAACAATCGCGGAATTTTTGGAGAAAGCTTCAAAAGTCTCGTCGTCATCGAACGGAAATGGCGGCACCACGATGCGCACGCCAATCTGAAATCCGCTGCGAACTTTCAGCTTGGGATCCAACCCGTTCACCAAATCCCAAAAGAACTGGCCAATCGGAGTGATCATCCCCGCTTGCTGAATGCTGATGGTCGGATAGCCAAACCGCGCGGTGAATTCCAGCGGATAAATGCCATTGTTATTCACGATGCAATTCACGTCGATGTAGCCCACGTAGCCTTCTTCGGCGAGTTTGGGCTCCATTTTCAGAAGCGTTTCGTTGAATAGCTGGTTCGGCCCGCTCCAAAACATCGACGTTCCCATTTCACCGGTCGGCGGACCGATATCTCCGGGAAAAAGTTTCTTATGTTCGAAGTTAATATTCACCGGATAGATAAAATTCTTGCCGTTGAAAAAAGCGCCCACCGCGACTTCCACCCCAATCATGCGCCGCTGCAACTGAAACACTTTGATCTCATCGGCAAAAGCTTTCTTATAAGCTTCGAGCATGCGTATCACGTCCTGCCCGTCGTCTTCCTCGCCGACAAACAGCCGCCGCTTAATGTTTTGCGCCTCCCCGCTCGGCTTGATCACGTAGCGCCCGGGATTCTGCGTAACGTGGTCGATCGCGTCATCAAACGATTCGAATTCACCGTACGGAATAATGTTCACCCCGGCTTTCTTCAGTTCTTCCTGTCCAAACGAACGGTCGTCTTCAAGCTTGTCGCTGTAAGCCGTCCCTCCGATGACGATTTTCCCTTCCTTGCGCAGCGCCTGAGCCTTCTCGCCCTGGCCCAGCGTGTCGTCGAACACAATAATGTCCGCCCAATCTTTGTCTTTCTCCCAATCTTTCGACTTGGCCACGAAACCGTCTGCAATATCGCGCTCTTTTTTGTCGGCAATAAAATAGCGGACCTCGTGACCTTCCTTCGCAATTTGCCAGGCAATGTCGCCGATCAGCCCGGTCAAAGATACGAACAGGAAATTTTTCTTTTCCATGCGTCCTCATCCCTCGTTTCTGGAGTTGGAATCGTAACATCGCCAGCAACCGCAGCAAAGGCGCCGCGCACTTCAGAACTATCGGCCAGATTTGACGCGCGGCGCATCCGCCCCTAAGATTGATGGATTCTTTGCACTCATGAATTGGACTGCGGAGTCGCCGTGCTAAACGTTCGAAAACCTTTGTGGGTCGTGGCTTCCGCCACGACAGGAAGCCAGCACGCTTAAGTCGGCTTTAGCCGCTGAGGTTCCATAGCGGTCGATCCAAGGAATCTTCAACACAAAATAATTTCCGGGGAAGTGATGCCGAGAGAAATACCAAAAGCCTACGAGCCGCAGGAAATCGAAGAGCGCTGGGCCAAAGCCTGGTTCGAAGAAAAATTATTTCGCGCCGAAAATTCCGGCGACGGCAGCGGCCGCACGTTTTCCATCGCCCTGCCTCCGCCCAACGTCACCGGCTCGATTCACATCGGCCACATGCTCGAGCACACGCAGATCGATATGCTCGTCCGCTGGCATCGCATGCGCGGCGAGCGCACGCTGTGGCTTCCTGGCATGGACCACGCAGGCATCGCCACGCAGTTCGTGGTCGAACGCATGCTGGCCAAAGACGGCATCAAGCGCCAGGATCTCGGCCGCGAAGAATTCGAGCGTCGCGTGTG
This sequence comes from Candidatus Acidiferrales bacterium, assembly GCA_049693615.1. Taxonomy (GTDB): domain Bacteria; phylum Acidobacteriota; class Terriglobia; order Acidiferrales; family UBA7541; genus Palsa-295. The sequence goes on along the minus strand of JBAVQB010000028.1, from coordinate 52,645 downwards.
GAAGTGGAAAACCGAAAGCGGCGGCGCCATCAAGGAGCAGATGATCCGCCTGGGCGCTTCCTGCGACTGGACGCGCGAGCGTTTCACGCTGGAGCCAGCGCTCTATCGCGCCGTGCTCGAAGCTTTCCTGCGCCTCTATCGCGACGGCCTGATTTATCGCGGACGTTACATGGTCAACTGGTGCCCGCGCTGCCTCACCGCCATCAGCGATCTCGAAGTCGTTCACAACGAGCGCACAGGCAATCTGTGGTACCTCCGCTACCCCGTCGCTGGCACAAAAGAACATCTCGTCGTCGCCACCACGCGCCCCGAAACAATGTTGGGCGACACGGCTGTCGCCGTTCACCCGGACGACGAGCGTTACCAGCATCTCATCGGCAAAAAAGTTCTGCTGCCGCTGATGAATCGCGAAATTCCGATCATCGCGGATGCATCTGTCGACCGCGAGTTCGGCACCGGCGCGGTGAAGATTACCCCGGCGCACGATCCCAACGATTTCGAAATGGGCCAGCGCCACAATCTTCCACAAATTGACGTGATGACCGACGACGCGCACATGAGCGAAGCCGGTGGCCCCTACGCCGGCCTGGAACGTTTCGTCGCGCGCGCGCGAATCATTGCCGACCTCGAAGAACTGGGCCTGCTGGAAAAAGTCACCGAGCACACGCATTCCGTGGGCACCTGCGACCGTTGCAAAGCCATCGTCGAGCCCCGCGTTTCCACGCAATGGTTCATGAAAATGAAGCCGCTCGCCGAGCCTGCCGCAAAAGTTGTTCTCGACGGATTGATCGAAGTCGTCCCCGACAATCAGCGCACTATTTTGCTGCAATGGCTCGAAAACATTCGCGACTGGTGCATCTCGCGCCAACTCTGGTGGGGTCATCGCATCCCCATTTGGCATTGCGCCGACTGCGAAGAAATGGTCCCCGCGCTGGATTCGCGAGTCGAAATTGTCGAAGGCCACGCGCGCGCCGCAAGCGTTCCTACAAAATGTCCCAAGTGCGGCGGCGGGAAACTTACGCAGGACAAAGACGTCCTCGACACTTGGTTCAGCTCCGGCCTCTGGCCTTTTTCCACGCTCGGCTGGCCCGACGACACCGAAGACCTGCGCACCTACTACCCCACCAGCCTATTGATCAGTGGCTACGATATTTTATTTTTCTGGGACGCCCGCATGATCATGATGGGCCTGCAACTGAGCGGAGATCGCTTTGAACCAGCCGAAACCTCCAGCGCCGCAAAGGTCGCGCAGAAAAAAGAATCGTCTTCAGCGTCGCAAAAAGATGTGAACGACCCTGCATCCACGATTCCCTTCCGGCGCCTCTATCTTCACTCCTTGGTGCGCACAGCAGAAGGCGCGAAGATGTCCAAGACCAAAGGCACCGGAGTCGATCCGCTGGAACTGACCCAAAAGTTCGGCACCGACGCCCTGCGCTATATGTTGGCTAGCATGGCCGCCCCCGGCACCGACATTATTCTGAGCGAAGACCGCATCCTCGGCGCCCGCGCCTTCGCCAACAAAATCTGGAACGCGGCCCGCTTCCTGTTCATGAATCTTGAGAAGGCCGAAGCCGCTGCAGGAATCATGCTGGAAGAACTAGCTGCGCCGGAAATCCGCGCAAAAGCTCCCTATCCGATCCCCGGCGAAGATGACCTAATCCACCGCTGGATTTTCGCGCGCCTTGCCGCCGTTTCGGAGCAAGCGAGCCGAGCCTTGCAAGATTTTCGTTTCCACGAAGCTTCGCAGGCGATTTACCAATTTTTCTGGGGAGATTTTTGCGACTGGTACATCGAGTGGGTCAAGCCGCAACTCGCATCGCCCGATCGCGCGGTCGCGGTTGCCGCATGGCGCAACATTTTCGCCGCGCTCGAAGCAGCTCTGCGTCTCTTGCACCCAATTATGCCCTTCCTAACGGAAGAATTGTGGCACCGTTTGCCACAACCCGCGGGCGCTCGGTCTATTGCCCTCGATAAATTCCCCGATCCTCGCGCGAACTGGATCGACGCCTCTGCGGAAAAAGAATTCGCGACCCTCCAGGAAATTATTACCGCCGCGCGCAATATTCGAGCCGAAATGAAAATCGATCAGAAGCGCAAAATTCCTGCAGACTTTTCCAGCAGCGATTCCGCGATCCGCAAGCTCGCGGAACAAAATGCCGAACCCCTCGCGCGCCTGGCCACGCTCTCCGCCCTGAATATTTCGTCCAAGTGCCTGGATGGAGCGGGCGCGGCCGTCCGCTCGACATCGCAATTCGACCTGCGCATCGCCTACGGCGACGCCATCGACAAGGACGTGGAAATCGCGCGTCTGCGCAAAGAAATTGACCGCCTGGCGAAAGATATCGAATTGAAGAAAGGCCGCCTGGGGGACGAAACCTTCCTGAGCAAAGCGCCAGCGAAAATCGTGGAAGATCTGAAAACTACTCTCGCAGGCCGCGAAATCGAACATCAAAAGCTGCGAGACCGCCTAAACCAGCTCAGTTAGCGCTCGCCATTAAGCTTAACCGGCCGCTCCCGACGACCGCGCCGCCGTTTCCTTCAGAGCGGTTGGGCAACCTTAGCGCGCTACTCAAATCAACCGCTTAGGTTTTGAGTGTGCTGCATCCTTTACGTTTTTCTTTTCTGCAACGGGTGCGGATTTTGACTTCGCCTTCTCGAACATTTCTCGTGGACCGTGATGGTCGTATGCCACGAATCTAAAGCTGAAATCGGCGCTATAATCTGCTTTCCATGTTAATCCGCAGGACAAACGTGTTGAGCCTCTCAGCCCTCGCGCTGCTCGCGTTAACTATCGTTGCGCCTTCCCTTCGCGCGCAATCCTCGACGAGCAACGTCACGCCCGACTGGTGCAAACAACTCCCGCGCCCGCAATACAAAACCCTCGAACGCGTGCCGTCAGCCGATCCTTGGTTCGAAGTTTACAAAGTCGCGCCGGGGGTTTTCGCGATCTACGAACCGCATCAATTCGAAGAAGCAATCTCGTTCCTGATCCTCGGGAACAAGCGCGCCGTCCTGTTCGATACTGGCCTGGGCATAGGCGACATCAGGCGCGTAGTCACTGCGCTCACACCTTTGCCAATCACTGTGCTGAATTCGCACACGCACAACGATCACGTCGGCGACAACTGGGAATTCGACGACATCTATGGCATGGATACCGACTTCACGCGTACCAACGCAAAAGGTTCCACTGCCGACGCGCAAGCCGAACTAGCTCCCGGATCGATTTGCGGCCAGCTTCCCGCTGATTTTGACGCGAAGTCCTACGCCACGCGACTATTCCACATCACTCATGTGATTCACGATGGCGACACAGTCGATCTAGGCGGCCGAGTGCTGGAAATAATCTCGACGCCCGGCCATACACCGGATGAAATTTGTCTTCTCGACAGCAAAAATGGACTGCTTTTCACCGGAGACAATTTCTACCCCGGACCAATCTGGTTATACCGCCCCGAGACCGATCTCGACGCCTACGTCACGTCCATCGCGCGAATCACCGCACTCGCGCCCAAACTCCAGCTGCTTCTGCCGTCCCACAACGTTCCAGTAGCGGATCCATCGCAATTGCCGAAGCTGCTATCTGCTATCGAAAAAGTGCGCTCCGAAGCAGTAGAGCCTTTCGACGCCGGTAACGGCAAAGTCACCTACACCGTGAACGGATTTGTCTTCCTGATGGCCGCCCCGCAGTAAACACCGGCGTTGTAAGGCGGCGCGACTTGACTGCTGAACCTCATTTGCTTTCTACGAACGCTTTTAACCTGGACAGCGCCTGATCCCATTGTTCCGAGACGAAATCAAGATACTCTCTGAGCTCTGCAATCGGCTCCAGATCGAATTTAAATAGGCTTTTCCGGCCGGCGCGGACGCTATGGACGATTCCGGCACTCTCCAATACTCGGAGGTGTTTGGTGATCGCCTGCCGGGTGAGATTGGAATGCTTTGTTAACTGCGAGATAGAGCGTGGCTGTCCGGCGCACAACTTCGCAACCAGCGATAGCCGGGTAGGATCGCCCAAAGCTGTAAAAACGAGCGCATGCGTGCGCCGTTTAGCAGCCAGGTTGTTACGACTTCCGTGCGACATAATTCTCGATGTTCTTCATTTGTTCCGTCCAACCGCCTTCATTTCTTCGGAATGATTCGAGCTGTCGATCACCGGGAAGCTTGTTGAATCCGGACTCGGTGACCACGAGTAATGTGCCATCGGCGGTCTTTTCTAGCCTGAATTCGACGAGCGTCCTCGGTTCCTTCGAGTAGTCCTGCGGGTACTTCTCTTTTTCAAGGGATTTGGGATGGGGCCAGGTGAAGGAAAAGAGCCGCTCAGGCTCCATCTCTTGAATGAGTCCTTCCCATTTGATGTGTTCGTAACCAGGATGGGTAATCTGGCCGCGAGTAACTTCGCCCACCACGAATGGGCCATCAAGCCTCACACCAAACCATTCGCCAAACTCGCGGTAATCCGTTAGCGCGCGCCAGACTCGCGAGATAGGCGCCTTCAACTCGATGCGCTTTTCAATCCGGTCATCCATAATAGGCAACCTCCAGGTTGCATATTAACGTAGCCCGGAATGAAAAGCAACCTTTTGGTTGCAGTTTGGGCCAGCCAGATTGTGGCCTGGGGGTTCCTTCCGACCCTGTACGGGTGGCGATTCTCACATGCCATCCAAGTGAACGCTTTAGCTTTTGAGGGTGCCGCATCCTTTGCGTTTTTCTTTTCTGCGAAGGGTGCGGATTTTGACGTTGCGTCCGAACCTCGTCCTCGTAAGTTCAACAGCAGGGACTTTTTTCAGCGCGAGAAGACGGCGCCATGCGGCGCGCCGGTTCCCTTCCAACCTTGCGGCCAGTCGCGTTCGGCGAAACTGAAGCCGATCTTTCCGTCCGCATCGCGAAAAGCATCGTCGAAAGTGAGCGCGCCAGTCGTCTGATCCAGCTTCAGCAGATAAAGCCGGTCCGGAGGCGTCCCCGACGTCGCGACGATGCGCTGCGTCTTTGCTCCCCAGCCTGTCCAATGCGGGTAGTATGTGTCACTGAGCTTCAGTCGCGACACTTCCACCGGCTTGGCCGCATTCGATATGTCCAGCACAATCAAACCGTGCATCGCAGGGACGCTCTGCACCAGATAATGCCCGACGACTGTGGGCACTCCGCACCAGTTCCCCGGAAAGTTGTACACCAGTTTCGATTTGGGCTCGTTCGTGTCCACTGCGGTGATGCGTTGCAGCCCGCAGCCGAGCGTCTGAATTAAAACCGAGCCATCCGGTGCAAGCCGCGCCTCTTCGGGACTAATCTGCGCATAGCGATTCTCACCCACATCCAGGTACGCCGTCTTCAGCAGCTTCAGATCGGATAGACGCCAAACCTGATAAGTCACTCCGCTAAAAATATCGTCCAGATGCATGGAGGAATTTGTGGAGACGATGCGATCCACGTCAGGAAGCACGACCAGGCTGTATGGCATCAACAGCGCGTCCGCAAACGCTGGGTCCGCGTTGCTAGCCGAACGAACCACTTTGCCCTGGTCGTCAATTTCCACCAGCCCGCCGGTCGTTCCGCTCTGCCCGTCGCCGCTGTCGCCGTGATGGGCGTGCTGAAACGTCGCCAGCACGTGCCCGTTGGGCAGCCGCAGATAGGAATGCGGATGCATGTATCCAGCCATTTCGGTAAATGACGTCACCGTCTTTGGATGCAAAGGGTCGCGCACGTCAAAGATAAAAGTTCGTCCCGCGTCATGATCGTTGGCAAAAAGCATTCCGCTCGCAGGCATAGTGTATTCCGTGTGATGCACTCGCATGGTCTTTTGATCGGTCGCCAGCGTCGTCAACAAACGCGCGTACGAAGCCGACGACGGATCGGCGTCGATCACCGCAAGAAAATCGTTGCCCTTGTGGTCCGCGTCGCCCGCCCACACAAACAAATAATCCTCCGGCGCCGACGCCTTGTGATCCTGAGACTGCATCGGAATGCCGCCAACACAAAGAAGCAGCGCCAAGGCAATCAGAAAACGTGCCATGTATATACCTCTGTCATCGAGAATTGAAATTCGATCTAGCGACCGCGCAAAAGCGTACCAGACTGAATCCGCCCAGTACAGACCCCGACGCACAACAGAACCCCCGCGTCTTCGTCTTAATCTTGCCTTAGTTTTTGAATTCAACTTTGTCATCCCGACAGAGGCCGTCTTCGGCCGACAAGGGACCGCTTTTCCTTTCTTCACCGGTAAAGGACAAATCCGCGTGCCGTTACATCTCGCGCCCTACATTCGCTCGCGCTTGTCGCCGCGCCGCCGCTCAAGTATTCTTTCCAATCCGCTATGCCCGCCAAACGTATGCCGAACTTGCCAGGCGTCACTGACCGCCGCATCGACGCGCTGCTCACGCTGCTGTCTGAGAATTCCACTATCGTCATCAGCGGAGAAAAAATCGCCAAGGAAATCGGTGTGTCGCGCCAGCAGGTTTGGCGCTGGGTACAGAAAATGCGTGGCTTGGGAGTGCGCGTAAAAGGCCACGCCCGGACCGGCTATCACATCGAACGCGCCCCGGACATTCTGGCGCCGCAGCTTCTCAGTCATCGCTTGTTCGGCACGCCCTTCGGCCGCCGCGTCTATCACTACTTCAAAATTGACTCCACCAATACCGTCGCGATGCAGCTGGGCGAACGCGGCGAGCCCCACGGTGCCATCGTGTTGGCTGAAGAACAAACCGCAGGCCGCGGACGCGCCGGCCGCAAATGGATTTCCGAAAAATCCGCCGGAATTCATTGCAGCATTCTTCTGCGCCCTCCGATTCCCCCGGCTCACGCTCCGCTGTTAACCCTCGTCGCCGGCCTCGCCGCGCGCGACGCCGCCGCAGAAGAACTCGACGTGCTCCCCGACATTCGCTGGCCCAACGATCTGCTCGTCCGCGGCCGAAAATTCTGCGGCATCCTGACGGAAATGCACGCCGAACCTGACCGCATGCACTACGCCGTGGTAGGGATTGGCGTCAATGTCAACCAAACAAAAATGCCTGCAGAGCTAGCCGACTTCGCCACCTCGCTTCGTTTGGAAACCGGCAAAGTCCATTCGCGCCTGGAAGTCTTGATACGGTTGCTGCGCCACCTCGACCGCTACTACAATGAATTTATCGCCGAAGGCGCCGGCCCAATTTTGCGGCGCTTCGCCGAGGTCTCCAGCTACTTCCAAGGAAAGCGCGTGCGCATCACGACTCCCATCGAAGTCTTCACCGGCACCACGGCGGGCCTGGAGCCCAGCGGCGTTCTGCGTGTGATGCGCGACGACGGGGGCGGCATCGAATCCGTGCTCTCCGGCGACGTGGCGGAGGCCTCCTGATGCTTCTCGCGCTCGACGTTGGCAACACCAACACAGTCCTCGGCGTTTTCCGCGGCGCGCAGCTCGTCGCGAATTGGCGATTGACCACCGCGCGCGATCAAACCATCGACGAGTATGGCATCCTCTGCCGCGAACTCTTTACTCTGGCCAATCTCGATCCGCGAGAAATCGGAGGAGTCATAATTAGCTCGGTCGTCCCTCCGCTGAATTCCACGCTCTCAGGAATGTCGGAACGCTATTTCGGCAAGAAAGCGCTTTTCGTGGAGCCCGGAATTAAGACGGGCATGCCGGTTCACTACGACAATCCTCAGGAAGTTGGCGCGGACCGCATCGTAAACAGCGTGGCGGCCTTCGAAAAATATGGGGGCCCCTGCATCATCGTAGATTTTGGCACCGCGATTAATTTTGACGCGGTTTCAGCTCGCGGTGAATACCTCGGCGGCGTCCTCGCACCAGGAATCGGGATCTCTGCCGAAGCGCTCTTCGCACGGGCAGCGCGCCTCTTCCGCGTGGAAATCAAAGACCCGGGAAAAGTCATCGGCACGAATACAGCCGCCTCCATGCAATCCGGCCTCTTTTATGGTTATACCGATCTGGTGGACGGTATCCTGGAGCGCATGAAGAAAAGCATGGGCGCAAAAACAAAAGTGATCGCCACAGGCGGCCAAGCGCCTCTAATCGGCGCGGCGTCCAAGCACATTGAAACCATTGACGAATTTCTCACGCTGGAAGGCCTGCGCATCATATGGGAACGCAATCAGGACGCCGTACAAGCGCAGGGCAAAACGCCAAAGCTGGCGGCTGTTCCACCGCGCGCAAAAAACTAAGCTTTATCGCGACACTAAAAAGATTTGTCGACGCGAAGAATATTTTCATCGCAAAAAAAAGTTCCAGGGAAGTTCAGCGAAGAAGTTCAGCGAAGAAGTTCAGCGAAATGGAATCCTTCAACTATTTCAATTATTTTACGGAAATAGAAGATTATTTCTGGCGCAAACGCGGAGCGCACCTGCTCGTCTCCCCTTTGGACTGGGCCATCGTGGAAACCTGGCAGAAAGCCGGCATCCCCCTCGGCGCGGTGCTAAAAGGCATCGACCGCGCTTTCGAGAGCTGGGCGCGATCCCGCCGGGCGGCCGGGGGGCGCCAACTCAAGAGCCTCGCCTATTGCGTTGACGCAGTCCTCGACGCGGCGGCCGAAGCCTCCGAGGCCGCAGTCGGTACCGGCCCGGAAGTGAAATCGTCGCGCACCGCGGAGCCCTTTTCGCGCGACGAGCTAAGAAAATATTTCGAACGCAACGCCGCGCGTCTGCGTGCCGCATCAGCAAAATTGCGCGAATCGTCGCAGAAAAATGGCACCGGCGCTCCAGCGCTCGCCGCACGTCTGGCAGACACCGCCAAACGCCTGGAAGAAACTTTGCCCCTGCTTGATTCGCCGGGCGCGCTCGACCTGGAAGACCTTGAACGTCGCTTGACCGTGCTGGAAGAAAAGCTATCGGCGGCGCTTTCGGCGGACGCAGACGAAGAAGCCCTGCTTTCCGTCCGGCGCGAAATGGATCGCTCGCTGGCACCCTACCGGCGTAAGATGTCCGCAGAGCAATTGGCGCAGCTCGAACGGCAATACATTCAGAAACGGCTTTTTGAACATCTCAACGTGCCGCGCTTGAGCCTGTTTTATTTGACCTAGCAAAGAGCGGCGCTTCGCATGCTTTGCGCACGATGCGCATCAACATTCCATGCCATCAATGGACGTCACAATCGAAAAGCTGATTTACGGCGGCGATGGCCTCGCGCACCACGAAGGCTCAACCGTCTTCATACCTTTTGTGCTGCCCGCTGAGCGCGTGGTAGCCCTGCCCGTGGAACAGAAAAAGAAATTCGTTCGCGCGCGCGTGGAAGAATTGCTCGAGCCCTCGCCGGAACGTGCCCTGCCGCCCTGCCCTCATTTCGGAATTTGCGGCGGGTGCAATTACCAGCACATTCCTTACGAAGCGCAGCTCAAATACAAAACGGATATTTTGCGCGAGACCTTGCGGCGCGTCGGCCGCATCGATTGGACCGGCGAGATCACAGCACATGCGTCGCCGCCCTGGGGCTACCGCAATCGCGCGCAATGGAAAATTCGCCGGCCATCGGAAGCGGCGCCGACTGGCTTCCCATCGCAGGCGGCTTCGGGCACAGCCAGTGAAACGATCGCGAAGCTCGAGATTGGATATTTTCGCGCGAATTCCACGGCGCTATGCGCGGTCGAGGATTGTGCCATCTTGTCGCCGCTGCTCTTAAAAACGTTGCTGGCACTCCGCGAGGCTCTCGCCGCAGGAGTACTTCCTCGCGAACTTCGCGAAATTGAAGCCTTCAGCAACGAAGGCCCCGGAGACTTATCGACACTCGCCAACGCAAAGCTGTTACTCACGGCCACCTTCGCGGGCTTCCCCTCGCGCATTGCGGAACACGCTGAGACCATTCGCGGAATCGTTCCGGAAGCCTCCAGTATTTTGTTTCACGATCCCGGCCACGACCGCATGGAACTTTTCGGGCCGGGTTTTCTCGAAACCGAAGCGGCCGGCACAAAATACCGCGTCGGCCACTTTTCGTTTTTTCAGGTGAATCGTTTTCTGTTGGATGATCTGGTCCAAACCGTTTGCGATAACGAAAACGGTCGGCTTGCTCTCGATCTATTTGCCGGTGTGGGATTATTTTCAATCCCCCTGGCCCGGCACTTCGAACGAGTCATCTCGGTGGAATCGAATCCGGCTGCTACGCGTGACCTCGAAATTAACATGCGCGGGCTGAGCTCTATCACGGTTCGCACTGCGGACGTTGAACGTTTTCTCGAGAGAAATAAAGAGCGGCCTGACCTGGTTGTTCTGGATCCGCCACGCGACGGCCTGGCTCCCGAGGCCGCCAAACGCTTGGGCCGCTTGCAAGCCGCGCGTATCACTTACGTTTCCTGCGAACCACCTACGCTCGCGCGCGATCTCGCCGTGCTGGCCCAGGCCGGCTATGAACCAGCCGAAATTCACTTGTTTGATCTTTTCCCGGAAACATTTCACATGGAGACGGTTGTGCGTTTGCATCCACGCGGATGAAATTGCCAGCGCTCTGGATTGCCGCGGCCTTTGCCACAGGCATTGGTCTCGCCAGCCGGGGGCAGAGTTCGCCGAAAATTTGGTTCGCTAGCGCAGTCATAGCAATCCTCGCGGGCTCGGCCTTAATTTGGCGGCAACGCGTGGCATCCGCGTGGTGCTTCGCATTGCTAGCATGGCTGGCCCTTGGCGGACTAGCATTCACAGTCGAACGCGCTGCAGTTCCCACTAATCACGTTTCCCGGTTGATCGCTAATGGAACCATTCATACGAGCGTTCCCCTGCGTTGGCGAGGACGTCTTCGCGAAGATCCTCTCAAGCTGCCTTGGGGCTTTCGCTACGAAATAGATTTAGAGCATGTGGAATCTTCAGGCGTTCTGCTTCCTGCGGCGGGCGGGCTGCGCGTAAATTTCTACTTTGCTCCGCACGCCATTGAGCCGATGCAAGGTTTGCGAGCCGGCGACCGCGTGGAAGCCCTGTTGAAGGCGCGTCCGCCGCGCAACTATCTGGACCCGGGCGCCTTTGACGTTCACGGCTTTCTCGCGCGTCAAAAAATCGATGTAGTTGGTTCGCTGCGCACCGGCGAATTGTTACAAGTGATCGACCGTCCTGCGCCGACGCTCCAGCAGCGCATGGCGCGGGCGCGCGGTAGTCTTCTGGCGCGCATCGATTTCCTTTTCGCCGATCATCCCGAACGCGCAGCCGTCCTGCGCGCAATGCTTCTGGGCGACCGCACTTTCGTTGACTCCGACGTCGTTCTCGCCTTCCAAAAAACCGCCGCCTATCACGTTCTAGTAGTTGCCGGACTCCATGTAGGCGCGCTGATCGTTTTTCTGTATTGGTTCGGACGCCGTCTGCGGCTGCCATCGATCGCGATCGCTTTGATGACGCTAATCGCGCTCGCAGGATACGTTGGAATCGTTCAGGATCGTCCGCCGATTCTTCGGGCCGCGTTAGTCGCGGCGTTTTATTTATGTGCGCGTCCTCTATTTCGCCGGGTCGAATTGCTGAACACAATTTCGCTCGCGGCGCTGGCGATTCTGCTGTGGAAACCTTCATCGCTTATCGATTCGAGTTTCCAACTCTCTTTCGTCGCCGCGGGAGTAATCGCAGCTGTCGCGCTGCCATGGATCGAACGCTCCAGCGCACCGTATCGCACGGGCTTGCGTCATTTGGGAGACGTCACGCGCGACGGAGCGCATCCACCAAAAGTAGTCCAGTTTCGTATCGACATGAGGTCTCTCGCTCGATGGTTTTCGCCGAGACTGCCGAAACAAATTGCTCCGCGTGCAAATGAAATATTGTCAGCGCCGGTGATCGTCGGCCTTCGTTTGTGGGACATCATCTTGCTTTCGTTCGTAATCCAATTCGGCATGTTGCCATTGCTCGCTCAGGACTTTCATCGTGTGAGTCTCGCCGGATCTTTCAGCAATATTCCCGCGGTTTTGCTGACCGCGATTATTGTTCCTTTAGGATTCGTGTCGCTGCTCGTTTCGTTTGTGTGGTCCCGGCTTGCCTTGCTGCTTGCCAAGGCGCTCAGTTTGTGCACGGCGCTTTTGCTCTCCACCATTCAGTGGTTTGGGCGTTGGCCGCGACTTTCATATCGCATACCCGGTCCTCCCATCTGGCTCGACATCGCATTCTTCGCCGCGTTTATATGTCTCGCGATGTGCGCTCGCGCAGTATCAGCGCGACGCTCGAACCTAACGATTCGCCGTCAAATGCCCCGTCCAATTCGCCCCGCTGAATGGGCTTCAGCATTGGCCGTCGCAATATTCGCTTTGTTGATCGCGACGCATCCGTTTGCGCCCGCTCTCAAATCCGGCAAGCTGGAAGTAGATGTGCTCGACGTTGGCCAGGGCGATTCCATCTTCGTTTCCTTCCCCAACCGCGGAACGATGTTGATTGATGGCGGCGGCCAAGCCGGCTCGGAATCGATCGGCGGATATCATGCCGGCACGGACGTTGGCGAAGAAGTTGTCTCACCGTATTTATGGTCTCGCGGGCTCAAGAGGCTGGACGTGGTCGCACTCACACACGCCCACCATGACCACATCGACGGGCTGCGCAGTGTGCTGCAGAATTTCCGCGTTGGCGAGTTGTGGATTGGCCGCGATGAGGAGACCTCTGCCTTCAAGGCGCTGCTGGCGGAGGCGAAATCTCGCGGAGTGAGAATTGTGGAAAAAGAGCGCGGCAGCGACTTTCAGTGCGGCGGAATCGAAGGAAATGTGCTGTGGCCCGAGGATATTTCTGCCGTTCCGCAAGCTGCCAACGATAATTCCGTAGTGATGCGACTGAAAGACAACGCGGTAAAATTCCTGCTTCCCGGGGATATCGAAAAGAAGATCGAGGCAAACTTAGTGCACGATCATTCCGCCATCGAAGCGGATTTCCTGAAGGTGCCGCATCACGGCAGCAAAACCTCGTCGATCCAGGAATTTGTCACCGCTGTGAATCCGCGCGTCGCCGTGGTTTCCGTGGGCGAAGGAAATCAATTCGGACATCCGGTGGAAGATGTTGTGGAACGCTACGCACGCGCAGGCGTGCGATTCTTACGCACCGATCGCGACGGCGAAGTCACCGCCTTGACCGACGGCCGCACGCTCGAGGTGCACACATTCGCGGAATCGCATCCCACCATAAGGCCGTAAATTATCGTGGAATTTTACAGCACGATCCGCTTTACGCTTCGTCGGAGTCATCGCCTTCGGCGGCCGAAGACTGATTGCCCTTCTGGTATTCCTCGATGAGCTGACGCGCTTCTTCCGCTCGGGGCTCGAGGACATACACCTCAACGCCGTGCGTCCCTTCCGGCGACTCGCGTAACGGAAAAGGATCGTTGGAGCCGGAGCCGGGCGAACTAATCCCGGCGCTTTCCAGGAGTCCTCGAATTACCATGGCTTCCGCTGCAGTACCGGCAGTGTAAGCAACAACGACACGCTCCTGCGATGGGTCGTGCGTTTCCTGATGTGACGAATTTTCAGTCATCTAAATTCCCCGAGAATATCTTCGAACACTGTTCCACAGTACTATTGCGCGGTTTTGAGGCCAAGTCCATAATACCCTCAGAAAGTCTTCAGGGACCCGTTTATGGAACCCATCGAGAACAACGCGTCGTTTCAGCCTACGCAGGAGCAAATTGACGACGAAAGCAGACGCATTCGCCGGCTGCGCATCCTGGTCCAATTGACGTTGGAATCGATCGCCGCGGGTGACCTGACGCCGGAAGAAGCTTCTGGAATGATTGCAGCTACGCGGCGAGTTGCGCTCGAAATGTTCCCCGGCAAAGAACGCGCTTTCGATCTGCTGTACAGGCCGAAATTTCAACGTGTGATGCACGCCATCTACCGCCTGCAGTAAAAAGCTAAAATCCGTAGCGCGCCCGCAGCCACATCCTCAACCCCACGATAGCAAAAGCCCCTATCGTTCCAACCAGCGCTTTGTATTCGCGATTTCTCGTGTATTGCGCCCAGGAAAAAACTTTTGGCGCGGCTCCTTCCACAGGCTGCTTCGGGCCGCGAAAAATGTTTGGGAAAAAAAGAGGAACGCCGGCGGCATACTCTTCAAACGAAGCTCCAAATTTCGCGCGAAGTTCTTCTTCTTCATTGCGCATCACCGCGTAATAAAAAACGCAGAAATAAACGCCCACCAGAAGCCCGGCCCATAAAGAATGCCCGGCAATAATAAATCCTGAGGCCAGAATCGCGCTTCCCAGATAAAGCGGATTTCGCGTGGCTGAATAAATCCCGGAGGTGGCTAGTTCTTCATTCTTTCGCAGTTGTCCTGAAGCTGCCGCGCGAATAATCAACCCAAGCCCCGCAATCACTGCCCCAATTGCGATCCAATGGGGCGTCGGCATGGCAAGAACCCAATAAAGAATCGCCACCGGATATCCGACACGTACCCGCCAGCGCATCCAGAATTTTCGGGGCTGGCTCACGAACTGCGCCTCAGGCGGCGCTCGACCGCATCAAGAACCTGCTCCAGTGTGATGGAAAGCATGGACGGCGAGTAAGACGCGCCGCGGCGATAAGTCGTTTCGCTGAATCGCGGATTTCTAACGACGACATCTTCCGAACAGTACGGGCCATTTCGCACTGGATCGGTGGGCCCAAACAACCCAACCACCTGAGCACCCAGCGCGGACGCCAGATGCAACGGCCCAGTATCGGCTGACACCACAAATTTTGCACGCCGCAGCGCAGCCATCAGCGGACCAAGCTCAAGCGGCAGCGCAACCGGAGCAGAGCCCCCCGCTGCACGAATTATTTCCTTCGCCAAATCTTCTTCACCTGGACCAAACGTGACAATTCCGCGCAAATGATATTTCTCCGCAAGTTGACGATGCAGGATTCCGTAGCGCTCGGCAGGCCAGCATTTCGAGCGCCAGCCTCCTCCTGGATTCAGCACAAAATATTCCTGTAAGCCGTGGACGGAGAGTTCGCGCGAAAGGCATCCGTCATCTTCTGGAAGAATCGTGAGTGAAAATCTTGGATTCGCGATCCGCGCACCGGCGCGCTCGGCGAGCGTCAGGTTGTGGTCAACTTTATGCGGCCCTCGTGGATTCAATCGGTCCGTATAGAGTAGCGACGCAAATCCCTCGCGCGCATAACTGCGTTGAAATCCAATGCGCCGCGGCGCGCCGGATGCGAAAGCCAGCAGCGCGGATTTGTAAAGCCCTTGAAAATCGATCGCGTGCGTGTATTTCGCCGCGCGCAGCTGATGCACCGCCGCCGAAATTCCGGCTGCGCTTTTGCTTTCCATCGAAATTACATTGCTCAGATCCGCGTTCCCTTCCAGCAGGCGCGCCCATTTCGAGTCAACCAGCCAATCGACGCGCGCACCGGAAAATGTATCGCGAATCGCAGCCGCTGCAGGAAGTGCGTGCACTATATCGCCCAGAGATCCGAGCCGTACGAGCAGGAAGCGCGATTCAGACATCTTTCCGGTCGCGTAAGCGAGCAAGAAGTTCGCGTGTGGAATGATTTTTGGAATCGCCGACGATCGCTACACGAATTCCAAGCAGCGCCGCGAGTTCGCGTTCCGGAATGGTCTCTGCGGTGTAGTCGGTGCCTTTTGCGTGCACGTCCGGTTGAAACTCGCGCAAGAGTGCGTTCACGTCGAGTTCGTCGAAGATCACAACGTAATCCACCGCGGCCAACGCCGCCACCAACGTGGCCCGCGCGCGTTCCGTTAAAATTGGGCGTCCCGCGCCTTTCAACGATCGCGTGCTGGCGTCCGAATTAATCCCCACGACGAGCAAATCACCCTCTCGGCGCGCCGCCTGCAAATAGCGCACGTGTCCCACATGCAGCAAATCGAAAACGCCGTTCGCCAACACAACTTTGCGTCCGCTGCGCCGATGTTCGTCCAGCACATCGTGCAGACCTTCGCGCGACAATATTTTTTCGCGGGTATCCATGGCTCTTCAGCGTTGTGCGGTAGCCTCGCGCCGCAACACGGCTTCCAGTTCTTCGCGCGTGACGGTTGCGGTGCGCCGCTTCATCACTACGATTCCGCCGGCGTAATTCGCGAGATGGGCCGCCTCCAGGTACGAAGCGCCCGCGGCCAGAGCCAGCGTGAACACCGCAATCACCGTGTCACCCGCGCCCGTCACATCCACCGGAGCATCCGAGCCATAAATCGCAATGTTGCGCATGCGCGTGTCTTTGTCCGCACTTTTCTCGAAGAGGGCCATCCCATCTTTTCCGCGCGTTACAACCAAAGCGTCCAGATCCAAATCGCGCAGAGTCCGCTGGCCCAACTCTTCAAGCTTTTGCATGTCGTTTCCCACGGTGACGTGATAAGCGGCTTCCAGTTCGGGCTCATTCGGCGTCGCCGCCGTAATCGCTGCATTGCGATAGTCGAGCAATCGATAACGCGAATCCAGTGTCATGCGCTTCGCACTTAGCTTGCGAACAATTTCCGGCGACGCCGCCCCCAACCCGTAGTCAGAAACAAGAACGGCATCGGCACTCTTCGCGTTTTTACGCGCTTTGCGTGAGAGCGATTCCTGGATGCGCTCAGAAAGCTCTTCTCGCGGCTCGCGATCGACGCGAAGAACTTGCTGCTCGGTAGTATGAGTCCAGCCGGCGAGATAGCGCGTTTTTGTGGTCGTAGCGCGTTCGCGTGTGCGAAGAATTCCCGAACTATCGATTCGTTTGGCGCGAAAATAATCGAGCAGGATTTTCCCGCCTTCGTCGTCACCCACAACGCCGACCGGCAAAACACGTGCGCCGAGGTCGGCAAGGTTGTTCACCGCGTTTGCCGCACCTCCCGGATACTCTTCAGTGCGGCGATGGCGCAGGATCAGCACAGGGGCTTCGCGCGAGATCCGCGAAATTTCGCCGGAAACGAACTGATCCAGTACAAAATCCCCCACCACGCAGAGTGTTCTGCGCGGAAAGGTGGCGACGATATCGAGAAGTCGCGTGAGGTCAACTGTCGTATCCGCTGACCGCGCCGCGGCACTTGCTTGGTTCTTTGATCTCGACTTAGTCTTTCCCCGCCTGGCGCTCAACAAATCTCCTCATGTCTTGAATTGCTAGGTTGCATTTCAAAGGTCGGTCGCAAAGTATCACAGCGGCAATGAATGCGGCAATCTGCTCCCGGGTCGCTCGTGGCCAAAACAAATCTAATCTTGCCGGCCTTCGCTAGCGCCAGACTGCGCCTTTTCAAGCACGGTCCGCCAGAATTCCTCTTCGCGATCCACGAGCAACGAAATTGCGCAGACCCACAAATTCATGGAGGCCACAGCTCCCGGCAAGTTGAAACCATCTTTCTCCGTGCAAATTAGTCCGAGGGCCCCTGCTTTCCTGGCTTCGTTTTCAATTTCCGCCATGTCGGCTGCCGTGAAGCGATGATGATCGCGGAAAGATTTATGGCCAACAATGTAAAATCCCCATTCGCGCAAGTCGGAATAGAACGCGCCCGGATTCCCTATTCCACAAAAAGCAAACAGCGCTTTACCGCGTAGTTCCGCCGACGTTTGTTGCGGCCCCAAACGCGAGCGCACCGAATCCAATTCCGTACGTGCGTAAAAAATGGGCGCGCTTGAATAGTGCCGCACAACCGACTCAATCGCCGGAGCATGATTGCTACGCGTGATGACGACCACATCCGCGCGCTTCAAGGCTCCGCGCGGCTCCCGCAACCGCCCCGCCGGCAGCAAATGCCCTCCGCCAAAAGGCATGCTCGTATCGATCAACACAACGTCCACATTGCGCGCGAGTTTCAAATGCTGAAATCCATCGTCGAGAATGAACCACTCCACTCCGCGACCGGAGAGCGCAAGTCCGTTTTTGTAACGATCCGCGCCAATTCCAAACAACGCACGATCCCCGAGGCGAGATTTCAGAAGTTGCACTTCGTCGCTAGTCGAAATAATCCCCGGCTCGCCGGCCGTTTTAGATTCCGGTGCGGCCGTCTTTCCACGATATCCACGCGTAAGAATACCCACCCTTTTGCCTTCCGAAAACAGCCGCTCGGCGATCCACAAAACCATCGGCGTTTTCCCCGTGCCGCCAACAGTCAAATTCCCCACGCTGATGACCACACCATTCAAACGCCGCTGCCGGAAAATTCCCTTGCCGTAAGCGCGAGCCCGAACGGCCGCCACGCCGCCGTAAATCACCGACAGCGGCCACAACAGTGATTCCTTGAACGTCACGCTGCGCTTCCCTCTTCTCCGCGCCCCGTTGGATTTACTTCCTTCGCGCCAGGCTGAGCGCTCGCGCTCTGATCGCCGGCAATGAGCGAAGCGATACGATTCAGCGAACGCGCCGTAGCTCCACGATTATGTTCCGCGATATCGCGCGCGGCATTGCCCATGCGCTCACGCATCGCATTATTCTCAATCAGTTCCACCCACACTCTTCCCAGTTGCTGGCCATTCGCCACTTGCACGCCCGCATGCGCATCCAGAAATTGATCGGCCATCTCGGAAAAATTTTCCATGGACGTTCCGAACACCGGCGGCCGCCCAAAACACGCCGGCTCCAGAATGTTGTGCCCGCCGGCGCGAACCAGCGACCCTCCGACGAATACGGCATCCGCGAGCGAATACAATCCGGCAAGTTCCCCGATCGAATCCAGAATCAGCACGTCGATATTCTCAGGCAGAACCTCGTCGAGATTCAGTTGGCTTCGGCGCAGCGTATTCCATCCAGCCTCCGCCGCGATTTTCTCCGCAGCCGCGAATCGATCCGGCTTTCGCGGCGCGAGTATCAGCAACGTCCGGCGCCATTGCCGCTGCACCGCATCGTAACCCGCCAGGACGGCCTCTTCTTCTCCCTCCACCACGCTTCCAGCCACCAATAGCGGCCAGCGCTCCTGCTGCCGAATTTGCGCTTCCAGCCATGCGCCAAACTGGCCGAGCGCCGCAGGCGGCACGTCATATTTCATATTGCCGGTAACTTCCACGCGATCTTCTGCCGCACCCATGCCAGCCAGACGCCTGGCGTCCTCTTCACTTTGCGCCAGGAAAAGATCCGCATCCTGCAAGGTCCTCGCGAAAAATTCTCCTACAAGAAGCCGCCAGCGCTCGAAACGGGAAAACGATCTCTCCGATATACGTGCATTTGCAAAAACCACCGGTATTCCCGCGCACCGCGTCTCTCTCAGAAAATTTGGCCAGATTTCCGTCTCCATCACGATAACAACCGCGGGACGAATTGTTCGCAAAGCCTTCCGTACCGGAACAATCCAATCGAGAGGAAAATAAAAAATGGCTTCGGCGGATTTGAGTCGTTCACGAGCAAGACGTTGTCCCGTTTCCGTGGTGGTGGAAACCAAAATCGCCCGCCCCGGAAATTCGCGTTTAAGCCCTTCGATCAGCGGCGTGGCAGCGAGAACTTCGCCAACGGAAACAGCGTGGACCCAGATCGCTCCGCTGTCGCGTCCGGAACCGGTCGCTTCGGCAGCACGGTTATTCGCGGAAACAACTATATTGTGCGGCAAAATTCCCAGACGCTCGCGCAACGCGCCGGGACGCTCGTCCCGCCGCCACCCTCGCAACGCGAAGTACGGCGCGAGCACGAACATGCCTACCGCTGTAACGATGCGATATAAGAAATACATTGGAAGGTTGTGCCGACCGCGCCCTGGACATCATGCGCTTCACTCAGCAACTTCGCACACAAATTGGGTATTATAGTGGCAGCAAGCCGGAAACATGCACAACTTCCCGCCGACACCGGGCATCGAAACCGCAGGCCGAAAGATCTCAATATGATCCGATTAATTTTGGCGGGGCTACTGTGCGCCTGTGCTACTTTCGCGCAAGCGCCCGCTGCGAAGCATACGCCTGACGGTTCGCAGGCGCCGTCCGTTTCCCGCGACACTCACGAAGGCATGACCGTGCTGGCCGATCCCTATTCCGAGCGCGCCCGTGCAAAAGAAAAATTCGGCAAAGCGAATCCCGTGGAAGTAGGAATTCTGCCGGTGGAAGTTTTTCTGCGCAACGAATCGGACCACCCTATTCGAGTGAACTTGAATACGATTCAGCTCGAAATCCATTTTCAAAATGGAGGGCAACAGGATATTGATTCGCTCAGCCCCGCCGACGCCGCCTACTTGATCGCCCATCCGAAGGGACCGACCGGCCCGAAGCCTTCGCGGATCCCGAGCCTTAACCTTCCCGGCGGAGATAAAAAGGCTGCGCAAATGGAAGATATCCTTGCTCCACTTGCGCTCGACGGCGACATCATCGCTCCGGGTGCCACCGTTCACGGATTTCTCTTTTTCGATCTCGACCGCGACATGTCGCTCACGGAAACATCCGTCCTCTACGTTCCGGACGCCGCAGTCATTCCCGGCAATAAGCCGCTCATGTTTTTCGAAGTCCCCCTCGCCAAGCCTGGAAAGTAACGAACTTCAAGGCTTGGGTAACTCCGCATCTCTTTTTTTTTGAGAGCGCCCGGCGGCGATCGCGCGCTTCAGGTACTCATGTGGGCTCTCGACTGAGCCCACCGCGGAAAAGGTCAGAAGGCGAAACGAACACCAATTGTCGGAGCAAAGTTGCTGTGGTGGTTATAAGGGACGCCAGGGGCATGAGGAATGGCGATAGCCAAACCGCCGTCCACGTAGGAATACGCAATTCCGGCGTAACCGTCGAAACGCTTGGTGAAATGATGGTCTGTGTAGACCGACACCTCGTTGAGTGTGCCTGCGCAGGAGCTACGGAAGCCAGCAGCGGGCGAGCAGGTCGGCGGAACACGGAAGTCGTTCTGCCGCTGTTGATACCAGGCCAAAGTAACGTCGGTTTTTTCGCGGTAAGTGTACTTCGCGCCCGCCCACCAGATCTGCACCAACCTCTCGGAATCAAGATTGTTGTCTTCGACGCCGCTCAGGATATAGCCGCCCTGGTCCGTGGCGCCTATGCCCAACGGATTTTTCGGGTTGTTCTGCCAAATGTACTCGTAGCCGGCAAAAAACTTGAACGGGTCCCACTTATACTTGGCAGCGATCATGATGGCGTTGTTGTCGGTCACGATGCCGTAGAGGGTGCCGTCCGGGTCGATCAGATTGGGCCCGCTGATTTGGTTTGTATTGATGCTGTTCACCGTCGACTGATACGGCGCCGACAAACTTTGAGGCCCCAGCAAGGGGTTCAATACGCTGATCGCCTGGTTGTAATGTTGGTAGGCGGCGTCGGCAGAGAAGTTGCCGTGTTCTCCGCCGAGGTCGAATCCAAAAGCGTTGTTATGCGGCTGCTCCGGCGTACAGCTCGTGGCAGTAAAGTTCGGGGGTGGGGCGGCCGAAAAGCAACCGCCGGAACCATTAACGAATTTATACATCGCGCCGAAATGGACCGGCCCATAGCTGATGCGATACTTTAGGGCGTCGTCCCAACGGCTGTCGTCGGTATCACCGCCCCCGGCCAGCGTGCCGTTATATCCGATGTACGAAAAGCCGTAGCCGCCGCCGACCGGATCGTAAACCAGCATCGCATCCGTGCCGAGAGAGCGCTGACGCCCGAAGGTCAGCGTACCGAAATGGTCGGACGATACACCACCATAGTATTCGTCATTGAATGGTTGGCCCGCCCGCGCGCCGTCGATGGCTTCCGAATAGCTCGCCCGGGGAAGGCCGTTGTTGACCGTATTAGTGGCTGGCGCGTTGGCGAGCAGGCCGGAATTCGGATTGATCCCGGTTGAAGCGTTGAACACCACGTACCAGCCGGGTAGAAACTCTTCCTTGCCCCTGACGCCGAAACCCGTCTGTTGCAAGTTGTTCGGGGCCACGAGGAATCGAGATCCGGCGCCGTTTCGATTCACCAGAGATTCGCCTTCGTAGTTATAACCGTTTACCGGTAAGCCGTGGCTGACCCAGCCGACGCCGACGTCATAAGCGCCGTACAGCGTGACGCCGTGCCAGGTCAGCGCACAATCGCTGGTAAGGAACTCCTTACCGCTCCTGCAGGGGTCAGTGGCCCTCGCTGCCATTTTGATGTCGACCGTGGCGCCCTGGCCAGCCGACAAGCTGACTCGCGCGCGCGTTTCATCGGCGAACCCAGGTTTTGCCGCTCGAATCTCGAAGCGCCCCGGACGCAGGCCGGACGTCTGATAGCGGCCCCCGCCATCCGTTGTTACTGTGCGCGTTTCAGCTATGTCCACGTTCTTGATTGTCACCTCCACATCGCGAAGGGCTGCACCGGTTTGGTCCGTCACCACACCGGAGAGGCTCGCTCCGGTGGTGTCCTGCGGCGCGCCGGTGGATGTGTCCGCGGCTGTTATTGCAACCAGATTGCCGCCAGAATGCTGCGCATTCGTTGTAAGTGGTGAACAGATCAACACACCCGTCAAGAGAAGGAAATAGAAGTTCAGTTTCATGAGAAATCCCTCAGTTTAAATTGTGTGCAACACACCCGGCACAAGGCACACGACTTTATGCGACTAGAATTGTTAAGTCAATATGTTAATAGGTGAATGTACAGTGGGAGCGATGTCCTGCGCAGAAACGAGGAATTGTGAGGCCCGGATCAAACACGAATAATCATCACTTCCGTGGATTTCACAAGCGCGGCCACCTTCTGGCCTTTCTGGAGACGCATTTCTCGAACAGCATCTGCAGTAATAATAGATGTGATGTGCTGCCCGCCAATTGAAATACTTACCTGCGCCATCAAGCCGCTAAGCTTCACGTCGGTCACGCGCCCGACCAGCTGATTGCGGCCGCTGATGCGACGAAAATTGTTGCGCCGCTCCGGGACCTCCGCGCCGCCCGATTCGCGATACAAAAATCTGTCCACTTCTTTTTCCGGCACGCGGTGATGGCCGCCTGCTGTCTTCACGGTTTTAATTTTTCGCTTGTAGATCCACTGCTTCAGCGTGGGATAGCTGATTCCCAGCACTTGCGCCGCTTCACGCGGCGTGAACAATTTCGACGGTTCCATCCTTGCTGCACCCATATTCCACGGATGCTAGTCTTGAAAGCCTGTGGCTGTCAATTTAAGCCTGCCAAAATCCCCATGCGCTGGTAGCGGGTCAGTTTGAATTCACAGGTCGAATCGGTGCTTAAGTAACCGGCCAATTTTCGAGTAGCCAACAATCCGGGAGCTACTGAATTCAATGGACACAAGCGCGCTTGGGGGACACATCCTCTGGAACTCGGAGTGGGAAGAATTCATCAGCATCCCGAAGGAGGTCATTGGGATGGCAACGACTTGTGAAGACAAGTTTCGAGCAGTGCCAAAGGTCATTCGGAGTGGAGTGTAGTGATCGGATCGAGGCGCATGGCGCGCAGCGCAGGGACGTAACTGGCGGCGATGGCAACGGCGGTGAGCACGGCGGTTACGCCGGCAAAGGTGGAGAGATCGTAGGGCGAGACACCGTAAAGCAGGCTGGCCATGAGGTGAGAAACAATAAGCGCGCCAACCAAGCCTACGCCGGCGCCGGCGGCGGCTAGAGTGAGGCCCTGGCGTAAAACCATCTTGAGGATATCGCGCCTTTGCGCGCCCAGCGCAAGGCGAATGGCGATCTCGCGCGATTGCTCATGGACCAGGAAGGAGATGGTTCCATAGATTCCCAGGGCCGCGAGCAGCAGGGCTGTGCCAGCAAACAGCGCCACCATTTCCATGGAGAACCGCCGCACTGAAAGCGAAGAGGAGAGAACGTCGTCCAGGGTCTCCGCGTGGAACACGGGAAGGTTCGGATCGACGGACTGGACTTGCGTGCGCACCTGCGCGGCGATTGTGGCGGGATCGACCTGTCCGCGCAGGTACAACGCAAGAAACTTGGAGGGGCGCTGATAGATATCGAGGTACATCTGCGGAATGCTGGCGTCCGCGAGCGATTCTGTGCGTGCATCGGCAATGACACCGACGATGGTGGTCCAGTCCGGCCTGGCACGGCCCAAACGGCCCAACAAATGGACTCGCTTGCCGACCGGGTCCTGGCTGGGCCAGTAGGTGCGCGCGGCGGCCTGGTTGATGACCGCGCTCGAAGGCGTGTCTTCAAGATCCTGGTCGACGAAGAGGCGTCCACGCAAGAGAGTCATGCCGAGCACGTGGAAATATTCCGGTGAGACGATCGATGTATCGATCAGCGGAGGCTGGCTGCTCTGCACTTCCTGGCCCTCGCGAAACAATGGAACCGCTCTGCGATCGCCCTGGCCGTGGCCAAGGGGAATGGCCGCCCGATCACTGACGGCGGTTTCTTCCACGCCCGGAATCGTCCGGTTGCGGCGCAGAACTTCGCGCAGCAACACGCCTTCCTGCGTGGCAGTGCGGTAAATGTCGGTTTTGGGATCGTTCGGAACCGGGAGCGAGGTCTCGATCGCCATGACTCGAGTGGGATTGAAGCCGGGTTGCACCTTGAACAAGTCATAGAAGCTACGCAGCAGAAGGCCGGCGGCGATCATCAACACCAGGGAGAGGGCTATTTCACCAATCACCAGAACATGGCGCAAGCGCGAGCGCCGCCGGGAACCGTTGGAGCCACGAACTTCCTGCCGGAGTGTCGGCGTCAAATGAAGGCGGCTTGTGAGCCACGCCGGGGCCAGCCCGAAGATGGCTCCGGCGGCGACAGAGACGACGATGGCGAACCCCAGCACGCCCCAGCTGATGGATATGTCATTAAGGCGCGGCAGGCTTTCCGGAACAAATTGCAGCAGGAATTTCTGTGCGCAAAAGAGAACCGCGAAACCGGTGATGCCGCCAAGCACGAAGAGTAACAAGCTCTCGGTGAGGAGCTGACGAATCAGGCGCATTCTTGCGGCTCCCAACGCCTGGCGAACCGCCATCTCGTGTCCTCGCGCGCTGGCGCGAGCAAGGAGCAGATTGGCGACGTTGACGCAGCTGATCAGCAGGACCAGGCCCACCGCGCCGAACAGCAGAATGAGCGACTGGCGAACGTTGCCGACAAGAGTCTCGGCCAGGGGAATCAGGCGGATGGTCCACGCGGCTTGCGGCGGATAATCCGCCGGATATTGCTTTTTCAACGATGCAACCAGCGCATCGAGGTGCCCCTGCGCGGCCTCAGGCGAGAGACCAGGCTGAAGGCGCGCTATAGTGACGAAGGGCAAACGCGTGCCGCGCATCGGCGGCGGAGCGGGGTCGTCGGCAAATCCGCCCGCCGCCCATAATTCGGTACCGATCTCCTCGGGGGTTTGGCCCTGGTCGCGAAAGCCGGCGGGCATGACGCCGACAACACGAGCGGGATCGTTGTCAATGCGCAGAATCTTGCCGAGAATGTGCGGGTCGCCGCCAAATGCGCGCTTCCAGAGCCCATCGCTGATGACGAGTTCGTTGTTGAAGCCGGGTGTGGTGTCGTGCGGATCGAAGGTGCGGCCCAACTGCGCGTCGACGCCGAGCACCGCGAAATAGGCCGGTGTGACCGACTTTCCGGCGATGCGCGTGGGCTGGGTGTTGCCGGTAAGAGTGTCGGTGCCGAAAAAGCAAAGGGACACGTTTTGGAAGATTCCCGAGTTCTGAAGGTCTTTCAACTCAGGGATGGAGATGCCGACGTCGCGCGCGCCTACGCCGGGAAGGTTGGCTTCAATTCGCACCAGCTCGCTGGGGTGGGGGTAGGGCAAAGGATGCAGTAGGGTTGCGTCGATGACGCTATAAATCGCCGTGGTGGCTCCGACGCCGAGCGCGATTGTGGCGATCGCAATGAACGCAAACCCAGGAGATCTTCTCAACATCCGGGCCGCGTACTTCAAGTCGAAAACCAGATTCTCGATGAAGGGCAGACTCTGCTCGGCGTGATGGTCTTCCCGTATCGCTTCGGTCGCGCCGAGCTTGAGCGCGGCCTGCCGCCGCGCTTCCGCGACTGACAGGCCTGCGCGCAGATTCTCCTCTGTCTGCAAGGCCAGATGGTCGGCCATCTCTTCATGGAGGCGCTGCTCGGCGCGCCTTCCGGTGGTGAAGTTCGAGAGGCGAATGAAAAAGCGGCGCAGGAATCTCATGGCAGGTCCTCGGCTTTGACCTCAAAGAAGCGCGCGATGATAGCCGCGGTCTGATTCCAGGCGCGGGTCTCCGTTTGCAGCTGTTTGCGGCCCGTCACGGTAAGGCGATAGAAGCGGGCGCGGCGGTTGTTCTCCGATGCGCCCCACTCAGAGGCAATCGAGCCTTCATGCTCTAGCTTGAGCAACAAGGGATACAGACTGCCCTGGTTGACCGCCAGAAGCTCTCCACTGATCTGCTCGATGCGCCGTGCGATTCCCCAGCCGTGCTGCGGCCCCAGGACATCGAGTGTCTTGAGAACCATCAGCGCGAGCGTTCCTTGCAAGACGTCGGGTTTTTCTTTCATGGCGAATCAACCTCTAGGTTTCCAACAGGAACAATGACACAACTCCTTTTGGGAAGCAACAGGAGATTTTGAACTTTCTTTCGACGACAAATTCAGAAGATCTGTCGGGAGACCGCCGGGACGCTGTTCATTGAAGACGGCGTAGTTTCATTTCCAATGAAAAGTCGGCTTGTGAAAGGTGATCTCCGCGCGTGCCGCGAATTCTGGAGGGATCACGGGCGACCCGGAAACCGTTGACCTGTCCCTTTCAATTCAAACTGATCCATACCTATGCGCTCATCCTGTTGCGGTAAAACGGCTTTCGTAGTAGCCTCGCGCGCATGCCCCAAAAAGCCAGCCGAACGTCCCGCAGGCGGGGGATCAAGAGTCCGAAAAGGAGAGGTCGCAAAATGGCATCCGCGGCGAAAGACCCTAATCCGTCAAGTAAAGAAGCTCCCGAAGGAGCAAATGTAGACAAAATACGCGATATTTTGTTCGGTTCGCAGATGCGCGATTACGAAAAGCGTTTCGTGCGCCTGGAAGACAACGTGACCAAGGCCATCGAAGGCCTGCGCGAAGACATGACCAAGCGCCTCGACACTCTGGGCGCGTTCGTGCGGCAGGAAGTCGATTCCCTGAGCACGCGCCTCAAGAGCGAAAAGTCCGAGCGCACCGAAGGGCTCAAAGAAATTTCGCGCGAAATCAAGGACGGAACCAAAATCATCGAGAAAAAGCTTTCGCAGCTCGAAGAGCAGATGTCCGACGGGCAAAGTGAGCTTCGCGCCAAGCTTCTCGAGCATTCCAAATCCGTCTCCGCGGAAATCGACAAGTTGCGGCGCGACACGACGGCCGCGCTGAACCGCGAAGTGGACGTCCTGCGCGACGAAAAGACCGATCGCGCTTCTCTTGCGGACTTGTTCAACGAATTTTCCCTGCGCCTGAAGAACAAGTTCGAATTGCCCGAAGAGTAGGAAGCGAGCGAAACGCACTCATGCTCTCGGCTGGGACGTGATTCGAGTCCCGCCGGGAAAACCCTGATGGTCTAACATGGCCGACCAAGCACATCGCCGCGCTCCCGCAAATCAAACGGAAGAAAATCCCTCAGCCAATAATCACGCCTACGAAGAGCTTCGCCATTTAATCATCGCGCCTGAGCAGGAAGAGCTCGCCGACATTCAAGAGCGTCTCGATGATCGCGCCCGGCGCACCCAGGATGTCAGCTCCGTCGTCGCCGAAGCCATCAGCATGCGCCGCGATCAGCATGGCGAACGCGCCCTGGCCCAGGCTCTTGCTCCCACCGTGCAGGAAACTCTTCGTGAGTCTGTTCGCCGCGATCCTCATCCGCTCGCCGATGCCCTGTTCCCCGTGATGGGCCCCGCCATCCGAAAGTCCATCAGCGAAGCTCTTCGCGGCATGCTCGAATCGTTCAACGAAGCTCTCGAGCACAGCCTTTCCGCTCGTGGAATCAAATGGCGAATCGAAGCTTTGCGAACAGGAAAACCGTTCGCCGAAATTGTGCTGATGCACAGCTTGTTGTTTCGCGTAGAGCAAGTTTTTCTGATTCATCGCCACACCGGACTCGTTCTCAGCCACGTCGTCGCGCGATCGGTCGCCACTCAGGATGCTTCCATGGTCGCGGGCATGCTCTCCGCGATTCAGCAGTTCGTGCGCGACTCCTTCGATTCCAAAAATGACGAATCGCTCGACAGCCTAAACGTTGGCGAACTCGAAGTCTGGATCGAAGAGGGTCCCGACGCAGTGCTGGCCGCAGTGATTCGCGGGCACGCTCCATCGGATTACCGGCTCACCATGAAAGAGGCGCTCGAAGAAATCCAGCAGCGTTATAGTTCCGCGCTGGAAAACTTCAAAGGCGACGCCACGCCCTTTCTTTCCGCCGAAGAACTCCTCACACGCCTTCTCGCCGCACAGCATCGCGAACCCGCAGCGAAAAGGAAACCGCGTGCTGCGCTTGCAACCATAGCAATCCTCGGCGTCCTGATCGTCGCCTATTTTGGATACTCCATATATCTCATGATCGAATGGTCGCGTTTTCTTCACGCTGTTCGCGGACAGCCTGGCATCACGGTGATTTCCTACGACCGCGAAGGTGGCCGCTACCACATTCAAGGTTTCAGGGATCCTCTCGCGGCAGATCCGAATACATTGCTCAAACAAGCGGGCCTCGATCCGCAAAATGCACAGTTCGATCTAGCTCCCTACTATTCTTTGGACGACTCCATCGTAGTGCAGCGCGCTCGCCAATTATTGCATCCGCCGGAAGGCGTCACGCTTTCCGAAAATCGTGGCGAATTGCGTGTGGAAGGAACTGCCTCGCCTCAATGGATTTCGCGCGTTCAGGAACGCGCGCCTTATATCGCCGGCGTCGCTTCCGTTGATACCTCGCGCCTTCTGAATTCGCATCTGTTGCAGCTCAACGCGCCGAAAAGCGCGATCGAGTCCGTGGTATTGGTCTTTCCCATCGGCCGCGCCGAACTTGAGCCCGGCCAGGAAAATACCGTCGCCCAAACGCAAAAACAAATCCGCGACGTGGTCGACAAGGCTAATCGTCTCGGCGAACAAACCACCGTCGAGCTAACCGGCCATAGTGACAGCACCGGCATTGAGGGCACCAACCTGCTGCTCAGCCAGGAACGCGCCGATAATATCCGCGGCATTTTGATTCGCGGCGGCGTCGCACCCGCAAATCTGCATACTCGCGGCGTTGGCACCACACAGCCGCTGCGTCCCGAAGACACCGAAGAAAACCGTCGCCTGAATCGCAGCGTTACTTTCAAGATCATTTTCACTCCAATTTCTTCCGGAAGCTGAGCTCTCAAATGCTCCAAAAAAAAATCTGCATGCTGGGCTCTTTCTCCGTGGGCAAAACCAGCCTGGTCCGCCGTTTCGTCGAAAGTATTTTCTCCGAGGCCTATCAAACTTCCATCGGCGTAAAAGTCGATAAGAAAGTCGTTCGCGTAAACAACGAGGATGTCACTCTGGTTCTGTGGGACATTCACGGCGAAGACGTGTACCAGAAAATTCACATGTCCTATCTTCGCGGCATGTCCGGCTACTTGCTCGTGATCGACGGCACACGCCGCCAAACTCTCGAAGACGCTCTCGCTTTGAACCAGCGCGTAATTCAGGAAGCCGGAAAAGTTCCTGCCATCCTCGTTTTAAACAAAAGTGACTTAATTGATAAATGGGAGATAGATTCCACGCGCGAATCGGAACTCGCCGCCGCTGGATGGACTATACTTCGCACCAGCGCCAAAACAGGCGCTTCCGTCGAACAAGTTTTCTCGCAATTGGCCGCCGCCACTCTGGCTGAATAAATGTCCTCGAATTCAATTGTCGAATCGTTCCTCGCCAGCCAGGGCTACGCTCTGTTTGAATCACTCGAGAAAGGCGCATTCACAATCGTCGGAACTTGCCCCGCTTGGTGCCGCGACCTCTTCGATCTGAAATCGCGCAACACAAAGCCCATTCGCTTGGCCGATAATTCTCCGTTCCTCGAGAATTTCCTGATAGACGCCGAAGATTTCTGGAATTCCAAGTCAGAAGGCTCCGTCAGCTCCGGGAACTGGATTGAACGCGATAAGGACGGCCGCCAAGTTCCGCTCGAAGCTTTCGCACTTTCTCTCGATAAAAGAAAAATCCTGATTCTGCGGAATCTTTCCGCTCACTTTGCCGAGCAGCAGCAGTGGTTTCAAACCGCACGTGATTCCCTCCTCGCCCACGAACAGCTTCTGAGCGAAATTCAAAAGAAAGAAATTTTGCTGCATTGCATCGTCCACGATCTCTCCCAACCTCTTACCGCCATCAGCGGCTGCTTCAATTTGCTGCGTCTCGAAAATTTGCCTCCGCCAGCCGGAAAATACGTGGAAGCGGGCCAGCGTGAATCGCAACGCCAGGAATTAATGATCCGCGGAATCCTCTCCGCATTCTCCAGCGATCTCATCGCGCAACAGTCCTCGGACAAGAGCGGCGCGCCGCCCCCGGATCTGGCCGTTTGCGCCCGACAAGCCGTCGAAGAATTTTCCTCGGCCTTCAAAGACAAAGGCGTGAGTCTTCGCTTCACTCCGCCGTCAAACGCTTCATCCGACTGGCATGTGGCCGGCGATGCGCCGCGTCTGGATCGAATCTTCGGCAACTTGCTCGAAAATACTCTGCGTTACAGTCCCCCGAATTCCACGGTGACCATCGGAGTGGAGGATCAAGGCGAAAGCGTTCTCGCCTTTGTGGACGACGAAGGCCCCGGCCTGCCTACGGATTTGCCACCGGCCCAACTCTTCGCTCTTTTCTCAAAAGGCAAAAGTCATTCGGGCAAAGCCGGCCTCGGCCTTTATTTCTGCAAAATAACAGTGGACCGCTGGGGTGGAACGATCGGCGCTGAAACACGCGCTCCAGGGGGCTCGCGCTTCTGGTTTCGACTCCCACGCGCGTCCGAAAAATCCTACGGACGAACGTCAACGGACACGCATGAAGATACTGCCGCAACCGTTTCGTCTCCCCCAGCTTTTCTCCGCATACCGCCGGCGAAAACTCTACGCATTCTCGTCACCGAAGACACCGAAATAAATCGCGAACTCGTCAGCGAACTGCTCACCAAGCGCGGCCATTCCGTCACCACAGCCGCCGACGGAATCGAGGCCCTCGCCGCACTTGAACGTAATTCCTTCGACGTTGTCCTGATGGACGAGGAAATGCCGCGCATGAACGGCTTGGACGCCACTCGCGCGATCCGCAAAATGGAAACGTCGACCGGCCGCCACCTTCGCATCGTCGGCTTCACCGGAAACGCCACCGCGGAAGACGCGCGCCGCTGTCTCAACGCCGGCATGGACGCTTTCATAGCCAAGCCGGTGCGCATGGATAAACTCTATGAGGCTGTCGAATCGCAGACGGAAGCGTCTCACCAAATGAGTGAAGCGCAATCCGCACCTGTCGCTCCGGCCTCGGCAAGCGCCAATCAGCGCACGGCAGAAGACCAGAGCGTCGCCGTGCACCTGCATCGCGCCACCGGCGGAAATAAAACGCTTCAGCGCTCCCTGGTCAAAACGTTTCTGGCCGACGCGCCTAAGACTCTTTCTCGAATTCGTCGCGCCATTGCCCAGAAAGATGCGCAAAAACTTGCTGCCGCCGCGCATGCCTTCAAAGGTTCCATCGCAATCTTCGGCGCCGCGAAAGCGGTTTCAATGGCGCGCGGATTGGAAGCGATGGGACGTTCCGGCCATTTGTTCAACGCCGGGCCCCAATTCCGCGCCCTTGAATCCGAATTCGCGCGCATAAAGCCGGAACTTCTCGCCAGTTACCCGTTGCCAAAGCCCAAATCGAAAGCCAAGCCAAAAGCAAAATCAAAATCCCATCGCCCGCTAGCTACGTAAACATCGAAGAGACCTGCCATGCTGACTAACGCGGCATAGTCTTCGCACCTGAACTTGCCCGCCACCGCCCCGAGCGCCATACTTCCGATATGGTTTCTGTTTCGCAGCCCTGTTCAAAATTGGCCTACGCAATTTCTATTTCCGTGCTCGCGCTTGTCTCATTTTCCCCCGCCGTGCGCGCCGACGAACTAAAACTAAAAGACGGCACAACCATAAGTGGCACCATCGTTGGATTCGAAGAAAATTCGTTCAAAGTAAAAACAAGTTACGGCTTCGCCGAGGTCCAAAAAGATCAGGTCGTATCAATCGTGATCTCCGCTAGCGCAAAAAAGAAAGAACCCGAGAAGAAATCCGAGCCCGTGCCCGACTCACCCGCAGCCGCAGAAGCGCCTACAGCCAAACCGTCAAAACCAACGCCGACTGTTGCGAATAATCCAACGGCGCCAACAAATTCTGTCGCGTCCTCCATCTCGGGTTCTACAAACTCCGCGTCAAAAGCCGCAAGCAAGCCCGCAGCCAACGCTACCGCGCCTAATTCCGCCGCCACAAATGTCCCACCAACGACTGCGCCGGCGACTCCGCCAGCGCCAGCAAAACCTGCACCGCCGGAACCCATGCGCGAGGAAGTGAACGGCAACAGCTACGTCAACGACACCTACGGCTTTCGCATGTACAAGCCTCCCGCGTGGAAAGTGATCGAAGGCGCGCGTGCTCTTCTGCCCGGCTCAATCACCGCGATGGGCACCGACGACCAAACCACCTATCTCTTGATCGGCCAGCAGAGCGGCACATCACAATCAGTTGCCACCGACATGGACGCCACGGATCGCCGCCTTCGCGAAATTATGGAAAACTTCCGTCCGCTGGACGAAAAACACGTCACCATATCCGGCGCGCCCGCAGTCGAACGCCATTTTCGCGGAAGCGTTGACCAGCACGATTGGTCCGGTGTGGTCGTGTACATTCCCCACGACTCGCATCTCTACACAATTTTCGGAATGACCATCGCCGATACCGACCTCGTTCAGATTCAAGAAAACATCATCGCCCGCGCCATCTCCAGCCTTCAATTCACCAAATGACCCGAATTATCTGGCGCTTGCAACCAACCCCTGAGGACTTACGATGAGATGATGGTGGGATTCTTCGACGTCGCGGTCCGCGCCGACTTAGACAAATGGAAATACTTCATCCGCCCCGGCGCACCGTAGCGCGAAATGTCTAAAATTTCGTTACTTCGCTGAAATGGAAGTCGCGCACTTTCATCGCCGGAACCACCATCTCGAACGATTCTTCGCCGGCAGCACGCACGGCCGGCCCCAGCATCTCAACGTTCGAAAGCATTTCGATCACACTCTGATTGAACCGAAAATTTCGGATTCCGCCGGCGATGCGCCCGTTCTCAACCAGAAAAGTGCCGTCTCGCGTCATGCCCGTGAGGATTTTCTCGTACGGGTCCACTTCGCGTATGTACCAGGCTCGCGTGACCAGAATTCCGCGCTCGGTCGAACGCACCATATCGTCCACGGATTTATCTCCTCCCGCGAAAACCAGATTCATCGGCGCTTCGCCGAATTCATTTGGCAACGGCAGACCGTGACCGGTGGGCTTCGTCTTCATTTTCTTCGCCGTCGCACGCGAGTAAACCAAGTTCTTTGGAACGCCCCGGTCCACCAATAGGATTCTTTGCCGTGGCAACCCTTCGCCGTCATGCGGCGCGCCCAGTTGCAAAGGATGGTACACGTCGTCCCACAACGTGATGTTATCGCCGAAAATCTTTTTGCCCATGCGATCGTTCAGGCAGGAACGCTTATCAGCCACAGCGGTGGCGGAAAAATCGTAAAAAAGCGAACCGAGAATGTCGAGTACGGCGGAGGGTTCCAGAATAGCTGTATAGTGCCCGGGTTCGAGATCCCGCGGCTTGCGCGAAGCGATCGCTTTGTTGCTAGCTCTCTCAGCCAACTCGTCGGGATCGATATTGTGAATGTCCGGCGAATTCGCTTTGGCCCAACCCGAAGAATTATCTTCCAAAATCGTCACCGAGAATTCAGCGTCGGTGTACTGATGGCTGGCGAACAATCCTTCCGAATTGGCCAAAATGGATTGATGCAGACCGCTGGAGAAAATCCCAGCAGCAGTCTGCTTGGCCTTCTCCGCCAGTTTGCACACGCGAGTCACGGCGCGTGCGCGGTCCATGGGATTTTCCGTGGCTGTAGCCGGGAAATAGCGCATCAGCTTCTGATATTTTTGTGGGCCAAGCATGGGCAGCAGGTCGGGATTTTCCGGCTGGTGACGCGCCAGCGTCGCCGCAGCTGCCGCTACACGCCGCAGCGATTCTTCGTCGGTTTTATTGGTCGTCGCACGCGCGGTGCGTCCATCCACCACCGCTCGAACCGAAATCGCCAGCGTGTGCTCCGCTACATTTTGGTGAATCGTATTGTTGGCGAAGCGCGTAAGCGCATCGGTGACCGAATCAATTTCAATTTCCGTCTCGTCCGCTTCGCTGAACTGAATCACACGGTGCGCAATGTGTTGCAGTTCCGCAAGCGTGAATCGCGCCCCGTTTTCGGCGCGTGCGGCCGAGCGCAGCGCGGTCCGCGTCTGCATCGGCGCCTTCGCACCCCTTGAACTCCGCGCGCGTGACGAGTCCGATTTTTTCTTCCCGCTTTTCATTTTTGATGTTGGTTTCTACTTGGCGAACGCCACTCCCACTTTTATGTTTCGAAATCGCGACGGTGACGCTCCGTGGCCAGTCCCCATCGTCTGCATCGGCTGCCCCTTGCCGCAATTTGGCGTGCCCCACAAGGTCCAATGCTCGCGAGAGCATATCGCGTCGCAACCATTCCAGAATTCCGTCGTAATCCCGCTGTAACTGGGATTTTTGATCATGCGCCCTTTCTTGCCGCCCTTAATCTCCCACCCGATTTCGGTGGAAAACTGGAAATGATACCGCCGGTCGTCGATGGACCACGACCGATTCGTCTCCATCAAAATTCCATCATCGGTGTCGGCGATCAAGTCGTCGTATTTCCACGTCCCGGGATTCAAGCTGATGTTCGTCATGCGAATAATCGGCAGCCTGTTCCAATTTTCCGTGCGCATGGTGCCGCTCGAGCGCGTTTCACCAATGGCCGCCGCAGTTTCGCGATTGCTCAAATACCCCGTAAAAAGCCCATTCGTAATAATCGGAGTGCATTGCGCCGGTACGCCTTCATCATCGTATGCGAACGTGCCAAGCCCAGGCCCGTGTTCCAGTCGCGCGTCAGCCACCACATTCACGATGTCCGACCCGTATTTCAGTTTGCGCAATTTATCGACGGTAAGAAAACTCATGCCGGCGAAATTCGCTTCCTGCCCCAGCACGCGGTCCAGCTCAATAGGATGCCCCACCGATTCGTGAATCTGCAATCCAAGCTGAGAGCCGCCCAAAATAATCGTGCTGGTCCCCTCCGGACATTGCGCCGCGGAGTGCAGCGCGACAGCCTCTTCTCCAATTCGCCGGGCGTTCCCAATGAGATCGAACGACTCGATCAGCTCGTACCCTTGCAGTGAATGTTGCCCGCCAAAACTATTCGGATAAGAACGCTTCTGAATTTCGCTCTTAGCAAAGGAAGTAGCCACAATTCCCGCGCCCGACTGCATCTTCACCTGATGAATCACCGACCCGCTGCTGGACACGAAAAGCTGATCGATTTTGCGGAACATCATCGATCCTTCCGCCAGCGTCACGCCTTTCACCGCAAGCATTTCCTTGTCCGCGCGCAGCAGCAAATCAATCTGGCGTTCTACAGGAATACGAAACGGATCTTTTACGAACGGATTTTGCCAGGTATCCACATAAACTTCTTCGCCCGCCAGCGCAACGTCCGCGTGTTTCGCCAGCGCGGAAGCTTTCGCGATGTTCACCGCCTGCGCCGCGCAAGCTTGCACGCCTTCACGCGTTAACCGGTCAGTAGATGCAAACCCCCAGGCGCCGCTCGCAATCACGCGAATACCGATTCCGAGCGATTCAGATTCCAGCAGCGTCCCAACTTCCCCGTTTTTTGTGGTGATTTCGCGCTGGCGAGTGTCCATCACGCGCGCGTCGGCGTAAGAAGCTCCGCGAAGTCTTGCAGTTTCAATTCCCCAGGCAGCCCAGTCCCGCATCATGCGCGCCATACCCGCGCGCTAAAGTTTTGTGCGCAATTCATCCAAAGCATCTTAGGGATTGCCCCACCGGAATACAAGCAACTCTCCGCGGGAATGTTCGTTAGTAGCGCGGGCTCGTCCTGGGAAATCGAAGAATGCTCGGCTCTTTTGATTTGCTACGAAGTTGCGAATTTGTGGGCGAGTTTCCAGGCTCAGAGGACTAATTCTCTCGGTCCAGAATAAAATCCGGAACAGCCAGCAGCGCTCGCCGGTACTCCGTATCAGGCAGCTCGCTCAAACTCGCCTTCGCGCGGCAAACGTACTCGCGCGCCAACTTTTGCGCCCGCTCCAAAGCGCCGGTTTCTTTCACCAGTTTCGTAATCTGTTCCGGGCGCACGCTCTGGAAATCCCGCTCTTCCAGAACTTTCGCCACCAGCCGTCGTCCATCGCCATTCGAATGCAGGTGCGCGTGCCCCGCGCCATCGCCATTCCCATCTGGGGAACCGTTCGCGCCCGCCTCCAACGCAAAAATCAGCGGCAGCGTGACTTTCCCTTCTTTCAGATCGCTCAGCACCGGCTTGCCCAGTTTTTCCGGTGACGCGGTAAAATCCAGCAAATCGTCCACCAGTTGAAACGCCAGCCCCGCGTTGCGTCCATATTCCGCCAGCGCATCTTCCACCGCTTTCGGCTGCTTGCCCAAAACCGCCCCGAGCCGCGAGCATCCGCTAAAAAGACAAGCCGTCTTGCGATAAGCCAGCTCCGTCGCTTCCACTTCATTCAAATCGATGCGCCCCAGCCGCGTAAGCTGCAGCAGTTCGCCTTCCACCATGTTTTGCGTGAGGTCGATCAGAATATCGAGAATCGAAAAATTTCGCTCGCGCAGCGCCATTTCGAACGACTGCATGTACAACCAGTCGCCCGCCAGCACGCTCATATGATTTCCCCAGCGCGCATTCGCGCTAGGACGCCCCCGCCGCGTATTGGCCCCGTCGATCACGTCGTCGTGAATCAACGTGGCGCTGTGAATCATCTCCACCACCGCGCCCAGGCGAATCGCGCTCTCTCCGCGATATCCCGACGCGCCCGCAGTCAGCAAAAGCAGCGCAGGACGCAGCCGCTTTCCACCGCCTTCGCAAAGATAACTGGAAATTTCGCTTACCGGCTCGATCGCCGCGCCGTTTTGCGCCGCAATTTCCCGCTCCACGAGCGCCAAATCCTCGCGGACTAGCTCAAAAATCCCCTTCACCATCTGGACAGCGAATGCCATCCTAAAAATTACCTTGGCGGCGCCGGAGAGGCCGGGGCGCTAAGCCTGAAAAACCTTTTGAAATTCGCGGCGGTCGTGGCCGCAATCTCGTCTGCCGTTGAGTTTCTCACATTCGCCAACGCTTGCGCTACCTCCACGACGTTGGCCGGCTCGTTTCTTTTTCCACGCTTCCCCTGCGGCGGCAAAAACGGCGAATCCGTTTCCGTCAGCAAACGTTCCATCGGCAACTCGCGCGCCACGTCGCGCAAATGCTGCATCTTGGGGTACGTCACGTTTCCCGCAAACGAAATCATGAATCCCATGTCCAGCCCGCGCTGCGCATCCGCTACTGTCCCAGTAAAACAGTGCAGAATCCCGCCAAGCCCTGTCGGCTTCCACTCCTGCTCCATCATCCCCAGGCAATCGTCCCACGCATCACGACAGTGAATCACAATCGGCAGCTTCGCTTGGCGCGCTTGCCCAAGTTGACGGCGAAAAACCTGCTGCTGCACTTCGCGTGGCGAATGGTCGTAGTAATAATCCAGCCCCATCTCGCCCCACGCAATCACGCGCGGATGCTTCGCCAATTCATCCAGCCGCGCAAAATGTTCCTCGGTAGCGAGCGCCGCCTCATGCGGATGAATTCCGATCGTCGCGTAAATCCAGTCGTACTCTTCAGCAAAAGGAATCGCCGCGTTCAGCCGCTCGGGCCCCGTCCCGCTTCCAATCGCGAGCAGCGCCTCAATTCCTGCCGCTCGCGCGCGCCCCAGCATCGCCGCCCGGTCTTCATCAAATTGCGGAAACTCCAAATGCGCATGTGAGTCAATAATTTCCACGCGATGTCCCGTCTACTTTCCTTCGAGAAAAAGATTCCTTCACCTTGTACAGCCGTTCTCCAGACGAAGAACGGTTGCGTCGAATGTCGATCTCGTTACGAGTCTCAAAAAAAACTGTCATCCCGACAGAGGCCGTATTATGGCCGACGAGGGACCTGCTTCACAGCCACCTACTCAATAGATTCGCTGACGCCAAAAGACTCGCTGAGTTTCGGCATCTGTAGCGGCGGCCTTCAGGCCGGCCGATTTTTGTCCGGTGCTCACTCGCTTCTTATTCTTCTACTTCCGCATTCCGTCCCTGCGCATAGCTAGGGCGCGAAACCGCCGCCCAGGACGCGGACTCCTCCGCAATCCGTGTCAGCACCGTCATCCGATACACGGGAATTCGACTGCGCACTTTCGGTCGCGGCTCTAGGCGCGACATAAAAAGCGGCGCGACGCGCCCACCTTCGCGCAGATTCACCAGCAGCAAGTATTCGCCCTTTGACGCTGCGCCACTCTCAAATGCGGTCCGTCACTTCACTTTCGCGCCCGCCGGGATTTCTTCCGCAAACGTGCACAACACCGCCTTCCCGTCCGGCCCCGCCGACGCCGCCAGCAGCATCCCGTTCGACTCCACCCCGCGCATCTTTCGCGGAGCCAAATTCGTCACCACCACAACTTTGCGCCCCACCAACTCTTCCGGCGCATACGACGGCGCGATCCCCGCCAAAACCTGCCGCACCTCGTCGCCAATATCCACCATCACCTTCAAAAGTTTGTCCGCTCCCGCCACTTTCTCTGCCGACTTCACCACGCCAACGCGCAGCTCAACTTTTGCGAAATCCTCAATTCCAATTTTCGCCGGTACAGCAGGCGCCGTCCCCGCCGCAGTTGCCGCAGCCGCTGCTCCAGCTCCCGACGCAACAGGTGCCGCGGCGCCTCCCACTGGTGTTCCTCCGCCCGGCGCGCCAGCCGGAATCGCGCCCGCCCCCGCCGCTGAAGCTCCTGTGCTAGCTCCTTCCGCCGGCTTTTTCGTCGTAGTCGTTGATGCATCTGGCTGCGTGCTACCCGGATTCCGAATTTCGTTTTCCATGTTATCAATCCTCTCCAGTGCTTCTTTTTTGTCAATGCGCGGAAAAACCCCTTCAGGTTTTCCAATCTTCGTTCCAGATTTCAACTCTCCCCATTTCAACTGATCGATTCTCACATCTTCAATTTTTCCAGCCTGCCCAAGCTGCCCCCAAATCCTCTGTGTGGCATCGGGAACGACCGGATGGGCGAGGGTCAAGATAATGCGAAGCGATTCCGCCGAAGCATACAACACTGTTTCGAGTCTTTCCTTTTGAATCGGATCTTGCGAAAGTGTCCACGGCTTCTCGACCACGAGATATTTATCAACCATTTCCATGAAGCCCCAGATAAACACAAGCGCGTCTGAAAATTCGAAAGCATCATACGAATTACGAATCGTCTTGTGAAAATTCACAGAAGCAATTTCATACAAGTGCGAAGGGGCAGGAGTCTCGCTAGGTATAACACCACCGCAATAATTCGCAATCATCGTTAGCGTACGGTTCGCCAAATTTCCTAATCCATTTGCCAAATCCGCGTTGTAACGAGTGATCAGCGCTTCGCGCGAAAAATTCCCGTCCTGCCCAAACACCACCTCCCGCAGCAGGTAATATCGCAGCGCATCATTCCCAAGCACTTTCACAATCGGCTCGGGATAGGCCACGTTCCCCTTCGACTTGCTCATCTTTTCCTGCTCAAACAGCAGCCACCCGTGCGCGATGATCTGCTTGGGCAGTTCAATTCCCGCCGCCATCAAAAACGCCGGCCAGTAAACCGCATGGAACCGGATGATTTCCTTGCCCATCGCATGTATGTCGGCAGGCCAAAAACGCTCGAACTCCGCACGCTTCTGCCGGTCTTCGCTCTCAAATCCGATGCCGGACATATAGCTCGTCAGCGCGTCATACCAAACGTAAAAAACGTGCTCCGGATCGTCCGGCCACGGAATTCCCCACTTGATTGATTTCCGGCTGATCGAAATATCTTTCAACCCGCTCTCAACGAAGCTCTTCACCTCGTTGAACCGGAAATCCGGATGCACAAAGTGCGGATTATTTCTGTAAAGTTCAAGCAGCTTCCGTTGGTAAGCCGAAAGCCGAAAAAAATAATTTTCCTCGGAGACAAGTTCCCCCGGCCGCCCGCAAATCTGGCAATCCGCCGGCTCGGGCGTATCGCTTACGTAGAGGTTGTCGTAAATGCAGTAGCGGCCTTCGTACTTCTTTTTGTAGATCGCCCTCTGCGACGGCTCCAGCGCCTTGTCCCGTTCCAGAGTGCGCCGCACCAGATTCTGCACCGCCCGCGCA
This sequence comes from Candidatus Acidiferrales bacterium, assembly GCA_049693615.1. Classification (GTDB taxonomy): domain Bacteria; phylum Acidobacteriota; class Terriglobia; order Acidiferrales; family UBA7541; genus Palsa-295. Next base: position 12,553 of record JBAVQB010000028.1, on the reverse strand, counting down.
TGACGAGGCTCCGTCGTACGAATGAATTCCGTGTTCGTGATTCCCAGCAGCTTCCACAACTCGCGGAAAATCTTTTCATTCTTATCCACAAGCTGCTGCGGCGTAATTCCCTGCTTCTCCGCCGCGCGCTCGATATTCACGCCGTGCTCGTCCGTTCCGGTCAGGTACGCCACGTCGTACCCGCACATCCGCTTGTAGCGCGCGATCACGTCGCACACGATAGTCGTATACGCAGACCCCACATGCGGCCGCGAATTCGCGTAATAAATCGGCGTGGTTAGATAAAACTTAGGCTTCGACATTCAGATTTCTTTTTTCCTGTTAAGAAATTGGAAATTCAGCACTATCTGCCGGACTGAAAATGGGGACTTGCACCTGAAGCCAGCCCCGCAAACCTATTTGTGCGTCTCCTTCTGCTTCTGAAACTCGAATGAAGCCGCCGCAATCACCTGCTTCAACGGAATCCCCTTTTCCGCCGCCAACCGCTGGCAATCGTCGTATTCCGGCGTGGCATTCAGCACCGACCCATTCATCCGCGAAATCTTCATGCGCACTTCGCCAAACTGCGTTTCCACTCGCACAATCTCCCGGTCCAACACTTTTCGCCGCACATCATACGTCCGCACACCAATCGCGGTCGTTTCGCGAAAAACCAAATCCATCATCTTTGCCGTATGCGCGGACTCGCAAAGAATCGTTAACAGCACGCCCGGCCGGTTTTTCTTCATCTGCACCGCCGTTGAAAACACATCCAGCGCTCCCGCCGCCAGCGCCTTCTCCACAAAATACCCATAAATCTGTGGGCTCATATCATCCAGGTTCGTTTCAATCACGCTAACTGGCGCGTCCCAATGTTCGCCCGCCTCGCTCGCGGCATTTTCGCCAATCAATATCCGCAGCACATTCGCCTTCTCGGTAAAATCCGCGCTCCCCGCTCCGTATCCCACCGCGCGCAAAGTCATCTCAGGGATTTGCGCGTAACGAGACGAGAGCGTAGTCGCAATCGCCGCGCCTGTAGGCGTCACAAGTTCACGCGGGATACCGCTGGTGTACATCGGCGCGCCCCGCAGCAATTCCGCCGTGGCAGGAGCGGGCACCGGAAGCAGCCCATGCGCCGTCTTCACCTTACCCGCGCCCACATCCATCGCCGAGCACGCAAACTCATCGATCCTCAGCAGTTCGAATCCCACCGCCGCTCCCACAATGTCAACAATCGAATCCACCGCGCCCACTTCATGAAAATGCACCTCTTCCACCGGCACGTTATGAACTTTCGCTTCCGCCTCGGCCAGCCGCGTAAAAATCCGGCGCGCCCGTTCCGCAGCCCGTGGCGCAAGCCCAGCCTTCTCAATTCTCCCTAAAATGACGGACAGGCCTCGATGGTGATGCCCCTCAGATGACGCCACCTTCACATGCGTCGCAAAAATCGCCCCGCGCTTCACTTTCTCCGCCGAAATCGACCAGCCCTCCAACCCCAGCTTGCGCAACTCCGCTTCAATCGCGCGCAGGTCCGCCCCGGCATCGACTAGCGCCCCAAGCACCATGTCGCCGCTAATCCCCGAAAAACAATCGAAGTAGGCAATCCGTGCGGTCTTCATATACGCAAGCCGCTAGCCCCTGCAAATGCCTGAAAAAACGATACTAGTCTGGCCTCCCCACCCTGTCAAATCTCCACGTCAGACCGCGCCGGCATATACCTTGTAGTAAAAGCACGCGAGAGGTATCATCGCGACATGTTCGAATCCTTTGAGCGGCTCACGGATGCCGAATTCAGTCGGCTGTATGCGCTCGCCATCGTGCTTTTTCTCGTATCGATAGTGATTATCTTGGTCACGCGATATCACAACTTAGGATCAATCTTGCTCATAGTGTCTGGCGCAACACTTGGATATGCGAGCCTTCGAGCGTGGAAGCGAGAAAACTAACGATGTTTGAAACGATTGAGCGCTCCGAAAATGAGATCAGATTTACGCCTCTTTGGTATATCTCGGGCACGCTGATACTGGCTGGCGGCATCACTCTCTTTTTCACTAGTCATCGCGCTGTTGCGGATATCCTCAACATTGCAGGATGCCTCGTATTAATCTTTGCAGGCTTAAGGACTAGGCAGGAAACGACGAAGCCGCTGACGCTCGGTTTGACTTCTTCCCGCAAGAAAGCATCTTTTCGGTGATGGATTGCTAATTCATCCTGTTATCGCTCGATCTTTCTGCAAGCTTTTTACTCCCTTTCAGAACGCAGACCTCCAAATCATCGCAAGTACCAGTACATCCACACACACGACTCCTTGAATTTCGTTTAGCGACGTGCTACCGTCCGGCGTGACTAAATTAGAACATAAAGTTGAAGGGCAGCCGGGAACCTCCCGCCAAGTCTCGCCACATACTTTCCAGCCGAGAAACTTTAGGCTACTGGCCGGAAAAGCGTCCTTGATTTCGAGCCCCCTGCGAGCATTTCTACCCGGTTCTGGCAAAAATGTAGAATATTACGTAACTTACTCAAAACAATCACCGACGACCTACTCTACCCGGGGCCACAACCACCTGCCCGAGCTACATCACGCCTCACCTTTTGCACCCGGGCACGCGCATGTATAAAGTCCTCGAAAATCGAATCCGCAAAGCGCTGAAGCACCACATCCACGAGCGCTACAAAATTGACGTCCCGGTCGTCCTCGCCCGCCCTCCGCAGCTTTCCATGGGAGAAGTAGCCTCCCCGCTCTGCTTCGAGCTCGCCAAGCAGATGAAAAAGCCGCCGCGCGCCCTAGCCCAGGAAATTGCAAACTCGCTGAAGCCGATTGAAGGAGTCGCCCGTATCGAAGTGGCCGGTGCAGGCTACCTGAATTTATTCTTCGACCGCGCCCAGTTTTTTCGCGCCGCATTAGAAGAAGCAGGAAACGAATCCACAACTCCTCTCGCGAACGCTGGGAAAACCGTCGTCGAGCACACCAGCATCAACCCAAATAAAGCGGCCCACATCGGCCACGTCCGCAACGCAGTCTTGGGTGACACCTTCGCGCGCCTCCTGCGCTACATCGGTCGCCTCGTGGAAGTCCAAAATTACATCGACAACACTGGCGTGCAGGTTGCCGACGTAGTCCTCGGTTTCCTCCATCTCGAAAAAAAATCCCTGGCTGACGTCGCGGCGCTCGCCGCAGCGCCCAAATTTGATTACGTCTGCTGGGATCTCTACACCCGCGTCACCCAATGGCTGGCTGAAGACAAATCGCGCCTCGAACTTCGCAACCAAACCCTGAAAGAAATCGAAGAGGGCCACGGCGATGCCGCGAAAATGGGCGAAGTAGTCGCAACTGCCATCGTGCACTGCCACCTGCGCACCCTTGACCGCCTCGGCATCGATTACGACTTACTTTCGCAGGAAAGCGAAATCCTGCACCTGAAATTCTGGGACGCCGCTTTCAAAATGTTAAAGGACCGCAATGCAATTCAGCTCGCCACCTCGGGGAAAAATGCAGGCTGCTGGGTGATGCAACTTCCATCCGAACGCGACGCCGCAGATGCGGAAACGAAAGCCGCCACAGAAAGTCCCGAAGCAGTGCAGGAAGAACCGCCGGAAGAAGCCGAAGCAAAAATTATCGTGCGCTCCACCGGCACGGTCACTTACGTGGGCAAAGACATCGCGCACCATCTTTGGAAATTCGGCTTGCTCGACCGCGATTTTCATTACCGCCGTTTTCACAAGCATCCCGACGGCCACGAAGCCTGGATCACTTCCAGCGACCGCGACGACCCCGGCGCGCCCTCCTTTGGCCACGCCCACGATGTTTTCAACGTGATCGATTCGCGCCAAGCCTATCCGCAGCAGGTAGTCGTCGCCGGGTTGCGGGCTCTCGGATACAACGAAGAAGCCGACCACCTGAAGCATTTCGCCTACAACGTCGTAGCCCTCACGCCGCGTTGTGCCCAGGAAATGGGCTACGAAATCCCGCCGGAAGACGCAAAGAAGCCCTATGTAGAAGTAAGTGGCCGCAAAGGCCAGGGCGTCAAAGCGGACGACTTGCTCGACCGCCTCGAACTAAGCGCGCGCGCCGAAGTGGACTCGCGCCACCCCGAATCATCGGAAGCCGAACGTGCCGCCATCGGCCACGCTATCGCCATCGGCGCTCTGCGATACTTTCTGCTGCGTTTCACGCGCTCCACGGTCATCGCATTCGATTTTGAAGACGCGCTAAGCTTCGAAGGCGAAACCGGCCCCTACGTTCAATACGCCGTCGTCCGCGTAAACGGAATTTTGCGCAAAGGCGCGGAACAAGACCCCAGCGTCAGCGCAGAAAATTCCGAAAACATGGAGAAGCTGAAAACCGGCGTGTTGGATGTCTCGCGTTTTCTCGCCGGCCCGGAAGGCGACTCGCTTTGGGATATCGTGTTGCTGGCAGGTTCGCTCGACGCGCGTGTCGATCAAGCCGTCTCTGCGCAGGAGCCCGCTTTTCTCGCGCGTTTTGCCTTCGAACTGGCCCAAGCTTTCAACGTCTTCTACCACAAGCATCACATTCTCTCGGAGAAAGACCCGGAAAAACGCGCCTTCCTCCTGCTAATCACCGCGCTGGTCCGAGAGCAGTTGGTAACGACGCTCCGCATCATGGGCATTACCGCCCCGGAGAAGATGTGAGACCGAGATTACTTCAATTTGTGAGTGCTTCCCTTGGCGGCAGCCGAAAATTCACTGACTACGCTTATTATAAAAGCTGTCATCCCGAGCGGAGCGAGGGACCTGTTGTTCGTTTTGTGGCTTGAACGTAACTACGCTCCCTAAACCGGAGCGAATAGTTGACCACTCTAACGCGCATCACATCTTCAGTGCGAAATCCACGATGGAGCGAATGGCGATGCCGGTCGGTCCTTTCGCGAGCCACGGACGCCCTTCGTCAACCCAGCACGTAGCCGCAATATCGAGATGTATCCACGGCGTGTCTTCCGCGAATTCCTTGATGAACCAAGCGGCCGTGATCGCACCACCGCCTTTGCCGCTGCCGGTGTTTCGAATGTCCGCGATATTGCTCTTGATCATTTCCTGGTACTCGTCGTCCATGGGCATGGGCCACATCTTTTCGCCAACGGCTTTGGCGCTTTCCAGAAACTGGTCAAGGTATTCGCGCGGCGTGCCGAATGCGCCGACATGCACGTTTGCCAGCGCCACTTGTATGGCGCCGGTCAAGGTGGCCGCGTCTATCAAATGTGTGGCGCCCAATTTGCGCGCGTAGGTTACGCCGTCAGCCAGAATCAGGCGCCCTTCGGCATCTGTGTTAATAATTTCAATCGTTTTCCCCGACATGGCCACTTGCACATCGCCCGGTTTTTGCGCGCGCCCGCCGGGCATATTTTCGGTGGCCGGAATCACCGCAATCACCGGCACACTGGGTTTCAAGGCGGCAATAGCGCGCATCGCACCGAGCATGGTTGCTCCGCCGCCCATGTCGTACTTCATCTTCTCCATGTTGTCGGCAGGCTTAATCGAGATGCCGCCGGTATCGAAGGTCACGGCTTTGCCCACGAGGCCAAGCACCGGTCCGCCCGGCCGAACGTTTTCCGGGGTATAACGCAGAACAATCACGCGCGGCGGTTCCACGCTGCCCTGCGCCACGCCAATCAGCGCTCCCATCTTCAATTCGGAAATCTTGCGCTCATCCAGAATTTCTACTGCCAGCCCAGCCTCTTTGGCCATGGCTTCGGCGCGCGCCGCCAACATCCGGGGAGTGAGCCGGTTGGAGGGCTCGTTGATCAGGTCGCGCGCGAAATTCGCCGATTCGGCGATCACGCGGCCTTGTTCGATTGCCGCGGTCAGGTTCGCGCCCAAGCCATCATCGAAATTCGCCAGCGACACGGATTGAATTTCGCGATTGGGCTTTTTTTCCGTGTGGTATTTGTTGGATTCGAAGTCGGCGGTAATCAATCCTTCCACCACCGCTTGCGCGGCATTTGGCCCGCGTTCACCCTCTTGGGTGACGAATACGAATTTCTTTACCCCGCGCGACTTCAGATAGCGCAGCGCGGTCCCCGCTATTTTTCGCAAGTCCGCGGTCGTGAACTTCGCGCGCTTCCCTGCGCCAATCAGAAGCAGCCGCTGCGCGCCGAGGCCGGTAGGAAAATGCACGAAAACAATTTCCTGGGACTTGCCGGTCAATTCCCCGCTCTCCACCAGCGAAGCCAGTTGGCCGTTCATGGAGTGGTTCAGCTCGCCGGCTACTCCCTCGAGCTTGTTTTCCTGATCGAACACGTAGGTAACGAGTGCATCAGTCGAAATAGATGAAAACTTCTGTGTTTCCAGTTGGATCTGCATGTTCCCCTTTCGAATTTATCGCCGCCGCGAGCGGAAAATCGCTTCGCTGGCTTCTCGTTTGGCTTCTTTTTGACGTTCAGATTCGCGGCGGTCGTGGAACTTCTTTCCTTTGGCCACCGCCAGTTCGCATTTAGCAATGCCGTCGCGAAAGTAAATCTTGGTCGGTACCACGGTCATGCCTTTTTGTTGCGTTTGAACCAACAGCTTTTCAATCTCGCGGCGCTTCATCAGCAATTTCCGTTTGCGAAGAGGATCGTGATTGCGAAAGCCTCCCGGAAGATACTCGGGAATATGGCAGTTTACCAGCCAGGCTTCCCCACCCCGAATTTCCGCGTAAGCGTCGCGCAAGGCGCCCTTGCCTTCGCGAAGAGTTTTCACTTCCGTGCCAACGAGCACCAGTCCCGCTTCCAGACTATCGAGCAGATGATAGTTGTAGGAAGCGGAACGATTCTGCGCAACAATTTTCACGCCTTGGTGTTGAGATTTATTGGCGTTCGATCGCACGTTCACCATCATAGCTGCCGCACACAACACGCTGCAAGTCGCAGATTTGAACCGATTTCGGGAAAGAGCGGACAATATTTACTTTCCTGTAACCCGAAATCCGTACTCAGTTCGTCTAATGTAACGTTTAGTAGCACAACGCGGACGTTTCCTTGCCGCATCATATAGCGGGTGCTAAACTTCTGAAGGTTCACGGAATCCGCGCGGGGGGTCTTTTTTGCATCGATTAGGTACCTTGGCAGTTTTGGTTGTTGTGGCCGCTTTGTTGGCCGGCTGCCCGAAGTCGAATAGCGAATACTCTGCCGGCCGCAAGGCCGAAAACATTGAGGATTACGATACCGCGCTAGTGCACTTCGAAAGAGCGCTTCGGGACGATCCTACAAACGCAGAATATAAGCTGCGTGCCGAGCGCATGCGCTATCAGTCCGCGATATACCACATAAAACAGGGAGACCTGGCGGTCAAGAAGGGCGACCTCCAGCTTGCTTTAGGCGAATTCCAGAAGGCCCAACTAATCGATCCCTCCAACGCTGCGGCTGACCAGGAAGTTAAGAAAACGATGGAACTAATTGCGGAGGCTGCGGCGGGGACGACTCCGCCTGTCAATCCCGCTCCCAAGGACGACAACGAGCTGCTTTCCGCCCCTCCTGAACTGAAACCGCTTTCGCGCGAGCCTATTAACCTGAAGATGACCAATGACGCGCGGGTTGTTTTTGAGACGATTGCAAAGCTTGCGGGACTCAGCGTTATTTTCGATCCGGATTTTACCGGCAAGCGAATCACGATCGAGTTGCCTAACGTAACTCTGGAACAGGCGCTTGACAGCGTGGGGCTTGCGAGCAAAGCGTTCTGGAAACCAGTCACTCCCAGCGTGATTTTTGTCGCGCCGGACCAGCCGCAAAAGCGCAAAGATCTGGAAGATGAAGAAGTGCGCACGTTCTATGTATCGAACACCATTACCGCGCAAGATCTAACCGAGATCGTCAACGGTCTGCGCCAGCTTCTGGATTTGCACCGTTTGCAGCAGGTAAATGCGCAAAACGCCATCGTGATTCGCGACACGCCGGACAAGCTTGCGCTGGCCGCAAAAATTATTCGCGATATCGACAAGTCCAAGCCCGAAGTTTTGATTCACATTCAGGTGCTCACGGCGAGCGTGGACCGCCTGCGCGATTTGGGAATCCTGCCGGGGCAAAGTGTTTCGGTTGCGTTTACGCCGCGCACGCAGCTTCAACCAAATTCGACGACCACGACTACGACCGCGACGACAACAACGACCACTAGCACCACGAGCACGACCTCATCAACCGGCACGCAAGTCACTCTGAACAACCTGAAACATCTAGGCACAGCGGATTGGGCCATCACGCTGCCGGGCGCGCAAGCGAATGCGATTCTGACGGATACGGAGACGAGAATCGTCCAGGATCCGGAAGTCCGCGTCACGGATGGACAAAAAGCTACGCTGAAGATCGGGGAAAGAGTTCCGGTAGCGACGGGAAGCTTTCAGGCTGGTGTAGGTGTGGGCGTGACGGGCTCGGCGGGCGTGGTCAATCCCCTGGTCAACACGCAATTCCAGTACATCGACGTGGGCGTAAATATTGACGTGACTCCACGCGTGCACCCCGACGGCGACGTGAGCATGAAGCTGACTGTGGACGTGTCGCAAATCGTGGGCACCAGCAGCATCGGCGGAATCAACCAGCCGGTCATCGGCCAGAAAAAAGTGGAACACGACATTCGCTTGAAAGAAGGCGAAACCAGCATATTAGGCGGGTTGATTGAGCGGACGAACACGAAAATAATCAACGGCATACCCGGGCTTGGCGAGATTCCCGCGTTGCGCTATTTATTTTCCGACAACAGCCATGAAATAGAAGAGGATGAAACTTTAATCGTGCTCACTCCGCACATCGTGCGCTTCCCAACTTTTTCCGCGGCGAATCTGCGCTCGATGGCGGCCGGAACGGATTCGAACGTGCGCGTATATCGTGAAGATTCCGAAGTACTGCCTGACGCTACCGGCGCGACGCCGCAAGCTGCCGCTATGAGTCCGCCGCCGGCTGTGGCCGCCGCACCCTCGCCGTCCATGGTGCCCGCTTCTACGCCGCCGCAACAAGTTGGAAATGCGGCAGCACAGCTCCATTTTGAGCCGAATTCAACGACCATGAAAGTGGGCGATACCACCACACTTGGCCTGGCGGTTTCCAACGTGACCGATCTTTACTCCATTCCTCTTCTGGTGCATTACAACCCAGCGGTAATACAGGTAGAAGAAGTGCGCAATGGAGGATTCCTCTCCGGCGGAACGCAGGAGATTGCTATCGTGCAACGAATTGATGCGCAGCGCGGCGAGATCGTGGTGTCTGCCACGCGGCAGCCGAACACGCCGGGCATCAACGGCACGGGCACTCTGCTGGGTTTCGTGATTCACGCGATTGCTCCGGGAAATGCATCGCTGCAAATTCTGCAAGTAAACGCGCATGACTCACAGCAGCGGACCATCCCCATGGTGTCCGGAGAAGCCACGATTCGGGTGCAGTGATGAGATTGAGCACGATTTTTCGCAGCCAAGCGATTCTTCTCAGTCAAATGTCTCAAAAGCGTCAGCGCTCGCGTTTGACCTCACCCAGATCTTTTCGGCGTACGCGCGCCGTGGCTGCGGGCATGACTCTGCTCGAGCTGATCCTGGCCTGCGCGATTCTGATGGTTCTGGCCACCGCAGTAGTGCCTTTGGCGCGCGTTACAGTGAAGCGGCGCAAAGAGGACTTGCTGCGCTACGACCTGCGCCAGATGCGCGACGCGATTGACCGCTTTAAGGACGCTTCAGACAAAGGCCAAATTCAAGTTCAGGCCGGCACGGAAGGATATCCCCCGGATTTGCTAACCCTGGTTCACGGCGTACCATTAACCGGTGTGGTGGGCAAAAACATTCACTTTCTTCGCAAGATTCCGGTGGACCCCATGACCGGTAACGCTGACTGGGGAATGCGCTCTGTTCAGGACGACACGGACTCGACGTCCTGGGGCGGCCAGGACGTATTTGACGTATTCACTAGGTCCTCGGGAACGGCGCTGAACGGCACAAAATATTCTGATTGGTAGTTGCAAGCTGGAGCTGGACAAATGAGACGGCGTAATAATTTGAAAGTGAGAAAAACAGGAACGGCCGGGCAATTCACTCAGCGCGGATTCACGCTCATCGAGCTGATGTGCGTGATCGCAATCATCTTGATCCTTGCAACCATCAGCGCCGGCCACTATGAAAAATCAGTGGTCCGCGCGAAAGAAACCACCCTGCACACGGACCTGAAAGTGATGCGCGATGCCATACAGCACTACACCGAAGACAAGGAAGCCGCGCCGTCTTCACTCGACGATCTTGTTTCCGCGCATTACATCCAGCAAATTCCGAACGACCCCATGACCAACGCAAAAGATTGGGTCACGACTTCGGAAGATTTTGACCTCAGCCCGGAGCAAAGCTCGTCCGGCATTACCGACGTGCATTCCGCGTCCGATACAGTCTCCCCGTTCGAAAACACCCCTTACAGTTCGTGGTGACTTAGAAATACGAAAACAGAGGCGATAAAAAGAAGCGGGGGTTGGATTTGAACCAACGACCTCCGGCCTTGCAGGAAGCTCACATCGGAATCAAAGTGACATACCGACCAATGCCGTGGTGGCCCCGAGAAGTTAAGGCATTGTATTGAGTCATGTCCATGGGTGACGGTCACTTCAGGTGGGAAAGTGAAACAAAATGAGGAAGCGGATTACACCTCAGGGTTCGCGAAACGAAAGCGCCTGGGCAGCCGTGGTATGATGCCCGCAAGAATCGACCGAAGTAGCTACGGCGTTCGGAGTAGTGACTGGACGCCATTTTATTTGCCACTTGAAAACCTAGGGAATTGTAGTAGCGACGTAACAAACGGCGGCATCCGGTAGGTTGTTTTCAGGCTTCGCAATACAGGAAATTCCGGCTATTTTTGCTCCTGGCAGATTTTGCGAAGCGGAGTTCTTGGCATCGAACATTTTTACAGGAAAAATAAAAACATGAGCGGTTCCGTTATCTTGAGGGCTCGCATTTGAAATCGGAAGTCGGAACCAAAACGCACCGAAGCTAACGCCCACCAATACAGCGAGGCAGAATTTAAGAGTTGTCATTCTAGGCTCCCTATTCGTTCCATTGCGAATATGTCCAACTGGCTTCAGCGGGATTTCAGAGTTTCCCGTTCGATAAGTGCTGGATGAGTTTCCAAACATCGTTATCGGATTTCTCTGCGAGCCGGTCAGGTTGCCATTCGCCTGTTGCATCGACGATTACTATACCGGTCACCGAGGCCACGATGCGGAATCGTACGGTAACGCGGTGCGTTTGGTCGAACGTGATTATCTTTCCGGGCACGCGCTCCGCTACGAGTTTTGTGAGTCGCTCCGTTTGAAATTCCCAAGTGTCTTCCCGTCTCATCGACTATCCTCCATCTTTGAGTCAGCGAGAACCGTCTTCAGCTTCCGGCAACGAATCGCAGCGCGTCTCGTCCTTGGCGCCGTAGAATTCGGATCCGCACTTCGCGCATTCCTTCAAAAATAATTCTTTGCCGTCTAGGATAATCGCTTTCGCGCGTTCGATCTTCATGTGAGGGCGCGGCATGTCTTAGTTCGATTTCTCTAGCGCGATTGTGAGATGGCCTTCCGAGTCGGCGGCAACCGTAATTTGCTGAGACCAATTCTTATAATCGTTCATAAACGCCCGAATGTAGTGTTGGCCAGGCTTGAGATTCAATGTCACCGGAGATTTTGCGATGAAGGAATCGTCAACATAAATATCCGCCCCGCTTGGATTCGACGAGACGAACACCACACCATAAGGGCTAAACGAATGAGCCCCGGCATCCACTTGATAGGCTCCGGAACTGAATCCAGTTTCCGGCTTCGATTGATCTGAAGGCGCGCCGGTACCCGCAATTTTCTGAGCTATTGGTATTTTTTCATCCTTACCGTCATCATCAAGAATGTGTGCGTACCTGCCGTCAATTGCGATCTTAGTCTTACCGTAAAGCGTCACGTCCAAGATATACGGACAGCGACGAAGCAGTCGGTCGCATGGAGTCACAGCAGGGCCTAATACGTAAGTCATGTCCTCGGTCTGAATCCAATAAAAAGTTCTCGTGATAGGCACAGTAACTGATAGCGTCCCACTCGACGCGTCCACGGACCCGTTGTTATCGGATGTGATGTCGACGACCTTCGCATCCTTCCACTGGCGATTGTTAGCCGAAGCCACGGACGCGGACACACAGAAGAGAACAAATATTAACGCTGTGGTTCTCATTGCGGGGGATTCTACGCCGAAACCGGCGAGCTACTCAAGGAATCGGCGAAGACGGGGCAGCGAGACAAAGGGCACCGACCGAAGAAAATTGAGTCGGGCAAGGCGACCCAATCAGTTCCGAAGCTGCATGAGGCCACAGATTGGGTCAACCGCTGGAGCTGGAGGCATTGTTTTTGTCGATTCAAATTGCTTTGGCCCTGAGTCTCTACAATTTCCGCCACATCAGAGTTTCTGCCGAAAAAAGCAAAGGGTTGCCGTGGAGCAGCAACCCTTTACGATCGTGTTACTTAAATTGGTTGCGGGGGTTGGATTTGAACCAACGACCTCCGGGTTATGAGCCCGACGAGCTACCAGGCTGCTCCACCCCGCGAAAACATGATAGCTGATGCGCGCGACGCGGTCAAATCAGCGAAGCGCGCG
>JBAVQB010000027.1:0-224543 GCA_049693615.1 Candidatus Acidiferrales bacterium | reverse complement strand
AGGATTCGAATCACCTGTTTCGCTTTCGTCATTTTCAATTCAGTGGGATTTCTACCGTAAGACGCGCCCCGTGCCCGGGATTCGACTCCACCGTTAGCGTTCCCCCTACGCTTCGTGTTCGCTCTTTAATCGAAATTGGCCCGAGACGCAACCGGTCCAGCTCTTCGCTTTTAAATCGCCCCGAGAAGCTGAAACCACGGCCGTTATCGTCTACGACGAGAGAGACTTTCGCCTCGTCTTGTTCTAGTTTTACCACGACGTGGCTGGCCGACGCATGCTTTTTTACGTTGTTAAGTGCTTCTCTGTAAATCTGGAACATCTCGCGGCAAATGCGGTCGGGCAGGCGCAAACTGCGGTCCTCTATGAAAAGGTCCACCGCGAGGCCGGATTCGTTGCGGTATCGTTCCGCAAAGCCGAACATCAATTCCCGCATGTCGGCGCTCTCCACTCGCACGGGCCGCAGATCGGTAACCATCCTTCGTAGCTCTTCGCTTTCCTGTTTTATCGTGTTTTGCAGCGTTTCCAGTTCTTTGCCGGCCTGTTCCGGAGCCCATGGGAACTTCCGCTGCAGCACGTCGAGCTGGATATTCAAGCTGAGCATGGTCTGGAGGATACCGTCGTGCAGATCGCGCGAGATGCGGCTGCGTTCCGATTCCACCGCGCGGGCGCGCAGATGCCGAAGCCGAAAGACGTTCTCCATGGGCAGGGCGATATGGCGGACAATTTGTTCCAGCCAGCGCAGATCCGCCGGCTTGAATCGCTTCTCCGGGTTAATCAGCAGAACCCGGCCTGCCGGGCGACCACTGGCGTCGATCGTAACGGCTAGCAACGAGCGGGCCCCGAACTCTTCGCGTGTGGAACTCGGCGGCGCGAGCAACGTCCGAACGCGATGGCCTGTACGCCGGTCCCATCCGAAGCCTGTATTTTTGCCATCTTTGTACTCCCAGCACATGGACACTTCGAAGGCGTCAGTAAGAAACGTGTCAGACCGCGAAGGTGACAGGGTTTCCGGGCCGGAAGGCTCGGTTTCCGCCGCGCGAACTTTCCACACGAAAATACGCTCCAGCTCGTCATCTCGAATCGCCAGGCAGGCTTGTTCGCACCGAAATTCCAGTAACAGCTCTCCCAGCGTTTGGCGAATCGATTCGGTCAGGCCTCGGTCGAACTGCAATAGCTGCGTTATTTTTTCCAGGAATTGCCGGCGTTCCAGATGGCTTCTTTCGCGCGCGCCCAAAAATCCGATACCCAGTCCGGAAATCAGAGTGCCTAATCCAATCGACAGCCAATGCCACATTCCGCGCCAACTGAATGTCTCCGTGGCAGCCACGCGCAGCACAACGCCGACAGCTGCCGCGCTCACCAATCCAAGCATAGCGTTGGTGTTACCCCGGGTGGCCAGCGCGAAGACCACAAACAGGAATAGGAACCATGATACGGAGGCGGGCGGATTGAAAATCAGAAAAACAGCCAGCGCAGCAACATCCGCGGCGAGTGGGATCTGAAAATGTGCATCGCTCACGACGCGCTGATACAGCACAACAGTCAAAGCCATAACCAAATAAAGGGCCAGAAAAAAAGCAGAGCCGCGTCGTTGCATTCCCCCTGACATTTCCAACAGAGCTACCAACGCGAGAGCTACAAGAACAAGTCTGGCCAGGGTTACCTGACGTTCCAGATACAATCGTTCGGCGCTTTCGAGAGCCATCGTGGCGGGCGATTCAATCAAGTCTAACAAGCAGCGGGTACAAGCCACCCAGAGGGCGCAGCCGGTGTATGCTTTTAGTAATCGCCGGATTGGCAACCTTGCCTGTGTCCATGAATCAATATCCACACGAAACTCGTCCACACACAATTTGACAATGGGTGCATAATCATTCGCAGAAAGTGTTCCGCACGTGGGGGCTGGGCGCTTGACGAATCGTTATACCCGTACCGAAGCCGGGCGTATCTTGGGACTTGAGACAAACCGTCTGCGCTATTGGGAGCAGTTGCGCCTCGTGCGGCCGGAAGCACGCTGGGGCGAGCGTTTCTATAGCTTTGGCGATCTGGTGGCGCTGCGTTCAATTCAACGGATTACTCAGAATCGCATACCCGCGCGAAAATTGCGCCGTGCGGTTGCGCTGATAGAAAAACAGCTCGGTGGCTCTTCGCTTCCCCTACAAGAGTTGCATTTGGTCGAATTTGGCCGCGATGTCCTGGTCATACCCCCCGGCGCGGAAAAACCATTTAATCCAATCCAGGGACAATGGGCATTTCCCTTCGACATTCCCACGCGGCCGGCGAAATTGCACTCGATGGCCGGTCCGACGCCAGAACAATTCTTCGAGACAGCGCTTAGTTGCGAGACAAAGCAGGAAATGCTCCCTCAAGCGATTGAGAACTACCAGCGTGTGGTGGAACTCGCTCCGGATTGGATCGAGGCGCATATCAACCTCGGGGTGGCGTACTACCAGATGGGTCAGCTTTCCGACGCGCGCGACGCTTTCGTCACCGCCGTGGCGCTTGACCCTTTGAATGGCATCTCGCGTTACAACCTGGGATGCACGCTGGAGGAACTCGGCGAATACGACCGAGCCATCGACCACTTGCGTCGCGCCGCTCGCGCCATGCCCGCCCACGCCGATGTGCACTTCAACCTTGCCCTGGCCTATGAAAAACGGGGTGAACGCCGCGCCGCTCGCGACCATTGGACGCTCTATCTTCGTTACGCGCCAAATGGTGCCTGGGCCGAACAAGCACGCGTGCGTTTGCGGCAATCTTCAGCCCGGCGAAAAAACGCTGCGCCGATTCCCTTCCGTCGTCCCAGCTAGACGCATGCTTCCATTCATTTGAAAGGACTGTCTATGATCCGTGTGATGGTTTTGTCAGTTTGCGCTACTCTGTGGCTGGGCCTTTCTGCGATGTCTGCAAATCCGCAAGAAACAAATTCGGCAGCAAAAACATCCCAGCCTTCGGCCGCGCAGAAATTTGCGGAGTTAAGCGATCGCTTTATGAAGGATTCTCTGGCGCTTTCTCCCAGCAGCGCTTCGCAGGCCGGCTACCACAAGCACGTAGATCCCAAAACCGGCAAAACCATTGAACTCGATGCTCTGCTGGACGACATGAGCCTCGAATCCATAGCCGCGCAGCGCGCATTTTACGCACAATGGCGCGAGCGATTCCGCAACGAAACACCGGTTTCGGCGTTGGACCCTCAGGATGCCGCGGATTGGCAGCTCATCGACGACCAAATCGGCTTGAACATGCTCGAGTTCGACAAAATCCAAAGCTATCGCCACAACCCCACCGTGCCCGTCGAGCTAATCGGCAACGCGCTTTTTCTCCCGCTCACCCAAAACTATGCCCCGCACGATGTTCGTGTGGGCCACGTTTTGTCCAGAGTCAGCGCCGTCCCGCTCCTCTTGAGTCAAGTGAAACAGTATCTCAATGATGCCGATCCAATTTTCATTTCCACCGCCGTTCAGGAAAACGATGGCAACATCGATCTGATCGAAAATACCATTGCTGCGGAAATTCCGACCGGATCCGCGTTAAAAGCGGAATATGACAAGGTCGCCCCGCCAGCCATCGCGGCCCTGAAAGATTTCTCTCAGTGGCTGCAAAACGACTTGGCTAAGCGGCCTTCGCATGCAACCTGGCGCCTGGGCAAGGAACTCTACGATCAGAAATTCAAGTTAGTAATGGAAACAGACGTCACGCCCGAACAAGTGCTCGCCGACGCCGAAGAAGGACTGCGCTCGGTTCGCGCCGAAATGCTCGATCTGGCCCTGCCGATGCACAAGCAGATGTATCTGGACCATGGCGATCACTCCGACCTTAGCGTTCACGACCGACAGAATCTGGTTATTACCGAAGTGTTGCGCAAAATTTCCGATGAACATCCGCGCCCTGAAGATTTGCAGAAGACAATCGAAGCCGATCTCGAAAGCATCAAACAATTTATACGGCAGAAAAAAATCGTTTCGTTAGGTACGCGCGACAATCTGAAAGTGATTCCAACGCCAATGTTCGAGCGCGGAATTTATTCCGTGGCCGGATTTCATAGTGCGCCTCCGCTGGAGCCTCAGGCGGAAGCGGAATATTGGGTGACTCCCATCGATCCCAAGATGCCGCCGGATAGAGTGGAATCCAAGCTTCGCGAGTACAACAATTACACGCTTTATTGGTTAAGCATCCACGAAGCTTTGCCCGGCCACTACGTTCAATTCGAACATTTGAATAATATTCAGCCGGAGCGCCGCAGGCTACTGCGCTCGCTTTTTGCCAACGGCGCTTACGTGGAAGGCTGGGCTGAATACATCGCGCAGGTAATGATGGACGAAGGTTTCCTGAACAACGATCCGCGTTTTAGGATGGTGATGCGCAAAATCCGCCTGCGATTGTTGGCCAATGCCATCCTTGACGTCAGGATGCAGACCATGGGCATGACCGACGAGCAAGCCATGGAGCTAATGACCAAAGACGCGTTCCAAACCCAAGCCGAAGCTGAAGGAAAGCTTGTGCGCGCGAAACTCAGCTCCACGCAGCTGCCTACATATTTCGTGGGCCTTCGCGAGTGGCTCGCATTCCGCAAAAACTATCAGGCTGCCGCCGGAAAAAATTTCGACATGCTAAAGTTCCACGATCTGGTGCTGGATCAGGGACCGCTCCCTGTTCCCGTAGTTGAGAACCTCGTGATGCCAACGGCGCATCAGTAAACCCATATAGACTCGCCTTTCTGACTCTGCTGCCGGTTGCAACCAGCCGAGAACTTGCGTAACATTCGTATTATCTTCCGTTGGTGAGCGTAGCTCAGCTGGTAGAGCATCGGTCTGTGGCACCGAGGGTCGCGGGTTCAAACCCCGTCGCTCACCCCAACCTTCCTATTTTTTTCGACCTTCTGATTGACAGGCGTTTTATTGAATACAGATTTCTCGATTTGGGGAGAAATAATGACTAACACGCGATTCTCAGCCTGGGTAAACCTACGAACTTCGTTCTTTGCTCAAACATTCGGTAAATACTGCAAGACCAAGGGCGGCGATTGGATGAGAGGGATCCACGGAGAAGAGATCGGTCGAGCGATCTGGCACTCCAGCAGGATCGTTCTGATTGTTTTTTTGTTTCTTTCTCCCGCGATCGTTAAAAGCCGCGCGCAGGCCGACCTTGCTCAGAACGCCACCGTGGCCGTCGGAGCGCAATACGACTCGACGCATGTGTACGTTGCCCCCGGCGACTTGGATAGTTTCGTCAAGAGCTTCGTCGCTACTTTCGGAGGCCAACCATCCAAAAGAACCGTGACAAATGTTCTGCCAGTGCCAAGCAGCACAGAATTCCAATACATTTGGACTCCAGTCGGTACACTCTCTGTCTTCGCTTTCCAAACTCCGATCCCGTATCCGTTTGGCCAGGAACGCACCGGATATCTTGTTACGGATATGAGTCGCGCGATCAAGTCTGCCCGCTCGGCCGGCGCCGACGTGATCGTCGAACCCTTCAAGGATCCCATCGGAATCGACGCTGTGATCCAGTGGCCCGGCGGCTTGAAGATGCAATTGTATTGGCACTTTGCTACGCCCAATTACCCGCCGCTGGAAACGACTCCGGACAATCGCGTTTATTTGTCCGGCGACGCCGCTGATCGTTTCGTGAGGAGCTTCCTGAGATTCTCACAAGGAAAACTGATCTCGGACGATAAGCAGTCGGATGCCGGTGAAATCGGACGGCCGGGTGAAACATACCGCCGCATTCGAATCGCGTCGTTATTCGGCAACATGCAGATAATGGCCACAGACGGCCATTTGCCATACCCATTCGGCCACGAAATTACCGGCTACCAGGTTCAAGATCTCGGCACAACCTTACAAAAAGCTACAGCTGCCGGTGCGAATGTGCTATCGCCTCCGTACAAGACGCCCGATCGGACTACCGCTATTGTGGCGTTTCGGGGTGGGTACATCGCTGAAATCCATAGCGTCGCCGCGCGTTAAACCTAAGCGAATCGACGCCGATTTCGCCGAAACTTGCTTATGTGCGCTACGTGCAGTGACATTCGGGCCATAACAATACAACACAACGCTGCTGTAACTGGCGGTCTCACCTAGAAGTCAAAGTCCAGAACAGTACGCAGCGAGACCTTAAAAATCGCCGCGTTGATCTCAGGGACAACGCAGCAGGTTCCGCCGCAAAGCACGCAGATTAGACAGCGCTCCCGCGATGGTTTCTCGCTCGCGATTTGAATCTGCATCTTCCGACAAAGTCTGAATTCGCGAGAAGATCGCAGTTTCCGCATCATGAATAAGGCTGCGAAGTTTTACGGCGTTGAGTTCCAGAAGAGCCGCGCTGTAAACGCTATACCATTCGTTTTGGTCCATGTGGCACCTCAACCAAGGGCCTGAAATCTACTAAACTTGGTTTTCGCTTGTCTGTTCGCTGGCGTACACACTTTATTTTTCCGCCTCGCTGCGCCAGACCTGCGACTGACGCACAATCGTCGCGTAACACTCGCACGCCGCGTTTTCCAGTTCTTTCCGGTTTTCTATTTTCACCTCTCCGCGCGTGTATTTGATCAATCCGGCCTTTTGCAGCATGCCCGCCGCCACCGTTACACTGGCTCGCCGCGTGCCCAGCATGTGCGCCAAAAACTCCTGCGTAAGCGGAACCATATTTCCGCCCAAACGGTCTTGGCACATTAGCAGCCATCGAGCCAGCCTTTCATCCACCTCGTGGAGCCTGTTGCACGCCGCTATCTGCGCCGATTGCACCGCCATTTCCTGCGACAGTCGAAAAAGCGATTTCTCCAGATGTGGGCATTCCGGCAACAAAACCGAAAACTCCTTCGCGCGCATCTTGAACGCGCTGCCGTGGATCTGCATTACCACCCGGCTGGGGCTGGTTTTAAATCCAACCAGAAGCGGAACTCCGGCAAAACCTTCTTTGCCCATCAATCCGACTTCCACACTTTTGCCGTCTTCCATTATGTTCAGCACAGAAGCCAGGCCACTCTCCACAAAATAGACGGCATCGATCGGCGTAGCCGTCTCATTCAACAATGTTCCTGTAGGAAGTTCCACGAATTCTAAGGCCGCGAAAATGGTTCGGTATTCCTTAGCGGGGAGGCCGCGCAGAATCTTGTTTTGCGCGTTGCGTTCGTTGCCGTCGCTCGAAGCAGGTTTCGAAAGATTCTTCGGAATCGACTGAGTGGAACCATCGGACATAATTCAACCTCGACTGATTCGAAAAGTAGTCCCATTTGGCACGGGGAGAGACCAATCGCTGGTGGGCCGGTCCTCGAACGAGACCTCTCCAACCATACTCGTTCGTAACTATAGTTACTAGTCGCAAATGTTAAAACGTGGCGGCTGCGGCGTTGTATCTTGTGCTTTGTACGGTGGGAGCATATTGTTAATGAGAGAACATTTTGGAGAAAGCCTCCAATAAATCGCGAGTTGCCGCCGCGCCGAAATGGGCGAAAGCAGTTCTGGAACTGCGTCACAACTTGCATCTCGATCAAACCGCGCTGGGGGAACGGCTGGACTGCTCGGCCATGACTATTTCCCGTTGGGAGCGCGGCACTCAAGAACCCCCTTCCCACGCCTACATCGAGCTGGGCAATTTGGCTGGCGATCCGGACTGCTGGTTCTTCTGGGCCCGTGCGGGCCTACGCAATGAGGACTTGATGCGCGTGGTTCCGGGTTTGCGTCGGCGCTTGTTGAAAACAGCGCCCCCCGATTTTGAGATCGTCAGCGCGGGCGGTGCAGGCAAAAAGCCTTCCCGAGGCAAAGTTCAACTCGTCGCCATCCCCTTGCTGAAAGTTGTGGCAGCGTCGCATGGCGAGAAGGGTGACGACGCCTCTGTCCTGCATGGCGCGCAGCTGGAAAGCATGATTGCAGCTCCTAAGGACTGGTGTCCGAATCCCGCTGCTACCAGCTGTCTGCGCGTGAAAGGCAATTCCATGATGCCTTTGCTTCAGGATGGTTATATCCTCGCCGTGGATTCCTCGCAAAGCGACCGCGGTAAGCTGAATGGAAAAATTGTGATTGCGTGGCACAAAGATATGGGATTGACTGTATCCCGCCTAGAACGCTATGGACATACCGACACCTTGCAGCCGGAAAATCGCGAATATCAATCGATTACACTCGATAGCAAACATAAATGGAAAATTTTGGCGAAGGTTCTCTGGTGGATTGGTAAAGCTCCGTAAACACGCTACTTCAGAAAAATTTAGAGCCTAAGACGGACTATGGCGAAATCTCCTCACAAAATTCTTGTGCTCGATGTGGGCGGCACAAACATTAAAGTGCAAGCTACCGGACAAAAGCAGCCACTCAAAATCCCGTCCGGCCCTACGATGACGGCCAAGAAAATGGTCCGCGAAGTAAAGAAAGCGACTCACACCTGGAAATACGATCGCGTCTCTATCGGATATCCGGCTCCAGTAACAGCCGGCCACCCCATGCGCGAACCTGTAAATCTCGGAGGGGGATGGGTCGGCTTTGATTACAAGAAGGCTTTCGGATGTCCAGTCAAAATCTTGAATGACGCAGCCATGCAAGCTCTCGGCAGCTATCACGGGAAGCGCATGCTGTTTCTCGGGCTCGGAACCGGACTCGGCTCGGCAATGATTGTGGACGGAATTCTGGAGCCCATGGAGCTCGCTCATCTGACTTACAAGCATGGCAAAACGTACGAGGACTATCTCGGCATCAGGGGCCTCAAACGGCTCGGAAAGAAAAAATGGCGCAAAGAAGTTTTCAAAGTCACGAAAAGGTTGATCGCTGCGCTCGAAGCAGACTACGTCGTCTTGGGCGGAGGAAACGTAAAGAAACTTAAAAAATTGCCGCCTCACGCGCGCATGGGACGCAATGAAAATGCAATCCTTGGAGGATTCCGGTTGTGGGAGGAAAAATGAAGCGCATACTTTTTTCAGCTTCTTCAGGCATCGGCATGTTCCACTGTGAACTACTCAAAAATTAGACATCGCCCTCTAAATTCAACCCTCTGCGCTCGATTCCACGCTCCGCTCAATGTAGGATATTGATGATGACTTCGCGTGTGATCATAAGAATCCTTGCGATCTTATTTTTTTGGCCCGCGATTGCGTCAGCCTGCACTTGTTCGAAAGCTCCGCCAGGGGTTTGTCCGGGATTGCAGTCTGATGACGTTGTATTCACCGGAACTGTAATGGCCATTGAAAACGTTTCGCCTGCAGCGGCCAGCGAAGCCACCACCACAGATTCGGACTCCGTGGCAGCTGCGACGCTGTCCGTTCCCACAGCTGACGCCACTCCAATCATTCGCTATCATTTCAAAATTGATGAGAAGTTTGCCGGCCCCGACACCGCGGAAATCGATGTTTTTTCCGGCGGCGATGACGCTGATTGCGGCTATAGGTTTCGCCAAGGCGAACAGTACGTGGTTTTCACTCAGCAGGAAACGGAAGGCCGGCTCTTCGCCACGATTTGCGGCGGTACGCGTCCCGTCGCCGATGCGCGCGCTTTGATCCCGCAGTTGCGGGCTATGCGTAACCATCAGCAAATTGCTTCGGTCTTTGGAGTGCTTCGGCGCGCGGATCCGCCTCTACTTGCTCCTGCCGACGATCCGGACGACCCTCTTCCGCATATCAAGTTAAAACTTCGCTCCAAATACGATCGCTTCGCCACCAGCACCGGACCAAATGGCGTTTACTCCTTCTACGACGTTCATTCCGGCGAATATCACTTTTCCGCCAGCTTGCCGGCGCGCATGGAATTATCGGAGAGAACTTTGCCCGGCGCTTTGCCACCCTTCAAAATTCCGAACGGCGCCTGTTACGAATACAACGTGGATGCCCTGCCTCTGGGCAAGATTCGTGGTGCCGTTCTAGGCCTTGATGGCAAACCGTTGAAGATTGCTTCTGTTGAGCTGTATCGCGCGGAGCGTTACAAGGATACCGAACCTGGCCTATGGGGCTTTCAGGGCTCCAAAGGTGATTTTGAGTTCGATCACGTCGGCCCTGGCGATTACATTCTGGTTTTCAACCGTCTGAATCGCATGGATCCCAATTCGCCGTATCCGCGTTCGTTCTATCCCGGCGTAGCGAATCAGAGCGAAACCACGACGATCACGTTAAAAGACGGCGAACAGTTATTGAAAGCGAATATCCAACTCGCGGATGGGTATCCGACTCGCAAGCTCCGCGTGCAGCTGAAATGGAAGGACGGACGCCCTCCCGGTGAAATCACCATCATGGCCAAAGCCGATCAGGGAGAGAATCCCGCGGCACAACGAATCGCCGAGGGCATCTACGACTTCACGCTGCTGCAATCCGCGCATTACACAATTTCTGCGTGGGAAGATTTAGACCCGCAGCATCTAAGCCAGCGCCGCGGGAAAGAATCGTGCAACATCCCCGCCCGCATCGACGCAGAACCCGTCACCATAGACGGCGCCGACACCGAAACAACCGACATCATCCTGACGTTCCCCTCCATGGCCTGCGAAAATCAGTAGAATCCAGGCGCGCAAACCCCGGGGAAGCGCGCATAAAAAAAGATCCGGAGCTTAGCGCGGCTAATCAGGCTTCATCGCTGGAGGGATGGCCGGGCCTTCCCCTTTCACATAGTGGCCGTACCAATCCAGATAGCGGTGGTAGCGATCGTCAATAAATGACGGACGCGAAAATTCGTGGTATTCCCCCGGGTAAACCACCAGCAAAGTCGGCACGCCCAGTCGTTTCAAGCTCTGATACATTTGCTCGCCATTGATAATCGGGACGTTCCAATCAATCTCGCCGCCCATAATCAGCGTTGGCGTTTTGATTTTCGTCACGCGATTGAACGGCGAAAGCTTTTCCCATAACTCGCGGTTTTCCCACGGCAATCCCAATTCAAGTTCCCAGTCGCGAGAATATAAGTCGTGCCCCCAATTTGTGATGTAAAGAAAATCTCCCGCGCCGGAGATCGCTGCTTTGAATCGCGTCGTCTGCGTGATAATAAAATTCGTCGAGATGCCGCCGTACGACCATCCACCGACTCCAAGCTTGTCCGGGTCCGCGATTCCCTGCGCTATCGCGTAATCCACCATGGCCATATCATCTTCATAATCTTTGTGTCCCCAGTCCGCCCATATTGCCTTGCAGAAATCCTGTCCGTACCCAGACGACCCTCGCGGATTCGGGGTCAGCACCACATATCCGTTGGCCGCGAAAAGCTGCGGGTCAAAATTAAATTCCGCGTAATAAGCCCACACCGGCCCGCCGTGCGGCTTCAAAATCGTCGGATAGCGCGTTCCTGGGGTGTAGTCCGGAGGCTCGTAAAGATATCCCGCCACGTTCGTCCCGTCCTTGCTCTTGAAATGGACGTACTCCACATGCGGCTGCCGAATTTGCGCCATCCAAGCATCGTTCGTCGTCGTCAAACGCCGTAGGTCTCCGCCGTCTGCAGGCAGAAAATAAATCTCCGCGGGATGCGTCAATTCACCGATCACTGCAACCGCGGCTCCGTCCTTGCCCAGCGAATACGATTCCACCATCCGTCTTCCGCCGATCGGCCGCGTAATTTCCCCTCCCATCGCCGGAACCCGCATTAAATTCTGTGTTCCATCATCATCCGCGATGAAGTAAATCCATTTGCCGTCCGGTGAAAACCGTGGCTCACTGGCGTTGCGGTCGAGCTTTTGGGTCAGCACTTTCATTTCGCCGCCCGTCGCGGGCGCAATGCCGATGTGAAACGTCGCGTATTGATAGAGTTTTGGTTCCAGTTGAATCGTGAACGCGATCCAGTTGCCATCCGGAGACCACGCTGGCGCTCCTTCGGTGCCCGGATGCGTCGTCACGTGTACTACCGACTTGCCTTTATCCGTGTTGTCCGCCGCCACTGTCCAGATATCTGTGTTGTAGTTGAGGTCCGGATCTTCAAAATCCGAGCGATTGCTTACGAACGCGATCGACCGCCCATCCGGCGACCAGGCCGGTGCGCTGTCGTCATAATCGCCTGAAGTAATCTGCGTCATTTTGTGGCTGGCAAGCTCGTAAACGTAAAGATGTTTCCGTCTTCGGTCGAGATATCCGATTTCGTCTTCTTTGAAATGCAGCCGGTCGATCACCCAAGGATGCAGCTTCGGCTTTGCGTCGGCCTTGTCTTTATCCTTAGCCGCCTCGATTTCATTGATGGAAGGATCTTGGAGCTCTAGAACAATGCGATCTCCCGACGGCGACCACGCGTACGCATCTACATCCTGAATTGTCTCCGTCAGTTTTTGCGCTTCTCCGCCTTCGCGATTCAATATCCATATCTCTTTCTTCTTGTCTTCATCGTCCTTAGCGCTCTTAGCCCCGTCCCGTCCAGACAAAAACGCCAAGTATTTTCCGTCCGGACTCCAGCGCGCATGCTCCGAAGAAACGTCTTCCGCCGTCAGCGGAATTGGCGCGCCACCGAACGTCGAGATCATCCAGATGCGCGTCTTATCTTTGTCCTCTTTCAAATCATGAGTGGTCGCCGTATAACAAACCCACTTGCCCTCCGGGCTGATATGCGCATCATCGACTTCCACCATTTTGAAATAATCGTCCACCGTCAGGTTTCGAGTCGGCCCCGTTTTTTCGGCGGCACTGGAACTCGTTTGCGCGTCAGCGGAGAAGTCCTGCGCCGCGGCCTCGTTCTGAACCCAAGCCGGACAAACGAGCAGAACGATCAAAATCAAAAATGCGAATCTAAACCTCATAGCGAGTCCTGCTTTCGAGGGAATTTGCTCAACATTCGAGGCGTAGTATACAGAACCCGCCGCTAAATGGTTTCAGAATCGTTGGTGAAGCTGTCAGTCCGCGGCCCGTTGGGTTCCGAGCATTTCAATTGACACTTCACCGCGACACAATTACCCTCGGGTTCCATGCCAGTGGCGTCAATTCGCTCACTGCAGCTCTCGCTCCGTCCGCAGCCGCACCTTTACGAAATCAACGCATGGGCTTGGCTCGAACAGCTTTCCACTAAGCTGGGACGCAAAATCGATCTAGCCGCCGCCCCTGACTCTGAATGGGATGCCATCGCACAGCTTGGATTCGACGCCATCTGGCTCATGGGAGTTTGGCAGCGTAGTCCAATATCTCGGAGCATCACTTTAGAAGATCCCGCAAATTTTCCGACTTTCGAACTCGCCCTACCCGGTTGGACGCCCGCGGACGTAATCGGCTCTCCTTATTCGGTGGTGCAATACGTTCCGGATCCTCGCATCGGAACCTGGGACGCGCTCGACCGCACCCGTGAAAAATTACATGCGCGCAAAATGGCTCTCTTCGTCGATTTCGTCGGAAATCACACCGCACGCGATAATCCCTGGGTTCACGATCATCCGGAATATTATGTGCAAGCCTCGCGGCAGGATTTCGAAAACAATCCATCTCTGTTTTTCCAGACAGACACGGTCCGAGGCCCGCGCTACATCGCACTCGCCAAAGATCCCTATTTCCCGCCGTGGACCGACGTCGCTCAGCTAAATCATTTCCATCCAGAAATGCGCGCCGACCATCTAGCTCAATTGCGCGTCATCGCACAACATGCCGATGGCGTCCGCTGCGACATGGCCATGCTGCAATTAAATGACGTCTTCGAGCGGAACTGGGCCCGTTTGGTGGGAAATATCCCGCCACCGCCAAAAGAATTTTGGAGCGAGGTGCGGGAAGCGGTGCCTGACCTGGTTTTGCTCGCTGAAGCTTACTGGGGAACCGAACCTCGCCTCATCGACCTGGGCTTTTCGTTTGCGTACGATAAGACTCTCTATGACGCAGCTCGCAACGCAGACCTCGGCGCGATTTATGCACGCCTATCTGGCGATCAACAGGAACAAAATCATTACGCGCGCTTCCTGGAAAATCACGACGAGCCCCGTCGCGCCGAAGCGTTTCCCAACGATCGCTTGCCCGCCATTGGAACGCTTATGGGAACCCTGCCGGGAATGCGCTTCTACCAACAAGGTGAACTGGAAGGGCGCAGAATTCGTTTGCCAATCACTTTGCGCATGGCCGCGGACGAACCGGTTGATCTCTACAGCAGCGCCTTCTTCCATAAGATTCTCGCCCTTACTCACGAAAACGTTTTTCATCAAGGGAAATGGAACATGCTGGATGTCGCCGCGGAAGGCTACACCTCGCCCGCTGGGCTTCTCGTCTATGAATGGCGTTCGAACGAAGGGTGGAAAATAATTGCAGCGAATCTAGCCGCGGGCGCATCGCAGGGCCGCGTGCACCTGGCCGGCAAGGTCTCGGGCACCCAGCAGTACATCTTCTACGATCAGCTTAACGAAGTTCGATACAACCGCAGCGGTGCAGAACTACACGACCTCGGCCTTTTCATACGCCTGGAAGGCTTTCAGGCTCACGTGTTCGACGTAACGCCCGCGTGAATTCTCGACCGCGCCGAAAACGAACTGCATTATTCAGCAGGTAGAGGCCGCCCGCGCCTATTTCACCACCAGCGTCAGATTCACGCTGGAAGTCGCTCCATTCGGTGCCGTCGCAGTCACAACCAAAGGATAATTTCCCGGAGGCGTCGCCGAGCCGCTCGGCGATTTCGCCACGCTGCTGCACGCCGACATTCCCACCGCGAAAATTATTAACAATCCAAACGAAACCGCCCAACGCGGCTGCCTCTTGTAAGTCCATGCCATCGCACCTAGACACAAAGTCGCAAGCAACAGTCCTAACCCGGTGGCGAACCCTCCAGGCGTTGGCACAAAGTTAGGAACCGATCCCTTGCAGAACGTCTCCACCACGATCGCCACATTGATGGCTTTTCCGGTCAACGTCACCGAACTCGGCACAATATTGCAGGTGATGCTCGTCACAGGACTCGTACAGGTCAACTGCACCGTACCGGTCGTCCCCGACAATGCAGTCAGCACCAATCCAAACACCGCACTGCTTCCTGGAGCGGTACTCACGGTGGCCGAGCTACCTTGCCCGATTCCAATCGTCACCGGACTGCTGCCGCTATTGAAAGTAGCCGTCACGGTAGTCGCAGCAGCCAAAGTAACCACGCATGTTCCAGTTCCACTACACCCGCCTCCGCTCCATCCCGCAAAAGTCGAGCCGGTCGCCGCCGACGCCGTCAAGGTCACGTGCGTCCCACTCGCAAAGTTTGCCGAGCAGGTAGTCGGACAACTGATCCCAGCCGGAGCGCTCGTTACTGTCCCAGTTCCTGTTCCCATTTCGCTAACCGTAAGCTTAAAGTTATTTGTGTTGGAGTTGAATGTGGCCGTTACTGTCGTCGCAGCATTCAAGGCAACCACGCATGTCCCCGTACCTGTGCAACCGCCTCCGCTCCATCCCGCAAAAGTCGAGCCGGTCGCCGCCGACGCCGTCAACGTCACCTGCGTCCCGCTCGCAAAGTTCGCCGAGCATGTCGCAGTGCATGCATTGATCCCAGCCGGGTTGCTGTTCACGGTCCCGGATCCCGTCCCAGCGAACATCACTGTAAGAGATTCATTGCTGCTCGAATTGAAAGTTGCCGTTACCGTCACATCAGCTGTCCCAATCGGCACTGTGCAGGTGGGTGGGTTGGTCTGTGGGTTGGCGGGGACGCAGTTCGAGCTGAATCCGGCAAAGGTGGATCCCTCTGCAGCGGTAGCCGTCAATACCACATTGCTGTTGTCGGGAAAAGCGGCGAGACAGCTCGATGGGCAACTAATACCGCTGGGCGAGCTCGTAACTGTTCCAGTCCCGGTACCCATATCCGTCACCATCAGATTGTTTGTCCCCACTAGCTTCTCACCGAATATCGCTACTCCCGAAGCTTCGCCCGAAGGCGTTGTGAATGACACCAGCTGGCTTCCACTCGCAATGTCGAATCTGTACACCGTACCAGTCTCTAGATCCGCAGTCCAAAATGAAGCGCCGTCAGGATCAAGATTCAGCGCGAACAGAGTGAACACGGAAGGATTCGGCGTGTAAGTCATGACCTGCGCTCCGCTGGCGTTCAACTCAACCACCACGGTAGAATCAGCGACTAGTAGGTCTCCGTTAGGAAGTACGCGAAAAGCGTAAGCACTCGAACCGGGTAATTCGTCTGCGAAATCTGGGTTCTGGACATTTGTGTTGATGTTAAAGCTCAACACCGATGTTCCCTCGGACGTATAAAGCAAAGTTTGCTGATCCGGAAGCAGTTCTATCCAGTCCGTCCCACGGCACTGGCCGGCTACCGTGAACGTGTTGAGCAGATTTCCGTTGCTATCGAACTCAAAAGCCGGAACGGGTCCCGATGTAAATTCCGGAGGACTGCAACCATCCAAGTACGTCGCTGTGGCGGCGCCGACGAACGCATTCCCGGCTTGGTTAAACAAGATTGATTCTGGAAACGCCGTGTCGTCATCAGCAGCAGGAAAATTTCCAAATGGTCCAATCAAATTGCCATTGATATCAAATTGCACAACGCCTTCAGGCGGGGTGGATTGCAATCCACTGAAGGTCGTCACATATAGGTTGCCGGTTTGCGCGAATGCCATGCCAGCCGTCAGTGGCTGGCCACTATTCAAACTTCCTAGAAGGGTGCCGTCCGGTTTAAATACGTCGACCAAACCCATCGCGTCAGAGACAAAAACCTCGCCCGGTGCGTATGGTCCAGTAAAGGGTGGCGGAGCCTGTTGGGGCCTAGCACGTTTCGGCAAATCGGGATCCCAACCCCTTCCTGTTTTGTCTGGGGCGGCTACTCCATCGGATTTCGACTGTGGCTGACTGCCAGCCTGTTGCGGGCTCGCCGTGGCTACGGGCGCGCCGAGCAAAATTGTGATAGCAAAAAGTAAGATTGCAAAAGTTGATGAAAGTACCCTAAATAATCGCATTAAACACTCCTCGCCGACCCTAGTGCTTGCTACGTTTCGCATCCAATCGAAGCAACTCGCGCTGGAAACGCTACCGATAAAAGTGAAAATTTTTGCCCACTAACGGTCTTTACCCCGCTCCGCCAAGATCTACCTGAGAATCCGGTCGAGGCTACACCATTGCCTAGACTCGACTTACCGCTAGTTAACAAAAAATGCCTTCTGGCTCCTCGTATCGCCTTAGCGTGAAAACTGCAAGTCCAACACCAAAGCAGCATCCCCGCCGTCAGCGTGAGTCTCGCGTTTCAAAATTTGGCTGCTCGCCTTCTGGGATAGCGCTCAGTCTTAATCCTGATCTGACGCGGTACTGTCTTGGGGGAAAATCGCAGCAAATTCTCTTACCCCTCAGCCTTTCGCGTCAAGCGATAGTTTTAAATCTCATTGAAAACACGCGTGCGCTCTCATATCATGCCGCTCCTTGCGCAGGCTTAATGCCCAAAAGCCAAACTGAAGCCGAAAATCCGCTCCCTCCCAAGGACTCGCATCTCCGCCAGATCGGTTTCCTCCCGCTCCTAGCGCTTTTCTATGGCTACACGGCCGGCGGTCCTTTCGGCTATGAAGGCATCTTCCACGATTCCGGCCCCGGCATGGCCATCCTCTTCCTCGCCTTCGTTCCTTTTTTCTGGAGCATCCCCATTTCTTTCGCGTCCGCAGAACTCAACAGCATTCTCCCCGTACAAGGTGGTTTCTATCGTTGGTCCCGCGCCGCCTTCGGCGATTTCTGGGGCTTTCAATGCGGCTGGTGGAATTGGACCGGCACGTTCCTGTTGAACAGCCTCTACGGCGTCCTGGTGATGGACTACCTTAGCGAATATCTGCCGTGGATCACTGGAAACATAAAATGGGGGGGAGCGTGCCTGGTTCTTTGCCTTCTCGCCTACATGAACGCGCGCGGCATTCAAATTGCCGGCTGGTTTTCTGTGGCCTTACTCATAGCTGTTTTTATTCCGGTCGCGTGGCTTTGCGCTGTATCGCTATTCCATTTGCATTACAACCCTATGCTCCCCATCGTTCCGCCGGACCAACCTTTCGGCGCCGCATTTGGCCGCGGCCTCGCGCTCGCCATGTGGAACTACGCCGGCTACGAACAGCTTTCCAGCATGACCGGCGAGATGAAAAATCCCCAGAAAACTTTCGTGCGCATCCTCGCCTGGAACACACCGATGAATATCCTCACTTACATTTTGCCCACCACGCTTGCCCTCGCCGTCCTCGGCAACTGGCAGGAGTGGAAAACGGACTATATCGTCACCGCGTCGCGCCTGATCGGCGGGCCAGCACTTGGCGCCGCTATGCTAATCGCCGCCATGATCGGTACTCTCTCGCTGTCCAATAGCACGATTCTTTACACCACGCGTATTCCCGCCACCATGGCGCAGGACGGCTACTTGCCCTCCTGGCTCGGAAAAATCCACTCTCGTTATGGCACACCCGCGCGCGCAATCGCTGTCTCTACTTTGGTTTATTGCATTCTCGCGAAGTACCCGGTGGAAGACCTGGTGAACATCTACATATGGACACGCATCGCCACTACCCTTCTCACACTTCTGGCCGCCTGGCGCATGCGCCAGAAATTACCCAACGCGCCGCGTAGCTTCAGAATCCCCGGCGGCGGCGCAGGCATCGCCTACATTTTGATTTTTCCCGCAATCTTGTGCGCTGTGAAAGTTTATTACAGCGAGCCGCTGGTCCTGCACTGGGCTCCGCTGCTCCTCGCTTCCGGCCCCATCGCCTACGTCATCCTCCGCTGGGGTTTTCACATGACGCCGAATCCCGGTAGGCCTGATTGATTCAGCGGGAAGCCAGCCGCCCTCTTTACCCTGACGAAGGAAGGAAGTAGAACGAAGATCAAAGTGAAGGACTTGCTTGTTGTTTTTTTTTTGGACTAACGATGGATAACGCTCAACTTACTTGGGCCGATCTACCTCTCTTACCTTGTCATCCCGAGCGTAGCGAGGGATCTGCTCTTTCTTTCCGTTTCCAGCCAAAAACGGCAGCCTACTTAGTCCCGCCGACCTTCTCCGAAACAGTCTTCGCCTGCAGAAACAGCAGCAGATAGTCCTGTCCG
Source organism: Candidatus Acidiferrales bacterium (assembly GCA_049693615.1). Classification (GTDB taxonomy): domain Bacteria; phylum Acidobacteriota; class Terriglobia; order Acidiferrales; family UBA7541; genus Palsa-295. Next base: position 205,645 of record JBAVQB010000027.1, on the reverse strand, counting down.
CCCGACTTCGAATCCGTCCCTGACATATTGAATCCGCCAAACGGATGCGCACCCACCAGCGCCCCCGTGCATTTTCGGTTCATGTACAAATTGCCGACGTGGAATTCATCTTCCGCACGCTCAATCTTCTTCGGATTCTGCGAATACACCGCGCCTGTTAAACCAAATTCGCTGTCGTTCGCCATCGAGAGCGCTTCGTCAAAATCTTTCGCTTTCGTCACCGCCAGGACTGGCCCAAAAATCTCTTCCTGGAAAATTCGCGCCTTGCGGTCCACGTCCGCGATCACCGTCGGCTCCAGAAAATATCCGTCCCCCGCGGCCTGCTTTCCTCCAGTCATTAAACGCCCTTCTTTTTGCCCTTGGTGGATGTATCCAAGAATCGACGTCATCGCCGCTTTGTTGATCACCGGCCCCATGTAGTTGTTGGGATCTTCCGCTGGCCCCACCTTGATTTTTTTAACGCGCTCAACCAATTTCCCGAGAAACTCGTCGTAAATCGTCTCCGCCACAATCGCTCGCGAACACGCCGAACACTTCTGCCCCTGGAATCCAAACGCTGAGAGCGCCACACCTTCCACCGCGGCATCCACATCCGCTTCCTCGTCCACAACGATGGCGTCCTTGCCGCCCATTTCCAGCACTGTGCGTTTGATCCACCTCTGCCCCGGCTGTGTCTTCGAAGCTTGCTCGCTGATGCGCAGCCCCGCCTCTTTCGATCCGGTAAAGGCGACGAACCGTGTCTTCGGATGGTTTACCAACGCCTCGCCAGCCGTCCCGCCTGGCCCGGTAAAGAAGCTCACTACCTCACGCGGCACGCCGGCCTCAAACAAAATATCGATGAAGAGCGCTGCCACCGTCGGCGAATCGCTCGACGGTTTCACGATCGCCGTATTTCCTGCCACGATCGCCGCCACCGTCATGCCCCCCATAATCGCCGCGGCAAAATTCCACGGCGGAATGATCACACCCACGCCCAGCGGAATGTATTTCAAATAATTTTTCTCGCCGCGCATCGGAACCAGCTGTTGTGGCGTTCCCAGACGCATCATTTCGCGCCCGTAGTACTCGCAGAAGTCGATCAGCTCAGCAGTATCAGCATCCGCCTCGGGCCAGGTCTTCCCCACCTCATAAACGAGCCAGGCATCCATCTCGTATCGCCGCTTCCGCAAAATATCCGCCGCGCGATACAAACAAGCCACGCGTTCCGCCACCGGCACTTTTCGCCACTTTTCAAACGCGCGGTCCGCCGCTTCCACCGCCTGGTTAGCCATCTCCACGCTGGCTTTCTGGAAGATTCCAATCACTTCTTGCGGATGCGACGGATTAGTGGACTTGATTTTGTCCGTGGTGGTGATCCTTTTTCCGTCGATAATCAGCGGATATTCGCGCCCAAACATTTCCTTCACTCGCCGCAGCGCGTCTTCCATCGACTTGCGGTTCTCAGCCTTGCCGAAATCAATGAACGCTTCGTTCTGAAACTCGCCGCGCTCCAACAGTGTTTGCGGCGTCGCAGTGGATGTCATAGCCAACTCCTCCCAGAAGGTAATCGCGCCATCGTTTGACCTTTAATTGTATCGCGCCCCGCATGCACCCACAACACGCGGGCATGTCAACGTCAACGCACACCACTTATTTAAGCTTCTAGAGTTTGCGGAAAGCCTTAGGTCTTTTTAGCGCTGGGCAAGCCGCGCGTATTCGTGCTGGAAGGACGTTTGCGTTCAGCGGGATCCCAATCATCGGATGGAAACGTTATTCGCCAGAAATGGGGTGACGGTTCGACGAATTCCAGGCCCACTTCCGTCTTGCCGGATTCCTTCTGACCTACAAACGTTACCGTGCATGGCAGTTCCTCCACCGTCTTGGGATTGACGATTGCCACCTCCTGGCCCTTCATCACTTTTTCTGCCAGCCGCACCATGCAGCCATGTGCGTTCACCGAGGCCGTGCGCGTTTCTTCGCTGAACGTCTGCTGCCCGTTTTTTCCACGAATGATTACAGGCATCGTGATGTAAACGCGGTGTGACCGACGCCGCTCCGCACTGTTCTCGGCGGCGGTAGGAGATGGAGAAACTTTTATGTCTCGCATGAGGAACCCACTTTCGTGAAATGAATTGAACGCCGCTGCATACAGTTCCTATTATCCTGGCTATCTTACTACCGTTCTTATCAGGCTACGTTTCTTGTTTCGGAGCTTTGCGCGCACGCTTGCGCGCCTGCGATTTGCGCGGCACTTGAGCGCTCAAAGCTTCCTGTGCCGCCAAACGAACCTTGGCTCCCATCTCTTCGTTATTGCCTCCGCGACTATGGAGCGCCTCGGCGACGATAGCGCCAGTATGTTCCGAAGTTTGCTCGGCCACCGCATTCAAAATGCGCCGGACGATCCCATCTGACAATGATTTGACGGTCTGCAGCACTGCCTCCTCGAGCTGCGATTCAAGACCCTCTCGCAACAGCGCGATTTCTTCAATCATCGCCGCTTCCACGTTCGACCTCACGATCTGCCGGGCCACCTTCAACTCCGGTTCATTCGTCTGCCACGAAGCAGCGCGATCGAGAATCATAGCCTCCGACGCTGCTGGCGCGGCGGATTCGGTCAATACGGCATGAGCAGTCTGCGTTATGTCATTTTGAGTCTCTAATTTTTGCGCCTGTGGCGCCGACGCCACAAGTAAAGGGACCGCATCGCCTTCTTCCGGATACACCGGAATAATCAGCTCTTCATCATCAGGATGCGGGAACCAATCTTTGGGTGGAACTTTGATATCCCAAACATTTCCGGGAACTTCGAATTCCACCGCGATATGGAAGATTTCGCGGTAATTGCGCGGACGCTGGACCCATACAACTCGAGCCGGAAATATTCTCGAGCCCGATCCACGCTGCCGAGGGCCAATTTCGATGGTGAGCCCGGAACCCTTCGGTACGTAATGCTTCGACTCGTACTTGCAGCCGTTGCAGTTCACCGTGACGGTTGACGTAAATTCTTCGAATGACTGGCCTAGCGCATCCCGCGCCCGTATCGTCACCGGTACAGCATGGATCACTCGAGTGCTGCGACGGTTCTCTGCGCCACCGCCGTTGGGTGGCAAAGACGCGGGCACGCTTACCTCCGAAGGGGGAATCCAAAGATTAACATTCTGTTCCGGCCGGAACCGCTACGTCGTGACGCTGATGTGCGAAAGGGTAAAGGAGAGTTCGCTATCGTTGTGTGAAACAAACTGACGCGTTTCGTAAACCACCGGCGCGATTTCAATCTTCATTGAAGGTTTTGCGAAGCTTTTTCTTCTCTTGACCAACACACAACACAGTGGTCGTTGTAAGATGGACTGCACAAATTTTGAAGTGGAGGGATTTATCGATGGCTTGCCGTTACGAAGTAGCAATAAGAGCGAAGTTGGCGCTGTGGAGCTGTCTTGCCGTCGTTTTGTTGGTCGCTGGATGCGGAGAGCAAAAGCCGCCCGACACACGCGCCGCCGATGAAAAAGCCATTCGCGATGCCGACGCCCAGTGGTCCAAGACCGCTGCCGCAAGAGACGTGGACGGCACCGTGTCGTATTACAGCGATGACGCCTCTTTGCTCGCGCCCAACGCTCCCATCGCCAGCGACAAGCAATCGATCCGCGCGGCCTGGGCCGGCCTTCTAACTCCCGATACTTCCCTTTCCTGGCAGGCCAGCAAAGTAGAAGTCGCCCGTTCCGGCGATCTGGCCTATCTGATCGGCACCTACCAACTCACCACAAAAGACGCGCGCGGCAAGCCAGTCTCCGACAATGGCAAGTTTGTGGAAGTTTGGAAAAAGCAGCCCGACAACAAGTGGAAAGTCGTAGCCGACATTTTCAATTCTGACTTGCCACAAGTTCAACCGCGCCCCATCGCAGAAAAAAAGCATGCCGCCACACATCATCATGCGAAAAAGAAAAAGCGTCGGAATTCGTCAGCCGAGTGAAGGCTAAGCGAAGCTGCGATTGACGAATTATCAAGAACCGAAGATTCCGCGGAATAACAATCCGAAGAGATAACCACTTAAAGGTCGCCGCAGGGGCGGGCATTCTAAGTACTATTTGCGGATATGTTTCAGGATTTCGCGCGCAGCATTGTGCCCGGAAGCGCCGGTCACGCCGTTCCCAGGATGGGTGCCATTGCTGCAGAGAAAAAGTCCCGCTACCGGCGTGGCGTAACGCGCCCAGCCCAGCAACGGACGCATCGTGAAAATTTGATCCAGCGCAAGTTCGCCGTGGAACGGATGCCCGCCCGTAAGTCCATAGGTCGTTTCCAAATCCTTCGGCGTGATGGTTTGCACGGCCAGAATTTTCTGCGCCAGATCCGGTGCGTAGGCCGAAAGAGTTCTTAGCACTGTGTCACGCAACGCGTCGCGCTGTTGCGACCACTCCCCCTGCTTCAATTTGTACGGCGCGAACTGCATGTAGATCGACATCACATGCTTTCCCGCAGGCGCCAGCGACGAATCTAGAATCGACGGAATAGAAATGTCGAGAAACGGCGCGCGCGAAAATTCGCCGTACTTGGAATCGTCAAAGGCGCGTTCGAGGTAATCGATGCCGGGGCCGATGTGAATCCGCCCTGCCAGCGCGGAATTTCCGTCCGAAGAATTTTTCAGCGCCGCGAATGTGGGCAGCGCGTCCAGCGCGACATTTATCTTCGCGACAGTCCCATTACAGCGGTAATTCTGCATCTTCACCACAAAGCTCGGCGGCAAATGCACGGGATCGAGTAACCCGAGAAGTGTTCGCCGCGGGTCGGCCCCGGAAACCACCGTCTTCGTCGCAATCTCGTCCCCGTTCGCGAGCGCAACGCCGGTCACCCGCCCGTTCTTCACCAGAACTTGTTTCACTTCCGCGCCCGTGCGAATCTCCGCGCCCGCTTCCTTCGCAGCCGCAGCCATGGCCGCTGTCAGCGCGCCCATTCCACCACGCGGATACGCGGAATTTCCAACCGGATATGGATCAGCACCCGCGCGCAGAAGCAAAAGCGCTGTAGAACCCGCCGACCACGGGCCCATAGCCGCGCCGAAAATCCCTCGCGCCGCAACTGCCGCGCGCAGCACGTCCGTCTCGAAAAATTCAGCGACGAAATCCGCAGCAGCCATCGGGCCCCAGCGAATCAGCCTCATCATTTCTTTTTTTCCCAGCCCGCGAACCCGCCGCCCAACTTTCAGCAATTTCCAAATATCTTCCTTCGACGGTTTTTCAATTACCGGCGGCGTCAGCAACAGAAGTTGCTCGATAATTGTTCCAATACGCGCGAGACCGCCTGCAAACTCGCCGTAGCTGGCCGCATCTTTAGCGGAAAACTTCTGAATCTCAGTCACCGATCGCTGCGTGTCGGTGTACAACGTGAGCGAGCGCCCTTCCAGGGTCGGAGCGAAAATTCGCACGGGAGACTCGAGTTTCTCCAGCCCGTGCCGCGCAAGCTGCATATCCTTCAAAATCGCGGCTAGCGGCGGCCCTCCGGCGTGCGCTACCGTGGAACAACGAAACCCCGGATGAAACTCTTCCGTCACCGCCGCGCCGCCAACCATCTCGCGACGTTCCAAAACTAGCGGCTTCAGCCCTCTTTTCGCCAGATAGAATGCCGCCACTAGCGCGTTGTGGCCGCCGCCCAGAATCACGATTTCGCGTTGCGCGGCCACGGTCAGTTTTTCCCCTTCCCCGTGTCTTTCAGGATTTCTAGCGCGGCAAGACGCCCTGGAGCGCCCATGATTCCGCCGCCCGGATGCGTGGCCGATCCGCACATATACAATTTTTTAATCGGCGTACGATATCGCGCCCAGCCCGCCGCCGGTCGCAAAAAGAAAAGTTGCTCCAGTGAAAGCTCGCCCTGAAAAATATTCCCCTCGGTCAGGCCGGTCTGCCGCTCGATATCCAGCGGCGTGATGAACTGTTTGCCGATAATAATGTTCTTGATATTCGGAGCGTACTCCGCGATCGTATCGATCACCGTATTGCCAAACGCCTCGCGCTGCTCGTCCCAGTTTCCGCTGCTCAACTTATACGGGGCATATTGCACGAAGCACGAAAGAATGTGCTTCCCGGGAGGCGCGACGGACGGATCGGTAAGCGTAGGAATCACCATGTCGATGTAAGGACGCCGAGAAAATTCCCCGTACTTGGCTTGGTCGTAGGCGCGTTCCATGTAGTCCATGGAAGGCGAAATCGAAATTGCTCCGCGCAGATGGTGGCCAGGCCCAGGCAGGCATTTGAAATCCGGCAGCGCATCGAGCGCCAGATTCACTTTTCCAGAAGAGCCACGATACTTGTAACGCCGCACTTCCTCCAGAAACTCTCCCGGCAGCTCACGCTCTTCTATAAATTTCAAAAATGTAAGATTGGGGTCCACGCTGGAAGAAATCACATCCGCGTATATTTCTTCGCCGCCTTCGAGCACCACGCCCTGCGCCACGCCGTTCTTGATCACAATACGATTCACCGCCACTTCCGTGCGAATTTCCGCGCCGGCTTCTTTCGCCGCGCTGCCAATCGCATTCGAAATTGCCCCGGTGCCGCCGCGGCTGAATCCCCACGACCGAAACGCCCCGTCAATTTCTCCCATGTAGTGATGCAGCAAAACGTACGCGGTGCCCGGCGACCGAATCCCCAGAAAAGTTCCGATGATTCCCGATGCGGACATCGTCGCCTTCAACACGTCCGTCTCGAACCATTGGTCTAGGAAATCCCCAGCGCTCATGGTCATGAGCTGCACCAGATTGTATTTGTCTTCCGCTGCCAGCGACTGGAAGCGCTTGCCCAGGAACGCCAGCTTCTTCAAATCTCGCGGATCCAGAGAACTGGGGTCCGGCGGAATCATCCCCAGAATCGGTTTCACGAAACGGCACATCGCCACCATCGACTTGCCAAATTCCTCGTACGCTTCGGCATCCAGCTTCGAGTGGCGCTCCAGCTCGCGCCGAGTTCTGCCGTGATCGTTCTCGCGCCAAAGGTAATCGCCGTTCTGCATCGGCGTGATTGTTCCATCGAGCGGAAGAATTTCCAGCCCGTGGCGCGGCAAATCCAGGTCCCGAATTATTTCCGGACGCAGCAGCGAAACCACATAGGAAAAAACGGAAAATTTGAACCCCGGAATAATTTCTTCGGTAACGGCAGCGCCGCCCAGAACATACCTGCGCTCCAGCACCAGGACTTTTTTGCCCGCCTTGGCGAGGTACGCCGCGTTCACCAGGCCGTTGTGCCCGCCGCCAATAACGATTACGTCGTATCGTTTTGCCATGGATTTACGTGATAAAACTTGCGGAATATTGCGTGCCGCAGAAGTCGAAGCATTCTACAAGCGCAGCCGCAGACTCACAACTAAGAAGCGAGAGGCCCTGACTGCCAGTCAAGCATCTCGTGACAGACTGCGCGGCGCAACGGTCACACTGATGTGATCTCCCGATTCATAAAACGAATCAATGTTGAGGTAGAATGCCGCCGTCCTCCGCATCACTAAATTTATCTCGGCTAATGTATGAAGAAACGGGAGGGAGAGCATGGCTACATTTTTACTGTTTTTCATCGCCGTCATTGTTCTGCTCGCTTTGAGCATAGTTCTCGGTTCGTTTTTCACCGTTGAGACGGCACAGGTAGCCATCGTCCAGCGGCTCGGAAAATTTGCGCGTGTTGCCGGACCCGGCCTGAATTGGAAAACGCCCTATCTCGAAACCGTTGTTCGCCGCCTAAGCATGAAGGTGCAGCAGTTCGACGTGCAGGTCGAAACGAAAACGCAGGACAACGTCTTCGTTCAGATACCGGTTTCGATCCAATACAAGATTATGCCCGACGCTGTCGAAGCCGCGTTCTACAAACTGTCCGACCCCGTCAAGCAGATCGAGTCCATGGTGTACAACGTCGTCCTCGGCCACGTTCCAAAAATGAAGTTGGACGATACCTTCCTTAACCAGGCCGACATCGCAAGCGATCTACGAGACAACTTGGACGCTTCGATGAAGGAGTACGGATACTCCATCGTCAAAGTTTTGATCTCCGACATCGTTCCCGACCAAAAAGTGAAGGCTGCGATGAACGACATCAACGCGGCGCAACGCGAACGCGAAGCCACCGTCTCCCGTGCAGAAACAAACAAGATGCTTCTGGTGAAGCAGGCGGAAGCTGAGGCTGAATCGAAACGCCTGCAGGGAGAAGGTATCGCCAATCAGAGAAAGGCCATCATCACCGGCTTGAAAGATTCGGTCGAGGATTTCGCCAAAACGGTTCCCGGCTCCACTCCACAGGATGTGATGCAGCTCGTCCTAATGACCCAGTATTTCGACACGCTCAAGGAAATCGCGGCAAACGATCACAGCAACACGATTTTGATCCCGCACACGCCCAACACGCTCACCGATATATACAGCCAGATTCGCAACGCCATCATCGCAGGCAACGAACTTTCCACCCATCCGGTGATCCCGCCGGTCACATCGGCGCCGCAAAAATGACGCTCCCCCGCGAATCCGCCTCTGACTTCGCCTTGCGATAGCCCGCACGCACGAACTATAATTGCGGGCCGCGTTTATACGGCAGTTTGCGGGCGATTTGGCGGCTATTTTTTAGGGATTATTACAACAGGAGCGGTTGTGCCGATCGGAACAGCAGTCCACGACAGAACTTCAAAGCTTTGCGAGAGCATGAATTATCGCGAATGGTCGGGTTACTACGCCGTTAGTGTTTACGAAATGCATCACGACCACGAGTACAACGCGATTCGCAATGCCAGCGCCATGATCGACGTCTCTCCCCTGTACAAATATCTTTTGACCGGCAAAGACGCAACCAAGCTGGTAAACCGAGTGATCACCCGTGACATCAATAAAGTCGCGGTCGGACAGGTCATCTACTGCTGCTGGTGCGATGAAGAAGGCAAAGTAATCGACGACGGCACAATCTCGCGTCTCGCGGAAAATGCCTTTCGCTGGACCGCCGCCGACCCCAGCATGCGCTGGTTCCATCAAAACGCGCTGGGCCTCGACGTCAATATTGAAGACATCTCCAACAAAGTTGCAGCGCTGGCGGTGCAAGGCCCCACCTCCGGGCGCCTGCTGATGAAAACAGCCCAAGCCGACATCGCCAACCTGAAATACTTCCGTTTCACTCATGGAAAAATCGCGGACGTGGATGTGGATATTTCGCGCACCGGTTACACCGGCGATCTTGGTTACGAAATCTGGACGCCATGGAACGAAGCGCCCAAAGTTTGGGACGCCCTCATGGAAAATGGACGCCAGTTCGATCTGCATCCCGCCGGAATGCTGGCTCTGGACGTGGCGCGAATCGAAGCCGGACTCATCCTGATCGAAGTGGATTATTTCAGCAGCAAACGCGCGCTGATCGAATCGCAAAAATATTCGCCCTACGAAATCGGTCTCGGCCGCATGGTCGATTTGAAGAAGGAACATTTCATCGGTCGCGAAGCTCTGGCGGAAGAAAACCAGCGCGGCGCCAAACGCCTGTTGATGGGGTTGGACATTAACTGGGAAGATGTCGAGCGTCTCTACGATGCCGTCGGCCTGGGACCACAGGTCCAAAGCACGGCCTCGCGCACCCCCGTTCCGGTGTATCGCGGTGGGTTGCAGGTAGGCAAAGCCACCTCCACCACTTGGTCGCCGACCTTGAAGAAAATGATCGCGCTTGCAAGCCTCAATCGCGAACACGCCGAGCCGGGCCTCCAATTGCAAATGGAACTTACCGTGGAAGCCGTGCGTCACAAGGTGAGAGCCACTACCAGGGAATTGCCGTTTTTTAATCCACCGCGAAAGATGGCCACGCCGGTCACTTGAAATTTGTGAAGGGAGTAAAATTTGAAGATAAGTTCCACCGAAGAACCTTCGACAGAACTACCGTCAGATTTTCAACATTCCGCGTTCCTCTCCGCAGACCGGCGCCGGTTTCGCTCGCTCTTTTTGACGCTGATTGCATTGATCGCCACCAACGCTGCTCCCCTCACGGCGCGTGGTGCTGAAATGAAGTGCCCGCCGCCTGCGCCTGTGGATGACGTGAAGGAAACAATTCACGGCGTGGTGGTAAGCGATCCGTATCGATGGCTCGAAGATCAAAACAGCCCCGAAACACGCGCCTGGATCGATGTGCAGAACGCCTGCACGCAAAATGTGCTGAAGAAGTTGCCGGGTGACGCAGCCATCTCCAAACGTCTCGCCGAATTAATCAAAGTGGACACTATTAACCTCCCCGTGGCGCGCGCCGGCCGCTATTTTTATTCCAAACGCGCCGCGGGACAGGATTTGTTTGTTCTCTACATGCGCCGAGGCCCGGCCGGAGCCGAGGAAGTGCTCGTCGATCCAACATCGCTGAGCCCTGACCACACCACCAGCGTGAATTTTGAAGGTTATTCCGATGATGGAAAACTGGTGGCCTACGGCGTGCGCAAAGGCGGCGAAGACGAAGTCTCCTTGCATTTGATCGATACCGACACACGCAAAGAAATTCCCGATTCCCTTCCTCGCGCTCGTTATCTTTCCGGAGCTTCATTCAAAACCGACAAGACCGGTTTTTATTACTCGAAGCTGACGGACGCTGGCCCTCGCGCCTACTATCACGCAATGGGTACCAGCTCCGAGCAGGACAAGGAAATCTTCGGCGAAGGCTATGGCGCCGATAAAATCTTATCCGTGGATGTTTCCGAAAACGGCCGCTACCTGCTTTTCATGGTCTTTTATGGCTCGGCGTGTGAAAAATCCGAAGTTTATTTCCAAGACCTCGTGCAGGCCGGCCCCATTACTCCGATCGTCAAAACGATTAACTCCTGCTTCCAGGGCGAAATTGCGGGCGACACGCTCTACCTGGAAACAAACTGGAAGGCTCCGAACTGGCGCTTGCTGGCGGTGCCTTTAAGCAGTCCCGCGCAGGAAAATTGGAAGGAAGTGATTCCCGAGAGCGACTCGCGCCTGGAAGATTTTCGATTGGCCGGCGGAAAAATCATCGCGCAGTATTCTCACAACGCATCCTCCGTCCTGGAAGTTTTTGAAGCTGACGGCAAGCCCGCGGGTGAAATCGCGCTGCCGGTATTGGGAGACGTCAGCGGAATCACCGGCAGGTGGCGAAGCTCTGAAGCGTTTCTATCGTTTCAATCTTTCGCCATTCCCGCCACTATTTATCGTTACGACATTCCGCAGCACACGCTCGCCGTGTGGGCCAAGCCCGCCGTTCCGATAGACGCGAACGAATTCGACGTAAAACAAGTTTGGTACGCGTCCAAAGATAAAACTCGCGTCCCCATGTTTCTTTTCTACAAAAAGGGACTGAAGCTCGACGGTTCGAATCCCGTCTTGATGACTGCCTATGGCGGTTTCGATTCCAGCGAAACTCCCGCGTTTCGCGACGATGCGATCGTCTGGGCCGAACACGGTGGTGTCTTTGCCGTGCCCAATCTGCGCGGCGGCGGAGAATTTGGCGAAGCCTGGCATCACGCAGGCATGCTCGAGAAAAAACAGAATGTCTTCGACGATTTTTTTGCGGCTGCCGAGTGGCTCGTTGCGAATCGCTATACTAATCCTCAGCACCTTGCCATCACGGGACGCAGCAATGGCGGCCTGCTAATGGGCGCGGCCATGACCCAGCGTCCCGATTTGTTTGGCGCTGTCGTCTGCGGCTACCCGCTCCTCGACATGGTGCGCTACCAGAAATTCCTGGTGGCCCGATTCTGGGTGCCCGAGTACGGATCATCTGACGACCCTAATCAGTTTCCATTCCTCTACGCGTACTCGCCCTACCATCACGTCGTAAAAGGAACAAAATATCCGGCTGTGCTTTTTCTAACCGGCGACAGCGATACACGCGTAGCCCCTCTTCACGCCCGCAAGATGACGGCGGAGATGCAAGCGGCGCAAGGCGGAGACAAACCGATTCTGCTGATGTACGACACGAAGCTCGGCCACAGCGAAGGCCGCCCCGTGAGCAAAATCATTGAGGAAGACACCGATGTGCTCCAATTTTTATTCGCGCAGGTGGGAGTTTCCAATTTCTGAATGAGTCATCACCTATTGTCCGGTTCCGATTCTCTGAATCATAATCAAAATCCAGTGCGTCAAAATACGATACGAATTGAACGGGGGAATAATGCGCAGAGTAATTTCGATGTCGGGTCTCTTGCTTTCAGCAATTGTCCTTTTCAGCAGCGCCAGTGTACAGGCGCAAACCAAGGCCGGCCCGATTCGCCTGGTAGTTGACGCTTCGCAAGCGCCGCAGAAAATTCTGCACGCCCATATGGAAATTCCGGTCTCGCCCGGAGAACTTACCCTTTATTACCCCGAATGGCTTCCCGGTGAACACATGCCGGATGGCCCCATCATCGAAGTTGCCGGACTGAAGTTCAGCGCCGCGGGCAAATCAATTCCCTGGCGCCGCGACTTGGTGGAAATGTTCTCGATCCATTTGAACATTCCTGCCGGGATTAACAGTCTAACCGCGGACTTTGATTTTCTGCTCGCGGCCCCCGCCATGGGATTTTCCGCCGGAGCTTCAGCTACAAACGCTTTGGACGTCCTCAGCTGGAATCAAGTCTTGATGTACCCCAAAGGCTTCAACATACATGACATTACTTTCGTGCCAAGCCTGAGGCTTCCCGCCGGATGGAAATACGGCACCGCTCTCCCCGGTCCCAAACAGAACGGCGACATGATCGATTTTTCGCCGGTCACGCTGAACACCCTCGTCGATTCCCCGGTACTCGCAGGAAAATATTTTCGCGAAATTCAACTGACGCCTGGCCAGGATCCTCCGCATTACATGGACATCGCCGCCGACAGTGAAGCCGCCCTCGCCATGTCACCGGAAACCCAGTCGCATTTCAATCAACTCGTAACGGAAGCCGGCGCGCTTTTCGGCCCGCGCCATTATCGCGATTATCATTTTCTTCTCACGCTCAGCGACGACGTTGCCCACTTCGGCCTGGAGCATCACGAATCCAGCGACGATCGCACTAGCGAGCGTAGCCTCATCGATGACTCCGAGCTGATCGCCTTCGCCGGTCTTCTGCCCCACGAATTTGTCCATTCCTGGAATGGAAAGTACCGCCGCCCCGAAGGCTTGGCCACCGCGGACTATCAGCAGCCCATGAAAGATGATTTGCTCTGGGTCTATGAAGGCTTGACGGAATATCTCGGCAGTTTCGTTCTCACCGCGCGAAGCGGATTGCTCACTCAGCAACAAACGATGGACGATTTAGCAGAGCTTGTCGCCACCTACGAGCATCGTCCCGGCCGCGACTGGCGCCCCTTGCAGGACACGGCCGACGCTGCGCCGTTTCTCTATAACGCCACCGAAGACTGGTCAAACTGGCGCCGCGGCACAGATTTTTACGAAGAAGGCCAGTTGCTCTGGCTCGACGTCGACGGCACTCTGCGTGCTCTCACCAAAGACAAGAAATCCATGAACGATTTCTGCCAGATTTTCTACGCCGGTTCCCCGAACGTTCCTGCACTGAAAACTTATAAATTCGAAGATGTCGTCGCCGTTTTGAATACTCTCGCGCCCTACGACTGGACCGGCTTTCTTCGCGCGCGACTGGACGGCGTCTCAACCAAAACTCCCATCGAAGCCGTCGAAAATAACGGGTGGAAGTTGATCTACAGCGAAGAACCCAACGAAATGGAAGCGATCGAAAGCGGCCTCGCCCGGCGAACAAACCTGACCTTCACCATCGGAATGATCGTTCAGGATGACGGAACCGTGGACGATGTAACTCACGGCGGTCTCGCTTACGACACCGGAATCGGCCCGGGCATGAAAATCATCGCCGTCAACGGGAAGCAGTACTCTCCGGATGAAATGAGGCAAGCCATCGCCGGTTCAAAATTGTCCGCTGCTCCGATTCAGTTGATCGTCGCAAACGGCGCCCGATTTCAGACCCGTTCCATCGACTATCATGGCGGCTTGCGCTGGCCTCATCTGGTGCGCGACACCGGCCGCCCGGACTACTTGGGTGAAATTCTGAAACCGATGGTTCCGGCAATCGGCACCGCGCAAGCCACGCCGTCGAATTAAAGCATGACGCACAAGAGAATATTGCGATGAAAGTTCACCCATACGTAGTGATGGGGGCGCTCTTCATCGCGCTCGGCATTGCGGCATTGGTTCATCCCAACCTCAGCATGCCTTCCAAGAAAAAGGAAATGGAAATTGGCGGCGTCAGAACGATCGTAGAAACCACTCGAATAATACAACTCCCGAAAGCCTTCGGCGTTCTCCTGCTGGTGGCAGGCGGCTCGTTCATTTTTCTTAGCACTAGAAAAGTGTAGTCCGTAGCCGTAAGCGAGGAAAGGTGAACGTGACTCCGCACCGCATTGGCAAAATCTTGGCCGCCGGTCTCGCTGTCATGCCTCTCGTCGTACCGCCGGTTTCCCTCAACGCACAAACAACAAAAAAACGCGCCATCACTTTCCAGGACTTAATCTCAATGCACCGCCTCAGCGAGCCGCAAATTTCTCCCGACGGCAAGTGGGTTGCCTACACCGTGGCAACTCCAAACCTAGAGACAAATCACACCTCACGCGACATATGGATCGTCAGCGTGGCCGGCGGCGAGCCGCGGCAATTGACGCACGGAGGGAGCGACATGCGCCCTCGCTGGTCACCCGACGGCCAGAAGCTCGCGCTTATTTCCGGCCGCATCCAAGGGAACCAACAAGTTTTTTCCATGGACGTCAAAACCGGTACCGTTACCCGCGTCACTTTTCTTTCCACCGGTGCGGACAACGAAATTTGGTCGCCCGACGGAAAGTTCATCGCCTTCGTTTCCAGCGTCTATCCAGATTGTACGAACGAAGCCTGCAACGCGCGCCGCGACGCCGAAAAATCAAAAAGCAAAGTGAAGGCGCACATTTACGACAAGCTGCTCTATCGCCATTGGAACGCGTGGTCCGACGGCAAGCGCAGCCATCTCTTTGTCATTTCCGCCGAAGGTGGAACTCCCCGCGATCTCACGCCCGGTGCCGACTATGATGTTCCGCCGTTCACCCTGGGCGCCCCGGAAGCGATTGCCTTTTCTCCCGACAGTCGCGAAATTTGTTTCACCGCCAACACTGATCGAGACGAGTCCCTCAGCACAAATGGCGATCTTTTTACCGTGCCCGCCTCCGGCTCCAGCGCGCCCACCCGAATCACGCTCAATCCTGCCGACGACTGGGGCCCGGTGTATTCCCGCGACGGCCAGTGGATCGCCTACCGCGCGCAAACGCAACCGGGCTACGAGGCCGATCGCTGGCGCCTCATGCTTTATTCCCGCAAGAACAGAAAAGAAACCAATTTGACGGAAGATCTCGACCGCAGCGTGGAATCCTACGAGTTCGCGCCGGACAGCAAGACCATTTACTTTAGCGTCGAAGACAAAGGCGAAATGCCCATCTACGCGATTTCAGTCGCGCCCGGAAATTCCCCCAAAATAATCGTGAACGGAAATTTCAACGAAGAATTCGATATAAGCGGCGATGGGCGCACCCTTGCCTTTTCCCGCACCAGCCTGACCATGCCCGCGGAAATTTTCGTGGCAAATTCAAACAGCAATGGCGTTCGCCAGATCACGCATCAAAACGCAGCGCTCCTCTCGCAGCTCGATCTTCCCAAGCCGGAAACTTTCTGGTTCGAAGGCGCGGAGAAAGCCCAGGTCGAAGGTTTCATGTTCCGTCCGCCGAATTTCAACCCCGCGAAAAAATATCCTGCTTTGCTGTTGATTCATGGCGGCCCACAGAATTCCTGGACCGACGCCTGGGGCTATCGTTGGAACCAGCAGGTGATGGCTGCGCCCGGATACGTGGTTCTCGCGATCAATCCGCGCGGCTCCACTGGCTATGGCCAGAAATTTACCGCCGAGGTCAGCCAAGATTGGGGCGGCAAAGCCTACGACGATTTGATGGCGGGGTTGGACGCCGCCATTGCGAAATATCCCTTCATCGACGGTTCGCGCGTGGCTGCCGCGGGCGGCTCCTTCGGCGGATACATGGTCGATTGGATCGCCACGCACACCGGCCGCTTCAAATGCTTGATCAGCCATGCCGGCCCTTACGATGCCGTCAGCATGAACGCAACGGAAGAATTGTGGTTTCAGGAATGGGAGTTCGACGGCGCGCCCTGGGCGAATTCCGAATTCTACAAAAAATGGTCGCCCAGCGAATTTGCCGCAGCACTCGGAAAATATAAAACGCCCACGCTCGTCGTTGGCGGCGAGCTGGATTTTCGCGTCCCCTACACTCAGGAACTTGAATTCTTCACCGCTCTTCAACGCCAGGGTGTACCTTCGAAACTCCTAATTTTCCCCGACGAAGGCCACTGGGTCTTGAAGCCTCAAAACAGCGAACTCTGGTATAAGACGTTCCTCGATTGGCTCGCCGAATACTTGAAATAGACCGCGCAGTTCCCCGCCTGCTCAGTCTGCTAGCCACGGCCGAACTGGATTGTGCTCATCCCGCTTTGCGTACTTCACCGGATTGACGCGCGGCGAAGTAAGTGGCAGCTTCACTTAATCCCTGATTTATCTGGAGAGTTGAGTGCCAAGAATACGTGTGCGCTGCCTCCGCGTTGTTGCGTTTATGCTGTCCGCACTGGCGGCTGCAACGGCATCGCCATCCTTCGGCGAAACGCTGAGAGTCACCAGTTCACCCCCTGGAGCGAACGTTGAAATCGACGGCGTCCTCGTGGGCGTCACTCCTTACAAAATAGATTATCCGGGCGGTTACTTTCACAAACCTCACACCGTGTTTGCGGCACGCCTCGGCCACGCCATGGTCGTCCGCATCTATAAAGAAGGATACGCTTCGCAGGAAACCACCATCACCGAGGGCCCTTTCGAGTGGACCGACCTGAAAGGCCATAGCCGAGGCCGTTACTGGCTGGTGAAAGCGGACGAAGTTCGAGTCACTCTGCGTCCCCTCACGAAGACGGCAAGCAGCGATAGGCGAGCGGGTCCCATTCCAGTCAAAAATAATGATTCAGGTATCGAACGTTCGCCCGCAGAAGCTTCCGCACCCCATGCGTTTTCTACTGCCTCTGTCAGCGCAGATACTGGTGCCTTAATTCTCTCGTCCGAACCAACTGGGTCTGAAATTTATGTCGACGGGAAATTTGTGGGCGACACACCCGCAACTATTTCGCTGGCAAGTGGCGCGCACCAGATCACCATCAAGTCCACAGGCAAGAAAGATTGGTCGCACGAAATCGAAGTGATGAAAGGCAGCCAGGTAACCCTGCGCGCAGTTTTCGATCACTCCCCTTGACCACGTGGTCCTTGAGCAAACAAACTATTCCGACAAGCCGGTATAAGCCCAGGCCTTGCGCAAGTAGTGATCGAGTTCCGGCACACGCAGAACCTTCAGCAAAATCATCAGCGACACAATGCCTACAGCGGTGACGATCACCAGCAACGCCAGCGCACCCCAAATCTTTTGCCACGGTAAGCGCGTCTCGAGCAAAAGCGTGAGCCGGTAGCAAACAATACCCGCCACCATCGAAGCCCCCGTCATCTTCAAAAAGAAAACCACCAGGCTCCCTTCTTCAGGATTTTGCGTCCGCCGGTTCAACAAAACAAAAAGCACCACCGTGTAAGCAACGATGCCGAACGAGCTGGCCAGCGCTAAACCCACGTACTGCATGTGATGCGACAGCCACCAATAAACCGGAATATTGAGCGCCGTCATGACTGTGCCGACTACCGCTGGCGTAATAGTGTCGCGCGTGGCATAAAAGCCGCGAGCCAAGATGTATTGCGCGCCCCAGGCGAACATCCCAATCGAGAAATATGCAAGCGTCTGCCCCGTGGCGTAAAGATCGTAGCCATGCATGCGCGTGTGCGAGAAAACCAGACTCACGATGGGAACGCTCTGCGCGATGGTCAGAGCCGAAATCGGAAGCAGCAGAAAAATCAGCCCTTTAAACGTAGCGTTCAGCACGCGATTTAATTCCTCGAATTTCCTCTCCGAATATAACTGTGCGAGAAACGGAAACGACGCTACGCCAACACCCTGTCCTACAAGCCCGAGCGGCACACGCATCAAATTTTTCCCGTAAGTCAGCCACGTTATCGACGCAGCCTGCAAATACGATCCAAAGTACCGAATAATCCAATCGTCCGCGAAAGACACCGAAACGGCCAGCATGATCGGCACGGAAAGCTTCAGAAAAAGCCAGAAACCCGGATGCCTAACATTAAAACTCGGCGAAAACACCGCCCCCGCCCGGTGTGCGCCATAGATTTGAAGCAGAAAATTTCCCGTGATGGCCCCGCCCAGCACGCCGACCGCAAACCCAGTGATCCCAATTCGCGGAGCCAGCAAAATACCGCCAAGAATAATTCCGATGTTGTAAATCAGAGGCGCCAGCGAAGGCACAACGAATTGGCCCTTGGCATATTGCACCGCGCTCAAAATGCTGCCTTCGTAAAAACAAATTTGGGCCGGCAGCATCAAACGCGTCAGAAAAACAACGCGCGCGCGTTCTCCCGGGCTGAATCCCGGAGCGATCCAGTTCACAATATGCGGCGCAAAGAGTTCCCCCAGCAGAACCAGCCCTACCAGGACAAACCCCATCACGGTAATCACCGTGGAAAAAACGCGCCAGCCCTCTTCTTCCCTCTTCTCCGCCGCATATTTCGCGAAAACCGGAATGAACGTAACACTCAACGATCCGCCCGCAATCAAATAATTCAGAAAGTCCGGCAGAGTAAAAGCCGCGTTGTACGCGTCCGTAATCGCATTCGACCCCATTTGGTGCGCCAGAGTCCAATCGCGAAAGAATCCCAGCACGCGGCTCAGCAGCACGCTGGCCATCACGATGCCGGTGGCCGCAGCGATGCGACGGTGCATTCTTCCGGTGTCTGAAGCGGTCGCCACGAACGCAATGGTAGATGGTTTGGCGTGTTTGAACTAGGGCGTTAACGCGAGGTGTTTCCGATACGAAATGATTCACGGGTCACGGAATCAGAAATCCGGGCGAGTCCCATTCAGGAAATTGAGAAGGAGTTATTCCACATTTGCGTCGTGCTCGGCCAACGCGTCCATGCCTTCCGGCGGACGAATCGGCTCGCGCGTGGGCGTGCCATCCGGCGCAGCGCGCAAATATTGCACTGGCCACGGGATCGAAAAGCCCAGGTCATGAGCCACCTGCAGCGGCCAGTATGGCTGTCGCAGAAACTCGCGGGCCATGATTACAACGTCCGCGCTCTCTTCTCGCAAAATCGTTTCCGCCTGATTTGCAGATGTAATCAGTCCCACCGCTCCGGTCATCACATCCGTTTCGTTGCGAATTTCTCGCGCGAACGGTACCTGGTATCCGGCGCGTATAGGAATATTTGCTCCCGGTGCAATTCCGCCAGACGAACAATCGATCAAATCTACTCCCAGCGGCGCAATTTTTTGCACTAGTTGAATGGATTGATCCAGGTCCCACCCACCCTCCATCCAATCTGTCGCAGAAATTCGAACGAACAACGGATAAGCCGCTGGCCACACTTTACGTACCGCAACAACCACTTCACCCAAGAGACGGCAGCGATTTTCCAGCGAGCCCCCATACGAATCTGTGCGCTTATTCGAAATCGGCGAAAGAAATTCGTGCAACAAATAACCGTGCGCCGAGTGAATTTCGATCACCTGAAATCCCGACCGCAGCGCGCGTCCTGCGGCCGCAGCGAAGGATTTCACCACGTCCTGAATTCCCTTCTCGTCCAGTGCAACCGGCTGCGGATAGGTAGCTGAGAACGGAATAGCGCTGGGCGCCACCGGCTTCCAACCGCCTTTTGATTCCGGCACCGCCGCATTCCCGTCCCACGGACGCAGCGTGCTCCCCTTGCGTCCCGCGTGCGCCAATTGGATTCCCGGGATGCTGCCCTGATCGCGAAGAAAACTCGTAATCCGCGACAGCTGCTCGATGTGCTCGTCCTTATAAATCCCCAAATCCTGTGGACTGATGCGCCCCTCGGGCGATACCGCCGCCGCCTCGGTAAAAATCAGCGCAGCCCCTCCCACCGCTCGGCTCCCCAAGTGCACAAGATGCCAATCGCTGGCAAATCCATCCGTGCTCGAGTACTGGCACATGGGAGACACCACGATGCGATTGCGCAGCGTTAGCTCTCGAATAGTTAGCTCATCAAATAGCATGAATCTTCCCTTTCAATTGTTGCGCGGGACTTGGCCGCAGTGCATTACAGCAAACAACCGATCAATCCTCGCGGCGATGGGTTTTTATATGCTTGTGGTCCGCTACCGGATCGAGCAAACGGAAAACGTGTACTCCCTGCTCCGGCTCAAATCGATATGCTATCGTCGCGTCCGCAGCTTCCTGTTCCCGCGCTAATTCCACTTCGGGATTGTCGACTATGATGTCGCCCTTGTTGTTGATTCGCAGCTCGCTTCCCACCTGCAAAACGATCTTCGTTTCCGTTCCCTTGGATTTCGCTTCGCTGGCCTTGGCTTTCATTGTGATCTCCTGCGGACGACAACGAACCTGCGTCCAGTTTTTGTAGAGTATGGCTCACCAGGTTGGATGAGGAAACGCAGCGAAAGGTGCCGGAAATTACGTCGAACCCGCGCTGGCCTTTTTTTCTTTCTTCTTATCTTGCTTCTTGGGTTCGGGGTCTAGCGCAGGAGGATCGCTGGCAGGAAATGATTCAATCGAAGCCTCGTCCACCGGATCCACAGTGCCCGGATCCGCTGGTTTTGAAGCCGGTATCTTTTTTTTGTCGGGCTCGCGATTTGGCCGCGAACTGGAACCCATCGGTTTACCCCAGACTCAGCCGGAAGCGCTTAGAACTTTATTACGATCCCCACGGTAATCTTCGGACTATATTGATAAGTATTGTAATAATGCGTCCCAACGATGTCGGCTTCCAGGCGATACGCCAGCCGCCGACGGTGCGCGTTAATGTCCACTCCGCCGCCGGCCTCAAAAGCAGGCGCATGTTCGTCTCCAAACGCCGTCTGCGGAGTCAAATGCGAATATCCCCCCAAAACGTGAGCCCAAAGTTCTAGCCCGCGCGGAGCCGACCAGCGAAATCGCGGCCCTCCTCCACCCAGTAAAAACCACCCGTCGGTACCCAACTCGCTCAAGTGCGTGGCGTCAAGCTCGCCATCTAAGCCAAACCAGCTCCATATGTAGTAAACCATGCTGTACGTAAATCCGTTCGTGTTCTTCGTAATGGCGGGAACTTGATAGAGCCGCAAATATTCATAACCTATGTAAGCTTGCCACGCATAGTTCTCGTAAACGCTTTGCACGTACTGCGGCGGTTCCGCAGCTGGGCCGGCAGATGCCAGGGGTGTCAGGGTGATTCCGGACGTTGTAGCAGGCAAGCCGGTAAAGCTAAACGATTCCGGCGATGAACCCAGCAGAGCCACCTGCGGAAAGGCATCGCTTGACGGCGGATTTACGACATTTATTTGTGCGCTTGTATTTATCCCTACGAGTAAAATGATCCCGATCAGAAAAGAAGCGTATCGCATCGCCTATTACCCCCTCAGGCTAGTGAGACCCCAGCTCCGCACACATAATTTGACCGAGAATGGGTAGCCGTGTCTAGCCTAAATTAACCGAAATTGCCCTACCAGACGTAGAGGTTTACGACAACCGGGGCGCAATGCCTCGCCTGTCGACCTCACTTGAGAGACGTTATAACCGCTCGGCAATGGTCCGTCATTGTCGAACACACCAAATCCGCCGAATCGATGATAGGGTAGCCATGCTGGCTAAAAGGGCGGACCGCCATGGCAGGCCTTTACGGCGAGATCAACTCCAAGCTCGATTATCAACGCGTCCTTCGCCAAGCCGCCGATATCGTTACGCGTATCCTCGCGCGCACTCCGGCGAACGCCACCATGCAAGGAATTAACAAACAACTAGCCGCCATGAAGCGCTGGACTGACGGCGGTCGCAAGCCCACCGAAATCGAACGCCGCAATATCGATGTCGGCCTCATTGCTGCCCGCGAACTCTCCGGCGAAGCTGGCGAACTCGGCGAACTCGCCAAAAATCTTTTCGCTTTGAATAATTATTTCGAAGACTGGCCCACTGACGCCCAAGCCGCCAGCGCCACTGACGAGGATTCTCTCGACGAAGACGACTAAGCCCTGCCGCGCACTTCAAATTCCGCTATACTTCCGCACGTGCTTCGCCGTTGAACGAATTCTGCATGGACCCGTGCGAGCGCCATCGATGCCATCGATGAGATAGTGCAGCTATGCAAAAGCAAAGTTGGACCGCTCCGCGTTTCCGGCGATCTGACAACAGAATCGGAGACAAGCGCTGAATACCCAGACCCTCTTTTTCGTCGGATTAATCTTATGCGCCACCGGCATAATTTCCCCGCCCGTCGCTCTTACCCTCGGATTGCTTTACGGTTTATCCTTCGCCCATCCGTATCAAGCCGATAGCCGAAACCTCTCGAAATTTCTGCTGCAAGCATCCGTTGTAGGCCTTGGCTTCGGGATGAACTTGCACGAGGTGCTTCGCGCCGGCCGCAGCGGTTTCTTTTACACCGCCGCAAGCATTTCTTTCGCCCTGATTTTCGGCCTCCTCGCTGGCCTCCTTCTGCGCGTCAACAAAACCGCCTCCATCCTCATCTCCACCGGCACCGCCATTTGCGGAGGCAGCGCGATCGCCGCCGTCGCTCCCATCATCGGAGCCAACGACGAAGAAATGGCCATTTCGCTCGGCACCGTCTTCATTTTGAATTCGATCGCCCTCTTAATTTTTCCGCCGCTTGGCTGGGCGCTGCACCTGACCCAACAACAATTCGGCCTGTGGGCCGCCTTAGCGATTCACGACACCAGTTCCGTCGTCGGCGCCGCCTCGCGCTACGGCCCAGTCGCCTTGGTCATTGGCACCACCGTAAAACTCACCCGCGCCCTATGGATCGTTCCGGTTGCCATCGGCGCCGCCGTCCTCAAGCGCTCCAAGACCCGTATCCAGTGGCCCTGGTTCATTCTGTTTTTCTGCCTGGCTGCGGTCGCCAACACCTATCTGCCCGCGCTCACAAATCTCTGGCACGTGTTAAGCAATCTGGGAAAGCTGGGGCTCACCGCGACTCTTTATTTGATAGGAACCGGAATCTCGCGCGCAACTTTGCGTCAGGTCGGCTGGCCGCCCCTCCTGCAAGGCATAATATTGTGGATTCTGGTAGGCGTCACATCCCTGTGGCTGATTTTCGCGGGATGGATCGCAATCTAGCGTGCGACGACATCGGATTTTGTAGCGTCCCGTTTATGACTTCGTAGCGCCCGAGCCTGACTTTTGTAGCGCCGGCGTCTCGCCGGCTCTTTTTCGCGCTAAAAGAACGCGCACATCGCCCGCCGTCCGTTCGTGACTCTCTAGCACGGCATGCTGCCCTTTTCTTCAGCGAAGATCATAGCTACGAAGGGTTTGCGAGCGTTCCAAACCGAATCCTTTTCCTCTTTGCCTTAGCGGAATAGCTAGCTTTTCTTCTCCTTGTCCTCTTTCAAAAACATCGCAGACTGTTGGTGCGCCTCCTGCGAAAATTCCCAAGCCTTCCGCGCATGTTCCATCGCCTGTTTGGACTGTTCGTGACCCGTAAAATGGTCGCCCTTTCCATGTCCCGCTGCCGCAGCTCGATGCGCGTGCGCCGCCTGCTCGTGAAACTCAGCCGCCCGTTGATGCGAATCATTCGCCATTTTCATTCTCCTCGCACTTCATCTTCCACGTTAGCGCGCCCGCCGCGCGATGTCCACCCAACTCATCGGCGGTCCGCAAATCCTATATTGCCGGCCTATCTATCTGACTTGGCTCGACGAGAAACCACTGGCAAAGCGATCTCTGGCCGAATCTATTTTTTCGCAGTTACATCCAACATCAGCAACAGGAGCCTGTGCGCCCATGACTAACAACCATAATTTGGCCAATCTCCCGGAAGCCGCCGGCCTGAGCGGGAAAGAATTGATGCAGGCGATGATCGAAGGCCGCCTGCCCGGGCCTTCGATTGCCAATACCATGTCGTTCAGGCTTGTTCAAGTCGGCGACGGTTTCGCTATCTTCGAAGGCGAACCCGGTGCGCACTTGCTCAATCCGATGGGCACCATCCACGGCGGTTGGGCGCTCGCGCTGATCGACAGCGCCGCCGGATGCGCCGCGCATACATTACTCCCCGCGGGTGCCGCCTACACCACCATCGAAACCAAGGTAAACTTTTCGAGACCAATCACTATCGAGACCGGTTGCGTGCGATGCGAGGGCCGGGTTGTATCTCAAGGCCGCCAGATCATTTCCGCCCAGGCGCAATTGCTCGCCCAGGATGGCCGAATGTTGGCGCACGGCACCTCCACCCTCATGGTCCTTAACCCTGGATCACCGCCAAAACCGGCCCTAAGTCCCAACACTCCCTCGCGCTAGCATTTTTGTTTACCGCCCCACGCTATCTTGAACGATCGCATTCACCGGTCGCTCCGGTAGAATCCCCAGATTGATGTAAATCGGTCGAATTAATTTTCGTATCGATTTCAGCCTTGAGGCAAACCAAATCGCGCCCGCAATGCAGCACGCCCCGCTCACCATCACCGTCCGCGGAGCGCCAATCGCGTTTGCCATGGCCCCCGCCAGCAAACTTCCAAATGGCGCCATGCCCACAAACGCCACCGTATAAAAACTCATCACGCGCCCGCGCTTGTCCTCATCCACAATCGTTTGAATGATGGTATTGCTCGCCGCCATCTGCTGCATCATTCCAAAGCCGCAGAAAAGCATGCATACCAGCGAAAGCCAGAAATTCTTCGACAGCCCAAAGAAAATCAGCGCCACCCCAAAAAGCCCGGTCGCAATATAAATCATTCGCCCCAGCCCCAGCACGTTCTTGCGTATCGCCAGCGACAGCGCCGAAACCAGCGCGCCAACTCCCACGCCTCCCATCAGGAATCCCAAGGTGTGCGGGCCGCCTCTCAAAATCTTCGAGGCAAATACCGGCATCAGCACCGTGAACGGCCACCCCATCAAGCTCACCAAAGCGAAGAGCGTAAGTATCGTCCGAATCGGCGCAAATCCCGCCACGTAATCCCACCCTTCTCTTAGTTGCACTAGCATCGACGCCACCACGCGTTTTATCGTCGCAGGCTTCAGCCGCATCGCCCACAACGACGCGATCACTGCCAGATAACTGATTCCATCGATCAGGAAACAAGTCCCTTCTCCCGAGACCGCGATCACCATTCCAGCCAGCGACGGCCCCACCAGCCGCGCCATATTCACCATTGACGAATTCAACGCGATCGCGTTCCCCAGATCCTGTCTGTCTTCCACCATCTCCACTAGAAACGCTTGCCGCCCCGGCATGTCAAACGCATTGATCATTCCCTGAAACATGCTCAGCCAGATAATCTCGTGGATGGTGATATGTTTCGTCAACGTAAGCACGGCCAGCGCAAACGATTGCAGCATCGCCAAAACCTGCGTCACCATCAAAACGTGCCGCCGGCTCAGCCGGTCCACCCAGACTCCCGCAAACGGCGCCAGCAAAAACGTCGGTATCTGCCCCGCAAATCCCACGATGCCCAACAAGAACGCCGACTCTGTCAGCCGGTAAACCAGCCAACTGGTCGCCAGCCGCGTCATCCACGTCCCGATTAGCGAAATACTCTGCCCACCAAAGAACAACCGGAAATTCCTGTGTCGCAACGCGCGCCACGCCCGCGAAAGCCCAACCTCAGCCTCCGCCACAGCAACGCCCGAATTGCTTTCCGCGCTCATCAGCCTCGAACTTCTCATTCTACGATTAAACGCAATCAGTTCGAGTGGCTCATGTACACGAAGTTTGTTGAAACGATTTTACTGACAAAAAGGCTGAATTTAACGCAAGTTGGTCAGAGGAAACATCCGAGTAAGGCCATCAATTGGGTCCTTTTAAATGAAATATTCGTTAGGTATCGCAGTGGTATAATCTGCTCCCACGTGCAGCAGCAGCTCCCAAGCGGTGGTATCCCACGCCGCCCTCGCGGCGCCGTTGAGTCCATGCTCGACGATGCCTTGGAATTGTGTGTGCCCGGGTTGCGACGGCCTGCAAATCCTCTTTTGATGTGGTGTTTCTTGCTGGCTGCTGGCCTCTTGTTCTATTGGTTTTGCGTTAGAGAAGGAGCCTCCAGGCGGCCGGGGAATTTCTTCTCTTCATTCTTCTCTGTATTGTCTTCCTGCCAGGCATACGTCGCCCCGACTACATTTCTATCCGGCTTTGGCGAAATTTACAGCTCATACTCTTATTAGTCAGGTGCTTGATCGCATCCTTCCAGGCCCGCCAACTTCTCAACGTGCTCCATGCTTCAACCATGTCCTTCTCCGATCAATTCCTTTTGTTACAGCGATGGTTCTCTCACTCGGCACTCATCCTCTACGCATTTTTCGTTTGCAGAGTCAGCACCCTTCTATCACTCCGCTGGTGGTTTACTCGAAGAAATGTGGATCGCGTGCCAGCCCTTCCCCATAGCTTGTAACTCCTCGCGTTTGACGCAGCACTCAAGCACCCATAGACTCCTTCGATGTCTCCCTCTTCGGTGCGCGCCGTCGAAGTGCCCACCCTCCAAACCGAGCGCCTGAAACTCCGCGCCTACCGCCTCAAAGATTTCGTCCATTGCGCCGCAATGTGGGCCGATCCTGAAGTCACGCGTTACATCGGAGGCAAACCACAAACAGAAGAAGAATCCTGGGCTAGATTGCTGCGCTATATCGGGCACTGGTCACTGCTAGGTTTCGGTTATTGGGTCGTTGAAGAAAGATCCACCGGCAATTTCATCGGAGAAGTTGGGCTTCGCCGATTACAAACGCGATTTGCCCGCGCTCAAAGACCTCCCGGAAATTGGCTGGGCCTTCACAACCCAAGCACGCGGCCAAGGCTACGCCACCGAATCCGTCCGCGCCGTCGTCGCCTGGGGTGATGCGCACTTCCCCTCCCCGCGCACCGCCTGCATCATCCACCCCGAAAACCTCGCCTCCATCCGCGTCGCAGAAAAATGCGCGTACCGCGAGTTCCAGCGCGCCACATACAAGTCCCACCCCACAATCATATTGGTCCGCGATCGCATCCTATCTCCCTGACGGTTTGGGAGAGAGTTGTCAGAGCTTCCGTTGGCAAGCGCACCCGTGCACACCCGTTCCCAGGTCCAAATCTCAAATTCCGGCTACAATTGTGGTGGACAAAATCAAAGGCGGCGCACCATGAAAAATCGCAATCACCCATCGGTCTTAACCTTAGGATTAACTCTGATCTTCACCCTCGCCGTGCTCGCTTTGCCCGCGGCGCTGATTCCCGCGAGCGTCCGCGCGCAAGCCAAGGCCGCCGCGGACGCCGACATCGTCGCGCGCGTAAACGAGGATGTCATCACGATCTCCGATTATCAGAAGGCCGAGCAGCAATTGCGCACCGAAGCGGCGCAAGATTGTAAGGGCTGCTCGCAGGAGCAGATTGACGCGCAGTTCAAGGGGCAGGAGAAAGATTTGTTGCGCGGCTTGATTGATCAATCGCTGATGGCGCAGCGCGCCAAAGATATGGGCATCAGCGTCGAATCAGACCTCGCCAAGCGCCTCGACGAAGTGCGTCAGCAGAACGGCCTCGCCACCCTCGACGATCTGAAAAAAGGCGTCGAAGCTTCCGGGCTCTCTTGGGAAGATTACAAGACCACCATCCGCAACGGGCTGCTCCAGAAGGAAGTCGTCCAGCGCGAAGTCGGCTCGCACGTGGACATCTCCCCTGACGAGGTGAAGCAATATTATGACGCGCACCCTCAGGAATTCACGCTGCCCGAGCGGGTAGTGCTGTCGGAAATCTCGGTGAGCACCGAAGGAAAAAGTCCGGAAGAATTACCTGCCTTGCGCAGCAAAGCGGAGGGCCTTCGCACGAGCGTCTTGAACGGCGACGATTTCCGCCAGGTCGCGCGTCTTTATTCCCAGGGCAGCACGGCGAATGATGGCGGCGCTATCGGTACTTTCAAAAAAGGAGAGCTCTCGCAACAGATCGAAGATCTTGTTTTTCAAATGAGCAGAGGCCAGGTCACCGACGTGATCCAGACACGCACCGATTTCGAATTTCTGTTAGTAGACGATCATTTCCAGGCGGGATTGCAGCCCATTGATAGCGTGCAGACCGAAATTCGCAACACCATCCATGCACAGAAAGTGCAGCCCCTCTTGCGCGATTACCTCGCCGGACTGCGCGAACAAAGCAACATCACCGTCAAGCCTGGCTACAACGATAGCGCTCTGCTCTCCGGCACCACTGTCGCGTCGACGGACAAGTCTCACCTGTAAACCGATTCCGAATCGCGCGTTCGACAGCTTTCAGACGAAGTTGGCAACAGATTTCCGCGAGCAAAAAATGCCTGCTGCCTTGTGTGCCGCGTTTTACTCGGCGGTGATCGCATCATGAGAGCGTAAGCTGGTCACGGTTTCAGCATCCCGTGTTTGCGCAAGACTTCTTGCAGTTGATCATGAGGCAATGCGGGTACAGTCCAATAGTCTGCGCCGACCATAGTCTTTGCGGCGATGATAGCGTTAATCACGGACTCCTCAGTTGCCTGCACCACGGCAGTAAACATGGCATCCATCTTCCAGCTTTGCATACGCTGAATTGTTGCGTTCGGGGAGTTAAAGGGAGGCTCAGCACTGTTGCCCTCGTCGGCTCCTGCGTTGGCGGTCGAGAATGCGAGGAATATATCGCCAGACTCGTTTCCTTCGATTGCTCCAACTCTTCCCAATCCAACGGAGACGCGACGGGCAAGCCGCTTTAGCTGATCCGGTGTCAGCGGCGCGTCGGTGCCGACGATCACAATGATAGAGCCCTCTTCCGAAGGGCGGACACCATCGGCGGTCGTAGCTATTTTGGGGTCGCAGACTGGAGCGGGTTTTCCGCTCCACCAGTACAGCACCGGCGGATCAAGGAGTTTCTCCACGCAGGGTTGCTGGAGTTTCATTTCTCGAGCCACGGCAATGCCTGCGACTCTCAATTGCTGCGATCCACCGTAGTTGCATTGAACGAGCACGCCGACCGTGTAGCCTCCGTCCGCAGCGCTGAGCCGACGCGACGACGTCCCAGTCCCTCCCTTGAAGCCGTTGCAGATCATTCCGGTACCGCCGCCGCCATTGCCTTCGAGCAGTTGGCCACCTGCGGCGGAGTTCAGCGCGTCCCAAGCGTCCTGCGTCGTCACGTGCTGGCCCTTGATGTCATTCAGAGGTACATCGGCGGTTTCGGCAGTGACCGGATACCAGAAGTCTCCGGGTCACTTCTGTTGCACCATCCAAGCCACCGCGGCGTCACGCACGACCCCGACGCTTCCAGTATTCGTGATGAGTATCGGCGTCTCAAGCAGACCACTCTCCTCAATCCAGTGCGTACCAGTCATATCGCCATTTCCGTTTCCCGCGAAATATCCGGCGAAAACGCTCTTGGTTCCTTGCTTTCCACGCGGAAGGATCGCGGTTACGCCCGTGCGAACGGGCCCTTTGCCAACGACGAGGCGACCTTCGCCGGAGATAAGCGTCTTGTAGCCGACCTCCACGCCCACAACGTCGGTGATGGCATTCAATGGTCCGGGAGTGCCATCGAAGAGTACACCGAGATCACGGGCGCGAGGCTGAGCGCTGCTCGGCGAGTTCGGAGGCGCAGTAACCGCAGGACTGGGCGGCGTGGGGTTACTTCCTGTCTGCGCCATCGCTGCCAACGAGCACATACTGGACAGGCAACACACTGCCACGAATCGGAGATACATCATGAGCCTCCTCCAGGTGTCCCTCGTAGAGAGCAAGGCGAGCCAGCTCCCGCCTCGTCCTGCACTACAAATCTGGTTATGTAAGGCTTGAACCATCTCCTGAACAGTTTTCATAGGGGAGGCGGCCGCCCTACTTTGACCGATACACTATCTTTCCAGCCACCATTGTCCACAAGACCTTCGTGTCCCGCATTTCCTCCGGCGAAATTGTCAAAACATCGCGGTCCAGCAAAATCAGATCCGCACGCTTGCCGGCGGCGATCTCTCCAATGGAATCGAGATTCATGGTGCGAGCCGAGTTCCGCGTGTAAGCGTAGAACATCGCTTCGCGCGGCATTGCTTGTGATGGGTCAAGCACTCCTTCCGGTCCTTTGCGCGTTTCCGCCTGATAAATCGCCCAGAACACGTTTGCGCTGGAAACGGGCCAATCACTTGCGCCTGAGATGATCCCGCCGTTATCGAGGATTGAACGCGCCGGATATTGCCACTTGTATATATCTGCATCCAGATAAGGCTTCACTATTTCGATCGTGTCCTGGCTCGCATCCGCCCACAAAAGTTGTAAAGCGCTCACCACGCCTAATTCCCGAAACCGAGGAAAGTCATCCGGCCGCACGAACTGTTCGTGCGTAATCGTGTGCGGCAGCCCGGAATTTCCATTGGCTTTTCGCGCCGCCGCGATCCCATTCAACGCTTCCGTAACTGCTTGATCGCCGATCGCGTGCACGTGAATGATCAATCCTTCTTTGTCCGCTTCCACGCAGAGAACGGCAAAGTTCTTCGGATCGAACAACAGATCGCCGTTCCGCCCCGTGTTTTTATACGGCTTGCTGAGATGCGCCGTCTGGGACGGATACTCCACTACTCCATCCGCAAAGATTTTTATGCCGGTCACATGCAGATTGGGGACATTCTTGTAAATCTCGCGCGTTTTCTGAACGCCAGCAAGCTCGGCTGCAGGATCCTTCGCGAAGACCTGTGGAAACGCCACGATCTGAGAATTCAGCTCTCCGTGTTCAGCCAACAACCTGTAAGCCTGCAGCACATCGTCGGTGGCCAATGGATCAAGCCAACCAGTGATTCCGAGGGAGTAGTTATATGCCAGTGCAGCGCGTCCTGCTTTCAGCAACTCATCCGGCGTTCGCTGCGGGAGCAAAGGCTCGATTTTCTCCGTGCCGGCATCCACCAGAAAGCCGTTCGGATGCATATCCTTGTCGACGCCGTAGTAACTCCGCTGCTCAGCGGAAAGTTTCTTCAGGAAATCAGTTGTAATGCCCGCACGTTCCAACAACGCACGATTGGCCCACGCCGTGTGTCCATCCATTCCGCGCAGGAGTACACTTTGCTTCTCATAAGCTCCGGTGCTGAAGTCGGCATTCAGGACATCGAGGTGCGACCAGAATTCCAGCGGCATGCCAAGAATTTCAATAATATCGCCCCGCATGGCCGTGCCCGTCTTTTTCGCATCTTCTACAAATGCCGGAAGATCACCCGGCGATTGAACCTTGTCGCTGGCGTCGGCAGAAATTAGGTTGAGCCCTCCATCGATCGAGTGACTGTGCGAATCGATAAATCCAGGAAAAAGACTTTTGCCTTCGAGGTCGGTGCGTTCGGCATCCTCCGATACGGATTTCGCCACCTCCGGCAAATTGCCAACCGCGACAATCTTATCTCCACGAATCGCAACCGCCTCCGCATAAGGGTTTTGTGTGTCGGCGGTGAAGACTTTGGCATGGAAGAAGATTCGATCACCAGAGTTGTCTTGGGCCCAAACCGACGAATTTGTCTGAACGAGAAAGGCCGTTGCAACGAAAAGAAGAGCCGAAAAGTAACGCGAAAGGTATTTCAACCGATCACCCCCCTCACAAAATTCAGCATTGCGCAAGTTTCAGCCAGATACGCCACAACTATACACATCCGTGTCGTTGTAGTCGTGCGCAATACTAGTCCATCCACACACAGGTCCTTGAATTTCACTATCCAGCGTGTTACGTTTCCCCGTGATCATTAATAAAAAACTCGGCAGAGAAAATTCAGAGCGAAATCTGACGACGCGCCGAGCACCGGCATCCGGAGCGAGCTACGCGGCGCGGGGGATCCACTTTTCATTTTCTATTAGCGAGTCTTCGATCGTCCGCAACCCATCCGTCCCCGGCGAAAAAACACCGCTGAGTTCTCTAAAGGCGTCCAATATTTATAGGCGGTCTAGGCCACTTCTGACCAGTTCTGCCCTACAAACATGCGTTTTTGGCCTCTTCTCCGACCGTCCAACCACCGAGGAGCCTGAATGGCGCAACCGAAAATAAATTCTGAAGCGGCGGAAAGCCTGTCCGCGCGACAAGCCGAAAGCACCGGATTCGTTTACATCGCCGCCGCCATCGCCGCTCTGGGAGGTCTGCTCTTCGGTTACGACACCGGCGTAATTTCCGGCGCCCTCATTTTCATCCAAAAAAGTTTCGCCCTCTCCACTTTCCACCAGGAATTGGTAGTCAGCGTCGTTTTGGTGGGAGCGGCCGTCGGCTCCCTCGGCGGCGGCAATCTAGCCGACCACATCGGCCGCAAGACAAACCTTCTGATCACCTCGATAATTTTTATTCTCGGCGCGATCATATGCGCCTCCGCCAGCTCGGAAATCACACTGATCGGCGGACGAACCATCGTGGGCCTGGGCATCGGCTTGGCCAGCTCCACCGTCCCCCTATATATTTCTGAAGTATCGCCCGCCAAAGCGCGCGGCTGGCAAGTTTCCCTTTTTCAACTGGCTATCACTATCGGCATCCTGGCTGCCTACCTCGTCGATTACGCTTTCGCTCAATCCGAGCAGTGGCGCTGGATGCTGGGCCTCGCCGTGGTTCCCGGGGCGATCCTGGGACTCGGAATGTTGTACATGCCCGAAACGCCGCGCTGGCTGCTGAAAAATGGCAAGCCTGATAAAGCCCTCGGCGTGTTGAAAAAAATTCGCGGCACGCAAAATGTGGAAGCCGAATTCCAGGAAATTCAGGGCACCTTGTCTGAAACGGACGAACGCGGTCAATGGTCTGACCTGCTCAAAGCCTCCATTCGCCCCGCGCTGATCGTCGGAATCGGGCTCGCCATATTTCAGCAAGTCACCGGGATCAACACCGTGATTTACTACGCTCCCCAAATCATTCGTTCCGCCGGCATCTCATCGGCCTCTGGAGCGATTCTCGCCACAGCCGGAATCGGCCTCGTGAACGTAATCATGACGCTCGTCTCCATGTGGCTGATCGATCGCGTCGGCAGACGCCCGCTGTTGCTCACCGGAATCGCCGGCATGACCATTTCTCTCGGCGTCCTCGGCTTCATCTTCCGCGCCTCCGCCACTGCGCATGACGCTGCCTTCGGCCAGCTCGCCGTAGTAACGCTAATGGCCTACGTCGCATGCTTCGCCATAAGCCTGGGCCCGATTTTCTGGCTGATCATCGCGGAGATTTATCCGCTGAAAACCAGAGGCTTGGCTGAAGGAACCGCTGCTTCCTCAAACTGGGCCGCAAACTTCGTAGTCTCTCTGACTTTCCTGACTCTGCTCGGCAAATTCGGCCCCACACCAACCTTCTGGTTGTACGCGCTACTCGCCGTCGCCGCCTGGATCTTCTCCTATTACTTAGTGCCCGAAACCAAAGGCCGTACGCTGGAAGAAATTGAATCCTTCTGGCGTAAGCGCCAACTCCTAAAAAAATAATGAAGGGGTTCAGACTTGCAGCTTGCGGACAAATTTTATGGAAGCGACTTTACGATCACTTCAGGAATGAGCGATTGCACATCGCTCGGTGAAATGCGCCCTTCGAACTCTGCCAGACAATTTGCCGCGCCGCAAGCCGTGGCGAACTTGAGCGCCTCTTCACCCTTGAGTCCCTGGAGCGCGGCATACGCAAATCCAGCCAGCGTCGTGTCGCCGCATCCCACCGTCGAAATCGCTTTCAACTTTGGCGGTTGCGCAAGCCACGCCGGGCCATCTTTACTTTCGAGCCAGACCAAGCCGTCCGCGCCGAGCGTGATCGCCACACTTCCAGCGCCCCGCGAAATTATTTCGCGGGCAGCAGCGACGACAGTCTGCAAATCAGGCAATGCTCGGCCCAGCAGGACTTCAACTTCCTTGCGATTTGGTTTTACAAAATTTGGCCTCACAGCAAGTCCTGTCTTCAAAGCGTCCCCGCTCGTGTCTAAAAACACCGCTGAGCCAGCCTTCTTTGCGATGTCGACCAACGCCCCGCAAAAGGGTCCCGACAGGCCTGGCGGCAAACTGCCGGAGA
This sequence comes from Candidatus Acidiferrales bacterium, assembly GCA_049693615.1. GTDB lineage: Bacteria > Acidobacteriota > Terriglobia > Acidiferrales > UBA7541 > Palsa-295. The sequence continues at coordinate 171,667 of JBAVQB010000027.1, read as the reverse complement.
TAGCGACGAGCGCGCCTTTCCACTTCTCGCTAAGGCTTTGTGTATACAGACGGAGCAGTTCGGTCTGTTCATGCGGGCTAATCTTTCCGCCCGGTTCCAACACTTCTGTAATTCTTCCAGAATTTTCAATCACTTCCAGGTTTACGCGGGTCTCAGCCGCCGTTCGAATGGGGCTCACCTCGATAGCAAGTTTGCGCAACTCAGATTCGATTTGTTCGCCGATTGCCCCGCCCAGAAAGCCGATCCAGCTCGCTTCCACGCCCAAGGCTTGCGCCGCCATAGCCACGTGCGCTGCTTTTCCGCCCGGCATCGCAAGCGAGCTTCGCGCTCGGTTTACTTCGCCCGGAACCAGCGTATCCATGTACACGCGGCGGTCCATCGCCGGGTTCGCGCTAACGCACACGATCTTCGAAGGAACCATAAGCTCTTGTCCCGCCGCGATATTTGTGTCAAGCTACTATAGCTAAAAATAATAACGAAAAGAAATGAATCGAAACCCCGTCTAAAAAGGGGTAAATCCCAGCGTGTTAAGCGAAGAACGACGACGAAAGATCTCCGAGCTGGTCCAGCGCGACGGCCGCGTGGTCGTCACCGACCTAGCCCGCCGCTTCTCCACATCGCTTATTACCATTCGCAAAGATCTGGAACATCTGCATGAACAGGGCCGTTTGCAGCGTGCTCACGGAGGTGCGCTCCCTGTGGATAACGCGGCATTGCGCGATCCTTCGCTGCATGAGAAGGAACGCCTGCACCGCAAAGAAAAACTGCGCATCGCCGAAGCCGCCGCTCGCCTGGTAAAGCCCGGACAAGTGATTATCTTCGACTCCGGAACCACCAGCACCGCCGTGGCTCGCGCTACAAAAAACATCCGCGATTTAACGGTCATCACCAACGCAGTGAATATAGCAGCAGAGCTCGCTGGAACGGGTATCGAAGTCATTCTGACCGGCGGGGTGCTGCGGAAAAATTCGTTTTCGCTGGTGGGGCCGCTTGCAGAGGATTCGCTGCGACATATCACCGCCGACCTTCTTTTTCTGGCAGTGGATGGCTTCGACGTTGGCTACGGGCTGACCACCCCTAATATTTTAGAAGCCAAGGTGAACCGCGTGATGATGGAGAGCGCCAAAGCGACCGTGGTGGTTTGTGATTCGAGCAAATTTGGGAAACGAAGTCTTTCGCTCATTGCTCCCACGTCCGCGGTGCATCACACGATTACGGATAAAAAGATTTCGTCGCGAGATTTGCGCGGCCTTCGCGAAGCCGGCATAAAAACCGTTGTCGTTTAAACGAATTCCTGGAGGCTTGTCTGACCTTTTCTAGTTCAACCGAGGGCGTGCACACAATTGCCGAAATCCTGTCGGAGCCCCAGACCTGGACGCAGTGCCTGTCTGAACTCCTGGATAGCGGCCAACCTGCAAAAATAAACGAAAAACTGAATAAGAATGTTGAATGGATCTTTGTGGGATGCGGTTCCAGTTTTTATCTCGCGCAGATTGCGGCGTCCAGTTGGTCCATCTTGACTGGAAGTCCGGCGCGCGCGATCCCGGCATCGGAGATCCTGCTTTTTCCGGAGCTTTTTCCAGCTCCCTGCCAGCCCGTCTTTATTTCTCGCTCCGGACGCACATCGGAGATCGTCGAAGCCGCGCAGTACGCTGAAAGCGATCTTGGAATTCAAAGTTTGGCCATCACTTGCGGAATCGGAACTCCCATCGAGGAAATTTGCTCGAACGTTATTCGACTTTCCTCGGCGGATGAAAAAAGTACGGTGATGACCCGTTCGTTCACCTCAATGCTTCTAGCACTGCAGGCGCTGGCGGCGGACCGCGCGAGCAACAAAAGTTTTCTCTCGAGCTTACGCGCGCTTCCGGCACAAGTCGCTCCGCGACTGGACGGCATGCAAGCCATCGTTCGTTCCCTGGTCGATAAACGAAGCTATGCCGATTATGTGTTTCTGGGACAAGGCCCTTTTTTCGGCGTGTCACAGGAATCCATGTTGAAGGTGAAAGAAATGTCCTGCTCCTACGCTCAGGCGTTTCACACTCTGGAATTTCGGCACGGCCCTAAAGCAATTGTGAGTCCAGAAACTCTGCTGACTTTTTTTGTCAGCGAAGGCGGATTTGCCGACGAGATTTCGGTTCTACAGGAAATGAAGGAACTGGGCGCAACGACGTTTGTAATTTCCAACTCGAGCGATGCCGTTATCCATGCTTCAGCGGATTATTCGATTGAACTGTCGTTGGATGTTCCGGAAGTAGCGCGAGCGGCGGCCGCCGTGATTGCCGGCCAGTTCCTGGGTTTTTACACCGGTATGCGCAAAGGTTTCAATCCCGACCGGCCTCGCAACTTATCACGAGTGGTGATGCTCGATGGCAGGGATGGAGGTTCTCATCGTGCCACGACCTGATGTCTGCGTGGTGGGCGAGATCAATCCAGATTTAATTCTCTATGGCCTTCCGAAAGAAATAAAACCCGAGCAGGAAACTCTAGTCGAGGGATTTCGGCTCACTTTAGGAAGTTCCTCCGCGATTTTCGCTCATAACCTTGCAGTTCTTGGCACCCACGTAGGAATCGTTTCGAAAATTGGCGATGATGCGTTCGGAAAGATGGCACTCGGATGGTTGGAAGCGGGAGGCGTGGATGTAACTTATGTTTCCGCGGTCAAAAGTACGGGGACGGGACTTTCCGTGATTCTAGCTCACCCGCACGAGCGCTTCATTCTTACCTATCCCGGCACGATGTTTGAACTCTGCTACACGGATCTCGATTTTGATTACATTCTTTCCACGCGCCATCTGCACCTTTCTTCATTTTTCCTGCACCGAGCGCTTCGTCCGCAAATTCCGGAATTATTTCGCCGCGCCAAAGCGAAGGGCCTCACGACTTCTTTGGATACCAACGACGATCCCGAAGACCGCTGGGGTGACGATTTGCAGCAAGTCCTAAAGTTCGTGGACATATTTTTTCCAAACGAGCGCGAAGCAAAGAAAATTGCGCAAACGGAAGATTTGACGCAAGCAATTGCAAAGCTCTCGCAGACCGTTCCGCTAGTGGTTGTGAAGTTAGGGTCTCAGGGGGCTTTGGCGCGAAAAGAGTTACAGGAATGGCGGGCTCCCCAGTTGCGAGTGAATGCCATCGATGTAGTCGGCGCGGGCGACAGCTTCGATGCCGGTTTTATTCACCGCTTTCTTGAGGGAACGAGCGTCGAGGAGTGCCTGAAATTTGCGAATACCGCGGGCGCTTTTTCCACCACGCGCGAAGGAGGCACCGAAGCTTTCCGTAATCGTGAGGAAATGGCGCGATTTTTCCGCGAGCAATCCGAACACGAGTAAATGACTACGCGAGCCTTCAACCGCTATTGTTTCGTCGCTTCCAGAAGTAAGTTATCGGTAAAATCCACTTTGAGCTTAGCGTTGGGCGCCGTAACGATCCCGTAGTCCTTATTATTCACGTAATCGACCACGTGATATTTCCCCGGCTCCAGGCCTCGCAGCTCCACTTCGCCCGACCAATTTCGCGGTGTATTCTTTTTTGAATTGTCAGCCGGCGCAAAAAACGCGTAGTACATCGCGCCATCTTTCTCGATGGCATAAGCCTCCGGTACATCGTAGCCATACACGTACAAATCTTTGAACGTGCCGCGCGAGAGCATTTCCTTGTTGTAGAGCCCGATCCACTTCTTCCAGTGCGCTTCTTTTTCGGGAGTCAAATACACGTCGCTGAGTTTTGGACCGTAATCCGGCCATGCAAATTTCGTGCCTAAAACGCCTCCGGTGCCGAGCGTGGATGCGAAGTCCGAACCCAGATCGCGCTCGTTGCTATCGGGGTTTTGAATTCGCGTGAGTTCCACATGGTCGCCATACACGGCTGCGCGCGGCCCGAGCAAGGCCTTATACATTTTCACTCGCTGGCGGACCTGCACGGAACCAACCGGGTCAGCAGTGACGGCCTGATCGATGTAACGCAGCCACGCGATGCTGGGAGGTGTGCCGCATGGGCAGCTTTGCGTGACACTTTCCGGTTTCAGCGCGCGCGTGGTTTCAAAAATTGTTTTATAAATTTCGCCCATGGCATAAACAGAATCGAGCGGAGATTTGTGATGATGCTTGGGGTTGTAACAAGCCGGCACGCTGTAAATATTGTCGAGTTTGTGGCCGTCGAAATCCCAATCGTGAATGAATCGCTGGGTTAATTGCTTGTAGTATTCGCGAACCTCCGGCACGGCGGGACAAAGCGTGGCGAGATTGCGCGTCATTTTGGCGGGCTTGCCGTCTTTGTCGAGAACGAGCCAGTCCGGATGGTCTTTGACCACCTGCGACACGCCATATTTATGCGACTCATATCCCGGCCCGCCATCTTCCACCGCCAGCGGCAGCCACCAAAGTTGAACCTTGATTCCCTGCTCGTGAAACTGCTGAACCATTTTTTGAATTTCGCCATCCGGAAACGTATCGGCGCGCGGCTGCCAGTCGCCGTAATTGTTGAACCAGCGATCGTCAAGAGTGGCCCAATGGATGCCCAACTCTTTCAGTTTCGGAATGGTGCCGAGCATTTGCTTCGGCGTTACGTCGGCTAGGTAGCCCCAGCCACACCAGCTCACCGCGTAATCTTCGTTTGTGCTGGTAGCTTTGGTGAGGCCTTCGCGATCGATCACATCGGAATACATTCGCAGCGGTTCGTAATAATCGCCGGAGTAAACAGCGATAAAACTTCGCGGCGTAGCGTATATATCTCCGGGCTTGAGCACCATGTTGGGCAGGATGCGGACGGAAGCATCCACACGCCCATCGCTTTCCGTTTTCACTGGAATCGATAACACCAACGGAAGAGTTTCCACGTGCCCGATGGCTTCGCCTACTTGTCCGGTCCAGAACGCGACGACCGGGATGCCGCCTCCCACACGTCCCAAGTCACCCTTCACTTCGACCATGGAGCCCATTTGATTTTCCTGCTGAAAATTCTTGGGGATCTCGAAGACGTTGTCCTTTCCCCATTGAATACTGGCGCCGTGAAAGGACCACATCTGGTTGGGCGCAACCTTCGGGTCTGCGAGACCAGCATTCAAGCGATGGCGATCGATATCCACTTGATCGAGCGAAATGTCGCGAGCGCTGCCGTTGAGAAGGCTGGCCGAAACCAGGGCGACATTGGGAAAATCGTCATGAACTTCTACGGAGAGAGCGGCTTCCAGACCGGTGCTTGGACTTTTTCCTTGGACCACAACGCGCTGGCCTCGCCCGCCGAGTTTTCCTTCCGGCGGCGCAGTTTTTGCGTTCGCCAGATCAAAGATGAAATCTTTTACTTCTTTGCCGGCCACCACTGCCATGGCTCCAGGATCAGTGCCGGGATCGTCGAGCGAAAGCTTCTGCTGATTGCTCAAAAGCTTGGCGGCGACGTAACCGTCCTGCGCGATGGTGAATTCGGCGGTGGGCGTTTGAATTGAAGCTGAATCCGCGCCGGATGCAACGCGAATCTCCGACGGAGGAGGAGCAGAAGCCACAGATGCTGAGCCGGATTCAGGGACAGGCTTCCTGGAGCAGCCGGCGTTCCATCCAAGCACCGCAGCGAGCAACACGATCGCCGTAAACGTCGGAACTGTGATGCCGGTGCGTTTATTTCGGTTCACGCGTGCCCGATCTGCATTCATTTGTTTCCCTCCTTTTCGGCGAGGCGCACGACCGCACGAAATCTCGCCCGGCAACTATGATAGACCTTTTAGAAATCCCCGGCCTGCACGCAGCAAGACCTTCGAGCAAAACCCAAAGCTTAAAAGGCCTCGATAATAAACAAGCCTCTTGGTTTTCTTCTTGACACGCAAAGAAATCGAAAGTAAAAGTAGCAAATCGAAACACCCATGGCAAGCGACTTCGGGCGGTGTCTTTTCTGGCGAAGACCGCACGCGTCCGGCCCTGCCGACCCGATCGATAAGTGCTCGGAAGGAGCGACGTTTGATGAACCGACTGCGCAGCCTGCTGCGATATATCTTGATGCTTCCGCTGGTGCTGCTCTTGGCCACTCAGATCTCCGCACAAAAAGATGCCGGGAGCATCGTCGGAGTGGTGAAAGACGCTCGGGGCGGGGTCATTCCAGGCGCGAAAGTAACCGCTCGCGACGTCGATCGCGGAGTTGAATTCACGACCACCACTGATTCGAACGGAGAATACGTCGCCGGGCCACTGAAAGTGGGCCGCTATACCGTCACAGTGGAAAAAGATAAGTTCAAGACTGCGGTAGCTGGCCCGGTGCAATTGGATGTGCAAGGCAGAGTGGAGGCCAACGTTCGGCTGGATGTCGGCGAGGTCACCCAAAAAGTTGAGGTCACCATTCAGAGCCCCTTGCTGGAAACCGAGACAAGCTCGCTGGGCCAGGTGGTGGATAAAACGCGGATCGAAACTTTGCCGTTGAACGGGCGAAATTTCGCGCAACTGGCGCAACTAGGTGTCGGCGTGGTGCCCAGCGAACCTGGCTCACGCGTGAGTGGAAGCTTTGGATTCAGCGTCGATGGCGCGCGAACTTTTCAGAATAATTTTCTCTTGGATGGAATCGACAACAATTCGAACCTGGGTGACGTTCTGAACGAAGCTTCTTACGTGATTCAGCCGCCGGTGGATGCCATCGAGGAGTTTAAAGTTCAAACCAACGACTACAGCGCTGAATTTGGAAGAGGCAATGGGGCAATTTTGAACGCGGTAATCAAATCAGGCACCAACGGATTTCACGGAGACGTTTTCGAATATTTGCGCAACGATGCTCTCGATGCCTCTCCCTACTTTGTAGTTACCCCGCAGAAACCGCCCTACAAACAGAACCAGTTCGGCGGCACCATCGGCGGCCCGATTCAAAAGGACAAGACGTTTTTCTTCGGGGATTACGAGGGGTTTCGCCTTCGGCAAGGCATTCCTCAGACTGCGGTAATCCCCGACCAGCTTATGGACATGGGCAATTTCTCTGAGCTGCTTACTACTACCCCGGCGACGGCGATTGATTTAAACGGCAATCCGACGGGCCAGGTAGCGTTTGATTGCAGCGGTCACCCAACCTTTGTGGGTGAAATCTTTAATGCCAGGCAAACTCTGGTGGTGCCGACAACCCCTCACAATCCGACAGGACTATGTGGGGTGCCCATTGGCACTTCCGCCGGTGGCCCGACCAACATTTTTCCAACTGGTTCGATTGATCCTTTGGCGGCACGATTGGCCGCCCTGATTCCCTCGCCGAACTCAGATAATCCCGGGTTTAATTACCTCGCCGTCCCAACACGGGATGAATCTCGCAACAATTTCGATGTGCGAATCGACCATACGTTTTCCGCCAAGGATTCGATTTTTGGACGGTTCAGTTATGAAAGCCAGCCCAGCTTCATCCCGTCGCCCTTTCAGAACATTTTGGATGGAGGTGGATTTTTCGACGGCAACGAGGATTTTTCTTATCGCAGCGTTGCGGTAAGCGAGACCCATATTTTCGATTCTGCTCACATCAATGAATTCCGATTTGGTTACAACCGCATCAACGCGCATCGTTACCAAAATAATTTCAATGAAAATGTGTCGGCCCAGATTGGTTTTCCCGGTGTTCCCTTTGAGCCCGGGACATTTAACGGGGGTCTTCCCGCGCTGACTTTTGAAGATGGGTCTGCGCCCGAGCTTGGCAGTTCAGGCTTTCTGCCTTCAATTGAAAAACAAAATAGCTATGTACTCACCGACAACTTCACTTGGATTAAAGGGCGGCACTCGATCAAAATCGGAGCGGAGATTCGCTACGAGCAGTTCACTATTTTCCAACCTTCGGCGTCGCGCGGGACCGTGGATTTCAGCGCGGGATTTACGGATAACCCGGCGGCGGCAGGAACCGGCGGTTATGGATTTGCGAGTTTTCTGCTGGGGCTGACCGATGGTGGCTCCATTGTAAACTTGCACAACGTCGACTACCGGCGGCAGATTTACGCCGGATACATACAAGACGACTTCAAGAAATCATCGCGACTTACCTTCAATTTGGGGTTGCGTTACGAGCTTTACACCACCGTCAAAGCGGCCAACAACGAACAGGCAAACTTTGATTTTGGCTGTGATTGCCTGATTGTGCCGAAGGGCCAAAATGCGGTGTTGACACCGACCCTTGCCGCGCAACTCCCCATCGAGCGAAATGGATCATCCGGGCTGGTTTCGCCGGACCTGCATAATTTTGCGCCGCGCGTCGGATTAGCCTACAAAATCACCGACAAGCTCGTTTTCCGCACGTCTTATGGGATCTTTTACGGTGGTCAGGAAAACGGACCGTATTCAAATCCAAGTCCGGGTTTCAATCCTCCCTTCTTCGTCACCCAGTCGTTCAACATGCCTTGCTTGCTCAACATCGCCAACCCGGCTCTCTACAGCCCGAATCCGAATCTGAATATGGACTGCGCGGTTCCCGGTCTGAGCAACAATCCGGCCACCGCGCCTCCTGGAACGGGTGGCATTGCGCAGGGATTTCCGGCGAACGCGCTGATTGATCCAAACACGCCGTTGCTGTTCTCCATAAGCCCCCATATCGAGACGCCATTCACGCAGCAATGGTTCATGGGATTTCAATACGAGCTTCCGGCAAATACAGTCTTGGAGATTTCTTATGTAGGTTCGCACGGCGCGGATCTGTTTGGGCTTTTTAACGGGAACCAGGCTGTACCAACGCCAGATACGACAATCCCAACGGCACCGCGACGTCCCGATCCGAATATTGACGCCGCAATCGACACGCTTCGCTCAAATCTTTTTTCGAACTATAACGGCCTACAAGTACGTTTGGAGAAACGATTTTCGCACGGCCTACAATTCGAAGCTTCCTATACCTACAGCCACGCGCTGGACGACGCTTCCGACGCCAGCCTGGGTTCGCAGAATCAGGGCGATTTTCGCCTGCAGACGGCGCCTTACTTGGAATACGGCAATGCCGATTTTGATATCCGTCATCGCTTCGTTCTTAGCTACATTTATAGCCTTCCGTTTGGAAACGGCCAACGCTTTGGCGGGGATGCAACCGGTTTTAAGAATCAATTGATCGGAAACTGGCAAGTCACCGGCATCGTTTCGGCGCAAACCGGAAACTGGTTTACTCCCACCGACGATCTGGTGAATATCTCCAACTCCGATTGTGGCGGTGGCGTGTTCAATTGTGCGCGCCCGAACGTGGTTGGAAATCCAAACGGCACGCCTTGCATTCCCGGCACGATATTCAATACCTGCGCATTTGTCGCTAATACCGTGTTCGGGACTTTTGGCGATGCGGGGCGAAATATCATTCGCGGCCCCGGCTTGCAGAACTGGGACATGTCATTCATAAAAGAATTTCCGGTTCATGAACAAATGCACTTTGAATTTCGCGCGGAGCTGTTCAACATCTGGAACCATCCGAACCTGACGTTCGCCGATGAGACGACCACGAACGAGAATTTTTCCATCGAGCGCGGGACCTCACAGTTTGGGTTTCCGACTGCATCGCGGTCGCCTCGATTGGTTCAGTTTGCTCTGAAATTTTATTTCTAATGTTTGTCTGGACGGCAGTGAGCAGGGATTCGTCAGCCTAGCTTGCAGAACGCGCGTGTGTTGGATTGGGCTTACTTCGCGGAATGTCGAGGAAGCTTCAGGGTTGTTGTTTTTGCGTTCGATGACTCGGCGTAAGTTTCGGGATGATAAATTCCTGTATGATGTTGGAGGCGGCCGCTCCGCCGATTCCGATGATCTCGTTCTCAAATACGAGTCCGGCGCCGCGATCCTTCTGCGGGTAGTAAGCATTCGAGATGCCGCCCGCGACTAATCCTCCGAGAATTCCGGAATAATAAAGCTGCCAGTGTCCATTGTCGCCCTTGCAGATCACTGACATAGCGATCGCGTACAAAATTCTCGATCGCACTGTTCCTGTTCCTTTGTAGAAATAACGCGGGTCCTGTTTCATCAGCGATGGAAACAAGGCGTCACCGAGAAAAGTGCCGGTAACGGTATCAGCGTAGTTCGCCCCATAGCGCTTTCCATAGCCTTGCGCGCCCTGGCCGTATCCACTGAAATTATTCTGCGCCTGTTGAAGTCCGGCAGTCGCGCCGACGATCACGAACGTGACGGGATCGATGGTCGTCTTCCAGGCTAGCTCAAACTTTTGCTTGGGCGTAAGCGGAACGGCATCCGAGATGTAACTTACGTAAAAATTTGGAACGACGCCCAAGACGCGCTGCTTCTCTTGGTCCTTGATTTGCTCTTCGGCTAATTCAGTGGATTCCAATCCGACATGCACCTCGGTAACTTCGGTGGCAACTGACAACGCAATCGGCGGAACAATGTAAACGCCTCCCGGGGTCAAAACTCCCGAGAGTTTTTGCGCAGTGAAACCAACCAAACTAACCGTCAGTTGGAACGTGCCTGGAGCTACGTTTGCAAAGGAGAATTGGCCGTCGCTATTTGACAACACTTCGCGGCTGAGAGATTGGCCGTCCGCCGTGAGTGTCACTCGAGCGCCGGCAACAACAGCTCCAGTTTGATCCAGAACTGTTCCGGTTACGTCCCCGGTCGCCCGCTGACCGTCTTGCTGCTCCGCCGTCGCAGTTGGCCCCTCCGTTCCTGGCCCGCTCGGCTGAGCGCTCTCTGTTCCGGGAACTGAACCGGGCTGCTGAGACTGCCCCAAAGTAGAACAGGCGCAGACCAAGACGGTTAGCGCCACCGATAGCGACCTCCCGGACCGAAAAAGCCCGTTCCGGACCCTTTCCCTCAAAGAACTCTTGGATAAGCTATTATTCCTAGCATTCACGTCTATTAGTCTATACCTTTCCGTCTACCGTCAAATGACGGTCGCCATTGGACTTGCGAGAACTAAACCGCTTGGTCCCGGTTACTTGGATTGCGGGACATCTTATAGGGATGCTTTGGAAAGAAAAACATCTGCAAGGGGCGTATGTCATGATCTAGAAGCCAACGGGCGGAACTTCGAGCCGGGAAGAGTACAGGCCCGGAACTTGCGACCGCAGTTTGCGATTTGCCGCGTCTACCTCGAGCTAAGTTGCGCTAGCAAGATTTGTGGGGACCGTACTCGCGAGGTTCCAACAATCCCGCGCAATTGCCCAGTCTTCCTGGGCACGGATCACCAAAACGCGCACGGCTGAATCAGCCATAGCAATGTCGCCATCTTGCGAACAATGTTGATTCTTTTCAGGAGCAAGCTTTAGGCGCAAGTATTCAAAACTGGAAGAAGTTGCGGCACGGACTTCGGAAGAGTTCTCGCCGATGCCCGCCGAGAAAATCAAAGCGTCAATCCCGCCAAGTGCAGCGATCATCGCGCCGATGCCAGCGCTCAAACGGTGTATGAAAATGTTGAAGGCGAGTTTCGCGCGCGTATGACCTTTTTTTATTGCAGCCTCGATCTGGCCCATGTCACCCGAAACGCCGGAAATCCCTAAGAGCCCAGATTTCGTGTTCAGCAATTCGTCGAGTTGCTGCGCGGTGTACTGTCCCTTGCGAATCAGGTACGTCAGGATGCCCGGGTCGATGGAGCCGGAGCGCGTTCCCATCATCAAGCCTTCGAGAGGAGTGAACCCCATGGTGGTGTCGATACTTTTCCCACCGCGAATCGCCGCGAGAGAACAACCATTGCCGAGATGGCAGGTTACGAGTTTCAGTTCGTGCAGATCTTTGCCGAGCAGTTGCGCCGCGCGACCCGCGCAATACTGGTGATTGATCCCGTGAAATCCAAATCGGCGAATGCCCTGCTCGAACCATTCATATGGCCCCGGATACACTGCCGCAGCTTCCGGGAGTCTCGAATGGAAGCCGGTATCAAAGACGGCAACCTGCCGAACCGCGCCCAATTTTTTCTCAACGAGGTCGATACCTGCGAGTTCGGCTCGATTGTGCAGTGGAGCAAGAGCTGCCATTCGCGCGATGGCAGACTTCACTTCAGGGGTGATCAGGGTCGGCTCGGTGTAGTCAGAGCCGCCGTTTACGATGCGGTGTCCCACCATATCAATTTCAGAAGTTGCGGCGACTCCTGGAACTTTTCCGGAGGACAACATGTCGAGCAGACGTTCGGTGGCCGCCGCGTAGGACACCATCTTCAAACTTTCCTTCAGCGCGGCGCCGTGCGAATTTCGCAAACGAATTTCCGCCGGGCCGTCTTTCCATTCGATCTTCCCTTCCCACACGGGCTCAGGCGGATGCGCAGGCAGCACGTCGCCAATTTCGTAAACACAACTTTTCTGGCTGCTCGAGCCTGAGTTTAGAACAAGAATTTTCATGGCCTAGTAGGGCCACTTCCAGTCGCGGATTTCCTGCTTATCCTCCCCGTACTGGCGTATATAGTGGTTGTGCTCCACGAGCTTATCCCGCAGGAATTGCTTGAAATGGGCGCCGATAGCCTGCAGGCGAGGCACACGGTCGACCACATCACCTGCCAAGTGGTATCGATCGAGATCGTTCAGCACGGTCATATCGAACGGCGTCGTGGTTGTGCCTTCTTCTTTGTAACCGCGTACGTGAAAGTTGTCGTGATTGGTGCGGCGATAGATGAGGCGATGAATCATCCACGGATATCCGTGATAGGCGAAGACGACCGGCTTGTTTGTGGTGAACATTGAATCAAATTCCGCATCAGAAATCCCGTGAGGATGCTCCGACGGCGCTTGAATGGTCATCAAGTCCACCACGTTGACTACGCGCATCTTGATGTCCGGAAAATGTTGACGCAGCAAGTCCACGGCAGCGAGGGTTTCCAGCGTGGGGATATCGCCGGCGCAGGCCATTACCACATCCGGCTCTGCCCCATCGTCCGTGCAGGCCCATTCCCAAACTCCAATTCCATTCGTGCAATGTTCGATGGCGGACTCCATGTTGAGCCACTGCAGCGCCGGCTGCTTTCCCGCAACAATCACGTTCACATAATTACGGCTGCGCAGACAATGATCGGCGACTGAAAGGAGCGTGTTGGCGTCCGGCGGCAAATAAACGCGCACGACGTCGGCTTTTTTATTTACAACGTGATCGATGAAGCCGGGATCTTGATGTGTGAAACCGTTATTGTCCTGTCGCCAGACGTGCGAGGTTAGAAGGTAATTCAGCGAAGCGATCGGACGCCGCCAGGCGATCTTCCGCGTCACCTTCAGCCACTTCGCATGTTGATTGAACATGGAATCAACGATATGGATGAAGGCTTCATAACACGAGAAAAATCCGTGACGCCCGGTAAGAAGATAGCCCTCGAGCCAGCCCTGGCACATGTGCTCGCTGAGCACTTCCATCACGCGGCCGTCTCTGGAAAGAAACTCATCGGTCGGCAGAATCGGTTCCATAAACACTTTGCCGGAAAACGCATAGATTGCATCCAGCCGATTCGACGCGGTCTCATCGGGCCCGAAAACGCGAAAGTTTGCTGAGTCGGAGTTCGCTTTCATTACATCGCGCAAGAATTTCCCGAGGACGCGAGTAGCTTCCTGGTTTTCCGTGCCGGGCTTGGAAACTTCCACGGCATAATCGCAAAAATCCGGCATGATCAGATCTCGAAGAAGTAATCCACCGTTGGCATGCGGATTCGCTCCCATCCTGTGCTCGCCCTTCGGAGCAAGATCGGCAAGGTCGGAGATCAACTTTCCATCGGCATCGAAAAGTTCTTCTGGTTTGTAGCTCTTCATCCAATCTTCCAGAATTTTCAGATGTCCGGGCTTCGTCGCGAAATCCATGACCGGAACTTGATGAGCGCGCCAAGTATCTTCGACCGGTTTCCCATCGACCACTTTCGGCCCAGTCCAACCTTTCGGCGTTCGCAGAATGATCATGGGCCACACGGGCAAATTCTTGGAACCTTCCTTCCGCGCGGCATGCTGAATGGAATGAATTTCTTCGAGGATAGCGTCGAGCGTTTGCGCCATCAGTTGGTGCATGGCTTCCGGCTCGCGACCCTCCACAAAATACGGTCTGTAGCCGTATCCGGTAAAAAGATGCGTAAGCCCTTCGTCACTCATTCGCCCCAGAAGCGTTGGGTTCGCGATCTTGTAGCCGTTCAAATGCAAAATCGGAAGCACAGCGCCATCGCGCGCCGGATTCAGGAATTTGTTGGAATGCCAGCTAGCCGCCAGAGGCCCCGTCTCCGATTCCCCATCACCAACCACACAGCACAGCAACAGATCAGGATTATCGAATGCCGCGCCGTACGCGTGCGCGATTGAATAGCCCAATTCGCCGCCCTCGTGAATCGAGCCGGGAGTCTCGGGCGCCACGTGGCTCGGTATGCCGCCCGGAAAAGAAAATTGTTTGAACAATTTTCTGAGGCCTTCTTCCGTCTGCGAGATTTCAGGATAAATCTCGCTGTAAGTTCCCTCCAGAAATGTGTTGGCGACGAGCCCCGGCCCTCCATGACCAGGTCCCGCAATGTATACGACGTTCAAATGGTATTTTTTGATCAGCCGGTTGAAATGTAGATAGATGAAGTTCAATCCCGGAGTGGTACCCCAGTGCCCCAGCAGCCGTGGCTTGATGTGTTCTAGCTTCAACGGCTCGCGCAGAAGTGGATTCGCGTACAGATAGATTTGCCCCACTGAAAGATAATTCGCTGCGCGCCAATACGCGTGCATCCTGCGCAATTCTTCAGTCGATAGTGGCTGCTCCGCGGTAGGAACTTTCGAAGGCTCTGGCGCTGTAGAAGCCATGGCTATTGTCTCCTGCTGTCCGGTGGTCCGAGACCAGGAGACATCTTACTGCAACGCCGCAGACTAGTCGCATTACGATTCGGTGACACCGGAACCGGCGTCTGCGCGAATAGCCACTGGAGGGAAAAGACGCGACGAATTGTGATTGGTTGGTACGAAGAAAAAAATAAACTTCGCGCATCCGTCGGTATTGAAATTGGAATAGCTTCTATCCGATTCATCGGAGCACAGAATCGTGTGCCAGACCGACGAATTCGAAAAAATGCGCACACTAACCTCGGGCGGGAGTGCCGCCCCCACCGAAAAGTCAGGGAGCCAATGAAAAGGTCACTAATGTGAGGCTAGCGCGATGAAGCGTAAGGCCTTCAAATGCTACAATGCATTCAAGGATGCGCCCGTAGCTCAGTTGGAAAGAGCGTCTGCCTTCTAAGCAGAGGGTCGGGGGTTCGAATCCCTCCGGGCGCGCCATTATTTCGACGCGTTACTATCTGTGAGCATTTATAATTCACGGAGTGAATATGCAGGCATCCAAGAACCTCTACGTCTCGATACTTTTGGTTTGCATTCTGGGCAGCGCGGCTTCCGGGCAAACGGGGCAAGCAGGTCGTCAGACTCCTCCCCAAACAGGAGTTTCGGGTGCGACGGTCAAGACCGTCGATGAAGCCGTCGATCGCATCATCGCGAGAGAGCGCGACGAAGTAACCACCATCGAACGCTTTCGCCCAGTGGTGGAAACCTATATTCAGGACATCAAGCCCGATCCCAACTTGGGGAATGTTCCCGCCGGCGATCGCTACTTGTTGGGACAGGCGGATCTTTCGAACGGCGTAATGGATCACTCCTTGCTTGCCTCCAAAAAAGGAGGAGCGCTCGATGCCCTGAATCCGATTGCGCACCTCGGTGGTGTTTTCACGTCATCTTACTCAGCGGAAGTTTTCCTGCGCATGATCTTCGTCGACACCAAGGGATTCGATCGTGGAAATTATCAGTTTGAATACGTTCGGCGCGAATTCCTCGGCGAGGTCCGTTGTGTTGTTTTCGACGTCACGCCATTACCTGGATCGGGCAAGGGACGCTTCACCGGACGCATCTGGGCGGAAGACCAGAACTTCACGATTGTTCGCTTTAATGGTATGGATACGCCCATCGCCGAAAAAAACGGGTTCAATCTCCATTTCGATAGCTGGCGTCTAAACGTCCAGCCTAATCTCTGGGTGCCTGCTTACATTTTCAGCCAGGATTCAGGGCACGAGCATACTTTGGGCGGCGTGATTCGCTTCAGGGCCCAGACGCGGCTATGGGGTTACAACCTGAAAAATTCCGGAGGTCACGAAGAATTCACGGCCGTCACGGTTACGCCCGCCCCCGATTCGTCCGGCCAGCTTTTGGATCCGGAATCTCAGGCGAAACAAGGTTCTCCCATTGACGCAGAACGCGAATGGCGGCGTCAGGCGGAAAACAACGTTCTGGACAGTCTCGAGCGCGCCGGCTTGCTGGCTCCGCGCGGCGCTGCGGACAAAACACTTGAGATCGTCGTCAACAATTTGGAAGTGACAAATAACCTCGACATCCAGCCGGAAGTACAGTGTCGCGTCCTTCTCACCGGAACTCTGGAGATGTTTTCCATCGGCCACTCCATCGTCTTAAGCCGTGGTTTGATTGACGTGCTGCCTGATGAAGCCAGCCTGGCCACAATGCTGGCGCAAGAACTAGCCGACATTCTTCTCACCAAGCCTTCCACCGATCAGTGGGGTTTCAACGACACCACCAAAGTTAGCGCGGTCGATGCCTTGTCTCGCTTTACTTTTAAGGATAGCCCTGCCCAAATCCAGGAAGCCAATCAAAAAGCGCTGGAGCTGTTGAAGAACTCACCGTACAAAGACAAGCTCGCCAGCGCAGGTCTTTTCCTGAAGCAATTGGACGCGGATTCCAAGGCGCTTCCCGCGCTGATCAACCCGCGTCTTGGGAACGGTATTTTTCTGGCGAATCAATTGATGAGCTTGGCGCCCAATCTCGATCCAACGAAACTCGAACAGATTTCAGCTTTGCCCATCGGCGCACGCGTGAAAGTGGATCCCTGGACCGACCAGGTCGAATTGATTAACGCCAAACCTGTGCACCTGATTTCGGCGCGCGAAAAGTTGCCTTTCGAGATCACTCCGTTCGCGCCTTACCTCACTCGGTATAGTGGTACTAGAACCGACGCCACGCAAAAGTAGTCGAATATAAAGCGACATTCGAAATCGGTCTACGGCGTGAAGCATGAGATGTACTATTGACGGACTGCCCGGTCCGACCTAAGCTTTCAGCCACGTTGACGGCTCAATATTCAGCGGTCTTTGCCAGCGAGGCATGCCTGAAAACGAAATTCCCCCTCGGATACCAGGAGAAACGATGATTCGAAGATTGGGCGCATACCTGCTGACGATTGTCGCGCTTCTGTTGCTCTTGAATTTTGTTTGCCAGGCGCAAGCGCTACCGCTGATGACGCGCCACGTGCGTCAAGCAGTTCTCACTGGCCAAGCGCGCTCCGTTGGGCGCCTTCCTGCCACGCAGACCATGCGTCTCGTGCTCGTTCTCCCGCCGCGCAACCAAGCTGAGCTCGAAAATTTATTGCGGGAACTATACGATCCTTCCAGCCTCTCTTATCGCCAATTCCTCACCGTGGAAGAATTTACCGAAAGGTTTGGTCCTACCCCGGAAGATTATGACTCCGTAATTCATTTCGCCGAAGGGAACGGCCTTAGTGTTGTTGGCACCTCGCGCAATCGCTTGAACTTGGACGTAAGTGGCTCGGTTGAAGATATTGAGCAAGCCTTGCACGTCACTATGGGCGTTTATCAACACCCCACCGAAAATCGCACTTTCTACGCTCCCGACCGCGAGCCTACGCCCTTTTTGTCGGTTCAGCTCTGGCACATTGCAGGTCTGGACAACTATTCAATCCCGCATCCCAACATCGTGCGTAGAAATGATTCCGCTGAAAAATCCAATGCCACTACTGGCTCAGGCCCTTCGGCTTCTTTTTTGGGTAGCGATATGCGGGCAGCGTATTACGGTGGAACGGCGCTTACTGGCAGCGGCCAGTCAGTCGGCTTGCTTGAGTTTTTCGGCACCGACTTGGCGGACCTGACCAAGTACTACAAGAATGTCGGTCAAACGAATAGCGTTCCAATCACTCTGTTGTCCACGGACGGCACCAGCAAAGCTTGCTTGGAGTCTCAGGGCTGTGATGACCTCGAGCAAACGATCGACATGACTCAAGCGCTGGGCATGGCTCCCGGACTCTCCAGCCTGGTGATGTATATCGGTTCCAGCGATGCTTCGATTTTTAACGCGATGGCTACGGCTACTCCGCTCAATGCGCAACTAAGCTCCTCATGGACCTGGGGTCCCTCCGACCCTGCCACTGACAATCCGTATTTCATGGAATTCGGGGCGCAGGGTCAGAATTTATTTCAAGCGGCTGGTGATGATGGCGCATGGACCTTTTCTGCCGAGATATTCCCGGCCGACGATGTATATGTCACCTCAGTCGGCGGGACCGATCTGGATACATCTAGCGCGGGCGGCCCATGGAGTTCAGAAACAGCTTGGTCCGATGGTGGCGGCGGTATTTCACCCGACGGATATGCGATTCCATCCTGGCAGATTGCCACCGCCAGCGGTTGCTCCGCATGCTCGAAAACTTATCGCAACGGTCCCGACGTTTCGGCAAACTCGAATTTCAGTTTTTACGTCTGCGCCGACCAAACAACCTGTACTGCCAACATGTGGGGTGGAACAAGTTTTGCCGCACCCATGTGGGCGGGTTATCTTGCTCTGGTCAATCAACAGGCAGTTGCGAATGGAAGCAAGCCGCTCGGATTCATCAATCCCGCTCTATATAACATCGGGTTAAGTTCGAACTATGATCTCGATTTCCACGATATCACCAGCGGTAGCGACGGCCATTCAGCAACCACCGGTTACGATTTGGCCACCGGAATAGGCAGCCCGAACGGAGCGGCCCTGATCGCCGATCTTACCGGAGCGTCGCCAAATCCAGGTTTCAGCCTTTCGGCTTCGCCCGCGACTGTCTCGGTGATGCAGGGCAACGCCGGAGCTTCTACCATTACCAGCACGGTCACCGGCGGATTCGATTCGGCTATTTCTCTGTCTGCGACTGGCCAACCGACTGGCGTCACCCTGGTTTTCAATCCGACTTCGATCACCGGTACCGGAACTTCCGTTATGACTATTTCTGTTTCCTCAACCACCGCCACCGGCACTTATCCGATCACTGTGATGGGCAGCTCCGGCGGCACTACTGAAATGACTATCATCACTCTGAAGGTGACCAAGGGCGAAGCCGCCTTCGCCATCAGCGCATCGCCCACCTCAATTACTGTTTCCAGAGGTGGAACCGGCAATGCCACAATCACCACCACGACTTCCGGTGGTTTCAACTCCGCAATTGCTTTAACAACCTCGGGAGGCGGAAACGCACAAACTGTAACTCTCAGTCCTAACTCCATAGCAGCCCCGGGTGCGGGTACCTCCACCCTTACGGTCGTTGTAGGGGCCAAGGCTACGCTCGGAACTCATAAGATCACCGTAAAAGGCACGTCCGGAAGCATGTCTCATTCGACCACAGTCAGCGTCGTAGTCACCGACTGATAGCAGCGAACGTGCTTCGATGCTCGCTGTGTTGAGCGTGGAACCGAAAGCCCGGACTGCCATCTACGCCGCGCGAGCAACCATTACTCAGGACTTGGTGCCGCTACAGCGGAACAATTCCGAAAAATTTGCGCCGAAAAAGCCATCGAGACGCCCTGTACATTCAGTCGCCGCTAAAAATTGAAAGGACTTCCTTCAACCTTCCCGACAACACCTGTTAAGATAGGGATGCCAGCGAGTTCTTATGAGCGAATCCATTGATCGATGTGGCAAATGTGGTGCGGATATCGACCCCACTCGCCGTGTTGATTTCACCCTAAAAGACGGCACACGGGTCTGCGAGCCCTGCTTTGTGAAGGGCACGAAGCGACCGAAAGAAAATTGATTTTCCCTGGCCCGCTCGACTTTTTTGGTGAGCTAGGCGGGATCGTGCGTTAAAGGTTCTTCCAGGCAACTTTAGCGGCGCCCAGCAGCGGGCAATCTTCGTTCAGAATCACGTGGATGGGAATCTGCGCCAGAAAATCTCCCAACTTCTCTTTGTGTTTCACCGCGGCTACGAAGCTGCCATTTTTGAGCTTTGGCAGCACTTTCACCGCGATGCCTCCAGCGACGTAGATCCCTCCGCGCGCCACATTGCGTAAAGCTAGATTCCCCGCTTCCGAACCGTAAATTTCGACCCACAAATCCAGCGTTGCCACGCACACCGGGCACGTGCCCGCCAGTCCCTGCCGCGTAATTTCGGGCGCTGGGTCGGCGCCGTTACCATCAAACGAAGCGTGCCGCACTTTCGGATCCAGAAATTCATGCACGCGCAGGAATCCGCCTCCCGCCAAAATACTTTCAGCGCTTACGAACTCTTCGTGCTGCTTGATAAATTTCCACAGATCGGCTTGCTGCGCGGTATTCGGAGCGTAGTCCGCGTGGCCGGATTCTGTCGCCATGGGCAAGTGGCGTTTGCCATCCCAAAACAAAATGCCCTCGCCTAAACCGGTTCCCGCCGCGATAACAACTTGATTGGCTTGCGGTGAAGGCACGCCAGCGTAAATGGTCTCGATGTCTTTCGGCTCCAGCACTTCAATACCGTGGGCCGTCGCTTCCAGATCATTCAATAGCCGCACAAAATTGAGCCCCAGATGCTTGGCCAGTGACGCGCCGTCCACAATCCACGGCAAGTTTGTAGCGCGTACGCGGTTATTCACCACCGGACCCGCAATACCGAACGCGGATTGCGTTACCTTTGCCTGGGTCTCCTTCAGAAAATCAGTCAGGATTTCTTCCAGACCGGAACGTTCCTGGCTGGGATAACGCTTTTGCGCCACGCGCACGAGCTTCTCGCGCTGTACTTCGAATAGCCCGAGATTGGACTTGGTTCCTCCCAAGTCGCCCGCCAGAATCATCAATCCCTCCGCCCTTTCTCAATTCAGAAGAAAATCTATTTACAATGGCCGCCAGTGGCGTCCCTCCGCCCCCGTCAAATCATCCGCGGCACGCGGACCTTCGCTGCCCGCCGGATAATTCGGAAAAGGCGGCGGCGAAGAGCTTTCCCAGGCTTCCGAAATCGGATCCACCAGCGCCCATGCCGCCTCCACACCGTCAGCGCGATCGAAAAGCGTGGCATCGCCGCGTATGCAATCGTTAATCAGCGTGGAGTAGGCATCGCGCGATACTCCGCCAAACGTGGACTTGTACTGAAAATCCATGGTCACCGGACTGATATGCATCTGTCCGCCCGGCGCTTTCGCTCCAAAAGAAAGCGAGATTCCTTCATCCGGCTGGATATTTAAAAGGATGCAATTCATTTCGGAATTCTCGCCGCGAAAAACTCTGTGCGGCGCTGGCTTGAATTGAATCACCACCTCGGTGATCGCCTTCTTCAATCGTTTGCCCGTGCGCAAATAAAATGGAACGCCGCTCCAGCGCCAGTTATCCACAAAGAGCTTCATCGCTACAAAAGTTTCCGTCGGGGAGTCCGGCTTCACTCCCGGTTCTTGCCGATAACCCGGCACCGGTTTGCCATCCGCCTGCCCCGGCCCATACTGCCCGCGGACAACATTCTTCCAAATGCTATCCCCCGCGAATGGCCGGATCGACTGCAGCACCTTGATTTTTTCATTTCGTACCGACGTCGCGTCGAAATTTGCCGGCGATTCCATGGCCACCAGCGACGTCAGCTGCAACACGTGGCTCTGTATCATGTCGCGCAACGCGCCGGTGTTTTCGTAAAATGCCGCACGTCTCTCCACACCCAACGATTCTGACGCCGTAATTTGTACGTGATCGACGTAGTTCCTGTTCCACAACGGCTCGAAAATTCCATTTCCAAATCGAAAAACCAGCAAATTTTGAACCGTCTCTTTGCCCAGATAATGATCGATGCGGTACACCTGCGATTCATCAAAAACACTGAGAACTTTCTCGTTTAACGCGCGCGCCGAAGCCTGATCGCGGCCAAATGGTTTCTCAATAATCACGCGCGTCCACGATTTATCTGACTTCGGTCGATTCAGGCCGGCCTTTCCCAATTGCTCGATAATCTCCAAATAAATCTCCGGGGGCGTAGCCAGATAAAAAAGACGGTTGCCTTCCAGTTGCCCTCGCGCGTCCAATTCGTCCAGACGCTTAGCCAAACCGCGAAATGCCTCAGGATCGTTGTAACTCCCCGCGAAGTAATGGAGATTTGCTAGAAAATCAGCCCGCTTTTTGTCCCCAGCGCCCGCCGCCTTCGCTTTAGATAAAGCTTCATCCGTCTTGCGCCGGAATTCTTCATCTTCCATTTTCGTGCGCGCGAAACCCACCAGCCGAAATCGCGGCGCCAGACATGCGTGAAACGCCAGGTCCCACAGCGCGGGCAAAAGTTTTCGCTGCGCCAAATCACCGGAAGCGCCAAACAGCACAATCGCACACGGTTGGGAGGGAACCTCGCAGTAGTAGGCGTCGACCTGCGGCTTTTCAGCGGTTTCAGACGCTTGAGCGTTCATAAGAGGACCTCCCGAACTTTTCACACTCGCAGCCGGTCGCGAGCCCTTCTTGTTATCCTGCTAAAAACTTTCGCAAAGAGCCTATCATAATTATCGATATGCGCCGCCTTCATCTAGCCACCCCGCCGGACGAGTCTGGCACGCCAACTGGAATTTCGCCCGCGGTTGAAGTATCTTGAATATTCACACATTTACATGGAGGACTTAATGGCAGACGAGAAGCGTTCAGACAGCACCGGGGCAGCCGTGCAGCCCGCCGCACAGGGCGTGCACATGGTGAAGTGCGTCAAATTCGGCCGCGAGATGCCCGGGCTCGATCGCGTCCCCTGGAAAGGCGAACTCGGCCAGCGCGTTTATGACAATGTTTCAAAGGAAGCCTGGAAGCTGTGGGTCGAGCATTCCAAAATGCTGATGAACGAATTCCGCCTGAATCCGCTCGATCCTAATTCTCAAAAAGTGATGGGAGAGCAAATGGAAATGTTCTTCTTCGGTGAAGGAGCGAAGCTCCCCGAGAGCTACGTGCCTCCAAAACACTAAACAGCCGCCTAAAATTCGGGCTCGAGAGCTCCTTAGCTTAAGCAAACATCTGTGTTAGGAGCGCCAATAGTTCTGCATCAACTCAGAAATCCATCTCGGCTGTTTCGCGGGGCCGCGTGGACCAAATTCAGCGACCCACGGCTTAATGTCCAGCACAGGCGAACCATCAATCGCATCAAGCCCTTCCACATGCAGGGACATGCCTTCTACCTTGATAATTCTGCAGATTGTCGTGCCGATCTGATTCGGCCTGTTTTTGCTCCGCTGCGCGAAGATTCCAACCCTCGGCCACTCAGGATTATTTCTCGGATGTCGTGCGGTTTTTTCCACCTTGCCCGGTTCCACCTGGTCCATATAGAAAAGAATTTCAACATGTGAGAAATCTCCGGTCCCTGTAAGCGCTTCCGGCGAAAACTGCGACGCATCGAGTTCGACAAATGTGTTTTCATCGTCCCAATTGTCGTCCAGCCCCAGTTTCCGGCTCGAACGAACAATCCCTATCGGAGTCATAGTTATCATTTTCATGCGCCATCCTTATCACACGAAAACGAAAGATACCAACGAATGCCTTCCGCAAATTTGTTTTCCTGAACTTGTGGTTTCTTCCGCGTTCTGTCCGCAGCAGGAATGAAGTATCCTGAACCGCTTTGTCCCCAATCGCGCCAATTCGATTCTTTTTTCAGTGCTTCATACTTTTTCTGGCATTCTTTGCGGCAAGCCGCGCCCACGGCCAGGAAACGGTATTCGATATCCCCAGCGCTGACGTTCTCGACCGTGGGAAGGTATACGGCGAATTAGACGGTACCGCACGTCCCGCGAACGCTTTCTTCACTTTCACGCCGCGCGTAGTGGCTGGATTAGGAGGCGGAATCGAAGCTGGCGTGAATTTCAATGGCCTGAGTTCTCCTACCATCGGCCAACTCGATATATCGCCAACAATAAAGTGGCGTGTCTGGAACAGAAAGACTTCAGGCTGGTCGTTCTACGTCGGCGATGACCTGTTTTTTCCGGTCCGCGATCGAACCTATGACGCTGGCAATTCTTTTTACGCGGCCTTCGCAAAGCAGTGGACCGAAGGAACTCGCATCACCTTTGGCGGATATGACTTCACCAAAAATGTGGTGGCCGCAGCCAATCGCGCCGGCGGTCAATTTACCCTCGAGCAACAACTAGGGCACGGTTTAACCCTAGCTGCCGAATGGTACACCGGCAAGCAGGCCGACGGTTACGTCAACTCCGGCGCCATGATCAAACTCACCTCGAAGCTAACGCTTTACGCCGCCTATCAAGTCGGAAACGCCGGAGTAAGCATGGGCAATCATCAATTCCTGTGGGAGCTTGGATACAACTTCAACTAGAAGGTGTGATGCAGGTTTCTAACTGGGATCGAGAACTCGTTTCCCCCGAAGCTGTTGACGCATTTACTTAGCTTCGTCTTTCAGGTTCAACTCTATCTTCAAAATCTGCTCGCTGAGATCTGTGGCGTCCACATCGTCCATGTTGGCAAGCACCACCACACCGGCGGTCTTTTCCGGCGCGAGAATAATAGACGTGCTGGTGCCCTGCTGACCTCCGTCGTGTCCCACGAGGTTCAAACCGTATTTCTTCATCATGCCCCACCCAAGCCCGTAGTCGTCCTTCGGAACCTCCACCGGCTTTTGTGGAGTCCACATCATCTCGCGCGTTGCCGGCCTAACCAGCTTGTTCGCAAGCATGGCAATTTCGAACCGCGCCATATCGTCCGCAGACGAAATCAGCCCGCCGCCAGGAATTTTGTAGCTGGAGTCAAGCACACCCGCGTTCTGCACCACGCCTGCGCTGTCTTTGTGATAAAAGCGCGTGCGATGCGGAACGATCGCGAAGAAATTGTCGTCCCGCGTTTCTTCCATTCCCGCTGGCTCGAAAATGTTTTCCTTCACGTAATCCACATATTTCTCCCCGCTCGCGCCCTCTAGCACGCACCCCAGGAGCGTGTAGCCATACGTGGAGTAATGAAATTTCGTCCCCGGCTTCGCCACCAGCGGATCCGCCGCGAAAATCTTCAGCGATTCTTCCATGCTCGCAAAGTGTTTCGCGCTGTCCTCCGGGATATCGCCTTTGCCATCCGGGTTGTAATGCCGTATGCCGGCCAGATGTCCAAGTACCTCGCGCGTTGTAATAGGCCATTCCTTCTTTGGAAACGCCGGACAATATTTCTGCACCTCCGCATCCAGGTCGAGCTTGCCGTGTTCGGAAAGTTGCAGAATTGCCGTGGCGGTGATCGGCTTGGAGATCGACCCGAGCCGGTAGAGTGTGGCAGGCGACGCCGGCACGAAGTTTTCCAGGTCCGCCATTCCAAATCCCTCGGACCAAACTAATTCCCCGTTCTGGACCACCGCGACAGAAATTCCCGGCACGCTATTCGCCGCCATAAAATTAGCAACCGCTTTTTCTATCGCAACGCGTTTTTCGGGTGAAAACTCGACGTTCTGAGCCCGCAGGGAAACCGCTCCAACGATAGACGTCCATAACAAGAGCACAACACAAGTGGCCGTCGAGCAATGGCTTTTGTGACGCCTCGCACAACCCCCTGCGAAATCGATCAGTACTCTTTGTGGGTTCACAATTTTGAGCCTCGCGCTCGGCGCATTGTAATTCCAATCTTCTTGATCGGAAGAGCGTTATCAATAATCGTCAGAGGTGCGACACTTAAGCAAGCGCAACTATAACGAATTGGAGAGAAAAGTGGCAACGCACAAAAATCTTCGCTTCGTCGTTGAAGATGCCGGCGAAGTTTCAGCGATCCTCACGCGTCCACCAAACTCTGAATCGATTTTGGTTCTTGCACACGGCGCAGGTGCGGGAATGACTCATCCGTTTATGGAATCGCTGGCTACCGAACTCGCGGCTGTCCGAGTCGCCACACTACGGTTCCAGTTTCCCTACATGGAGCAAAAGCGAAAAGTTCCCGACCGGCCACCCTTGCTGACGGCGACGATTGTTGCAGCCGTGCAAACTGCCGCAAAAACCGACCCGGGCCTGCCGCTATTCGCTGGAGGCAAATCGCTCGGCGGCCGCATGACTTCACTCGCTGCGGCACAACAAAAACTTAACGGCGTTCAAGGCTTGGTATTCTTCGGCTTCCCGCTACATCCGCCAAACCAGCCGGGAACCAAACGGGCCGAACACTTGCCCCAAATCAAACAGCCGATGCTTTTCTTTCAGGGAACTCGCGACGCCTTGGCCGATCTCAAACTTTTGCGTCCGATCTGCGCCAGCCTGGGAGCGCGAGCGACCCTGCACGTAATCGAAACGGCCGATCACTCCTTTCACGTCCTGAAGAGTTCAGGCAGAACCGACGCCGACGTTCTTCAAGAATTAGCTCGAACCACCAGCGAGTGGACGCAAATGCTGTCGCGAAGTCAGTTCCATGATCCGCTGTAGTGACACTCGGTCAACGGACGAACGGATAGATCTCATCACCGATCCAATAATTCGCAACTACAATCGCCAGCACCGTCCCAACCAACCAAAGTACCCAACGGCCCCGGTTCCTGACCTCCCCGCGAATGAAATGCTGCGCCGGAATGTCAACGAGGTAAGCGGAGCAGTAGCAAACATTGGCGAGCAACGCCAGCACAGTAACAATTCCGAGGGAAGAAAGCGTGAGCGCCGGGCGGAAATGCGGCCAAGTCGTCAAAATCCATGCAAGGCAGACTCCGGTGAGCGCGAAATTATAGATAATGCGCCGCGGCTCCCAAAATCGTATCGCGTCCCCAAAACTTCCTTTAAACCAACCGTTCGGTGATTTGCCAAAATTCGCTGATTGAGTTGAATGCGTTGTTTCCATGAAAGACGGCCCCCCTTCCAGCACTTGCAACAGCTCCAAGTTAAACCATTTCCCCTAATATGCAAAGTACTTTGTACTACAGAGTGCTGTCGCGGGCCGCAATGAGAGCTGACCAGAATCTCTATAGTCGCCTGCCATTTAGACGCCCGGATCAGGGTTCCCGAATTTTCCGAGACTCGACACTAGCCTCCACAGCCTCCTACCACTTGATTCGCCCGCGTAATATGCTAGTGTCAAATTGGGCGTTTTTTGAGCCCCGGCAAGAAAGCCACATGGCGAGCGGCGCGGTTTACAGGCAATTAGCCCAGATCCCGAGTCTGACGATGCGACGAGCATCGGCATTCCGAGCGAGCAAGACGACGCGAGGGATCTGCTTTCTACTTTCTAATCGCGAACTCCATTTATTAGAATCAGTCCTAAGTCATAGAAAACACGTGACGGAACCTCGTTCTAATCGCGAACTTTCAACCATCGCGAAAAACAGCTCCGGATGCACTAAACTAGAAATTATAAGAATCAGAAAAACAGGAGATCTCCTTCGCGGATGACTCGCACATCGAAAAATTCGTTTTCCACACGAGGTCCGTTGCGCACTGCAGACGAGTCCTTTGAAATCTACCGCCTGAATGCGCTAGAACGCGCCGGCGTAGGACACGTTGCCCGACTTCCCTTCTCGCTAAAAGTTCTGCTGGAAAATTTGCTGCGCCACGAAGACGAGCGCTTCGTTTTCGCCCACGATATACGCGCCCTCGCAGGGTGGGATCCATCCGCCCCCGAAGGCGCCACGGAAAAGGAAATTTCTTTCATGCCCGCACGCGTTTTGCTCCAGGATTTCACCGGTGTCCCTGCGGTAGTGGATCTTGCGGCCATGCGCGAAGCGATGCGCTCCCTCGGCGGCGACCCCAAAAAGATTAATCCGCTGCTGCCGGCCGAACTCGTCATTGACCACTCCGTACAAGTGGACAAATTCGGCGCCGCCGGAGCTTTTGCCTTCAACGCGGATCTCGAAATGCAGCGCAACATCGAACGGTACGCGTTCTTACGTTGGGGCCAAAAAGGTTTTCAGAATTTCAAAGTTGTTCCGCCCGACACCGGCATTTGCCATCAGGTAAATTTGGAGTATCTCGCGCGCGTCGTGTTCCGCGAAAAACAAAATGGTGCGTGGATTGCCTTCCCCGACACGCTAGTCGGCACCGATTCGCACACCACCATGGTCAACGGTCTGGGAGTTTTCGGCTGGGGCGTTGGCGGAATCGAAGCGGAAGCCGCCATGCTCGGCCAGCCGCTTTCGATGCTGATACCAGCCGTCGTCGGCTTCAAATTGCACGGACGTTTGCCCGAAGGCGCCACCGCCACCGATCTCGTCCTCACCGTCACGCAGATGCTGCGGAAAAAAGGTGTCGTCGGAAAATTTGTGGAGTTCTACGGCACCGGTCTCTCCAGCCTCACGCTTCCCGACCGCGCGACCATCGCCAACATGGCCCCAGAGTATGGCGCCACCATGGGCTTCTTCCCCGTCGATTCGGAAACGCTCGCTTACCTGCGATTTACCGCGCGCAACGAGGACCAGATCAAACTCGTCGAAGCCTACACAAAGGAACAAGGACTCTTCCGTACCGACGCCACGCCGGATCCGATTTTCTCCGATAAGTTAGAACTCGACCTCGCAACTGTCGTCCCAACCATGGCCGGTCCAAAGCGCCCGCAAGACAGTGTTCGACTCACCGACGCGAAAACCTCCTTCGAAAAATCCCTGGGAGCTGCGCCAAAATCTGTGAGCGTGCAAAACAACGGCGACCGTTTCGACTTGGCCGACGGCTCTGTGGTAATTGCCGCGATCACCAGCTGCACCAACACATCGAATCCTTCGCTCATGCTCGGCGCCGGCCTGCTGGCAAAAAAAGCAGTCGAGCGCGGATTAACTTCCAAGCCCTGGGTAAAAACCAGTTTCGCTCCCGGCTCAAAGGTCGTCACCGACTACATCGAAAAAGCCGGCCTGTGGCCTTACTTGAATTCGCTGCATTTCAATCTCGTAGGCTACGGCTGCACCACGTGTATCGGCAATAGCGGCCCGCTTTCCGAGCCAATCAGCCAGGCCATCAAAGGAAATAATCTTCTCGCGGTTTCCGTTCTGAGCGGCAATCGCAATTTTGAGGGCCGCATCAATCCGCTCTGCCGCGCGAATTATTTGGCTTCGCCGCCACTCGTCGTGGCTTACGCACTGGCTGGCCGTATGGACATTGACATCGTCAACGAGTCTCTCGGCAACGACAGAGCCGGCAAGCCCGTTTATCTGCGCGATATTTGGCCCACACCCGCGGAAGTCGAATCCACCATGCGCGCTTCTGTTTCGAGTGACATGTTCAGAAAAGAATATGCCGACGTGTACACGGGTGACGAACACTGGAAAGCGCTGCCGATTCCAGAAGGCGATCTGTATGCCTGGGATCCGATGTCCACTTACATCCAGGATCCGCCGTTTTTTCACGACATGCCGCGAACTGCCGGCGCTCTGAAGGATTTAACCGGACTGCGCGCGCTCGCCGTGCTTGGTGACAGCGTCACCACCGACCACATTTCTCCGGCCGGCTCGATCCCTGCCGACACACCTGCAGGAAAATATCTGATCTCGCGCGGTGTGCAACCCAAAGATTTCAATTCGTACGGTGCGCGCCGCGGCAACCACGAAGTGATGATGCGCGGCACCTTCGCAAATATTCGCCTGCGCAATGCCCTCGCTCCCGGCACCGAAGGCGGTTGGACTATTCATCAGCCCAGCGGCGAAAAAGTGTCCATTTACGACGCGGCCATGAAATACCAGGCCGAACGCGTCCCGCTCATCATCATCGCCGGCAAAGAATATGGTTCCGGTTCTTCGCGCGACTGGGCCGCCAAAGGAACATTGTTACTAGGCGTTCGCGCCGTGTTGGCAGAAAGTTTCGAGCGCATCCACCGCAGCAACCTTGTGGGCATGGGCGTTCTTCCACTAGAATTTCTGCCGGATGAGAATCTGAAGACGCTCGGCCTTACCGGTCTTGAAATATTTGAAATCGACGGCCTGGCGCACGACTTCGCTCCGCGCAAGAAAATGAAAGTCCGCGCACGCGCGGCAGATGGCAAAGAGAAAACATTTACCGCCATCACTCGCGTCGATACGCCCTTCGAACTGGCCTACTACCAGCATGGCGGAATCTTGCAATACGTCCTTCGGCAAATGTTATAGTTCGCAATCACAGCCTAAAATCCAGGCAACGCCTTCGCGATAATTGAACGAGAATTAATCTGGTGAAGTCTCTCGCCGCTTCAAAAATTGAGAGGTTTCCTTTGCGGAAGAAATTGTTTTCGCACAACAATTCATCATCGAGTAAGTGGAAGTGGGCAGCGTTGATACTGCTCGCCGTCCTTGCCATCGGTTACGGCGTCCTCAGCCATTTCATGGGGGGCCCGCGCGATGTGTACGGCTTCCTGCGCTATGCCCTTCCGCAATGGCATCGCGGCGATCTCCACGTCGGCGATCGCGCCCCGGATGTTCCCCTGATGAGCCTCAATGGCCAAACCCAGTTTCATCTCAGCGACCGCATCGGCCAGCGCCCCCTTGTTCTAATCTTCGGCAGCTATACCTGACCGCCCTTCCGCCGAGAGGTAGGCTACCTCGTCAATCTCTACAACGATTACAAAAGTCAGGCGAATTTTCTGACCGTTTATATTCGCGAAGCGCATCCGCAGGACGAATGGCAGATGAAAAGCAATGTGGACGAAAGCATTTGCTATCCGCAACCGCAAACGCTCGCGCAGCGCGTGGCCATCGCCAACGATTTTATCCAGCGTTTCCGCTTCCCTCTGCCCGTTAGCGTGGACGACATGCACGAAACCGCGGACCTGGCCTACGCAGGCTGGCCCGAGCGCATTTACATCATCGATGAATCAGGAAAGATCGCCTACCGAGGCGGGTTGGGTCCCTTTAACTATCGTCCCGAAGAAGCGCGCGCCTGGTTGGAAAGAAGATTTGGACCGGCGCACGCCACAAGCGGTGATGCCGATGCCAAAAACTGATTCCTGTACCGTGCGGTACAACGTCAATCACCACATCTGAAGGCCGCGAGCAATGCGATTCCACACAAGATAGGGTTAGGCCAGCACTTCAAAACATGCTATGCTTGGCCTGCGTTTGTTGCTCTTGTAACACCTTTAGATTCGATTGAAGGGGCTGCAAGTTCACACTTGCGGCCTCTTTTGCTTTACGGCTGGAGGCGGTCGAGACTACAAATAGCTTAAAAAGAAGGAAGTACATCAGTGAGAGAACAAGGAACAGTAAAGTGGTTCAATGCCAGCAAGGGTTTTGGATTCATCCAGCGCCAGTCCGGCGAGGACGTTTTCGTCCACTTTTCCGCGATTCAGGCGGAAGGGTATAAGTCGCTGAACGAAGGCCAGGCGGTTGAGTTCGAAGTTACCCGTGGCCCCAAGGGCCTGCAGGCTGCGAACGTCACCAGCCTCTAGTCAAGAGGGGCGGACCGGCAAAAACCGGTTCGCCCCTTTTTTTTCGCATACGCAGTTTCGGTCTCAGGAGCCCCGTTGAAAGCACTCCCCGAAGGACAATACATCAAGCACTTTCAGTACGGTTTGGGCGTGATTACGGAGTCCGATCACGACCGCACTTCAATCGATTTCGACCTTCACGGCATGAAGAAGTTCGTCACCAGCATCATGGTGGTGGAAATTGCCGAAGGCACACCTCCCAAGCGCAAACGCACCAGGCGCGTCAAGAAAGTTGTAGCCGGAGTCGTTCCCGCGGTAGCTTTGCCTGGAGCGAAATGACGGCGCAGATCATCGTCCAGTTCGTCGGTTTCCAATCCAAGCCGTCAGCGCGCGAATATACTTTTACCGTTCGAGAGCCGCAGACGGAGCCGCGCGAATTCACGCTTTCCATTCCGAATGAAGCGTTCAATACTCGGCGTGTGCGTTATCAGGATGCGCCGGACATTTGTTCGCACAGGCTTCACCGTGAACTCGCAGCCGCCGAAAATCATCCACCGGATACTCATTTCGATCTAACGGATGCCGAGCTAGATGAATACCGCACTACGCATATGCACAAACCTCCGAAATATCCCTACGCTCCCAAGCCCGATCAAGACGCTTAACGCGAGCGCTGCTCGCTCGCAACTTTCTGTAGAAAAAACACAAACAGTCTCTTCCGCTTTTGCGATTTCAGCGCTTTTTGTGCGCCGGAATTACTTCAAAATTCTTGCCATATCGGCGCTCTTGTTGGTCCCATGCTTTTGGCACAGGCATATTGCTGCGGGCGATTTAGCCAGCCACATGTACAACGCCTGGCTTGCCCAGCTGATCGAGCGCGGCCAGGTAACCGGCTTGTGGCTCGATTCGCGATGGAACAACGTTCTCTTCGATTTGCTGGTCAGTGGCCTGAGAAATCTTTTTAGCCTGCAAGTAACGGAGAAGATTGCCGTATCCGTTTGCGTGCTGATTTTCTTTTGGGGAACTTTCGCATTGGTTGCCGCCGCCAGCAAGAGGACTCCGTGGTTCTTGGTTCCTCTCTTCACGATGATTGCCTACGGTTACACGTTCCACATGGGATTTTTTAACTACTATCTTTCGCTGGGTTTGTCGCTTTTTGGGATTGCAATTTTCTGGCGCGGAAAAAGGTGGGAGAAGCTGGTTCCGCTTGCACTCGCACCATTAATCGTCCTCGCACACCCTCTGGGACTCGCATGGATGGCGGGAGCTATTATTTACATTACTCTCGATGAAGCGATTCCAATGCGCTATCAGCCTGTATTGCTGTTCTTAGCGGCGTCAGCTCTCGTGCTGATTCATCTCGACTTCTGGCGGCACTACGAGATCATGGCCCAATCCCATCGGTTTTATTTTTTCAACGGTTCCGATCAATTGTCGCTCTTTGGCCCGCGCTACGATATCCCTCGCATCGCGCTAATCTGTTTTGCCATCGCGGCCCTTGCGATAGACATATACGGCAAAATCCGTAAGCCCGAAGACTTTAAACAATATGCGGTTCCCGCACAGCTTTATTTAGTTTTAATCCTGGCAGCGTGGCTGTTACCCGACGCCGTAAGATTCCGCCCCGGTAATTCGGCAATCTTGGCTCTGTTGACGGAACGCTTGACCTCAGTCTCTGCAGTCGTATTTTGTTGCGTGCTTGGCGTGATGCGTCCGCGTTGGTGGCACTTGCTCGGACTCGCAGCCATCGCCGCCGTCTTTTTTACTTTTATCTATCAAGATACGAGAATTGCAAACGACATGGAACTCCAAGCCGAGCAGCTCGAAAGAACCGTGCCGCGGAATTCGCGTATTCTGGCAACTATCAAACCACTGGAGGGCTCGCGTATTTTAATTCAACACATCGCCGATCGCGCGTGCATCGGCTACTGCTTTAGCTACGGGAATTACGAGCCCAGCTCCGAATTTCGCGTGCGCGCAATGCCTGGCAATGCTTACGTGATGTCTGATTACGATCTTGTGGTTGATATGGAAGACGGCACGTACGAAGTCCAGCCGCAGGATTTGCCCGCGTACCAGATATACCAATGTTCTTCCAGAGGAACAGATCTGTGCATCCGTCCGCTCGCAGCCGGAGAAGAAAATGACCGTTTGGGTGTTCACCCCGACGAATAATTCCTTGAACTAATTCTCGATGTTTTAGCACATACATTCGCGCGCACGGATTGCGTGGGTTCGCGCGATTCTTGTATCATGCTCCACATATTCCCGGTGCCGAGACTGGGAAATTTGACGGAGGCACCATGAAGAACGGGAAGATTCGCAATTTACGCACGTATTTCCTGGGCCTGGCGATTCTGCTGATGAGCGCATCGCTATTCGCCGCGGGAAGCATTTACGATTTCACGCTGAATTCCATTGACGGCAAACCGATGCCGCTCGCGAATTTCAAAGGCAAAGTAATTCTTGTGGTCAATGTGGCCAGCCGTTGCGGCTTCACTCCGCAATACAGCGCGCTCGAATCCATCTACGAAAAGTATAAAGACCAGGGCTTCGTGGTCCTGGGCTTTCCTGCCAACAATTTTGGCAGCCAGGAGCCTGGATCAAATGCCGAAATCAAAAAGTTTTGCTCGGCCAAGTACAATGTAACCTTCCCAATGTATGCCAAGATTTCGGTAAAGGGCGAGGACCAGGCTCCGCTTTACAAATATCTCACCGAGAGCGCGAATCCCGCGTATGCCGGCGAGATTAAATGGAACTTCACAAAATTCCTCGTTGATCGCGAAGGCCATGTGATCCAGCGCTTCGAGCCTGACACTACGCCGGACTCACCGCAAGTTACTTCGGCAATCGAGCAAGCTTTAAAAATGTAAGCTGTTTTTACAATGAGCCGAAGACGGCTACGCCGGTGGGAGTGCCAACGTACACTTTTCCATTGGCGATCATCGGCGTGATGAATTTATTGTCGCTGAAGTTGTCGCGGCCGCTGGCAGCTTGGCTGCTGTTGTACAACTCATCGCCAAGATTCGTCGCGTCGTATGCGTGCAGCACGCCGTTTCCATTTTGGTTTTCCACCGCCCATACGATTCCACCCGAAGTTCCATTCGCCGAAATACTCGGAGTAGTTCCGGGATAACCAAAACCGCTGGGGCTTTGAGACCCGGCTGGGGCCGCCAGTTTCGCATTCACAATCGAGAACGCTTTCAGGGAATCGTTGACCGACCCGTAATAGACCGCATTGTTAAAATAGGCCGGCGTCGCAAATGAACCGCCGCCTAATCCGTTCGAAGAAATTTCCTGGTAGATGGCATTATCATTACTCGTATTGAATTTCCCCATCAAATTGCGGTTTACGACGTATATGTGTCCATCCTTCCCGGCTCCCACCGCGAGCTGCCATGTATTGCCAATGTTGTCGGTCAGATCCGGCAGCAATATTTCTCCACCAGAGCCAAGATCCTCGTCCGCGTCCGATTCCGACGTCGTGTTGTACATGGCGAAATAATCAGCAACTTTAAGAGTGTTGTTTGCGGTGGAAATCTTGATGAACGCGTTGCCGTAATCTGAATTGATTGGAAGTCCGTTGGCATTGAGTGTGTTGTCAAACGTTCCGTTGGCATCGAGGAAGTAAAAGTTTCCCGAGGAGTCCGCTGCCGGGCCATCGCCGGCCATCCATATAGCGCCTTCGCTGCCATTCGGAATCACGTTGAGCACAGAAGTCTGCTGCAGGTTTGTTTCGTTGTAGCCCATGATCCAGCCGGTATAAGGACCGTCGTCGCAGTGCGAAGCCCAGGTGGTGTATATCACGCCATTGAGCAAAAGCAGCGCGGCGCGTTCCTTGTATTGCTTGGGATCGAAGGTGGTCTGGCCATTTTGATTTGGGTACGTAGCCTGGATGGTGACCGGGCTGCCGGATATTTCCGCGCCAGTGGTGAGATCCAGCGCGTGAAGCCTTTGAAAATAATTGCCGTTACCGTCTTTTGACATTCCCACAATATAAATCACGCCGTGCGAACCTGCGCTGAGATCGATTACCGGCGTCGACGTGATGCCGATCTCCGGCGTCACTTGCCCGCAACCTCGATCGTCGCTGGCGGTTTCGTTTGCGCCCAGCACCGAGACCTTCCAAAGCTGCGAGAATGTGTCGGCATCAAAGGCATAGGCGGAGTCGTTTTCCGTGACAACAAACACAACGTTGTGCTTGTTCCCTGACACCGTCAAGCCCGAAACGTAAAGCGGCTCGGCATCCACCAGGCCATCGACGGATAGAAATCCAATTTTCCCGAAATTCGACGAGTTGAGATTTGCAGGAGTCAGAATCGTCTCGTTCAAATTTTGGCCCGAGCGCGCGACGTCGTTGTGGTACGTAAGCACATTCACGTTGCTCGGTGGAGGAGCTGCATTGACATTGAGCGTCACTGTATTGCTGGTCACAGAGCCGGCAGTGTTGCTGATAGTTACGTAGATTTGCGCGCCGTTGTCCGAGGGCGGCGTCTGCATAATCATAAGCGTACCCGAATTCGTTCCCACTGCGGCCGTGTTCATATACCACTGGTACGCCAATGGAGCGGTGCCGGTCGCGCCCACCGTGAATGTCGCAGTTTGGCCCGTGGTAACCGTGAGTGTGGTGGGCTGCGAAGAAATCGCTGGCGCGGTCGGCCGGGTGCTTCCGCCGCTCGAATTCGAGCCGCAAGCGGAAAGGCATGCAACTACAGCGAACAGAAACACGGACAATTGCAGGTTGGCTCTAGATCTCAAAGCCGCCTCCGCGAAAATTGCTCCGATGGGGAAAACGCATCTCCAAGGGTGTCCTTTGCACGGGCAAACAATGCTATCCCCCCGCCGGCTCGTTTGCACCTGCCCGATCGGCCAGATTTCGACCGGTCGGGCGAAAACATCTACCGTCCCCGCATAGGCGCTTTACGGGCCTTCTTTTAAAAGGGCCAATGTTAAGTGGGTAGTCCTAGATGTGTTGTTAGGCCGTTTCAGCTGTCACTGGTTCTTTCTGGGAAGTGGACGGCATCGCACCCCGATGCTTGTTGTAAAGCCAGTTGCCGAGACGCCAAGCCAGCAATATCGCAACCACGAATCCGTAAGCCAAAGGCTTGCGCTCGTCCGACTTCACTAGCCAGTAATAATGAATCACGCCCGCGATCGCGCTTAAGTAGATAAGTCTATGAAGCAGCTGCCAACGCTTTCCGCCCAGCCGGCGAATCCACCCTGCGGTCGACGTGATCGCCAGCGGAATCATCAGCACGAATCCCGCAAATCCCACAGTGATAAACCGCCTCTTCTCTACGTCTTTCCACATTTCTGACCAGGCGAAGAACTTATCCAGCCCAATCCAGGTGGAAAAATGCAGGCAGGCGTAAAAAAAGGCAAAGAGACCAAACATTCTGCGGAATCGTATGAGCTGCGGTATATGCAGAATCTTTCTTAGCGGAGTTATGGCTAAAGTGATGATCAGGAACCGCAGCGTCCAATCGCCTGTTGTGTGCGTGATGAGCTCGATGGGATTTGCGGTGAGGTCGCCGTGCAGGGCCCGCCATACCAGCATGGCCAAAGGCGCCAGGCAAAGCACAAATACGAAAACTTTGGTCCATTTGCTGGTTAAAAAGGAGTTCACACGAAAGCTCGGGGACTAGAAATACTTGCGCAGGTCCATTCCGGCGTACATGCTGGCCACTTGGTCGCCATATCCATTGAACATTAACGTATCTCGGCGCAAAAATTCGCCCAATCTGCGTTCTTTAGCCTGGCTCCAACGCGGATGATCCACCATCGGATTAACGTTGGAATAAAATCCATATTCATCCGAGCTCGCAAGATTCCAGGTGGTGGGTGGCTGATCTTTCACGAAACGTACCCTCACAATAGATTTGATACTTTTGAAACCATATTTCCACGGGATCACCATGCGTACTGGAGCGCCGTCTTGATTCGGCAGCGTTTCGCCATACATTCCCACCGTCAGCAGCGTCAGCGGATTCATCGCTTCATCCAGGCGCAAACCTTCTACGTAGGGAAGCTCGATACCAGCATAAGGCGCTTCCGGCATCTGCTTCACGTCATAATAACTCTGAAACGCCACGAATTTTGCGGAGGGCTTGGGCTGTACAATGTCCGCAATCGTTTTGAAAGAGTAACCGATCCAGGGCACCACGATAGACCAAGCCTCGACGCAACGATGCCTGTAGATGCGCTCCTCCAACGGAGCAAGTTTTAGAATTTCGTCCATGCTGAACGTGCGTGGCTTGTTCACTTCGCCTTCAACGGAAACGCTCCACGGCGAGGTCTGAAAGTTTTGCGCGTTTTTCGCGGGATCGTCCTTGCTCGTACCAAACTCGTAAAAATTGTTGTAGTGCGTCACGTCGTCCAATGAAGTCTGCTTCTCACTCGTGCTGTAAGAGCTCTTGATAACGCCGCTCAGCTTGACCGGCATCGATCCAGTCCCTGGTCCAGCCAATAAACGCGGAATATTTTTGTAGCCCCAGACCGCAGTCCCGGTCGCAGCCAGCCCAAACAGAAAATTACGCCGGCCCATGTAAAGACGCTTGGGCGTTACATCCGCGTAAGTTAGTTCTGAAGCTTTCTTAATAAGCATTCACGGCTCCGCGAGTGAACATCACTACCTATATTATGATACGCATCCTGACACTAATTAGATGCCGAAACCACCAAATGGAAGCGGCCAGATTATTCTTGGGTGCGCGGAACGCAACATCGCGATTTAACTGGAGTAGCCTTTGGGATTTTGCTGCCGCCAGTTCCACGCCGACTCAACAATTTTGCGCAGATCGGATGCGACAGGCTTCCATCCAAGAACGCTCTGAATCCGCGACGAGTCGGCCACCAATCTAACGGCATCGCCGGCACGTGGCGCTTCCATACGAATGGGTATTTCGCGCTTGGTCACCTTACGCGCGCACTCGATTACTTCCAGCACGGAATGCCCATGCCCAGTTCCAACGTTTAAGGCTTCGGATTTTCCTCCGCGTCGAAGATACTCGAGCGCCAAAATATGAGCATCCGCAAGATCCGAAACGTGGATATAGTCGCGGATAGGTGTTCCGTCCGGCGTGGGATAATTATTCCCGAATACAGCGAGCCCTGGTTTTTCGCCGGCTGCTGCAGCCAATATATTCGGAATCAAGTGCGTCTCGGGTTCGTGATCCTCGCCACATTTTTCAGTCGCACCTGCCGCGTTGAAGTATCGTAAAGACACAAATTTCAAACTGTGCGCCAGGTCGTAACTTTCCAGCAGTCGTTCCATGCAAAACTTGGACCAACCGTAAGGATTTTTCGGCCACTGAGGACATTTCTCCGAAATAGGAATTTCCTTGGGATCCCCATACGTTGCGCAAGTGGAAGAGAACACCACCACGCGTACTCCCGCACGGACCAGAAATCCCATAAGGGAGATTCCTTGCGCCACATTATTTTCGAAATATCTGGCAGGGTCGGTTACAGATTCGCCCACCGAGGTTAGCGCCGCAAAATGAACGCAGGCATCGAGCTTATGTTCTTTCGCGATGCGCGCTAATAGCTCGGCGTCGCCCGCTTTCCCTTGGTAAAAGGGGACGTGCTTATCGAGCGCGCCACGGTGGCCGTAAGCAAGATCGTCCAGTACCACCACATCTTCCTTGTTTGCGCGCAGCCGCTCCACCGTCACGCTGCCGATGTACCCCGCACCACCTGTAACAAGAATCGCCATTACGGCCCTTCAAGAACTTGAGATCGATCGCAGCGCACAGTGCGACGGAAACAGAATACACCAGGCCGTCGCGCACGCCACAGAATCAGTCTTCCGTGCGGAAATACAATAAACCTCGCAAACTCGCGAAATGTTTCCGCGCATGGGTGATAAGATTCATGCTCGATAATGAAAGCTCCCGCTGAACGCCAAGACTCTCGCCTGATGCGCGAGATGTTTCACACCATTGCGCCACGTTACGATTTTATCAGCCGCGTTCTCTCCTTCGGGATGGACCGTCGCTGGAAGCGGCTTGGGGTGGCCAAAGCGGCGCTACCGGAAAACGCCGTCGTACTGGATCTGGCGTGCGGCACGGGAGATTTCTCCCACCTTGTGCTCGAACGCCTTCCGCACGCAACGCCTGTTGCCGCGGATATTACCGAGCGCATGCTCCAGCTTGCGCGCGCGTCCGGGTTGAAGGACGCCGTCTGTAGCGACGCCGCGGCTTTGCCTTTCGCCGCCGATTCTTTCGACTGTGTCTTCATTGGCTATGGCCTGCGAAACTGTCCCGACGTTAAAAAAGCCATCCGCGAAATCCAGCGCGTCACGAAGCTAGGGGGATCGATGGTGAACATCGATTTCTTTTTGCCTTCCAATTTGATACTGCGGCGAATTTATCTTGGATATTTGTTTGCACAAGGAGCCCTGTGGGGATTACTACTTCATGGGCGCGCGCGTGTGTACACCTACCTTCCTGATTCGCTGCGGAGTTTTCTCACCATGCAGCAGTTCACCGCGTTGTTGGACGAATCCGGATACTCGGTCGTAAGGGCGCGTTCTTATATTTTTGGCGGGATTGGGCTCTACTGGGCCACCAAGAAATAGCGTTTAGATACAATCGATCAGGGAATCTGGCAGACCATTACTGCGGGGTTCTCATAGGGACACGGCATTCCCGCCGAACCGCCGTTTCTGACGATTACCCAGGTCACTCCATATTTCTTTTTCAAAGATTCGAAATCCGCCAACGTGAAATGTTGCCAGTTCTTGCGGTCGCTGACTTCCAGCTTCCATTGCCAGGCGAGTTCCGGAAATAGCGCGACGACTGAAGCGTCCTTGTCACCGTCAGCCAGCATGCTGCGTTCCGCATACGCGCGAAATCCGAAATAATCTTCTCCCGGCTGCTTGGCATAATCAGGGTCCAGCGCGAACAGTGCATCCTGCGGAGTGTTAGAACGCGCCCAATCAAAAGCTTTCACCCATTCGTTGCGCGGAGCCCTGCCAGGCCATTCGATGTGATAGCTCGACGGAAATTCCTGCCTCTGGGCGTAAAACATAATGCAAGCGAGCGGCACGAATAGAGCGAGCCAGCGCAGCGCCCGCTCGCGCAGCACATATTTTCCCAGCATGGCGCCTGAAAACAGAACGAACACCACGTAAGGGAAATGAAGAATGCGCATGGGTTCCAACCGCGCCCAAGTTTGCGTCTGCGTTTGGAGGAATTGGCAAACCACGATGGCGATTAAGATTCCCAACACCGTGGAAATCACCAACCGCCGGCAAACGCGTTCCAAAAGCGGCATATTGTCGCGCCGCGCTATTCGGGCAAAATATTCCAGCAGCGCGATGGGTGCGACGGCTCCCAACCATTCGTACCAGGCCCAGGAAAACGGATAGTGATAGCTGCGGCCAGCCATTACTTCACGCCAGATCGGGTTTGGCGGAGCTCCGAATGGAATCGCGCTATAAGCAATCGCCGGTTGCGCCGTGCTTTCGCCCGGTAGCGCAAGAATGAATAAGTGGAACGACCCATAAACCGCCATTGTCGGATGACAGAGAACCGTTAGAAAAATCCAGAGTAAGGCGATAGGCCTTTTTTCGAGCACGGCTACAGTGGCAAATAATAAAAATGCGGTAGCGAAAGTCCGCGGGTGCAGATGTTGATCGACCAAGAAAAGCGCGGTGCCCGCAACCGGCATGGTCAGAAAAGTCGCCACCAACGCGACACCGCTCCACTGGGCGTAAGCTTCAGAAAAACATTTTCGGGCAAGTTGTAGACATCCCAAAAGCACGAGGAACACGCTAATGATGTGCAGGTGAAAAAGTAGCGCCTCCACGGAAATATGTGTAACACGAACTACTCCGGCTACTGCTTGATGAAATAGCGTCCAACGACTGAATAGCAAAAAGAAGTTTGCGTCGTGCGGATACAGAGCAGGATTAATTATTTTTTTGATAGCCGGCAGGTAAACGCCCATATCTTCGATGCCATAGTGATAGCCGCTCATGAGGATTGCGGCACAAGTCAGGCCCGAGAGAAACAGGAAATCCCGAATCTTTTGGACTTTGGGAGTGGGAGAGTTTTTCACTGGCGACTAAAGATATGTGATTGCAGAGCGATCTCCGTTCGGATCAATTCTTGAGGCCATAAACTACTACACCGTAATTTTTCGGGAACTGAGTCGGCCGCGTTCCACAATATCGCTTCAGGTCTTCGTGATCTCCGGCGTTCGCCACAAACACTTTCCCGTTGGCCACCGTCGGCGTTACAAAACGCGCGAGCAGTCCGAAGCTATCGGGAGTATCCGACTCGCCGTCGGGCCCCTGGCTGCGCCATAATTCCTGCGAAACGTCTTCCGCATCCAGCGCCAACAGCATTCCCTTCACGCCGCGAAACGTGTTGGAATCGCCATTCACAGGGACTAAGGCCCATACGATACCCGTGCCCGCCCGGTTTGCGTCACTCGAAAGGGCGAGAATACCGCCGGGCATCCAGTTGCGCGCAGGCTTATGACAGATAGCAGGCGCTTGGCGCGGAGGTTTCCACGCGCTCATTTTTACGTCATCAACGCCAGTCTTCAATCTTCCGCCAACGAACGGAAAAGCAGTCAGGTTTTTTGCCTCCGCCATCACATATACCCATTGCTCGCCTTCGGGTCCGCTCCAATAGATTGGAGAACCATGAATGTGTCCATGATTTACAGTGACCGTCTGCAAAACGCTTTGCGAATCTGTGCACTCCTCTTGGTGCCATCCGCCCGAAACGTAGCCTCCCAAATGATTGCGATCCATCAGGTAAAGATTCCCGTATTTTCCTCCGCTCAGAAGCAAATTGCCGGGCAGCAGAAGAGGAGCAGCGGACCCCATATCCAAATCCTGATGGTTCAAATATGACTGATTGCAGGGAGTGAAGGCGTCCACCATGTCCAACTTATTGTCATTCATCTTCAATTTGACCAGGCTGTTGCCATATTGATTTTTCTTTGGATCGTAGTCGCCGTTTCCAGTTTGCAGAAAAATATTTCCAGCCTCATCTGCGACCGGTCCGGTTCCAGACATCCATATTCCGCCGCTCTTTCCCCCTGGCTCCGGACTCCACACCGTGCGAAGTCGCAGCGTCGCGGCATCATACACAAAAAGCCAGCCCGCAATTCCTCCTTCATTGTCCCCGCCAAATGCGACGTAGACCGAGCCATGATCCAATAACAAGCCCGCGCGCTGTTTTCGCTGCTGTTTCCAATTCTTGGCATGCTGGATGAACGAGCTTTCTCCTACCGAACCCTCGATTACAACTGGCCCTTTCAGTGTTTCGCCCGTGCGCAGATCAAGCGCATAGATTCGATACAGCTGATCGCTGTTCCAAGCGACTACGTACATTAGATTGTTAGCAACGTCGATCGCCGGCGTACTCAAAATTCCCCATGACGGATCATCGAGAGCCGCCTCATCAATATCGTGCGCGCCCGCGCGAGGAGGTCCCAAAGACTTTGACCAGATCAATGTGTCATTCGAAGTCGCCGGTTTCTGGTCTGCAAGGTAGGCATACACCGTGTTATTCATCGAGGCGAATAAGACCGTGTTACAGCCTGCCGGGCATTTATGGCTTACGAGATTAGATACGTACAGTGGCTGCGCCATTATCTTGGCGTCGGAATAGAGAGTCCAGAGCTTCCCGAACTGAATTCTAACATTCGATTGATTAAGTTCCGTTTCGGCTAAATTAACTCCGCTACGCTGGTTGTCAACCCGCTGCGTGTAAATATTAAACGACTTTGCTGTGCTGAACAGATGCGGCAGGCATACGAATGGGAGCAGTCCAACGATCAACGCGCTCTTCTTGCACACTGTCCTCATTTCCATTCGCACCTCAGAAGATCCAATGTCGCTTCACAATTCTATTCTCGCTGCAAACTGATGACAAACGAAGTCTGCCCTACAATTCTTCGTAAACACTGGCTCGACGCCTGGATGTTGCGCTACGTTGAAAACCGTGTGCGATCATTTTCTGGGCCCTCTGGGTTGAAGCAAACAGCTTCTATTGCGACAATAGATTTTGGCGCGGCCGATCATGCGTTGGCCCAAATCATTCACGGGCTTTTTATATGGACTTTTGGCAGCGGGGATTTTAATTTTGACGTCTACACGGACTGACACGTCTTACAGCCGTCCATCACCTCAACTCCCGACTATGGCTCAAACCGGAAATCCTCTGGAACAAATCCAAAAATATATTTCATCGAGCTGGGAATATTTGACTCGCTCGCTGGCCATTTGCAAAACCTTCGAGGACATAAAAACGGAAGGCGAGCCCTACCTTTACCTTCCACTGGGGTTTCCCGAGCCTGCTGACATAGTCGAGCTTCAGAAATACTGCCCCATCCGTGTAGCGCGCTTGCCAAAGAAAATCACCACCGCCGGTGATGTCAATCTCAGCGAAATTCCCAACGAAGGCGTTCTATTTCTTCCGCATCCCTACGTAGTTCCCGGCGGACAGTTCAATGA
Organism: Candidatus Acidiferrales bacterium; assembly: GCA_049693615.1. Lineage (GTDB taxonomy): Bacteria > Acidobacteriota > Terriglobia > Acidiferrales > UBA7541 > Palsa-295. Next base: position 128,057 of record JBAVQB010000027.1, on the reverse strand, counting down.
AATGTATGGTTGGGACAGCTATTTCATCATTCTCGGATTGCTTCGAGACAACCGCGAACCAATGGCCAAAGGAATGGTCGAAAACTTTTTTTTCGAGATCGAGCACTACGGGGCGGTTCTGAACGCCAATCGAACTTACTATCTCACGCGCTCACAGCCTCCGTTCCTGACCTCTATGATTCTTGCGATTTACAACGCGGAAAAAGCCAAGGGGCAAACAGATTCCTCATGGCTTGAAAGAGCCTACAGATTTGCCGTAACGGACTACCAGGAGTGGATTCGTCCGCCGCACCTGGCTGCCGACACCGGACTTTCCCGATACTTTGACCATGGAGAAGGGCCCGTACCCGAAATTATCGGCAATCCAAAGGATTACTACCGCGGCGTCGCGCGATACATGCTCACGCACCACGAAGGCGATGAAGCTTCTTACGTCGTTCATCTGGGAAAGAATCCGGACGCTCCCCACGCGGGCCCTGTATTTGAATTTGAGTGCGACCCCGCATCGCAAAAAACTTCGCCTACCGATTGCCCCACCGATCGCGTTGCGCTCACCGCGAATTATTACGAAGGCGATCGCACCATGCGCGAATCGGGATTTGATGTCTCCTTTCGCTTTGGGCCATTCAGCGCCGACACCCACCACTACGCCCCCGTATGCCTGAACAGCCTCCTTTATAAAGAGGAAAACGACCTTGCAGAGATGGCCGCCATTCTGGGCCACCAGGAAGATGCTCAGAAATGGCGGCGCAATGCGGCCGATCGCCTCGAGCGTATGAACAAATATTTGTGGGATGCGAGCCGCGGTCTCTACTTTGATTATGACGTCGCCACCAATAAGCGCTCGACCTACGAATATGCCACCACGTTTTATCCGCTATGGGTCGGCGCCGCAAGCAAAGCGCAAGCGGAAGCCGTGGTTCACAACCTCCCGTTATTTGAACACGCCGGGGGGTTAGCCATGAGCCGGCACGAAACCGGGGCGCAGTGGGATTTCCCCTACGGCTGGGCTCCCATCCACTTGATTGCTATCGAGGGAATGAAACGCTACGGATTCAATGCCGACGCAGATCGCGTCTCGTTTCACTTTCTGCACATGGTCCTGGAGGATTTCGAGCGCACCAAGACCATGTTCGAAAAATACGATGTGGTCTCGCGAGCTTCAAAAACGCGTATTCGCGTCGGGTACAGGGAGAACGTCATCGGCTTCGGTTGGACCAATGGCGTTTTCCTTGAGTTGTTGCACCGATTGCCGGCCAATCTGATCGAAAAGCTCGAAAAACAAAGAGTTTCGAAGCACTAGAGGATAAAACCAACGTTCGCAGGCCTACAGTTCAGGTATTTTGACGCATACAGTATTTCCCCGATTGATGAATTTCGGCACCTACGCGAATATTCGGAACAGAGAGAAGAGGAACACAGGGAATCCTTAATAAAATAAGGGCTGGGCCCGCATGCTCTTCTTCTCTCAGCCAAATTCTTTCCCCGATTGGTCCCGCCTGGAACTGGGTCCCTATTTCAGTCATCCCCTGACTGTGGCGCGTATTTTCGGATCACCTGCTACCGCAGCCTTTAGATCAGCATTGCTACGGATGACTTCCAAAAGCTTCCGCGTAATATTGTCGTCCACCTCGGAAGCCTTGCGGATTTCCACAGGGTATCGGACCATGAGTTCTAGCCCGCTCTCCGAAAACTGCAACTTCGCCTCCGTTTCCGGCGCGCGCAACTCAATTTCCACCTTGCGTTCGATATCGCCATACTGTTTTTCGATTCCGACTCGATATTGTTCGTACACGGAATTCACAACTTCAGTGAGTTTGTCTTGCACCAACTTATAGTTCGCACCTTCCGTAAGTGACACCGCCACTTCGTGCCAGGCATACGAGGTGCCCGGAATCTGCTTGTACAGCGGCGTGCTGGCCTGGAACAGCACTGAGTTGGAGAAAACCACGATTCGTCCGGTGGGATAAAGCTCAATCCCGGTTCCCGCAAGCTCCACCAAATACATGCGGACCAGCCCGATATCGATTACGTCTCCCGTCACGCCCGCAATACTGATGCGGTCTCCCACGCTGATGCCGTAGCGTCCCACCACAAAAAAATAAGCTGCTACCGATAAGATAACCGCTTGCAGTCCCACCGCGATTCCTGCCGTAACAAATCCGGCGAACGTGGCTAGCGAGCTGAACTCGCTGATGAATCCCAACATCAGGACTATGGCGATCAGGAATCCTACAACGAAGCGCCTGAGAATCAGGAACTGCCGTCGCCGGCGCATATCCCGTATGTACCGGAATGTTAATCTGCGCCACAATTCGGAAAGAGCCAGCACAAATCCGAGCGCCAAAGCCAGCGCAAGAACCCGCATCAATAGAGCGCGAATAGAGAACCCGGATTCCCGTACCAACGCTCTGCGCCATTCCAGAAGGTTCGCACGGCTTTCATCCAACAAAACTATTTCCTGGTTCAGCGGAATCAGCGCGCTCGACAAATGTTTGAATTGGTTTGTAAGCTTCTGGAAATCTTCAGGCTTCGCCGGTGAGGGCTGAGCACCCGGCGTGGCGGACAAATTGGACATCTCGCGTCCGCGTTGCACCGTTGCGGTCAAGTTTGCGCGCAACGGCTGTTGAATGTTAATGGCTGTATCGCGCAATCTGGCTGTCTCTTTAATCAACTGATCGAGCTGATGAATGCTGCGCATTTCGTCATAGACAGATCTGGCATCGCCGGCCAATCCTCCAGCACTCGGACTCAACGTTGTAGAGCTGGCCGCAGCCTTGGGAGCGGCACTCTGCGCCGGCGACGCGCCCAGCACTTCGGGAATCGAATGCGCCAAGTCATTAATGCTTCCCTGCAATCCCTGCGTTGACGCTTCACTATTGCTTTCGACGAACGTGGTCATTCGCTGGACTGCATCTTGCATCGCTTTATTCAGCTCCAGGTCGCCTTGTAACTTTTCGCGTTGATCCATCAGATTTTGTTTTTTGTTGCCTGCTCCGGAAGAAACCTGTTTATCCAGCGCGTCTAATTGCGTTTGGTCTTGATCGATTTTCGCTTTCACTTGCGCTGCAAACTGGGCCAGTTTTTCTTCCTGCGTGGGTGTTTGTGCGGCTTGACTTGCGCCGTCGCCGGTGCCGCTGTTTGCGGACGAGATTAGTCGCGCTTCGGCCCTGGCGGACTCGAAGGCCAGCCGTACCACTTGAGCGGCAAGACTTTGGGCGTTGTCCTGGTAAAGCTCGTCGCTCGGCAAGCCAACCGTTTGCACTTTGGTAGACGCGTTCCGGTACCAATTAATTGCGCCGTTCAGATGCCCGAGGACGGCGTCGCGATCAAGGGTCTGGGTGCCTTGCGCCAGGAGAAAGACACTAAGCGAAAAAAATACAGCCAAGCCGATCCATAAGAGGCGCCCGCAGCGCGGCGCTTTTAAGACGAGCCAATTTTTGAACAGTCTCATGTCCTCTTCTTCCATTTGCGCTGGGTGCAAAACCTGATGATTTTATCTTGGACTGCGAATTTCGCAGGGCTGGGCGTGGAGCGCGTCCAACAACAACCACAAATTACCCTCAACAACCACAAATTACCCTAGCACTTCACCAGCGGAAATTCCAGCGGTGGCGGGTCTGCAACGCGATTCTCTACTCAAAATACTTGAATGATAAAAAAGTCATGCACAATCAAAAACGTGCCTTCCTCGGATCCAATAACATAATTACAATGAAAAAACACTACGACAAGAGAGAGCGCAACCGTGACAAAACGCAAAAGTAGTGACGTAGATGAATACATAGCAAGATGTCCGAAAGAGGCGCAATGTAATTTGGCGAAGATCAGAGCGGCCATACGGACGGCAGTGCCCGGTGCTATTGAACGCTCCGATTATTTCCGAATGCCAGGATATTCCTATCCAGGACTTGTTTATTATGATGGGATGTTTGCTTGGTTCAGCTTCAAGAAACCACACATACGCCTGCATGTGCCCCCTTCAGTAATACAAGAATATCGGAAGGAACTTGCAGGTTATGCCAAAACGAAAGCCATTGTCAGCTTTCCAGAGGGTAAACCAGTACCGATGACATTGGTGAAGAAACTGGTGAGAGCAAGTCTAAAGGCGATGAAGGAGAAGAACATCAACTGTGTCAAAACGTGACTGCCCGGACTGTGACCTCTCTCTAGCGACCGTTACGTCCAACTTTTGTTGTAAAGCGGTGTCTATGATCCATTTGAGCTGCATGATTCTCGTCCCGAGGCTTGTGAAATCTAGGGAAGATGGACGCAAGTTCTTAGCGATACTCGTTCGACATTTTCCGAATCATATTCCGGAGCAGTTCGGAGAATCGGAACCTCTACAAGGGCGATTCGATGCAGAAATGGTGGACGCGGCACTGAAAACCTGGGGTCAGTATGAGTTTATTGCCCAACGGCAAGAACCGATTCTTCAGCTTCAAGTTCATTTTACTGTTCCTAGTCCAGTACCGAAGCATTCAACGATTAGCCTCTTGCAATTCCAGGCTCGAAGTCATATCGATGTGAAGTCAATGGAGACATTCGTTTGCGAAGTCTCGACGGTGTTCGGAGCTGACTTTGCCGTCGCGCATATTCTCACTAAAAGTGAGCTTACCGAACGGCTGGAAATTCTGAAGACAAAACCCGGCGGTAATGTGGAATACATGAAGGCCAGAGTACAAAAAGAAGGATTTGCTAAAGTCTTATGGGGTATGACGGTACTCAAGAACCACAGTTTGCAGGTCAGAAACTGTCTGCCAGATCTTTCCTGGCTTACAGTATTCGGTCGTCCGTACGTGGATATGTTTGGCCGCGAGAAAATCCTGACTGCCCCCGCGAGCCAGATCGCGGAGTTATCCAACGGAGCAGTCGCAGTGAAAGTGACTGATCATTTAGACGATAATCTCGAAAGTTGGGAGGAATTCAAGATGATCCGTGAGCGTTGCGAGAAGCATTTGGATCATCGAGCGTTTTGTACTCCTGCAAACCCTGGTCAAAGATATTTAGCTCCAAAGTTCGAGTTTCCGCTGGATATGTACAGCGTGGACGCTGCTAGTTCCCGCCAGTGATATGGCGCGCCCGGAGGGGTTCGAACCCCCGACCTTGTGCTCCGGAGGCACACGCTCTATCCATCTGAGCTACGGGCGCATTCCGAATCGACTACAGTTGAGCCATTGTATTACGTTTTCTTCTAGCCTGCTACGACACACCGCAATCGGTTACCTCGCGTTCGCATCTTGAACTACGCCAGTTTCAGTAAGCGCGCGTGAGATTTTTTACCTGCTTCGCCAGTTTTTCGATTTGTTCCGCTTTTTGAATCATCGGAAGCGACAAAGTATTCGTGGCATCCGTCTTTTCCACTTCGTCTTTCAGTTCCGAAGCCAGCTTATACAGCTTCTCCACGTCATCGTGAATTTGCTGCTGGTTTTGCTTCAAAATATCCTTGGGATTCGGTTTGGGCAGGCTATCCGCCACTCCCAATTCTTGGTGCGGAGGAGCGGTTCCCTGTTGGTCAGCCGGATCCGGTCGGATGGGCAAAGCCTTCTGCGCGCTAGCGATACCAGCGCTGGAAAACAAAACCAATGGCATGCCGGCCGCCACGGGAATCATCGCTGCCAAAAAATTGCGTTTGTTCGCGTCCATGTCGTTCTATTCCTCCCGCTAAAATACGATGCATTCTCACGCCCCACGGCAGCTTTGCCCGATCACATCGAAGGGCGCTGCCTTATGCCGGGTGGGTGTATAATTTCGCTCCCCTTATCTTATGACTGATTCGTTCAGAACGTGGCTGGAAACTGCGGGAATACGCGCTCTGCGCGTCCTCATAATCGTCCTTGTGGCCGTCGTGATTGCGCGCCTGCTGAAATCGTTCACCACACGCCTGATTCAAACAGCAAAGTCGCCCACTCGCGTGGCTCAAATGCGCGAGCAGCAAACGCGCACAATGGCTGCTTTGCTTTACAGCGTGGGAGTTGGCCTGATCGTCGCTATCGCTTTCCTCACTGCGTTGCCCGAACTGGGATTCAACGTGAGCCCGGTGGAAGCCGCGGCGGCCGTCGCCAGCCTGGCTCTGGGATTCGGAGCACAGAATCTGGTGAAGGATCTCATCAACGGCTTCTTCATCGTCTTTGAAGATCAATTTGTCATCGGCGACCTGATTCAGGCCAGCGGTGAAACAGGCCGGGTGGAACACCTCACCTTGCGCCGAACCGTGATTCGAAATCCCGCCGGCGCGATCGTAACCATTCCCAACGGCCTGGTCGGCCAAGTGGCGAATCTTAGCCGCGATTGGTCGCAAGCTTTCATCGACGTCATCGTATCTTCCGACGAAATGGTGGGTCGCGCTCTAAGCGCGTTGGAAAAAATCGCGGCGGAATTCCGCAACGATGCCGACTGGTCACCGGCTCTGGTGGATGGGCCTCGCGTGCTCGGCGTCGAATCTCTCGCGCTCGACGGCACTATCCTTCGGCTGCAGGTACGCACTGCGCTGAACCGTAAAGATGACGTGTCGCGTGAGCTTCGCCGAAGAATCAAACTCGGCTTCGAGCAGTCGCGCATTCCTCTCAGCCAGTTGCACAATATCTCCGTGCGTGAGGTTGCTGCGCCGAGTTCTTCATAACTGTTTTAACGACAGGAGGAAAATGATGGGAGACGTTTCGCACGAGCAGGTAAATCTGATGTTGCGTCTTTACGACATTCGCCGAGAGCCTCGCCTTCGTGAGGCGCGCGAATGGTTCATGAATAATTTCCGCCCCGCTTCCGCGGAAGATGTGATGCGGCAGTATCCTCCCGCAAGCCAGGAAAACGCTTATTTCCGCATGGTAATGAGCTACTGGGAAATGGTGGCCGGGATCGTTAATCGCGGCTTGGTGGACGAACAAATGTTCTTCGAAAATTCCGGCGAGCAGTGGATTGTTTGGGAGCGCTTAAAGCCTGTGATTGGAGCATGGCGCGCCCTCTTCAAGAATCCGCATATGCTTTCGAACCTGGAAGAACATTGCAAACGATTCGAAGCCTGGCGTGAAAAACGAGCTCCTGGGACAAATCAGGCCATCCGTGACATGTTCGCCCAAATGGAAAAGCAGGCGGCCGCGGCGAAAAAGTAGGGAGCCTCTTACATCAGAGAGCTCGGCGGGCCTTTTTCTGGCTGCGGATTCGCCAATTTCGCTAGGTTTTCGCGGCAAAATTATGATAGTTTTTGCAGACCCCCGCGATCGGATTTTTTCCGTTATGGAGAAATCTGGAGCTGCTGGCTCTGTTCGCAGCCCTACAAGGCGTCCGGTGAGGGACATCTAAATGAATTTTCGCTATCCGATTGCTCTGGCTCTAGTGTTCGTAATCTGCTTCGCCCTGGTCTTTCCTCCGGACGTTGCCGCGCAGGCCGCACAAAGCGCTGGAAAAATCACGGCAGTCGTGCCCATCGTCAACGTCGTCCGCGGTCCGCAGCAAGTGCCGGCATCGACATCCCAACAGGTATTCTGGGGCGATGTGATTAATACGGGTCACTTGGCGCGCGCGCGCATCGCCCTCAATGACGGCTCGATCCTCAGCGTTGGCTCCGATTCCAACTTAACCGTCGCCAAGCACGACGCCGCGCAGCAGCAAACCGACCTCGATTTGAATTATGGACGCGTCCGCGCCAAGGCCGCCAAGCTCGTGAAGCCGGATGCGCACTTCCAGATTCGCACTTCCGTTGGCGTCGCCGGTGTCGTCGGTACCGACATGATTGTAATTTTCGACAGCGCCGGAAAGATGGACGTCATATGCGTCGAGGGCGCTTGCAAAGTCTGTGACCTGGCCGCCCATTGTGTTCTTATGAAAGGCGGCGAGCAGTCAACTCTTCGCAACAATGAACAGCCATCGCAACCAAATCCCGCCACGCCCATAAACATGAACGATGCCGTAACCACAACCTCCACCACTGGCGCGGGCGCTGCGGGCGGTGGAATTGGCGTTGCCGGAGGAGTGGCCGTCGGTGTGGGCGCCGCGGTCGCAGCCACCGTGGCCGTAGTTGTCGCTCGCGTGGCGACCAGGACGCAGTCTTGCAGCACATCTTCGCCGACGAAAGCTCATGCCGATTGTGTAAAGATCAGTGGAGCTGCCGGAAAATTGAACGGTCAGCGCCTGCCCTAGAGAGTACAGGCACGGGGAACGTAGCCTGGACGATCCGGGCATCGAGAATATAAAAACTCATTGCTAGTCCAACTGATTAGTCGCTTTTTCATTGGCGGTATGGTCGTGTGCGCCTTTGCGGCTATCGGCGACGTACTGAAACCCAAGAGCTTCGCGGGTCTTTTTGGCGCAGCCCCTTCGGTAGCTCTTGCAACCCTCTACCTGACGATTTCTTCCCAAGGAAAACTCTATGCCGCCACTGAAACTCGCTCGATGATTGCGGGCGCAATTGCTTTTTTTATCTACGCCACTTGTGCGAGTTGGCTGCTAATGAAGCGTAACGCGTCGAGCCTTCTTGTAACTGTTAGTTTGATGCCGCTATGGCTGGGTGTCTCCTTTGGACTTTGGTTCTTGCTGATGAGGTGAATCGGATTGAACATCAGCGTCGATTTTTCGTCCTTGCGCGATGCGAAGTGGTATCAATTCGCTCTCCGTTTTTTCTTCGGCGGAGCCATTTGCGTCCTCGCCGGCCTGATCGCCGAAAAATACGGCCCGACGGTCGGCGGACTTTTCCTGGCCTTCCCTGCAATTTTCCCCGCCAGTGCGACCTTGCTGGAAAACGAGCAGAAGGAGAGGAAAAAAAAGGTCGGATTGCATGGCGCCATCCGCGGAAGAAAAGTAGCTGGCGTTGACGCGGTTGGCTCTTCTATGGGGACCATTGCACTGATGGTTTTTGCCGCAATAGTTTGGAAGCTCTTGCCGGATCATCCGGCCGGACTGATCTTACTGGGTGCGACGATAATTTGGTTCGCTGCTTCCGTTGCGATTTGGCGAACGCGCAGCCTGCTGTTGCATTGGTTCAATCGGCGCAAGACGCAACGCGAACCGTACAGGGTGCCTTGAGCCCCATTCTTAAAGCAAATCGCGCACCTGCGCTCAACTTGATCTGAAATTGCGCACGCGCCTAGTCTTTCTCGAAAGGGTGCGGCGGCAGCAAAAACTGCATTCCAAAATACCCGACAAAATAAGGTTGAGTGGGTCCCGCGGGTGCCAAGCTACGTCCCGCCATTATTAACAAAATGAACGGCGGATGTATTTTGTAGCGAAGCCCTCCTTCCAATGTCTCCTGGTTTGTGCCGGGATGGAATGTTCCAGTAGAATAAAATTCAGCGTCTAGCTCCAGCCGGTCCGTGAAGTCGTGGCCGACCACAAGACCCGCGAGCCATCCATCCGGCCCCTTGTGAACCCAATTGTAGCCGCCTTCCCAATTCACACCGATGGGTCCCAGCTTCTTGGAGAATTCGATCGGTAGAATCAAGCTGGCGCCGCGCGGAGTGATCCCGCGCTCCACCGAGTGATTGGGATTGTTGATGGAAAGCTGCGGAAAAATCGACATGGCGAACCCTGAATCCTTGTTGTCGTAAAATCGCCACTTCACTCCCAACTGATCCTGTCCCAGTCCGTATTTCGCCGGCGAAGGATTGTCCACGCGCAGCCAGGCATTTTCGTAGGTCAGCTGGATGCGATCGCCCAGACCAAAGTTGATGTCGACGTCAGGCGTGTGCGCGATCGACGAATCGGGATAGAGAAATGGAATGTATCCCAGATTTATTTCCCACTGCAGGTTACCAGGCGTGCCGGGATCGTTGGTGAAGTAGGGCGGTCCGCCTTGCGCCAAAACCGTTGGGCAAAAAATCATCAGAAAAGAGCAGAGGCGGAAGAAAATGCCGGTGGCGCGACTAGGAATCGAAATCAATACGGATATTGTATAAGGATTGGCGTTTCGCCACTAGATTGCTCTTGGGTTGCCGGCATCCACAAAGAAGCCGAGGAGGCCGGCGATCACAGTCATCACCGCGCTTTTGCCTTTTTGCTTCCTCTGTAAGCTCTTCGTCTGGTTCGTCTTTCTCGTTGTTGGCAACTCCCGTTAGGATTACTGGATTAGCATGATCCCCGAGGTCTGAGCGACAGCATCGGACTCGATGAATAAGACCATGCTCGGACTTGCCACGTAGAAGATTTCTTTCAGCGTCGCAGTTGTGCTTGAGCTCTCCATAATGGCCAAGGTTCCGTCATAACGTCCTTGTCCAGCGGAGGCGGCAAAAGTTCCAGTCAGCGGAGCGTCGAGGAATAAGTCAGCGGCAGGATTGAAGAAATCCACAGTCCCGGATGGGAACGTCGCCGTGCCATCCGAGGTGACCTGGCCCACGGCATCCACCTCCGGATAAGCAATTCCGGCTGTCGCGTTGGTGAAGTTCATGGCGTAATTGCCTAACGCAAGCGTCGTGCTGCTCTGGGCCAAAACGTCTCCAATGCTCACGAAATTATTATCGATCTCCAGCAAAAGATTCCCGTTGTTGGCCGTGGGGTAGTAAGTAAACTTGCTGACCCCAGTGGGAGCCCCGGTCAGAGTGAGGGTGCCACGACCGGATGTGGGGGCCGTGAACGTGCCGGTGACGGCGGCTCCGCCCGAACCGGTTTGCAGACCGTTGTCATTGAAGTCCAGGACTCCGGTGAGACCAGTTCCGGACGTTGTGGTAAGCGTTCCACCGCCCGCCACCGTACTGTTTGTGGCCGACGACTGTCCTCCATCCACGCCCGCGAAGGTGAATACATAATTCCCCGAGAACGCAGACGTACCTTGAGAATAAACCGGTCCTATTTCGACGTAAGTGGCACCGTCATCTTCCAGGAATTTCATCTGCCCGGCGTTCACGACGTAAAAGACATAGGTATTGTCGATCAAGGTGCCGGACGTAATGGTGAGCGTGCTTCGACCGAACGAATCCGGCGTGGTGAAGTTCCCCGATCCCGATACCTGACTAATCGTCTGGAGCGACTGATCGTTCATATCGGCCGTAATCGTCATAGTGCTACCCGAAACGCTTATAGTCCCGCCTTGGTCTGTTGTACTCACGTTCGTGTTGGGATTACCGCCATTGATCAAGTCCTCTCCGTCCCACACAAACGCATAGCTTCCGGCAATGGTCGAACTCGTCTGAAGGTCCAGGCTGCCGCTTCCGACGGTATTGTCAACCTCAGTGATTAATGCGTGTGTCGCCGGGCTACCGCTACCAGCTAAAGCAAAGGCCAATGTCTGTGTGCCGCTTGCCCCGAAGCAATTGCTTCCGGCATCCAGAGTGATCGTCCCGCGTCTATCGGAACCCACGGTGTAGGTGCCTGTTATTCCTGTAACAGAACTCGCGCCGCAACTGTTGATCGGCGGGGTGTCTTCTTCGCCCCCGGTGATGTTACCTGCGCCATCGGCAATGATACTTCCAACCACCCCGATGAACCCGAATCCATTCTGCGCCGAAATGTTAAGAGCGTAATGGCCGTTGAGCAATCCGGCGCTCGTATTGGCGGTGATCGTGATTGGCGGGGTGCTATCAGACACATTGCTCTGCGCCGCAGATGTGGCTGTAATGGTTACGGTGCCGCCGCTAGGCGCACTTGTCGGCGCACTGTAAGTTGTCGCGACGCCGGTCAGTGTGTTCGTGGGGCTAAACGAACCGCAAGGATTCGTTCCAGTGCCACCGGTGCAGGTTACGCTCCAGTTCACCCCGTTTGGCGCCGTCGGCGAATCGTTCGTAATGGTAGCCGTGAGTTGGGCGGTCGTTCCCGCCTCGATGGAGGTGGGCGGCGTATCGATCGTAACCGTAAGCGTTGGTGCGGTGATGGTCACCGGCTTGGATACGGTGGGACTCGGAGCGGCCTGAGCCGTAGCCGTGATCGTGACCAGGCCACCGTTGAGAGGCAGCACGCTGGGCGCCTCATACATTGTGTTTAGGCCGTTAGCCGTCGGATTGGTCGTGAATGAGCCGCAGTCTCCTCCAGCGCCAGCCGTGCAGGTGACCGACCAGGTCACTCCGTTTGTTCCAGTGGTCGGATCGTTTGCAACAGTAGCGCTTATAGTCGCTTCGGCTGACTCCAGCAGTGTGGACGGAGGCGTTAGCGGCGACGATGTCCAGTTGATCGAAACGCTGCCTGCCGCCGCAATGGCAACGGTCGCCGTAGCCGTCGCCACCGGAGTTGCGACGGTGGTAGCCGTGATGGTTACCACACCGCCTGCATTGGTGGGAATAATATTGGGCGCCGCATAAGTGGTTACTATGCCGCTCAGAGTCGCTGTCGGAGTAAACGTGCCGCACGTGCTTCCGGTTGCTGGCGTACAACTCGCGGACCAAGTCACGCCTTTGTTCGTAGTGTCGTTTTGGAGCGTGGCGACCAGCGGAGTCGAGGTGCCAACAAGCAGGGTAGAAGGCGGAGGCTGAGAAATCGTGACCGACAGAGTTGGATTCGTGATGGTAGTAATGGCAGTCGCAACTGCGGGACTATCCACTGACGTGGCCATAATGGTAACAGGTACCCCCCCCGTCGGCACTGTTGTGGGCGCAGTATAAGTGATGGGAGTGCCGCTCGGCGTCGTGGGTGGATTCGTAAAGGTCCCGCATTGCCCCGCAGCCGCGGAGTTACTGCAGGTCGCACTCCAAGTCACACCACCGCCCATCGGATCATTCGAGACTGTAGCCGTCACATTTGCAGTGCCGCCTGCTTGAATCGTGCTGGGGAGTCCCGTGATCACGATACTTACGCCCGACGCAGGATTAACCGCGATGCTGGCGGAAATAATCTGGGTAGTATCGGCTAAAGGAGTGGCCTGGAACGTTACGGTAAATGGCGTTGCTACGGTCGAAGGGGCCGTGTAAACAACTGGAACGCCACTGGCGGTATTCAGCGAGCTAAGGGTGCCACACACGGCGGCGGTACAATTCAATGACCAACCCACACCGAGCGGTGGGTTGTTGGGATCGCCGGTGACTACCGCAATCAGCGTTGTGGTATTTCCTGCTCCCAATGGAGACGACGGAAAGCCAGTCAGCTTAATTTGTACGTTGGTAAAGATGCTCACGTTGGCGACAACAGTTTGCGCAGGAGATGCAGTGGCCCGCGCTGCGATATTTACGCCGCCTTGTGGCACAGTCGTCGGCGCCATGTAAGTGGTCGCCTGGCCGCTAACCGTATGAGCGGGATTGAAAGAGCCGCAACTGGTGGTTACGCAACTCGCGTTCCAGTCGATGCCTAGCATTTTCGGATCATTGGTAACCACTGCGACCAACTGCACCTGCGCCCCAGCTTGAATCGTGCTGGGGGGCAGGAGTTGGAAAGTCACCACCGGCACTGTAGAGGGTGCGGCTTGTTTGGTGACGCAACCGGTAAGCGCCAGTATGCTGAGGACTGCGGCGACAGAAAGCGCCAGTGAGCGGACTGAAGCGAATGTCCCGGAATTGCGCGCAACCACAAAGCTCTTAAAATTTCTCATCACTTCCTCCACGTCACCGGTCATATGAAGTTCCGCGGTCATTTTGCGGCGCTCTCGTTTGGTGCTGGTTTGAGTTGCTGTTTGATCCAGTCGAACGCTTTACCGTTATAGGAAGCTATATGCATCGCCTCAACGTCGTCGTAGTTGACAATTTCAGCAGAGCCGCGGACCGCCGCCGCTTCGATCTTCTTCTTGCAGATCTCGGGAGTGATCGGGTCATCCATCACGTCCACAATTCGAACGGGACGCGATTTCAATTTTGGCAGCCATAGGATGGGGTCGAATGGCGCCACCTGGTTCAGGAATTCCGGCTTAATGTAATTCGGGCGCTCTTTCTCAGGGATCCGCTCAGACAGCGCCATCCAGTCCGGCCAATCGCCCCAGGGATCGAGCAGGTTGATCGCTTTAATCCGCGGGTCAACCGCAGCAGCCAGAATCGCGATCGTCGCTCCCGAGCCTTGACCGAACATACCAACCTTATCCATGTCGAAATCGCCGCGCCCAGAAAGATAATTTAAGATCATTTGGACGTCGTGCGTCGTTTCGACCAGAGATTGCTGGAGCTCGCTCACAAACCATTGTTTCATCGGTATGTCGTGGTAGCGATGCCCCGTGAGGGCGGAGACAAAACCGACTGCGGCCACGCCGCCGCGCGTGACGCGCTGGCAATAGCGATCGTCGCGAAAACGGTCCGTTTCAGACGGGTAACCGTAGAGATACAGCACAACGGGTGGATTCTCGATTCCGCGAGGTTTGATCACCCATAGATCGATCGGATCGCCAAAGCGCCAGTGCACCTGTATGAGCTCTCGCGTGAAATCGGCGGTTTGGTCTCTTGCGCCGATAATGGGCGTATCGGGATGAAGCTCGCTTGTGTCCAGCGTTAGGGAATCCCAATCCTCGCTGTTCCAAGGTACTTTTCCACCAAATGCCGGGGAGGTGTGTTGACCGGGTTCTGGAGAAGAAGGCGTGGGTGCCAGCGAGGGCGAGGGCGCAGCCGTGCCGCTTTGCTCTTCCTTCGCGGGCCCAGCAGCGTTTTGTTGCGCGTGAACGATTTCGGCTTGTAGTAATAGAACTAGCAATAAGATCGGAATTAAAACAAGAAACCACACCGAAGTTTGCGTCTTACCAAACCTCATTCGCCTGCTCCATGGATTGTTCTAGTACGGCTCCCCGCATCCAATACGAAGGCCATCTCTGGGGTTACCACTGTTATGGGAAAAGGGCAGACTGCCATGCGGCAGTCTGCCCGTCCTCCCGCGTTGAAGCTGTTACTGTTCGAATCCAACGATTTCTGCGTTGGTGTCCGTATTGGCGTCCAATTCCTCTTGAATCAGGTACCGAGCGCCGGAAACATCGCCGCCGCACTCATACTGGATCGCCGCACCCGAGATAGGAGCAAAGCCGCACGGTGTGTTCGCGAGTCCCGCATAGTGCTTGAAGCCATTGTGTTGTGTGAAATTGACACTGTTATCCTTAATCGTTTGGTGTGAACGGAACGCTTCCATCGAGGCAAAAGGAACCAAGTCGGGGATCTGAGCATACGCCGCCTGTGACGCTGCCACCATCTGGCATACCGTCGCTCCTGATTCGCAAGCTCCGCTGCTCGTGGTAGCTCCCAACGTACCAGTGGTGACTACGCGCAGGATGTTCCAGATTGGATATGAACCATTCGCGATGTTGGTGAGTGTAACTGCACCGGCGCATGGAGCTGTGCAGGTGGGCAGAACGCCTACGCCACCCGGGTTTTGGCTTGCATTGGCGAACAGCGGATCGACGCCATCAACCAGCAGATACTTGGCCAAGCCCACTGCAGGCTTGATGTTGCCAAAGCTGAAGAAGGTGTAGCCGATCTGGTTCGAAAGCGCGTTTCCAGCCGCATCTGTGGCCGCGTTTGAAGCGATGGTAGAAACCATCTCACCGGTCCCGATTACGCGAACCTTGAGTCCGGAGGTGGAAGTCTTCTTCCAATCCAGTGGATTGCCGGTGACAGAACCTGAAACAGATCCACCTTCCCAGACCCATCCTGACACGGCGGGCATTCCGATTCCGTCGTAAACTTCGCCGCCGCCGTTGTTCGTGAGTGCTTCCTGGCTAAAGCTATATTCCTTGGTGCGGGTTACCTGGAACTCGAACGTGTTGAATGTTCCAGAGAGCGGTTCCCGGACGAGAACCGTCATCGGCTTGGCTATCAAACCACTTCCCGGGATAATATCGCGGGTTCGGGTTTCGTGGCCGCTGAAAACGCGAGCGAGGGTTGGACGGCTGATGTTAAACAAAGACGACGTGCCGAAACCAGTGCTGCTCGCATCGTTCGTGTTTACGAGTACGAGAACAGCTTGTCCGCCGGCAGGCAACTCGACGAACGGATGTCCGTCACTGCCCGCAGTGGAGTGAGCGATTTGCGTGCTGGTAACCGGGTCTTGTCCAGCGATCGCATACGTGACTGTTTGAACTGCTCCGCTGCTTCCGCCCACGCCGCTGTGGATACTTGATGGGCTGGTGGTGCAGCTATATCCAAATCCATCTCCGGTTGTCGAGTAGCCTGCGCACGCGCGCTGAGTGCCGAAAGAGGCATCTTCCGCGCGAATGTCGCTAGGTGCTGCGTTCCACACCTTGCCATTCAGTGCGCTGCAAACGGCAGCGGGCAACGGTGTGTCTGCCGGGAGAACTCCGGAAGGAATCTGCTGGTCTCCCGGGATTGGGAAACCGCTGGTGCAGCCGGCTTGGAAATTGATGGTTCCCGCTGGGGTGCCGCCCGTGTTGGTTGCGAAGAACATTCTGTTGCCGACGATGGAGTCGGTGGCGAGATAGACGCAAACAGAGGTCAGTGTGGTGCCATCCGCTGAACCGGCCCATTCGATCCAGCCTTTTGCGTTCTGCTGCGCGTAGCCGGTGTTGCGGTTATCAACGGCGTTGAAATACGTGTGTCCTGACTTGCCGGTCTCGGTCCAAACATATACGTTTGTGGAGTCGGCAATAGTGCTGCCGTTGGGGATGTTGGTGCAAACTGGAGTGCTACCCGAGGCTCCGCCGATAGCGAATGCGTTGAAAGCCGCCGAAGAACCCACTCCAAGGAACGGAAACGATTGGGCGAAACACGAGGAGCCGAACAGCAAGACGGCTCCCAGACAGATTGCCACAGTACAGTGCCGCGTAAAATTCTTCATCATTTTCTCCTGTCGTCTTTCGTGGGATAGGGGGTGGAACCGCATTTAAGAGACTGTTTTGCCGAAATCACACAACGGAGTGGCCGGACAGCATCAACGACCGCAATTCGAGCGCGGCACCCTCCAGCCAAATGACCCTTCTGAGTTGAGGCAGGTCAAACTCGCACGGCGACTATCGCGGGCCAATGTTACGCTGAGATGAAACAAAAATTGAGAGCGCATGAATTTCTTGTAACCAAATCCTTCCGATATTCACGCGGGTTTCAAGAAACTTTACGACGCGCGCTTAGAAATTTTTCGTCGGTTCCGCGCCGCGTTAACGGCTAAGTCTGAATACCTTTACCTGCCCGAACAGCTCGCAAGTTCCCCATTTGAACTTTGGAAGTTTTGAGTGAAGAAGCGAGGCTGGGATTTCTTCAGAAGGTGCGTTCGGATCTTTTTCCAGAGTCGGCTGGGAGAAAAATCTGGCCTCGATGGTCTTGTTACTTCCTTTTCATATTCATGACATCACGCAGTAACAGACGTCCTGTTACTGATACCGTCGCTATTCGTCCACCATTAAAGTAAGGGCCGCCGGAAAATTTCTGGGGCGTTTTTTTTTTGCGCTCGTCTTCGGCTTGGCGCTCGCATTTTGCCTCGAACTGTTGCGAGTGCACGCTGGAGTGCGCGATAGAGCATGTCGCGCGTTACGAGTTTGATCGGAATCGGAGATTTATGTAGCGAGAGGAGCCGCACTGTTCCCTATTCGCCTGCGGAGTGAACATTGGGCCTGGCTTGCTGGCCCTTTTCAATTCCTTTTAAGAGCCACAACCTCAGATCGCCGACGATTACGTCACAGAGGTGGACGCCATCAGAAAGCCCTATGCGGATATGACTATCCGCACAACCAGCGAGCCGGGACGCTATTCGAGCGAGATTTATTTCGCCTACCGGCCGAGCTACGACCCCATTCAGGAGGTAGTTTGCCGTGAAGGCTAGGAAGGCTGTGGTATTCGTCCTGACAGTGCTCATTCTTTGCCGGGTGGGTTCTGCGCGGGCTCAGGAAAATACTCAACCCACTGCGAAAACTGGGACCATCGTTGGAAATGTTCATGATTCTTCCGGGGCGGCTATCCCCGGTGCAACCGTTACGGTTACCGATGAAAAAGGTGTGGTCCAAACCGCCGGTACCGACGAGCAAGGCGAGTTCAAAGTGCAGGGACTGCCCGCCGGTATTTACAAGGTAAGTATTGCCGCGCAAGGATTCAAACTGTTTGAAGCTTCTTCAGTGGTCCTGGCGCCTGGCCAGACCGCGCGCGCTGACGCGAATCTCGAAATTGCGGCTGCCACCGCCTCCGTCAACGTGGAGGCCGGCAAAGTGACTCAAATCGAGACCGAGAATCCGGCGATTAGCGGCACCATTACGGAACAAGAAGTTACCTCCCTCGGTTTAAACGGACGAAACTTTACGCAGTTAATTACCCTCGCGCCGGGCGTTAGTAACCAAACAAGCCAGGACGAAGCGCTCGTCGGACTGAAAGGCAGCGTGAAATACAGCGTCAACGGAGGGCGTGTCGAGTACAACAATTTTGACGTGGATGGAAGCGACGTGCTGAATGCCGGAGTCAATGGTAGTTCAAGCACGCTGATCGTTTATCCGAGTCTGGATGCAATCGCTAACTTGCAGGTGCTTACATCGAACTACGGCGCGGAGTACGGCCGCAGCGCTTCCGGTACCGTGCTGGTTACCACAAAATCTGGCGAGCCGCAGTTCCACGGGGACGGCTACGAATTCATTCGCAATGAACTTTTCAATGCCCGCAATTATTTTGATATCGGTACCCAAGCCCCGCTTTACCGCAGAAACGATTTCGGCGCGACCATCGGCGGCCCCGTTTTCATTCCCGGTCATTACAATACCGCCAAGGACAAAACCTTCTTCTTTTTCTCCGAGGAAGTTCGCCGCGAAAAGACCCCGACCGAGTTCAATCAAGGAGTTCCTTCGGTTGCCGAGCGAAGCGGTTATTTCGGCGATGTTTGTCCTTTCGCCGGACCGGGGGAACAAGTTACTTTTCTTCGAACGCAATTCCCCGACTGTCCTCAGAAAAACGCGGCTGGCTCCGGCAGCTTCGTCGAGACTTTTCCCGGAAACCAGGTGACGCTGACAGGGTCGAATACATACGATCCAAATGCCGCCGCGATCCTGGCCACCGGCGTTATTCCTGCTCCGACTTCAAACACCGGGTGTAACTCGAGCATTGCGTCTTGTTACGATGCGGCCGTTTCCACCCCCACCGACTGGCGGGAAGAACTCTTCCGGCTCGATCACAATTTCACGCCCAACGTCAAGGCCACCTTCCGCTATACCCACGACACTTGGAGCACGGTGACGACCGTTCCGGAATGGGGTTTTATTCAAAACAGTTTTCCAACGATTGAAACCAAATTTGTTGGACCTGGTCTCGACATGGTAGCGCGCGTGGACCATGTTATTTCGACCTCCTTCGTCAACGGCCTGATCTTTAGCTATACCACCGATCATATTACTCTGACGGATCAGAACGGTCCTGGCGCTAGCTGGATGCGCCCCGCTGGTCTGACGATTGGCAGCCTTTTCGAATGCCCAAAGACGTTTCCGCCGGCTCAAAGTGCGTGTTTCGGCAATAAAATCCCGGGCATCGTGGTGGGCGGCACGAATGCGGCCTATGGTGGCGACGGCTTCGCCGTGGATCCCTCATTTGAGCCTTATCATCAGACCAACCCCACTTACGCCTTCGGAGATGACGCCTCCAAATCCTTCGGAAAACATACTCTGCAGTTCGGCGTTCAAGTGGTGTTTGCTCAAAAGAACGAAGTGAATCCCGCGATCGGCGCGGCCACCGGTGACGTTCAGGGCATCGTGAACTTTTCAAATGTGAACAGCTTTCTAAGCACCGGCAACAGCTTCGCTGACTTTTTGTTGGGCGACATCAGAACCTTTCAGCAGGACAGCGGGCAACTTAAATATTACAACCGCTACAACACCATCGAGCCCTACCTTCAGGACAACTGGAAAGTTACGCCTCGCCTCACTGTGAACCTCGGACTGAGAATAAGTCTGTTCGGGACTTGGCACGAAAAGTATGACCAGGCCTATAACTGGGAAGCCAAAGCATTCAATCCGGCCCTCGCCGCCACCGCTGCGGTGGATCCCTTCACCGGCGTACTCCTCGACATTCCTTCTTGCAGCAATCCTTCCATGCCCACTTCTGTATCCTGCACTTCGATTCCTCTAAATCCCGCCAATCCCGACCCGCGCCTTCTGAACGGTTTGGTGCAGTGTGGAAAAGGCGGCATTCCTAGTAGCTGCATGTCAGGACACTTGTTCAATCCCGGCCCGCGAGTTGGCTTCGCTTGGGATCCCAGGGGCGATGGGAAGACCTCGATCCGCGCAGGCTACGGAATATTTTTCGAGCACGGCACGGGCGACGAAGCAAATACAGGATCCTTGGAAGGCAGCGCTCCTTCCTCGAATGCCGTTGGCAACACTCCCGGTGTTCCTCCGGGTGTGATCGACGTGATTCAGCACTTCACCGATGGTTACGAATGTATCGGAACCAATTGCAGCAATCCCAGCCCGGTGGCGTTTCCGCTCAATGTTACCTCCATTCCCACTCACGCGGTTTGGCCCTACGTTCAACAATGGAACCTGAGCGTGCAGCGCCAATTCACCCCCGACTTGGTCGGAAGCATCGCTTACGTGGGTAGCAAAGGAACCCATTTAACCGCCGAATTACAAATCAATCAGTTAGAACCCGTGGATGGTTTCGACAACCCGTTCACCAAGGGCCAGCCGATAACCAACGCCATTTGCAGCACGTTCAATGGCGCCAACTTTGTGGTCAATGGCGACACGGTGGCGGCAGGCAATCCCGGATTTATTAACCTGGAAGCAGCCTGCTACGGCACGCCCGTTGGCGGCCTTCCGGATCCGAATGCTTTGCGTACTTTCGCCCCCACACTGGGCGAAATATTCTCGCTCCAAAACGTGGCAGATTCCCACTACAACGGCATGCAGGTTACTTTGCGCCGCACCAAAGCTCCACTCAGCTTGGAACTGGCCTACACTTACAGCCACTCCATTGACGATTCATCGGATCGCTTTGACTCAACCTTCGTGAATGCTTTTAATCTGCGAACCAATAAGGCCAGTTCGAACTTCGATCAGCGCCAACTTTTGAACATTAGCTACGTATATCAATTTTCATTCTTGAAGTGGGCCCGCATCTACCGGAGTTTTATGAAGAGTCAGGATGCAATTTGGACTGATTCGCCTGCGGAGGCGAACCCCGCAAATAGTAGCGCTGCTGGTGCCACGCCGGATTCGTCAGGCTTCGCCCATAGTTGGTTTGCAAGGAATTTCCTCGAGCAATGGGAATTTTCTGGAGTCACCACCGCTCAAACCGGAACGCCGTTCACAGTGATTAATGGCGGCAGTCCCGGGACGGGTGTTTCGGTTATCGATAACGCCGGAGTAGCAAACGGTACTGGAGCGGGCTCTTATCCGGATGCCAATGCAGTCGCCGAAAACACCGCGCTGAAAGGATATCAAGCGCCGTTCACATTCGGCCCATTGCTGAATAATCCCCAAAGATTCTCTGCGCCGGAGGGCCTCACCTTCGGAGACGTGGGTAGGAACTCTCTGAACAACCCTTCTCGACTGAATTTCGATATGGCATTGCTTAAACATTTCCAGACGAGCGAATCGACAACCCTGGAGTTTCGCGCGGAAGCGTTCAATATTTTTAACCACACCCAATTCCGCCTTTACGATCCCGATCGCGGTAATACGGCCAGCAACATCGCGAGTTGTTACGGCGGCGCTGATAATGATGCGGGATTTATCGGCGGGACAACGAACTGCCTGGAGGGCAATTCGTTCCTGCATCCCGTTGATGCGCACCGCCCCCGAACGGTCCAATTCGGCGTGAAATTTTACTTCTAGATTTCATTGTCGGAGTCATGCAAGGCGCATTGGCGGCATCGCCACCGTATCGTTGAAATGGCCACCGTCGCAGATTCGTTTCGCGGAGGTCGCGCTAGATGAGTAAAGGCTGGCGGAAAATTAGCTTGCTGCGTTTCGATTTTGCCGTCGCCGCGTTCAGCCTGCTGGCCTCTTTTTTTTGGTTTGCAGCATCCGCCTCGGCGCAGAACTTTAAAGTGGCGCAGACCTACGCCGCTGACGTCGCTCCTTCCGCCGTAACCGTTGGAGATTTCAATAACGATGGGAATTTAGACCTGGCGATAGCCAATCAAACCAGCAACGACGTAAGTGTGTTGTTGGGGAATGGAGACGGCACATTTCAGCAGGCGGTGCAATACGCGAGCGGCGGCGCAGGTCCTGTCTCGGTCGCCGTTGCCGATTTTGATGGCGACGGCAATCTGGACATCGCGATAGCGAACAGCACCAGCGGGAATGTGAGTGTTTTTTTCGGGAATGGTGATGGCACGTTCCAACCGGCCGTGAACTTTCCCGTAGGCAACGGACCTTCCTCGATTGCCGCCGGCGATGTGAATGGCGACGCACTCCCGGATCTGGTGGTAGCAAATTCCCAGGACAACACGGTAAGCGTCTTGATAAATGCCGGGAACCGCACGTTCTCACCCGCCGCAACTTATAGCGTGGATGCAAATCCCGTTTCCTTGATTTTGGCGGACTTGAATGGCGACACTTTTCCCGATATCGCGGTCGCTAACCAAGGCACGAACGACGTCAGCGTTTTGTTGAATCAAGGGAACGGCACTTTTGCTACCGCTACAAATTACTGCGTCGCGAACGTTCCTGTGGGCTCGGCGTGCGCCGCGACCGCTCCGATTCAGCCAGCTTCTATAGCCACAGGCGATCTTAATAACGATACGCAGCCCGATCTCGTGGTCGCCAGTCTCGGTGGCACCGTCACGGTGCTGCTGAATGGCGGCGCTGGGACGTTTTCGGAACAAACTCCGCTCAGCATCGGAGTGAGCCCGCACTCGATCGTTGTGAAAGACTTCAACGGCGATGGTAATCAGGATCTGGCAATAGCCGACAGCAGTGCCGATTCGTTCAGAATACTGCCGGGGAATGGAGATGGGACGTTCGGCGCCCCATTGGAATTTGTCAGCGGCACGCAACCGGTTTTCGTGGCGTCCGCCGACTTCAACAATGACGAAAAATTCGACCTCGCGATTATTAACATCGGGGACCAGGATGTAGCCATCGCACTTGGGAACGGTGATGGCACATTCCAAGCCGCTCCGGAATACGCAGTCGGTCCTCAACCCAATTCCATTGTTTCAGGAGATTTTAACTCGGATGGAATTCTGGATTTATTGATCGACAACGGAGGTAACTCAGGGAGCGCCTTTACGGCGAGCTTACTGCTATCGAGCGGTAACGCCACATTTCAGCCGGCAGTCAGTGTCCCTATCAACAACGAAGGGCCCGTTTTCATGGCCGTCGGTGATTTTAACAAAGATCAAATTCCGGACTTTGTTACCCCGAATCTAAGTACGAGCACCGTTACGGTGGTTCTCGGCAATGGCGCGGGCGGATTTGGCACCGGTTCAGATTACGCCACGGATTCCGGCCCAGTGTCAGTGGCTGCAGCCGACTTTAACGGAGATGGATTCCCTGATATTGCGACCGCCAATCAAAGCGGCAACGATATAAGCGTCTTGATTAACAACCAGACAGGCGGCTTTGCCGGCCACGTGGACTATCCGGTTGGAGTTGCTCCCGCTTCAATCGCCGCAGCCGACCTGAATGGAGACGGCTTCCCCGATATCGTTGTGGCGAATTCAGGAGATCAAACCTTGAGCGTGCTGCTCAACAATGGTGATGGCACTTTTGCCGCGGCACTGCCTTATTCCGTGGGTAACGCCCCACAATCGGTGGCCATCGCTGATTTGAATGGAGACGGCGCGCCTGATCTCGTGACGGTAAATAGTGCGGACGACACCGTGAACGTGCTCTTGGGCAATGGCCTGGGTACGTTTGCTCCCGCGGTGACCTATCCGATTCCAACCAGCTCGGGCGCACAGTTCGTTACGGTAGCCGATGTGACCGGCGACGGAATCCCGGATATTATCGTGGCCGACACAAAGAAGAACCTCGTAAGCGTTCTCCCCGGCAACGGCGACGGAACTTTCGGCTCAGCCATAAATTACAGCACCGGCCTGAGTCCGGTGTCGATTGCAGTCGGCGATTTTAACGGCGACATGCAACTCGATCTCGCCACTGCAAATAGCGGAAGCAATAATGTCACTTTATTGCTCAGCAAAGGGGCCACCCCAAAGACTACGACCACTGCGCTGACTTCTTCGATGAATCCTTCCGTTTTCGGCCAGTCAATCACGCTCACGGCCGCGATTACGTCACTCCCTGGAACTCCCGCTGGCACGGTGAGCTTTATGGATGGCACAACGCTGCTTGGTACCGGCACAGTTAGCGGAGGCGCCGCTACTTTGGTGACTTCGTCTTTAGCCCCAAATTCCCATTCCATTACCGCTGTCTATAGCGGCGACTCGAATTTCGCTGCTAGCACCTCGTCGGCGCTGATCCAAACGGTCAACCCTGGTGCGGCCACCATCGGTCTCGGCTCAAGTCCAAACGCTTCTGTTTACCTGCAAGCGGTGACTTTCACCGCGACGATAGCGCCGGCGTCAGGCGCACAGGCCTCTGACATCGTTACCTTCCAGGATGGATCCACGCCTTTGGGAATGGCAAACGTCGCGGGAAACACGGCTGCTCTAACCGTGAATACGTTATCCGTCGGGACGCACTCAATAACGGCGGTGTACAGCGGAAATGGGAACCTCGCGGCGAGTTCCTCAAATCCGGTAGCTCAGATTGTGAACAAAGCCGCCGCCAACTCCACGGTCGCTTCATCGGCCAATCCTTCCAGCGAAGGACAACCAGTAACACTCACCGTAACGGTTTCGCCTCAGTACCCTGGGAACACGCCTACCGGAACGATAACACTTAAAAAGAATGGAGTCGCGCTCGGAACTTTTCCGTTGAGCTCGGGTCAAGCCAGTTGGACCGTTTCCTCCCTCAACCTGGGGTCCTACAGCATCACCGCTTTGTACAACGGAGATTTAAATTTCGCCTCCGGAACTTCGCCGGTGCTGAAACAAACTGTGGACAAAATTGTCACCACAACGTCGCTGACGTCCTCGGCGAACCCGGACAACATTGGGCAACCCCTCACACTTACGGCAGCCGTTTCCGCAAGCTCCGGCACTGTTCCGGACGGGCAATTGGTTACCTTCTCGAGCAGCGGCACAACTCTGGGATCAGCTTCTCTCTCGGGAGGTATCGCAATATTTTCAACGTCCGCGCTGGCGCAGGGAGTGCATTACATCAAAGCAACTTACCCAGGCGACGGGACTTTTTCGAATAGCACTTCGCCGATTGTGACGGAAACGATCAACGCATACAGTACAGCAACAACAATCACATCGAGCGGCAGCCCCACCGGCTTCGGACAGACTGTTTCATTCTCGGTGACGGTGACCTCGACTTCCGGAAATCTTCCAACCGGTACCGTGACCTTCAAGAACGCCGGCGCTACTTTGGGAACGCAGACATTAAGCAACGGTACAGCGACTTTGAGCAATTCCACATTGTCCGTTGGAACCCACACAATAACTGCGGTGTATGACGGGGATGCAAACAATGCGCCAAGCACGTCAGCCGCGATATCTCAGGTCGTGACGAAAGCAGCGTATCCGCAGGTCACGCCCTCTACAACCCAAATTTCGTTCACCAGCGGAACGCCGCTGTTCCCCGGACAATCCAGCACTGTTCCAGTGACTTTCACCATTACCAGCGGAACGATCACCTCCAGACAGAAAACGCCTTCCGCTAAACCCCTGTCAGGAGGAGACGACTACACTTCGGAGGCCGATGACGTCACCCAGGACACCGGTTGCGTCGGGACTTGGCAGGCAGGAGAAAGCTGCACCATAAACTACACGTTCAGCTCCGATAACGACGATCAGGGATGCAACCCGGCCAACTCAATCACGGTAGCCGGAAGCAAAGTGCAAGTTCCTTCCTATGGATGCATCGGAACTGTGCAATTCAACGTTCCTAACAACCCGAACCCGATTGTCATTACCTACACCGCAATGGTGACAAACGCTAGTCCGGCAATTGCCCTGAATCCGATAACTTTGGATTTTCCGAATACGACGATCGGCGAATCTTCTCAGATGAGCGCGAATATTTCCAATGGCGGAACCGTGCCGCTGAACATCACGAGTATCGCGGTTACGTTAGATCCCACTGCATTTAGTCAGACGAATAATTGTCCAGCTTCACTCGCCCCTCAGCAGTCCTGCTACATAAACGTGATATTTGCGCCGGTCAAGGCGGGCTCGCTCACTGGGACGATTTCACTGAGCGACAATGACACGAATGCGAGTGCGCCGAAGGTAGTTCATTTGAAAGGGATCGGAGTGAACCAGTGAAGTCTGACGTTTCGATTCTTCGCCGCCAGGGGAACTGCGTGGCTGCTTGAATTCCATTCACAACGCCGAATCCAGGACTCGCGCCTAGTTCTGTTGAAGTGAACCGAGAAAGACGCTGCCGGCATCCACCTCGAGCCAGAACAATCGCTCACCGGATGCCTGGTAAGCCGTCACGGTTTTGAAATCAAATGGTGCGAAGTCGCTGCCAGTGGTGCCCACCGCAAGCGGATTCAATGTGTAGCGTCCCGGGTGCCCACTGTCGGGAGCAGCAGTTGCCTTGAAGGTGGCTGTTTCAGATTCCACGCCGGCGGTGACCGTTCCAAATGGATCGCTAAGCGCGCCTGTTCCGGTGAAAGAAAGTGCTGTGGCCGTTCCTACACCCGAGAAATCGAATTCGTCGGCCGGCCCCGTTTCACCTTGCGCCCCGAAAATGTAGGAGCCCGAGAACGAACCCGTGGAGACATCGGTTTGCGGGACAATAATTCCAATACCGACTAGGTTCGGGTCCATCTCGGCAACCAGCGCTCCGCCTAGTCCCGTTGAGCTATTGGGATCCAGAATGTTAAGAAGCGGATCGACCACGTACACGCCCAGCACCGAGATAGATCCTAGGCTGTCGTTAAAGTTTAGAGCCCCGTATCCGTTGCCGCCTACGGTATATGTGCCGTCAAAGGATTCTGCTAATTCCGGGGCGTTACCATTCAAGACTGACTCATTCTCATCTCCCACGCCATTGAAAGCCGGGACTTCAATTTCGGATGCAGTAACAAGTTGACCCACGGCCGCGTATAAACCAACGCTGCTCCCAATGGAAAGCACGGAAGTTCCGATGGACGCAGGGCCAGGGGCCGGGTTCACGCCCTGAGAGTAAGCTGAGCCGACCGCGGTGTCGGTGGTGTCCACGTCGATTAATCGAATTACTTCAGGGCCCACGATGTAATAAACAAGAGATGTGCCGATGCCTGCGCTACCCATAACGATCCCTCGGCCCAAGCTATCCGGAGCCATGAACGCCGGTCCCGCCGCAATCGGTGTGTTGGTCACAACATTCCCAGCGTCATTCACGTCCAATATGCCGGTGACGGCGGCGGTCATTGGATCCACTGTCCACACGCCTCCGTACACGATCGGCATTAGATTCGTATCGGCGCCGGACGCAACGAAGGAGTATGACCCAGAAGGTATGCTCTGCGCAGTGTCAGGTTGAAGATCCAGGCTTCCGCTGGACGTTGCGCTTCCGTCGATCTCGGTAATCAGAGCGTGGTTTGCATTCGAGAAGAAAACCGCAAGAGTCTCGGTGCCCATAACGCCCGGTATCTTCGAGGTTGTAACGAGAGTTAGTGTCGCAGATCCGTCCGCTGCTTTCACCAGCTTCCCGCCGGTCAGTAAGTCGTCTATGACCGTAGTTACATGGCCATCGTTGTAATCCTGTTCGCCACCCAGAACCGCGAAAGAACCGTCCGCCAAGGGACTTGTACCAATAGTCACCACGCCGGCAATGGAATACACCAGTCCGCCGCTATTCACCCCGTTTGCGTAGAACGTGTAATTTTGGGTGTAAATGCCTTGCTTGTTGTTGCCGCTGCCGCAACCTCCACTGCCCACCGCACACAGAACGAGAGCGAGCCACAGAGCTCCGCGTTTCATCGCTGCCCTTCCTTTGTCTCGGAGTTCCCGCTGCTACTAGTTGCGTCTGGAGCGAGCGCAAAGCCATGCTCGTTGCGAATCTTGTATAGGCGGCCGTTTGCGCGAACGAGCCGCGCAAAGATAACTTCCTTGCCGTTTATTGCCTTCATTACGCCAGTCAGCTGTATCGGCTCGCCGGATTTGATGGATAGAGCGCCCTGGCCTCTCATGGCGAAACTTCCCAAACTGGCATCCACTTCCTTGCCCGAAATCGTCTCAACAATTACATGGGAGCCACCCGGCATCTTCATTTCGGGAGTCGTCTTTTCCACCACACCTGTCACCTTACCGGTCAGCGTTACTTCTTTAGTGACGTCGTACCAAAGGTGTACGGACGATTTTGTCGTTGGCTCGGCAGTCTGCGCGTGAATCGGGTAGGCGAATAGGCACAGGGCCAGAACGACAAATGGCCCGAAGAATGTAAACCGCCAATTCATGTCTATCTCCATGTGGATTTCCGTTGAACCGCGGGACGCAGGTAAACCTTCATTTCCGCGCAATACCACCGACGGCTGTGAATCTGAGAGTCAAATTGCAGTGGTTGGCCAAAAAAACATCGGCGAAAGGTAACACAAATGGCGGAAACGTTTGTTACACGGACAATACAATTCTGTTTCACGCGCGAGAAAGCTCTTGGAACCTTCTGCCTCGAAAATCTGCGGGGCTGTGGGCTTGCCGGCGATGCTCTGGCCGCCGGCCTGCTGGCCAAATGATCGGCCAGCGCTGTGAATAAGCCTTCAACTTAGAGCATGGCGCACTTCACGGCGCAGATGTTGTATACTCCGGCTCCCAATGGCGGTTTCTTCCTGTCAGGCTGAGGTCTGTCAGACGAGGTAAGGATGAGCGACGAACTTAAGTCCCCCAAGTACACCGGCGTTTTCTGTCATTCCTGCAGGCAGCCCATTCCTGTTCCGCAACGAATGATAGATAAAGCCAGATTCTCCGAAATCGACGACCGCCTTGGCCCGCACGAGGCGCCCTCGTCAATTCTAAATCTTCGGTGCAAGGCCTGCGAAAGAGAGAACTTTTACAGGATAAGTGATGTGCGAGACATCCCCGGAACGCCATTATCATTCGCCGGTCGTGCGCGAACCTCTTTCACGCTGATGCGATCGCAAAACAGATTGTCTCGAGCCGCAAATACCTGAGCGGCGCGGCCAACCGCCAAAATACAGATCCCTCGCTGAATCGCTCAACATACGACTAGGTTAAGATCAGCGCATCCTCGCTGATCGCTCAATACTTGACCGAGCGAAGACCGGCAACCCCTCGCCGATCACTTAATACTTCGAAGGACGCAGATACGCACGCCCGCAATCAGCGCTGAAAATATTGTTCGGGCGGATTCCGATTATCGACTGCGGAGCTTTTTTCGCGTTTTGTTGGAGGCGCGGGTGGGAATCGAACCCACGTATAAAGGTTTTGCAGACCTCTCCCTTACCACTTGGGTACCGCGCCCTGCAATGAAGTATAGCGAAAGTTGGGCTTGGTTTCAGCCCGGAAAACGGCGACTTGCGCTCGATCGCGCCCTGCGTCAAGTTCAGTTCATCGAGCAGGTCCGATCTTTTTACGCTGAATTCCATCTCGGGCGATCCTCGGCCGATTGCCCACCAAAGCCCCTTGGCGCCGGGTTGAAGCTGGGTCTCGCGGTTTTTTTTTATTTTATGTGGAGTTCGTAGGGTAGGCTGGCTTGCACCGGCTCCATCATGCTCAGGATGTGGCGCAGCGTGGCTTCCAGGGATTCCGATTGGCGCATCTGCTCCTTTTGGCGCTCGAAAAGTTGTTCGAAGAATGTTTTTTCTTCGGGAAGACGCACGATGCGTACGGAATCGTTCGCGGGAATGTGCGCGAGTTGCTTGGCTACTTCTATAGCGCGGTCCGTTCCGCCCAATTCATCCACCAGGCCCAAATTCTTAGCCTGAGAGCCGGACCATACGCGGCCTTTGCCGATTTTGTCCACCGCCTCCGGCGACATTTTGCGGCCGGCGGCGACACCCTTTACGAACGCGTCGTAGGTTTCGTGCATCGAGCGTTCGATGTAAGCCTGCTGCGCGGGCGTGAAATTCTGCTGCGCGGAAAATAGCGTGGCGTTATCACTGGTGGCCACGTAGTCGGTGCTGATGCCCAATAAATTGTAAAGACCCGAGACGTTCATCTTTCCGATCAGAACGCCGATGGAGCCGGTAATTGTGTTGGGGTCCGCGACAATCTTATCGGCGGGCGACGCGATCCAATAGCCGCCGGAAGCCGCCACATCGGACATCGATACCACCACCGGCTTCACTTCGTGGGCGAGTTCCACTTCCCGGCGAATCACTTCGCTGGCAACTACCGAGCCGCCGCCGGAATCGATGCGCAGCACAATGGCTTTGATGCTGGAATCCTGGCGCGCCTTGCGAATATCGGAAGCGACCGAATCGCCGCCCATGACAAATCCTCCGGCGGCAGTCGTTCCGGAATCACCGGAAACTATCAATCCGGTGGCATGGACCACGGCGATTTTATCGAGCGCGAAATTGGGAGTCGTTGGAAAAGAGCGATATTGATTCAGAGAAATTGGATTCCAGCCGCCGGCGCGATGTTTGAAAAAGTCCTGCACCTGGTCCCAGTAGGCCATGCGATCGACGATCTTGGCTTGCACCGCTTCGCTGCCGGAAAGCGGGGCGCGATTGAGAATGGCTTCAAATTGATCGCGAGTCATCCCGCGGCCTTTGGAAGTGTCGCCGAGGTATTGTTCATAAACACTGCGCAGCAGGCCTTCCACTTCTTCTTTGTGAGCGGGAGTGAATTTCTTTTCGGTGAAAGTATTGGTGGCCGTTTTGAATTCGGCGATGTGGTAGAACTCGGGAACGACTTTCAGTTTGTCCAGCGTGCCGCGAAAAAAAACAGCTTCGGCCATCATACCGCGAATACTCACCGGCGCGGTGGGAACCAGCCAGATTTCCTTGCAAGCACTGGCCAGATAATATTCCGGGTTTTGGATGCCGTCGTAGCCCAGGTAGCAGATGCTGGGCTTTCCGCTGCTGGGAAATTGGAGAAGATGCGTGCGAATTTCTTCAAGCTTGCCCCAGCCGGTTTCAAGCGGAGCAATACGAACCACCAAGCCGGTGATGCGCGGATCGGTGCGCGCTTGGTCGAGCGCGTCGAGATAATCGTGGAGCACCGGAACGGTGCCGTTGAAAGCGCTGAAGAAGTCGGGGGCGCGCTGCTCTTCGATTTGGCCGCTGGCGTCCATCACCAACACTGAGTTGGAGGCGATGCGCAGGCCGGAATTTCTGGAAGCGGACCAGAACATCAGGGCGACCACAAATATAAGGACTAGGATAATTACGATTGCTCGACGCTTGCCCCAGGTCATCGTCATTCACCTCTTCCCCGCGCGGGTGCTGAAAAGTTTGAACTCGCAGGTTGATCGTGCTGAATCCACGGTAGCACCGCGCGGGGGAAAATTCCAATTGGCGGCGGGGGCGGTGTGTTCAGCCGCAGAACCGCGGCGCCTTTTACATTTGATCGTAGAAGGAAAAAGGCGCGAGAAATGGAGAAGTCCATTTTTGAATTTTTTGGCGATTTGAGAGTTTCGCGGAAAACGAAAAGCGGAAGCAAGAAACGTCAGGAGGCGTCGGAGGGCGATAGGACTAATCCCTGATTCGGGCAAAGGACAAATGCGGGTCCTTGGTTACTGCGACTGAGTAGCGTTTCCGTAATAGCCTTCGCGTGTGCGGACGTGAAGTTTGGAATGATGCGGTCCGGTGGCGGAGACCTGGATCTTGTGGAAGGTGGAATCGGCGGCGTGATTGGGCGGGGTGTAGGCCAGGACGTATTGGCTGCGAATATCGCGCGCAATTTTCTCGCAGATGCCGGGCAGGTCGGAAAGTTTTGCGGGAGCAAAAAACTGTCCGCCGGTGAGAGTTGCGAGGTGCTTCAATACGCCCGGATTTTTGTCGTCGTCCGATTCGTCAAATGCGCCGATGGTGTAAATCTCTGCGTTAGATTGGTCCGCCATACTGATGACCTGGCCCAAGGTGTGCCGGCTGGCGTTGTCGCCGCCATCGCTGATTAGCAGGATGGCTTTGCGTTGGAGCGGAGACCTGCCGAGATGTTCAATAGCGACCATCAGCGCGTCGTAGAGCGCCGTTTTCCCGGTGGTGCGGAGGTTAGAAAAGGCGTTGGAAAGCTCGGAGACATCACTGGTATAGAGAACTCCCGCAGGTAGACCGAAAGAGACATGGCTATTAAAGGATACGACGAACATCTGGTCCTGAGGGTTGCTCGAGCGCGCCAAATCAAGAGAGGCTTCCACCACTTCCGCTTTTTTCTCGCGCATGCTGCCGCTATCGTCCACTACGATACCGATGGTGACCGGAACGTCTTCGCGTTTGAAATAGACAACCTTCTGCTCCAGGCCGTCTTCCTTCACGCGAAAATCATCCTGGGTCAAGTCCGTGACGTTTTCGCCTTTGTGGTCGCGCACGCTGGCGTTTAGCACCACTACGCTGGATTCACTTCGCAGCGGAACGGCATTGGTGGGCGCGGGAGTTTCAGGCGATTGCGGCTTCGCAGCGCCCTCTTGCGCCGGGGCCGTGCTTTTTGCATGAACGATAAAGCGCTCCGGAGCGCTGCCTACGTAAAAGAACGGATAGCACGTAATCAAGGTTAGCTCGGAGTCAGGCGTCGGATTGATGGGGTCCACGTCGTCGGGGCTGACGATTTCGACGTATTGAACGGCGTACTCCATATTCCCGCGCGGCGTGGTGACGGAGATCTTGTCGCCAGCCTGCACGTGTTTCAGCGGAAGAAAGTGGGTATTGCGATGGCCGGCGATAGCGACGTTGCCCGGTTCACCGGGCAGCGCGGTTCCCGGCACATGTCCCGGGCCTAACTTCAGAGATTCGTCGTCGGATCCTTCGACGATGACCGCGGAAATGTTGAGGCGGGGAATTTCCAGGCGTCCTAACACATCGTGCATATGAGGCTGGTAAGAGCCGGTTGTTGTTGCCCCAGATCCAGACAAAGACGCAGAGGAAGACGCGGAAGAAGACGATGAGCCTGATGCTGCCGATGATGAAGAGCCGGACGACTCTTTCGACAGCGAACGAAGTTTGTGGCTACCATAAACCTGGAAAGCGTAGCCCTCCAGGTAAAAGACAATGGCCCCCAGCAGAAATACGCTGCCCACGGTAAGCAGCAGGTAGTACGCCCAGCGGGAAACATTTCGCCGTATTGCATGATTGCTGCTTGCTGTGGAGGACTCGGGGAGCGCGCTGCGACCGTTCTTCAGTTCATCCTGCGAAGACATAAGAAATTCTCGAATTTTCTTGAGGTACAACCACGGCTCGCCCCAAGTACATTGGGACGAGCCGCTATTTTAACAGAAGAAAATTCACTACGCTGAACGCTTCCAGGAGTAACGGGCCAAAAAGGCACCGGCAAGCATCAGCAAACCGAGACCAGCGAAAAGAGGAGCGTCGGACGCTGTCTTAGGCAGTTCTTCGGCGTCGAAACCCTTGGTGTCTTTCACGTCGTTCTCGGCCAAAGGAGCGGGATTGTACGGTACTTCCTGCTTTTCAGGGGTTACTTCCGTCACGGTCACTGATTCCGCCGCCGGAGGAGCTTCGGCCGGCAGTGTTTGCGCGACCTGGGGAACCGGCTCCTTGCAGTTGGAAGCAATTTCCGCCGCTCTGTCCTTTGGATAGACGAAGCGCTGACCGTATTTATCTCCCGGGAAAAACCAGGACTTGAGAGTTACCGGGCCGCAGGCCTCCGATTCTCCGAAGGTCATTACGGTATGACTGGTGGGACTACGGCGATAATCGGATATGGTCAGAATGGTTGCAAATACGTGGTTGCCTGCGACGTTGGTCACCTGCACGATGTGCCGATCCGATCGAGAGTCCATCAGTCTGAAGACATACGTGCCGGCCGGAAGTGTCGCTCCGGGCACTTCCACAGGTTCGTTAAATTGGATTTGAGTTTTTTTGTTGTGAGTATCAGCCTGCGTACCGAGTGTGCCAACAACCAGCCCCAAACAAAGAACTGCAAAAATGCATGCGATCCTTTTCATGGTGATTATTCTCCTTGCGATTCGATCCTCAGTTAAATACGACATTGCGGTTTCATGTGCCGCAGGATGTCTGGAGACCGCCAGCAAAATCCCTACCCAGGCGTGGCTTTAGCATGGTCAAGACCCCAGGGTGTGCAATACAAATATCACAAAAATCTCGCACGGCGAATAGAATTTTATGCTGTCGGGCAGCCGCCGGAGATGGTCTGCTACTAAAGCAACCGCCGGCGTAAATCATGAAAAGCTATGAGGCGTAGGAGGGGTGGCGGGCGGGGGCGCGGTGGCGGAGGTTGCGGGAGAGTTTGGCTAGCCAGCGGAGTTCGGTGCGGAACTGCGCGATCATCAGCTCGATCATCCATACGGCTTCGTGATGGCGATGGCCGACTTCGCGGCGAACGTCGCGCAAAGTGGATTGCTCTCTGGCGAGCTGAGCTTGCAGGAATTCTTTTCTGCGTTCGAGCTGGCGCGCGACGACGCCGGGGCGGGCTTGCCAGGAAAGCGCGAGCCAGGTGAGGAAGGCTGGGCGGTCGCGTTGCGCCGACCAATCCTCGCGTTCTAGCCCAGCCGCTAAAGCTGCGCGGCCTTTGGCGGTAGTGGCGAACACGCGGCGGTCAGGGCCTCCCGAAGGTTCGCCGGTGTTTGCGACGCCAATCAATCCGCTGCGCGCCAATTTTTCCATGGAGTAATAAAGCTGCGGGCGCGAGATGTCCACCCAATCGCGCCACTCGCGACGCTCGAGTTCGGCGTTGGCTTGATAGCCGTGCATGGGGCGTTCGGCGAGCAAGCTGAGCAGGACGAGGTCGGGAGTGGTCAGGCTGCTCGGCTTATTTTTTGGCATGGTTTCCCTTCCGCAGGCGGCTCCAATACCACCACTGGCATTTTTCCGCGGGCAGCAACGGGTTGCGAGCCTGGGCTACCGCGGCTTGAAAGGTGTCGAGGCAGCAGACATCGATGCGCTGGCCGGTGAGGCGGCAAAGTTTTTCATACATTTTATGGGGATTCTGGCGCGCGAGCTGGCTGATCGAGCGGATTCGCAGCATTTCAAAATCGCGCAGCATGGCCGGACCGACGGAAACCAAATCCTGCAAACGGCGGCGCGAGGCGTGGGGCATAAAACCTCCTTGACAGGCATAAGTTATACCGCTATCTTCAACTAGTCTAAATCATACTAGTTGATAGAGGCAAGGAATTTTTTAAATGCGGCTACCTATTTTGATTCTGCCGATGGTGGGGCTGCTGTTGCTCGCGAGTCCTGCCACGGCCCAAGGAGAAAAGACAGTGAAGACGATCGAAGTGAAAAAAATAACCGCAGTGCTATTGGTGCAAGAAATCGAGCCATGCCTGAATTTATGGGTCGACCGGCTGGGATTCACGAAGACCACGGAAGTTCCGGACGGCGACAAGCTGGCGTTTGTGATTCTGCAGAAAGGCGCGACGGAGGTGATGTACCAAACTTTTGCGAGCGTGGAGAAGGATGACGCGCAATTGGCCAAGGACGCGCGCAAAGGGCCGACGTTTCTTTACGTGGAGGTAGATGATTTGGACGCGGTGATTGCGGCCTTGAAAGGAGTGCCGGTGGTGATGCCGGTGCGGACCACGTTTTACGGAGCGAAGGAAATTGGAGTGAAAGACCCGGCGGGACATTTTGTGACGTTTGCGCAGTACGGAGCAGCGGCGCACTAACGCGGACAGCGGTGCGCGACGTTGTATCAAACATTGGGCACCTTAATATTCGCGGCTGTCCCAATGGGCGCGAAGATCGTCGTCGAGTTACATGCCGGGATATTTTCCCAGGAACATTAGAAGGAAGTCGATAGTGTCGCCGATTCCGTGAGCGATGATGGGAACGGATAGGTTGCGGCCGGTGCGGAGATAAATAATTCCGAGTAGAAGTCCCATCAAGCCTTCGTCGATGACGCCGGTCCAGCCTTGATAGGCATGGGCCAGGCCGAATCCTACGTGGACCACGATCAGGCTGATGATCCAGGCGGGGCGCGTGCGATTGAAGAGGTCGGCGACCCGGTTCATCAGATAGCCGCGGTAAACCATTTCTTCGCCGAAGGCCGCCAGGGTCCAGGTTCCCGCGAGGGCGAGGAGAGTCCATTTGATATTTCCGCGCAGAGCTTGAAAAACTTCCAGGTCAGGCTGCTTGTGGAGAAATTTCACCAGCAGCGGCTGGGTGACGAAAAGTTCGAAACATTCCAGCAGCACCCCGGCGGCGACGCCGAGCGCAATGGTGGTCTTCCAGTTGCGAAAGAGCTTCAGTCCAACATCGCGCCAGCGCAATCTACGTATGCGAAGCGAGAGCCATCCGAAGAGCAGCAGGTAGGGAGTTTTGCTGAAGTAGATGTGATGTTTGAAGTCAGCGTAGAAAATCAGCGCGACTACGATTAGTTCTGCTACGGCGAGCCATTTGCTTTGGCGCCAGTTTGGCGCAGAATTTTCCAGAGATGAGTGCCAGGCGACTGGAAGCGTGTTGGCTGAGAGATTATCGGCGGACAGTTCGTTACTTTGAGGAAGACTCATGTGGGGCTCCTGTTTGCAACGTGATTGAACCGAGCGGCTCGTTAAATCAGCTTCGCGGCAAGGCTCTCGATCTGCGGTATTGGCGCGCGCACCAGAGCGCGAAGCGTGTGGTCAGCGTGACCAGCGCGCAGCCGGCGAGAAGGCCTAGCGGGACGATCCACCAACCGAGTAAGTCTCTGCCGGCCGGCACGGTCCCGAATCCCATGCGAAAAGAAAATTCGGGGTCGCCGGTGGCGTCATGCAAAAGCCATAAGCCGGCGGCCTGCGGATGGAACGGCTTCAGTATGGCGACCAGGACGAAAACAACTCCGAAGAAATAACCAAAAACAGATCCGAGCAGAACGAAAAAGCCGGCGACGCTCAAACTCGCCCAGCGGAATAAGCTGGCTAGAATGCGCAGCGGGGAGCGGCTGACTTCCGCGCGCGCGAGCACGCTGTCGGTGATGTATTGGCCGGCAAGTTCGTCGGGAGTCCCGAGCGCGGCGAGGACGGCGTCCACTTGCGAAGGGGTCGCGTCGCCGGCGATGTCTAGCTTGTCCAAAATGTGGCTGCGAAGTTCGGCGAGGATTTCCGCAACTTGCTGATCGTTGAAGCCCCGCAGTTGCGCGCGCAGATTGGCAAGATAGGTTTCAGTTTTTTGATTGGCGTCTCTTGGAATCGTCATCTACTTACCTCTGACAAGCGGAGCGAGCAATTTAGCCATGCTGGAAGAAAAACGCGCCCACATGCCGGCCATCTCGCGGCCACGCTGTTTGCCGGCGGCTGTGAGCGAGTAATACTTTCGCGGATGGCCGGCGTCGGACTCCACCCATTCGCTGCGGACGAGGCCGAGCGATTTCAGCCGGCTGAGCAACGGGTACACGGTGCCTTCGGAAACAATCAAGTCCGAGTCGCTTTCGAGGCGGCGAAGAATTTCCAGGCCGTAGAGCTTGCCTTCCCACAGTGCCGCGAGGATGGCAAGTTCGAGGCAGCCTTTGCGGAGTTGTACTTCCCATTTATCGGCGGCGTCCTGGTTGGGGTCGAGTGGATTCATCCGCGCATATACCTTGTACTACAAGGTATGATGCTGTCAAGAAAAAACTCCGAGACTCCTGCCACGGGCCCATACGGCAAGACGTTAAACGCGAATTGACTCCCACGATGTGACACTCGCGAAAGTGCCACAAATAGCCTCCGGCTAGTGGATACGGCCTGCGACGATGTGGAGGAAGGGGTATAGTCAGACACGGTGGACCACATGAAACGTCAATTGCTGAGTTTAGTCTTAGTGGGTTTTAGTCTTGGTGGCCTCGCCGGTTGTGTTGCGCGGCGTAGTAGAGCGGCTTTGTTTTCGTATAGTCAGGTCCTTAAACCTGGAATGACCCGGAAGGATGTGGAGGACTATCTTCGAGCGAACAGAGTCCAATTCAGCCAGATGTGTTGTGCAGAAGCCCGGCACAAACATTCTTTTGACGATTTTATTAAAATCGGTACGTGGCACCTCCCAGTGCCATGCGGCGACGAGTCTTACTACGTGGCCTTCATATTTAACGATCAAACGGAGCACCCAGCTGCAAGCCACTCGTATGCCGATGACCTGGATAGGTTGCGATCAATCACTACGTCCCATTGGGTGGACGACTGCTTCTAGCGGCTGCAAGGTGGCACGTTGGGCGGCGAATCCGGCTCCAAGAGTCCGTGTTGCCCGACGTCAGCGTTGTCTGGGAATGAATGCGAGAGTTAGAATGCTGGCGCATGCAACTTTGGTTCGCTCATGAAAGTGCTGTTACTCTCCGCGAACAACTCGTAACGCAGATTATTCTGGGAATTTTGAGCGACGACTTACGTCCCGGGCAGCGCCTACCTAGCATAAGAGAATTGGCGCGACGCTTCCGGTTGCATCCGAACACGGTGAGCGCCGGATACCGGCAGCTCGATCGGGAGCATTGGGTGGAGTTTCGGCGAGGGAGCGGTGTTTACGTCCGCGATACGAAACCGGCAAGAGCGCTCCCGGCTGAATTCGCGCTCGATCAGCTTTTAGGTGAGCTTCTTCGTTCGGCGCGCGGACTGGGATTTCCTTTGGCTACGGTTCGTTCGCGGCTTCGCCAGTGGTTCGATATGCAGCCGCCCGATCATTTCCTGTTGATCGAGCCTGATGAAGAATTGAGACGAATCTTGACGGTGGAGATGCAGGGTGCCGTGACTCTGCCGGTAAAAAGCTGCGGCCTCCAAGATGCTCACCCTTCCGAAAAGCTCGTAGGCGCGATTCCAGTGGCACTCGCTGGCAAGGCGAAGAGCGTGCGGCAGGAGTTGCCAGAGGGAACGGACTTGCTGACCCTGCAGGTTCGTTCGGTGCCAACTTCACTGGCGGGTTGGTTACCAGCTCCACCCGGCGTTCTGGTAGGCGTGGCTTCGCGATGGCCGGGCTTTCTGAAATTAGCCCGCACGATGCTGATTGCCGCAGGCTTTCACGCAGACAGTTTAGTCTTCCGCGATGCCCGCAAGGCAAATTGGCAAAGAGGTTTGAAAGAAGCTAGAGCGGTTGTGTGCGATCTGGCCACGGTCTCGGAATTACCAAAGGCGTTCCTCGCGGTCCCATTCCAACTAATCTCCGAATCTTCTGTGGCGGAATTACGGCGTTACGAACAGTTCATCAGCAATCCGCTTGTTCCCATAATGTGAAAAACTGCCGCTATGACGCCACAGCAGCAGGCCGCACCAAGCGTCCGCGAAAAAAACCGTGCTTCCCTTCCCTAAAAATCTAAGAGTCCTTCGCAAAAAACACGAAAGACGTGTGACAAAGTAGAAACTCAAAACCAAAAGTTAGTGGGGGCGGTTCTGGGACTGGGCGGCTCTTTGTTGCGCGAGCGCGGCTTGAGCGGCGGCCCTGGCTTGTGCGCGGACGGCGGCGTCATAGGCGCTTTGAGAAGGTGCTCCGGGACGCTGGGCAGAATTGGGGTACCCCGCGGGGGGATGCTGGCCTGGGGTGAGCATTTGCTGGATTGCCTGGTTCATCTGGACTTGTTGAACGGGCGCGCCGTTTTCGGCCGCGAGCAACCTTTGTTTGTCGCCTAGAAGCTCGGCGTTGCCGGGGTAATAAATCAGCAGGGCGTTCACCAGATGCAGCGCGCCGGGATAATTTTGTTGTTGGTAAAGTTGGTTGAGTTGCGCGCGGAAGAGATTGCCGAGTTGCTGCTCCATGGTTTTGCCGGCGGGGCTGCCTGCTCGCCCGGCGAGGATGGCCCAGTGCAGGGCGGAATCGTTGGCGGGCTCGAAGTAACGGCCTTGGGCGTAGGCGGCGTTTGCTTTTACCAGGAGCGGCTTGGCCGGATCGCCTTGTTGCACGATGGCGGTTGGCGGCGGGGATGCGGGTGCGTGTGTTACGCGCGTGGTTTCTGCCGGCGCGGTCGACGCCGGTTCGGTGCTGGCGTCAACGACGTCCACGATGCCGACGTTGCCGGGCTTGGCTTGCCAAGTCATGTCGAACACGGCGCCTTCGCGGACATCGATATCGCCGCCACCGGAGGCGTTGCTGGGATGGTGGCCAGGGCAAGAAACTAGTCCGTTGATCGTGTAGTGCTGCGGGCCTAAGGGGACGCCGCTCACGGCGTAAGGATTCGTGGCGAGATGATAGGACTTTCCGGCCAGCGTCATGTTTAGGTCGGGAGTGCACATGTGGCGATCAACGTTGTATCGCAACATGACGGTGGCGCCGACAGGCGCGGCGGGAGGGACCACGACGACCTTTGGTTTCGGCTTCATGAAATGCCAGGCTGCGAAAACAGCGATTAGAACTGCGGCGCCTGCTGCGATCGGGATCAAAGGAAGTTTGCCGCCTGCGGCGGCGACGGATCCAGAGCCAGCGGTGGCAATTTGCGCGTCGCGCATGGGGGCGAGATCGGTGCGCTGCGGCGGCACAACAATCGTTCCAGAGCTGGAGGAGACCGGGGCGACGTTCGGAGCGGCGAATACTCCCGATCGCGGTGAAACGTCGGGAGCAGCCATTACTCCCGATTGCGGAGAGACTGCGGGGGCCGCGATTACTCCCGATTGAAGCGAAGCTCCGGGCTCCGGAATCGCCGCGCCTGGGTGAGGTTGAATTCCTTTTGCGTGCAGACCAGCGACCAGCGCCGGAATGATGCTGGGAATTTCTTTGGCGCGAAGGCGCGTAGCGTTCGCGGCGGCCATGGCTTGTTTCCAGCCGGGGCGGCGATGCGCGTATTCGTCGTGCGTCAGATCGAGAAGCAGCGGCAAAGTGGCTTTGTTGGCTTCGACGGCGCGCACGATTTCGCGGGTAATCTGGTCGGAAGGCAGCGAGCGCGGCGAGATGATGATGGCCATGGCTTCGCAGTCGGAAATGGCTTTGAAGGTCTCTTCGAAGTAGTCGGCGCCGGCGGGACAATCGCGTTCGTAATACCAACTGCTGTAGCCGTGGGCTTCGAGGTGCTTGGCGATCTCGTGGGCTACGTCGCCATCCTCTTCAACGTAACTGACGAAAATCTTTTTCGGGCTGGGGTCCATACCTACTCCAAGGGCCGAACTGCTTGCGAAGCCGGATGCCGAAACATTGTCTAATAGCCGTCGAGCTATTTGCAAACGCAAATCGAGTAACGGTACTGCACGTTTTGCGGGCGCGAGAGGTCTGCGGCGAGGCTTCAGGCCGGTGTTGGGGTGGTTTTGCGGTTCTGATATAGTGGCCGCGCTCTGGGAATTTCGGCCGGGGAAAGAACGGCCTGTTCCTGCGAGCGCGACGGCCCCATTTCAGCGGAGATGCTCTGCATGGCAGAACAAGCTTACGTCCCGCATCCGATCGATACTTCACATGTCAAACTGGATGAACTGAAGCCATTGCTGGAGAAGCTTGCGCGCAACGCGCATGAGGTGTGGGCGCAGAAACGGATCGAGGATGGATGGACGCTGGGACCGCAGCGTGATGACGCGAAGCAAAAGCATCCGTGCCTGGTTCCCTACGACGAACTGCCGGAGTCGGAAAAAGAATATGACCGCGCGCTGGTGAATCAAACGTTGAAAACAATTCTTGCGCTGGGATACCAGATCGTCAAACGGTGAGAGATGGCCACTGCGGGTTCGAAGCTAACTCGATCGTTCGACGACATGGACGACAGCTTTGAGATTTCGTTTTGCCGCGAACAAGTCGAAGCAGGCCACCGGCGATACTTGCCGCTGTTGAATGCGTTGACGGTATCTCAGGAATTGATCCTGCCCGTGTTCCGGGAAGCCGATCGACGCGCCACGCATTACCGGGCGAAATACCAGCAAATCTCGCTGGGCGCGGTGGGCATGGGCCTGATTGCCGTAATGCTGGGTATCTGCGAAGTCATTTTGCCAGAAGCCTGGTACCAGGTTTCTAGGGACGCTTTAACAATATCCGAGGGCCTAGCCGCGGGCTTCTGCCTGATTTTCATTCTGCTGGGAACGATCTATAAGCCGAAAAATAATTGGCTGCTGGCGCGATACCGCGCGGAAAATCTGCGCCTGCTGAAATTCAAGACGCTGGCGGACCCACGCCTGTGGTGTGAGAACGGCGGACCAACGGATCGAAGCGGTGAAACGCCGGCCGACCACGTTCGCGCAGACGTGCGCGCGGCGGTGCGCGGCTTCGAAGGACTGGTTTATGAGGATGTGAAAGAGAGCGCGGCGCACGGAGTGATACCGGATGTTTCGGAAATACACTGCCCGGAATCCTGTGAGGATGCGCTGCACGAAATAATCCACTATTACTGCGAGAAAAGGCTGAGCACGCAGATGGATTATCTGACGGCTAAGAGCGAAGAGGACGAAAAGGGCGGCGTGGTGTCGAGTCTTCTGACGAACATTTTGTTTTTCGTGAGCTTTGGCCTGGTGCTGTTTCACGTGGCGTTGGATTCTTTGCACCGCATAAGCCCCAAAGATCG
This sequence comes from Candidatus Acidiferrales bacterium, assembly GCA_049693615.1. GTDB lineage: Bacteria > Acidobacteriota > Terriglobia > Acidiferrales > UBA7541 > Palsa-295. Next base: position 85,811 of record JBAVQB010000027.1, on the reverse strand, counting down.
GTTTGGCGAAGCGTTAGTACTTGGCGCGGTGCTGCTGCCGGCGCTGGTGGCGGGAGTCCGGACCTACCGCGCGTCGCGGGAGTTTGAGAGGAATGCCTTGCGGCATCGCGCGACGCTGCATTCGCTGGAAGGGTTGAACGTGGAAATGGGCAAAGCCAGGAATTTGGCGAAGAAATTTCGAATTGCCCGGTCCTGCGAGCTGATTCTGGAGTTTGATTCCAGCGAGTTCATGCGCTTGTTGCGCGAAGTGGAATGGTACGGGTAGGGCGGCCGCGCCAGGATAGCCGAGTTAATCCCCTCTACGCTCCGATTTTCTGCAACAAAAGCCAACCTCGCGGGTTGAAATGAATGAAATCGGCTGATCACCATGCGTGTGGGTACGGGAGGCCATTCCGGCTTGTAAGCGGTTAGTGACCAGAAACGGCTAGGGAAGATTTACGCGAGTACTACAGGATTTCCGGCATTGTGCTGGTAGAAAGGTGGCGGTAGAGTGCCACAGCCTTGTGTCTCGGAGGCCCGGCTTTATCTCGAGATAAGAGCATTGTTTGAACGTTGAGTACGCGATAGAATGGTAATAAGAGTTAGCTGGTTGGGAACGGGTTCGGGGTCCTGGGACCGGATTAAGGCTCTTTAGGTTTCCTTCATAGGCGCCCCTCGGCAACCGACTTGACGGAGACACTCAATGGCTGAAAAAGCTCATACATGCCCATACTGCGGAAGCGACATTATTCGCCGGTCGCACAGGCGCGGATTTGTGGATCGAGTATTAGATATGATTAAGTTTCGGCCCTACCGCTGTCAGGAGTGCTCCACGCGTTTCTTCCTGCGCGCTGCGTAAGAATTAGCGGACCGCTCGTTGTACAATTACTTCGCACAGTTCCCGTCGCTTTACGCCAATGGGATCCGCTTCGATGCCAATCCCTTCCATTCTGGTAGCAACCTGGGACAAAGGACTATTCAGCGTCACTGGGAAGACCGTACACCAGGAGCTTGCGAATCAACCGGTTCGCAGTCTGGTAGCCGATGAACGTGGAAGAGTATTCGCCATTGTTGGCGGGCATTCTCTCTGCAGGCGATCCTCTGATGGTGAATGGACGCCGATAGCAGAAAGCGAATTCCCGCTTTCGTGCTGCGTATCGATTGGAAGCGTTGTTTTCGTTGGAACTGACGACGCAAATATCCTGCGCGTTGTTCGTGACGGCACGTGGCAACGCTTGACGGGTTTTGACCGTGTAGCGGGCCGCGACACGTGGTACGCGGGATCGGCGATCATCGACGGCAAGCGCGTGGGCCCGCCGCTTGGGATTCGTTCGATGGCGGCGACATGCGATGGCGTGCTTCTGGCCAACGTCCACGTTGGCGGAATTCCGCGATCAACCGACGCCGGCTTAACTTGGCAGCCCACTATCGATATCGATAGCGATGTTCATCAGGTATGTGCGCATCCAACCAGGCCGGACCTCGTGATAGCGGCAGCGGCGGCGGGACTTTGCGTCAGTCGCGATGCTGGAATCACATGGACTATTGAACAGCGAGGACTTCACGCTAATCATTGCTCTGCCGTTGCTTTTGGAAGAAACGACATTTTCGTGTCAGCATCCACGGACCCTTTTGCGGCGCAAGGCGCAGTTTATCGACGCCCCATCGATGGTAACGCTCGGTTACAACGCTTGGCCGGAGGCATGCCGGAGTGGCTCAACGGCAAAGCGGATACCGACTGCATTGCCACCCGAGATTCGATGATCGCTGTGGTCGATTGGTCCGGACACCTCTACGTGTCAACGGACGATGGTGCTTCCTGGTCCTGCCTCTGCGATGGTCTAGCTGGTCCGAGCGGGCTTCACATCTGTTGATTCGTCGCGTAACCCCGAGCAATTGTATGGGTCTCGATCCTCGTTCTCTGGCCGTTGCTGCCGTTGCTATAGACCAGACCGGCGAGTGCGAAATCTTGCGTTACCGAACCTTCCCCTTGCAGGCGGGGTGATTGCAGCGGCAGTCGATATCGGAAGTTTTTTCCATCGCCTCACAAGCTTCACTGCAATATTTCTTCGTGGTGGTACAGGAACAGACTGGATGCGCGCATTTCGTTCCTTCGGTAGCCATTGAAACCTCCTCGGACACCTTGACAACTTTAGATTGAACCGTCGAGTCGGCGGCTCAATTGCGAACTAGCTTGTCGGCTTGCGCCGGACGAAGTGCATGATGATTAAGACCAAAGCGAGAATAGGCAGAATGTGGATCAGGGCCAGAGTGACATGAAAGGCGATGAAGCCAAGAATCCAGAGCACTAATATTCCCAGACCGATGTAAAGAAGCATACACACCTCACCCGCGCCGAGTGTAGCACTCGGAGCACTGGGGCGCGGCAGTGAAAAGAAAAGGGGGAAGGCCGAAACCTTCCCCTCTGGGAAAAAAGTTAATCCGAAGCGCGAGCGGCGCGACGGTTGACATCCCGATCGGACTTGACGTCAGACGAAGACTCACCGCTGGAGGAAATGTCCTCGGCGCCGGTGTTCTTCAGAATTTCCTTGCCACGCTTGATCTGATCGGAAGTGTCGCAGTGAACGGATAGTAAAATCCCGCCCTTCTGGATGCGGCCTTCGTAGCGCTTGGCTTCGTATTCGGGAATGCCCATACCAATCAGTGCGCCGGCGAAGCCGCCGACCGCGCCACCGACCCCGATGCCCGCCAAAGCGGCCATGATGGGACCCGCAGCAATGAAAGGCCCGAGACCGGGAATGGCCAGAGCGCCGACTCCAGCCAAAAGACCTAGAGTGCCACCCACGACGGCTCCGCCTGCTCCGCCCGCGGTTGCGCCTTCAGGGGCCTTGGTGTCTTTGTGAGTAGCGATTGGTTTGCCGCCCAGATTTTCCGGCAACAGAATGGAGACATCCGAGGTGGTGAAACCGCTCTTCAAGAATGTATCGACAGCACGCTCGACTGATTCGCGCGTGTTATAGATTCCCATCACCGACGTTTTCTTATTGTCCGACATTTTTTCATTTCTCCTTTTTATTCTCAACCGTTTCAGCGGAATCTTTTACTGTTTTGGAGCGACTTCTAATCTATTTGTGACATTGTCCGCACCAGCGACCGCTACGGCCTTGGCTTCGATACTGGCTTTGTCATCTTCAGTTCGGACCGGGCCTTTCAAAGTCACCTTACCGTCCCGCGTGATGATCTTGATGTTGTGCGCATAGGTGGAAAGCGACTTGTCCTGCATCAGCGATTTGCGAATTTGCCTGGTGGTGTTGCGATCGGCAGGATTCATTTTCTGCTGATCGGCGGTGGTGGCGTTCTTGCCGGCATCACCTTGGTTATTCGTGGTGTTGTCCGGAGCTGGTTGCTGGTTTTGCGGAACGCTTCCGAGAAGCGACGCGCTCAAGAAGAGCGTGGTTCCGAGTGCTGCGAAATACTTTCCGAGTTTCACTTTCCTCTCCTTTCAATCTTCACTGATCGACCCCGGCTTAGGAATTCAGATTAGTGTTTGTTGTGCTGTTTATCTTTCTGGCCCTGGTTTCCCTGCTGTTGACCGCCTTGTTGCTGTTGCCCGCCTTGCTGGCCGGTCTTCTGATTTTCGCGATTGCCCTGCTGACCGCTTTGGCCGCCCTGTTCGTGGCCGCCATATTGCTGGCCGCCACCCTGACCGCCCTGCTGTCCGCTCTTCTGGCCTTCGCGATTACCCTGCTGTTGATTTGACTGCTTGGTTTCCTGGTTCGTCATTTGTGTTCTCCTTTTTCTCTGTCGAATCCGATCTGAATCGTTAAAAATTTCGAATTTAATGTACGAATGCTTGAGCGAGACTCGCGATGCAGCAACTTCTGCATCAATTTTGCGATTCAAGCCTACTTTGTTGAGCAGGTCGCGGCCATACAGGGAACGACGTAAATTGGCATCCAGGTGCGTGGTATTTGCCTAGAAAATAAGGGTTTGTGCGCGTAGAAAGCCTCAAGCAGCGCTCATAAATACGGTATGCCCGCCCGCTCGTGATAGAATTCTTTTGCTGTTTCCTGGCTAACAGTGCCATTCGGCACACCATTCGATATGGCGCAATGATGGCAAACGCTCCCACTCCAACTCCTCAGCGCGAACCTGTGAAATTAGAAGACGTCCTAATTACGGGGCAGCTCTACACGCGTGCGCAGAAGGGACGCGATCCGAGAGAAGAAGCGGAATCGCTGCAGAGGCTCGCGCGCGTGATGGCGAGAAAGCCGGACAAGCTGGTGGAGACGCTGCTGGAAATGGCTCTTCATCTTTGCAGCGCGGGGACCGCGGGGATCAGTCTGTTGGAAGAGCGGCCGGACGCCGAAGCGGTTTTTCGATGGACGCATTTGGCGGGAAAGCTGGAAGGCTACGTCGGCAAAATAAAGCCGAGGAATTTCAGTCCCAGCGCAATTTGCCTGAGTCTGGGATCTCCTCAGCTATTTTCTTATCCGGCAAGATATTTCGAATACTTCCGGGACGTTAACCCGCCGATCGTGGAGACCTTGATCTTCCCGCTGCCGATTGGGGATGAGATTCAGGGGACGCTGTGGATCGTCTCGCACGATGAAAATCTAAAGTTCGATTCGGAAGACGTGCGGCTGATGACGGCGCTAGCGGAGTTTACGTCGTGTGGCTTGCACTGGCTGGAATCGATTGAAGCAGAGCGCGCGGCGCGCAAGCAGCTCGAAGATGAAATCGAAGCGCGCAAGCATACCGAAACGTTATTGCGGCGAACGCAGTCGGAGATGGAAGCGATTATTGACGACCGGACAGAGCAGTTGCGGCATCTTTCCGCGAGAGTGATCAGTTTGCAGGACGAAGAGCGCAGACGCATCGCCCGCGAATTGCACGACAGCGCGGGGCAATATCTGGCGGCTATTGAAATGAACCTGAGCGGACTGAGCCAGAACCCCAATCTGGACGAATCCGTGGCACGGCAAATCTCGGATTCGCTGGATCTGGCGAATCGTTGCACGTCGGAAGTTAGAACGATCTCCTATTTGCTGCATCCGCCGCTGCTGGACGAAATGGGGCTGGTATCCGCGCTTGGCTGGTACGTGGAAGGATTTTCAGAGCGGAGCGGAATTCAGGTGCAGTTGGAGGCGCCGAAAGACCTGGGACGTTTGCCGCGGGAGACCGAGACGGTGCTGTTCCGCGTGGTACAGCAAAGCCTGGCAAACATTCATCGGCATTCGGGCAGCCACGTGGCGAAAATTCTCATGGAGGCCGACGCTGAAAGCGTTCACGTGGAAATTTGTGACGAAGGACGCGGCATCGAGCCAGATGTGTTGAAAGGGTTCGACACGGGAAGAAAGTTGATCGGCGTGGGAATCGCCGGGATGCGCGAAAGAGTGCGCGTGATGGGCGGAAGATTCTCGATAAGATCGAGCGGAGAGGGTACCACGATAGACGTTAGGCTGCCGTTGGCGGAGTGAGTTGCCTTTCTTTTGTACTTCCTCGCAAGGTGAGCGGCGATTCCCAATTTCGGGAAGGGCAGCACGATGATGGTTGTAGTAGTGGCGATTTAGACAAAATCCCGGCATATCTTCCAGTAGAATCAATCAGTTACAAGCCTGTCCCTTAGTACTAGCGGGCCATTTCCTTGCGCTATTGCGATTGCTACTCTGGGTGTGCGGGGAAAACTGCCAATGGGCTCGCTGGAAATCTCAAAGTGTCTCGAATTCATCCGACGGGCGCGCGGAGCTTCGCTTGGAATGGGCCTGCGGACTAAATTTCTTTTGTCGATTGTACTGATTATCGCCGGGCTTACGTTCGCGACCCTGTTGATCGTCGGGCATACGGCAGAAGAACAAGTTCAGCGGGAAATCGATAAGGACACGCGAGACTCGATTCTGACATTTCAAAACTTGCGAGCGGAGCGGCAAATAGAGGAGAACCGCCAAGCGGAGTTGCTCGCTACGCTTCCGAGCGTGAAATCATTGCTGTCAGGACAAGATAATTCACCTGACGTGCAGGATGCGGCGGAAGATTTGTGGCTTTCGGGCGGCTATGAGCTTGCGGCATTGGCCAACGTGCGGGGAAAAATTGTCGCGCTGCATACTTCGATCCCGGGATTTTCGGCGGGCGTGGCGGAAGAGATGCTGGGCCGCTCGAAAGGAACGAGCGATACGGGCGGATGGTGGTACGGCAACGGGCATTTGTATCAGGTCGCCTACCGTCCGGTGCAGCTAGGCACGGATACGGGGAACAAACGGCTGGGCACGGTGATTGTTGGACGCGAAGTGGATGCAAGCGTGGCTAGCAATGTGGGGCAGATTGCATTTTGCCAAGTTGCGTTTCGATATGGCAACGAGTTGGTGGTGAGTTCGCTGCAGGCCATGGATGAACGCGCGCTGGCAACCGAGCTTCAGAATTCTCCGAAGTCGAATGACATCCAGATTGGACGGGAACATTATCGCGCGAGCACGGTGGATTTGACGCCGGGATCGTTTCCGCCGGTCACCCTAACGGTATTGAAATCTTATGACGACGCTGCGGCGTTCATCGCGCGGCTGAATCAATCGTTGATCGGGCTTGGCCTCTTTGCGGTATTCGCGGGCGCTGGGCTGGTGTTTCTGATTTCGGATACGTTCACACAGCCGTTGGCGACGCTGGTGAACGGCGTGCGCGCGCTGGAAGAAGGTGACTTTACATATCCGGTGGATATGGGCAGCGGCGATGAAGTGGCGGAAGTTACCGCGGCGTTTGACCGCATGAGAAGCACACTGAAACGGAATGAAGAGCAAAGCAAACGGCTGGGAGATCAACTGCGCCAGGCGCAAAAAATGGAAGCAGTGGGACGGCTGGCCGGCGGAGTGGCGCACGACTTTAATAATTTGCTGACGGTGATCAAAGGGCACAGCGATTTGCTGGAAGAAAAGTTGCCGGCGTCAACTCCGCTGTACCACAGCATTACACAGGTGCGCAAGGCCACCGATCGCGCGACCTCGTTGACGCGGCAGCTCCTGGCTTTCAGCCGCATGCAAGTGCTGCAGCCAAAAACTCTGGATTTAAATTCCTTGATTGCCGATGCCTGCAAAATGCTTCCGGTGCTGATCGGCGAGGACATTGAGTTCAAATTCGATCCGGAACCATCGCTGGGACTGGTGAAAGCGGACCCCACGCAGATCGAGCAGGTGTTGATGAATTTGGCGGTGAACGCGCGGGACGCGATGGAAGGCAGAGGCGGGAAGCTGACCGTTCGCACGCGAAATATCGTGCATGATGCGGAGTACGCCAAAGCGCATCCGCCCACGGTGCCGGGAAATTACGTGCTGCTGGAAGTGGAAGATAACGGGCAAGGCATGGACGCGCAGACCAAGGCGCGCATTTTCGAACCGTTCTTTACCACCAAGGAATTGGGGAAAGGAACAGGGCTGGGACTTTCGACGGTTTACGGCATAGTGAAACAGAGCGGCGGATACATATGGGTGGATAGCGAACTGGGGAAAGGAACCAGGTTTCAGATTTTCTTGCCGCAAAATCGAGACACGCTGCAGGCGGCCAAGCCGGAAGAAAGCGGGATGTCCACCCGCGGTTGCGGAACGGTGCTGCTGGCGGAAGATGAAGAAGCGGTTAGGGATCTGGCGTCGGAATTTTTGAGGGCCAGCGGATATACGGTGCTGGTCGCGAAGGACGGGCTGGATGCGCTGGAGATCGCGGCACAGCGCAGAGGATCGATACACGTGCTGATTACCGATGTCGTGATGCCGCGCATGCGCGGGACGGAACTAGCGCGCAAATTGAAACGCTGCCATCCGGAACTGAAGATCGTTTACATGTCGGGATATCTGGAGCACAACAGCCAGCCGGATGGGTATGAGCCGGAGTCAACCTTCTTGCAGAAACCGTTTACGCGAGAAATTCTGCTGATGAAGATTGCAGAAGTGATTGGCGGCAAGGCGGAATCGTTGCAGGCTGCCGAGACTCGCTAGCCCCGATTCGCAATTTGGATCCTCTATCTAACTAATTCTCCGGCTGTTTGCTTTCCTACTGCTTTGATTCGCGCAGAAAACGCGCGGCTTCTTCGGGCGGAGTGGGATTGATGTAGAAACCCGTTCCCCATTCGAATCCCGCCACTTTCGTGAGCTTGGGCATCATTTCGATGTGCCAATGATAATGGTCGTTAATTTCTTCGCCGATGGGAGAAGTGTGGATCACGTAGTTGTAAGAGGGGAAAGCCAGAACGCAATCCAAACGGTTGAGAAAATCGCGCAAAATTCGGGCCAGGCTTGCGTAGTAGGGCGCGGGCATATTCTCGAAGGCGGAACTGTGCTGGCGCGGGAGAATCCAGGTTTCGAAGGGAAAGCGCGGAGCATAAGGCGCGAGCGCGATGAAGTAATCATTTTCGAGGATCATACGCGTGCTGGTTTCGATTTCCTGGCGAATCATGTCGCAAAAAATGCAGCGCTCTTTTTCGTCGTAGTAGTGCTTGGCGTTGTCCACTTCTTCGCGGACGCGCTTGGGCACGATGGGGAGCGCGATCAATTGCGAATGGGTGTGTTCGAGCGTGGCGCCGGCGGGTTCGCCGTGATTTTTGAATAAGAGGACGTAGCGAAAACGCCGGTCGTTTTTTAAATCGAGCATGCGCTCGCGGTAAGCCCAGAAAACTTCCTCGATGGCTTTTTCCGGCATGGTTGCGAGCGTGAGGTTGTGCTCCGGCGTTTCGATGATTACTTCGTGCGCGCCCACGCCGTTCATGCGGTCGAAAAGGCCTTCGCCTTCGCGGTCGAGGCCGCCTTCGATGCCGAGAGCGGGAAACTTGTTGGGCACTACCCGCAGGGACCAGCCCGGCGTGTCTCTGCCGCCGCCACTGCGGCCGCAAGCGAGAACTTCGCTCGGCGTTTTTCCTTCATTGCCGGGGCAGAATGGACAATTCGCATTGCCCTGGATGCGAACGCTCTCGCGAATAAAATCCATCGGGCGATTGGCCCGGTCCGTGGAAATGATTACCCAACGTCCCGTGATGGGATCCCTGCGAAGCTCTGGCAAACTTGTCTCCCCGTGTTACGAGTGCCGTTTGATGCGATCGTTCGAAGCGTTCCCGTGCGCGATGAATTATTCTCTACTATGGTGAAAGAGCACAAGAGGCGTAATCGTTTATTGCGCGATTAAAGTACTAGGAAGGCGGGGAGCGGTGAATCCTGGCCACCACTGCCGGTCATGATTTGTGTTCGCTGAAGGCTGATTTGTGCAGGCGGACAATTGGTTTTTGTCCCGCGGTTGTTTCAATGGCCAGCACGTCGAACCTCCACGGAGTATCTTCCAACCGGCGCGCGCGAATAAATTGGCGAGCCATGCGCGCGAGGTTGCGGCGTTTTTCCAGATTGATGGCGTCTTCAGGCGTGGGCTGGCCTGCTTCAGCTTTGGCTCGCGTTTTCACTTCGACAAATGCGAGAACACTGCCATCGTAGGCGACCAGATCCAGTTCCCCTTTGATTCCCGGCACGGTGAAGTTCCGCGCAATCACGATGTAACCCTCACGACGCAGGTACCAGTAGGCGTACGTTTCACCGCGCACGCCGGCTTTGCGAGCGAGCTGCTTGGCGGATGAGTCAGCAGAATTTTCCGCGAGGCCTTTACTGGCGGCAAGATTCAAAATCGAAAACATGATCTGAGGAAGCATCTTTGGCTCGATTATGGCACTAATACGCGGGTACCGCGTCACTCGTATTTTTGTTTTGTGAATGCAGCCTCGAGCGAACGAGACAACAGCCAGGTCGCCGAGAAGGCGAGCCTGGCTGTTGCCAAACCAGAGCAGTTCCGGGGCCGCTACTACGATTTTTCGAGTTCGGTGAGGATGCCGTCCAGCGTGCGCACGGCGAAATCGGCCTGCTCTTCGTCGATCATCAGCGGAGGAGCGAGCCGCAGCGAATTTTCTCCGGCGCCGAGTATGAGAAGACCCTTGTGGAAAGCCATGTCCACGGCGCGATTGCGCAGGTCGGGAGCTTTTTCCTTGGTCTTCTGATCTTTCACCAGCTCGATGCCGATCATCAAACCTTTGCCGCGCACCTGGCCGACAATCTTATGGCGCTCCGGCCAGTTGGCGGTTTGACGCATGATGTAGTCACCCACGCGTGCCGCATTTGCGATGTAAGTTTCTTTCAGCAAATCCAAGGTGGCCAGCGACGCGGCAATGCAAACCGGGTTGCCGCCGAAAGTGGAAGCGTGAGCGCCGGGCTTCCAATCCATAACCTCGGCCTTGGTAATCACGGCGCTGAGCGGCATGCCGGAGGCGATTCCTTTGGCCGAGCAGATAATGTCCGGTTCGATTCCGGCGTGTTCCGAAGCCCACCATTTCCCGGTGCGGCCCATTCCGGACTGCACTTCGTCGGCAATCAGCATGATTCCGTGCTTGCGACAAAGTTTTTCCAGGCCCTGCAGAAAATCCGCGGGCGCGGGCAGGTATCCGCCTTCCCCTTGAATCGGCTCGACGATAATTCCGGCGATGTCTTCGGGATCCACGATGCGTTTGAAAAGTTCGTTTTCGATGTAATTCAACGCGGTGGCAGAAGCTTGCTCGGGCCTGTCGCCGAAAGTTCCGCGATAGGTGTTGGGATAGTGTGCGTGGAAAACGCCGGCGAGCAAGGGACCGAAATATTTTCTCTGTACGGCCTTGCTGGCAGTGAGAGAAAGCGATCCGATGGTGCGGCCGTGAAAGCTGCCGAAGAACGCGATCAGCTTGTCGCGCTTGGTATGGTAACGTGCGAGCTTGATGGCCGCTTCCACCGCTTCGGTTCCGGAATTCCCGAAGTAAACGCGCTTGGGACCTTTGCCCGGCGCGATCGACGCCAGCTTTTCCGCGAGATCGACCATGCTGGGATAATAAAAATCGGTGCCGGACATGTGTATCAGCTCGGCGGCTTGTTTCTGAATTGCAGCGACGACTTTCGGGTGGCAATGGCCGGTGGACACCACAGCGATTCCTGCCGCAAAGTCGAGGAATTGATTGCCGTCCACGTCTTCAACTACCGCTCCGCGGCCTTTTTTGGCAACCAGCGGATAATCGCGGGTGTAAGAGGGTGACAGAACCGCGTGGTCGCGTTCTACCAGTTGCTTGGCTTTCGGTCCAGGTAATGCGGTCACCAGATGCGGCAGCTTCGATTCGGCGCTAAGTTCGGTCTTGGTCTCAATGGCTTGCATGTCTTCCTCCGGGAAGCGAATTCGTGAAGGTTTAGCAAACGCGCAGGCGGATTTCCGCCAAACGCGAGGGAAAGACCAATCGGAGGAAGAGGACTTAATCTACGCCGAAGAGGTTCGGGCGTTCGTGCGAAGGCTGGCTATGGAGCGACAAATCGTACTTGGTGGAAATCTTCATTTGTGCTTTCACTTGTACTTCCAGCGGACGCTGCCGTCCCGCGTATCTTCCACTATGATACCAGATTCCGCGAGTTGTTGGCGTATCTGATCGCTGCGTTTGAAGTCGCGGTGCTGCTTGGCTTCGTTGCGCTCTTTGACCAGAGCCTCGATTTGTTCGGCCGACATTCGCTGCTGATCCAGGCCAAAGCCGAGTTTGCGGAGTTTTTCGTCGTCGTCATCGGCGAGGACGGCCAGCACGTGATCGACCTTCTCCATGGCGGCCAGGACGCGCGGGGCGTCTTGCTGCAGAAATTCGCCGCGATCCATGGCGGTGTTCACGTCGCGCACCAGATCGAAAACGCCGGCAAGAGCTTGCGCGGTGTTTAGATCATCGGCCAATCCGGCATCGAAATCGGCTTCGGCTTTTTCCGCGCGTTTGCGCATGGCAACACTCAAGCCCGCGGGAAATTGCTCGGACTTCAGCCGCGAGACAAAATTTCGCAGCCGTATCACAGAGCTTTCGGCCTGCTGCAGGCTATCCGCGGTGAAATTGAGCTGGCGGCGATACGGAACCGAGAGCAGCAGAAAACGTATAGTGGAAGGCTTTTTGTTTTTCGCGAAAAGATCGCGCAGTGTATAAAAGTTGCCGAGCGATTTGGACATCTTCTCGCCGTTGATGATCAGGTGCTCGGCGTGCAGCCATATGCGCACAAACGGGCGTCCCGTGGCAGCTTCGCTCTGCGCGATTTCGTTTTCGTGATGCGGGAAGGTCAGGTCCACACCGCCGGTGTGAATGTCCAACGTGTCACCCAGGTATTTCATGGCCATGGCCGAGCATTCAATGTGCCAGCCGGGACGCCCGGGGCCGATGCGCGTTTCCCAGAAATGCTCGCCGGGTTTCGGCGCTTTCCATAAGGCAAAGTCGCGCGCATTCTCTTTTTCGTACTGATCGACGTCCACACGCACGCCGGTCTGCATGCCGGCCAGATCGATGTGCGAAAGTTCTCCATAACGCGGAAACTTTGAAATTTTGTAATAAATGGAACCCTCGCTGTTGTAGGTGAGGCCTTTTTTCTGGAGACGTTCGATAAGAGCGACCATGTCTTCAATGTGGTCGGTGGCGCGCACCATTTCTTCGGGAGCTTCCAGGTGCAGCGCGTCCATGTCCTCCAGGAAGGCCTGGACATATTTTTCGGTGTATTCGCGGATGCTGACGCCGGCGGCCGCGGCTTTTTGAATGATGCGGTCGTCCACGTCCGTCAGATTCATCACCTGCAGGACACGATAGTCGCGCGCTTGCAGGAAGCGCCGCAGAACGTCTTGAAAGACGAACGTGCGAAAATTTCCGATGTGGGCGTAGTCGTACACCGTGGGTCCGCAGGTGTATATGCGAACTTCGCCCTTGTGAATCGGCTCGAGAGGCTCGAGGCGGCTCGTGAGCGTGTTATGCAACTGCACGGCGTTCGTTTTTGCACCCATTGGAAAAGTGTAATTCTATCCGAGGCTTTGATTTGCAGCAAAGGCGGAGAGCAACAAGGTTTCTGCAATGACCGGAGGAATGCAACTGGTGTGTGGCTTCCACTCGGCACGCAGCGATGCCGAACGCCAAATATTAAAGACGACATCGTCGATAATCTTCACTGATTGAATGTTGTGCGGGACAACACCAAGCCATTTCACGACTTGATAATATTATCGGCCTGGTACTTTCGTACTATTTTTTCCGGGACTGGCTTTGCCCTATGATAGCGGTTAGATGCCTGCACCTTGGCGCTGAAGCATTTTGGGGCTAAAGCGAGAACCGGTGAAAAAGCTAATCCTGCTGGCAAGTTTGGCGTTTGCGGCAAGCGTAACGCACGCACAGTGTCCGTACGCCCGAGCGGCAGCGGCGGCAAGTTCACACGCCGCTACCAGCGCTTCGGGCGGGCCCGGCTTCGAGCCTTCCACATACGTGGGCTACTCGGAAGCGTTAAGCACGGGCCAGGAGCAGCTGAAAGCAAAGTCTGGATTGGCGGAAGCAGCGCGAACGGCGCAGGCGGCGAAGAATTCAGCGTCGCAGAAGCCGGTGCTGGTGGCCGACCAGGATGACGCCGGGAACATGGTGGTCTCCAAGCCGCGCAAAACCAGCCCGAGCAAGATAATGACCCCTGCAACGCAAGGAAAGCTGAATGCCGTGAACCGGCAGGCCCCGATTGTTTCGGAAATGAGCAGTTCCTCGAGTGGCAGACAGTAGAGTTTTTTCGAGCCTCAGAGTGAGTCCTTTCCAGCCTTAGAATCCTCATGCGTCTCTGTTAACTTCCAAACGATCCAGGCCGCGCGAACGCCTTTACGCGTGGCGGATTTTCCGCATTTCATTGAATATTCCGAGGCTTCCCAGCCCCACCGATGTTGCGTTGAGAAGCTACAGATACGAAAAACTAGCCGAAACGAAATTCCTGCATCGCAGTTGATGCGTGTCTGCATAACTCCGATAGTACTCGGTGAATTGTGGGACCTGACCGCACGCCGAGATCGCTTGAAACAATTGATACTTGCAGGCGGAACTAAGGCGGGTAGTTTTGGCCGCGAGATGAGTTGCAACGGTACCAATGGTACGTCCGAACCATTTTTTGAAAAATGTGCTGAGTTAGTATAGAGATGAAATTCGGCTCAAACTGAGGGCGGTCGCGAGCGAAAGAGAAAATGATGAAAAAACTGATTCTTCTGGCGGGTCTTCTTTCATTAGCCGGCACAGCACACGCGCAAAGGGCCGGGGCAGTTGCCGGTCCCTACAATTCAGGAGGCGGCGCGGGCGGTGGCGGCGGATTCAGCTCTGGCAGCACCGGCCTGCTTACCAACATCACTCCGGGGCCCTATTCTGTTCCGCGCACCAATGCGAGCGGGACAAATACCGGAGAATTCGTGCCGACATTCTTTGAGAATTACCAGGAAGCGGTAAGCGCGGGACAAAGAGAGTTGGCCGCGAAGCGTCCTCAAGTGGCCGAAGCGGCTCGTGAGGCGCAGGCCATGAAAAAAGCCAGATCCCAAAAGCCGGCGCTGGTGGCCGTTCAGGACAACGCCGGGAACGTTGTAATTTCCAGCGCAGTTCACGGCGACAAGAACTAATCTAACTCCCACGAGTGGGGCGGCGCTGCGACGCGGCCGTCCGGTCATCGCGGGCGGCTCCGCGGTTAGGGGTTTAGCTGCACGCGGCGGCTGATGATGGTGACGTCGCCTGCCCCGGAAGGCGTGGCCGTAAATTGCCGCGATTTCAGCAGGAACATTCCTTCCAGGGGCAGGCCGTAGGTTCGGTCGAGCGCATACACTTCCACGGGTTTTCCCGCCGGCAATTCAAAACTAATTTCTATACCTTTCGCGGGCATCGTCGGGCAATCGTAAACCTCCCAGCCGTTCAGAAAGCTGCGTACGCGCGGCAATTCCGGCGGCATCAGCTGGTCCTGAATGCGAACGCCGGCGAGTCCTGAATCAGGCGGGAAAAAGACCATGGCGTCGGGCGCGCCGCGTTCAGAGCGCAGCAAAACACGATATTGGTGTTTTCCATTGAGCGCGGAGGATTCCAGAATCGTCAGTGTGGGCGGAGCCATGGCCAGGTGCGGGGAGTCGGCCACAAAGGCGCTTTTCGTTTCCCAGGGAAACATTCCGCGATCGTCACGATGAAAACTGGTGGCTACGCGAATGGATTCGGGCAGCCGTCCGGAATCCGGGTAAACCACCCATTGCGACTTTCCGGAGTCGGTGTCTTGCCGGTACTGCAAGTTCACGCGCTCGGGCGATTTTGCGGAATAAGAAGGGACTACCACGGCGGCAAAAATCGCCAGGATGGCTATGGCGATGGTTGTGCCGGGAAAAGCGAAACGTGCCAGTCCTTTCGAACTCTGCAGGCTGCCTAGCAATGGGCACGCGGGAGTGAACAGTATCGCAACGACAAGCGCGGTGCCGGCCAGCAGGCGAACTCCGAGAGCATCGTAAAGAAAAAACAGAGAAGTGAAGCCGATGATGCCGGCGGCAAACAAAGGCAGCGCCGCGACAAGCCATAAACCTCGAAGAGAATTGCTTCGGCGCAAGGTAAAGAAGAGTCCAACGACGACGGCCACGCACGAGGGAACCAGCAGGATAAAACTGACGCCGTGAGTGAGCCAAGCGACGATGACGGATAAAAGCGTCCACCAAAGCCATCCGCCCGCCCATAAGCCCCAGAAACCGGCGCGAGCTGCGAACGCCAACGACAAGACAATCACTACGCTGACGGCGAGAGCCCAAAAAGCCGACTGCACAGGGAGAGCGTGCGACGGCCAGTTCGCCGGAGTTACACCTACGGTATGCAAGACTACGTGAAGAATTAAGGCCAGCACGCCGGTGGTGACCAGAATTGCGAGCCAGCTGATAGCTCCCCAAAGAAGCGCCGAAGGATGAAGGCGGCCTTTGACCATCAGCCATCCAATCTGAAAATAGAGAAGAACTAACGCGAAGATGGCTATGGGCAAAGTCCATTTTGCCGGCCACAAAATTATGTGACGCTCGAAAACATCGAAGAAAACTCCGTCGGTGTGGGGCGGATTCGCGATGTCTCCATTGGCGAAGGCAAACACCAGGGGCAGCGCGTTTTCTCCGTGATGCTGCAGACTGCGCGGGCTCGAATTCTCGAAATTATCGAGCGGCGTGTGGTACTGATTTACTCCACCGATGAAAGCGAAATTAAGGCCTTGATAACCGGCCGCTTTGAAAACCGTAAAATCCGTGTCATTCGGCAGTTGCTTGTAAGCTTCATAGAAAATTGAATTGCTGGCGGGGCGTTTGGCGAACTTCGAATAGAGTTGCAACGCCCAGTAGTTGGCGCTGCCGGTTTCAAACATCAAACTTGGGCCGGACGTGCCGCGAGCTTCCAGGTTCACCGCTGCGCGAACGTCTTTGGCCCAGGGACTTTGGTCCACGAAGACGCGCGCGCCGATCATTCCGGCTTCTTCGGCGTCGTCAATCAGGAAAATTACGGGGTGACGCGGTGCGGGAGCGGATTTCAGAGCGCGCGCGATTTCAAGGACGGCCGCGACTCCAGCGCCGTCGTCGGAGGCTCCAGGGCCGGCGGGGACTGAGTCGTAATGAGAGGCCAGGAGAACGGCGGCGCCAGGCTCGGTTCCATCCAAACGCGCGAGGATATTTGTTGCACTTGCGCAGGTTCCATAATCGTCACATGCGAAGCCGCTTTGCACCTGCGTCTCATAACCGAGCGTGGAGAATTCGGCGAGGATACGGTCGCGGACAACATCGTTTGCAGCGCTTCCGGCGGGATGCGGAATGCCGTCCCCAACCAAGCGGCGAAGCACGGCGCGCGCGCGGCCGGCGGAAAATTCGGTGGCGGGAACGCTGGCTTGTTTCGGTTCAGGAGGACGCCGGCTGGCCACCGCGAGGGAAAAAATTGCAATCAGGATTACTGCGGTTGGCAGTAGGCCTCGCGGACCAGAAGAAACTTCCAGTTCCAAAATCGGCCCTCCGTGCGCGCAATCCTAGGCTGGGCCATGGTTCAAGTCAATGCGCAAGAAGATCGGAGTGCTCCTCTGCGACAAGCAGCGCGAAGCGCTCGAACCTTACACTGTGGCCTCTACCACATTTTTTTGACGCGAGTTTGAACGGTAGGCCAACATGTATTTGAGCTCGCGAAGCCCTAAGAACGGCTCTTTTAGTAGGAGGTCAACGCGTGGTACTGCGCGGGCGTCAGGGGGACCACCGAAAGCCTTCCCTGTCGCACCAAGGGAGAATCGGCGAAAAGCTTGTTGGCCTTGATTTCAGCCAGCGACACGGGCTTGGGGATCGCTTTGCCGGCTTGGATTTCGACTTCAGGACTCTTGGGATTTGAGTCATCCACGGAAACCACCGTCGCGGTGCCGACCGCGCTCTTTTCGTCTCCTGTGTGGTAGATGATCAAGTGCGCGCCGGGCTTCATTTCACGCAGGTTGCGCAGAGCTACCGGATTCGATACGCCGTCCCAGACCGTCTTTCTGTCTTTCTGCAGGTCGGCGAATGAATATTCCGAGGGCTCGGTTTTCAGCAGGTAGTGGTCGGCCATAATGCCCATACTCTAGACCAAAGGCGCGAGAAATCAAACCGGCCTGCGCCGCGGAGACCGCCTGACGCTGGAACAAATTGGAAAAGCGCTCTTTACACCGCTGGCACGCCATGCTAATTTCTCTCCCCGTACCGCCGATCCGATAGCGCCAGGCGGCAGGGCCATTGATCTATCGACCCTCCTGCATTTTTTGTCTCGGAAGACCTCCAAAGAAATCTAAACTGAATCCGCTTCTGCCGACCAGGCTCGGGAAGCGAACTGTGCGAGGAAACTGGTGCTAAAGCTGCGTAAAGTGGAGTTGCTGGGGTTCAAGTCGTTCTTCGAGAAGACGCCGATCACGTTCAGCGGCAGCGGAATCACTTGTATTGTCGGGCCGAATGGCTGCGGCAAGTCGAACGTGGTGGACGCCATCTCCTGGGTGCTCGGAGAACAGAGCCATAAGCAGCTGCGCGCTGAGCGCATGTCCGATTGCATTTTCAACGGCACGGCCAAGCGGCCTCCGCTGGGACTGGCGGAAGTAACCCTCACGCTGGTGGACCCAGAATTGTCTGAAGCGGTCGCCAAAGTTCTCGACGCTCCGGAAGAAACGCCTGTCGATAGCGGAATCGCGCTCGTTGAGAATCCAGGGCCGGTCACTGTAACCAGCGACGATGGATTTGTGGAGATTGTCGGCAAGGAAACCGACAGCCTTCCGGACACTATCGTAATGGCTGACGCGGAAGCTGAAGCAGACGAAAAGAAGCCGTGGAAAAAACGCCTGGCGGAAAAGCCTGCGATCAATTTGAAGCCGGGCGAAGTTGTAGTGGGACGCCGGCTCTATCGTTCGGGCCAAAGCGAATATTTGATCAACGGGCGCGTGGCGCGTTTGCGCGATGTGCAAGAACTTTTCATGGGCATGGGACTGGGGCCGGATAGCTACGCAATCATCGAACAGGGCCGCATCGGACAAATCCTGAATTCAAAGCCGATGGACCGCCGCGCGATCATCGAAGAAGCGGCCGGCGTGACCATGTACAAAACCAAGCGGCGCCTGGCGGAAGCCAAGCTGGAAGCCTCGAAGATTAATCTCTCGCGCGTGAACGACATTCTCGTGGAGGTGGAAAAGCAACTGGCTTCGTTGAAACGCCAAGCATCGAAAGCCCGTCGGTACGCGGAATTGCGCGAACAAATGCGCGGTCTGCTGCGCAGCGTTCTAGCGAGTAAAGCGGAGCATCTCGATATCGAAGCGGCGCGGCTGGAAAATCTTTTGCGCGAAATGGAATCGGCCGAAGAGCGCGATGCGCGCACGGTGCACGAATTGGAGTCCGAGCAGGAACGTTTGAGCGCGCGAAGCTACGAACTCGACGGCGAGATGCGGCAAATCCATAACCTGCTGGGCCAAACGGCGCTGGATCTGGACCGCGCGGAAAACCGCATCACTTTCAATCGCGAGCAGGTGGCGCAAATCGATACGCGCGCTATGCGGCTGGTGGTTGAGTTGGAGCAGGCTGAGCGCCAGGCAACCGAGCTGGGCGCGCGAATGCTGGCGCAACGCGAAGCGGCAAGTTCGCTGCGCGAGCAAACTGCGATTCTGGAAACGGCGCTGCGCCAGACCACCGAGCAAGCTGCATCAAGCACCGGCGAACAAGAGCGCCTGGAAGTTCGCATCGCGGAACTTCGGCAGCTCGCGGCACGCATGGTGGAAGAATCGGCGCGTGAACAAGCCGAATCGCTGCAGGCGGAAGAAGCTGCCGCGCGGTACACCGCGGCCGAGGAACAGCGCGGAGCGGCGTTGCTGGCGATCGAGTTCGAATATGCGGCACTCTCGGAGAAAGTGGGAACCGCGGAAAAAACATTTAAGCAAGCGGAGACACAGGCTCACGATCTGGGCAAAGCCGTTCACGATTCGCAAGAGCGGCTCGCAGAATTTCGCATCAAGCAGACCGAAGCTAGCCAGCGGCTGGAAGTGATTCGCGAAAGTCTCTCGGCCGAGAAGGCTCGCCGTGCGTCGATCGAACAAATCCTGAGTGACCGCGCCTACACCGCGGACGCGGTGCAAAAATTATTTGCGGTGAAGCTCAGCGAAGAGGCGGATTCCGCCGGCAATGGCTTCCGTGCAGCCGGATTGCTGGCAGATTATGCCGAAGTGCAAGAGCGTTACGAAGGCGCTATCGAGCAGTTTCTGCGTGAAGAGTTGGAATACATTGTTGTCGAGTCCTTCGATCGTGCGCGCGCTGGAATCGCGCTGTTGCGCAACGAAATGGGCGGGCGCGCAACTTTCTTTGTCGACTCGCTCCACAACGTGGATGCTCCAACGCTCGAAGCCGACGGTTCCCTTCCCTTGCCTGCGGGAGTGGTCGCCCGGCTCGACCGCCTGGTGGATTTCCGCGCGCCCATCGGGTCTGCCGCGAAAAATTTCCTCACGAAGTTGCGGACCGCCTATTTGGTGGAAACTTCCGCGGTAGCCGAACAGTTAGCGAACGAAAATCCGCACAGCTATTATTTGACGCTCGATGGCAGTTGTTACCACGGGCGCATCGTTTCAGGAGGACGCGCGGGTGAAGCCGGGCCGCTCGCGTTGAAGCGCGAACTCCGCCAGCATGAGACGGAAGCAGCGCGCCTGGAAAAGATTTCGCAGGAGCAACAGGAGGAGCTCGCTCGTCTCGCGGAACAAATTCGCGACGGCGAATCGGCTGTAGCGCTGGCGATTTCGCAGCATGTCGAGGCCGAAAAATCGCTGGTGGGCGCGACGCACCTGTTGGATCAAGCGCGCTTGGAACTGCACAGAATCGATGCGCAACTCGGAACCGAGCGCCAGGAAATCAATCGATTGAAGGCGGAAGCCGAAGCGGCGCGCGCGCGCGCCGAGCAATCCCGTCAGCAACACGCGGAAGCGACGCGTTCCAGGGCCGCGGCGGAAACGGAAAGCGCGGAGGCTGCCGAAAAACTTCAGCGCATGCGTCAGGATTTCCAAACTTTGCAGGACCGGCTGGGCGCGAACCGCGAAGAGCTTGCCACCATGACCGAGCGTCTGATGAGCGCGGAAGCCGCCGGACAAAAGGTAACCGAAGAAATCGCCATTGCCGACGAGCGGTTGCTGTCGCTGCGGCACCAACAGAAAGCCATGTACCAGGAAAAGTCCGAGCTGGAATCCTCGTGCGGTCAGCTTTCCATTCAGGCGGAAGATTTGCGCAAAGAAAAGGCGCGGCTGGAAGAACAGAAGGCCGCGCTGGAAAAAGAATGGGAAGGGGCCCGCACACGTACCGCACAGCTTGAGGAATCCGTACGCGGCAAGCGGCAATCTTTGGACGAGCTGCGCGCCGAGCGCAGCCAGCGCCAAATCGAAAAAGCGCGCAACGATGCCGACCGCGACTATTTGCGTCAGACGTGCATCGCGGAGCTCAACGCGCAGCCCGAAGACCTGATGGCGCAGGAACCGCAACTCCTGATCGGCGAGGACTTGGTAAGCGCCGAAACAAATTACAACGAGATGAAAGCGCGTGTGGACGCCATGGGCCCAGTGAACATGATGGCGCTGGAAGAATTCCAGGAATGCGAGCAGCGCGAAGGCTTCCTGCGCCGCGAACGCGACGACCTGGTGGCAGCCATCGAGAACACGCGGCTCACGATCACGGAACTGGATCAAGTCTCCAAACAGAAATTCGAAGAAGCCTTCAACTTTATCAACGCGCACTTCGCCATCGCGTTCCAATCCCTATTCGGCGGCGGCCATGGCGAGATGCGCTTGAGCGAGCCGGACAGTTCGGGCGAAGCGGGCATCGACATCGCCGCACAACCGCCGGGAAAACGTCTGCAAAATATTCTTCTGCTGTCGGGCGGAGAAAAAGCGCTTACCGCGCTCGCGTTACTTATCGCGGTGTTCCGTTACCAGCCCAGCCCATTCTGCATCCTCGACGAAGTGGACGCGCCGCTGGACGAAGCCAACGTCGGACGCTTCAACAAAATGCTCGCGGAGATGTGCGCGCAGACGCAATTCATCGTGGTCACGCACAATCGCAAGACCATGGAGATGGGTTCCGTGCTCTACGGCGTGACCATGCAGGAGCCGGGCGTCTCGAAATTAGTATCGGTCAAGTGGGAAGAAACCGAGGCTGCGTCCGCGCCGAAAGCCGCCAGTAACGCCGCATAAATGCGAGACTAGGATAGCCCAGGAGGTCGGCTGTGCCCGCAAGCAAATCCGCATTTCCGCCGGCCCTACGAAACAAAGTTCCCCCGATGATATTGATGTTTCTCGATCAGAGGTTCTTCTTCACTCTGTTCGGAATGATCTTTTGCATTTTCGTGCTTTACGGTCCTCTTGTCGGGCAGCCCGATCACAATGGCTATCGCTATCTCCTCGCACCGCTGTCGTGTCCACTACTGCCCGCACTCTATTTCATTTTCTGGCCGTTTGACCCATATCGAGGATCGGCCGCACGCCTCGCCGGAATGGTCGATTACGATAAATCGGACCAAGGCGCCAAGAGACTTTCTGAAGTGCTCGCTTCCAGGGAAGCTCGCCAGTTCATTTGGCGAACCACGACAGTGATATCCGGGGCCCTGTTTGCAGTTATGGTAATTCTGGCGGTCATAGTCCGAAGCTCGTTGAATTGGTTGTTTCCGTCACCCTGGCTTGGTCAAGGCTTGATCGGTTGCTGCATAGGATGCTTTATCGCCCTCGGAACGGAATACGTCAGATGGGGTCTGACAACATGGGCAAATAGGAGTCCAGTTAGTTAGCAGGTTGCACCAAGGCGTTCTGCCGAAAAAATTTCTTTGGCGTTGACATCCGTACTTCCTGCGCTAGAATACCCGCCTCCAGTGAGGAAAAACAATCCGTGTCTTCTCCACAAATGAGCGCCATTATTTCACAAACAGATTTCCCGGGACTTAAACTTCGAGGCCGAGGCAAGGTTCGCGATATTTACGACCTTGGCGACCGCCTGCTGATCGTTGCCACCGACCGGCTTTCAGCCTTTGACGTGGTGCTGCCCACGCCGATTCCGGACAAGGGCCGCGTGCTGACGCAGCTCTCGCTCTTCTGGTTCAACAAGCTGGCCAGCGTGGTGCCGAATCACTTGCTCACGACCGAAAACTTTGACGGCGAGTTGGCACCCTACAGAAGCGTGCTTTCAGGCCGCGCTATGCTGGTGAAGAAAACAGAGCCGATTCCGATCGAATGCGTGGTGCGCGGATATATTTCCGGCTCGGGCTGGAAGGACTATCAGAAAACCGGCGCGATCTGCGGCATATCGCTGCCGTCCGGGCTTCGCGAATCCGACAAACTGCCTGAGGCCATCTTTACTCCTTCGACCAAAGCTACCACCGGGCACGACGAAAATATTTCGTTCGATGAAACCGTTGCGCGTATCGGACGGCCGTTGGCAGAACGTTTGCGCGATACGAGCTTGAAAATTTACCGGCTGGCGTCTGAATACGCCGCGGAACGCGGAATCATTATCGCGGACACCAAGTTTGAATTCGGCATGATGGACGATAAGATGATATGGATCGACGAAGCGCTTACGCCGGATTCTTCGCGCTTCTGGCCCGCGGACCAATATTCTCCCGGAAAAGCACAGCCGTCTTTTGACAAGCAATACGTTCGCGACTATCTGGAAAAAATCGGCTGGGACAAGCGCCCTCCCGCGCCGGCTTTGCCGCCCGAAGTGGTTTCCGGAACAACCCAGAAATATCGAGATGCATATCAGCGCATTACCGGCCATCCATTAAGCTGACAAGCCCGAGAAGCAGCTACTCAAGTTCGGAGCCGGCACCGTGAAAGATCAATTGGAATCGCTGGTGGGAATGATGGTCGAGCGCGGGATTTTGCTCGAAGAAGCAGTCACGGAATTCGAAAAAAAATTTATCAAGCGCGTGCTGGAGCGCTTGAACGGAAACCAATCGCGCGCCGCTAAAGCGCTGGGCATCCACCGCAACACGCTTAGCCGCAAAGTGGACGAATACAAGCTGGACCACAGACGTCACCGCGCCTGACGGGGCCGTTTTGTTATAACGCGCGGCTGAAGCTGGGCATTCAGACCTAGACCTGAAGGCTAGCCGTCTTCAAATCAGCCGGCGCTACGCATTAACCCTAAAGAATCAACTTCGCTGATTTGCCGGGATAGACAAGCTCTACAAAAAAGGCCGGCTCTATTGCCAGCCGGCCTTTTCTAATCCAAGTTGTCGCTGGTTTTACTTTCCGGGCTTGGGGGCCACCTTGTGCGGTGTGTGCTTGCCCTTTTCGGCCGGAATATCCTCGGGGTTCACTTTGGCCTTATCCCAGTGAAGCATGAAAGCCGGCGGCGGATCGTAGCTGACTAGCGTGCCGCTGAAGCGCGCCCCGTCATCTTTTTGCAGACGGGAAGCTTCGGGTTGGCCGACAACTTTCACATCGAGATTAGCCTCGGTGGCCTTTTCGATTTCTTCGGGAGTTGCCCCGGTGGCCAGCTTTAATTCCACCATGTCAGTTCCCGGGATGACGTCGATAACTTTGCCGACGACTTCTGGAAATTCGGCGCCGCAGATGGCCAGCCAGGTCATTTTGGCTTTGTCGCCGCCGGCTTGGAGATCCGAAAGCACGGTGAGGATATTGCTGGAGGTTTGAATCTTCTTCAGATCGTCAGCGCTAGGAATGGTGTAAGTTGCCGGGCGGTCGGGAGCAGTCGCCGACAACTGCATCAATTCGTCCAACTGCGCGTCCACCAGCGAATCGCAACCGGGTTGTTCGTAGGCCAGGATTTGCTTGCGCAGGTAATCTTTCACTTTGGCATCGTCGGGAATCTTCTGATTGATGGCGCGCGCCAAGTACCAGAAACCGTCCAGCGACTGAGGTGGAGTCGATTGCAAGTAGGCGAGACCGAGCCGGTAATTGGTTATCGCGTCCGTGGGATTTACCGCAAGCGCCGCCTTGAAAGACTGAATGGCGTTAGGGTAATCCTTTAGTGTGTAGGATGCTGATCCGGCCGTATAGTTAAACAAAACAATTAGCCCATTTTTTTGCTGGGTAAACTGTTCGTCGGACACACCCGCTGGCTTGGTGGTGATTCCATTTATGAGCTTCAATCCTTCCAGCGCCGCTGCGCGAGCCTTGTTGAGAGAATCGGCGTCCGGAACTTTGTCGCTAAAAGCGTAGTTAAACGCGAGAGAACGGGTATAAAGCGCCTGCAACTTCGTCCCCGCATCCACTTTGTCGCCGAGAGCCACCAACTTGTCGGCGTATTCGATGGTCTTCGGATAATTTTTCAGCTCATTATAGCTTTGGACGTAGAGCTGGAGGATGTAGGGCATCAGGGTGGAGTTCGGGAATTTTGCGACAAAATCGTCAAGGCACTTGACCCGCATTTGCGCGTTGGTTTCCGCGTGGCAGGCCTGGAAGCCGTTATATTCCGGCATGGTATAAGCCGGGGCCTTATTTTGATCGGCCTGGTCCTGGGCAGCGGCGGGCCGCGCAGAGAGACTAAGCGCCATAAGAATTGCGAGCGCTGCTATGATGCCGAGAAACTTTCGCATAATTTCAACCGCCTCCTGAACCAGAATCACTCGGTAAGAATCGAACCAGGCCTGCTACCCGAACAAAAAAACGGGGTAACGAATCAACGGATTATAGGGAAAGCCAATGACGCGTGCAAGGTGAATCCCACCTTGGTTTTCGAATCTGGTGGTTTCCTGAACGACACTGACCCAATGCTATGATGTTAAATCTCGGTAAATAGTCGCCTCGCTGGAGCGCACTTATGGCTAGAGAAAAAACACTGGAAGGCAAGGTTGCTGTGGTTACGGGCGCCAGCCGCGGAATCGGGCTGGCTATCGCGCGCAAGCTGGGAGGGTTGGGAGCGAAGCTCAGCTTGTGCGCGCGAAGCGCCGACAAACTGCAAAATGTGGCCGATGAGTTGAAGAACGGGGGCGTTGAAGTGATTATCGTGGCGGCGGACGTTAGAAGTGGTGACGACATTCTGTCGCTGGTAGAGGAAACGAAACAGGCGTTCGGAGCGATTGATATCCTGGTGAACAATGCGGGCATTGGATATTTTGGGCCTTTCCACGAGGCAAACGAATCGAATTGGGATTCTGTATTAGACACCAATTTGAAATCCGTGTTCCTGCTGAGCAAAGCAGTGGCCAAGGGAATGATCGAGCGGCGCGGCGGGCACATCATCAATATCGCGTCGCTGGCGGGTAAAAACGCTTTTGCGGGCGGAGCGATTTACTGCGCGTCGAAATGGGGACTTTTGGGGATGACGGAATGCATGGCGGAAGACCTGCGGGCGCACGGGATCCGAGTCAGCGCGATTTGTCCGGGGACGGTGGCTACGGACTTTTCTCCCCACGCCGGAAAAGATACCAGCAAGATGCTGCAGCCGGAGGACATAGCGCACGTGGTGGAGAGCATCGTGACGCAAGCGCCGCAAAGTTTTATCAGCGAAGTTTTGTTGCGGCCTACCCAGAAGCCGTAACAATCGTTTAGTTTTGGTAGTCGAAATTGAGATTGAAGATTTTTCGCGTTATTGCAGAAAATTCAAAGGAAAGATGCCGGGCCTGCCTACCGGCGGCAGGCTGAAGCCCGGCGCTACACTTAAACCTCACAAACAAAACCGTACGCCGCGAAGAAATAAGGACGCTAAGTTGGTCAAGTAGGTTGACCGAAAGTCGTACCCAGGGTCCCGGGTAATAGGGTTGTAAGTCGTCTCCGCTGGGCAGAGGAATGGCCTTGTGCCACCACGTGGTAAAATCCGGGGCTTATGGCGAAGCGGTACAAGGGCTCATTTACAATCCGCGAGGCCGATGACAAGCCACGTCGCGGTAGAAAGACATCAAATCAGCGCGTAGTTGTCGCCCTGCTTCTATTTTTGTTTCTTGCGTGGTTTCTGTACAGCCGATCACATCAGGCCGTGAGGTATTCTCCGCGGCACGCGAATGTGACGCGCTGAACCTAAATTACGGAGGCGCGGTTTGCGCTTGGCAACTCCGCTAGCACCTAAGCGAGGCTGACAGGTCGATTGTGCTGATGTCTTCCGCGCCGCTCTTGTTGCTCATGGGTTTTGATTTCGTTGCAGATCGCGCAAAGAAGTTGATATTTTCCAGTGGTGTCTTTTAGTACTCGGAGATAGTAAGCCAGCCCACCGCCATTCCTGTCCGCGCCCCCGCCACCGTGAACATGGTCTATGTGTAATGCACGAACATCTTTGTCGTAACCGCAAGACTTGCACCGTGGGCCATACTTCTCATGGATTTTGTGGAGTGCTTCGTGTTGTCGCTTTGTGCTGAGGTGCATGGTTAGACTCCTAATGGATACCTAGACCCTTGAAGAACTCACCAAGCTCCATCCCTAGAGCGCTGGCAATCTTCTTTGCCGACCTCACGGAAGGCTGACACTTCTTTGCAAACATCATGGACAGAAAAGAACAGCTGAGTCCGGTCTCCAGTTTTAGCTTAGTGAGATTTATGAACTCATCACAAAAGACAACGCTTTGTGTGGTTGGCTTCTCCTCTAGACACTTTGTAGGGCTAGTGACATACATTCGTAGATCACCGAGGTTAAATGCGTTCCTGTCGGCCATGCCTTTTATTCCTCCTTCCTCGGGGTGTACGCTTAATCCAATACTCGTGTCAACCGGCAAGTTCATTTCCGAACTGAAATAGGCTCAATAAGCGACTGTCGTAGCGGGACTGGCCCCCGACACAAGGGCGTTATGAGCACCACCGTAATCGGGCCATAATTGTGAGCAAACATGCTTCCAGAGGCCACAGCTTAATTTCCATATTCAGGGGGGAAAAGTAACTGTAATCGTCGCCATGCTTGAAAGTTGTTGTTCGTCTTAGGCGTGCAAATCTCTAATTGGTGTAATGCAAAGTCGCGTCTGCTGCGACGGCCTTCGGCGTTAACAACGAATAGCCATTGTTGAAAACTAAATAGTAAGTTCCACCAGCAGGAAGTAGAGCGTGGATGCTGTTCTGCGTTGCCTTGCCGCTGTTGTAATATGTTTGCGCATCGTGGTGGTTCTGAAAGTTGGCGAAGTTATCCTCATTTAGAATTAAAACCTCAATGTCATTTCCTGTCCCGCCCGTGGCGCTGAAGTGGCCGTCAACGAATACATTAGTTGCACCGGCAGGCACAGAAAACTTGTAGTAAAGGTACCCGGCAGCTCGCACGGTAATCGCCCCATTCGTAATTGGCATCGTGCGCGGAAGCGAAACGAGGTTCGGCAGCGGCGAAACGCGCATCCCATTATTTGAGGTGTGGGGTGTATTCATAACGTTCCAAAGAAACCAAGCTAAGGCTAGCGCAACCAACGCACCCAGCGCCCACATTCCCGCACGGGACGATTTTATTGGTTGAGCAGCGGATGCTGCTGAACTGATCCCATGCCCACACTTGACACAGAACTGCGCGTCATCCGGAAGTTCCTTTCCACACTTTGGGCAAAACACAGTGCGCTCCTTGGCCGGACAATAACACGAAACTGTCGCTAGTGTGTAGAGTTCGGCCATCCACAGCGGGCTGACCAGCCCTACTCTTTCGGTATCATCACGATCTCGGCGTTGGCTCCGGCATCCCGCACATGTCGCATAGCGCTGGATGCCAACTCGCGGGCTCTTTCCTGACGAGTGGAAATGCATTTCTGTTTGGCCGCATGGCCACCGTATTGGGATTGTGGGTGATACGCGTACTAAGAGAATCGTGCAGCGTTGCCAGCCTGCCTGAATCCAATTCGTGGTGCGGGCATCTTATAGATAGTTTGATGTTAAACGATTGATGGTTAAACCATAGTGCCGACACATTTTAAAGGCGATAGCGGGACCAAGCGGGCGCTGAATGCGTTTATTAATCTGGCGCGGGCATCCAATTCGGTGCTGACGAGGCTGAGCACGGACTTGGAGCGGCACGGGATAACCACCAGCCAGTTCGGAATTCTCGAGACGCTGCTACACCTGGGCCCGATGTGCCAGCGGGCGCTGGGTGAAAAGCTGCTGCGCAGCGGCGGGAACATAACGATGGTACTGGATAATCTGGAAAAACACGGATTGGTCCAGCGGGTGCGGCAGAAAGAAGACCGGCGGATGATCGTGATCCATCTAACGGCCAAGGGGCGCAAGCTGATCTCGCAGGTGTTTCCGCAACACGCCAAAGAGATCGCGAGAGAAATGAATCGGCTAACGGCGAACGAGCAGGAAGAGCTGCGCCGGTTGTGCCGCAAGCTTGGGCGGGGCGGCGAAGTGAATTTGGAATGCGATCAGAACGACTTAGAAAGAAAGACGAAGGAGAAAGAAAATGATACAAGTTCGACCCAGTGAAGAACGAGGGCGCAACAAGCTCTCGTGGCTGGATACGCGATTCACGTTTTCGTTCGATCAGTATTACGATCCGGAGCATATCCAATTCCGATCCTTGCGCGTGCTGAATGAGGATATTGTGGCACCGGGAAAAGGTTTTGGAATGCATCCGCACCGTGATATGGAAATCCTGACGTGGATACTAGATGGCTCGCTGGAGCACCGCGACAGCATGGGCACCGGGGCAGTGATACGTCCGGGCGAGTTGCAACATATGACGGCGGGATCGGGGATCATGCACAGCGAATTCAATCCGTCGCCGAAGGATCCCACGCATCTGCTGCAAATCTGGATCGTGCCGGATCGCAAGAACCTGAAACCGGAATACGAACAACTCACGTTTCCGGACAAGGACTTGCGAGGGCAGTTCCACCTGGTGGCGGGGCCGCAGGCGCCGGTAAATATCCACCAGGATGCGAATCTTTACATCACGCGGCTGAATGAAGGCGAGCAGACCAGGCATCCGCTCGAGAAGGGACGGCATGCGTGGTTGCAGGTTTCGCGTGGAAGCGTGGACGTGAACGGAGTGGAATTGAAGGCGGGAGACGGCGCGGCTATTTCGGAAGAAGCGGAAGTGCGCGTGAACGCGACGAAACCATCGGAAGTTTTGCTTTTCGATCTGGCGTAAATCCATCTGAAAAGGAGAGAGAGCATGAGCGATCCCTCGATCAGTTTTACACCGCTGGCGGGCCGAATACTGATGAGCGTGGTGTTTTTAGTTAGCGGATTATTCAAGATAGGCGGCTACACGCAGTTCGTGGGTTACGCGGCGGCCAAAGGCGTGCCGATGCCGAGTGTAGCGATAGCTTGCGCGGTGGTGTTGGAACTGGCCGGAGGGCTGGCGATTCTTGTCGGCTTCCAAACAAAAATCGCGGCGTGGGTTCTGTTTCTTTACCTGATACCCGTGACATTCTTTTTTCACAACTTCTGGGCCCTGCAGGGCGCGGAGCAGCAGAACAACATGATCCATTTTTTGAAGAATGTGGCGATCATGGGCGGCCTGGTGATTCTTGCGGCGAACGGTGCGGGACCTTACTCGGTGGATCATTCACGCGCAAAGGCTTGAAGCAAAAACGTAACCAAACAGAAACGGCGGGCGAATAGCACGCCACGGCAAACATTTCTAAAATCATCGGAGGAATTATGAGCGTCCCAAAAAGGCCAGCGGAGACCAGCACGCCCATTCATGACTTGATTTCGCACCGCTGGAGCCCCAGAGCCTACGACAGCAGGCCGGTGGAAGCAGAAAAACTTCGCAGTTTGTTTGAAGCGGCGCGATGGGCGGCGTCTTCTTACAACGCGCAGCCGTGGTATTTCATTGTGGGGACGAAGGACGACCCGGAAAATTACAAGCGCGTGCTGGAATCGCTGGTGGAATTCAATCAAGGATGGGCCAAGCAGGCGCCGGTGCTGGCGCTGAGCGTGGCGAAGCTGAAATTTGACGATGGCCGGCCGAACCGGCACGCTTTCCACGACGTAGGGCAAGCGGCGGCGAATTTGGCTTTACAAGCAGAGGCGCTTGGACTTTCCGTTCACCAGATGGCGGGAATCGATGCGGAAAAAGCGCGGAAGCTTTTCAATATTCCAGCGGACTATGAAGCGGTGGCGGCGTTTGCGATCGGCTATGCGGGAGATCCAAAATCGCTGCCGGAAGAATTACGCCAGCGCGAACTAGCTCCGCGCCAGCGCAAGCCGCTCGATTCTTTCGTGTTCACCGGACAGTGGGGCAAAAGCTTGCCGCTTTTAAAGTCCTAGAATTGCCGGGCAACCGAGCCAATCAGCACCTTACTTGAATCCGAATCGAACAGCAGCGCCGTGTTGGCATCGATGAGGTAATAGACCAGGCCGTAACTGGAATTCGGGTTGGTCACCACGAGTGTTGCGGTACCGCGTCCGTTGGAGTCTGGAGCCAGAAGCGAGCTATCTGTGCTGCTGATGGGATCAGTCTGAAAGACGGAATTAAAATTATTGATGTCGAGATTGCCGTTGGCGATGGACGGCGAACCGAAAGTGACCTGGCCTGACACGTCCTGTTGAATCGCAGCAGAGTTGTCATGGAACACTCCCTGGCCACCGAGGAGCATTGCGAAGCTGCCGGCGGTGAACTGGGTAACAGTGCTCTGCGAATACGTTGAGCCGACCGATACGGCAGTGGGATCCAACTCGAGCATCACGGCGGAGGGTTCTACCGCAGTGGAGGTAGTGGCTTGCGCAGTTTGATAGGCAGCAAACTGCAGGGTGCTTGGCGCGGGACATAGGGACAACAAAATGCGGCCGGTGGACGGATCGACGGTGTAGGTGCAAGTCCCTAGGGTGACGTCCGAAGTTACCGTGCCCGCGTTGTTGCTATCGAAGACGCCGCCGGTGATGCTGCCGTTCCCTCCTGAAGCAAAGACTCCACCCGCAGCAAAGGCTGCGGTAGGAGAGTTCCCGCCGAAAGTGAAAGCATAGTTGCCGGTAGTAAGACTTGCCGTGGAGAAAGAGGTTCCGGCGGCGCCGCTGAACATATTCCCTTGCAGATAGCCGACGCTATCAGTTTCGATGAAATATAAATGCGTGTTATCCACGATGTAAAACGCGAATTGGCGCTGGCCGGTTGCGGCGCTGTTGATAGTCATTTTGCCGCGGCCGGTGTCGGGCGCAGTGCCGTCCAAAGAGTACGAAACACTGAGCGAGCTGTCCTGCGTTACAACGCCATTGTCGTTGAAGTCCACCACGCCCGTGCCGCTTTGATTGGTGCTATTACCGCTGGCAGTAAATTTTCCGGCGATTCCCGAGGGCAAAAATGTGGTATCCGCGCCCAAGCCGGAAAAGACGTAGGGACCGGTGATGGTGGAAAGTTCCGAGATGTCGGTCAAGTCTTGCTGGTCGATTGAGCCGCTCCCTGTAATGGTGCGGTCAAAGCGGATCACCACAGCGTGCTGGTTGGAAGTGAGGGCAAACTGCAACGTTGCGGCGCCGGAAATTCCCTGATTCAGCAGAATCGTTCCACGACCGTCCGCGCCCACCTCGTACGTGCTGGTGCTTTGTTGAATCTGATACTGGGTCCATCCATTGGTAGTGAAGCTGTCAACGTCTTCAATTCCACTGGTGACATGTCCGGCACCGTCGGTGGCAAAGCTGCCTGCCACAGCGATAAAACCATTCTGATCGTTCCCGGAGTAAGAGAAGGCGAATTGGCCGCTTAAAGACAGGTCGGAATAAACAATCGTCGCGGTGGAGGTGGCGGTGACAGCGGGAGTGAGGGTGGAATCCGTGGCAGTGACCGTGAGTGTGGCGCCGGGAGGGGGCGAGGGCGGAGCCGTATAAAGCCCGGTGGTCGGGTCGATGGTGCCGATATTTCCGCCGTTGGTGGAACTTACAGCCCAGGTGGCATTCGCATCGACCAGGTTGTTCAGAAGCGCGGAAAACTGGAATGTGCCGCCCGCAGGGATGGTGGCAGTGGAAGGAGTTACGGCGAGACCCTGGCCAACGCCGACGGTAATAATTGCGGTATTGGAGGTGACGATATTGGTGTTGGTGGTGCTGGATGGAACCTGCGGCGCGGTCGCCGTGATCATTACCTGGCCGTTGTTGGTGGTGGGAGCGATGTTGGGCGCGGTGTAAATGCCTTCCTGAACGTCGTCGGGAGAATTCACGATGGTGCCGACCTGGGAGTTACCACCGCCGATGCCATTCACCTGCCAAGTAACGGCTGTATTCGTGGTGGCTGTGTTGTTGGAGAGATTGACGACGGCAGTGAGAGTGATGGAAGTGTTCAGATCGGCAGTGGCTGCAGTGGGCGAGACGGTTACCGAAGTTACTGTGGCGTTGCCACCGTTACCGCCACCACAGGCTGACAGAGTCAAAGCGATTGCGAGCGCCAGCAAAGAAGTGCAAAGAACGGACATCTTAATTTTGCGGGTTTCCCGGAGCATGCTCACCTTTTGTAATCTAATTTTACGCGCGCTTTGAGCATACCGTTATTCCTGCCCGAAGCAAAAAAGTTCCTGTTTATTTTTTGGCACTATGATGCGAAACCCGACTGGACGGTTGCGCGGCTCATAGCTCGCGGAGAGCCAAAGCTACCGGACGGCGCGCAGCGCGGATGGCAGGCGGCACACCGCCGATTAAGCCCATGAAGAGGGCGAAGACAATTCCGAGCGCGAGAAGAATCGGGGTGATTTTAAAAGCGAAAGCGACGGACGAAAATGTTTGCATATTCAAGGTGCTGGTGGTGAGACCGTTTAGAGGAAGCACGGCGGCCGAGCCGATCAATCCCCCTACGAACGCGATGAGCATGGCTTCAAAGAGAAAGGACATGACGATGTTGAAAGCGCCGAAACCGATCGCGCGCATGGTGGCGATTTCGCGCGAGCGCTCGGAGACCGCGGAATACATGGTGTTGAGCGCGCCGAACACCGCGCCAATACCCATGATAACTGCTACCAACGCCCCAAGCCTCGTGATTAAGGTGGTGAGGCCGCGCGATTGTTTTTCGTAATACTCGATCTCGCGGGTGACCTGCACGGTCAGGCGCGGGTCGGCGGTGAGCGAATCTTTCAAGGAGTCGAAGGCCGCGGGCGAAGTCAAATGCACGGTGACTGACTGGAAGATGTTCTCGGGGCGTTTGTAAACCTGAGCGAGGACGCGCGCATCGCACCAGATTTCGGAATCGAAGGCGCTGCCTCCGGCGTCGAAAATTCCGACAACTTTCCAAGTACCGCTGCCGAAGGTGACCGTGTCGCCGAGATTCAAACCGGAGTAGGTGCCGGCGACGTTCCGGCCGACGATTAATTCAGAGAGACCGGGCTGAAAAAAACGGCCTTGCGAGATGTGCACGTTCTTGCGGACTTTGAGAGCGTCAGCGGAGACGCCGCGGACCTGGACGTTGGCGTCGGTGCCGGTAGCCTTGAGCGGGAAATTGGCGATGACTACAACTTCGGGACTCACCAGGGGCGCGCCATTGTCGCGGGCGACTCCGGGAGCGTCCTGAATGACTTTCACTTGATCCAGCGAAACGGCGCCGTCCAGCTCGGCGCTGGAGCCGGCGCGCATGATCAGCGCGTTGTCGGGAGATCCGGAAGAAACCAAAGTGGCGTGGAAACCGCGCGCCAGGGAAAGCATGGCGATGAACACTCCGACGGTCCCGGCGATTCCGAGAACGGCGACGATGGCGGAAACCCAACGAGCACGAACGCTGCGCAAATTGTAAACGATGGGGATGGCCACGGCTCAAACCCTCCTGAGCGCGTCAACCACGCGCAAACGCATCGCCGTGGTGGCGGGAAGAATTCCGGCGAGAATGCCGACCGCCAATGCAATGGCGATTCCCATAATCATGGCGGGACCAGGCAGACGGAAATACGGCAGGTAGCCGTGGGTGGGATCTCCGCCCATGGTGAAGAGTTTTGACAAGCCGATCCCGATGGCGCCGCCAATCGCGGCGATTAGAAGCGATTCACCGAGGACGAAGAACAAGACGAAGCGGTCGGTGTATCCGACGGCTTTGAGAACCGCGAGTTCGCCGATACGTTCGCGCACGGCAATGGCCATGGTGTTGCCGGTAACAAGCAGCAAAGTGAAGAACACCACTCCGCCAATGCTGAGAATCAGGAACGAAATGTTGCCAAATTGTTTGGCGAAGCCGGTGGCGAGAGCTTTTTCTGTTTCGGTCTTGGTTTCGTAGGGCGAGTTGGCGAAAGTATCGTCGATTGTCTTCACGACGGCGGCGGCGTGGTCGGGGTCATCGAGCTTGACGATGTACCAGCCGATTAAACCTTTCTCGACCGTGCGGCGCTCGTCGAAATAATCGTAGTGAAACCAGAATTGGGTGAGGTCGTCCTGGTCGCGCGAGCCGGTGTAGATGCCGCGGATGTTGAATTCCCAGGTGCCGGTGAAAATTGTTCCTTTGATGGGGACGCGGTCGCCGACTTTCCAGCCGAAACGTTTGGCGGTGGTGGCGCCGACGATGGCGCCTTCGCGATCGGCGACGAAAGCTTTCCATTGATCGTCGGGGATCACGAACTCGGGAAACACTTCGCGCTGGTTCTGAACGTCAACAGCGAATTGGGGGAAGAAGTTTTTTTCGTCCTGGTAGATGCCGCCGAACCAATTGTCGTGGGTGACCGCTTTCACGCCGGGGATGCGGAGAATTTGGTCGCGATAGGACATGGGAAGCGGCTGGATGATGGCGACTTTGTTGATGACGTCGAGGCGGTCAACGCCGGCGAGGTCCACGCCCTGATTGAAGGCGCCGTGGACGACGACGAGAAGCCCGAAGAGGAACAGCGCGACGGCGAAAGAGCCGATGGTCAGCAGGGTGCGCAACTTTTTGCGAAAAAGATTGGCGATGATGAGCGGCATGAATTTCATCGCGAGCTCCCTGCGGCGGCCAGGACGCCTTCAACCAGGACGCCTTTGTTCAGGTGCAAGGTGGCTTGCGCGCGCTCGGCGGCGGCTGGGTCATGCGTGACCATCAGGATGGTTTTGCTGTATTCCTTGGAGAGGCGAGTGAGCAGGTCGAGAATTTCGTCGGCGCTTTTGCGGTCGAGGTCGCCGGTGGGCTCGTCGCAGAGGAGGAACGTGGGGTCCGCGATGATGGCGCGGGCGATGGCGACACGCTGTTCTTGGCCTCCGGAAAGCTGGCGAGGGTAATGATTCATTCTGTCGGCGAGGCCCACGATTCCCAGGGCGGCTTCCACGTGCTCGCGGCGCTCGGATTTTGAAAGCTTAGTGAGCAGCAGGGGAAGTTCCACGTTTTGAAATGCGGTGAGAACGGGGATCAAGTTGTACATCTGGAAAATGAAGCCCACGTGGCGGGCGCGCCAGTCGGTGAGCTTGCTGCCGGACATGTGGGTGATTTCGTCGCCGGCGACGGTGATGCTGCCGCGCGAAGGGACGTCCAAACCTCCTAGAAGATTCAGCAGCGTGGTTTTGCCGGAGCCGCTGGGGCCCATGAAGGCGACGAACTCGCCTTTATCCACGTCGAGGTTCAGGCCTTGCAGGACATGGATGACTTCGCCGCCGCGGCTGTAAGTTTTGTCGAGACCGCGAATTTGAATCAGGCTGCCTGCGCTTCCTCTGCCGTCCACTCGAACCATTTCGGGGTCTCCTATTTCTTATTTCTTGATTTCGACAGCTTGACCATCGCGAAGAGTTGCCGGGCCTTTCACGACCACTGTGTCACCGGCGTCGATACCTGCGAGAACTTCAGCGTCACTACCGCGAGTTCCTCCGAGCGTGACCGCGCGGCGTTCGAGGCGATCATCTTTCACGCGGAAGACAATTTTTTTGCCTTGATCTTCGCGCACGGCGTCTTGCGGAATCAGGGCGGCAGGCTCGGCGGCGCCGTTTTTTTGCTCAGGCGCGGCTCCATAAAAGGTCACTTTGATGCCCATGTCGGGAAGAATGCGCGGGTCCAATTTTAGAAAGGAGATGCGCACTTTCACCGTGGCTTTCTGGCGGTCGGCAGTGGGGATTACGGTGCGAACGCGCGACGGAATCTGCCAGTCGGGATAGGCGTCGAGGACGGCGGTGACGTTTTGCCCCGGCACAACGCGGGCGATGTAGGCTTCGTTCACATCCACTTCGATCTCGTTGGAGTTCATGTCCACGATGGTGGCGATGCCGGTGCGCGTGAAACCGCCGCCTGCGGAGACAGGCGAGACCATTTCGCCCACTTGCGCGTCTTTGGAGACCACGATGCCGTCGAAGGGGGCGCGGATTACGGTGTTGTCCACGGCTTGCTGTGCCTCCGCAACGCGCGCTTGCGATGCCGCGACCTGTTCTTTGGCGAGAGCGATCTTCGCGCGGAGACTATCGGCAGCCGTGGTGGCGTTGTCCAAGGTTTCCTGGCTTTGCACGCCGGCGGCCAGGAGTTGCTTAGCTCGGTGTAGTTCAATTTCAGCGTTCTTTAGCTGCACTTCAAAATCGGCGATTGCGGCTTGGGCTGAATCACGATCGGCTTTGGCGGAATCGAGGGCGCGGCGCGCGTCGGAATCGTCGAGAGTGGCGAGCACGAATCCCTGCTTCACGTACATGCCTTCATCAAAGTTGACGCTGGTGACGCGGCCGGTGATCTTCGCTGCAATCGTGGCGCGACGCCGAGGCGTGACGTAGCCACTGGCGTTCAATAGAGCGGGACGTCCGGCGGCGGCCTTCTGGGCAACAGCTACTTCGACCACCGGCTTCTGGCTATGAAATGCAAATACGGCGCCAGTGACGATGACCAGCACACCGATGAGCGCGGCGATAACGCCGAAGACTTTTCCGGCCTTGCCGCCTTTGCGCTGACCTTCATGAATGCGCAAGGAGCCGAGATCATGTTTTGGCGGGCTTACCGACGATGCCATCAGGACAAAATCTCCTTACGTTCGAGCGCCCTATATAGGTACTACGCCGCGCCAGCGGAAATGTTACCAAGGCCTTGGAGCCCAAAAAGACAGGGAGCGCGGTAAATATATTGTAACTTGCCAGAGAGGTTTCGGTTACGCAAACAAAAGTGGAAAAGCTCGGCGTCTCCGGCGGCCAAGAATTAAGCGAAACCCGGAACGGCTAGCCGAGGCTAGATTTTTGGAAGCACGATTCCCTGCTGCGCTTGATACTTTCCTTTTTTGTCTTTGTAGGAGACTTCGCATTGCTCGTCGGATTCGAAGAAAATTACCTGGCAGAGACCTTCGTTGCCATAAATGCGGGCGGGAAGCGGAGTGGTATTACTGATTTCCAGCGTGACGAAACCTTCCCACTCCGGCTCGAAAGGCGTGACATTGACGATAATTCCGCAGCGAGCGTAGGTGGATTTGCCGACGCAGAGAGTGAGCACGTTGCGCGGAATGCGGAAATATTCCACGGAGCGTCCGAGGGCGAAAGAATTCGGCGGCACAATGCAAACATCACCTTTGAATTCGACGAACGATTTCGAATCGAAATGCTTAGGATCGACGATGGAGGAATTTACGTTGGTGAAAATGCGGAATTCGTCGGCGACGCGCATGTCGTAACCATAAGACGAAACGCCATAGCTGATAACGCCGTCGCGCACCTGGCGATCTTCGTAAGGCTCGATCATTTTGTGCTCGCGAGCCATCTTGCGTATCCATTTGTCAGACTTCACCGACATCGAATCCTCCCGGAATCAACAGAAATAGCGCAGATTATTTTCAACAGCCATGCCGAACATCCGGCTGAATCATCGCAGCGGTCAGCGTAAAAGCGAGTTGGGCATGTTATTACACGCCACGATGCTTGACAACCTGCAAACCCCTGTCTAGCATAGGTTTCCGCTGAAGCTGGAGGATCGTGTGATCAAGCCCTGGGGAATCGCGCGATCAAGCTGGAGGATTGCGTGATCAAGCTTGATATCGTTAACGCTATCGTAACCAAGACCAACGTGACCCGCACCAAGGCCGAGCAAGCGGTGGAAACCGTGTTCGAGGCCATGAAAAACGCGTTGGGGCGAGGGGAACGCATTGAGCTTCGGCGCTTCGGCGTGTTCAACGTAAAGCCGCGGAAGACCGGGATCGGCCGCAACCCGCGGACCGGACAGCAGGTTAGCATTCCTCCGGGCAAGGCGGTGCGCTTCAAGCCTGGCAAGGAACTGCAAACACTGCCGGCTCCCTCTTCGGCGCCTGCGCCCAAATCCTAAATTTAAACAGACGTTGTTGCTGCGTTGATTCCCGCGAAAGGCGGCTGACCGCTTTTCAGTGCTAAACTTGTAGTCTTCATGGATCACATTCCCGGCAACGGCCACTCGCGTACCCCTGTGGAAGTTCTCGATCTTGGTTATCCGCAGATCATTGAACTGCCTCCGCCGCGTGTTGTGCGACCGCGCAGGGCCTGGTGGCCGGCACTGATTCTCTTTCTGGTTACGCTGGTGACTACGCTGGCGGTGGGATCGGGATTTGCGCTGTCGTACGCGCACAATGTTGCGCCATTTTCCGGTGATGACAATCCATTTGCAGCGATTCTGGCGCCGCTGGCGCATCCTCACTTACTTTTGCTGGGCATTCCGTTTTCGTTTGCGCTGCTGGGATTTTTGATGGCGCACGAGATGGGTCACTACATTGCGTGCCAGATTTACGGCATCGATGTGAGTTACCCCTACTTTATTCCTTCGCCATTTCTGTTTGGCACATTTGGCGCGTTTCTGCGGATACGATCACCGATTGCAACGCGGCGGGCGCTCTTTGACGTTGGAATCGCGGGGCCCATTGCGGGATTTGTGGTCGCGGTGCCTTTGATGGCGTACGCAATATCGATTTCGAAGATCGTGCCGGGAGCGCAGCAGAACGCCGACATTATTTTTGGCCAGCCGCTGCTGATGAAAATTTTTATAGGCATGTTTCATCCTGGCGCGGACCCCACGTCACTTTTGCTGCATCCGATTGGGCAAGCGGCTTGGGTGGGACTGTTTGCCACTGCGCTGAACCTGTTGCCTTGCTGGCAGCTTGATGGCGGACACATTCTGTACACGCTGGCGAGCAAGAAACACAAAGAGATTTCGCTGATCGTCTCGCTAGGACTGATCGCCATGGGAGTTCGTTGGTGGCACGGGTGGGGAGTGTGGGGGATCGTTCTGCTGGTGCTCTCGCTGCGATTTCGGCATCCACCGGTGTATGACCGTTGGGAACCGCTCGATGCAGGGCGGAAACTACTGGCGATTCTCGCGCTAGCGATATTTGTTTTGTGTTTTACGCCGTGGCCTACGAACAATCCTTGAAGCCTTCCTGGTAAGAACATCTGTAGTGGGTCAGTTTCCGGTGATCCGGCTCGGGGCTCTCGTGCCAAAGTCAGTTTTGGGGTTTCGAAGGCGAAGGCGAATTGCTAGAAATCGGAGTTGTTAAGTCGCCGGGTTCAACTACAAAGTAACCTGGCCGTGCGCGAACTATGGTGTTTGGTCGTGTGACCGTCACTGCGATTGTATGAAATCCAGCAGTTCGCTCGGACGCGGGGGTGTAGGCGATAACATATTGCGCGTGCAGTTCGCCGCCGATTTGATCGAGTGCGCTGCGAATCGTACTGTCGCGGACCGCCCGATAGTGCACGCCGCCCGTCGCCGCGACAGCTAATTCGAGCTGATGATTTTTTATTTCATTTATCCCGCGCGTTATGAGCCACATGGCCGGAGTCACAAGATCGAAGTAAGGACGCCCTATGGGATCGGCACCCGGCCCGTGTCTGTAGATAGAGGGCAAAGGCTTGGGCAGTACGATTACTGGTTGATTGTCTCCCCCAAACGCGCCTCTACCAAATCGAAGGTCAGCCGTCGTAGTGCTGGGACCGACTGCGTAGATCGATACATTTGCGAGCTGTGCGTCTCGCAAGACGAGAGCAAGTTTTGAGTCACTTGCGAGATCCTGCGATTCGCCTACGACTAGCATCACACGTCGAAACTTGGGTTGTTGAGTTTTCAGCAAATCTACTGCAGTTCCCATCGCGTCGTAGAGGCGCATCTCGGGTGCATCGAAATCCGCGTTTTTGATGGCGCGTTCAACCGCGTAGTGGTCGGTGGTGAAAGGCTGCCGCAAATCGACAGTACTGTCGTAGGTAATCACGGCAGCTTCGCCGCTGAGGGCCATAACCGTCTCTGTAAAAATGCTGCCCATCCCTCGAATTACTGGAGCCATCATTTGAATGTGCGAGCTGGTCTCAAGCACGAGGGCCACAGCCAATGGATCACCTCCCAGGTCCCAATGATCAATCGATTGTTCCACTCCGTTGTCGAAAACATGAAAATCCTTTTGGGCGAGGTCGAGAACTAACTCTCCTTGATCGTTCAGCACGGTGACTGGCACGATTACTTCGTTGGTGGAGACCCGAATTCTCTTTTGGCTAACCGGTAACCCACTCTGCGCCGGTTCGCTTGATGCCGCACCGAACGGCTCGACCAGTTGCGTCGCTAGCGGTACGGGAGTCGTGTCAATTGGTTCGTGTGTTGGAATGTTCGGCGTTTGACTCAGGCTAGAATACTCGTAAGGATTTGTTGACTTGAGCTTATAGTTTGAGGTGGGCTCCGGTTTTGAAGGAAGATTTTCTGATGAAGGGGGCGGCGAATTTTGAGCCTTGGCAGGAATTGAAGCTAACGCCATCAAAACCAGCAATGCCGCGCTCGTCCCGACGACTTGGAATTCTCTCTTCACGTTGTGCGGTGTGATTCCACAACTTGCATG
The DNA here is from genome assembly GCA_049693615.1 of Candidatus Acidiferrales bacterium. Taxonomy (GTDB): domain Bacteria; phylum Acidobacteriota; class Terriglobia; order Acidiferrales; family UBA7541; genus Palsa-295. Next base: position 45,005 of record JBAVQB010000027.1, on the reverse strand, counting down.
CGCGTTGCTTCTCATCAATGCCTGATTAACGGCTGCGTCGGTTCAGCAACGCGCCCTGCGTCGGAGCCGTCGTTGAGTGGCTCTTATTTTTCTTCTTCGCACCAAGGTACTGTTCGGTATGATGTTGCAGCTTGAGGAGGTCCCGACAATGGCTCGACGACTCTCTTCCCGTGTCCTCGCGGTGCTCCTCTTCGCGGTTACATGTGTGGCGCCGGTGTTACGCGCACAGCGTATCGTTGACCTAACCGCTTCGGACGGCACCAAACTAAAAGCGAGCTATTTTGCCGCTGCCAAGCCGGGTCCCGGAGTCCTACTGCTGCATCAATGCAACGTCCGCGGGCGCAAGCTTTGGGACGGTTTGGCCCAGCAGCTCGCGGCAGCGGGAATCAACGTGCTCACGCTGGATTACCGCGGCTATGGGGAGAGCGGTGGAGACCCATTCGATAAGCTGCCGCCGCAGGAAATGGCGCAGATTCAAAAAGAAAAGTGGCCGGGTGATTTCGACACCGCCTTTCGGTATCTGGTGTCCCAGCCGGGCGTCACACCTGACATGATTGGCGTGGGTGGCGCGAGCTGCGGCGTCGATAATTCCGTTCAACTGGCGCGCCGGCATGCTGAGGTGAGATCTTTGGTGTTGCTCTCGGGGGTCACAGACCTGAAAGGGCGCCTATTCTTGCGCAACTCGGCAAAAGTGCCGGTGTTTTTCGCCGTCGCCGATGACGACGAATTTTCAACCATACCGCTAGCGATGGAGTGGCTCTATAGCCTCACCTCAAATCCCGGAAAAACTTTCGCTCATTACGCCAAAGGCGGCCACGGCGTGAATATGTTTGCGGTCCATCCGGAGCTGCCGGCAATTATCGTGGACTGGTACGTGACTACGTTGATCAAGACTCCAGGACGGGCACCCGCTACTGAGAATGCTTCCGCGGTCCCTCCGGCCGCACGCATCCTGGATCAGATAGACCAGCCCGGCGGCGCGGCCGAAGTTGGACAGCTTCTGGAAGAAGCCCGCCAACACGATCCCAAAGCCATCCTGTTTTCCGAGGCTACCGTGAACTTCCTGGGATACGATCACATTCAGTCCGGCGATACCAAAGGGGCAGTTGAAATCATGAAACTCAACGTTATGGCTTATCCCAATTCGCCAAACGTTTACGATAGTCTTTCCGACGCTTATCTTTCGAATGGCCAGAAGGATCTGGCACGCCAGAACGCCAGGAAAGCGGTGGAACTTTTGATTTCCGACACGACGGACAACGAACAGGTCCGTAATGCGATTAGGGACAATGCGCAACAGAAACTGATACTGCTCGGAGATACACCGTAACAGTTCGGATCGTGTTGGCTGGATTGCCCGCTTATTTGATATGGCGCACGCGACGGACGAAGACGAGTTCCTAGAAGAGGCTGGTGGGATCTACGTCGACGATTACGGCGGTGTCTGGGATTTTTTTTGCCGCGCAGAAATCGAGAGCGCCGCTGAGCGCCTGCGCGAGGGCTGAACGCCGTGGCGACTTCAAGACAAATTGAAAACGGTAATCCTTGCGCAAACGCGCGAGCGGGGCGGCAGCGGGGCCCAAAACTTTCACGCCGCGATTCTCGAAGGGAGCAAAGTAAGTTTCGAGAGCTTTGGCCCAGCGAATTGCGTTTTCGATTTTGCGATCGCGGACCAGGACGCTGGCGAGCGCGGTGAATGGCGGATAGTGGAGCATGCGGCGGAAGTGTGCTTCTTTTTCGTAGAAAGAAACGTAATCCTGCTGCACGGCGTATTGGATGGCGTAATGCTCGGGGTAGTAGGTTTCCACCAGGACTTCGCCGGACAGCTCGCCGCGGCCCGCGCGTCCGGCGACTTGAGTGAGCAACTGGAAAGTTTTCTCGGCGGCGCGAAAATCGGGGCGACCCAGGGCAAGATCGGCTGCGACCACGCCGACCAGAGTGACGCGCTGGAAGTCGTGGCCTTTGGCAACCATTTGGGTGCCGACGAGGATGTCTAGTTCGCCGTTGGCGAAGGCGCCGAGAACCTGCTGATATTCACGCTTGGTGCGAACGGTGTCGCGATCGAGGCGCGCGATTCGAGCGCCGGGAAATTTTTCCTTCAAATATTCTTCCACGCGTTCCGCGCCATCGCCGACGAAGTAGAGAAACTCACCGTTACACTTCGGGCAGTTCTTCGGCGGACGAATCGAGTAACCGCAATAGTGGCATTCGAGGCGTTGACGGCTTTTGTGATAAGTGAGCGCGATGCTGCAATTTTCGCATTGCACGAAGGCACCGCAACTTCGGCACAGCAGAGACCAAGAATAACCGCGGCGATTGATCAGAACCATAGCTTGCGTTTTTTCTTCCAGACGCAGGGCGATCGCTGCGCGCAAAACTTCCGAAACGGGGCGAGCTTTAAGCTGCTGGCGGAACTCTTCGCGGAGATCGACGATGCGGACTTCGGCTAGGGGGCGATTTTCCACGCGCGAAGTCAGTTCGAGCAGACGATACTTTCCATCGCGTGCGTTGTGATAAGTTTCGAGCGAAGGAGTGGCGGAGCCGAGCAACGCGACGGCTCCTTCCAGGCGCGCGCGGTAAACAGCGACGTCGCGGCCGTTGTAACGCGGAGTTTCTTCCTGCTTGTAGCTGGTCTCCTGCTCTTCGTCCACGATGATCAAGCCGAGATTTTCCAGCGGGGCGAAAACGGCGGAGCGTGTTCCGACCACGATGCTCGCTTGACCATGGCGCACGCGCCACCATTCGCGCGCGCGTTCTACGTCAGGCAGACCGCTGTGGAGGATGGCGACCGTTTCGCCGAAACGCGCGCGCACCAAACGGCCGACCCATAATGTGAGCGCGATTTCGGGAACCAGGACGATGGCGGTCTTGCCGCGCGAGATGGTGGCTTCGATGGCACCGAGATAGACTTCGGTTTTGCCGCTGCCGGTGACACCGTGGAGCAAGCCGGCTGTAAATTTTCCGGCTACCAACCAGCGCCAGATTTCGGCGAGAGCCTGTTTTTGTTCGGCGTTCAAGTCATTTGTGGGCGGGGTGAAATCCGTGTCCCAGGGATCCTCGTCGGCTACCAGCGGCTCTTCCCACGCGAGCAGGCAGCCTTGTTTTTCCAGGCGCTGGATGACGGCGCGCGAGACTTCGGCTTTCTTTATCAAGACTGCTAACGGGAGGGGGCCGCGAGTGGCGGTTAGGACTTCGCGAATTGTTTCTTCGACTGGATTTGCGGAGGGCTCATCTTTTGCGGGATTCCAGGCGATGATTTTCTGCGTACGCGTTTTGCGGCGATGGATTATTTCCTGCGCGGACAGGTAGCCGCGTCTGACAAATGTTTCTGCGAGCGCTTCGCCACCGGGCAATCGGCGCACGGTAGCGGACTGGATTTTGCCGCCCTTTTCTGTGGCTGTGTCGAGCCGGCGCAGGAATTCAAATTCGGCGCTTTCGACGCCGGTGTTCTCGGCGCTCGCCGCGAGTTGTTGCAAATAGGCACGTCCTGCATCGGTGAGCGAATATTCGCGGTCGTGGCGCAGCTCGATTTCGGGTGGAAGCATGGCGCGAAATGTTTCGCCTATGGGCGCGATGTAGTAGCGGCTGATCCAGTGGCCTAGCTCGATTAGTTTCGGCGGGAGAGCGGGGACGCGGTCGAGCAACCCGGAGATTTCTCTTATTTGCGCGACGGTGGGGGCTTTGTCGGAGACGGAGAGTCCGATTCCGACCATGGCGTGATTGCGAAACGGGACTAGTAGTCGGCGGCCGACGAGATCTTCGTCGCGCAGAGAATCGGGGATGGCGTATGTAAACGTCGAGCGCAGAGGAATGGGGAGCGCGACCTCGCAATAATGTTTAGCCGTCATGCTCGCAGTAGTGTAGCAGGCCGACTCGCGGCGGCTTAAGCAGGCTATCGTTGGATTGAACAGCTCGCATGAGCGATGATTCGCTTCATGCCGAAGAGAGCAGATTCCTCGCTACGCTCGGAATGACAAATGAAAAGTTAAAGCAGAAATCCCAGGTCCTTGAGCAAACGTTCCCGATGAAAGTGAAGACGATCCCTGGCCATCGCCACAACCGCAGATTCCTCGCTACGCTCGGAATGACAAGAAAAAACTAATGCAAACTTCAGACCGCGACACAATGGAGGCTGAAGCAAAGGCTTTAGCCGGTGCACAATTAAAAGCAAAGCGGGCACGTAAGATGCCTGTGCGAGTGAAAGGTAAAACGAGCGGATCAAATGCTGACGCAGATGATGCCGGCGAAAATCAGGGCAATGCCCAGCCATTGGCTACGCTCAAGGCGTTCGCGCAGGAAAATCCAGGACAGCAAAACGGTGACGGCACCGTACAACGATGCGAGAACGCTGACAACGGAAACGGGGCCGATGTGCAGGCCGGCATTGTTGGCGACGTAGGCGGCGGTGTCCATCACGCCTACGGCGGCGAGCTGCCACCAGATTCGACCGTGCGGGAGGCCGAGGCTCTGACGCGTTGGCAGCGCGAATATCGCCAGCGACACCAGAGCGGTAAGGCGCATCACCCAAACTGAAACGGCGTCGCCGACTAGCGGGATTACGTGGAAGCCGAGAAACCAAAACATGAAGCCGAAGCCTACTGCTGCCAAGATGGCCCAGCCGACACCACGCGACAATCGCGAGGTGGTTAACGGGTTAGCTGCTTTCGCGGAATTTGCTGCGCCTGCGAAGTTGACGGAGTCTGCGGGAACCGCGTCAGGGGGATTTGCTGCGCCTGAGGGATAGATTGCGTCTGCGGGATTGGCTGGATGTGCGGGATCGGCGCCGCCTGCGGGGTTAGGTGCGTCTGGGGGATCTGGTGGCTTTGGGGCGAAAGACATTGCAGCGAGGATTACGCCCGCCAGCGTAACTGCGATTCCAATTCCGCGGAGAGCGTTAATTCGCTCGCCGCTCGCAATGGAAAGCGCCACGGTGAGCGCGGGATAGCTGGATGAGACTGGGCCGACGATGCTCATCACGCCGATTTCGAAGGAATAATAAAGCGAGAGTGAGGCTGTGACGTTCAGCAACCCCGCGGCCGCCGTAAGCGCCCAAGGTTGCCATCCGGGAGCGACGTGCGAAAAACCGCCGGCAAACTTGAGGTAAACGCTGAGAGCAATGAAGCCGAAAAACTGCATGAAGAAGAGCGTGCGATAGGCGCCGACCCGGCGGGATGCAAAACGCGCCGCAAAATCGGCCATGCCCCAGCACACCGCTCCGGTCAATCCGAGGATTACACCCAAAGAACTCTCCACCGCCCCGACTACACTCGACTATTTTTGACGATTCTTGGCAGCTTTGACTATCGCCGACTATCTTCGATAGTCTTCCGTTTTTTTGCCAATAGTGGCAGGCTATTTACGCTTCGGCTGCAGGCCGAGGACGGTCATTACTTTTTGCAAATCCTTCCAGACTTCACCCTTCGCGTTTGGATTGCGCAGCAAATAAGCGGGGTGATAGGTGGCAATCAATTTCGAGCCGCGAAAATCAAACCACTCGCCGCGAAAACGGGAAATACCCTGGGTGGTTTGCAAAAGCGTTTGAGACGCGCAGCTTCCCAGGCAGCAAATCACTTTCGGCCGGATCACGTCGATCTGGCGGAAAAGAAAAGGAGAGCAGGTGGTGATTTCATCTTTCTCGGGAAGGCGATTTTCGGGCGGGCGGCATTTCACTACATTGCAGATATAAACATCTTCGCGGCGCAGGCCCATGGCTTCGATCATTTGCGTGAGCAATTTTCCGGCGCGGCCGACGAAAGGCTCGCCTTTGATATCTTCGTCATGGCCGGGGCCCTCCCCGACGAAGACTAACTCCGCTTTCATGCTACCAACGCCGAAAACAATATTGGTGCGAGCTTTGTGTAGTTTGCAGCGCGTGCAATCGCCGATGGTTTCCCGTATGAGCTGAAACGTGTCGCCCGCGATGCGGTCGCTGGATTCGAACAGAGAGGGCGCTTGCTCGAACGGCGCGGCGACAGAGGATCGCGCGGGCGCTGCTGCTGCCGGCGTGGTTGGCGAAAAACCGAAGGAGGAACTTGCGCCGGCTGCTCGAGCACCGGCCGCAATTGGAGGCTGCGGCGGCTCAGCCGATGGAGCAACGACCGCTTGATTCGTCTCTACAACAACGTTGGGAGAAACTCGGTCGCGATAGTAAGGGCCCAATTCTAAATCAGCTCCATAGCGGAGCCATGCTTCCACACGTGCACGCTTGTCAGATTCCAACGAGGCCCTCCCGATTTTGAATTGAACGGGAGGACTTTATCACAGGGAACGGAGTTGCGCAGCGCGCGGGAGAACTTTTTATTACGAGAGACAGGCAGGAAATGGAAACGTTACTTCGAATTCTTCTGAATTTCGAGGACGCGATCGAGGATTCGATTGGCCACTTCAAGCTTGGACATCTTGGGCAGCGGAATTTCGCGGCCATCGCGAGAATAGATCGTCACGATATTGGTGTCGGCATCGAAACCCGCGCCTTCCTGGGTCACATCATTTGCAACGATCAAGTCCGCGCCTTTACGCGCCAATTTTCCTCGTGCATTTTCCGCGACGGCATTGGTTTCCGCGGCGAATCCGACCAACACGCGGCCTTGCTGCGTCTCGCGTCCAAGCTCGGCGAGAATATCGGGCGTAGGTTCCAAATCGAGCGTAAGCCGCCCCTCGTTGCGCTTTAGTTTCTGGTCGTGCAGCGCGGCCGGACGATAATCCGAGATGGCTGCGGCCATAATCACGACGTTCGCCCTGGCGGCACGCTCGCGAACGGCCTGATGCATTTCCTCGGTGGCGCGGACGGGGACCCAATCCACTCCATCGGGAATTTTCAAATCGGTTGGTCCACTCACCAGAATGACGTGGGCGCCTCGGCGATTGGCGGCTTCAGCGAGAGCGTAACCCATTTTACCGGACGAGCGATTGGTGAGAAATCGAACAGGATCGATGTCCTCGCAAGTTGGGCCGGCGGTGACCAGAATTGTTTGACCGGCAAGGTCGTGGCGCAGGCCGAGCACGTCGCAAACCTTTTTTGCGATGGTCTCAGTGGCGGCGAGACGTCCCGAACCGACCATACCGCAAGCGAGGTAGCCTTCGTCGGGGTCCACTACGTGGACGCCGCGCTCGCGCAGAATCGTGAGGTTGCGTTGGGTCGCAGGGTGCTCCCACATGTTGACGTTCATGGCCGGCGCGACGATCACCGGAGCTTTGGTGGCGAGATACAAAGTGGCAAGAAAATCTTCGGCAATGCCATTGGCGAATTTGCCGAGGATGTCCGCGGTGGCGGGCGCAACCAGGAGCAGATCAATTCGTTGCGCTACGGCGATATGTTCGATGGCGCTTTCGACGTTTGCGGGAGCAGCGGAACCGCCGGCGCCGAACATATCGGTGATCACTTTCTGGCCGGTGAGCGCGGCGAAGGTGAGAGGGGCGATGAACTCCTGCGCGGAACGGGTCATCACTACTTGCACGTCCAACTTTTCCTGCTGCAAGCGGCGGACCAGTTCGGCAGCTTTGTAAGCCGCTACGCCTCCGGTGACGCCGAGTGCGATTTTCATGTGGTGCGCGGCGGATGTTACTTCCGGCGCTTGCCGTCCTTATCCTCAGGCTCTGCGTTCAATTCGGTGGCTTCGTATTCCAGCAAGCCTTTCAGCAATTCTTCTTCGGCGACGCGGGTGGTCTTGCGCGAGCGGGGGTTATCGACCATGGGCCGCCCGCCCATCATCAACTGCCGCGCACGGCGCGCGACGACTACCACGTATGCAAACTGGCTTTCCGGTGGGTCTCTCAACACGGCCATATTCAGATCAGCCTCCAAAGGACTTCAAAATTTCGCGGATTCGTTCTTCGTTACGCGGCACCCGGCAACGCGAGCCGAGCGCAATGGCTTGGACTTCTTTAGCTGCGCGCTCGATGTCGTCGTTGATGATGGCGTAATCGTAGCTACTATAGTTCAACATCTCCTGCCGCGCACGTTCAAGCCGCCGGCGAATCTCGTCTTCCGAATCCTGGCCGCGCCGGCGGATGCGATGTTCGAGCTCGCTGCGAGAAGGCGGCAGGACGAACACTGCTACAGCTCCAGGCAGCTTTTGTTTTACCTGCAAAGCTCCCTGTACGTCAATTTCGAGAACCAGATCTTTTTTTTGTTCCCGCGCTTCGGTGACGGATTTGCGCGGAGTGCCGTACCAATTCTTTCCGAACACCTGGGCATATTCCAGGAAATCACCGCGTTCCACCATTTCCTGAAATTGAGACTCGGAGACAAAATTGTACCATTTGCCCTCGCTCTCCGTCTTGCGCGGCATGCGCGTGGTGCACGAAACAGACAGCATGGTGCCGGGCAACTGCAAAATTTTTTCCACCAGAGTGGACTTCCCCGAGCCCGACGGCCCAGAAACGATGAGCACCAGGGGTTCCGCTTTGCTCATTCTATGTTTTGCACCTGTTCGCGCAATTTTTCGATCTCGGATTTGATTTCCAGGCCGATGCGGGTGATTTCCAGGCCTTCGCCGTCGTTACCCGGAGTTTTTGAGAGCAGAGTGTTGGCTTCGCGCTGCATTTCCTGGAGAAGAAAATCGAGTTTCTTGCCGGCTTCGGAGGCGCTGGCGAGGAGACCTTCAAATTGTTGCACGTGGCTGCGCAGGCGCACCAATTCTTCGGAAACGTCGCTGCGCTCAGCGGCTAGCGCGGCTTCCTGGGCCAAACGGCCGGGATCAATTTGTGTTTCTCCGAGTAGCTCTTTCAGACGTGATTCAAGACGTTTTGCGAACGCAGGGCGGGCGCGCTCGGCGAGTGCTGTTACGTTCGAGGCCAAGGCTGCGATGCTTCGAAGCCTCACGGACATTTCTTGGCGAAGGAGGTTGGCTTCTTCCTCGCGCATGCGATCGAGCTTGTCGAGCGATTCAGCCAGGCAGCGCCCGAGCACTGATTCGAGGCGCTCGAGTTCGTTTTCCAGCGATGCGGCGGGCGCGCCTATCACACCGGGTAAGCGCATGATGGATTCCACGTCCGGGTCGGACTGTATGTCGAAGTCCTTTCGCAGCGAGGCCGCGGCTTTCAAATAGGCTGCAGCTACTTCATGATTCACGCCGATGGCGGCGGGGCCGGCTAGATCATAGTGCACCGTGACATCCAGATGGCCGCGCCGAACGCGTTCGCGAATAACCTGGCGAATGCGGGGTTCGAGCGGTTCGAAACCTTCGGGCATGCGCAAATGTAGATCGAGGAAACGGTGATTGACACTGCGAATTGTTACGCGCAGACTCCAGCCATTTTCCGCGGCTCGCGATTGGGCGTAGCCGGTCATGGATTTCAAGCCTGCGCCAGCGGAAGGCGCGAAAGCGGTGTGGATCGGTTTTGGACCGGAGCCTGACATTTTTATACGGGACCCGCGGTTCGCGTCACCGTGTCAACATCGCGGAACTGCATTTCGTAAAGACGCGCATATACTCCGCCGCGAGCGAGGAGTTCTTCATGCGTTCCGCGCTCACGGATTGTGCCGCCTTCCAGCACAGCAATCAAGTCCGCGCGGCGAATAGTGGAGAGGCGGTGAGCGATCACGAAGACGGTGCGACCGGTCATCAGATTATTCAGCGCGTCCTGAACGAGCATTTCCGATTCGGAGTCCAGCTCGGAGGTCGCTTCGTCGAGAATCAGGATAGGCGCGTCTTTTAACAACGCGCGGGCGATGGCGAGGCGCTGCCGCTGGCCTCCGGAAAGCCTCTGGCCGCGGTCACCGATCAGGGTCTGGTAGCCGTTGGGCATTTGCATGATGAAATCGTGAGCGAGGGCTGCTTTGGCGGCTGCGACCACTTTATCTTCCGGCATGTTAGGCCGGCCATAACACAAATTGTTCCATATGGTGTCGTTGAAGAGGATGGTTTCCTGCGTTACGATGGCCATCTGCTCGCGCAGCGAACGCAGAGTGACCTCGCGAACATCCTGGCCATCGATCAGCAACGAACCGGAGGTGGCGGTGTAAAAACGCGGAAGAAGATTCACCAGCGTGGTTTTGCCCGCGCCGCTCGAACCTACAATCGCGACCACCGCGCCGGCTTGAACTTTCAGTTTCAGATTTCGGAGAGTGGGTGCATCGCCGTCGTCATAGGTAAAGCAGGCGTCGGCAAATTCCACGGATTCCGAAAGGCGCGGCAACGATTTTGCATTTGGCATGTCGAGCTTTTCTTCGGGCAAATCGAGGAGCCTGAAAACCTGCGCGGAAGTTCCCAGAGCTTGCACGAAAAGTTGATAAATATTGCCAATTCTTTTGATGGGTTCGTAGGCCTTGAACAGGGCAAAAGTAAAGGCGCCGAATGAACCAATGGACATGCGGCTGGCTTTGATTTCGCCGCGCGCAAAGAAAAGGATCATGGCCACTACAACCGCGCCGAACACGTCCATGATCGGTCCGGTGGCGGCCATGGCGCGAACCCAGCGCATGTTTTCGCGAAGCAAGCTGCGCGCAGCGTCGCGGAACTTCCGGATTTCGAATCCTTCCATGCCGAAAGCTTTTACAACGCGGTTTCCGCTGATGGTTTCCTGAAGTATCTGGCTCAGATCGGCGAGCCGGGAACGGCTTTGTTCGGTGGACCGGCGAATTTTGCGCGTTAATTTCGCCACGGGCCAAACGACCAGCGGAACGAGGACAGCGGAGCCGACGGCCATGCGCCAGTCGATGAGTAAAAGGACGCTGACGAAGGCGATGAGGTTGAAGATCTGACGGAAGAAATCCGCCATGTAGTCGGAGAAGGCGCTACGCAACTGCTCAACGTCGCTGACGACAGCGGACATTACGCGGCCGACGGGATTGTGATGGAAAAAACCGACCGGCTGCTGCACAACTTTGCGGTACACGCTGTTGCGCAAGTCGGTAACGGCAGAAAGGCCCACATATTGAATCAGCGTGCTGCCAAAATATTCGGCAATGGCTTTGAATAAAAAGATGAAAAGAAGGGCAAGAGCGAAAACCGACCAGACGTGATGCACGCGCGAAGGAACGAAGTCGTTCATGTAAACAACGCGATTCGACCAGGGGACGGTGAAGAGGACCAATTTCTGGAGGCCGGAGCCGGGAGTCAGCACTACGTCAATGGCGGGTTTGATGGCCAGCGGCACCAAGCCTTCGGCGATACCCATGGCGGCCATTAGCAAGACACCGAAGGCAAGAATTCCGGTGTAAGGCGACAAGTAGCGGAGCAAGCGGCGAAATTCTTCGCCCTGCGTCATGGTGTTGACGTTAACTTTTATTTCAGAATTCAAATTGGCAAATCCTTAACACAAATCAGCAAAGACGCGCAATTCTAAGACGTGGTCTTATCCAGATCGCGATGCACGACCTTGGACGAATAGCCCTTTTTCTTAATCGCCCTGCGGATCACTTCGGCCATCGCTACGGAACGGTGGCGTCCCCCGGTGCATCCCAGCGCGACGGTAAGATAGCTTTTTCCTTCCTGAATGTAATGCGGGATCAGGTATAGCAGCAAGCTTTCCACGCGGCGCAAAAATTCTCCGGTTTGCGGGAAGGAACGAATATAACGCGCCACACGGGGATCTTTTCCGCTGAAAGGGCGCAAGCGCGGGACAAAAAACGGGTTAGGAAGAAATCGCACGTCGAACACCAAATCCGCATCGGCCGGAATACCGTAGCGGTATCCGAAGCTGACGAGCGATACCAGAAGCGGACGCCTTCCCGGTTTCTGAAAGCGGTCGATAATAAACTGGCGCAGTTCATGGACGTTGAATTTTGTGGTGTCGATCACCACGTCGGCTAGCCGGCGAATGGGAGCCATCCGGCGGCGCTCCTCGCGAATGCCTTCGGCGACCGAAGCGCCGCGCCCCAACGGATGGGGGCGGCGCGTCTCGCTAAAGCGGCGCATCAGCGCTTCGTCGCTGGCTTCGATGAAGACGAGCGTGGCGGGATGCTCGCTGATGAGTTGGCGATAAATGCCGGGGAGCTTTTCAATCTGCTCACCCTCGCGGGCGTCCACCAACAAGGCGGCACGTTCAATTTCGACGCCTTCGGCATACAGCTCGCCAAATTTGGGAATCAGCGCGACGGGAAGATTATCCACGCAGTAAAAACCGAGGTCTTCGAAAGTATTCAGGACCGAGCCTTTTCCGGAGCCGGAAAGGCCGGTGAGGAGAACTAACTGGTGCGCATCGCGGGTTCGGCTTCTCGGCGTGCGCTTCACGGCAGCGGCGCTAGGCCTTTACACGCCGGCGATGCGTGCTGGGGATGCGAAGGTCTTCGCGATATTTTGCGACGGTTCGGCGGGTGACGTGGATGCCTTCATCGCTGAGCTTTTTGGTAATTTGCTCGTCCGTGAGCGGGTGCGAAGTATCTTCGTCTTCGATCATTTTTTTCACGCGGCGCTTGAGTGAAAGCAGCGACATTTCGCTGCCTTGCGGGCCGTTCACCGATTCGCTAAAGAAATAGCGCAGCTCGAGGACGCCTTGCGGAGTGTGCACGTATTTATTGGCTACCGCACGGCTCACGGTGGAAGGATGTACGCCGACTTCTTCGGCCACTTCCTTGATCATCATGGGCTTCAACTGATCCGCGCCGTAATCGAGAAAATCACCTTGGCGGCGGAGAATCGACTGGCAAACGCGCTGAATCGTGTGCTTGCGCTGTTCGATATTTTTCATCAGCTGGATGGCGGCGGTGAAACGTTCTTTCACGTAGTTGCGCACGTCGCGGTCGGCGGCATCGCGCGCCAAGAGGCGGCGGTAGGTGGGATTCAGGCGAAGCTGCGGCAAGTCGTCGTCGTTCATGAAGGCCTGCCATTCGCCGTCCACTTTTCGGAATTGCACATCCGGCTCAACCAGCCGAGGCTCGGTGCGGTTATATCGCAAGCCGGGGCGGGGGTCGAGGCGCTTGATGACGTCCACTGCGCGTTTTACAAGCTCGACTGGCCTGTTTAGAGCGCGCGCTACCTCTTTAAGCTGATTGTTTTGGAGGAGCTTCAGGTGGTCGGCGATGATTTGCTGCGCCAAAGTGTTTTGCGGATCGACGAGTTTGAGCTGGATGAGCAAACATTCCTGTAAATCGCGCGCGGCGATTCCGGGAGGGTCAAATTCCTGCACCATGGCCAGCGCTTCTTCCACATCTTCCATGGAATAATTGGCCGCCTGGGCGATTTCGTCGAGAGAGGCGGTGAGGTATCCGTTTTCGTCCAGATTACCGACGATGGATTCGGCAATTTTGCGCACGGTTTCCGTGCAAATGCTCACGCTGAGCTGCCAATTCAAGTGGTCCGCGAGACTCTGCGGAGAAGAGAGAAATTTGTCGAAGGAAGGCTTCTCGATTTCTTCGCGTTCGCTGTTGGAAATTCTCTCGGCGCCGGAATCGAGATACTGGGTGAAGAAGGAGCCAAAATCGAATTCGTCAAACGGATTCGCCGGCGCCACTTCGGGAACTTTTTCGGTTTCCTTCTTGAGAAAGGCTTCGTCGGTGTAACTCTCGGCGGTGACTCCGTCGTCTTCCGTGGCTTCGTCGAGCACTGGATTCGCCATGATCTCCTGATTGATCATTTCCCGCAGCTCCAGACGATTCAGCGCCAGAACGCTGACCATCTGCACCAAGCCCGGTGTGAGTATCTGCTTTTGGGCGACGCGTAAGTTGAGTTTGGGCTGCAGCCAATTCATAAAGGTCGATTCAGTTTAGCCGGAAACTTTCGCCGAGATAGATCCTTCTTACCTCGGTATTCTCGGAAAGGTCTCTGGGAGTTCCGGCAAATAATATTCTTCCGTCGCTGATGATGTAGGCGCGATTGGTTACCGCCAGCGTTTCGCGAACGTTGTGGTCAGTTACCAGGACTCCGATTCCGGCGGCGCTCAAATCCGCGATAATTTTCTGGATATCCACGACGGTCAGCGGGTCGATCCCCGAAAATGGCTCGTCTAACAAAACAAAAGAGGGCGATAACACCAGCGAGCGCGCAATTTCCAGCCGGCGGCGCTCACCGCCCGACAGCACATAGGCCTGGCTGTATCGCACTCCTTCGAGCCCCATTTGCGCCAACAACTCCTCCACTCGGTCGCGCCGCTGCTCTGGAGTAATCGGCAGCGTTTCCAGCACGGCGAGCAAATTCTCTTCCACCGTTAATTTCCGAAAGACCGAAGGCTCTTGAGGAAGGTAGCTGATGCCGCTGCGGGCCCGGAGGTACATCGGGAGGTCGGTAATATCCTCGCCGTCCAGTAAAACACGCCCATAGTCCGGACGCGCTAGACCGACCAGGATGTAAAACGTCGTGGTCTTTCCGGCGCCGTTCGGCCCGAGCAACCCAACCACCTCGCCTTGTTGAATATCCAAGCTGACATCGTTAACAACTTTTCGCCCTCTGTACGACTTGCTCAGAGCGGCCGCCTGAAGTTTCAACATGCCGGTTCATTACTCAACTCGGTGCCTGGTTAACGTGCGCGAACCTTCTTGCGAATCTATTAAAATCGTATCATTCGCAACAAAGAAGGTCAACGAATGGCCGGTAGTTGTGTCGCTAGATGCATCGGTAATTGTTGGTTTTCCGCCGGAAAGGACGAATTTTCCGTCACTTGCGGTGTATTCGGCCTGCTCGGCGGTGCCGCGGCGATCGCCCTGCTGCACGACCACCCCTCCCGTGGCGAGCGCGCGATCGAGCTGACGGGCTCCGGTGGCACTGGCTGGCGGGTTGCCAGACCCTGCGGATTTGACCTGGGTGCCTTGCATTGGGGTCAGAAATACGTCGAGAACGGGTGATTGCAGGGAACCCTGTTGGGAGGTGGCGGTTACCCCGCCTTCCAGGTGGGCTTTCCCGGAGTCGCTCCAATAGGTCAGCACCGGAGCGCGAATTTGCCAAAGCGTGGGGCCAGAGGCCGCTTCTGAAGGGCTTTTCGCTGCCTTAGGAAGTTGTCCCGTTGCTGAAGATTTGGACGGTGACTTAGGCTCGCTTCCCGGAACTTTCGGGACTTGTCCGGAAGCCTGGGGAAAAACTGCCATCACGCCACCGGTAGCCACTAATTTCTTTTCGTCGCGCCAGACTTCGATCTGATTTGCGTCCAGCACGGATTCACCCTGCCACATTCGGGCGTGGCCGGAGTAAAGCGCGCGGCCTGACGTGTTCGAAGCTGTGAGCGTCGCAGCCGTAACATGCGCCGGACCTGCACCCAAATTCACCGCGGTATTTTGTCCCGACGCCAAGTATGTCGACGCGACTCCGCCGGTGGCTTGAATCTCTCCGGACTTTTGATTGATCGATACGCTGTGCGCGGTGGTGCGGCTGGTGGAATCAAAAAGCACGGGCGATCCGTCCATGGAAAGATTGTCGGTCTTGCTGACCATTCGCGCGTGGTCGGCGGTTGCCTGGCGATCGGCCTGCTGAAAATGGACATTGCCGGTTTCGTCGAGGGTTTCCCACTCGCCGGTCGCGCCGAACGTGGCGACGAGTTCGTCGGCGGTGGTAACTTGCGGCGTGCCAGAGGAAATGGTTCGTTTTATTTCCGTGCCGGAATGTCCCAACAATTTTGCCAGGCGGCCATTGGCGTCGAATGCCGTGACGAATTTTCTGGCGTGCAGCGCGGTCAGCTGATTTCCGTCTTTCATTTCAATGGTGGCAGGCGCCAGGGTCTCCGCGCTCTGAGCGCGCGGCTGAGCAGCTTGCTTTCCAACGCCAAACAGTACGCGTAAAGAAGCTGTCTTCAGATTGCGCGACTGCCCAGCTTGCACCGAATCGAGGACTGTGCCGCCGCTGGTGGTCATCGTACGAACCACATTTTGCGGGGCCAAAGCAATTTCCACGCGTCCGCTCGAAAAACGGTCGGTTCCAGCGGGGGCCTCGCGCGATCCTTGCACGTTTCCATCCGCGAGCATGCTTTCGATCCATCCTTGTTGATCGAGCGAAGCTTCAAACTGGTTTGCCGCGATAGTTATCTTGCCACCCGCTTCGGTGGAGTGAATGACAGGATTTCCTTCGGCGGTGACGTGCTGCGCTTTGAAATCGGAATCGAGATCGATGGTAATTTTATCGGCGGTGAGTTCGCGGGCGCCTTGGCGAACGTCGGCAGGCGCCGTGAGCAAAACTTTGCGCTCGTCGCGCCGAACTTCCAAGCTGCCGCCGGTTACGTTGACCGGCAAACCGTTGGTGCGATCCGAGGCGGCAAGGTCCACGTGCACGTCGTGCTGCAACACAATAAGGGAGCTTTGAGTGCTGTAGGTGACGCCCACGGCGTGGCCTTTTCCTTGCGGAAAAATGAACGAAACAGGCTCAGGCGTGGAAGCGTCGCCAGTTTCGCGATTGAAGGTGAGATCGCGCGTGTTTACCTGAATTGGTTTGTCGATACTGCCGGCAGGAGGATTGGCGCTGGCGACATCGATTTGCACATCGCCCTGGCAGCGGACCGCGCCTGTTTTGGGCTGATAGCTGCATTCGCGCGTGTGAATGTTGTCGTTACGATTTCCATCACGGCCATAAATCGTGACCCAGACGTCTTCGAGAATGTAGCTGCCCTGATCCTTATATTCGGTGGCGTGGGATGCGCGTACGGTGAAGACGGTGCGGTCGCCTTCCACTTTAGAAAAAGTCATTTGATCGGACTGCTGCTGTACGGTGGACGGAACAGCTTTCGGCCCCGACTTGCGGGCTTCGGATTCGCGTATCGCACGCCGCGAATACACACCGATCACAACCAGCGCAATCACGCCGGCGGCTATGGCGGCCCAACGCGCGTATCGCGCAGCTTCTTTATTCTGCAACTAAATCTCCCGCGCCTTTGCGATCTGACACTACAGACAAGGCGCCAGAACCCGGCAGAGACGATCGATTGCTCTTACTTCTTAGAAGCTGAGTATAGGTGAGAGGTTTCCAGCGGACAACCGCGCGAGCACATACTTGGCACGAGCGGGAGAACTTCGAGCTATTCGCCGCCCGTGAGGACGCCAAGTCCGGTAGCGGCGACGCTATCGCGGGTAGTATTTTTCACCAGGTACATGGCTTCGTCGGCAAGATGCAACAGCTCCGCCTTGGTGCGCGAATCCGTGGGATACGAAGCGACGCCAACGCTCGCGGTGATGTGGGCGTTTATCCCCGAATCTTTCAGCCAGACAGCCTCGCGAATCAGTTTGTGTAAGCGCCTGGCCACGCCGTAGGCGTTTTCCTTGGAAGTCTGCGGCAACAGCACAACAAATTCATCGCCGCCATAGCGGAAGGCGAGGTCGATCAAGCGGCATTTATCTTTGATGGCTTGACCGATCTCCGCCAGTAATTTCGAGCCGGCCAAATGGCCGTAGGTGTCGTTGATGTTTTTGAAATGGTCGAGGTCGATAAAGATCAGCGAAAATTCAAAGGCGTAACGGTGCGAGCGGTATATTTCCGTGTCCAGCATGAAATTCAAATGCCGGGCGTTGTAGAGCGTGGTGCAATCGTCGGTGATGGTGAGTTCGTGAATTCTTTGAACGTGACGGGCATTTTCGATGGCGATGGCAGCGTAATCCGCCAGTGCTTCCAGCAGGGCGAGATCACGTTTGCTGAATCCTTCGGGGCCGACGCAATTAATCAGTTCGATTACGCCGAGGCACTGCTCGCGGAAGCGCACGGGGACGGCGACGATGGACCGCGTTTCCATCTTCGTTTTTGAATCAACTTGCTTGAAGAACCGCGAATCCGTGCTGGTATCCGGTACGACGACCACTTCGCCGGTCTGCGCTACCCAGCCGGCCAGACCTTGTCCTACTTTGATTCGGACATCCTTCAGGGCTTCGGCGCCTTTGCCAGTGGCGATTTGGAAGAAGAGTTCGCCCTTTTCCAAATCCATCAGGAGCAACGACCAGGTATCCGGCCGCAACACCTCGTTAATTTTTTCCATGATGGTGCGCAGCACTTGATCGAGCTGCAGCGAAGAGGTGAGCGCCTTACCAAGCTCGTGAAACACGGTTACTTCATTGGGGTTTTCGGGCAGGTCCAGACCCATGCCTGGACTTCGACGTCTTTCCACGCCGGTGAACGGTTTCCCGTCCGTGGCTCGCCGGATGGCCTCACCGGGGACACGTTTCTTCGGGTCTGGAGATTCCGTGGGCAACATATTCATTATAGAGAACGCTTTCCAGTATCCGCAACGGCCTTGAGGGCGGCGATTTTCAATTGGCCAACACCTAATCAAGATGCACCTTCCGCGCACATTGACACACTCTCCACCCACGCCTATATTTTGTGTGGAAACGGGTTTCGGTCGGATGTCTTCTACGCCCTTCGGCGAACACTTAAAACGCGAGCGGGAAATGCGCGGTGTGACTCTGGAAGAAATTTCCACCGCTACACGCATTGCTCCGCGCTTTTTGATTGCCTTGGAGAACGAGCACTGGGAAGAGCTGCCCGGCGGCGTTTTCAATCGTGGATTTATACGCGCGGTGGCTCGGTTTCTGGGCCTCGATGAAGACACTCTAGTATCTGAATATGCGCTGCAGACCAAAGGGCGTTCAGAGCCGGGAGTGGTGGCCGATCGTCCGTTGGAATCCAGCCGTCGTTGGCAGGCGATTGCGTTGGTAATCGTTGTGGCTATTTTGATCGTTGCGGCTGCGGTGGTCGCCGCGGTGCATTTCGCGCCGCAGATTTCTGCAAGGATGCACAAACATTCAACGCCGCCGGTTACAGCGCCGGAGCCGGCCTCTGGAGAGCCCCATTAGCGCCGAACTTCGCGAGAGCGTTCGTACCGGAAAAGCGACCAAGGAACAAAAGACCGCCGTTTTCTCGGGAGGAGCTTCATTAACGGCTGAGGACCGCGCGGAATTACTGACGATTCTAACCGCCGATTCCGATGCGGCGATTGCGGAACGCGCGCAGAGCGTTATTTTGACGCAGCCGATCGAACCTTTCATTTCGTCGCTTGCACGCCCGGACACCGACCCGCGCATGTTCTCTTACTGCGCCGACAACCTTTCCCAGAAGGCTGGGATTGCCGATGCGTTAGCCAAGAACGCGGCCTGTCCTTCGGGCGTGATTGCGCATGTCGCTTCGCGTTTAACCGCGGATGGGGTGCAAGCGCTTTTGGACAACCTGGACCGGCTCAGTTCCGACGCGCAGCTGGTGGTTGCGGTGACTCATTGCAAGAACGCGACACCGGAGCAGCAAGAGCTTCTGGCGTATTTACAGAAGACCGAGGGGCTAACGCTTCCGGACATTGAAGAAGCGGCCGCGGAAATCGAGCCGGACAAGAAAAAACGAATGACGCTGCTTCAGCGGCTCACGCAAATGAATGTGGTGGAACGCATTCAACTCGCGCTGAAAGGCGGACGCGAAGAACGCATGCTCCTGATTCGCGATCCCAACAAAATCGTGCAACGAGGTGTGCTGCAATCACCACGCCTTACCGACCTGGAAGTGGAAAACTTCGCGGCCATGGCGAATGTTTCAGGAGAAGTTCTGCGCATCATCGCGGCGAGCCGCGTGTTCATGAAGGCCTACACCGTAGCCAGAAACCTGGTGAAAAATCCGAAGACCCCTCTGGACGTATCGCTACATCTGCTTCCCCGAATGAATGCTACGGACTTGAAACTTCTTACCACCAACAAGAATATTCCCGAGACACTTCGTTCTACGGCGATGAAACTCCACCGCCAGCGTTACGCTCCTAAGGCTCAGGACTAAACCGCATCATCGGTAACTCGGCTTCGGCATTTGTTGGCTCGTATTGGGTATATATTTAGCATGTGAGAAAAAAGGATCCGCAGCCAACTTGGCCTCTGCGATTATTTCTTATTGTGATCGGGGCCGCGATTGTGGCTGCCAGTGTGACTGCGTTCGAGATGGGGCACTTGTGGGTATTCAGAGAAAATACATACGGCGGTAATGGTTATGTCCCAACTCTCTCTTATGCGTCGATAGGATTAATCGTCCTCATAATCGGGCTGATCCCATGGCCGAAATCTAACGAACCCAAAAAACACTAGTTCTTACTTTGGGGCTGGCGCAGCGAGCGAGGCGGCGATTTTGGCTTTGTATTCCTGAGCTTTGGCGAGGATTTCCTTTTCGTCGAGCGTGAGCATCCGGCGGTCTTTCATCACGATTTTACCGGCGATTACTACCGTGCGCACATCCGAAGCTTTCAGGGCGTAAACAATTTCCGAGTAAACGTCGTACATGGGTGCGGAGTGAGGCGTATCGGTGTCCACCAGGATAAGGTCCGCTTTCTTGCCGGGTTCCAGCGAGCCGATCATTTTTTCCATATGCAAGGCGCGCGCGCCGTTGATGGTAGCCATCTCGACCACTTGCTTTGCCGGTAAGGCGCGGGGATCCATGCGCGACACTTTCTGAAGTTTCGCGGCGAGATCCATTTCTTCGAAGAGGTCCTGATTGTTGTTGCTTGCGGCGCCGTCAGTGGCGATGCCAATGGGTTCGCCTGCAGCCAGCATTTCAGGGACCGGCATTACGCCCGCCGCGGTCTTCATATTGCTCGAAGGATTGTTGGTGCAACCGACGTTGAAATGCGCAAGCGTGGCGATGTCAGCCTGGTCCACCCATATGCAGTGCGCTCCCACCACATCAGGGCCGAGAAAGCCGATGCGCTCCAAATAACCGACGGGTGTTACTCCATGTTTTGCGCGGCTCTGTTCCAATTCAAATTGGGCTTCGGCGATGTGAATCAAGATAGGCGCATTATTCCGGCGGGCCAGGGCTGCGGAATCCTGCAAAGTTTTTTCGGAACAGGTGTAGATGGAATGCGGCGCTACCGCTGCAACGATTAAAGAGTCACCTTTCCAGTGGTCCAGATATTTTTGTGTGTAGGCGAAGGCTTGCTCTAGGGTTTTATTGTCGGGCGCGGGAAAATCGATGATGGTCTCGCCTAACACGCCGCGCATGCCCGCGTCTTTGGTTACGCGCGCGACGACATCCTCGAAATAATACATATCGGCGTAGATGGTGATGCCGCCGCGCAACATCTCCAGAACGCCGAGTTTGGTTCCCCACTCCACAAATTCCGGGGTAACGTTGCGCGCCTCGGCGGGGAAAATATATTTTTGCAGCCATTCATCGAGCGAAAGATCGTCGGCCAAGCCACGAAAGAGGCTCATGGCGGCGTGGGCGTGGCCGTTGATCAGACCGGGCAGCACGAGGGCGCCATGCGCGTCGATGGTTTGTGCGGCTTCGAATTTGCTTTCGATTTCGGCTCGCGGCCCGACCGCAACAATTGAGTCGCCTTTGATGGCAACCGCGCCGTTTTCGATTACCCGGCGTTGGCTATCCATGGTGACGACGGTTCCGCCGGTGACGAGGAGATCTACTTTGTCATTTTTAGCTTGGGCGGCTAGCGTTGGCGGCAGGAAGAACACAATAAAACAAAGGATGCATGAGTATAGGCTCAATGAAAACGCGGTTTTCTTTTGCATGGTCCCTCTGGAAAGATTTCCAACGATCCAAAAGATTTCTTGAGCGCTGACCTCACTTGATTCGCGCTCCGGCCCTCACCTCTACAGAAATGATGAATCAAAAGGGCGCGGCAAGAGCTTCGCGGAACTCTCGCGCTCAATCTTTCCTTTCAAGTTCGCAAGAATTACCGGAACGTCGCCGCAAAACTCCCAGATGATCTGGCGGCACGCGCCGCAGGGAGGGGTCAAAGTGTCTGTTTCCGTCACGACGGCTATGGCGTCGAATCCACGCTCGCCTTCCGAAAGAGCTTTGAAAATCGCCACGCGTTCCGCGCAACAGGTGAGGCTGTAGCTCGCGTTTTCGATATTGCAGCCGGTATAGGTTCGCCCCGAGTTCGCACGCACGGCCGCTCCCACGCGAAAATCCGAAAATGGAGCGTGCGCGTTTTCGCGGGCTTGTTTTGCGGCCAAAATCAAAGCGTCATATTCGCCCATGCTCAACCTTCCTATTCCGAAATGCTGCACAACCTAACTTAGTTTTTTTCTACGGCGATTCTCGGCAAAACCGCTCGCAGAAGCGCGATAAATTGACCTTTTACGCGTTCGCCTGTTGCCAGAACTTCGGCATGGTCCAGCGGACGGTCGAGGATCCCCGAAGCCATATTCGTCACGCAGGAAATTCCGAGCACGCGAATTCCCATGTGGCGCGCTGTAATCACTTCCGGAACGGTGGACATACCTACCAGATCCGCGCCGATGGTTCGCAAATAACGAATCTCCGCCGGCGTTTCGTAGCTCGGCCCCAGAAGCGCGGCGTACACGCCTTCGTGAACGTTGATACCAAGTTTTTTCGCTTCGGCGAGAGCGATTTCGCGATACGAACTCCAGTACGCTTGCGTCATGTCTGGAAAGCGTGGGCCGAAACGCTCGTCATTCGGACCGACGAGCGGGTTCGCGCTCTGCAAATTAATATGATCGCGAATCACCACCAGTGCACCTTGCGTGAAATCCAGATTAATTCCTCCGGCTGCATTTGTCAGGATGGCGGAGCGGATTCCTAGCCGTCCGAATACTCGCATCGCAAAGGCCACTTCGCGCGCGGAATAGCCTTCATAGAGATGGACGCGGCCCTGCATCGCGGCAACCGGGATGCCGTCAACTTTCCCGATGACCAAACGTCCGGCATGGCCCACCGCCGTCGAGCGCGGAAAATTTGGGATTTTTTCGTACGGAATCCGCACGGCGTCCGTTAGTTCATCGGCGAAGGAGCCGAGGCCTGAGCCCAGCACGAGCGCTACCTTCGGACGCAGCTTCGTCTTCGATAGAATAAATTTCGCGGCGCGTTCGGCTCGCGCGAATTCCGCGCGTTGCCCGACGGCAGACGCAGCCGCCTTCGAGCCGGCCGCGCTCATCGCAGCATAACTCCCACGATAGATGCTGACATCAGATTCGCCATGGTCCCGGCCAACATGGCGCGAATCCCAAGCCGGGCAAGGTCCGCTCTTTTATTGGGGGCCAACGCGCCGATGCCGCCGATTTGTATTCCAATGGAACTAAAGTTGGCGAATCCACACAGCGCAAAAGTGGCGATGGTGAAAGAACGCGGATCCAGCGAGTCTTTCAGCGGCCCAAGGCGTTGAAACGCGACCAGTTCGTTCGTTACCATGCGCAATCCCAACAAATTGCCGATGGTGTGGCAATCCTGCCAAGGAATTCCGATCACCCAGGCAATCGGAGAGAAGAGCCAGCCGAAGATTTGTTCCACGCTGGAGGGAAACCACGAAATCCCAATGTGAAGAAGCCCGTTGTGAACCGCGCCGAAAATTCCATCCACCAGATAAATCAGCGCAATAAAAGTAATCAACATCGCGCCGACGTTTACCGCAAGATTTAAACCGTCAATCGTGCCGCGGGAAATTGCTCCCAGCGCATTGGTATCGCGTTCCAACGGAGCCATCTCCACGCGCCCGGAAGTAACCGGAATTTGCGTCTCCGGCACCAGCATCTTCGACAGCAAAATGGTTCCCGGCGCGGTCATGATCACGGCGGCAAGCAAATGTTTGGCCTCGATCCCGTAGGCGATATACGCAGCCATGATTCCGCCGGAGACGTGGGCCATGCCGCTGGTCATCACCGTCATCAACTCGGAATGCGTCAGCTCGGGAAGAAATGGACGGATGGTGAGTGGAGCTTCCGTTTGGCCCATGAAAATGCTGGCGGCGACGTTGAGCGACTCCGCGCCGCTAGCGGCCATCAATCGCGTCATCACGCGCGCGGCTTGTTTGATGATGAATTGCATCACGCCGTAGTAATAGAGCAGCGCAAAAACTGCGGCGATAAAAATAATCGTGGGAAGCACCTGAAAGGCGAAGAAAAATCCCATGGGCGAGCCTTTTTTGCCCAGATCGCCAAAAACAAATTGCGAGCCGAAGAACGCGTAATCCAGCACCCAATTCACCGCCGCGCCCGCTTTCTGAAACAATAGGCGCCCGTATTGCCAGCGCATTACCAAAAACGCGAAGACGATCTGCAGTCCCAGGCCCCAGGCCACGGTCTTGTAGCGTATGGCGCGGCGGTTCGTGGAAAACAGAAACGCCAGGCTCATCATGGTAATCATGCCCAAGAGGCCTACCAGACGATGCATTCCACGCACGCTCCTTTTTTGTGCAGCGCTCGTTTATAGAGTTTCTGTCGCGCCAATGATTTTTCGCACCAGCGGCGATCGCGGTGGCGGCTTTTCGCCAATTTCAAAACTTCGAGACAGCAACTCCACCGCGCGAACCAGCCGCGAATCCAGGTTGTAGTGCACGGTGCAGAGATTCTCCCCGGCTTCGACTTTATCGCCGATCTTCTTTTCGAGTGTTACTCCCACGCCCGGGTCCACGGAATCTTCTTTTTTCTCGCGACCGCCCCCTAGCATCATGCTGGCGACGCCTACGTCTTCCGCGCGAATCGCGGTAACGAACCCGGATCGAGACGCGTCAATCCGCGCGGTATGCTTCGCCTGCGGCAGGCGAGACGGATCGTCCACCACGCCCGCATCGCCTCCCTGCAAACGTATGATCTCGCGGAATGTATCACGCGCGCGTCCGGATGCAATCATTTCCGCGGCGAGCTTGCGCCCTTCCGCCACTGATTTAGTTCGCTTGCCCAGGAAAAACATCCAGGCTGAAAGCTCATCGCAAAGTTCGCGGAGATCTTCCGGCCCTTCACCATGCAAAACCTCGATGCACTCCTCCACTTCCAAGGCATTCCCCACTTTGCGGCCGAGCGGCTGGTCCATATCGGTGATCAGCGCGACGATTTTCGCGCCCATGCGCGTTCCGGTTTCAACCATTAATTCCGCCAGATATTCAGCGTCGGACTGATTCTTCATAAAAGCGCCGTGGCCCGTTTTCACGTCCAGAACCAGCGCGTCAATTCCTTCCGCCATTTTTTTGCTCATGATCGACGCGCAAATCAGGTAGGGGCTTTCCACCGTCGCGGTCACGTCGCGCAAGGCGTACAGCTTCTTGTCGGCAGGCGCGATTTCCGGAGTCTGGCCGATCAGAGCGCAATGGCACTTCTCCAGCACGCGGCGAAATTCTGGGAGCTCTAAAACGACGTTGAAACCGGGGATCGATTCCAGCTTGTCCAGCGTTCCGCCGGTGTGGCCCAGTCCACGTCCGCTAATCATCGGCACGTACAATCCTGCCGCCGCTACGACCGGCGCGATCACCAGGGATGTTTTATCTCCCACACCGCCGGTGGAATGTTTATCGACCTTGGCCGCCGGCAGATCCGGCCAAGCGAGGACCAAGCCGGAAAGAAGCATGGCCTCCGTCAGAGCGGCAACTTCTGCGTTGCTCATTCCCCGCCAAATCACAGCCATGAGCCAGGCGGCAATCTGATAGTCAGGGATTCGCCCGCGGGTGACGCCTTCAATAAGGAAATCAATTTCTTCGCGGGAAAGTTCCGCGCCGTCTCGCTTTTTGCGGATGAGGTCAACAGCTCGCATGAAGAAGGATAGGCGGTCAAGCTAGCATCGGGCGCAAGGCGCGTCAATGAGCGTGACTCGGCTGGCCCGAAGAAGTTCGAGAGGATTGGCAGGGCGAATTTCCGCGATTAGCAGCGAACGACTCATAACCGGCGTGCTAAACTCATGGCAATTATTTTAGAAGCCCGCGTGGCAGGGGCCACCGAAATGATTCGTTCCCGTGCACTTTCGCAAAAACTCAGCACTCGAATCTCCTTGCGATCCGGCGTTCCGATATTGTGCTTAGCCTTAGGCTTGTTCGCGACTGTGCTGAACGCGCCAGCTAATTCAGGCCACAAAAAAGAAAACAAGAAGTCTGAGTTGCATTGGAATCCGCCGCAGGTGGACGCTCCGCTTACATCTATTTCCGCAACGCCGCCCTGTCAGATTGCCAACGTCCTGAAACAGGCGGGAGACCGCGCGGAGGAATTGATTACTCATCTGCAGAATTTCGACGCGCAAGAACAGCTTCGCTATGAACAGACGGATGACCTTGGCGTTCCGGAAATGTCTACGTCCGCGAGATTTGATTACCTGGTCGATTTCGGCGAGAAATCCGACACGCCGAAGGTCCATGAAACTCGAGTGCTTCTTTCGGGAGCCGAAAATGTCGATCTTGGCTCGATTCTCGACAGGGGTCTGCCGGCCTTGGCGCTGATTTTTAATCCTTCGCTGCAGGGCGACTACGATATGCGCTGCGAGGGTTTGACCGTGTGGAACGATCAGCCCGCCTGGGTAGTTTACTTCCGCCAGAGTAAAGACAAACGGCCGCGGACTTTTGGTGTTCGCACCGCTTCGCAGGTTGTTCCGGTCCGTCTGAAAGGCCGCGCCTGGATTGCGACGGCTTCCGGTCAGGTGATGCACTTGGAAACGAATCTAGTGGATGGAGTGCCGAGAATTGGAATGCGTGGCAATGCGGTTTCCGTGGATTACGCGCCGGTAAAATTCCACTCGCAGGATGTTGAAATGTGGCTGCCTCAATCGGCGATCGCGTACATCGACTACGGCAATCGCCGGACGATCGTTATGCACACTTTTTCTGACTTTCGTCTATTTTCCGTGCAGACTCAGCAGGTCATCGAGAAACCCAAGAGCCCGTAGCCGAGGTTGCCCGCATAGTTGCGTGCGCGCGGGTGATCAGAACTTGGCGGGGCGTGCGGCGATCTCGGCGGCGACTTGTTGTACTTCGTCGTGCACCAAGCCGTTGGTCACTAAAACGGACGGCCCGCCGGGCTGATAGGGCGCGCCGGCAATATCGGTGACTTTCCCGCCCGCTTCCGTAACGATCAGCATCCCCGCTGCGGTGTCCCAGGATTTCAATCCAAACTCCCAGAAAGCTTCGAATCGCCCACAGGCGACGGAACAAAGATCCATCGAAGCAGCGCCGTCGCGGCGCACGCCGTGCGAACGCAGCGTGAACTCCCAATAATAATGAATGTTCAAATTGTCGGCGCGTTTGTGCACAGGGAATCCGGTGGATACCAGACTTGCCGCTAAAGTATTCACAGAAGACACGTGAATTGGCTTTTGGTTCAGGTAAGCGCCTTCGCCTTGCGAGGCATAAAACAATTCATTGGTAACCGGATTGAACACCACGCCCACCAGCGGCTGGCCATCTTTCAACAAGCCGATCGACGCCGCGAAGCAAGGATAACCGTGCGCGAAATTCGTGGTGCCATCGAGCGGATCCACGTACCAGGTAAACAAAGAGGTCGAACTATGCTTGCCGGAGCCTTCTTCCGCCACAATCGTGTGTTGCGGAAAATCGCGCCGCAAACGAGCAACGATCGCAGCTTCCGACTTGCGGTCGGTTTCGGTGACCAAGTCGACGTCGCCTTTGTAGATTATTTCTTTCGGACGGGCGTGACCGGCAAGGATGATGGCGCCCGCTTCGCGCGCGGCTTCTACAGCAGTGCTAAGAAATTGATTCATGATTTTTTGATCGCCGTCGTCCGCGCGCTTAACAAACCTAGCGCGGCGCGTAGGCAGTGAAATATTCTTTGCGGTAACGCACGAAGTCGCCAGTCGAGACCTTCACCGTAACGTGGCGGGGGCTTCCCGGCGGCGGCACCGGACTAGGATAGTATCCCAACAAGTATTGCGTGCGTAGCTCGCGGTCAATGCGGTCGAACACGGCGTCAAGCGAGTGGGTTTCGTCCACCACGAACATCGCGCCGCCGGTGCTATCGGTAATGGTAATCAAGGCATGCTCGCCGGCGGTGTTTCGCCCGCTTTCGTTGGCGGCGCGAATCACGATGGAGTAGAGCAGGGTTCCGGATGCAATCGCGGCGCGCCGGGCGTCCTCAAATTTCGACAAGCTGGTTGTTTCACCGGCATCCGTCACCAGAACGATCGCACGGCGCCTGTCCAGTTGGCGTCGCCGAAGTGTGTTCGAAGCCAACACGATCGCATCGTATATCGAGGTTCCGGCACCCGGGGTGATTCGGCGCGCCGCGGACTGTAGCTTCGGCACATCCGCGGAAAAATCCGCAAGCTGCGTAACCTTTTCGTCGAACTCGAAAAGACTCAGTGTGTCGCCGGGCCGCACCACCTGCCCGATAAAGTGGGCCGCGGATTCGGTTTCAAACTTCATGTCCTTGAACGTGCTCATGCTGGAATCGACCATCAGAGCTAGATCGAGAGGACGATTGGTCTGGGCTTCGAAGCGCTCGATTTTCTGCGCCACGCCCTCCTCGAAAAGCTGGAAAACATCCTGCTTGAGGTCGGGGATGGGCTGTCCGTTGGCATCAATTACGCTGGCCAGGATGCTGACCAGGTTCGTCTGCACGCGGATCACGTCTTGCTGTCTCGTTTGCGATTGCTGCGATTGTTGCGATTGTTGCGCCCGCAGATTCAGCGCCAGGCCGGCGCAGGTTAGAAGGCCAATCATTGTGCAGAGAAGGTGGAATCCAGCCGGCTGAGGTCGCTTCATTTGTTTGTAGGAAACTTAGATTCATCCGGCGTTGAAATGGCTTCCTGCGAAGGCGTTTCACCTTCGGCCCAAACCGCCCCGCCTGCAAAGAATTCTTTTTTCCAGATGGGTACCGCGCGCTTCAATGTGTCGATGGCGTAACGGCAGGCCTCAAAAGCCGCATTTCGATGTGCCGAGCTTACGGCGATCCATACGCTGGTTTGGCCGATCTCCAGCCGTCCTAAGCGGTGAATAATAGCCAGACGGCGAATCGGGAACTTTTCGCGGATTTGGACGCCAATCTCACGCATTTTGGCTAAAGCCATCGCTTCGTAAGCTTCGTACTCCAGGTAGAGCGTTCGATTTCCCTTAAAATTGTTGCGCACGAAGCCGTCGAAAACGACCATTGCGCCATCTTCCGGAGCCTTTAATTTTTCCAGAAGCTCGCGGGGCTGAATGGGCTCGCGCACAAGTTGGAAGATGTCGTCGTTATTGGCAGTTGCCTGCCCTCCACTGACCGGAGGCAGGAAGGCCACTTCATCCCCATCTGCCACCGAAGCACGCCATTCGGCATATTCCTGGTTCACAGAGGGAGCAATCGAACTTCGAAATTCGGCAAGCTTCGGAAACCGCCGCGCGTAACGTTCAAAAAGATCTTCCACGCGCGCGCCTTCTGAAAGGCCGGCCTCTTCAGCCCCCAGACCGACGATTTCTTTTAGTTGTCCAAAAAATAGTACGCGAACGCGCATCTGGGTGATTCTATCGCGCCACACCGTTCAAAGCGATTCCAGAGTCCAGCGCTGAGGCGGACAAAACAAGTGAGGGGGAGCGCTTCTTTCGTCGTCCTTCAGGCACAAAATTGCGGTAATATTTGCATAATGAAGTTAGCGCGGAACGCACCCCCGCGTCACTCCGCTCAACTTCTTCAAGTAAAATAAATGAACCGCAAGCAAATAATAAGAGGACCAGGAGCATTGAGTCCCCCGCTTTACCTTTTTTAATTTTCGCGTTTTATGGCCGACGCGGAGGCAGCTGGATGAAAGTTCTGATTTCGGGCGGCTCAGGTCTGGTGGGAACCGCATTGACCGAATCTTTACGAAACGACGGCCACACGGTAGGTCATCTGGTGCGGCCCGGGGGCGAAGCTTCGCCGGGTGACATCCGCTGGGACCCCGCGAGCGGGTTTATCAATACGGATGCGATGGAAGGCGCCGACGCGGTGGTGAACCTGAATGGCGCCAGTATCGGCGGCGGCCGCTGGACGGCTGCGCGCAAGAAAATTCTCCACGCCAGCCGCATAGGCGCCACGCGAATTCTGTTGGACGCCTTCACGCGACTGAAGCAAAAACCCCGAGTGTTTGTTTCTGCGTCGGCGATCGGATATTACGGCAACCGCGGCGACGAAGCTCTCACTGAATCGAGCGCGATTGGGAACGATTTCCTCGCAACTCTGGCTCGCGACTGGGAAACGGAGGCGCTACGCGCGCAATCGAACGGGATACGTACGGTGCTCGCTCGCTTCGGAATTATTCTGTCCGCGAAAGGCGGCGCTCTGAAACAAATCATTCCTCCCTTCAAACTCGGTTTGGGCGGGAGGCTTGGAAGCGGTAAGCAGTGGATGTCGTGGGTGGCGCTTGAGGATGTAGTCGGCATACTGCGCGCGGCTATTTCAGATGAAAAGGCCGGCGGTCCGGTGAACGTGGTGGCTCCAAACCCAGTGCGAAATTCGGAATTCACGAGTGTGCTTGCGAGCGTGCTGCATCGGCCGGCGATTTTGCCTGCGCCGGAGTTTGCGCTGCGTTTGATGCTGGGAGAAATGGCCGATGCGCTTTTGCTTTCCAGTCAGAAAGTCAGCTCCGAGCGCTTTCCAGCTGCGAGGTTCCCTTTTCGATACGAGAATCTCGAGCCCGCACTCCACGCAATCCTCGCGAAAAAGTAGCCCTCCAATGGACATCACCCTGATCAGTAGCTCTTCGAGAGTTTTCAAAAAGAAAAGCAGGGAGGATCTACAAGTCGAGGCGTTCCAGCAGCGCGGGCAGGTTCGATTCATCCACCACCAGGTCCGGACGCTTGCCAGCAAAGTCTTCCACTTCATCTAGCGCCTGAAATAGACGCATTTTCGCGACCGCGTACTCCTCGGTTCCAGTCAACACGCGTCCTGTTTTTTTGGTCCAGTTATCTAGCGCATCTCTCCGGACAAAAATCCGTACCGGAAACATGGTCTTGCGGTCGGCGGAGACGTAATAAATAAATTCATTCCCGGGCGCGCCTTCCTTTTCCGCGGGGTGCACATCCTGGAACTGATACTGGTAAACGTATCCGGTTTCGGCTGAATAGGCCTTGATGCGCCTTACGGTTTCCGGCTTGGTCATAGCGGCATTATTCGGCGGGAGGCACGAAGTGTCAATCTTGTCCTCTGGGCTATCTCGCTCCCGAAATGGAATGGCACGCTGCCGTTCCGGGAAAGAAAACCTTTAGAAGTCGCGCACAGTCGTGCGTGCGAAAGCAATTTGCCACATATTTATTTCACTTTCTAACGAAACCCAAGTTGCGAACGGAGCGCAGTTTACAAGGAAATTTCCGCGCTTTGGCGGAGCCAGGATCGAGCGCGGCAAATTGTGCTCCGCTTTGGCACACCT
The DNA here is from genome assembly GCA_049693615.1 of Candidatus Acidiferrales bacterium. Lineage (GTDB taxonomy): Bacteria > Acidobacteriota > Terriglobia > Acidiferrales > UBA7541 > Palsa-295. Next base: position 14,121 of record JBAVQB010000027.1, on the reverse strand, counting down.
CTTGCCCTGCTAGTTTGTGCGATGAAAATCCCGGCCCAACACACGTGGTGCAACTCACGACTTTCTCGCATTGCGGAATTTGTGATCTGCGGCGAAAACGCAGACAGACGTCGGAGGATTTTCCGCGCTGGAATCCTCGCCGCACTTTCAGCGCTTGTCGCGATCCATGTCACCGGCTGCGGTTACGCCTTTGCGCCGCCCAAGCCACCGCCGCCAAATGTTGTAGTTACCATTCAACCCGCCGCAGCAAGTCTCTTCCTGGGCCAGACCCAAGCCTTCCAAGCTACCGTTACCGGCGACACGGACACCAACGTCACATGGGAAGTTAACGCCGTTGCGGGAGGAAGCGCGTCCATTGGCACAATTTCCGCCACTGGCCTTTTTACTGCGCCAACAGTTCTGCCGCCCGGCGCCAGCGTTACCGTGACCGCCGTGAGCCAGGTCAATCCGAAAGACAGCGCTTCGGTCACCGTAACGCTGAAAGACAATCTTTCAATTAGCATCGCGCCAACTTCCGCGACGGTTTCAGTTTCGGCAACCCAGCTTTTCACCGCGACCGTCACCGCCGGTTCAGGCAGCCCGTCAACGGCGGTCACCTGGACGGTCAACGGCATCGCCGGCGGAAATTCCACCGTCGGCACAATTGTTGCGAGCAACTCTACGGCAGCCTTGTACATGGCCCCTGTAGCGACGCCCACTCCGCCTACTGTTACTGTGACGGCCACCAGCGTCGCAGACACCACAAAATCGGCCAGTGCCAGCGTCACCATCGCCTGCTCCGGGACAAATTCCATTTCGCCAAGCACGACGAATGTCGCGCTAGGCTTAACTCAAAATTTTGCCGCCACATTCTGTCCCCCGGCCACAGTAGCAATCGTCTGGGACGCAAATGGAATTCCCGGCGGCAACGCGACGCTGGGGACCATCCTCAGCACCAGCGCCAACACGGCGCAATACACAGCGCCGACATCTTTGCCTGCGAACAATCCCGTCACGGTTCATGCCGTCGCCGGCGTCGCCACAGTTTCTGCCACCGTCACAATTGTCAGCAACGTGAGCGTGACGGTTGCGCCCTCCGCGACATCGGTGCCCATTAACGAGCGGGTTACGCTAACTCCCACGGTGACCAACACTTCGAACGCCGCTGTGACCTGGTCAGTAAACGGTACGGCCAACGGAAACACTATCCTGGGCCAGATCTGCCAGCACGCCGTCATTCCATGCGCCGCGCCAACAGGACCTGCTGCCGGCAGCATCGATTTTCTTGCGCCCGCGACGGTACCCACATCAAATCCCGTCACCGTTACCGCGACCAGTGCCGCCGATCCTACGCGCAGCGGCAACGCAATCGTAATCATCACTGGTGCAACGGGCGCGGTAGCGGTCTCCATTTCGCCGCCATTCGCATTCATCGCGCCTTCCAGCGCCACAATTTCTCAGCAGCGCTTTTACGCCACGGTCACCGGCAGCTCGAATACCGGCGTTACTTGGACCGTCCAAAGCGCAGTGCCAGGACAAGGTTGCTCCGGCGCCGGCTGCGGCTCGGTGGACGCAACCGGGCTTTACTCCGCACCCACCGTCGCGCCCTCACCCAACGCTATATCGGTGATCGCTGCCAGCGTCGCTGACGCCACAAAATCCGCAACGGCTACAGTCGCCGTCAACAGCGGCCCGGTGATCGAAGTGATTCTTCCATCGAGCGTGATGGCTGGCGCGGTGGAAAGCTTTCCCTTTACATTGGAAGGCGTCAATTTCGTGGCCGGCTCAGGCAGCGCGGCTTCCTCCATTCTGATCAACGGCACGCCGCGCGCCACCACGTGCCCGAGTGCAAGCACTTGCAGCACGGCGCTCAATCCGTCCGACGTGCAATCGGCTGCCACGCTCACAATCGAAATTCAAAATCCTCCTCCGCTTTCACCGCTCTCGAACCCGGTGCCATTCGTCATCGTGCCGTACGACGTGTCGGTGGGCGTAATCACACTCAGTGCCGGGCAACCCGCATCCACGGGGACGAATATCATCGTCACGGAACCCACCACCGCCGCAGCCTCCGCACCCATCAATGTGGATTTCTTCGGGCCGCTTACCGGCGGGAATACATGCGAGATACAGGCTTCGCCTATCACCATCACTCGGCCTGCTTCCGGCACGTCCACCGTGAGCCTTTGCGTTCACGGCAACCTGCTCGATCCCACGTTCACCTATGTTTTCACCGGGCCGCCCGGAGGAGATATTCCGGTAACCGCTTCGGCCATCACCGGCCTATTTCCCAATACCATCGAGCTCGACTTGCAAATTTCCAGCGCCACTCTTCCCGGCGTACGCACGCTCTTCATCACCACGCTAAACAATGACCGCGCCGCAGCCACCGCAATGATTGAGGTGCAATGAAAATGAAATTTACTATCGCATCGCTCCGCTCTTTTGTATCCGCGCTCTGCCTTTCGCTGCTGCTATGCAACGCGGCCTCTCCCACCACGCTCGCGCACATGTCGGTTGCGAAGCTCACGCAGTCCTCGCTTGTAATCGTTCGTGCACGCTGCGTCCGAAATAAAAGCGCGTGGGAAGCGGGAGAAATCTGGACGTTTACCGCGCTCGAACCAACCGAAACTTGGAAGGGTTCCGCGCAACCGCGTGTGAACGTTCGCCTGCTGGGACGAAGAGTCGGTAATTTAACTTCGTACGTTTCAGGTGTGCCGCGCTTCCGCGTCGGAGAGGAGGTCGTGCTGTTCCTGGTGCCGACTCCGCGCGGAGATTTTTCCGTGGTGAGCTGGGTACAAGGAACATTCCGCATTCATCAGGATTCGCGAACAGGTGTGGAAACAGTCACACAGGACAGCGCGTCATTCGACACCTTCGATCCTGGCACCAAGACATTTGTGTCGTCCGGCGTTCGCGATATTTCGCTGGATCAATTGCATGCGCAAGTAACCGCCGCGTTAATTCAAAAACCGGGAGCACAAAAATGAAGCAAGCCGTCGCCTGGCTCACCATAGCGTTCTTTTTCTCGGTTACCAGCTTTGCGTCCGGTGCGCTGGCGTACTCCTATGTATCCACCGTTCCGCAGTCCGGCGGATGTCCGCAGCCGAACCATTGGAATTTGTCGGTTAGCTCGCCGCTCGATCGTCAGTGGAGCACGTCGTTGCCTACGACGGCGTCACCAGTAATCATCACCGTGGCGCCCGCGGGGTCATCCGCTCAACTCGATGAGATCGAGCAATCGATCTCCGATTCATTTTCTGTTTGGGCCGGAGTCATCGGCACAACATTTAACTCGGCCACTTATCCGGGGCTGGAAGCTCCGATCGCTCGTGTAGCCAACGCGAATTCCTGCACCGACGATGCCGGCGACAACGTGGATGGACTGAACACGATTTGCTTCAACCAAGCGAGCGACGCCTTCACTCCCGGCGTACTGGCATTTACGCGTACGTTTGTCGCGAATGCTCCGGGCGTCACGGTTGGCGCGAGTGGCCCATCCACATTTGCTGGCCAAATCCTGGATGCGGACACCCTTTTCTGCAACACCGGCGAAGTGACCTTTGCCACCCCCGCGGCTCTCGCTACCCCTCAAGGCGCCGCCGCGTACGATCTCGAATCTCTACTCACACACGAACTCGGCCACTGGATGGGTCTGGACCATTCCGCCGTAATTCGCGCCATAATGTTTCCCTACGCTCCGCCGCCGGGCCAATTTTTGGGTTTGCGTCCCACGGCCGAAGTGCCGGATGGCCCGCTGAGCGACGACGATCGCACGGGCATACGAGTGCTCTACCCGGATCCGAACGACAGTGTGAATATCGGCGCAATTCGCGGACAAATCCTTCCTGCCAATCCGTTCGCACTGGCTGGTTTTCCGGCTACCTCAACGGGATTGTCGGTTACGGGAATGGTCGGAGCGCAGGTAGTGGCGCTGGATGCGGATACCGGCGCAATCGTCGCGGGAGCGTTCTCCAGCGGAAGCTGCAACGCGGCGAGTCCACCGACTCAATTTGATGGCACGTACGACCTCGAGCGCTTGCCGGTCGGCCGCAATTACAATTTATATGCCGAGCCGCTGGTGGGAATCGCGCTTCCGTCTGACTTCGAGGTGCCGGCGGATTTGTGTTCGCTGGATGTGACGCCATCGTGCACGGCGCCTGCCGCAGATACCAATTTCAACGTGCGGACTTTACCGGCGTCGCCCTAATTAGGTCATTTTCTACGAGGATCAATTTTCCTGCGAGAGCATGTGCAATCAACTTTTGCTGTGGCCAAAAACAAAAGCGGCTCCCAGGAAATAGGAGCCGCCTTTACATCCTTTGGGGTGAATCGATCTACTGGGTGGCCAAAAGCTCCTGCGAGAATCCGATCGTATTGATGGAGCGCAACGACGGCGTTCTCGGAGGCAAATATTGCGGGCCCAGCGTAAAGTTCTGATCGAAGAAGTAATTCCTGTTTGGCGGGCTGTAAACCGCGCCCCAGTTCTTGTAAGCTCCGACAGCTTGTCTGGAATAGTAGAAGCTCACCAGCGAACCCTCGTAGTAGCAGGGAGTTCCACTCCAGGTTTCAAGGAATTTCAGGAAGTTGTGGACTCCGCCGTCCGTTCCAAAGTCGGCCACTTCTCCTGCCGGGTTGATAAAGGGAATTCCCTTCCCGGCAATCAAAGCAGTTCGATAGGCAGTCGGAACCGCCTGTCGGGTGCCGGCAGTTCCGGTTGAGTACGGATACACGAACGAGTTCACATCATTCCAGCTGTCGGAGAGCAATGTAATCGCGTCCGCTGCAACAGCCGCCGCTACGGTAGGGGCGCCCCACGACTCACCGGCGGCCGTCGGCGCCGGCGTGTTGTAATCGCCCTGGATATATACCGGGTTCTCGGACGCAATGGTCAATCCGCATGGAATCGCGCCGCAAGTGGTACCCAAATTCAAGGACTGGCCATTTACGATTTTCAACGCCCGGCGGAAGAATACCGGGGGATTTTCGCGCGCCTGCCGAGCATCTAAGTATTCCACTCCGGGCCAATTGGCGGCGGTCATCGGCGCTGCAAGAACCGGAGCGCCACAGACACTGTTTCCTTGCATAATGGGGCTCGCACCAGTTGTTGCCATGTTAGTTCCGGTCCACAACCCGGGAAGCGTCCAGATATTGGACCCGGTAGCAAGCGGGTAGAGAGGGATTGTCTCGGCGCCGCCATATGTTCGGAGGACGCCGTCGCCTTCCAGGTCTTCGCCCTGCTCGATCGCGTTATTGGGGCAGCCGTTCGCGGGATTCGATAAGTTGACGACGTCGTTGAATCCGAAGCTGCCTGTTTTGACGCCTCCCACATTCGTGTCGGGCAGTTCACCGCGACGATCCGAGAAGTAAACGGTGAATCCTCCGGTGGCGTTGTTGAGCGGAAAGGCACCCGAGTTAATCCAAGCCGCCAAGTTTCCGGCGTCCAACTCGATGTAATACATCACGCCGAGCGCAGTGATTTGGCTGGGCGTTGAGACGGTTCTCATTGTTCCTTCGCGAGAATCGAAGAGCGCCATCGGCCAGTAGTCTGTCGCGCTCGTGGTTCCGGCGGCTGCCGTATTGCCACAGTAAGAGTTTGCAGCCGTGGCCGTTGACGGGTTGTCTCGCAAGCGTGCGATTCGGATGATGGCGCTGGGGCTAGGATCTATACACGGGATCTTAGATGTGACGTTGGGATTAGTCGTGGGCCCTTGCGCAACGTTGCTCCCTAACGCAGGAAGCGTTGGCGGTGCGACACCATAATTCCCGGGATTGATATTCCGTCCCGAAAATCCCTGGGCCAGAACTTGCGGAGTGATATCGGTCCAAGCGCCGCCTAGATTCTGATATTCGATCTTCAGGCAGCCTGTAATCAGAGGCTTGGCACTCTGGATCCAATACCCATTCGTGGCTGAATAAGATCCGCCTGCGCCTGACTCCGGCAACGGGATCACGAGGTTAGGAACGTTGTTAGAACCGTTGTAAATTGAAGCTGGGTTTGTCGCCAGCGTTGCTAAATCCACGGGAACCGTTGCCGTAACTGTCTGTTCCGATAACATGTCTGCGCCGTTACACGCGCCCGCGGTGCCCGGCGTTACACCGGCTGGATAATCGTCGAGCAAAATGCGCAGGGATGCCTCTATAAAATATTGTTCATTCAGCACCGCCTGACTCGCTCCCGGAGTTGGCCGGCGAATCAGGGAAATCGGGTGGACCAGACCACCAAGGGCGGTGGTCGTCAAAGTGAGAATTGGCACGCCGCTGTTGAGCTGCCCGTTATATCGATTTTCGACCGCGGGCCACCCTCCATTTGCAGTCCCCAAAGCCACGTTCGTGATGTTGAGATTGTTGCCTGCGTTCGTAACGCTGCCTTCCGTTAGCGCTAATGGAGACCACTGGGCGTTCGAGTATGCAGGGCCGGGAGGCAAGGTAGCAGGATTGGGCGTAGTCGCGATGGACACCACTCCGGTGTAGTTTGAGCCGGTAAGCTGGGTGCCATTTTCCAAGTTGGTACGAACTACCTGACCCGCTACGGTTACTTTGTCGGCAAGATACAGTGGCCCGCTGTTAGCCGCTAGCCACAGATTACCGTTGGTGTGGGTTCTGCCTCCAAAATCGAAGGGAGGACCAGCAAAGAAGCTCACATCCGAATCCGAATAAATGCCGAACTGAAAAACAGGAATGGCCACCACCTGCACCTGGCGCGTCAACTTAACTTCCGCACCTGTGACTACGCCCCGCGCAGTAACGGAAAGCGTGAACGGAGTGATGAGTCCTTGCATTCCCGCATACGGGCTGGGCGGGAGCATGGTGGCATTATTCGAAACCGGAACGCACGGGCTGACTAGCGGACTCCCGCACATAATTTGATACGTCGAATTTCCCGCAGGATCCAGAAATTGTATTCCCGTAATAGTGGGCTGATTAGCGGCCGCAGTCATGGCGGTCATCTCGGCCGTGGAGAGCGAGCCTTCGTTCGCAAAAGTAGTTCCTACATCTGCGGTGAGCTTCTCCATGCCGGCTTCCGCTCCATAGAACGCCGACTCGCGGAACTGGTTATTCCCGCCCAGCCGCTGATCGGTCATCACCATCCAACACATGCCCACCGCTAATGCGGTGACCAGGATGAGCACGAACAGGGCAGTTAATAGTGCAATTCCACTTTGGCGTTGAGTTCTCACTGCAAGTCTCCTTTGAAAAAACTTATCAAAACGATGCGAGCGCGCTTTACGGAGATGTCGACGACGCCGCGGTTGTGAACGTATTTGTAAACGAAAGGCTGCGAATGCTGACTTGCGTACTTAGGTTGTTCCGTAAATATTGCGGATATCCTGATCCCCGATAAGGCGCTTCCGATCTTCCGGCCAGGAACACGTTCGCCGCGCGAATTTGAGAGGCGTTGTCCGGAAGAACCGGTGTGGGAGCGTTTCCCGGTCCGGCCGGGTAGGTGCCTATTCCGGGCCAGTTCGAGGCGGTAATGTCGTAGCTGAACGAAAGATTCTCGATGTTGTCTGCAATCGCTTGCGGAGGGTTTACGGCCGCCGGACCTGGAGGATAATTCGGATAGTTCACCTGCCTAATCAATTGAGGATCCGACGGATTCGTCGTCGAGTCTATGTAATACGTGATCAGCCAAACTCGTGTGATGGAGGTTGGCGGGAAACCACCGCCCGCATTCTGTAAATTTGCAACCGTGCCATTGGGCAGCCCTGTTTGGTTCAAACCGGCCGGATCTCCCGCCGCGAAATTTATCGTTTGTCCGTTAATGCTGGTCACATATTCCAGAGCAGTCCCGTTGGAATTGTGAAACATGATCAAGTTGCCGACGGTAAGGGGCTTGGTGACGCCCGGCATGGTGAAACAATTTGCGGCCAGCGTTACGGACGCTCCAGTCGCGTTAATTGTTCCCCCGCAAACCGGAGGACCTACTGCTTGCACGACTGGATAACTGTAAAGATAGTTGCCAGCGACGTCTTGGAGACTATTGTCCGCATAGAGTATGTTGATGATGTCGGTCTTCAAGTTCCCGTCTAATATCGCGCCGTTCGTTGGGTTCACCGTTTTCGCGTCCTGACCCTGTTGTGAACCCGGACTAATCGCCGGGAGCGTGGTGAAGCCGTTGGGAGCCGGAGGGTTCACGAACGTCAGAGAGATCGGCGCAAACGCACCGGGACGAACGATTGCGGAATTACCGGTGGCGTTATACGGCACTGCGATTCCGCCTTGCGGGATTCCCTCACCAGCCTGCAACAGATCTTCCACGATGAAATGCATTCCGGCGCGGAGGTTTTCCTGAGTGTTAGCCTCGTACGCGACGCCCTGTGTGGCGTGCTGCGCTTGCAGGAGTGCGCCCACCACAACACCCACGGTGGCCACCAGGATGGCCATGGATACCATCAGCTCGATTAGGGTGAATCCGTTTTGCCGCTTCATTCCCTCGCTCCTCGCCACGCTAGAATTCCGAAACATAGGTCTCGAGCTGATATTGGCGTGTAAATTTTCCGGTGGTGTAGTTGATCGTTATGATTACGTCGCGAACATCGTTGGTCGGTTCGCTGGCGAGATTGCTGATAGCGATGGTGCGTGTGAAATTTGTGAGCGGCGCCTGAATATCGTCAGCAGTGCCCAGCTTTCCGTCAGGTCCCGGGTAGATGATGTAAGCGGGTAGAGCTCCCACGTCGTTGATGGAGCCGACTAGCCCATCGGGCCCAGGCTGGGTCAGCGCTACCGGACCCGTAACAAACAGGCCGCCCGGATTTCCGCCTGTGTTATTTGAAATCTGCGCAAACGTCGCGTTGGCGCTGTACTTCGCGGTGAAGATGGCTTCGGCAGCTTCTTCCGCCTTTTGCTGCGCGATGAAATCGTCCTGCGAACCCTGCATGTAAGAAAGCGAATCGTAGAGCAACGCCGCCAGACCCAGAATTCCGACCGCCAGCACGATCAGAGCGACCATCGTCTCAAGTAAGCTGAAGCCCGCTGCCAACTGCCGTCTTTTTGTTCGCTGCATTGTCCTGATCTCCTTCAGAATTGAAACCATGCTGTGCCCGTGTATTTCCAGCCGCGGATTCGGCCGGTGCCGCCCAAAACTGTTACGGCTCTGGAAGCAGTGGCTGCGTTAGGGAAACCAATGAAGACTGTTCCGTTAATCGGTAGGAACGTGAGGCCGTCCACCAGCTCTCCGTCGCTCTGGAACATCATCCCCAGGACCGGTCCGCCGTTTAGCCCTTCAAACTCAATCGGGCTAGCGTTTCCGAAACCATCCGGAGTATCCGGAGCCCCGGGAAACAGGAAATATTGCGCTGGAACTTGTATAGGAACGGTACTGAGCACAATGTCGGCTCCCGCATCTACCGGCCCGTATGGCGCAACATTTTTCTGAGTAGTCACTACTTGGTATTGAGTAGGTTGTCCGGCGATCACTACAATCGGAAATGTGACTTGCACGTAGCGGCGGTTCGCGATGGCATACTCGCGGGCTTGCCGCAATTGGTCGATCACTTCGCGCATGGCGTTGTCGTACTTGGCGTCTTGCAAGCTGGGTTGCAGCGCAAATATGGCCATGGCCGAAATGATCAGAATGATCGCGATCACCACGCCGAGTTCGATCATGGTGAAGCCGCGCTCTCGGTTCAGAGACCGCTGAGTGCTCTCGGAATTCGGTTGCGGAAAGTTCACGTTTACGACCTCGAGTCGCCCTGAAATGGCGCGGGCTGACCTTAAAATCTGCTATCGGAAGTGCATTTGGCAGGCCACCGCGAGGTAACGGCAAGGCTAATGTTATCTATGAATTGCAGCGTGGTCGGACAGAGGGCTAGGCGAGCTTCAAATATTCTGGGGTAGAAATGTTACCGTTGTGGAGGCTACCTGCCGGACGGATTTTGTCTCACGCGATCGGCTAATCTCGCAAAACTTTTGCGATTTCCGCGGAGAAATCTTAGTTGCGGCTCCGCAATTTTGAGAGCAAGCGCAGGATTTCGAAGTACAGCCAGATCAGCGTGACCATCAAGCCGAAGGCGGCGTACCACTCCATATATTTCGGCGCGCCCGCGCCAACGGCGTGCTCGATAAAATCAAAATCGAGCACCAGATTCAGCGCCGCGATGATCACCACAAAAACGCTGAAGCCGATTCCAATCGGTCCCGCTCCGTAAATCGTGGTGAAGTGCACGCCGAAAAATCCCAGGACCATTGTCACCACATAGAAGAGCGCAATGCCACCGGTGGCAGCCACGACTCCCAGCTTGAAATTTTGCGTAACTGGAATCAGTCCCGAGCGGTACGCGAGCAGCAGCACCACCAGCGTGCCAAACGTCAAACTCACCGCTTGAATCGCGATGCCCGGAAAGCGCAGCTCGAACATGGCGGAAATTCCGCCGAGCACCAGCCCTTCGAGCAACGCGTAGATCGGAGCCGTCACCGGCGCCCATGTCTTCTTGAAAATTGTCACCAGCGCGACGATAAATCCGCCGATGCCGCCGACCAGCGCCAGACTCATCGCAGATTCCTGCGAATGAGAATGCCGCTTTGGAATTCGCCGAGTGCTAGAACTCCGCAGCGCGCCTGCTCGCCGTGGCGGGACGCCTTCCCTAGCTGTTGTAAATCACGAAGTGATTCATCCTGCGTGCGTTCGCGAAGGGCGCAATGTTTTCGCGTGTGAATTCCCTCCTTCTGCGCGCCGCCAGTCGAGACTGATTGTGTTTGTTTTCGATAAGTTGCGACTTAGTTCTAACCCCAAAAGTTTTCGACTGCACTGATGAACTGCGGTTCAGCGAATCGATTTCACGGAAAAATTCCAGCGATTCGCATGGTAAAATAAAAATTAGAAGGAGGAAATCATGCTCAAAATAGAGCTTACGGGACATGAAAAACTCCTAGGAGAGTTGAAAGATGCACAAGTTGCTCTATCATCTTTGGACGGTACAATCACTACACTGACCATAAAACCAGATGATCCGTCGAGCGTTCAGGAAGCAATTGAGACGATGGAAACTGAAATTGATAAGAGAGTGGCTCCTTTAGGCCACAATGCACTGGTAGCAAGTGTGGTCAAGGCGTCGAAGGACCACTACCGAGCTAAGATTCTCGAATTAGTCAACAAAAAGCCCCGAGGATAAATTTAAAACTGAACTAGGGGTAAGGTTCGATGATTTCTGCGAAACGCCGTAAATTCGTCACCATCAAAGGTGAGTGCTTTGATCTGGAGTATCACGGGAACATCCCGGGAACCCGAGACGGAGTTTTTCATGATTTTCAACTTTACGATGTCGTTAGGAACAGAGGCGTTCTTCGCATTGCTATTACGCGAGGTGGAGCAAGGGATGCTTATGTAACTACAGTAGCGGAGTATGACCGCCGGGAAGATACGGTAGTTCTTAACACAATTCGTCGGGCGTTTGATGTAGGCACGTTGAATTTCTACTCCGAAGGCGACCTATCCAACCGTCTCGAAATCGCTTTGGCACCTTCTGATTTCAGCAAACAGTCCCCAAGAACCGATAAGGACGTTCGTTCTTACCTTATTCATAAAGCCTATTGGCTGGCGTACCGATTTCCGACTCAGCCGCAGACAGCCGGTGGTTGGGGGATGCCTATTCAGTTTGATGAACCAGTTGACCTTGATTATTTAGGTCTTTCGGCCCCTGACGTTTGGAGAAACATTAGGCGATTAGAGAATCAGGGTTTACTTGACAAGGTTTTAGAGGGCCATGCGCGGCCCACCGAAATGCTGCTGACACAATATGAACGGGAAGAAGACTCCAGAACTGCCTTGCCATCAGAGCCGGACGACCGAAAATTTGCACAATTGGCAATCGCCGAAGCACGCAAAAGCATCCCTGAAGATGATCGCATTCATCCCAAAGTTGGCGTGGTTGTTGTAAAAGATGGACAAATTATTGCATCCGCCTATCGCGGTGAAATTCCACAGTGTCACGCTGAGTATATTGCTTTGGAAAAAAAACTTTCCGAAGTGCCTCTATCAAATGCAACTGTTTTCACGACCCTAGAACCGTGTACTTCACGCAAGCATCCAAAGGTTCCATGTGCGATCCGCTTGACGGAGAGAAAAATCGCGCGGGTCGTAATTGGAATGCTTGACCCGGACGATAGGATTAGCGGACGTGGACAACGGGCTTTAAGAAAAGCGGAAATAGCTACGGACTTGTTTCCCTCCGATCTGATGTCACAAGTTGAGGAATTAAACCGCGATTTTGTACGAGATCGCGAGTCAACGATGTCCCGTTCCGAAGACGCTCTCGCTGACGAAATACTCTCGTATGCGCGGAGAATGAAACAAAAGGATCCGAACCGAGCATTCGAAGAAGCTATGCTTCGCTTGGAATTTGGAACAACAGCGGAACAAGTCGCAAGAGCGATGGATGTGCTTTTCGTTAGAGGCCGAGCAAAACAAACCGGTTTCTCGGGAACGTGGTCTATACACCCTTAAATTCCAAAGCGGTTTTCCGCGCTGACTTCAGCCGACCGGCGGTATGACTTCGCGCGAAAGCAGTGATACTAAACATCCCCAAAAGTCGGAAACGACGAGCCTTACGTCTCAATTCATTTGATGGGCGCGGAGGCTTACGCGAGAGCTAAGAAGGATTGAGCTTCGACTGAACTTCTTTCAAATTTTCCTTCGTCACATGACGCTGCGCACGGGTTTCCGAGCGTCTTTCTGCAAGAGGTGTCCTGATCTTGCCAAGCTTTTTCACGGCGTGAGGATCGTCGCGCATTTTACGAGCCTTGTCGCGTGACACGGAGGTTTTCGCTTGCGCCTGCTTGGACTTCTTGCCCGTGGATTTCATAGCTCCCTCTGGCGGAATCATAGCATGTCCATCATTCGAAAATGGTAACGCGAAAGCTTGCGCAGGCATCTTTCACCTTATTCCCAAAATGGAACTGACCCGCAAAAACATTTCGTGCACACAGCACACCGCTCCTTGAAAACGCTCCAAAAACGTGCTACAAAATCTTCACCCCAAAATAATTTAATAATATTTTTGTGCCCCAACGAAGGGGCCAGCGCCGAATTGCGCTCCGAGCGACGGGCAGCAGCGGCGCTATAGGAGGGTATGTGCCGGCAGTTTGCGGAAGTAACCAGCCCAAATCGCTCACCAAAATGAGCCAGTTGTCGCTTCCAAAACGCCCCAGTGGGCGCCCACTTCTACTCGACAGTGCACTACCGGCAGGATTCGTCCTAACTCACTCAAAACAAACGACGGAAAAATTTCTACCCGACACCAGAACACACATTAAGGATTTTCAAGTTTTGATCATTTACGACACAAAATCTCGGCCAGTTGATACAACGCCCGTTCAGGAAAAAGTTCGGGAAAAAGGGCGACGGTTCGAAAGGCGACGGGAGGTGATAGCTAGAAAATCCAAACTAATAAAAACGCCGGCCTGAAGGCCGCCGCTACAACCGCTGGTTCGCACTGAAAAAGGTCTCACCTCGGAAGAGGTGAGCTACCTGGCGAGCGACGTTGAGTTGAAAGATTCGCGGACGTTCCCAGGCTGACGTGGCTAGTGGCAGGCGGAGTTGTCGGTGTAGGCGCCGCTTACCAACATGGAGTCTAGGAATTGGCTGCAGGAGCGGATTTTGGCCAGCATGGGATCGTTCCTCAGCGCGTCAGGATCGATGGTGGATGCGCCGTTGAGGTCCTGGCGCTGGCCGAGGACGGTGTTCCACCAACTCTCCAGGTTGGACTCTTCGTTGCGGAGGAGCTCGAGGGCGCTGCGGTCGTCGTCGGTGGTAGCGGCCACTTCGGCTTGGGCGAGGTCGGCTTGGGCCTGGTCGCGGTAGCCGGCGGCCCATGCGTCACTGACAGCCAGTCCATGCCTGATCATGGCGGAGATGGCGCCGCGCCACTCGCGCATGTCGGCTAACGTGGCAACGGAGACGCTGGCGAACTGGCGCGAAATTCCTTTTGGTGGCGAAGCAGGGGCGGGAGTGGCGGCTTCGGCAGCGGCTTCGGCTGCTTGATTCGCCGCCTGGTTCGCTGCTGCGGCAGCGCTGGCGGAAACCGGAGCACCGCCGTTGGGAGCACTGACTAAGGCGGTAGCTTTATCAGCGGCGGTTTGGGCCGCGGGCGCGGCGTTTGCTGGCACGGATACGCCAGTGTCGGGAAATGTGTCGACTTCGAC